>JBBDYJ010000032.1:229066-327370 GCA_040901675.1 Pirellulales bacterium | reverse complement strand
CCACTGCGGAGGCCTGGATCTAGCCCCTTCACCCACTTAAAAGTCCGAAGAGCCATAAAAGCTTGGGAAAGGGGACGTAACTGTCAGATAAGAAAGGAGAAAACTTCCTGACGTCGGATTACTCCAGCTGCCACCAGGCCATGGCTCCCAGGAACCCAATGCATGTCGGTAGAGAACATCAAGCTCGTGTAGAAGCTCTGCGCGGTCCAGCTCAACTTGCAAATAGCCCCCGAGCACATCGTGCTCGACCGGGAGCAACTCTGTTTGACAGGTGACCAACTTAATAAACATCTCACCATAAGGTTCTGGCATGGCGTCGGTCCTTGAAGTTTCGCGCGTTTGCGCGATAGTTCCAAAATCACCCCCGGGCGTTCACAGAGAGTTACCTCAGCTCATCTCCGATCTGAACATCTTGAACCCACTTCCAACCGTGTGTCGTCAAAACCTTACCTCTAAAGGCCGTCAACCTGACTTCCTCTCCATTTTCCATCTGGAGAATCACGTCCGTCTCCGTCGCCTTCACGTCAATAGACCGGCTCTTAACGGCTGTAGCTGCCTTCTGAATCTGCATTTCCGCAGAGCCAACAGAAGCGCCCACAACAGCAAGGACCGACGTAAAAACGAAAATCCTTCTTTTCATGTCCTCTCCTAAAGCATACGGCATTCGTCGTTTTCGTCTTCAATGCTGAAGCTTGGCTTGGCTTCAGTGTCGTCCTTCTTGGCTACCCGTTTGAACTCGTTTCTTCAGAATATGGCCGCGGCACGTACTTTGACTGCAGCTTTGCTACCTCATGCACTTCGGGGGTTGAGCTGCCCGAAAGGTCGCTGCTCGGGGATGCGGGCGCTGGAACGGCGCCGGGCCGTCGACCTTTCCCACCGCCCGCTGGTTCACGAATAACACCGTCGCCTCCCCATCGGCGCATCCGAGCCGTCTGACCACTCGATGCGTCTGTGGAACCTTCCCCGGTCTCAAACGCGGGACTGACGCCGGCCAGCGAGCCCCCGGTGGCCATGGCCTCGCCAGCAGCGTCATGAATTGGTCGGGCATCGTCTGCGGTTCCAAGTCCACGCCTATGGTTCGAGCCGCTCCACCCCGAGCTGCCCCAACGAAAGCTCCCCACCAGATGGCTCCGTTCCATAGCAGCATCTCTTCATCAAAGGCCCCTGGCGATGATTCCGGAAGTGGCAAGTCGCCAGATGCCCGGAAGCTAAACCTGGCGTGCCGATTCAGTCAATAAGGTAAATCCGGTGCCAAAGGCTTTTTATTTGGGTTCTTTCGCGGAACAGGAACTGCGAGCTGCCGTGCGCACAAAGCAGCACGGCGCCGATCCTTGCGCTCTACCTTCTGGACGAGTCGCTCAGACGTCCCTCATGTGCCGAGCGGCCTGCCGGATCGTTCAGCTCGTCGAGCAGCCCTTGCACTGCGGCCTCGAGGGGCTCGGTCAGGTCGGCGACGGCGTTCTTGGGGCCCTTGTCGCCGGAGACGGCGATCGGCTCGCCGATGGCCACGGTCACGGCCCGCTTGCCGCGGATCGTGGCGGAGTAGATCCCCAACACGTGCCGGCGGACTTGCTTGACGCGCTCAGGAATCGTGAAGCCGTTGGATGGAATGCCACACTGCGGCTGGATCAACCACTCGGCGCGAGCGCCCGCTCGGCCAGCTCGAACACGCCTTGCACGGCCAAGGCCAAGAGCGCGGCGGGAATGGCGCCTTCGAGCATCAAGGGTACGTCGAACTTGTCGATGCCGCGAAGGATCGGCCGGCCATAGCCGCCGGCGCCGATGAAACCGCCCAACGTCGCCGTGCCGACGTTGATCACCGCGGCCGTCTTCACGCCGGCCAGGATCGTGCGCGACGCCAAGGGCAGCTCGATCCGCCAGAAGATCGCGGACGCGGGAAGCCCCAGAGCCTCGGCCGATTCACGCAGCGAGGCCGAGATGCCGGTCATGCCGGCGTGCGTGTTGCGCACGATCGGCAGCAGGCTGTAGAGAAACAGGGCCGCCGCCGCGGGGTAGACGCCGGTGCCGCGGTCGAGCAGGGCCTTCATCACCGGGATCATGAACAACAGCAAGGCCAGCGAAGGGATGGTTTGCAGCAAGCCGGTCGCCGCCAGAACGACCTGACCCAGCTTGGGCCGCCGGGCGGCCAGGACGCCCAGCGGGACGGCGGCCAATACCGCGGCCGCCAGCGACGGCACGACCAGCAGCAGATGCTCCAGCGTGGTCCGCAGCACGCGCCGCGACAGCGGCTCGTCGCTGGTCTCGGCGTTCACGCCCAGCTTTTCACTGAGAAACTCGGCGGCCACCCGCCCTTCGTCGAGCTTCTGCTGCTGGACCAGCGCGTTGAGCCGCTGCATTTCGGCCTCGCTGATGCGGCCCTCCAGCAGCCGCAACTGATCGAGCAAGCCCGCAGCGCTGTCGGCACGGTAGAGCCAAACCGCCTCGTAAGTCGGGAAGAAGCGGCGGTCGTCGTCGAGCACGAGCAAGTCGTAGGCCGAGATCTCGCCGTCGGTGGTGTACAGCTCCATGACGTCGATAGCGCCTTCGACCAGCGCCCGGTAAGCGATACTATGGCTGTATCCTCTCGCACCCCGCTGCGGCAGGCCATACTGCCGCTTCAGGCCCGGCCAGCCGTCGGGCCGGTCGAGAAACTCATGGGTGAAGCCGAGCCGCAGGTCGGGGTGGGTCCGCAGATCGGAAATGGCGCGGATGCCCAGGGCCGCGGCCGTGTCTTTGCGCATCCCCAGCGCATAGTTGTTGCGGAATCCCAGCGGCTTGCTCATGCGGATGCCGTGCTCGGCCAGGGCGGCCGCCAGGTCCGGCGGGTCGGCCTTCAGGATCTGCCGGGTGATCGTGCCGGTATACTCGGGGTAGACATCGATATCCCCCTGGGTCAATGCGAGCCAAAGGGCCTGCGTGCCGCCCAAGTCGTCGCGGCGGGACTCGATGCCGGCCTGCCGGGCCAGTTGGGCGGCCATCTCGGCCAGCAGGATCGACTCGGTAAACTTTTTCGCTCCGACGACGACGGCCGGCCGGCCGCGGTCCGTCGAGCACCCGGCCACTAAAACGGCTGCCACGAGCGCGAGCCGCATCAGGCCACCATTTCCGGTACCTGGGGGCCGCGTTGGGCCTGGATGAAGCGGGCGACGAACGGATCGACCGGGCGGTGCCAGAGATCGGCCAATGTTCCGTCTTGAACGACCGCCCCGTCGCGCAACAGCACGATGCGGTCGGCGAAAAAGGCGGCCTCGGCCAGGTCGTGGGTGACGAGCACGACCGTTTTGCCAAGGGATCGGAAGATATCGCGCAGATCGTGCTGGAGGTCGGCCCGGACCAGTGGGTCCAGCGAGCCGAGCGGCTCGTCGAGCAACAAAGCGTCGGGGTCGAGCATGAGCGCTCGCATCAGTCCCACGCGCTGGAGTTGCCCGCCGGAGAGCTGGTGCGGATAGCGGTCCAATCCATCGATCGGAAACCGAGTCAGCCCGGCCAGGTCCTGCTCGCGGCCGGCGATCCGCTGCCGGTCCCAGCCGAGGTGGCGAGCCAACAGCGTGATGTTGGCCCGGGCCGTCATGTGCGGGAACAGCCCGCCATCCTGGAGAACGTAACCCATCCTACGGCGAAGCTGACGAATGTTCGCGGCCGTGAGACGTTCGCCCTCGAATGCGACCGTGCCGGCGTCCGGTTCGATGAGCCCGATCATCAGCCGCAGCAGCGTCGACTTGCCGCAGCCGCTGGGGCCGATCAGCACGGTGGCCTGGCCGGCGGCAAGATGCAGGCTGGTCGGCCGAAGGGCAGGGCGGCCGGCGTAGGTTTTCGCGACGCCATCGAGATGGAACATCAGGCCACCGTCACACCCTTCCAGAAAGCGACGTAGTTGGCACCATTCCAGAGCGCCTGCGGCATGCACTCCTCCGTTGGGGCTGGAATGCCAACTTGGGCGGGACTAGGCGGGCACGGTCAGATAGAGCACGCCGAAGTATTGTAACTCGTCGGTCCACGATGCATCCACCCGGAATCCGCAATCAGCCGCCTGGCGCTGGAGGTCGCCGAGGTCGTGCTTGTACGAGTTCTCGGTGTGGATGCTCTCGCCCGCGCGGAAACTCACCACGGTGCCGGCCAGCCGCACCTGCTGCGCGATCGTGCTGACCAGCTGCATTTCGATCCGGCCTCGTTGCCGGTTGTAAAAGGCGCAATGACGAAACGCGGTCAGATCGAAGTCCGCCCCCAACTCCCGATTGATGCGGGCCAGCAGATTAAGATTGAACTCGGCTGTTGTCCCGCGGCTATCGTTGTAGGCGGCTTCCAGAACGGCCGGATCCTTCTGAAGGTCGACTCCCAGCAGCAAGCCGCCGCCTCGGCCGACCAGGCCGGCGATCCGCCTGAGCAAATGGGCCGCGTCGTCCGGGTCGAAGTTGCCGATGGTCGACCCAGGGAAGTACACCGCCCGCCGGACGGGCGGGCGTGCGGGCCGCGGTATTGGGAAGTCGCGGGTAAAGTCGGCCAGGACGGGCATCACCGCGAGATCCGGATAGTGGCGCCGCAGCCTGGCGGCCGATCGATGAAGGTGATCGCCGGAAACATCGACCGGAACGTATGCGGCCGGGCTCTTCAGACGGTCCAGCAGCAGCCGGACCTTGACGAGGCTGCCGCTGCCCAATTCGATCAGCAGGCATTGCGGGCCGAGCCGATCGGCCATTTCCGCGGCATACCGGCGCATGATCGCCAGCTCGGTCCGCGTGAGATAGTACTCGTCCAGCCGCGTGATCTCGTCGAACAATCCGGACCCGGCGGCATCATAGAAGTATTTGGCCGGAACTCGCTTCCGGCGCCGGCTCAGGCCGGCCAGCACGTCGGCCCGGAACTGGTCGACTTGTGCGGCGCCTGCCGCCAATCTTGCGGTCATGCCGCCAGGTCCCTGGCAAGTCGGATGCCGCTGAACTGCCAGCGGGCGCTGGGTGGAAAGAAATTCCGATAGCTGGCCCGGATGTGTGATTGAGGCGTCACGCACGAGCCGCCTCGCAGCACCATTTGGTTGCACATGAACTTGGCGTTGTACTCGCCCAGCGCGCCGGCCGCGGGGCGGTAGCCGGGATAGGCGGCGTAGGGGCTGGCTGTCCACTCCCAGACATCCCCAAAAAACTGGCCGCTCCCCCCGTCCGCTGCCGGGTGCAGCGCCCAGTTCTCCAGAAAATTTCCCGCGATCCCGCGGTTGACGGCTTCCACTTCCCACTCGGCCTCCGCCGGTAAACGCGCGGCGGCCCAGCGGGCATACGCGTCGGCCTCATAGTAGCTCACGTGGCAAACCGGCTCGATCGGGTCGAGCGGCCGCAATCCATCCAGCGTCATGACCGCCCAGTCACCGCCGTCGCGGTGCCAGTAATGCGGGGCCTCCCAGCCTTCGGCCTGCCGGGCGGCCCAGCCGTCGGACAGCCACAGGTCCGCTCGGCGGTATCCGCCGTCGTCGATAAACTGCCGATACTCGCCGGCAGTCGTCAGACGCGAGGCAAGCTGGTGGCCTTCCACAAAGACCCGGTGGCGGGGCAATTCGTTGTCGAATGCGAAAGCGTTCCCATCGTGGCCGAGCCAGCGGACGCCGGCGGGCCGTTCGGTCCAGCGCAGAGGCGCGGTGCCAGGCCGTGCCGCCCGGCCACCTTCCCCGGCCCGGCCGGGAGGCAGCCGATACGAGGGCCGCAGCGGGTTGAGCCCGAAGGCGTGCTTGAGATCCGTGAGCAACAACTCCTGGTGCTGCTGCTCATGGTGGAGTCCCAAATCCAGCAGCGGAACAACCACCTCTAACAGTCGCTCGGACGCGTGCTCCAGCAGACCGGCCATCTGCTCGTCAACGGCATGGCGGTAAGTATAGATCTCGGCCACGGTAGGGCGGGAGAGCAATCCCCGCCGAGGCCGCGGCCAACGTTCGCCAAGAGCCTCGTAATAGGAATTGAATAAGAGCGCGAACGCCGGGTGATACGGTGTGCGGGTCTTGGCATGATCGGCCAGGACGAACGTTTCAAAGAACCAGGTGGTATGCGCCAGATGCCACTTGGGCGGGCTGCACTCAGCCATCGACTGGAGCTGGTAATCATCGACTTCGAGTGGCGTGCACAGGTGTTCGGTGAGGCCGCGGACCGAGCGATACCGGTCGAGCCAGCCGTCCCAATTGCATGGGGCCTCGAGGGAGGCATTGACCGAAGTTTTTTCGGGCATTTGGTTCACCGCTCGGCTCGACTGCAAATCGGGAGCCGGAGACGCGGCCAGAGACGAAAAAAGTGGACTGGCTGGGCCCCTGACGCCGGGAGCAGCGATAATAGGTTTTGGCCGAGTTTATCTCAATCCGATCAGGGTCCGCAACGTTGGCAAGCGGTGCCTGCCGCGGATAAGCTGGCTTTTCGCAAGCCTCGCCTCACCCGACCCTCTCAGCAGCAGGTTGCCCAATGGACGGATTCTGGACCGAATGGACCTCCGATCCGGAAAACGCGCAGATGCTGCGGGTTGCACTGCGGCTGATCGTGGCGGTCGTATTGGCCGGCGTGCTCGGCTTCGACCGCGAAGCCCATGGACATCAGGCCGGACTGCGGACCCATATGATGGTGGCGCTGGGGGCGGCGCTGTTCACGCTGGTGCCCGTCGAAGCCGCGGCCGGAAAGGCAAACCTGGCGGAGATCGTCAAAGGCGTAGCGGCAGGGGTCGGGTTCCTCGGCGCCGGCGCCATCTTGAAAATGACCGACCAGGGGGAGATCAAAGGATTGACTACGGCCGCCAGCATCTGGCTGACGGCGGCCATCGGCTTCTCGGTGGGTGCCGGTTGGATCGGGCCCGCGGTGACGTCCACGATCCTGTCGTGGATCATCCTGGTGGTGCTGCGGCGGTTCGAGCGTCGGATCGTCGGCAAAGCGCCGGGCAAGAGGTGAAGTCGCGGGGCCCGTGCGAAGCGGCAAACTCCGACATATCAAACACTTGTGCCGTTGGCCGCAACTTGACACTCCCGCCGGGCGGGATTACGATCAACAAAGCGCAACGGGGCGGCTGTCCTTTGTCAGCGGCGGACGCATTCCATCCGGCAAGTCGTGGAAATGGGACAGGGCCCAGGCTGTGGATCCGCGCCCGTCCGGGGTCCGGTCGCAGTCGCTGGCAGTCGAGGATCCCTGGATGAATTGCCCAGCGAGTATTCACCGCAGTCGATGCCATCGTTGGCTGCCTGGCGGCTTGCGCGCTGAAGTTGGCCTGCTTGCGCTGGCGGGACTGGCGCTGTCGCAATTCGTGCCGGCCCCTGCCCGAGCGCTGACGCCCGAGAGTCCCGAGGTGCAGCAGTTGGTAGCCAGGGCGGTCGCGTTCTTCGAAAAGCCGCTCCCGCCTGGGCACATGTACAAGCAGTTCAACACCCCTCCGGGCGCCAAGGCGCTGATTGGGTTGTGCATGCTCAAGTATTACAAGGGCAAGGATCCCAACGACGGCAAGAACCATCCCCGGGTGTTGGAAGCGGTCGCCGCCATCCAGAACTCGATCCCCGAAGGAACGGGCAACCCGGTACGGATGGACGTCTATAGCACGGGGGTCTCCCTGATTTTCTTCTTCGAGCTCGACCCGCTTCAGTACCGCGAGGAGATGCAGAGGCTCACCGACCACCTGCTGGCGCTGCAGAAGCCGAACGGTGGATGGGGTTATCCGCCCGAGCACAAGGATGGCAAGACCGGCGACACATCGCAGACGCAATACGGCGTGCTCGGCTTGTGGGCCGCCGAGCAGTCGGGCATCGCGACCCCCTTGAGCACCTGGGAGCGGGCGACCAACTGGCTGATGCGCACCCAGGATCCCAGCGGCGCCCACGGGTATCAAGGAAACGATCCGGGGAGTTTCGAGCTGGTGCGGCAGACCCAGACCAGGCTGAGCCTGTCGGCGGCGGGTCTCAGCACGCTGTACATCTGCGCCGACCACCTGCGGGCCAACAACGCGCGGGAAGGACTCGACCAGTTGCCCGGCAAGTTGAAGCCCGTGGGCGACAGCGACGCCGTCAAGCGGCGGCACACGGTGGACGAAGGCCGCCTGGCACAGGCCCAAGCGCGCGGCGATAAGTATCTCCAGGCCAACTTCACGCTCAAGCCCGACCAGTGGGCCCACTATTACATGTACGCCCTGGAGCGGTACTACAGCTTCCGCGACACGGCGCCGGGCAATCAGCCCAGCGGCAACTGGTACGATGAGGGCTTCAAGGTCCTCAGCGAGACGCAAAACCAGGACGGAAGCTGGGAGAGTCCCCCCGAAAGCCACATCGTGGCCGACACCGCCTTCGGCATCCTCTTCCTGCTGCGGTCCACGCAGACCGGCATCCAGCGGGCCAACACGTTTGGATCCGGCACGCTGGCCGGCGGCCGCGGCCTGCCGGCCGGCGACAGCATTCAAATGCGCTTGGGAAGCGTGGTGGCCAAGCCGCTTTCGGGTCCGGCGGAGGACACATTGCTGAAGATGAAGGATCCCGACGGCCCCGAGTTCCAGTCGGCTCTGGCCGCGCTGGAAGAGCTGACGGCCGAGGGCCAGCGTGAGATCCTGAGCCAGAACGCCCAACGGCTTCGGGAGCTGGCCGGCGGCGACTCGCCCGCGGCGCGGGCGGCGGCGCTGCGCGCCTTGGCCCGCACCCGCAACCTGGATGAAGTGCCCTTGTTGATCGAGGCCCTGGATGATCCCGATGCCGAAGTCTTTCGGGCCGCCTTCGATGGCCTGAGGTTCATCAGCCGAAAGTTCATCGGCGGCTCCGCCCCGCGGCAGCCGGACCAGGCCGAGCGGATTCGCGCGGTCGATCATTGGGAATCCTGGTATCGGTCCATTCGCCCGGTGGCAGACCCGCAAGAGTAGGACCCGTGACGACGGTAGCCGGATTACCCAGTGGCAGGCCGCGGGCGGCAAGTCCCTTGCCGCTCAAGGTGTCGCCCTATGAGAACGTGGCCAGCATGCTGTTGGCCTTGCTGATCCTGATCGGCGTGGTGGTGTTCTGTCTTCTGATCGCCTGGCTGAGCATCAAGATGTTTTTTCCTCCGTTCAAGTCGATTCCGGTACGGCTGGAACAGGTGAGCGGCGGCATGGAGAGCGGAGTGGTGGGGGAGAGCATGCAGTTGGACTCGCCCTCGCCGCAGGACATTGCCCAGGAGAGCGACCTGGTCGAGCCGCAATTCCAGGAAGCGTTGGCGGCCGTGATCGATGCCGTGGCCACGCGGCAGGCCGACCTGGACGATCCGGCCCTGACCGAACAGCTAGAGGAGTTCCAGGGCGGGGGCCGGCAAGAGGGAGCGGGCGACCAGCCGGGGTTTGGAGCCGGCGAGGGCCCTCCGGGCGTTCCTCCGCACATGCGTTGGGAAGTGCACTTCGACCAGGGGACCACGTTGGAAGGTTATGCGCGGATCCTGCAGCACTTCGGCATCGAATTGGGGGTTCTGGGCGGGGCCAACGAGGTGTTGTACGCCTACAACGTGGCCCAGCCGACGCCGGACCGGCGCAGCGGTCCCCGCACCGAGGAGCGGCGGCTCTACATGTCGTGGCGGCAAGGCGAGCTGAAAGAGGCCGACCGCGAGCTGTTGACGCGGGCCGGGGTTGCCGCCGGCGGCAAAGTGATCCTGCAGTTCTACCCGGACCACGTTGAGCAGATGCTGTTGCAGTTGGAGCGGAGCTTCCGGGGCCGCGACGCCTCGGAGATTCGCAAGACACGTTTCGGCATTCGCCAGGCGGCTAGTGGCTTTGAATTCTACGTGATCGACCAGGCTTACCTGTAAAGAGACCAACCGTATGAGCGACTTGTCGGGACTCGCCCAATTTGCCGGCAACAGTATTTATGTTCTTCAGGCGTTCGACGCGCTGTGGGGCGCCTTCTGCATCATTGTGGTCTGGCGGCGGCTGGCGCAGATTCGCTTTCGAAGTGAAGAGGCCCAGAACGAGTTCATCTCCCAGGTGGAAGACAACCTGGCCGTTGGCGACTTCGACGCCGCCTCCGAGCTGTGCGAAGGCGACCGGCGTATTGTGCCGCAGTTGATGCTGCTGGCCCTGGCCAACCGCGACCTGGGCTTCGCCAAGGTGCGGCAACTGCTGTCCGACCGCTTCCAGCGCGACGTGCTCTCGGACCTGGAATACCGCCTGACGTGGGTCTTCACGGTGATCAAGAGCGCTCCGATGCTCGGTTTGCTGGGCACGGTGCTGGGCATGATGGCCGCCTTCGGCAAGCTGGCCGGCCAGCAAAAGGTCGACGCCACGCACCTGGCGGGCGACATTTCGCTGGCCCTGATGACCACCTTTGTGGGCCTGTCCATCGCCATTCCGCTCAGCTTGTGCGTGGCCAGCGTGCAGATCCGCATGCGCAAGATGGAAGACCTGGCCACCGACGGGATCAACCGCTTCATGGAGACGTTCAAGATGGCACTGGAGCCGGCTGCCGAGGGGGTCCGTTAGTCCATGGCCACGGCCAGCATACAGCAACCGGCCGCGCACGACGCGGGATGGTCCTTGATCCCTCGCAAGAGGCTCAAGGCGGATACCGAGATGGACATCACGCCCATGATCGATTGCGTATTCCTGCTGCTCGTTTTCTTCACGGTCACGTCGACGCCCGATGCCCAGACCGCGCTGGACCTGGCCCCGGCGCGGACCGGCGTGGGGGTCCGCGTGCAAACGTCGCTGATTATCTCGTTGGCCGATAGCGGCGGCGCCGGCCCTGCCTTGATCTACCTGGCCGACGGCAAGGTCGGCCAGCCGCTGGAAGGCGATTCGGCGCAACAGGAGGCCCGCTTGCGCGAGGCGGCCGAGGAGGCCTTTGCCGAAGGGAAGGACGCGGTGCTGATCAAGGCCGAGAAAGGTGTACTGCACCGCGACGTGGCGCGTGTGGCGGCAGCGGCCGGCTCGGTGCAGGGCATGAGTTTGAACCTGGCCGTGATGGAAGTGGACTAGACGATGCCGATTCACTTTATCTGCCCGCAGTGCAACAAGCCTCTCAAGGCCCCGGACGAATATGCCGGCAAGCTGGTGCGTTGCAACGGCTGCCAGGCGGTGCAGGTGGTTCCGGCGCCGGTAGCGGCCGCCGCGCCCGGGCCGGGCGTGAGCAGCGTGGCATCGATGGCGGCCGTGCCGGCCGATGCCGGCGGCGACCAGATCTCGCTGCGAAAGAAGCAGATCGAGGACGACGGGCTCGACATGACGCCGATGGTCGACGTCGTGTTTCTGCTTCTGATTTTTTTCATGGTCACGGCCGCCTTTGCCTTGCAGAAGTCGCTGGAGATACCTGCTCCGGACGTCACCGAGGGCGCCGCGCAAAGCCGCACGCTCAACGAGATCGAGCAGGACGACGACTACGTGATCGTGCAGATCGACAAGGACAACACGGTATGGGTCAACGGCTCCGAAGCGCCCAGCGAGCAGGAACTGCTGTCGCGGCTCCGCGAAGCCCGCAAAGGCAGCCCCGGCAGCACGTCGCCGGGGCCCAGCAAGCTGCTGGTCATGGCCAGCGGCGACGCGCGGCACGAGAAAGTAGTGATGGCGCTGGACGCCGGCACCGTGGCCGGCATGGAAGAAGTGCGCCTGGCCAACGCCGACGACGAACTGTGACGTGACGCCGGCCGCCGTGGCAAGATCCGCAAGCTGCAAACCCCAGCATCGAAGCACCTGATTCATGGCAACCATCGAAAGCGTTCTGGCGGTCATCGAGCGCAGCAACCTCGTTTCGTCCGACGTGGTGTCGGAACTGAAGCAGCGGCTGGAAAAGTCGAAGCATGAGGCCGACGTGCGCACGGCCGTCAAATGGCTGGTGGCCAAGGAACACATCACCTTGGCGCAGGGCCAGCGGCTGCTGCTGCTGCAGCCGCCCAGCCAGGCCGACACACGCACAGCACCGCTCGACGATGACGACGAGTTGGAACTGCTGCCCCTGGACGACGAACGGGCCGGCACCCGGCCCAGGCCGAAGCCCGCGCCGTCCGACGAGGAGCTGGAGATATTTTCCTCGCCGCCGCCGGCGCCTCGGGCCGCTCCCACCGAGCGCCCCGTCCAGCCCGGCGGAGGCGCGCGCTGGCTGGGCACTCCCCGGCCGGCCGCGGCCCCACCCCCCGCGCCTCAACCCTCGCGTGCGCCCGCTGCCAGGCCGGCGGCGGCTCCTCGGCTCGACGAGCTGTTTGGCGAGGGGGCCTTGTACGACGCCGTGCTGGCCGACGAAGCCGACGGGAGGCGGCCGCCTCCGGCCGAACGCAGCGTCTGGGATTCTCCACTGCTGCTCATCGGCGGCGGCTCCTTGCTGTTGTTGCTGATCCTGGGCGCCTTTCTCGTCTGGCGGCTGAATCGCGAAACGGGAGACCAGGCCCTGGCGGCGGCCGAGGCCGACTACAAGGCCGGCTCGTATGTGCAAGCCATCAACAAGTTCAATCACTACCTCCAGCGGCATGAGTCGCACGTGGGCGTGAGCCTGGCGCGGGTGCACCGTGGCATGGCGCTGATGCGCCAGGCGGTCGAGAACGCGTCCAACTGGCCCAAGACGCTCGAAACCGCCAGGAAGATCGTGTCGGAAATCTCGACCGAGAAGGAGTTCCCCGAGGCCCGCTTGGAGCTGGCAGCGCTGTTGCCCACGATTGCCGAGGGACTGGCCAAACAGGCCCGCGAACAGGGTGATGCCGCCATGGTCGAGCAATCGCGCGAGGCGCTGGCCATGATCGACAAGTACGTGCCCCGCTCGATGCACCCGACGCAGAGGATGACGGACGTCACGGCCTCGCTGGCCATAACGACGCGGCTGCTGAACCGCGACGTCTCCCTCGAGGAAGCGATTGCCGGCATCAAGCAGGCGGTCGAGCGGGGCAACACCCAGGCCGCCTACGACCTCAGGCGGCAGCTCCTGAAAGCGTATCCCGAACTGGCCAGCAGCGAGCGCCTGCAAGAAGCAGTGGCCGCCGTCTCCCAGGCCCAACTGGGCGGCGTCAGTTACAAGGCGGACCGGCGGGCGGCCGAGCAGGGGGCCCCGGAGAGTGTCATCGAGTCGGAGGCGCCGCTGGCCGCCGGCACGCCCGGCTCGGCGCCCGGCGTGGGGGGACAAGTGGTCTATGCCCTGGGGGGCGGCTCGGCCTGGGGACTGGACGCCTCAACCGGGCGGCTGCTGTGGCGGCGGTTCGTGGGCTTCGACACCGATTTCGTGCCTCGCGGCATCACGGCCGATCCGCTCAGCGACGCGCTGGTTGTGGACGCGGCCCGGCACGAGGTGCTGCGCGTCGACGGCCGGACGGGCGAACCCCGCTGGCGCCACCCGATCGGCGAGGCGTTCGACGCCCATCCGGTGGTGCTGCGCGACCGGGTGTTCATCGCCACCCGCGCCGGCCGTTTGATCACGATCGCGCTCGACACGGGTGAGTCGCCCGGCTTCGTGCAAATTCCGCAGGGACTGCGGGTGGGGCCGGTGATCGACGCCCGCGAGCAGTTTCTCTATCAACTGGGCGAGAACGCCAACCTGTACGTGCTCTCGATGGACGGCGGGCAGTGCCATCAAGTGCTCTACCTGGGACACGAGCCGGAGAGCATCCGAGTGCCGCCGCTGGTCGTGAGCCGATACTTGATCATCGCCGAGAACCGCGGTGCCACCGACTCGGTGCTGCGGGTGCTGCTGTCGGACGAGAACGGGCTGTCGCTGCGGCAGGTGCAGGCCGACATTCCGTTGTCCGGCCACGTGTTCGCTCCGCTGGTGGCGGCGGACCGCACGCTGGTCGTGGCGACGAACCGGGGAGCGCTGTACTCGTTCGAGATTTCCGCTCCGGGGCAGGGATCGCCGCTGACCAAGTCGACGGAAAAACCGGCCGAGGACATCTCTCCGCGCATCCGCTTTCCGTTGCTGCGCGGCGGCCAGCTCTGGATCGCCGGCGGCGACCTGACGCACTACGACATCCAATCCGCGCGAGGCCGGCTCGATCCGCGCTGGATCAAGGACCAGGGCGACGCCTTTGTGCAGCCGACGCGCTTGATCGGCGACGTGCTGTTTCACGTCCGCGGCAAGAGCAACCTGCCGGGCGTCGCCGTTTCGGCGGTCAATTCCTCCGACGGCGGCCGCTTCTGGGAAACCCAGCTCGCTGCGCCTCCCGCCGGCGAGCCGGTTGTCGATGACCAAGGCAACGTGACCCTGGTGACGTCCGCCGGCGGACTGTTCGAGCTGGAGCCGCAATGGACCGGCCATGCGCCGCGACAATCGGCGGCGGTGGCGGCCATCGCTCAGCCGCTCTCGAGCCGTTCGGTAACGGTCCTGCCCGGCGGCCTGCTGGCGGCGGTCGAGCCCGGACAATCGTCGGCTCTGGTGGCTGGCCCCCGCGGCTCGAACCAATGGCGGTCGATCATGCTGCCAGGCGTCGTCGCCGCGCCGGCAGCCAGCTTCCACAACGGCCTGGCCGTTGCGGGCCGCGAAGGCCTGATCCACGTGCTCGATCCGACCTCGGGCAACCCACTGCTCGAGCCATTTCAGCCGCGCCTCCAGGCGGGCGTCCAGTTCGATTGGAGCCCCCCCGCGGTGTTGAATGAAAACGAGCTGCTGATCGCCGACGGCCGCACCACACTGTACCGGCTTGGCATCGCCCGCCAGCCTCAACCGCACCTGGTTGCGCTCGCCCAGGCGGAAGTCAACTCGGCTGTCGCGGACCCCGTGGTGGCCCTGGGCGACTCGGCCTACGTGGTGAACGCGGCCGCCTATCTGCTGGCCTTCGAGCTGCCCGATTTGAGGCCGGGAGAGAGTTGGCCGTTGGGCAGCCCGGTGGCTTGGGGGCCGGCCAAGGTCGGCTCGCGGCTGCTTGTCTCTACCGCGAGCGAGGAGTTGTTCTCTCTCGACGAGCAGCAGCAGGTCTGGCGGATCGCGCTAGCGCATGGCCCGTTGGCCGGCACGCCTTGGGCCGACGGCGACGAGCTGATTGTCGCCTCGGTCTCGGGAACTGTGTACCGGCTGGCGGCCGGCACGGGGCAGGAACTTGGCAGCTTCGACGTAGGACAACCCCTGGGCGCGGGGCCGGTGGCCGTGGGCGAGCGGCTGCTTCTGTCTGCCGCCGACGGAACGCTGCTCGTGACCAGGCAGCCTTAAAGAGCACCTTGCCGGCAACGGCGACAAATCGCGACACAGGACATGCACCGCAACTTTTTCCGTGCACTGCAAACCGCTGACAAGCTGCAACTGCGAGCGTGGCTGGTCGCGCTGGCACTGGGGTGCGGCTTGCCGCTGGCCGGCTGGCGTGCCCTGGCTTGGCAGGCCCCCGCCGACGCCCCAAGCGCGGCTGAACCCGCCGTCGGCCAGGCGAGGGTCCGCTTGTTCGAGCAGGACCCTTACGACGAGATCGTTCTGGACGATGAATTCAAGACCGTCATCCAGGTGCTGCCGCTGGAACTGGCCGGACGAAGAGTGCCGGAAGACCGCAAGGATTCCGACAAGCTGATCGTCCGAAAAACCGACGAGCCAACCCAGGAATACGAGCTGCTGTGGGGCGATATCGCCGAAGTCCGCTTCTTCGAGCAATTGGTGCTCGAAGAGGCGCGGGCTTTGGTCAACGCCGGCAAGTTCGACGAAGCCTACGATTATTTCGATTTCCTCGAGCGAAACCATGCCGAGATGGAGGGGCTGGATGCGGCCCTGGCGGCCTATCTGTACAAGGACGCCGAGGCCTGGCAGCGGCGGGGAAAGTTCGAGAACGCGCTGGCGCTCTTGAACGAGCTGTACGCGGTCCGGCCGCAGTACCCCAACCTGCCGGTGGCCATGGGGGCGGCGACCGACAAGTTGGTCGAACAGCACCTTGCCGCGAACGACCACCGCTCGGGCCGCCGGCTGGTCGAAACCCTGGCGGCTCGCTTTCCAGGGCACTCCGTGGCCCAACGGTGGTCTCAGCGCTGGCAGGCCGAGGCCGCCGAACTCCTGACCGGCGCCCGCGCTCGGATGGAGGCAGGCGAACTGCCCGAGGCCTGGGCCGAAGGAATGCACGTGCTGGACGTCTGGCCGACGATTCCCTCGGCGCAAGCATTTTTCGATGAGCTTTACCGGCGGTATCCGCGGGTCACGGTGGGCGTGACGATGCCCGCCGGTGCTCAGCCGGGCAGCCGGCTGGTCGATTGGAGCTCGCGGCGCAGCGGCCGGCTGTTGCACAGGCTGCTGGTCGAGTTCGAGTCGGTAACCGCCGAGGGAGGCCAGTATGCTTGCCCGCTGGGCGAACTATCCAAGCCGCCGGGCGATTTCGGCCACAGGCTGGTATTTCAACTCAGGCGCGGCATCCGTTGGCCCGGCACGGAGGCGAGCGTCACCGGCGTCGACGTGGCCCGGCGGCTGGTGGACCTGGCCGATCCGGCTCATCCCGACTGCCAGCTCGACTGGGCGCAACTGTTTGCCGGCGTCGAAGTCCGCGACGTGTATGAGGTGGCCGTCGATTTGAACTGGTCGCACGTCCGGCCCGAGGGCATGCTCCAGACGCCGCTGTTTCCCGCCAACTCGATTCATTCGGCCGGCGCCATCGGCCCCTACGTGGTTGCCCAGCGCGACGCCGGCCAGGTGCGTTACGTGGCCAGCCCTGAGTATTTCGCCTCGGAACCGGCCAGCCCCAAGGAAATCATCGAGCGTTACTTCGGCAATTCCCGGCAGGCGGTCGCCGCGCTGAAGCAGGGACGCATCCAGGTGCTCGACCGCCTGAACCCTTGGGACGTCGAGCCGCTTCAGTCCGAGGGCCAATTGGTCGTCGAACGGTACGCTCTGCCCACGTTGATCTGCTTGCTGCCCAACCTGAACCGCCCGTTCACTGCCAGCCCCTCGTTTCGCCGGGCCTTGGTCTATGGCATCAATCGCCAACTGATCCTCGATCGGCACCTGCTGCGAGGCCGCCGCATGCCGGGTTGCCAGGTGATCAGCGGCCCATTTCCGGCCGGACTGGGTTTCGACGATCCGCTGCGATACGCGTACAACGCCGATGTCGAGCCGCGTGATTATGACCCGCAGTTGGCGATCGCCTTGTCGGGCGTGGCCCTGGCGGAAATCAACGTCCAGGCCAAAGCCAAGGGACAAGCCGAGCTGGCCGCGCTGCCGGCCCTGGTGCTGGCCCATCCGCCGCACGACATTGCCCGGCAGGCGTGCGAAGCGATCCAGAAGCATCTGAGAGCGATCAAGATCGCCGTCGAGCTGGTCGAGCTGCCGCCCGGCGACGTGGCGCCGCCGGGTGGCGACTACGACCTGGTCTATGCCGAGATTATCGTCGACGAGCCGGTCGTCGATGCCCGCCGACTGCTCGGCCCCGACGGGATCCTGGGCGGGGCCAGCCCCTACATCGGATTGGCGCTGCGGAGTGTCGACCAGGCGGCCAATTGGAAACAGGCCAGCCAGAGACTCCAACAGGTCCATCACCTGGCGGCCGATGACGTCGCGGTGATCCCCTTGTGGCAGATGATGGAACACTTCGCTTACCACAAGAGCTTGGAGGGGGTCGGCTCGCAACCCGTGCTCTTGTATCAATTTGTCGAACGCTGGCGGGGCAAGTTCCAAGTTCCGGAGACGCCATGAGCCGTCGGCATCCCCGCTCGTGCCCGGTCGCAAATCCGCCGCACTCGAGAACGAGTGCAGCGCGGACGGCGCGATCGCTCTGGCGCCTGGCGTCCGGGCTTGCCTTGGTGCTCGCAGCCTGGCTGGCCGGCGCCCGGCAGGCCGACGCGCAGTCGGTCTGGGACTTGACGCCTTATCGCATCCGCGTGTTGATGGCCGTCGACAATCGGCCCGAGTTCACCGAGCGGCTGGCCGAATCGATGCGGGCCGTCCTGGCCGAGCGGACCGACACGGCGGTGGGCGCCGCCTGGATCCTTCAATCCGGGCCGGCCCCCGACGACCTGCGCCCGGCGCTGCTCGACGGTCTGGCAGCCTTGAGCGTCGAACAGGTGCCGCAGTCACTGGTCGAACTCGAGGCCGACAAGCTGATTTTCGTCACCTTGACTGCGGGGCAGGGTGGTTGGACGATCGGCGCCCGCGAGCTCGATCTCCAGACGCGTCTGCTGGGGACCACCGTTTCCAGGCACGTTCGGCAAAGACAATTGCTGGGTGAAGAGGCGTTTCAAGCGGTCCTGGGCGCGTTCGCGCCGCTGGCCCGGATTGAACAGGTCGAGGGAAAACAGGTGCGGTTGCGGCTGCGCGCCGGCGGCCTGCCCCCCCTCGACCCCACGCTGAGCTGGATCGGCCCAGGCAGCGTGTTGCGTCCGGTGATCCGCTACAACGACCGCGACGGAAAGCCGCGCCGCATCGAACCGCTCGAGTGGACATTCATGGCCGTCGAGAGCCTGGCCGGCGCCGAGCTCACCTCGACGCTTCATAGCGGGCTGCGCAGCCCGCTCAGCGGTCGCCGACGCGGCCCCGTGGAACAGGTGGCCTTGGCTGTTCGCCCGTCCGGGCTGCCCACCCGGCTGGTCCTCAAGTCGCGCACCGATCCCCAGCGGCGGCTGGCCGGCTACGAAGTGTACTCGCACCCACCCCATGCCACGGCCACCCATCTCGTCGGCCGCACCGACGGTCAGGGAGAGCTGCTCGTGCCAGCCGACTCGGCCGGTCTTCGGGTGCTGCTGGTCAAGAACGGGGGCGAGCTGTTGGCCCGTTTGCCCATGCTGCCCGGCTTGTTTTCCGTGGCCGCGGCCGAGATACCCGACGACGACCAGCGGCTGGCGGCCGAGGGGGTGATCACTGGTCTGCAGCGGCGATTTGTCGACATCATTGCCCGCAGGCAGGTGCTGATGACACGGGTGCGGGCGCGGATGGACGAGGGCAAGCTCGAGGAGGCCGAGCGGTTCATGGAGCAGTTGCGCCGGCTGGGGAGTCATCAGCAGTTCATGACGATGATCGCCCTCGAAAGGCGGCGCACGGCCACGACCGACGAGCTCATTCAGAGGAAAATCGACAAGCTGTTCGACGACACGCGGCAGGTGGTCGTTCGCTTTCTCGATCAGCGCCAAATCGACCAGCTCGAATCCGAGTTGCACGCGCTGCGCTCGCAGACGGCCTCGGCGGGCCCGTAGAACCAATTCATTCGTTCTACGCGATGGCGGCCAATACCAGGCTGAAGACAACGGCGGCCAGCGTGCCGATGGCGGCGATCATGCCGATCAGAATCAGCACCTTGACCAGCGGCGAGACGTTGCCAATCGTCTCGTGCCAGTCGCGGGTCGTGCGATCGTGCAGCACGAACGGGAAAGTGTCCTGGCTGGCCGAAGCCATCGGCTGGGTGCCCACCGAGAGCTGGCTGGGGCTTTCGCCCTGGCCGGGCTCGTCGGCCGGCTGGACGAGGAAGTTCGGCTCGGTGTCGCCCAGGACCGGCAGGATGGGTCGCCGCGGCGGAGAACGGTCGACCGGCACGCCGATGCCGGCCACCTGGACCTGCCGGCTGACCGCGGTCTCGGGCCCGGGCATCCACGGCGCCAGACGCTCGATCACCTCGGAGGCCGTTTGCAGCCGCTCGTCCGGGCTCTTGACCATCATATCGGCGATGACATCGACGAACTCGTCGCTTAGCTCGGGGTTCTTGCGGCGCGGATCCAAGGGAAGCACCTGGCAGTGCCGGTGCGCCTTCTCACGCGATGTTCCGCCGGGGAAGGGGACCTTGCCGGTGACCGCGTAGTACAAGGTGCAGCCCAGCGAATAGATGTCGCTGGCCGGCGACAAACGGTTCGGCTCCGTAATCTGTTCAGGCGCCAGGTAGTCGGCGGTGCCCACCACCTTGCTGCCGTGTACGTCGACCTGGTCCGACTCGTCGAAGTAACCGGCCAACCCCAGGTCCGAAACCTTGGTGTGCCCGTCGGGAGTGACCAACAGGTTGCCCGGCTTCACGTCGCGATGGATCAGCCCGCGGCTGTGCGCATAGCCCAAGCCATGGGCCGCCTGGACGATGATCGCGGCCGCCGCCGACATCCCCAACCGGCCCTGGCGGCGGACCAGTTTCCGCAAATCCAGGCCCGGAACGTATTCGGTCACCAGAAAGTGAACGTTGCCGTCGTGCCCCGCATCGTAGGCCCGAACCAGGTTCTGATGGTCCAACTGGGCCTGCGTGCGTATCTCGCGAGCGAAGCTGGCGATCGCTTCCGGGCTCGACTTGCTGCGCGGCAAGACCTTCACGGCTACCACCCGTCCCATGATCGAGTGCTCGGCCTTGTACACTTCGCCCATGCCGCCCCGTCCGATCGAGTCGATGCAATGGTATGGGCCGAGCGTGAACTTGGTCCGCCCCTTTCGCAATTCCTGGGCTTGCCAGCGATTCAGCCGGCCGAGCTCCACGAGCCTGGCGGCGATCCGCTCGTCGCTGGGGGCCGCCTCCGGCCGCTCGGGATCGGCCCGCACGAGCTCGATCGCTTCATCGAGCTCTTGCTGCGTGACCAGGCCGCTTGCCACGGCGGAATGTTGAAAGACAGACTTGACCATCGGTGTTGTTCGCCCCTGAGCTGCCGGATGCCGCAATTCGCGGCAAACTCTTCGGCATAATAACCTTACCCCAGCGGACCGGTGCGCGCCAAGCGGTTGCCGCCCGCGGGCCTGTCGCACCGTGCCACTGCTTGGAGGCTGCCGGCTTGGCCGGCTGCCGAGAAGCAGTGTCGTCCGGCACAAATAAGACCCGCCTGGAGCCTATTCGGTTCCGTTGGCAGGCCAAAAAAGACCAGAAAATGCCACCATGGCCGCCCTGCGGCATTGCCGAAGCCCCTGCCTGCTTGTGGAGCCCCTGCCTGCCTGTTCTTGCTTCCCGGCGTGCATTTCCCGCGATGTGGTACGAAAACTGCCTTGCGAGCCAGCCGCCTTGAGCGCAGGGCAGTCCGCCAGACCTCGCGGGTCTCGAGTCGGCCGCCCCGTCCGCGGCGATTCGTGGCCCGCGCTAGGAACCGTTCCAGCCAGCCGCCCGTGATGGCGTCGGCAATCGTTTTCGATTCGCGATTACTCCGCGGGCGTTTTGCCCCAATAGAAACCGATCCAACCGGCAGCGACCGCGCGCGACTCATCGTGCATGGCGGGCGCTGGACCACCCGTTCTTGTCAGGTCAGCATGCCCGGCGGGCAATAAACCGGGAAAGAGTTGGCGTAGTACGGCGCAGACAAAACCCTTGAAGGCCCCACAACAAGGTGAGCCGTCTCGAACCAGGTTCTTCGTCCTTTCATTCAATCATCAAGGGAGACCCAAGTGATGAATCTGCCGAACACCCCGTGGGGGAAGCGAGCGTCGTTGGCACTGGTGATCGGTCTGGCCATGGCCGCTCAAGCGGCTGCACAGGCCCCACTCGAAGTCACCGTGAACGGCCCCAACCCGATGACGCTGGAGTGTGGCGTCGACTCCTATCGTGAACTGGGAGCCACTATCTCGGGAGGCTCACGTCCTTATGAGCTGGAAATCAGTGGCTCGGTCAACACTCGCCGGCCCGGTCGATATCGCATTACGTACACCGCAACCGACTCTTCAACTCCCGAGCAGACTGCCACGGCCGTCCGCATCGTCATCGTCGCCGATACAATAGCTCCCACGGTCAATGCCTCGGTGGCACGCTCGATGCTCTGGCCGCCCAACCATAATCTGATCAACGTTGGCCTCCGAGCGCGGGTCAGCGACGCGTGCGATCCTGATCCCGCGATCGACGTGATGGTCTTCGGCGACGAGGACGATGAAGAGGCGACCGGCGACGGACGCCATTCACCCGATGCCAAGAACATCGCGCTCGGCAGCCTCCGGCTGCGCAGCGAACGCAAGGGGAACGCCGACGGCCGCGTCTACCTGGTGCTGGTCACCGCCACGGACGAGTCGGGCAACGTCGGGTTCGACTGCGCCACCGTGGTGGTTCCCCACGATCGAAGCCGCCGCTCGGTCCAATCGGTCCGGGACCAGGCGGCCAGGGCCGAACGGCTCTGCCCGGCGTTTGCGGCCTTCGCCACGGGGAATGGCCCCCTGCCGGGTGGCTATTTCATCATCGGCGACGGGCCGGTGCTGGGGCCGAAGCAATAAGCCAGGTGCCAGAGAGTAGATGCCGACTGGGTGGCTGGGGCAAAGCGATAAGCGTGCCCCAGTTGCGATGTGAGGAAGTTGTTTTTCGGCCGATCCTTACTCGAGCAACGTCGCGACGTGCGGCTCGCGCTCGACGTGGGGCAGGATCCGCGGCTGGTAGATGGTCGTGTAGGCCTCGCCCTGGCGGTGCGTGTTCAGAGCTGCTTCCGATTCCCAGTGCTCGACCAGCAGGAACCGCCGCTGGTCGGATTGCGAATGATAGACGTCGAAGCGGAGGCAGCCCGCTTCCTGCCGCGACTTGCGGGCGGCCTCCGCCAACAAGGCGACGATCGTGTCGACCTGGTCCGCCTCTTTGACCGTCAACCAGACATTGATCGCGTGCATGGTTGTCCTCGGGTACGCAGTAGCCCTCACGCTGGGGCGTGAGGAAGCTGTTTGATCGTGATGAGCCGGCAGTGTACCCTGGCGGCAATCGGCAAGCCAGGGACCAGGTGCTTCATGAGCGAATTCGAAGTATCCAAGTCGGACGACGAATGGAAACGCCAGCTCACGCCGGAGCAGTTCAAGGTGTGCCGGCAGAAGGGGACGGAGCGGGCCTTTACCGGCGAGTACTGGAACTCCAAGCAGCCGGGCATTTACCAGTGCGTCTGCTGCGGCGCCGAATTGTTCGACTCGCGGACCAAGTTCGATTCCGGCACGGGCTGGCCCAGCTTCTTTGCCCCGATGCCCGGCAGCGTGCGCACCGAGGACGACCGCAGCTTCTTCACGCGCCGCACGGAGGTCGTATGCGAGCGTTGCGGATGCCATCTAGGCCACGTCTTCGACGACGGCCCGGCCCCCACCCACCAGCGCTACTGCATCAACTCGGTGGCCCTGAAGCTCGAGCCGGGCGGCCAGGATGAAGATTCCTGAGCGTGGTGCCGGCCGCTTGACACACACTTGTCTAAACAAGTATAAACGAGCATGCGCGCCACCTCCAAATTTCCGAAAACTCGAAAAGCGGCCGCCGCGGCTCCCGGCCCGAAGCGGCGGCGATTCGACTCCTTGGAACAAGAGGCCTTCCTCAACCTCTGGCGGTCCTACGACCGGCTGCGGGCCCTCGAGGACGCTCTGTTCGCTGGTTACGACCTTACGGCACAGCAGTACAACGCGCTGCGGTTGTTGGCGGCCGAGCATCCCGCCACGCTGCCGACCCTGCGAGTCGCCGCCCGGCTGATCTCGCGCGCTCCGGACATCACGCGCCTGCTCGACAAGCTGGCCGAGCGAGGCCTGGTCGATCGCCGCCGCCAGGACGGCAACCGCCGCGTGGTCCAGGTGGGTATCACGCCGGCGGGGCTGAAGCTGCTGGCCAGGCTGGCCGCGCCCGTGCGCCGCTGCCACCAGCAGCAGTTGGGCCACATGCAACCGGCCGAGTTGAGGGACTTGATTACGCTGCTCGAGGCCGCCCGCCGGCCCCACGACGCGAAACCCGGCGCACCGCAAGAGTCCGCTTCAGCGGTCCGCAACCAGGATGGATCGCATGAGCCTCAATGACCACAGCGATTCGACCGAGTCGTGGCCCGTGATCGTGATCGGGGGCGGGCCGGCCGGCTCGACCGCTTCAACCTTGATCGCCCAGCAAGGGCACCGCGTGCTCCTCCTGGAGCGCGAGCGGTTTCCCCGCTTTCATATCGGCGAATCGCTGATTCCTGAGACCTACTGGGTCCTCAAGCGGCTCAACATGCTGCCCAAGCTGCAGGGTAGCGCGTTCGTCAAGAAGTACAGCGTGCAGTTTGTCAGCGAAACCGGCAAGCTGTCCGAGCCGTTCTACTTCATGGACCACAAGCCGCACGAGTGCTCGCAGACCTGGCAGGTGCTGCGCAGCGAGTTCGACCAGATGATGCTCGACAACGCCCGCGAGCACGGTGTCGAGGTCCGCGAGCAAGTCCGCGTGCTCGACGTGCTGATGGAAGGCGAGCGGGCCGTCGGCGTCCGTATCAAGGATGTTCAGGGCCGCCAGCACGTTTTGCGCTCCCAGGTGGTGGTCGACGCCAGCGGGCAGAGCAGCCTGATCGCCAACCGGCTCAAGCTCCGCGTCCCCGACGCCAAGCTGAAAAAAGGCGCCTTGTGGACCTACTACGAAGGCGCCTATCGCGACAGCGGCCGGGACGAAGGGGCCACCCTGGTGCTGTCGACCAGGGGCAAGCAGGGCTGGTTCTGGTACATCCCCTTGCACAACAACATCGTCAGCGTCGGCGTGGTGGCGTCGTTCGAATACCTGTTCGACGGCCGCGGCGACCATGAGACTATCTACAACGAAGAGCTGGACCGCTGCCCGGCCGCCAAACAGCGCGTGTCGATCGGCCGGCGCGTATCGCAGTTCTACGCCACCAAGGACTATTCCTACCGCTCCAGCCGGGCCGCGGGCGACGGCTGGGTGCTTGTCGGCGACGCCTTCGGGTTCCTCGATCCGCTTTACTCCTCGGGCGTGCTCTTGGCGCTCAAATCGGGACAACTGGCTGCCGACGCCGTGAATGAAGGCCTGGCCAATGAAAATCTTTCGGCCGAACAGCTCGGCAAGTGGGAAGTTGAGTTCAGCCAGGGCATGGACCGCATGCGGCGGCTGGTCTGCGAGTTCTACGACGGCTTCAGCTTCGGACGCTTCGTCCGCCGCTATCCGCAATACAAAGGCCACCTGACCGACCTGTTGATCGGCGACCTGTTCAAGGACAGCGTCGACCAGGTCATCGAGCCGATGAACGCCATCCGCCAGGAAATGCAGGCTGCGCCTGGCTGATCGGCCCTCTTTCAGCGGCCGCGAATCGCCGATTAGCTGGCCTGGCGGCCTGGTCGGGGGTTATACTTCCGGCTGTAAAGTAGCCCTCATCCCGGCGCGCCGGGACGTGAGGAAGCTGCGTCACGCCCAGCGTGACGGCTGCTATTTGTGGAGCATGAAGGGCAAGGTGATCGGGCCGCCTGGCAGTGTCCGCACTCGCTTCAAGTAAGGAGCCACCTCATGGACCGACGTGATTTTCTGGCCAGCGCCACGCGTTCCGCGGCCGCCGTGGCCGTGGCAAGCGGGGCGCTTCGAGCCGACCGAGCACGAGCAAAGGACCTGGCCAACGGCCGCGTGACCGTGGCGGTCGCCGGCGTGCGGGGCCGGGGCGGATCGCTATTGAGCACGTTTGCCTCGCTGCCGGACGTCGACGTCAAGTACGTTTGCGACGTGGACGAATCGGTACTTACCGAGAAGGTTGCCTCGGTCTCGCAGGCTTCACACCGGCCCGAGGCGATCAAGGACTTTCGCCGGGCGCTGGACGATCCGGCCGTGGACGCCCTGGTGCTGGGCACGCCCGACCATTGGCACGCCTTGCCCACCATCATGGCCTGCCAGGCCGGCAAGGACGTCTACGTCGAAAAGCCCGACGGCCACAACCTGCTCGAAGGGCGCACCATGGTGGCGGCGGCCAGCAAGCACGGCCGCATCGTGCAGTTGGGCACGCAGTCGCGCAGCGGCCAGCACATGGCCGGCGCCATCGAGTATATCCGGGCCGGCCACTTGGGCCGTGCGCTGGTGGCCAAGGCCTGGGAGAGCTCGCGGCAGGGGTCGATCGGCCACCCGGCCGACGGGCAACCGCCGCCGGGCGTCGACTACGACCTGTGGCTTGGTCCCGCGCAAGCGCGCGCTTTCAATCCGGCCCGCTTCCATGGCAATTGGCGGTGGTTCTTCGACTACGGCACGGGCGACCTGGGCAACGACGGAGTCCACCGGCTCGACATGGCCCGTTGGGCGCTGGACACCGCGATGGCCGCGGCCGGCGAGGGGCCGTTGGGATTCCCGCGGAGCGTGTCGGCCGCCGGCGGAAAGTACTATTTCGACGACGCCCAGGAGTGGCCGGACACGCTGCAGGTCAGCTTCGATTATCCCGGACGGGTGCTGACCTACGAGATGCGCGTCTGGACTCCTTATCCGATGGAGTCGGAGAGCGAAGGGGCCGCCGTGTACGGTGACAAGGGGTACATCGTGATCGGCAACGGCCGCTGGCGGGCCTTCGGGCCGCGGGGCGAACCCGCGGCCGAAGGAAGCGGCAGCTACAACGATGCCGTGCACGCGCAGAACTTCATCGACTGCATGCGCAGCCGCGAGAAGCCGGCGGCCGACCTGGAAACCGTGGGCCACCCCTCCAGCGTGCTGTGCCACTTGGGCAACGCAGCCTGGCGGGCGGGCCGCACCCTGCGGTTCGACTCCGAAAACTACCGTTTCATCGGCGACGACGACGCCAATCAATACGTGACGCGGCCCGAGTACCGCTCGCCCTGGCTGTTGCCCAAGCTCGACGAGGTTTGATCCGCGCACCATGCAGCGGCCGCCCCCACTAAGCCGACGCGCCTGGGGGGAGAACTCTGAGAACTCTACTTTGAACAATTCAGAAAACAGTTCTAACACATCCGGCCCAACGGATGCCCGCTTTGCCACGCCACGAGATTTGGCGGGAGCGCATTATGAAGAAATGAACCGAAGCAAGGAAGCGGCGCTCGCATTTCTATCGGCACCCAACTACCGAACACGCCTCGCTGCAATTCTGATCTGTGAGCAAGTATGGCACGCCGCTTCTGAACCTCGTGTCCTTGAGGCGTGCCGATCGATTGCGGAATCTGACGCGGACGATTCGATTCGAGACGCATCGATTTGCGTTCTTGGCCGCGCTTTGAGTTCGACGAAGGATCCGATCGCATCGCTGTTTGTCGCCCGAATAGTGCTGGACTCTCAAAACTCGGCGGAATTGCGAACGAGTGCGTACTGGGTGTTGCGTGAGATACAGTATGGGGTCGCTGATGTTGACTTTGACACCTTTTTCAGGGGTACGATTCATATAGTCAAGGAATGTTTGAAAGCTCTTCCCTCCAGGTTCTCAGAAGAATCGGTAAAGTCGGCGTTGCTCCCCGACCTTCCCGACGGATGTTTTCCGCATGATTTCTGGGATTCTGCAGACTGGATCGACTGGGATTGTGTTCGTCGCATGGGATGAAAAAGGGGACATTCTACTTTTTGGGCGGTTTACAGCCATTTTTTGAATTGAGCCGCGACCAAAATCACCGGCGCGGGCAGCCGATACGACGACAAGATTATGCTTTCGGGTATAATGATGCGGGCTGGCTGACCAGCGAAGACAACAGCGGCACGCCGGGGATGCCCAACGTGGTCCTGACGCACGGCTGCGACGCACTCGGCGAGCGGACCAGCCGCTCGGACAATCTCTTCGAAAGGAACGGCTATGGGAGCTGCACGGCCTCGCCGCCCGCCATGGTCAAGAGGGCCCGCAGCATGCTCTCGCTGATGGCCGGCTGTCCCTGCCCGCTTGTGGAGAGAAACCGCACCGACCCGTCCATCATGGCGACGTTGAACCCGCCGCTGAAGTAGCCGCCGAGCTCAGGCAGCGGCTTGTCCGGGTCGTAGGCGATGTCCTCCGGCTTGGTCCAGGGAATGTCGCGGCGAGCTTCAACCGCCATGATCGTGTAGCTCGTGCCGTCGCGGATCTCACTGAAGCGGGTCGATCGACTGCCGTCAAAGGGAGTCACCTCGCCCGTCAGGAGGAAGTACGACGTGTTGTGGCTGTTGGGATCGGCGCCGGGCGCGCGGAACACCGCCGGCATCTTCTCCAACACTTTCAGGTTGTTTTCGCTGTCCCACGGCTCGTCTATGCGGTATTGCTTGTACAGCTCGGCCTGATCGAGGTACGGCAAGAATGCAACCCGCCAACTATGGGGCGTCTTGCCGTCCGGTCCCAGCACGACCGCGGAGGGCAGCTTGCCGTGCACGTCGTGGTAGTTGTGCATCGCCAGCGCGATCTGCTTCAAGTTGTTGGCGCTTTGGGCGCGCCCGGCCGCCTGCCGCGCAGAACCGACGGCCGGCAGCAACGTGTGCAAGGCGGCCAAAGCATCCAGGCTGCTGGCGGCGGCCACGTGCACGGTGTTGGGATCGTCTTGTCCCTGCTCGATCTGCGCTGTGGACAGAAGCTCTTCGGCGGCCTCGGCAAACAACAGCATGGCGCCGGCCGCCTCGGGCGGTGCGGCGGCCATCTGCTTCTTGATCTCGCCGAAAGCGTTGCGCGCCAGCGTGATCGCGGCCTGGCCGGTTTCTTGCACCCGTTGGGCCTGTTCGGCTGATTGGCAGGCGGCAATCGCCTCAACCACCAGTCCCTCGTCCAGCTTGGCGCCCGCGACCAGCGTGTCGATGTCCTCCCACAGCGGAGCCAACGCGGCGAAGAGGGCCCCTTGGGGGCCTTGGGACCTCGGCTGGGGGAGAACGCCACGCACCGCCTTGACATCGACCATGACCACCAGTGGGCTGCCGGACATCCGCTCCAGCTTCGCGGCCCAGGCGTGCTGCTTCGGCCGCCGGGCCGAGAGGATTTGCGCCATCACCTGGCGCTGGCCGCCCAGCACGATGGTCCGATCGTCGGGCGTAAAATATGCCAGGTCGGCCGGCGCCGCGGTCTTGAAGTACGTCTGCCCCAGGTAGCTGGCCTCGTCGGCCTTCGGCGCGACCGCACTGGTGAACTTGCTCCAATCTTGCGGCCCGCTGCTTCGCAAGATGAAGACCGCCGCCGGTGACTGGCGAGCGAAGGCCTCCTGCGGCGTCAATCGACGGCCGGGCGGCGCCGCCGGCGCCCTGTTTTGCACAACGGCGATTTGAACCATTTCGAGCTTGTCGAAAGGCAGTCCGTGGTCCGCCTCCAGGCTCAGCTTGTTGTTCAACGCGTCAAGAAATTGTCTGGCTTGCGGCCGGCTGAGAATCTCCGCCGGCTTGGCAATAATCAGAGCCAGGCTGTCCTGGGGCACATACCTCAGGTCGATTGACGAGTCGGTGGTGGAACCGGCGCCTGCCTGGTTCAGGGAGGGCCGTCGATCGGTGGCACGTTCTACCTGAGCAAGAGCCGATGGTTTCCGTGGGCTCGTTTCGTCCACGGGCTCGGCCAAGACGGCGGTGCCCGCCGGGCCGCGAAGGCCAGCCATGAAAAGCCCGGACGCGATCAGGACGCCGATCAAGGCGGCTCGCGGCCACGGCGCCAACGAAACATAACGTAGCGGATTGGTGTAGCGAAGCATTTCGATTCTCCTTAAGAGCATGCCCCGGCTGGGCAGGAAGGGCCTCGTGGCCCAGGCTGCCCGCCGGTTGTCTTGAATAAGAGCCATCCGGGCCAGAGTCGTCAGGTACGGCTGCCGGCCTCCCGAGAACTGCGCCCCCAGCGCGTCGGCCGCCAGTTCCTGTTCGAATCGCAGCCGGCCCACGAGCCAATGCACCAGGGGGTGGTAGAAGTGGCAGGCCAGGCTGCATTGTGCCGCGATCCAGGTCAGGTAATCGCGGCGGGCGATGTGAGCGATCTCGTGCGCCAAAACCACCCGCCGTTCCTCGGGCGTCCACTGCCGCCACTCGTCGGGCAATAACACCGTGGGCCTCAGCCATCCGAACGTGGCCGGCGTCGCAAGCCGCGACGAATGCCGCAGCTCGATGGCGCGGCGGCAGCCCATGGCCTGCGCGATTTGGCGGGCCAAGCACCTCAACGAATCATCGCCGATCAATTGAGTGCGCCGCCGGTCGCGGTGGACGGCGGCCAACCCGATGACAAGGCGGCAGAGGCCCAGCCCCATGCCGCCCAGCAGAAACAGGGCCAACCCGGCCGGCCAGCGCCAAGCCGCCTGGCGTCCGGCTTGCGGCGGGGCTGAGCGCAGCTCATCCCAGAGCGCGTTCCAGAAGGCCTCGTTATAGAAGAATTGCTGGTGGGGAGTCGGCCCACGGGATCCGGCCGCTTCACCCGGACCGGCAGCCGGGTCGGCGGCACCGGCGGCAGCCGCCCCTTGCCCAGCGGTTGTCCGGCTGGCCGGCGACGAGCGGACGTGTTGTTCTGTGTCCGGCGGTTTCTGTCCGGCGAGGTTATACCATCGGGGCCAGGGAGAAAGCGTCAACGCGGAGATCCCCAGGACCACCACGAGGCTGGACAGGGCCGCCAGCGATCCGGCGGCAGGGCCGCGCCGGCGTGCCACGCAGTACACGGCCGCTGCGACTAGCGTGAACAGCGTAACCTGAACCGCCCCCCATACCAGTGCGATGCCAAGTGCGTTCATCGGCGCTGCTCCTTCAAGATGTCTTCCAGCAGCGATCGTTCCTTGGACGAGAGTTTCTTTTGCTCGATCAGCCGCACCAGCAACTGCTCACGGGAGCCCTGGAACACCCGCTGGATCATGTCGCCCAGCAGCCGGCCGGAGACTTCTTCGTAGGACCGGACCGGCCGGAAGCGGAAGGGTCGCTCCACGTTGGCCTGCTCCAGAAAGCTTTTATCGCTCAGGATCCTGACCAGCGTGGCAATCGTCGTGTAGGCCCGGTCCAGGCCGGACGTGGCAAGTTCCTCCTTAACGTCAGCCACTGTCGACTCGCCGCGCTTCCAGAAGACTTGCATGACTTCCAGCTCGCGCTCTGTCAGTTCTTTGGCGGGGGGGCGGGCCATGGATTACCTAGCGGTTCGCGAGAACCTGATATTTGGTTCTTTAGTTTTGGTTCTATCGTAGTGGACCTGGGAGCAAAGTCAACAAAAAAACAAAGAAAAATTCACCAGCCGCGGCCGGCCCGCGCGACCATGCCGACGCCGCCTCTTCGGCAGCCGGAGCGGCCGGGATTTCCTGCCGGTTTGCATTCCTTGGCGGGCGTCCTAGAGTTTCGATGGAACCGATCTCCCGTGGCTCCGAGGGTTCGCCCCGATGTCGTTCGGCCCTTACTTGCTGGCGTATATCGGCCCCGAAACGGTGGTGCCGGTGACCTCGGCCCTGGCCGCGCTCGGCGGGTTGCTGCTGATGTTTGGCGGTTACGTGCGCCGGGCCGCCGGAAAATGCGTGCGGCTGATCGTTCGCCGCTGAGCAGGCCCGGCCGGCCCACGGCCGCAGCAGCCGGTGCGCGTCGGCCGCCGCGGACGTTCGGCAATGGAACCCCCTCGCGCCCCCAGTTGCCTGCCTGCCGTGCCAAACATCCGTAAAGTCGTCGTCGTGGGATTCGACGGCCTCGAGCCGAAGCTGGTCGAGCGGCTGATCGAGCGGGGCGAACTGCCGAACATGGCCAGGCTTCGCCAGCAAGGCAACTTCGCCCGCCTCGCCACCACCTGCCCGGCCCAGACGCCCGTGGCCTGGTCGACGTTTGCCACCGGAGTGAACCCGGGCGGGCACGGCATCTTCGACTTCATCCAGCGCGACCCGCGCACCTACATGCCGCAGCTCGCGCTGAACCGCTACCAGCAAACCAACCCCTTCCTGCCGCCCAAGGCCGTCAATCTCCGCCGCGGCAAAACCGTCTGGGATGCCCTGGCCGACCATGGCCTGCCGTCGGTCGTGCTGCGTTGCCCCTGCACCTATCCCGCCGGCGACGTGCGAGGGCGCTTGCTCAGCGGCATGGGGGTGCCCGACCTCCGCGGTGGGCTCGGCACCTCGACCTTTTATACAACGGCCGAAGGCATCAAGCCCCGCGAGGGCGAAGCCGTGGTCCGCGTCGTCCCCGACCAGCACGGCAACATTGCGACCCATCTGCTCGGCCCGCTGAACGGCAAAACCCGCAGGCCGGCCGAGTTCGAGATTCACGTCCAGGCCGGTCAGACGCCGGACCGTGTCGTCGTGCGTTCCACCGGCGAGCCGCGAGAGCTGGAGCTGGTCGAGGGCCGCTGGAGCGAGTGGCTGAAGGTCAAGTTCAAGCCCGGCCTCTTGCAGTCGGCCCGCGGCATGGTGCGGTTCTACCTGGTCCGTGGCAAGCCGTTGGAGCTCTACGCCTCGCCGCTCAACTTCGATCCACAGGCGCCCATCTTCCCCATCAGCTTCCCCGCGGAGTATGCGGCCGAGCTGGAGTCGCGGCTGGGCGCGTATTACACCGCCGGCATGATCGAGGACCACGCCGGCCTTTCGAACGGCCGCATCACGGAAGAGGCCTTCCTCGACCAGTGCGGCCAGGTCTGGCGACAGCGGGAGGCGATGCTGTTCGACGAGCTGGCCCGGCTCGACGAGGGCCTCTTGTTTTGCTTGTTCGACACGCCCGATCGCGTGCAGCACATGTTCTGGCGGTTCACGGAGCCCGATCACCCGGCCAACCAGTCTGCCGGCTTGCGTGCGGGATTCGAGGGGGTGATCGACGAGCAATATCGCCGCTGCGACACGCTGGCCGGGCAGGTGTTGGACCAGGCCGACGAGAACACGCTGGTCATCGCCATGTCGGATCACGGCTTCAACAGCTTTCGCCGTGGCATGCACCTGAACACCTGGCTTCACGACCAGGGGCTCCTGGCCATGAAGCCCAACATGCGGCCTGGCGACGAGGCCGGCGATTTCTTCCATCACGTCGATTGGAGCCGCACCAAGGCGTATGCCTTGGGCTTGGGGGGCGTTTACCTCAATCTGGCCGGGCGCGAGGCTCAGGGCACGGTGAGCGCCGATGAAGCGCAGCCGCTCAAGAGTCAACTGGCGCGCACGCTGTCTGGGCTGGTCGATCCCCAAACCAGCCGCGTCGCGGTGCGCAGTGCCCTGGCGCGCGAGGAAGTCTATCGTGGTCCGTACACCGCCGAGGCACCTGACCTGGTGGTCAACTTTGCCGAAGGTTACCGCTGTTCCTGGGCCACGACGCTGGGCGGCGTGCCGCAGGGGCATTTCGAAGACAACACCCGCCGCTGGGCCGGCGACCACATCATCGATCCGCTGCTGGTGCCGGGCGTGCTGTTGATGAACCGGCCATTCCGTACCAAGGCGCGCCTGACCGACCTGGCCCCCACGATCCTGGCCGCTCTGGGCGCCCCCATCCCTCACGCAATGGAAGGAGAGCCGCTGGTATGAAAGTGCTCGTCATCGGACTCGACTGCGCGGCGCCCGAGCTGTTGCTCGGCGAGCCGCGCTTGACCAACATGAGGCGGCTGATGGAGGCCGGCTGCCACGGCCGGCTGGAAAGCATCATCCCGCCCATCACGGTGCCGGCCTGGATGTGCATGGCCACCAGCCGCGATCCGGGGTCGCTCGGCGTGTATGGCTTCCGCAACCGGAACGACTACTCGTACGACGGCCTGGGGATCGTCAATTCGCGGTCGATCCAGGACCTCGCCATCTGGGACCAGGTGGCCCGCGAGGGTAAGCGGGCCCACGTCGTCGGCGTGCCCCCCAACTATCCGCCCCGGAAAACGAGCGGCGTCTCGATTGGTTGCTTTCTCACGCCGGACACGGCCGAGCGGGTGTACACGCACCCGGCTTCGCTGGCCGACGACGTGGCCCGGCTGGTCGGCGACTATCCCGTCGACGTCCGCGGCTTCCGCACGCCCTACAAGGACTGGCTGAAAGACGAAATCTACACGATGACCCGCAAGCACTTCGAAGTGCTCCGGCACCTGGCGAGGGACACCGCCTGGGATTACCTGCAGTTCGTCGAGATCGGCCTGGACCGCATCCAGCACGGCTTCTGGAAGTACCACGACCCGGAGCACCGTGACTATCAGCCGGGCAACCAATACGAGCAGGTGATCCGCGACTACTACCTCTATCTGGACGACGAGGTCGGCCGCCTGCTGGAATTGCTCGACGAGGAAACGGCCGTGCTGGTGCTGTCCGATCACGGCGCGCAGCGCCTCGACGGCGGCTTTTGCGTGAACGAGTGGCTCTTCGACCAGGGCGATCTCGCCTTGCACCGGTATCCCGACCAGGTAACTCCCGTCACCGGGCTGGAAATCGACTGGGGCCGCACCACCGCTTGGAGCGAGGGTGGATACTACGCCCGCGTCTTTCTCAACGTGAAGGGGCGCGAGCCGCAAGGCATCATCGACCCGGCCGACTACGAAAAGGTCCGCGACGATCTGGCGGTCCGGCTCGAGGCGACCACCGACGACGCCGGCCGCCTCATGGGCACGCTGGTCTACAAGCCCCAGCAGCTCTATCGCGAGGTTAAAAACGTCGCCCCCGACCTGATCGTGCACTTCGGCGGGTTGTACTGGCGGTCGGTCGGCGGCCTCGGCTATCGGGCATTCCACGTGCACGAGAACGACACCGGCCCTGACGACTGCAACCACGCCCAGTTCGGCGCCTTCATCCTGGCGGCGCCCGGGCAAGCCATCCATGGCGAGGTGAAGCGGGCCAGTTTGCTCGACATGGCTCCCACGCTGCTCGAGCTGGCCGGCTACGACGTGCCCGCCTCGATGCAAGGCCGTTCGCTCGCCGCCGCCGGGCCCGCCTCGATGCCGGTGCCCAGCGGCGTCTCGGAAGCGGACGAAGAAATCATCCGCCAGCGACTGAGCGGCCTGGGGTATATCGGATGACGAGCCGAAGTGAAGTGCCCGCCCTGGCGGTGCTGGACCCGGTGGAAACCGACGCGGCGCGGCCGGCTGCCGGCGTCCAGCGGCCGGCGGCGACCCGGCGAACGGCCGCGCCCGCGCCTGACCTGCGGCCCGCCGACGTGCTGCGCCTGGCGCTCTGCTTGGCGCTGCTCACCGGACTGCTCGAAGCAGCTCATTGGGCGTTCAGGCGCCACGTACTCGGCGAGTTCATTGCCCAGGGGCACGGCTATCTCTGGATGGCGCCGATAGCCCAGCTTGCGGTCTTCGCGCTGCCGGCGCTCGGGCTGGCTTGGGTCGCAGGCCGGCGGCCGCAGCCGGCACTGCTGTCTCTGGTGGTCACTTTGCTCGCCTTTGCCGGCTGGTTCAACCTTGTTTTGCTGGTGCCCAAGCTGCACACCATGGCGCAGGCCATGTTGGCGCTCGGACTGGCGGCGGCCACGGGCCGGCTGGCGGAGCGACATGGCCGGACCGTGCTGGCCGCCGTTCGACGCGGCGCCGTCTGGCTGCCGGTGGCGGTGGCCCTGATCGCCGCGGTCGCCGAAGGACATGCCTGGCAAGCCGAGCGCGCCGCCCTGTCGGCGCTGCCGGCCCCGCCCCGTGGCGCGCCCAACGTCATCTTGATCGTGCTCGATACGGTGCGGGCCGACGCCTTGGGACTGCACGGTCAGGGCGGCGATGCTTCTCCTAACCTCGATCGGCTGGCCGCCGGAGGCGTGGTCTTCGAGCAGGCGCTTTCAACCGCGCCTTGGACGCTTCCCGCCCATGCGGGGATGTTTACCGGGCTGCTGCCGCACGAGCTGTCGTGCGATTGGAGCTCGCCGCTCGACGGCCGTCAGACCACGCTGGCCGAGTGGCTGGCCGCTCGCGGCTATGAAACGGCCGGATTCGTGGCCAACACGCGCTACACCAGCCGCGAGACCGGCCTGGCACGCGGCTTCGCCCACTACGAGGATTATGGCCATTCGTGGGGCGAGTTCGCGCTGTGCACCGCCCTGGGCCGCAAACTCCTGATGAGCAATGTCCCGGCGCGTTGCGGCCACGCCAACTGGCCCGGGCGCAAGACGGCCGACCGGCTCAATGCGGATTTTTTGGCCTGGCTCGACCAGCGCGAGCGGCGGCCCTATTTTGCTTTCCTCAACTACTGGGACGCCCACGATCCGTATGTGCCGCCCACGGGAGGCCGTCGTCCGCTCGAAAGCGTCGAAGAGCGGCTGGCTATCAGCCACTGGTGGTGGATCGACAAGCTCAAGTTGTCGCCGGAGCTGATTACCCTGGCACGGCAGTCCTACCACGACTGCATCCGCTACCTCGACCTGCGGTTGGGGCAGTTGTTCTTTGAGCTCGATCACCGCGGCGAGTTGGAAAACACCTTGGTGATCATCACGTCCGACCATGGCGAGCATTTCGGCGAGCACGGCCTGTTCTTGCACGGCAACAGCTTGTACCAGCCGGTGCTGCACGTGCCGCTGATCTTGATCGGCCCTGGCGTTGCCGGCGGCGTGCGCGTGCCCGATGCCGTGAGCCTGGCCGACATCCCCGCCACGGTGGCCACGATGCTGGAGGACGGCAGCCGCCACCCCTTCGCGGGCCGCTCGCTCTTGAATGTCGTGCCGTCGGCCGGCGACGATGAGGCAGTGCCCGTGATCTCGCAGATCGCCACGCCATCCCGGTACCCGCCCGATCATGGCCGCTCGCCGGTGGCCGGGGGCCCGATGCAGTCGATCACGCTGGAGGGGATGAAGTACATCCGCCAGGGCGGCGGAGTGGAGCTGCTCTACCGTCTCGACGCCGACCCGCGTGAGGAGCACGATCTGTCCGGCGATCCTCGATACGCCCCGCAGCTCGATCGGCTCCGCCGGGCGCTCAACACGGCCGTGCCCGATTGACGGCTATTTCAGCTTGTCCTGGAATACCTTCTTCACCTTGTCGAGCTTGGGGCCGATCACCACCGAGCAGTACGGCTGCCGCGAGTTATCGTTGTAGTAATTCTGGTGATAGCCCTCGGCCGGATAGAAGGCCGTCAGCGGCGCGATCTCGGTGACGATCGGGGCGCCCCAGGCGCCGGACTCGTCCAGCTTTCGCTTGATGTGCTCGGCCTGTTCGCGCTGTTCGTCCGAGTGATAGAAGACGACCGAGCGGTACTGCGTGCCCACGTCGTTCCCCTGCCGGTTGAGCGTCGTCGGGTCGTGCGTTTTCCAGAAGACTTCGAGCAGCTCCGGATATGAAATCACGTTGGGGTCGAAGCTGATTTGAATCACCTCGGCATGTCCGGTCGTGCCCGAGCAGACGTCGCGGTACGTCGGATTCGGCAGGCCGCCTCCGCTGTAGCCGGAGACTACCGAGTGTACTCCCTTGAGCTGCTGGAGGACCGCCTCGGTGCACCAGAAGCAACCCCCGCCGAAGGTGGCCTTTTCGAGCCGCTCAGGCGCTTCCGCCACGGAAAGATCTCCTTTGGACGAGCCGGCCGCGATTTCGCATCATCGCGGATTGTGTCGTTTGAACTCCCGGCTTGCATGATACACTATTGCCATGCCTTTGGGTGAATCAACTGCATCCGCAACTACCCTTGGTACAAGATCCGCATCTGGCCATGTAGATCTCCCAGGTGCTTGTCAGCATGTCGCCCGCAAAGATGCGTCCGGAGCAAGTCCATACGTAGGCTGAGCTGCTGACCTGAGAATCTGGTCGGGAGCCTCTTCAGCGGCAGAACCCGTCGGTACTTGCTGAAGGCACCCGCCCGATGGGCACTTGGCTTGCTTGCCGGCCGTGTCGTCGCCGGTACGAACTAGCTTGCCGCATTCAAGGCAGCGAAATTCGATGGGCATGGTCTGGGTTTTTTCCGGGTTAAGTCGATCCAACGGCCGGCGGACGGGCTGGCGTCTCAATCGCGAGCGACGGTCTTAAGTCGTCGGCACGGGCACCCGGCCAGGCGGCTGCTGGAGCCACTGATCCGCGGTCGGCTGGCCGGTCATGGCCAGGTACACGACGGCGAACAGCAACATCGAATACGGAAGTGTAAAGACCGCGCCGATCAGGCAGGCAAAAAAACCGCCGACGATTAGGAACGTTGCGATTATATACAGTGCCAATATGGCAAGCCGGTTGCCGGGAGTGATCTGGCGCGACGTGAGCAGCGACTCCACGGGGCCAATGTTCCGGTCGATGATCAGGAATTGGACTTGCGAGAAGGTTAGTGAAACGTACATAAGGAGCGGAATTCCCAACAAGACACCAAAAGCACCCAGGCCCAATGTTAGATTCTGGTCGCGCGTGGTGACGTAACCGATCAAGGCCGGGAGGCCGCACATTGCCAGCACGGTCAGGGTCAGCAGCCCCAATAGAATCGTGGCCAGAATGATTCGAATTAAGTAGGGCCCCCCGGCAAACACTAAGGTAAACGGGGCATCTGCACCGCGTCCGACTCGCAACATGAACAACGCCTGCCCGGCGGCCAGCCAAACTTGAACGCACCACTGAATGATCTCGGAGGCAATGCTTACGACGAGGAAGACCTCCACGGGCCCAATGGCTTGAGCAATGTTTTCAACTGCCTGGCCTATGAGTTGGATCGCAATGTTCAAGACAATACAGGTGATTGCCACGGCGATGCACATCCCCATCTGGGGCTTGAAAATCTCCCAGGTGCTTGTCAACATGTCGCCGACATCGATGCGGCTTGGGCGCAACTGTCCCGGCACCGTCGGCGGGGCATCGGGAGCCAGCGATGCGGCGGGCGAGCGGTACGGGTTGGCTTCGTCCTGGGGAGATCTTGCGGCAGGCGCCTGTTGAAACGGATTGCGAGCCGCGACCGGCTCCGGGGCCAGCCCATACGTGGGCTCGGCCGCCGGCCCGAGATCTTGGTCGGGAGCCGCTGCTGGAACGGAACTCGCCGGTATCTGCTGAATGCTCCCGCACGAGGGGCACTTGGCCTGCTTGCCAGCCGTGTCGTCGCCGGTTCGCAGCAGCTTGCCGCATTGGAGGCAGCGAAATTCGATGGGCATGAGCGTGGGTTCACAGCTTAAGTCGATTCAACGGCCGGCGGCCGAACTGGCGCGTCAATAGCATGCCTGGAATCGGCGCGGCTTTCCAGTCTTATCGGTCTTCGCTGCCCAGGAAACATCCAAAAAGTCCTGTTCCGGCGGCCACTGGGAATTTTCCGCCCGCCCGGAGCATCTAAACAAAGCGAGGAGCATTGTGGCCAGGATCTACCGGGGGCACTCGAAAGGTGAAACCATGAGATGCGCTTGGATGTTTGCCGCGTGTGCGGCCTTGTTTGTTTGCACACTCTTGCCCGCGGGGTGCGGACGGTCGGCAGTATCGCCGAGCGGCACGGCGGAGCAGTCCGGCTGGGACGCCCCGGCCGTTACCCGCATCGAGCAGGATGACGCTGCCGGCGACGAGGCCGCGCACGCAATGGGCGGCGAGGCGGAGCCCAAGCAACCGGCGGCCGGGCCGCTGAAGGCACCCGCCCGCAAGATCATCTTCAACGCCGAGCTCGATCTGGTGGTCGAGGACTTTTCGCCCGTGGCGGGCAAAGTCCATGCGCTCGTCAGCCGCTTCGATGCGTTCGTTGCCAACTCGCGGTTGGGTGGCTCGCAGGGCCGGCCCCGCCGCGGCGAGTGGCAGATTCGCGTGCCGGCGCAGCGCTTCGACGACTTCGTCGCGGCCGCCCGCGACCTGGGGGAGATCCGCACGGTCAGCACCCGCTCGCAGGAGGTGACCGAAGAGTTTTTCGATCTGGAGGCCCGCATCCGCAACTCGAAGCAGGAGGAGGCGCGGCTGCTGAAGCTGCTGGACGAGCGGACCGGCAAGCTGGAAGACGTGCTGGCCGTCGAACGCGAGATCGCCCGCGTCCGCGGCGAGGTCGAGCGGATGGAAGGCCGCCTGCGGGTGCTCTCGGACCTGACGTCGCTGGCCACGGTCACGCTGCGCTGCGAGGAAATCCGCGACTACCGGCCCGAGCAGGCGCCCACCTTCGCCACGCAGATCCGGCGGGTCTTCGAGGGCTCCTGGAGCGCGCTGGTCCTTGTCGGCCAGAAGGTGCTTTTGGCGCTGGTGGCGCTGGCCCCTTGGCTTGCCGTGTTGAGCATTCCCAGCTTGCTCGCAGCGGTCATTCTCCGCCGCCGCCTCCGCCGCCCGCTACCCGCCGGCGCGTAGCACTGTAAAGTCATCTCCTGGCTTGCGGCCGCCCTCGCCAGGCTGCACAATATGCTGGCCGGCAAACCTGCGGTTTCGGGCATGTCGCCCTACGCGCACAAGGCGCCGACGACCGGACGGACGAAAATGCGAACCCTGCATCATGTCATTCTGACGGCTGTGTTTGGTTGCTCGCTTGCACTCAGTGGCTGCAGTTCCCCAACGCTCGACACGACGGACGATGCGAGCTTCCACAGCTCGATCGCGGCGATGGGCGAGACGCTGTCGCTGGAGCAGGCCACGGATTTTACTCGGGCCATCCACAAGCTCCTCAGTTGGCATTTTCAGAATCGCGACCATGTCCGGCATGGAACGGCAACCGGTGCAGGCGACGATTTCCACGCGCGCTTGCTCAAGCCGTATCACGGCATGACGGTGACCCAGATCATTCACGAGGCAGATTCTCTGCCAGAAGACTTCAGCGTGCCCTTTTCAGTATCGATCTCTTTCTGAACTATCGCGGCAAGTGCGCCCCGGACTTCATCGACTTGCTTGCAACCCGCCCAACCAGGCTGCACAATAGGCTGGCCGCCGGGAGGGCGATTCCAGGCATTTCGCCTGACTCGCCGGGCGGTCACAACCGGACGCCAACGCGATGCTGGCCAAACTGCGGACCTTCTCGCTGTTAGGCATCGAGGCGCTGCCGGTCGAGGTCGAAGTCGACGTTGCCGACAGCGCGCTGCCCAAGACCGTCCTGGTCGGACTGCCCGAGGCCGCCGTCAAGGAAAGCACCTATCGCGTCGAGCGGGCACTCGTCAACTCCGGCTTCCAGCGGCCGCAAAACCGCATCGTCATCAACCTCGCCCCGGCCGACCTGCCCAAGCAGGCCGCCTCTTTCGATCTGCCGATCACGCTGGGCATCCTGGCCGGCAGCGGGCAGTTGATCAGCGACCGCTTCGATCGCTACGCCGTGGTGGGCGAGCTGGCGCTGGACGGCAGCACGCGGCCCACCAAGGGCGCCCTGTCCATGGCCATCGCGGCCGCCAAGCAGGAGGGGCTCGTCGGCCTGCTGGTTCCCACCGAAAGCGCCAGCGAGGCCGCCGTGGTCGAGGACCTCGACGTGATCGCAGTCTCCAGCGTGGCCCAGGCCGTCGGCTTTTTGACCGGCGACATCGAGATCGAGCCCACGCCGCCCCGGCTCGACGAATGGTTTCACGCCCTGGCCCATTACGACGTCGACTTCGCCGACGTCCGCGGCCAGGAGATGGCCAAGCGGGCCATCACCATCGCCGCCAGCGGCGGCCATAATTTGCTGATGCTAGGCCCGCCTGGCTCCGGCAAGACCATGCTGGCCAAGCGGCTGCCGACGATCCTGCCCGACCTCACTGCGCAGGAATCGATCGAGACCACCCGCATTTACAGCGCGATGGGGCTGTTGCCGGCCGGACAGCCGCTGTTGGCCGTGCGGCCTTACCGCAACCCGCACCACACGATCAGCGACGCGGGCCTGGTCGGCGGCGGATCGACGCCGACGCCGGGCGAGATCAGCCTTTCGCACAACGGCGTCTTGTTCCTCGACGAGCTGCCGGAGTTCAACCGCCGCACGCTGGAGGTGCTCCGCCAGCCGCTCGAGGACGGCACGGTCACGATCAGCCGGGCGCTGGCCAGCACCACGTTTCCGGCCAATTTTATCCTGATCGCGGCCTTGAACCCCTGCCCCTGCGGCTACCGCAACGACCCGCGGCGCGAGTGCCACTGCACGGTGCCCCAGGTCGAGCGTTACATGGCCAAGATCAGCGGCCCCTTGTTGGACCGGATCGACATCCACCTGGAGGTGCCGGCCGTGGCCTTCCGCGAGCTGTCCAGCGGCACTTCGGGCACCACCAGCGGCCAGATGCGCGAGCAGGTAGTGGTCGCCCGTCGGATCCAGGCCGCCCGTTTTTCCGGTTCGCGCACGCGTTTGAACGCCAAGATGACCACCCGCCAGACGCGCCAGCACTGCAAGCTGAACGAACAAAGTATCGGCCTGCTAAAAGCCAGCGTGAACGAGCTGGGTCTTTCGGCCCGCGCCCACGACAAGATCCTGCGCGTGGCCCGCACCATCGCCGATTTGGACCAGAGCGAGGGGATCAGCCCCGCGCACATCAGCGAAGCCATCAACTACCGCATGCTGGACAGGCAAATGTGGTCGTGACATTGAGGAGTAGACAAGATGACGATTTCGCAACGGGCACAACAATCGCTTGGGTTTGCGCAAGAGCTGGTTAAACCTCGGACCAATCGGACGATCGCCCACAACACGTTGTACGGGCCACACGGCCGGATCACGGCCCTTTTCAAGACGCGGGCCGAGCGTGAGGCCTTCGCCGAAACGAGGGCTGCCAAGAAGATCGCCAAGCTGCTGCAGGGGCTGCCCGAAGGGCCTCCCGAAGACGCAGGGCGGGAAGTGAGCGGCAAGATCCATGTACGGGTTCCCAAGTCGCTGCACGCGGCACTCCTGGATGAGGCCGAAGCCGAGGGGATCAGCCTCAACCAACTGATCGTCTCCAAGCTGAGCATTCGCCTTGGTGCTCGGCTCGCGGTATGAGTTGATGGGGAGAAGCCAGGTTGATCGCCAGCAATAGCAACCCTTCGCCTATCGAGCTCTACGAGTCTCGAATCGCCGAGATTACCGACGTTTGCGCCGATCCTTGGTTCGCCGAGCAACTGGCCCGCTACCGGGCAGGAGACCAGGCCGCTTTGCGCCGAATCTGTGAGAGCTGCCTGGCCAGCGTGCTGGCCATTGCCAAGGTGCGCTGGCGGCCGGATTCTCCGGGGGCGCTGCTCGACGCGGTGCAGGAGGGGAATGGGGCCCTCATGAGAGCCGCCATGCGGTTTTCCGGCAACACGGCCGATGAGTTCCTGCGGGAGCTGACCGCCGCAGTGGAGCGTCGAATTATCCTCTTCCTGCAACACCCCCACATCGAGCGCTGGCCGGCTGGTTAGAAGCGCCAGCGTGCTAATGGCCTTGTCAATGGGGACTCGCTCATGCAAAGCACCTCACTCAATCCTGTCCTACCTATCACCGACACGCAGCTCATCGAATTGCTTGGCCGCAATCGCCTGATTGACGACCTTTTGCGGGCGGGCCTTGAGGTTGCGCTACCGGCGCGCGACCGCGGGATTGACCTGATCGCCTATGCCGATCTGCGGACTAGCGTGGACGCCTTTGTTGCTCGTCCAATCCAGATGAAAGCGGCTTCGAGCCGCTCCTTTTCAGTCGACGTTAAATGGGGAAGGTTCGCGAATCCGAGCAAACGACTCTCCAAACTCCTCGAGCCCCACAGGATGGACGCCAACGCATGGTGGGTGAAGGTCACTGGGTGTGCGCGCCAGATGCGGCCTCCGTCCCCAAGTTGATCGAATGGCGAGGACCTGCCTCACGCCGGCTCACGCCATGCGTTATTGACTGTCGCCCGCTTCGCGGGCTGAAAACAGGTTTCTTGATCGGCAACCGGGGGCTAACCGCCGCCCGGCTATTAACTGCCGCCCGCTTCGCGGGCTAAAGGGCACGCGTCCAACGATGACGGATCGGAGTGAACTACGGATGAGGCGTTGATCGCCGTCATTCGTCGGCTTCCACGGTGTCTCTTGTTATGCCCACTTCCCGCACCTGGACAGCGCCCCCGTCGGAATCGAAGGTTATCGCCAGGCTGTAGATGTGCCCGGGGCCAAATACTACTTTGCTCATGGTCCGCTTCTTCAGGTCCACTGACCAACCATCGGCAACAAAACTGCTCTCGCCCTCAGGTGCGACAGGCCCTCCGACTTCATTGGTCAGGTCGTCTAACAACACCTCCATTCCGTCCGTCCGTTTGTTCTTCTCTGCGTAGCGTAAGGTTGCCGCACGGAGGTCGAACCAGATCTCCTCCATCTCGGTTTGCTTGCCTTGCCGTGGCAGTGGTTCATTCCTCTCACTACAACCGGCAAGGATAATCAGCGCGAGTACAGTGGCTATCATCGGAAGTGTTCGATTCAGTGGCATCGTTCACCGGCTCTCTGGCTCGCCAACAAGCCGGATTTTAGCAAGACCCGGCTTGCCGTTGAAGAGTTGAAGTCATTGGCTTCGTTGGCTTTCGCTGCGTGCCCTTGGTTTGCCATCGACCAAATCAGAACCGCGGGTGCTCGTGTCAATCCGCGAACACGTTCTCTAGCGCCGCCGGCAGCTCCGGATGCTCGAACTCAAATCCCTTGTCGATGAAACGCGTGGGTATGCCGCGGCGGCCCGTCAATGCCAGCACCGGCTCGGTCCGCAAGAAAAATGCGCCCAGCCGGACCGCCCAACCAGGAACCGGCGGCGACCAGGGTCTGCCGAGCACCCGGCGCAGCTCGCCCATGAATGTCGCGTTCGTGACCGGGTGGGGCGCGGTGGCGTTGAACACTCCTTCGATGTCGTCCCGCTCGATGGCCCAGACGAACATGCGGTTCAGATCCGCCAGGTGGATCCAGCTTATGTATTGCCGGCCGCTGGCAATCCTCCCCCCGAGGAACCGACGGGTAAGCGCCGTCAACGTGGCCAACGCTCCACCCCCTGTTCCCAAGGCAAAGCTGATTCTCAAGAGCACGCGCCGCGTCTGCGGAGTGGGATTCGCCTGGAAAGCCTGCTCCCAGGCCATCGCCGTTTGCACGGGGATCCCTTCGCCCGGCGGCGTCGTTTCGTCGCAGAGTTTCTGGCCACGATCACCGTAGATGGCCAGCGTACCGGCTTGCACCCAAACCCTGGGCGGCCGGGCGCTGCGGCGAACGGCCTCGGCGATAGCCCGAACCGAGTCGACGCGAGACTCGTCGATTTCTCGCAGGTTTTTCCTGGTGTAGCGGCAATTGACGTTCTTGCCCGCCAGATTGACAACCGCTTCCGCTCCGTCGACCGCCGACACCCAATCGCCCACCGTTTTGCCGTCCCAGAGCACCGCTCGTCCGGTTGTGGGCACGCCATTGGCCGACCTTGTCAGAATGACCACCTCGTAGCCGCGGTCCGTCAGTTCCCGCGCCAACGATTGGCCCAGAAACCCGCTGCCGGCCGCCAACACCACGCGCCCCTCGCCGATCGGTCGCACGGGTCGGTTCTGTTCCGCCAGGGAAGGGTTCATCACCAGGCGAACCGCGTTCAGCACGGCGCATTAACATGGGCGAGGCCATCAATTGCCGCATGCTCGATAGACAATCTGGCTAAGGCCGGTGGAAATTCGCACGGAATGGTGAACAGTTCGGGGCCGCGTGTGGCCTGAGGCCCATGGGGCCTGCCCCAATTGGAGGGCTCGCCCCGCTGTCAAGCCTGTTTTTTTGGATTTCAGCGATTTTTATTGCCTTGGATGGAATTTTGCCGCAACATATCGGAGCGGCTCCTAAGGCCGGGGTCGCACGGCGAAAGACTCGCAGGAAAGAAAGCAGTACGGTTCCAGACAAAGCTATCCGTGTTTGGGCAGCGCCGAAGCCGAAGTCGAGCAATTATATTATCAGTCGCTATCTTAGCTCAATTCGTGGCATGCCGGTTTCGCGCTGAACGGCGATTGGGTGGCTTCGAGAGAGTCCGGTCAGTGTCAGGCACCTGTCCCGACTGCGCGATTGTCCCAGGCGTCGATGCGAGTGGACCTTCGCCCTGACAAGTCGGATCTCCTCCGACTGTCTAGAGCCGATCCGGCAAGTTTTCTGCGCGCTTTCAGCGCAAACTCAGCGCTAACGCGTGTGTCTGGCAGTCGCCGGGACATCGCCGCTTAGCGCCATGATCCTGGAGTGATTGGTCGATGGTAACCATCTCGTCGCCCGGCGGAAATATTGACGTCAGTCATCTGCTTGCAGCCCTGCGGTCGATCAAGCTGGGCGACTTCAGCACGCGCCTTGGGCTCGATCAGACCGGCGCCGCCGGAGAGCTTGCAACAGCATTCAATGAGGTAGCATCGCTCCTGGAGCAGTCGGTCAAGGACGTCGAGACGCTTAAAAACGCTCTCGGCACGGAGGGAAAGACCGCCCATCGCCTGCCGCGCGGCGGCCACACCGGCTCGTGGGCAACGTGGGTCGACTCGGTCAACTCGCTCGTTGACGAGCTGGTCTATCCAACGGCGGAGGTCGCCCGCGTGGTCGGCGCCGTTGCCAGGGGCGACTTGTCGCTTCGCATGGCGGTCGAACACGAAGGACGGTCCCTGGACGGGGACTTCCTGAGCATCGGCAAGACCGTGAACACGATGGTGGACCAGCTCGGTTCATTTGCTTCCGAAGTGACCCGCGTCGTCCGTGAGGTTGGCATCGAGGGCAAGCTTGGCGGACAGGCGACCGTTCCCGGCGTGGCCGGCATCTGGAAGGATCTGACCGACAACGTCAACTCCATGACGGGCAATCTGACCAGCCAACTGCGGAACATCGCCGCAATGACAACGGCCGTCGCCGCCGGGGATCTTTCCAAGAGAATCACCGTGGATGCCAAGGGCGAAATCCTGGAGCTCAAGGACACGATCAACACGATGGTCGACCAACTCGGCTCCTTTGCCTCGGAAGTCACGCGCGTTGCCCGCGAGGTCGGCACCGAAGGGCGATTGGGCGGCCAGGCAGAAGTCAAGGGCGTTGCCGGCACCTGGAAGCATCTCACCGACAACGTCAACATGATGGCCGCCAACCTGACCGGCCAGGTCCGCAACATTGCGGAGGTAACTACCGCGGTGGCCAATGGCAACCTGTCCAAGAAGATCACGGTCGACGTCAAGGGCGAGCTGCTCGAGCTCAAGGACACGATCAACACGATGGTCGACCAGCTCAGCTCCTTTGCCTCGGAGGTCACGCGCGTTGCCCGCGAGGTCGGCACCGAAGGGCGATTGGGCGGCCAGGCCAGCGTGCCGGGCGTCGCTGGAACCTGGAAGGATCTGACCGACAATGTCAATTTCATGGCCGGCAACCTCACGGGCCAGGTGCGTAACATCGCCGACGTGACCACCGCCGTGGCCAACGGCGACCTCTCCAAAAAGATCACGGTCGACGTCAAGGGGGAGATCCTCGAGCTGAAGGACACCATCAACACGATGGTGGACCAGTTGAGCTCTTTCGCGGCCGAGGTCACGCGCGTGGCGCGCGAGGTCGGCACGGAAGGCAAGCTTGGCGGCCAGGCCAGTGTTCCCGGCGTCGCCGGCACGTGGAAGGACTTGACCGACAGCGTCAACTCGATGGCCGCCAACCTGACCGGCCAGGTCCGCAACATCGCCGAAGTGACCACCGCGGTGGCCGGCGGCGAACTCTCGAAAAAGATCACGGTCGACGTGAAGGGGGAGATCCTCGAGCTGAAGAACACCATCAACACGATGGTGGACCAGCTCGGCTCTTTTGCTGCCGAAGTCACGCGCGTCGCCCGCGAGGTGGGCACGGAAGGCCGACTGGGAGGCCAGGCCGCTGTTCCCGGCGTTGCCGGCACCTGGAAAGATCTCACCGACAACGTGAACATGATGGCCGCCAACTTGACCGGCCAGGTCCGCAATATTGCCGAAGTGACTACGGCAGTGGCCAGGGGGGATCTGTCGAAAAAGATCACCGTCAACGTCCGGGGAGAGATCCTCGAGTTGAAGGACACGATCAACACGATGGTCGACCAGCTCAGCTCTTTTGCTTCGGAGGTGACACGCGTTGCCCGCGAGGTCGGCACGGAAGGGAACCTGGGCGGGCAGGCCGTAGTCGAAGGCGTGGCCGGAACCTGGCGAGACCTGACCGACAGCGTCAACTCGATGGCCGCCAACCTGACCGGCCAGGTCCGCAATATCGCGGAAGTAACTACGGCAGTGGCCAACGGCAACCTCTCGAAGAAGATTACCGTTCATGTCCGGGGCGAGATCCTGGAATTGAAGGAAACCATCAATACGATGGTGGACCAGCTTGGCGCCTTTGCCTCGGAGGTCACGCGGGTTGCCCGCGAGGTCGGCACGGAAGGCAACCTGGGCGGCCAGGCGATTGTTCCCGGCGTCGCCGGCACGTGGAAAGACTTGACCGACAGCGTCAACTCGATGGCCGCCAACCTGACCGGCCAGGTCCGCAATATCGCCGAAGTGACTACCGCGGTCGCGCTGGGCGATCTCTCCAAGAAGATCACGGTCGATGTGAAAGGCGAGATCTTGGAGCTGAAGGACACCATCAACACGATGGTCGACCAGCTCGGCTCCTTCGCCGCCGAGGTGACACGCGTCGCCCGTGAGGTGGGGACGCAAGGAGAACTAGGCGGCCAGGCGGAAGTCGAGGGCGTCGCCGGCATTTGGAAGGACTTGACGGATAACGTCAACCTGATGGGCGACAACCTGACGGCCCAGGTGCGCAACATCGCCGAAGTGACCACGGCGGTTGCCAACGGCGACCTGTCGAAGAAGATCACCGTGGACGTCCGGGGCGAGATCCTGGAGCTGAAACAGACGATCAACACGATGGTGGATCAGCTCAGCTCCTTTGCCTCGGAGGTCACGCGGGTCGCCCGCGAGGTCGGCACCGACGGTAAGCTGGGTGGACAGGCGGTCGTGAAAGAAGTCGCCGGCATCTGGAAGGACCTGACCGACAGCGTCAACTCGATGGCCGACAATCTGACGACCCAGGTGCGGAACATCGCCGAAGTGACCACGGCGGTAGCCAACGGCGACCTCTCGAAGAAGATCACCGTAGGCGCCAAAGGCGAGATCCAGGAGCTCAAGAGCACCATCAACACGATGGTGGACCAGCTCAGCTCCTTTGCCTCCGAAGTGACGCGTGTGGCCCGCGAGGTGGGCACGGAAGGACAGCTAGGCGGGCAGGCGATTGTGAAAGGGGTGGCCGGCATTTGGAAAGACTTGACCGACAACGTCAACATCATGGCCGCCAACCTGACTTCGCAAGTGCGGGGCATTGCCAAGGTCGTCACCGCCGTGGCAGGCGGCGATCTGAAGCAAAAACTGCTCGTCGAGTCGAAGGGCGAGATCGCGGCGTTGACCGAGACCATCAACGAAATGAGCGACACGCTTGCCACATTTGCCGCGCAGGTGACGACGGTGGCGCGCGAAGTGGGCTTCGAGGGTAAGTTGGGCGGCCAGGCGAAAGTGCCAGGGGCGACGGGAACATGGCGGGACCTGACGGACAACGTCAATCAACTCGCCGCGAATCTGACCACGCAAGTGCGAGCGATCGCCGAAGTCGCGCGGGCCGTGACCAAGGGCGATCTGACGCAAAGCATCCGGGTCGAGGCGCTCGGTGAGGTGGCGGCGCTCAAGGACAGCATCAACGAGATGATCGGCAACCTCCGTGAAACCACGCGGAAGAACACCGAGCAGGATTGGCTCAAGACGAACCTGGCACGCTTTACGCGGATGCTGCAGGGGCAGAAGGACCTGCTCACCGTGGCGCGGACGATCCTTTCGGAATTGGCCCCTGTCGTTTCCGTGCGACATGGCGTCTTTTATATCATGGACCGGGCACCCGATGCGCCGGTACTCAAGTTGTTGTCGGGGTATGCCTTTAAGAAGCGCAAGTCGCTTGCCAATCAGTTCCACTTGGGCGAGGGCCTGATCGGACAGGCGGCCCTGGAAAAGGAACGAATCCTGCTGACCGAGGTGCCAGACGACTATGTCCGAATCAACTCGGGGCTCGGGGAAGCCCCGCCTCGCGATATTGTCGTCTTGCCGGTCATGTTCGAGGACGAGGTGATGGCGGTGGTCGAGTTGGCGTCGTTCAACCGATTCAACGACATTCAACTGACATTTCTCGACCAGCTTGCCGAGGGAATCGGAATCGTGCTCAACACGCTGGCCGCCAGCATGCGCACCGAGGCCCTCCTGAAACAATCGCAGTCGCTGGCGGAAGAGCTGCAAAGCCAGCAGGAAGAGCTGCGCGACACCAACGCGCGGTTGGAGGAACAGGCCGCCACCTTGCGCGAATCGGAAGAACTGCTCAAGAGCCAGCGGGAGCAGTTGCAACAGACCAACGAAGAATTGGAGGAGAAGGCAGAACTCTTGTCGAATCAGAAGACGGAGGTCGAGGCAAAGAACGAGGAAATCGAGCTGGCCCGCCGCGCGCTGCAGGAGAAGGCCGAGCAGCTTCAGCTCACGTCGAAATACAAGTCCGAGTTCCTGGCCAACATGTCGCACGAATTGCGGACGCCGCTGAACAGCCTGTTAATCCTGGCCGAGCTGCTGGCGGGGAATCCCGACGAAAATCTCACGTCCAAGCAGATCGACTTCGCCAGGAACATTTACTCTTCCGGGAGCGACCTCTTAGCGTTAATCAACGACATTCTCGACATGTCGAAGGTCGAATCGGGCGCCGTCAGCATGGAGGTCACGGAGAAGCCGTTCGGTGAGATATGCGATTACCTGGAACGGACGTTCAGGCAAGTGGCGCAGGACAAAGGCCTGGGCTTTATGATGAAGCTGGCGCCGAACCTCCCGCCTGCCATTTCGACCGACGTGCAGCGGTTGCAGCAGGTTCTCAAGAACCTGCTCTCGAATGCCTTTAAATTCACGGCGCACGGCCAGGTCCAGCTCGATATCCAAGTGGCCAGATTTGGTTGGAGCCCCGACCATGAGTCGCTCAACCGGGCCGGCCAGGTAATCGCCTTCGCTGTCACGGACACCGGCATTGGCATCCCCGCTGACAAGCTGCGGGTCATTTTCGAGCCTTTCCAGCAGGCCGACATGAGCACCAGCCGGGAGTACGGCGGCACGGGGCTGGGATTGTCGATCAGCCGAGAAATCGCTCGGCTGCTGGGGGGCGAAATCCGAGTGCTGAGCACTCCGGGCAAGGGAAGCACGTTCACCCTCTACGTGCCGCGGGATTCTTCGCTGGTCCACGGCGCGCCGCGGCAAAGATCGGCTTCGGCCGGGGCCACGACTGCGCTGGGCGAAGGCCAGCCACCTGCCCCGCCGCGGGAAGCATCATCCGGCGATGCGAGCCAGCGCGGCCGCCAGGCGCAGTCCGCACGCGACATCCAGTCCACGCCTGGGACACGTCTCGGACCGTGGAAGCAGCCTGCAAACGAGCCGCGGCCCAATCGCCCAGAGGCAATGGCCTCAGCCGCAACCGATCAAGAAGAAGACGACGACCGCCACATTATTCAACCGAAGGACCGCGTATTGCTGATTGTCGAGGATGACAGGAAGTTCGCTCAGATCCTGCTGGAGATGGCCCGTGAAAGAAGCTTCAAGGGCGTTATCGCGCCCAATGGCGAGGAAGGCCTGGCCATGGCGCACCGCCTGAGTCCCGATGCGGTCATCCTCGACATCCAGTTGCCCGACATGAAGGGCTGGGCCGTGCTCGACCGATTGAAACATGATCCGCGAACGCGCCATATTCCGGTGGAAATCATGTCGATTGCGGATGAGGTGAACCGCGGGCTGAAGTTGGGAGCCCTGGCCTGCATCCCCAAGCCCGTCAGCAAGGATGCGCTCGCCGAGGCGCTTGGAGGAATTCACGCCTTCCTCGATCGGCAAGTAAAGAAGTTGCTCGTTGTGGAAGACGACCAAAGCCAATGGGAGCCTATTCGGGAACTGGTGGGCGACGGCGACGTCCAGATGACCGCCGTGGCCACCGCCGCCGAGGCCTTGGCCGAGTTAAGGGCCGCCCCGTTCGACTGCATGGTTCTTGACCTTGTGCTCCCGGACATGAGCGGATTGGACTTGCTTCAAGTGATTCGCCGTGAGCCCGCCTTGCGCGAGCTGCCCGTCGTTGTCTACACCGGCAAGGACTTGACCAAGGAGGAGAGTGCGAAGCTGAACGACCTTGCGCGAGGCGTGATCATCAAGGATGCCGAGTCGCCCGCGCGTCTCCTCGACCAGACTGCCCTGTTTCTACACCGCGTGGAGGCGAATCTGCCGGAATTCAAGAAACGGATGCTCGCCCAGGTTCACGAAACAGACCACATCATGGCCGGAAAGAAGGTGCTCATCGTCGATGATGACTTGCGCAATATCTATGCTCTCACGGCCGTCTTGGAACGGCACACAATGCAGGTGGTCTACGCCGAGAATGGCAGGGAAGCCCTCGATGTCCTGTCGCACACCCCGGACGTCGACCTGGTTCTGATGGATATCATGATGCCGCTGATGGATGGATACGAAGCGATGCGGTCCATCCGGCGAATCGAGTCGTTCCGGTCGCTGCCGATCATTGCCTTGACGGCCAAGGCCATGAAGGGCGATCGCGACAAGTGCATCGAGGCCGGCGCCTCGGACTATATTGCCAAGCCCGTGAATTCCGAGCGGTTACTCGCGTTGTTGCGGGTCTGGCTGTACCGATAGGCGGAGGAAGCATTTGGCCATTGACTTGAGTGCCGAAGAGCCCGATTCGGAAGCCATCGAGATCCAATTGCTTTTGGAGGGTGTCTTCCGGCGCTACGGGTTCGATTTCCGAGATTATGCGTACAGTTCAATCCGGCGCAGAATCTGGACCATGATCGCCGCTGAAGAGCTTCAAACGATCGCTCAGTTGCAGGAGAAATTGCTGCACGACCGGGACTGCATGGAGCGGTTCCTGCTGACCGTGACGGTCCATGTGACCTCGATGTTCCGCGATCCGGGTTTTTACCTGGCTCTGCGGGCCAAGGTTGTTCCTTTACTACGATCCACTCCCTTCATTCGCGTTTGGCACGTCGGCTGCTCAACGGGCGAGGAAGTGTATTCCATGACGATCCTGCTCACGGAGGAGGGCCTCTATCCCAAGTGCCGAGTTTATGCCACCGACATGAGCGAGGCGGTGCTGGCCAAAGCCAAGGCCGGCATCTTCCCGGCTGCCGCCTTGCCCGAATACACGGCCAATTACCAACAGGCGGGTGGACAACGGTCGCTCTCCGACTATTACACATCCGGTCACGAGCACGTGATTTTCCAGCGGACCCTCAGCCAAGGCACCGTCTTTTCACAGCACAATCTGGTCACCGACGCTTCGTTCAACGAGTTCCAAGTGATACTCTGCCGGAACGTGATGATCTATTTCAATAAACCGTTGGCCGACCGTGTGCACGACCTTCTGTTCGACAGCCTTGCGATCGGCGGCTTTCTGGGGTTGGGGAGCAAAGAGTCGATCAGGTTCACTCCGCACGAAGCATGTTACGAAGAGTTCGATGCTTCCGAACATCTCTATCGCAGGCGGTCGTAACATGACATCGTCTCCTACGCCAGCGCCGGCTGTCGCCTCATTGGTTGATAAGCCGGTCAACATCTTGCTGGTGGACGATCAACCCAAGAACCTCCTCGCGCTGGAAGCCATTCTCGACACGCTCGGCCAGAACCTGGTCAGGGCCGGCTCTGGAGCGGAAGCTCTCAGGTGCCTGCTGAACGACGAGTTCGCCGTCATCCTTTTGGACGTCCTGATGCCCGGCATGGACGGCTTTGAAACGGCCACGCTCATCCGCGAACGCATCAAGTCGCAGCATACGCCGATTATCTTCCTGACGGCCGTCGGCGACAGCCAGGCGCATATGTTCAGAGGCTATTCGATTGGCGCGGTCGATTATCTGCTCAAGCCGGTGGTGCCCGAAATCTTGCGGGCCAAGGTCGCGGCGTTCGTGGACCTGTTCAAGAAGACCGAGAAGGTGAAGCGGCAGGCCGAACAGTTGCGTGAAATGGAACGCCGTGAGCATGAGCGGAAGCTGGCCGAGGCGCACGAGCGCTTCGAAGCCGAGCGGATGCGCCTCTCGATACGCTTGGCCCGTGAAATCCAGCAAAACCTCTTTCCGGCTTCGGCGCCTGTCTGCCCGGGATGGAGCATCCACGGGGCTTCGCATCCGGCCGAAGCGACCGGCGGCGATTATTTCGATTACATTCCATTCGTGGACGGAACGATCGGCATTGCGATCGGTGATGTCAGCGGACACGGATTTGGACCGGCCTTGCTGATGGCCGCCACGCGCGCCTACCTGCGTGTGCTCGGCCAGACAGACTCGGATGTGGCTCGGATCTTGACGCTAGCCAACCGCGCTCTGGTCGCGGACATGCTCGAGGGCCACTTTGTCACATTGGTGCTGGCTCGGCTCGATCCGGCCCACCGCCTGCTGACGTACGCCAGCGCCGGCCATCCGACGGGTTACGTCTTGTCGCGCACCGGCGACGTGAAGGCCAGGCTCGAAAGCACCGGATTGCCCCTGGGCATCGCGGCCGACATACCGCTGGATGCCGGATCGCAAATCATGCTGGAGCCGGGTGAACTGGTCTGTTTTGTCACGGATGGCGTTGTGGAGGCGACGGGAGCCGACGATAAAGCTTTCGGCGTGGATCGCGCTTTGGAAATCGTACGGGGCCATCGCGGAGAGCCGGCCAAAGAGATTGTTGACGCGTTGTGCAACGCCGTGATCGCGTTTGCCAAGGGGCAACTCGATGCCGATGACGTCACGGCCATCGTCGTCAAAGCCGAAGTGACGTGAACCGGAATGCTCCAGCGAGTACAATCGAAAGCTCAGTTACCAGATCCAATTGCTTTACCACGGCAAGCCACTGGCCAATGCCCGCGTCGCCTTCGTGCCCCGCGGCACCACGCTCGACCAGGGCTTTGACGACCAATTCGAACGTATGACCGACGCCGAGGGCCGGGCGAGTTACACGCCGGTCGGCGGCAACTATATCCTCGTCTCCGCCCACCATGCCGAGCCGGATCAGAAAGGCGATGGCTACGAAAAGACCCAGTTCTCTGCCACGCTGACCGTCTACGTCCCGCAGCTCTGCCCCTGCTGCGACTGAGTAGCTCGCGTCCGGCAGCAGCCGCGCATTTCGCTCTTGCCTCTTCCCGGCTGCGACGCATACTTTCGTAGCAGTATCGCTGCACGTTTTGGAAAGGGATCATGGACGCCCACGCGCTCGAATTCTTCAAACAGATCCTCGAAACCCCAAGCCCGTCAGGCTTTGAGCGGCCGGCGCAGGAACTGGTCCGCCGCTATACGGCCGATTGGGCCGACAAGGTCACCACCGACCTGCACGGCAACGTGATCGCCGTCAAGAACCCGGAGGCCCGGCTCCGCGTGATGTTCGCCGGACACGTCGACCAGATCGGCATGCTGGTGCAGTACATCGACGGCGAAGGGTTTTTATATGCTCAGCCGATCGGCGGCTGGGACCCGCAGGTCCTGGTCGGCCAGCGGATGACCGTCTGGACCGCCTCGGGACCGCTGCCGGCCGTGATCGGCCGCAAGCCGATTCACCTGCTGACCGAGGAGGAACGCAAGCAGGTGCCCAAGCTCAAGGACCTCTGGCTCGACATCGCCGCCAAAGACAAGGCCGACGCCGAGCGCCAGGTGCACGTCGGCGACCCGGTCACCTTGGAGCTGGGCTACAGGCCGATGGCCAACAACCTGGCTTACTCGCCGGCGATGGACAACAAGTGCGGCCTGTGGGTGGTGCTCGAAGCGCTGCGCCGGGCCGACCGCAAGAAGCTGGACTGTGCCTTGTACGCCGTATCGACGGTGCAGGAGGAGATCGGTCTGCGCGGCGCGGCGACCAGCGCTTTTGGCATCGAGGCCCAGGTGGGCATTGCCGTGGACGTCACGCACGCCACCGACTGTCCGACGATCGACAAGAAGCAGGAAGGCGACGTCGCCTTGGGCAAAGGCCCGGTCATCTACCGCGGCCCGAACATGAACCCGCGCGTGGTGGCGCGGCTGATGGAAACCGCCGGCTCGTCGGGCATCGACTACCAGGTGGCCGCCTGCGGCAGGGCCACTCCCACCGATGCCAACACGATGCAGGTCAGCCGCGGCGGCATGGCCGTAGGCCTGGTGAGCATTCCCAACCGTTACATGCACACGCCGGTAGAGATGATCTCGCTCGAGGACATCGACCATGCCGCCGAGTTGTTGGCCGGCTTCGCCATGAGCCTCAAGGCGGACGACGACTTCCGGCCATGAGCCTGACGGCAAATGCGCGCCGCCGCGTCGCTATTCCTCCTTGTCCGCCATGCCGGCGAGTTCCACGATCACGTCGCTCAGCGGGGCCACGACGCGAGCAAGCCGGTCGTAGTCGACCTTGTCGGGCGTGTCCTGGGCCGTGTGATAGTGCGGATACCGGAACGGCGCCGTGTCGGTCACCATCAGTCCTGGATAACCTTCCTGCCAGAACGACCAGTGGTCGGACCAGCCGACGCCGGGAATCCCGGAGGAAAGCGCGGCTTTTTCGGAGGGGAATCGGGCCCGGCGGCGAAACGAACTCACCACCTGGTCGACCAGAGGCCTGGACTCGACGTTTCCCACGAAGCCGATGAAGTTGCCCGTCGATGGATAGGCAAACCTCAGCAGCGGCGGATACTTTTGACTGTTTCTCGCGTCGCTGTAATAGCCCATCGTCTCCAGGCTGATCACCGCGACAATGTTCTCGTCTAGCCGGCGGCTGTTGCGGGCATACACCCGGCTGCCCATCGTCCCGGTTTGAAAGTACGGCGGCTCCTCGTTGGCAAACAGCACCAGCCGCAGCGTCCGCGCCGTCCGCCGGCCGGCGTATCGGCGAGCCATCGAAAGAAGCGATGCCACGCCGCTGCCGTTGTCGTTGGCGCCGGGTGAGCCGGCCACCGAGTCATAGTGAGCGCCAACAATCACGATTTCGCCGGCCCGGTCTCCGCTTCCCTGGAGCTCGACCTCCAGATTATGGCAGGGCCTGCCTTGCACATCGTAGGTCTGCCGGCGCACCTGGTAGCCAAACCCGGTCAACGTGGTTTCGAGCCAGTCGGCCGCCTCGATCAGCTTCTTGTGCCGAACCAGGTTGCGCTCGCCAATCTCGCCCGCCAGCTTGTCCACGTATTGTCGCAACTCACCTGCCATCTCGACCTCGGTCTCGGAAAGCGGTGGCAGCGGGCCTCCATAACTCCTGTCGGCCGATGGTTCCATCGTGCGGGCACGCGGTTTGGCAGGTTGACTTTTCCGTCGACTTTTCAGTGGTTCGCCCGCAGGCCGCTCTGGCGATCCATCGGCCTGGGGGGATGGCTCGCCAGTCGCAACCGACGCTCCCTCGTAGGCGGCGACGATGCCGCTCATGGCAAACGTCGCGGCTGTCACGAAGAGCAGTCTGAGATCGCTCAAACGGCCTCTCCTCAAAGCTACGGCCCGCTCCATCCCGGCTCGAGCCGGATTCTACCAGCCGGGCGGTCGCCGCCTCGCGTTTCGAGACCGGTCTGCCAATTTGGCACTCGGGCGCCGCGCCTTTCAGGAACCCGGCGAGGCCGATGGATAGTAGACATAAAGCGTTTTATAAAAGGATCTTACGACGAGACTGCTTTTCGTGGCACGCGGCTTGCGTTTTGCGCTGTTCCAAAGGCGACCGCCTGCCAAATGTGGTAGCGGTTCGGACAAAACACGCTCGCGCCTCAACAGTTCAGCACCACCAGGAGGAAATCGCTGTGGCAAAACAGATGGTCTTCGATGACGAGGCGAGGCAGCCGCTATTGGCCGGCGCTTCGAAACTGGCACGCGCGGTGCGCAGTACGCTGGGGCCTCGCGGCCGCAACGCGGTGCTCGACAAGGGGTGGGGCTCGCCCAAGGTCACCAAGGACGGCGTGACCGTGGCCGAAGACATTGAACTGGAAGACCCGTTCGAGAACCTGGGCGCTCAACTGGTCAAAGAGGCGGCCAGCAAGACCAACGACGTCGCCGGCGACGGCACGACGACCGCCACCCTCCTGGCCGAGGCGATTTTCAAAGAAGGCCTGAAGATGATTGCGTCCGGGGCCGACCCCATGGCGCTTTCTCGTGGAATCGGCAAAGCCACGGAGGCGGTGGTCGAAGCGATCCAGAAGCTCGCCATGCCGATCAACGAAAAGAACAAGACCGAGATCAAGCAGGTCGCCACGATTGCCGGCAACAACGATCCGAGCATCGGCGAGGTGCTGGCCGATGCCTTCCTCAAGGTGGGAAAGGATGGCGTCATCACGGTGGAAGAAGGCCGTCAGGCCGAGACCACCGTCGAAGTGGTCGAAGGAATGCAGTTCGACCGCGGTTACTTGTCGCCGCACTTCGTCACCAACCCGGATGAGCAGACGGTCGAGCTGGAGAACTGCCTGATCCTGATTTACGAAGAGAAGATCTCCAACGCCAAGAACCTGGTGCCGCTGCTGGAAGCGGTGAGCAAGGCGAACAAGCCGCTGTTGATTATCGCCGAGGACCTGGAGGGAGAAGCCCTGGCGACGCTGGTCGTCAACAAGCTGCGCGGCATCCTGAGCGTGTGTGCGGTCAAGGCCCCCGGCTACGGCGACCGGCGCAAGGCCATTCTGGGCGACCTGGCGGTCCTTACGGCCGGAACCGCCATCTTCAAGGACCTGGGCATCTCGCTCGACTCGGTCAAGCTGTCCGATCTCGGCCGTGCCAGGAAGGTCTCGATCACCGCGGAGAACACGACCATCGTCGGAGGCGCAGGCAAGAAGGCCGAAATCGACGGCCGGGCCGAGCAGATCCGCCGCGAGATCGAGGTGACCGACAGCGAGTACGACCGCGAAAAGCTGCAAGAGCGGTTGGCCAAGCTCTCAGGCGGCGTGGCCCAGATCAATGTCGGCGCCGCTACCGAAACGGAAATGAAGGAGCGCAAGGTGCTGCTCGAAGACGCCAAGGCGGCCACCCAGGCGGCCCTGGAAGAGGGCATCGTGCCCGGCGGCGGCATGGCCCTGATCCGCAGCGAGAAGGCGTTGGACAAGCTCGACCTGACGGGCGACGAAGCGTTGGGAGCCAGGATCGTCCGAAACGTGCTCGACTATCCGTTGCGTTGCATCGCCGACAACGCGGGCGTCGATGGCGCCGTAGTGGTCAACCGCGTGCGCCAGTTGAAGAACAAGAACGAGGGCTACGACGCCGATCGCGACACCTACTGCGACCTGGTTGCGGCCGGCATCATCGACCCGGCCAAGGTGGTTCGCTGTGCCCTGCAGAACGCGGCCAGCGTGGCATCGCTGCTGTTGACGACCGAGTCCTTGGTAGCCGAGATCCCCAAAGAGGACGAGGGTGGCGAGGACCATGCCGGCCACGACCATGGCATGGGTGGTATGGGAGGCATGGGGGGTGGCATGGGAGGAATGGGTGGCATGGGAGATATGGGGATGTAGCTTGTGGTCGTAACCCCAGAGGACATCTCAAGCAAACACAAGTGCCGCGCTTACCAACGCGGCTATGGGCGACAGGATCCGACAAAACCGCTTTAATTCGAGAGAACGAACCATGAAAGACGTCAAGCTGCGACCGCTGGACGACCGTGTTGTTGTGGAACCGATGGAGGCCGAGGAGACAACCGCGGGAGGCATCGTGCTGCCCGACACCGCCAAGGAGAAGCCGCAGCGGGGCACGATCGTTTCGATCGGTCCGGGCAAGCTGATGGATAGCGGCGAGCGGGGAACGCTCTCGGTCCACGTGGGCGACGAAGTGATTTATGGCAAGTATTCCGGTACGGAAATCGAGCTGAACGGCCGCGACGTGAAGATCCTGCGGGAAAGCGACATCCTGGCCAAGGTCGTCGGTTAGCAGGCAACTTCAACACCGCGCATCCAACAACAACCGCGAAACTAAAGAAAGAAGGAACCGCCAACGTGGCTAAGCAATTAATGTTCGACGACGCCGCACGGGCCAAGATGCTCCGCGGCGTGGATAAACTGGCCGACGCGGTCGCCATTACCATGGGGCCGACCGGACGAAACGTGATCATCGACAAATCGTTCGGAGGTCCCACGGTGACCAAGGACGGCGTCACGGTCAGCAAGGAGATCGAACTCGAAGATCGCTTCGAGAACATGGGCGCCAAGCTGGTCAACGAGGTGGCGTCGAAGACCTCCGACGTGGCCGGCGACGGCACCACCACCGCCACCGTACTGGCCCGGGCGATCTTCAAGGAAGGCATTCGCAACGTGGCGGCCGGCAGCAACCCGGCGGCCATGCGGCGGGGCATTGAAAGGGCCGTGGATGCGGCCATCGAACAGCTCAAGACCCAGGCCAAGCCGGTTTCGAGCAAGGCCGAGATCGCCCAGGTGGGCGCGGTCAGCGCCAACAACGACCAGGCGATCGGCGAGCTGTTGGCCGACGCCATGGAGAAGGTGGGCAAGGACGGCGTGATCACGGTCGAGGAAAGCAAGGGCACCGAAACCACGCTCGAGCTGGTGGAAGGAATGCAGTTCGACAAGGGGTACTTGTCGCCTTACTTCATCAACCGCCCTTCGGAGATGGACTGCGTTCTGGAGGACGCTTACATCCTGATCCACGAGAAAAAGATCAGCAACTTGCGGGACCTGATCCCGATCCTGGAGAAGACGAGCCAGGCGGGCCGGCCGCTGCTGATCGTCGCCGAGGACATCGAGGGTGAAGCCTTGACGACGCTGGTCGTCAACAAGCTCCGCGGCGTGCTGAACGTCTGCGCGGTCAAGGCGCCGGGATTCGGCGACCGCCGCAAGGCCATGCTGGGCGACCTCGCCGTCTTGACCGGCGGCACGCTGATCAGCGAGGACCTGGGCATCAAGCTCGAGAACCTGACGCTGGAGCAGTTGGGACGGGCCAAGAAGATCACCGTCGACAAGAGCAACACCACCATCGTGCAGGGCGCCGGCAAGACGGCCGACATCCAGAACCGGATCCAGCAGATCCGCAACCAGATCGAGGCCACCGAGAGCGAATACGATCGCGAGAAGTTCCAGGAGCGGCTGGCCAAGCTGACCGGCGGGGTGGCGATCATCTCGGTCGGGGCCAGCAGCGAATCGGATATGAAGCAGAAGAAAGCGCGCGTCGAGGACGCGTTGCACGCCACCCGTGCCGCGGTCGAGGAAGGCATCCTGCCGGGAGGCGGCGTGGCCTTGCTGCGCTGCCGCGAAGCCATCGAGAAGATCCGCGGGTCGGCCAAAGGCGATGAAAAAATCGGCGTCGACATCGTGCTGCACGCGATCGCGAGCCCGCTGGAGCAAATTGCCGACAACTGCGGCATCGACGGCTCGGTCGTGGCCGACGAGGTCAGCCGCAAGCCGGCCAACGTCGGCTACGACGCCAACAAGGCCGAGTATGTCGACATGTACAAGGCGGGCATCATCGACCCCTTGAAGGTGGTCCGAACCGCCTTGAGCAATGCGGCCAGTATTGCCGCTTTGATGTTGACGACCGAGGCCTTGGTCACCAACCTGGACAAGGACGACAAGAAAAAGCATCGCATCGAGGGGAGCATCCGCTGACGGCGGCCTTGAGCCCCAACCAATCGGGTCCTCACGGGCCACCCGGCCACCCACTGGACGTGCGCGGCGGGTGGCCCGTTTTTCAAGCCGATTCGGGCGGTCACGGCCACTCCAGCAGCCCGCCGGAAAGCGGCCGGCCCTGTTCGGGCTATAATTACCTAACGCAACTCGATAACCCGACCGGTAGCCATGGCCACTATGGCAGCGAAAGCCAAGCGCGACTACTACGAGGTCCTGGGCGTTGGGCGTGACGCCTCGGAAAAGGAAATTGCCACCGCCTACCGCAAGCTGGCCATCCAGTTCCATCCGGACAAGAACCCGGGCGACGACGAGGCCGTGCAACGGTTCAAGGAGGCGGCCGAGGCCTTCGAGGTTCTCAGCGACGGCGACAAACGGGCCCGCTACGACCGGTTCGGACATGCCGGCGTCGACGGTCCCGGCGGCGGCGCGCCCCACTTCACCGACGTCAACGACATTTTCCAGGCCTTCGGCGATATCTTCGGCGACGCCATGTTCGGCGACCTGTTCGGGGGCCGGCAAGGCCGCCGCGGCCGGCGCCAGCACCGCGGGGCCGACGTGCGCTGCGACGTGACGCTGGACCTGCACGAGGCCGCACGGGGGGCCACCAAGAAGCTCCGCTTCGAGCGGCACCAGCGGTGCGGCCAGTGCGATGGCAGCGGCGCCCGGCGCGGCTCGTCGCCGGAAGCCTGCCGTTACTGCGGGGGCGTGGGGCAGGTGATCCAGTCGTCCGGCATGTTCCGGATCCAAACGACTTGCCCGTCTTGCCGGGGAGCGGGCAGCGTGATCAAGGAGCCCTGCCCGGAGTGCCGCGGCGAGGGGATGGTCCGGGGGCGGGTCGAACGCGAGGTGCGTATTCCGGCGGGCGTCGACAGCGACACGCGCCTGCGGCTCAGCGGCGAAGGCAACCCGAGCCCCGACGGCGGTCCGCCGGGCGACTGTTATTGTTTCATCACGGTCCGCGAGCATCCACTGTTCGAGCGGGAAGGACAACATCTGATCTGCCGGTTGCCACTGAGCTATTCACAGGCCGCCCTGGGCGCCACGATCGAAGTGCCCACCTTGGACGGCCGCGAACCGCTCGAAATCCCCGCCGGAACACAGCCGGGAGAGGTGTTCAAGCTGAGAGGCCGCGGCATGCCCGATCCCCGTGCCCGCGGCCGCGGGGATTTGCTGGTGCAGGTCAACGTCGATATTCCCAAGAACCTGACATCGCGACAGGAGGAGCTGCTGCGGGAGTTGGCCGAGGAAGAGCGGGTGAACGTCAGCCCGCACCGCAAGAGTTTTTTCGAGAAGCTGCGCGACTACTTCATCCCGCAGGAGGAGGCCCCGGCCCAGGATTGAGCCGGCTTCCTCACGCGGAGCGTGAGGGCTCCTTTAGGAAGACCACCAACCCCAGAGCAAATGCACTGTTCAGCCATGAACGATCAAGACCATCGAGACGAAGCGAACCCGGCAGCCGAAGATTCGCCCGAGCGCGATGCCCTGATCGAGCAGGCCACGGCCGAGCCGTCCGACCGGCTTCGCCGGGAACTCCAGCAGGCCAACGAGCGCGCGCTGCGGAACCTGGCGGAATTGGAGAACTTCCGCAAGCGCAGCCGCCGCGAGATGGAAGACGAACGCCGCTATGCCAATCTGCCGCTGCTGCGAGACCTGCTGGGAGTGGTCGATAACGTCGGCCGGGCCATCGAGGCAGCCGAAAAGACAGCCGAGGCCACTTCGCTGCTGGAAGGATTCAAGATGGTTGCCCAGCAACTGGCCTCGGTGCTCTCGCGGTATCAGTGCCAACGGATCGACGCGCTGGGGCAGCCGTTCGACCCGAACCGGCATGAGGCCATTTCGCAGCGCGCCGATGCCCAGTACCCCCCGAATACGGTCGTCGACGTGGTGGAAGACGGCTACCAGTTGCACGACCGGGTTGTCAGGCCCGCCAAGGTCATCGTTTCCGCCCCGCCGCCAGCCCAGTAGCGATACACCTCCCGCCAACGGCAGTTCGCCCAAGCAACGAGTTTTCTTCGGACCATTTCAAGAGGAACTGTATGCCAACCTACGACTACGTCTGCGACGCCTGCGACCATAAGTTCGAGTTATTCCAGTCGATCACCGCAGAAGCCGAGAAGAAATGCCCTCAGTGCCGAAAGCGAAAGCTGCGCCGGCTGATTGGTCCGGGCGCCGCAATCGTCTTCAAAGGCTCTGGGTTCTACCAAACCGACTACCGCAGCGAGTCGTATAAAAAAAGGGCCGAAGCCGAGAGCAAGCCGGCCGCCGAGAGCAAGGCCGCCGAAACCAAGTCCTCCGGCACCTCGGAATCCAAGCCGGCGGCATCGAATGGTTCGGCCGCGACCCACGAATCCAAGACCAAGAGCAAGCGTAAGAGCGAAGACTGAACTGGCATACCTTACCATCCCACACCCTGCCCGCTTTGCAATGAGCGTGCTGCGCTGTCCGATCTGCGACAAGCGATTTGATTCCGAGACCTCAGCGGCCCTGCCGTTCTGCGGCCCGCGCTGCCGGCAGGTCGACCTGGGCCGTTGGCTGGGCGAGCAGTATGCCGTGCCCGAGCCTCGCCGCGAGGACGAGGACGACGAGCAGTTCGAAGAGCAACCACAGCAGGATTAATGGGGCATTCTCACGGCCGGTGCCGACGTCGGGCCCTCGCGAGACGCCCCCGCCGGGATTCGCCCGATAGCGCAGGCCGCCCATCTTTCCTTGCATGCCGGCCCGAAGGTCCTATAATGCCGGCGCTTTCCAACTTTTCTAGTCTCTGATGGCTGCTGGAGCGACTCAATGCAGGAACAACGCGGTGTGGTGCGCGAGATCGCCTGGCGGGAAGTCTTTCCCTGGCTGAACCTGGTGAGGGCCCTGCGCTTGGCGATGCAGGCGCGCATGTTGCTGGTGGCCGCCAGCGCGGTCCTGGCCACGATTTTCGGCTGGTGGCTGGTGGCCCTGTTATTCGAGGGCGCCGACGAGCGCCCCCTGGCCGACTGGACTCGCGCTTATCAGAGCTGCCCCTGGCTCGATGCGTCGGGGCCTGAAGACGTAAGTCCGACGCCGCTCCGGGCCCCCGATGGCCTGGACACCGCCGACAACTGGCTCACCGCGCCGCCTCACCTGGGCCGCTACCCGAGCGATCCGCTCTTGGGCCCCTGGCATCAGTTGAGCGCTCCGGCACGCCAGCTTTTCGATCTGACGTTGACCTATCGCGGCCTGGCTTTCCTGCTGTTGTGCCTGCTTTGGGCCGCGGCGGTATGGGCCTTGTTCGGTGGTGCGCTGACTCGCATGGCCGCCGTGCAACTGGCCCGGGAGGAGAACATCGGCTTGAAGCCGGCCGTGCGGTATGCGGCCGGCAAGTGGCGCAGCTACCTGGCTGCCCCCCTGTTTCCGCTATTGGGCGTGTTGTTGTGCGTGCTGCCCATGCTGGTGGTCGGTCTGTTGATGCGGGCCGACGCGGGATTGCTGGTGGCCGGAATTCTCTGGCCGTTGATGTTGCTGGGCGGACTCCTGATGGCCATTCTCCTTTTGGGCTTGTTGTTCGGGTGGCCGCTGATGGCGGCCACGATCAGCGCCGAGGGGACCGACAGTTTCGACGCACTGGGCCGGGCCTATTCGTATGTCTATCATCGCCCGCTGCACTATTTGTTCTATGCCGCCGTGGCGGTGCTGTTGGGCAGCCTGGCCTGGCTGTTGGTGATCTATTCTGCCGAAGCGGTGATTTACCTGCCGCAGTGGGCGGCAAGCTGGGGCAGCGGCAACGAGCGGATTGCGGGGCTGCGAGCGGGAGTCGGCCCCGGCGCTCCCGAGGGCGTCGGCGAGTGGGGCGCCGCGCTGATCGAGTTCTGGGCCGGCTGCGTACGCGTGGTTGCCCTTGGTTTCGCCTACAGCTATTTCTGGACCGCCTCGACGGCCATTTACTTCCTGCTCCGCCGCGACGACGATGGCACCGAAATGGACGAGGTCCACGTGGAAGGGGGAGAGGCGTACGCCCTGCCGCCACTAGCGACCGACCCGGCCGGAGTCAGCGTTGTCGACCCGGCCGAAGCGAACGCCGAACAGGAAATACAGAAAGAGGAAGGCTGAACCCTGAAGAGGACGGAGCCCGACCTCCGACGTCCGATTTCTGACCTCTGCCTTCTGACCTCTGCCTTCTGACCTCCGACCTCTGGCCTCACGCGCCCGCGTCGGCGTACTGGCGCAGGAGTTCCTCGGCCTGGGCGAAAAACTGTCCGCGCGAGAGCACCCGATCCGCGCCGGCCTGGGCCGCGGCGGCCAGCTTGTCGTGGTGTACGTGAGGGCCAAAGGCGATCACGGTGCTGGGCGGCCGCGGCAAGTCTTGCAGTTGAGCCAGCAACTGCCGCACGTCGAGGCCGCTCATGCCCAGGTCCACGATGACCAAATCGGCAGGGCCCTCGGCCAGCTTTTCCAGCAAGGCGGCGACGCTCAGGGCCGATTCGACGCGGCAACCGCGCGACTTGCCGGCGGCCTCGACCCGGGCTAGCGACGTCAGGTCGGCCGTGAGCACGAAGGCGGGCATCGCGGCTAGACCCCCTCCGGGCCGCGCACCAGGTCGCTCATGCGGACCACCTGTTCGACCGGCAGGACGAAGATTTTTCCGTCACCGATGGTGCCTTCAGCTCCCGTGCGGGCCACGCTCAGGATGGTGTCGATGGTGCGATCCAAGAAATCGTCGTTGACGAGGATCTCCAACTCCACCTTCCGCAGCAGGTTGGTCTTGTACTCGTGGCCGCGATACATCTCCGTGCGTCCCCGCTGGCGGGCATAGCCCTGCGCGTCGCAGACGGTCATCCGCGTCACGCCGATCTTGACCAGCGCCTCGCGCAGGGCGTGCAGCTTGGTCGGCTGAACGACGGCCAGCACCATCTTCACGGCCGCTCTGCTCCGGTTGGTTGGTGCGGGGTTTACGGACCGAAGGTGATCAGCCGCGACTCGAGCACCTTGCGGATTACCGCGGAGCTTTCCTGCAAGTGCGCCTTGGTGTAGGTGTCGAGCTTGACCTCGGCATTGGCCAACTGGCCCTGAATGCGGCCTTCCAGGGCCTGCAGCTCCGAGTGGGCGACCGTGCGGCAGTCTTCCGGGGCGTAGGTGTTGCCGAGGGCCACGTCGGCCAGCCGCTTCAAGTAAATCCGCTGCAGGTTGCGGCGGAGGCTGCTGACGGCGGGCTTGCGGTTGGTGTACTCGCCCGGCTGGATCTGTCCGGCTTCGGCGAAGATGGCGGCCGTCAGCCGGGTGATCAACTCGGCGGTGGTCATGGCATCCTGGTCGGCCGGCACCTTCAACTCGGTGTCGTGAATGCGATCCAAGGTCAACGACGACATGAGCTGCGACAAGATCCGGTTCTGCCACATGGCGATCACTTCGTGTACGGCGTAATCGGCGCGCAACGGCTGCGAGCTGCCCCAGTGGTACCATTTCGTGGCCGCCAGCCGGTTGTACAGATCGGGTGGGAATTCAAAGGGCTTGGCGCTGAACACGTGCTCCTCGATCAGCGTCAGCGCCTCGCGCTGCTTGTCCACGGGCACCACGACGAAAGGCAGCCGGCCGTTGGGATCGCCCTTGTGATCGCGGTGCACGTAGATGCCTCCCACGTTGCGGGAGGCCATGTGCATCGCCTGGCCGTAATTGCCCATCAGCACGCCGAAGGCCTGCCGGGCCCGCTGGTAACCATCGCCGTCGGGCGTCACGCGGTCGACCACGCCGGGCCAGAGCTCGCCGATCAGTCTCGAGCGGACCTTGGCATATTCGATGGTGTCGCCGCCCAGGTCGAATCGGTTCGCAAGCGGATCGGGGTCGATGCCTCGAGTGTCCTCATCGGTGGCATATGCCAACTGGGGCTCGGCCGCCCGGGCGGCAATCTTCTTCAACTCGGCGACTTCTCCCTCGGTTCCGCCGGACAACGGCTTGTAGCCGTACTCGATCGCCCAGATGTCGTAGGGCCCGATGGTCGTCGAATAGTAGTCGCCTTGCTTCATGTCCTTGGGCACGATGTTGGTCGGCGAGTAGTCCATCACCGAGCCGGTCAAACCGGTGTCCTTGGTCTTTTCCGGATCGTTCAAGTCGGCCATGGAGAGCATGGTGCTCGACTTGAAGTTGTGGCGCAGCCCCAGGGTGTGCCCGACCTCGTGCATGACCACTTCCTTCAGGGCTTGCATGATCATTTTTTCCTGCTCGACCAGCGACTGCGCGGGGTCGGCCCCTCGCACCAAGAGAGCGGTCGAACCCAGCGCCAGCTCGCGGGCCATGCCCTGGTGCAGCTCGCAACGGCAGAGCATGCTGTGGCGAAGGTGGGCTGGAACCTTTTCCAACTCCTCCTCATACGACTTCAGGTCCAGCGGGCCGCCCGTCAAAGCGGCAATGCTGGCCGGAGTGAACGTCTCGTATTCCTGTTTCCAGAACTGCACGAAGTCAGCGTCGAAGATGATGTCGGCGTCGAGGATCTGCCCCGTCAGCGGATTCACGCGGCTGGGACCCATGGCAAAACCGGCCCCGGCCGTGATCCAGCGGAACGTGTTGTAGCGGATGTCCTCCGGATCCCAGCCGTCGCTTTCCTGCTGCTGGATGGCCTGGACGGCGTTGTAGAACCCGGCCTTCTCGAAGGCCTTGTTCCACTCCAGGATGCCGTCGCTGATCGCCTTGCGGTACTTGAAGGGAACCGTCTTTTCGATGTAGAAGGTGATCGGCTTCTTGGGGGTGGAGACGGCGGCCGACGCGTCGTCCTTTTCCAGTTGCCAGCGGTTGATGTACCGCACGAAGCGGTCCTCGTGGCTCTTCTTCGAAAAATCCTTCGCGACCGTCAGGAAATAGCCCACGCGGTTGTCCGCCAGGCGCGGCTGGTAGCCGGTCTGCGGCAGCGCGCTGATCGAGTAGTGCACGTTGATCGTCGCGCCGCGGCTGTCAGGAACCGTATCCAGCTCCAACGCGCCGCCGGAAGCGTAAGTGGCTGCCACCTCCAGCTCGATGTTCTCCGGAAAGCCCTTGACCGCCGCCCACGTCGACTTGTTGCCGGCAAAGGAGAAGCCCGGCAGCATCTGCGAAATCTGCGGCAGGTCGCTCATGAACACCTGCGTCAGGTCGACGATCATCCCGCCCGACGAGGTCATGGTCACCACCGGCAGGCTGTACAGCACGCTGTCGGTGTAGGCCAGCTTGACCGCCCGCTCCTCCGGGCTGCCCGCAGCCGCGCGGAACCGCACGTTGCGGCGGACGATCTGAATATTGTCATCGATCTTGCGGAACTGCCATAACCAATCGTCGCCGAAGCCCCAGCTCATCCCGGCCAGTACGCTCCCCTGCCCGATCCCGCGGGCAATCGAGATCAGCACAATGTAATCCTTGTTCAGATTCCCCCCCGTCAGCTCGGCGTACACCTTGTTCTCCTTGCGGTGCAGCTTGATCAGGCCGGTGATCGCCTCGAAGTCCTTGAGCACCTCCGTCGCCGGCGGGTACTTCGGTTTGGCCGGGGCGGCCTGCGCTTGGGCCCCGGCGGCTGCCGCGGGAGTGGCGGCCGCTTCGGCCTTGGTGGGCTCGGTTTGGCCGGCGGCGGCCGGGTTGGCGGCCGATGGCTTGTCGCCCCCCTCGTCGGCCCACGCCGGCGTGGCGAATAGGAATGCCAAACCACCTGCCGCCATGGATACTGAGCGCAAAGTGCGCAATACGTTGGCCTTAATTGGAGCTGTGGCCTTCATGGAAAGTTTCTCTCTTCTCGGGGGAAGCCCATCGAATCGACCGATACGAGCCAGCGCCAGCCGGGCTACTGCCGGAACAAGCGGCCCGTAAAATATAACCCATACTACCAGTTTTGCGAGACGGAAACAAAAGGCGGCGACGAATTCCAACCCGACCGTTACAATCGGACCCGAGCCCCGCCTCGCGGCGGCCGCTGCACGGGCCCAGGGGCCGCTCCATCCATCGGAGTCCGCCGGTCGCGGGGCCTGCTGAGTGTTTGGCCTGCTCCGGTGGCTGGTCCAGCATGACGGCCGACAGCAATTATCGTCGAGTGCTCACTGCTTATCCGGCAGCCTGTAGCGGCGGCCGCATTGAGCCGCTCGGAACCGCCGGCGGCTTCAGCGGCGCTCGGTTCTGGCGGATCGAAAGCCGGCTGGGGCCGCTTTGCCTGAGGCGTTGGCCGCCCGAGCATCCCAGCCCCGAACGCCTGGAGTTCATCCAGGCCGTGTTATGGCACGTGGTCCAGGAGGGTTTCCACCGCCTGCCCCTGCCTCTGGAAACCAGCTCGCGTGCCGGCTATGTCCGCCAGGGCCGACATCTCTGGCAGTTGGAGCCGTGGATCGCCGGTAAGGCCAACTATCGTGCCGGCCCGACCGGCTCCAAGCTGAAAGCGGCCATGGCGGCGCTGGCCGAGTTTCATCGTGCCGCCTCGTCGTTCCCGCTCGCGGAAGCCCATTTGGCCCGTTCGCCCGGAATCATCGACCGGCTGGCGCGGCTCGATCGTTGGACGCCCGGTGAACTGGACCGCTTGCGAATGGCTATCGAAGCCGCTTCCGGGGACTGGCCGGAACTGCTCGGCCCCGGCAGCCGGCTGATTCAGTTGTTCCCCGGGGCCGCCGGCAAGGTGCGGCAAACCCTGCTCGAGGCGGCCAGGCTGGAAGTGCCATTGCAAGCCTGCATCCGCGACATCTGGCACGACCACGTGCTGTTCGAAGGTTCGCGGGTCAGCGGCCTGATCGACTTCGGCGCCATGCGGGCGGAGAACGTGGCCGGCGACGTGGCACGGCTGCTGGGCAGCCTGGTGGGCGACGATGCCGCCGGGTGGCAGCAGGGGCTGGCCGAGTACGAACGGCTGCGGCCGCTGTCGGTCGGCGAAGCGTTGTCGGTGACCGCCTTTGACCGGGGCAACGTGCTGTTGAGCGGCCTGAACTGGCTGGATTGGATCTGCCGGCAGCGGCGCGTGTTCGAAAACCATGAAAAGGCCGTCGCACGGCTGGAGGAGGTCTTGCGCCGCATGGAGCGGCTTGGAGGCCGCGTGGCAGCCGACCCAAGCTAATCCGGTTTGAGGTACAAAGGCCCGCCACTTCGCACGATCGAACCGCCCGTTCCCGGCCGACGTACCAAGTGGACGGCGTGTTGCGCGCCGCGGTTACTCTGTCGGCCATTGATTGAGTAGGACGGGCTTCCTTGCAGCTTCCTTGCCCGTCTAGACGGCCTGGGAAGGCCGTGCTACATATTTCGCCCATCCACGGTTGACAGAAGCAGTAGCATTGACCTGCGCCGGGCGAAATCTAGAATCAGAATCATCAGAATCATACGTGCTCTACGGCCAAGTGCTTTACGGCCAACGGACTACCGGCTAGCGACCGAGTTGCCGGCCGAGGACAGGGAGTCATGCCAAATCTCGCCGCACGCCTGTTGTTGGCGGCCATGGCGGCCATCTTGGTGCCGGCTGCGCCGATCGCCCGGGCGCAGGATGACTTTCTGGAGAGACTGCGAGGGAAAATCAGCCTGCCTGCCGAGAGCCCGGAGCAGGTGCTCACGGCCACCGCCCAATTCACCCAGTCAACCCAGAATGCCCCGGCCCGGCTGTTCATCACGGCCGAGATAGCCCCAGGGCACCACATCTACTCGATTACGCAGCCGGATGGCGGGCCACTGGCGAGCAGGCTCAAGCTCGAGGCGAGCGACGACTTCAAGGTTGTCGGCGATTTCAAACCGTGGCCGGAACCGAAGAGGGAGCTGAGCGACGTATTCGAGAAGGCGGGCTCGGACGAGCCGCTCCTGCTCGAGGAGCACTTCAACAGCGTGACGTGGCACGCGCCGATCGAGCTTGCCCGGGGGGTGGACCCTAAGAATCTACGAATCAGCGGCAGCGTGTACGCGCAAGTCTGCAACGCGAGCGGGTGTCTGCCGCCCAAGGATTACCGCTTCGTGGGCCGTCTGGGTTCGGGAGCTGACATTCCGGCTGCCGAATTGGTGTCTCCCGGGCGGGCCGAGGACCCGGTACCGACCCGCCAAGAGACGGTTTCCTACACCAATCCCCGGTCGGGGACCGTGCTGCACGGCCGGATTGAACCCCGGGTGGCCGTCCCCGGCGGCCAGGCCAGGCTCGTTCTGACGGCCGAGCCGGCCGAAGGATGGTACGTCTATGAGCTGGGCACGGAAGCTCCGGCCGTTGGTTCGCAGCCCACCTTGATCACGCTGACACAGACTTCAGGACTCGAGCCGCGCAAAGCGGTTCCTGGTTCCCAGCCGGTGCACAAGGACGGCGAGGCACTGGGACATCACGAGCGGCCCGTCGATTGGACAATCGAGCTGGCGGTGCCTCAAACGGCCCAGCCGGGGCCGCTGACGATTGCCGGCTTGATCGGCTACCAGAGTTGCAATGCGGGCGGCTGCGACAGGCCGGAGGCGCTCAGCTTCGAAGGCACACTGACGATCGGTCAGGCCCCGGTGGACGGGACAACCCCGATCATCTTTACCGGACTCCGCGGCTACGCTGCTGCCCAGGATCCGGCCGCCGCCAATCTCTCCCCAGTACGTGGCGGCTTGCCAGGCGCGCCGGCGGAATCGCTGGCCCTGGACAAGATCCGGGCTCAAACGCTGTCTCGAGATCAGCCGCTGATCCTGATGATGGCCCTGGGGTTTTTGGGTGGACTGATCCTCAACTTGATGCCCTGCGTCCTGCCGGTCATCGGGCTGAAGGTCCTCTCGTTCGTGGAACAGGGCGGACATGACCGCCGCCAGGTGTTCGTGTTGAACGTCTGGTACGCGCTGGGCTTGATCTTTGTGTTCCTTGTCCTGGCGACCTTGCCGGTGGTTTCGAGGTTGGTTTGGAACCAGCAGTTCGGTTGGGGGCAGCAGTTCGCTTCCGACGGCTTCAACATCACGCTGGCGGCCATCGTGTTTGTTATGGCGCTCAGCTTTCTTGGAGTCTGGGAGATTCCGATCCCCGGCTTCATCGGCGGCAGCAAGACGACCGCCCTGGCGGCGAAGGAGGGCGTTGCCGGCGCCTTTTGCAAGGGCGCCATCACCACCGTGCTGGCCACTCCCTGCACGGGGCCATTCCTTGGCAGCGCGTTGGGCTTCGCGGCCTCTCAACCGCCTCACATCACGTACCTGATCTTCGCATCAATGGGCGTCGGGATGGCAAGTCCGTACCTGCTGATCGGCGCCTTTCCAACCTTGCTCCGCTTTCTGCCCAAGCCGGGCGCCTGGATGGACACCTTCAAGCAGATGATGGGCTTTTTGCTGCTGGGCACCGTCGTGTTCTTGATGACGTTCATGGAGCCCACTAGCATCGTACCGACCGTGGCGCTCTTGATGGGTCTGTGGGCAGCCTGCTGGTGGATCGGGCGGACGCCTTTGTTCGCCGATGGGGCCGTAAGGACGCGAGCCTGGTTGGGCGCCGGCGCTTTCGCCGTGTTGGTGGGACTCACGGCTTTTCAATGGCTGGCCCCCATTATGGCGGCCCGCCACCAGCGCGACATTGAACGTGCCATCGCAGAAACGCTGAGCGGCTCGGTGACGAGGGGAGCACCCACAATCGGCAATACCCGCGGCCACGAGCTGCCCTGGCGACCTTTTTCCCTGGCCATGCTCGAAGACCTGGCTGGCCAGCAAAAGACGGTGCTTGTCGATTTTACAGCGGATTGGTGCGCGACGTGCAAGTTTCTGGAACAGACCGTCCTGAATACCAAGGGCACTCGCAAGGTGGTGCTTGCCAACGACGTGGTGCCATTGATCGCCGACATGACCCGCTGGCCGGACGAGGAGAGCGCGCTGCTCGAAGCTCTCAGCGGAGGCGGCCACGTGCCGGTGCTCGCCATTTTTCCCGCCGGCCGGCCCAATGAGCCGATCGTGCTGAAGGACACCTATACCCAGACGCTGCTCTTGGACAAGCTCAAGCAAGCAGGGCCATCCAAGCAAGCCGCGGCCAAAACGACCGCCATGCATTGAGCGCGCCGGCTCACCCCCACACCACGTCGCCGGCGCCCGCCACCACCTGGCCGATCTGCCAACTCTCGTGGCCGCAGTCGGCCAGTTGACTGCGCACGCTGTCGGCGAAGTAGGGGTTGACCACGAGCACCAGCCCCAGGCCCATGTTGAACACCCGCTCCATTTCGTCGCGCTCGACCGCGCCCAGCCGGGCCAGCCAGCCGAAGACCGGCGGCACGGGCCAGGTGTCGCGCTGAATCACTCCCCGGCTCCCCGCCGGCATGACGCGGGCCAGGTTCTCCACCAGGCCGCCTCCCGTGATGTGCGCCAGCCCGTGGATCACCGTCTTCACCTTGTAGTTGGCCAGCACGCGGCGGATGGCGCGGGCATAGATCCGCGTCGGCTCGAGCAGGACCTGCCCCACGGTGCGGCCCAGCTCGTCGACGTGGTCGTGTACCGACAGCCCGGCGACGTCGAAGACCACGCGCCGCGCCAGGCTGTAGCCGTTGGAGTGCAGGCCGCTGGAGGCCAGGCCGATGATCACGTCGCCCGGCGTGATCGCCCGGCCGTCGATCAAGCGCCGGCGCTCGACCACGCCCACGCAAAAACCGGCCAGGTCGTACTCGCCCCGCGCGTACAGGTCGGGCATGATGGCCGTTTCGCCCCCCAGCAAGGCACAGTCGCTTTCGATGCAGCCGGCGGCCACACCCGCCACAATCTGCTCCAGCCGCACCGGATCATCGTGCGACATGGCCACGTAATCGAGGAAGAACAAGGGCTCGGCCCCGCAGCACAGTGCGTCGTTGACGCTCATGGCCACCAGGTCGATGCCGACCGTGTCGTGCACGTCGGCCAGGATGGCCACCTTGAGCTTGGTCCCCACGCCGTCGGTGCAACTGACCAGCACGGGATCGACGTAGCGGCGGGCGAAGAGCGGGCTGTCGAAATCGAGTTGAAACAGGCCCGCGAAGCCGCCTTCCAGCGGCAGGACCCGGGGCGTGTGCGTCTTGTACAGCAACCGCGGCAGGCGGGCCATCGACTCGCGGTATACGTCCAGATCGACGCCCGCGTCCTTGTAAGTTGCTTTGGCCATTAACTTTGTTCAGTTGCCGCACTGCTTTGTAGGTTAGAATTTTAGGTCTGGCCCGACGCGATTGTCAACGTGCTTGACATGCCGGCCGGCGGGTCGTCACACTGGCCGCAAACAATGTTGAATTTCTTACTCCAGGGAAACTGCCGTGAAAGATCACCGCTTGACCCCGCTGAAGTCATTGCTCTTGGTTTGCTGCTTTGTTGTGGTCGGCGTGGCGGGCTTGCTGGCCGCTGACCCACCCGAGCCTCCGCCCCTTTCGGGCGTGATCCCCGCCGAGGACCTCGTGGCGCAAATCAAGCTTTATCTGACATCGTTCGACGAGTGGCTTGCCGACGAGGAGCAGTACAAGGCTAACGCCCTGCGCGTGGTGCGCGACGCCAACACGCTGGCCGTCCTGTCGCTGGTGCTTTGCAAGCACGATGCCGAGCATGAGCTGAAGGCCTCGGCGCCTGCCTTGCTGGCCGCCGCCCGCGAGCTGGCCGCCGCCGAGGACTTTGCTGCGGCCAAGGCCGCCCATGCCAAGGTGCAGGCGGCCGCCTCGGCCAGCGCCGGCGAAGCACCCGTGCCGAAGTGGGAGCCGGTGGCCGCGCTGGGGCAGGTAATGAAGCAGGTGACCTTCGTCAACAACCGTCTGAAGCGAGGCATGAGGCGGTTTGATCGTTTGGGTGAACAAAACGCCCGCGACGCCGCGGTGCTGGCCGCCATTGCCCAAGCGGTGACGTACGACACGCACGAGGTCGAGAAGCCCGAAGACGTGGACCAGTGGTATCAATTCTGCGGCCAGATGCGGGACGCGGCGGGCGAGCTCAATGCGCGGATCAAGTCGGCCGATAAAGAAGGGGCCGATGCCGCCATGCTCAAGCTTTCCAAAAGCTGCGACGCGTGCCATGCGGCGTTCCGGCCGGACATCGCAGTCGAATAACCCCTGGAACGCCGACAGCACGGCAGAGCACGGCGGCTCGACGCGCGTCGCCTTGGCAGTGATGGGCTGCCGGAGCCGGGCGGCTTCCCGGCCGGTCCGCATATGATGCAGCGCACGCACCAGCATCCCTCGCTCCAGTTCACGCATCCCCTCCCCTACGGCACGATCCTGCGCGAAGGGGGGGTGCAGTTCGTCATCTTCAGCCGTTCGGCCACCGGCATGCGGTTGCTCTTGTACGACGATGTGGCCGACCCCGAGCCGGCCGAAGTGGTGCACTTCGATCGCTCCCAGGACCGCTGGGGCGACATCTGGAGCGTCTTCGTGCCCGGAGTCGGCGCCGGCCAGCTTTACCACGTGCAGGCCGACGGCCCGTTCGACCCGTCCAGCGGGCAGCGGTTCGACGGCAACGCGCGGCTCATCGATCCCTATGCCCGCGCCTTGGCCGGCGACTATCTGCCGGCCGCCGACGGCATCGTGCGGCCGCCCAAGTGCGTTGTCGTGGACGATAGCTTCGATTGGCAGGGAGACCGGCACCTGAACCGCAAGCTGTCCGAGACGATCATCTACGAGCTGCACGTCCGCGGCTTCACCTGGTCGCGCTCGTCGGACGTCGAGCATCCGGGCACCTACCTGGGCCTGATCGAAAAAATCCCCTACCTCCAGTCGCTGGGCGTCACGGCCGTGGAGCTGATGCCCGTCCATGAGTTTCCGACCAATCACTGGATGGGCGGGCCGGAGACCAGGCCCAGCTACTGGGGCTACGAGCCGCTGGCCTTCTTCGCCCCGCATCGCGGCTATGCGGCCGACGGCCGGCCCGGCGCCCAGGTGATCGAGTTCAAGCAGATGGTGCGGGCTCTGCACCAGGCGGGGATCGAAGTCATCCTCGACGTGGTCTTCAACCACACGGCCGAAGGCAACGAGCACGGCCCCACGCTGAGCTTCAAGGGCCTGGAGAACCGCGTGTATTACATGCTGGACGGCGGCGGCGCGCGGTATCGCAATTACTCGGGCTGCGGCAACACGGTCAACGGCAATCACCCCATCGTCCGCGAGCTGATCTTCCTCTGCCTGCGGCACTGGGTGCACAACTACCACGTCGACGGCTTTCGCTTCGACCTGGCCTCCATTCTGAGCCGCGACCGCAACGGCGAGCTGCTGCCGAATCCTCCCCTGGTCGAGGCCATCGGAGAGGATCCGCTTTTGGCCGATACCAAGATCATCGCCGAGGCCTGGGACGCCGCCGGCGCCTACCAGGTCGGCTCGTTCTCCAATCATCGTTGGGCCGAATGGAACGGCCGCTACCGCGACGACGTCCGCCGCTTCTGGCGGGGCGACACGGGGCAGGTCGGCCACCTGGCCACGCGGCTTGCCGGCTCCAGCGACTTGTACGGCCCCAGCGGCCGGCGGCCCTATCACAGCATCAACTTTGTCACCTCGCACGATGGGTTCACGCTCAACGACCTGGTCAGTTACGCCGAAAAGCACAACCTGGCCAACGGCGAGGAGAACCGCGACGGCGAGAGCCTCAACTACAGCGCCAACTACGGCGTGGAGGGACCGACCCGGCGACAGGCGGTGCAGCGACTGCGCCGGCGCCAGATGCGCAACATGCTGGCAACGCTGCTCTTGAGCCAGGGAGTGCCCATGCTGCTGGCCGGCGATGAGTGCCGGCGCACTCAGGACGGCAACAACAATGCTTATTGCCAGGACAACGCGATCAGTTGGTTCGATTGGAACCTCGTTGGGCGCAACGCCGACCTGCTGCGTTTCTGCCGGGGCCTGATTGCGTTTCGCAAGCAGCAGCCCACCATCCGCCGGGCCACGTTTTTGGAAGGAAAGCCGGTCCATCCCGAGCTGCCTAGCGACGTGATCTGGTTTGATCCCAATGGTGCTCCAGTGCAATGGGGAGCCACTCAGCGCAGCCTGGGATGTCTGCTGGCCGCCTGGCCCGCCAAAGGACGAGGCGCCGAGGCCGCCCGGCACGTCCTGCTGCTGATGCACGCGGGAGACGCACCCAGCGAGTTTGACTTGCCCGAGGCTGCCCGCCGCGTCGATTGGCGACTGTTCGTCAACACGGCGGCCGAAAGTCCGGCCGACTTGTATCCCCAGGCCGATGGCCCACCCGTGCCGCCGGGAGGAAAGCTGACCCTGCTCGACCGCTCGCTGTTGTGCTTTGTGGCGGCCGGCAAGTGATGGCCGGGAGGCTCCCGTTTAACAGCCCCCGAGCGGCCCCAGGCGGCAACGTCCAGCGGATCGGCGATTCTTCGCCAACCGGCGTTGGCTCCGCAACCGGCGCCTGCGGCACGCCGCAAAGCCGCTTGGCCCGTCGGAGGCAGAATCGGCACCAACGGCACAGCCCTCAGAGCCGATAGCTCCCGAGCGGAAGCATTTTTTTTCGACACTTTTCCGAAGGAGGCGGGCGATGCGCGGTAGGTGGCTGGCCCCGGTCCTTTTCCTGCTGCTTGCCTGGGCTCCGGCGGCCCCGGCGAGGGGAGAAGGCATGGCTTGGTTGACGGACCCCGAGGTAGCCTGGCAACGGGCCGTCGAGCAGGGACAGCCGCTGCTGGTGTTCATCACCAGACCCTCCTGCAAGCAGTGCTCGCGAATGCGAAGCGCGACGTTTGCCGATCCGGGCGTAGCGGCCGATATCACGGGCGGATTCGTGCCCTTGGCGATCGACCAGCGCGCCGAGCCGGGCCTGGTTAGGGAGTTGAACGTTAGGTCGTTCCCGACGATGCTGATCATTTCTGAGTCCGGTCTGTTGGGCCGGATGACAGGCTTCGTTCCTCCGCGGCAAATGCTGCAGCGGCTGTCCGAGAGCCGAATGGTCCACCAGGCGGTCGTCCAGCAGTCCAGCAGCCGCCGGACCGTCACCGCCCGCCGCGAGACCACCGTTCGCTAGAAGCGGGGCATCGCTGGAAACGGGCATAAGGGGCAGCGATCTTGGACCTCCCGGCACCACTCGCCCAGCGAGTGGGCCACGCTGCCCTGATTCGGACGGTCGTCCCTACGCCTGGCTTCGGCGGTCGCGAAGGTGCCAGCGGATGACCTTCCAGAAATCGGGCTTAACCGGATGTGCCCGTTGGGCTGACAACCGGCGAAGTTCCCCGAGAACGTGGTCCAGATCGGCTGGCCTGGAGTACGATTTGGCCTGTTTTTGGGACATGCGTCGTTCCCGCAATCGTTTACGACGTACCGTAGGCGGAACTTGTATCGGTCAAGGCGGCCACAAGTCTTTTGACCGTTTTTGCGAGGAGGCAGAAGTTTTTTTACACGCGCCTCGGCGACGGCTTAAGGTCCGCGTCGGGGGCCTGGTCGGCGGAACTGGCGCAGGCAGAGCGCTTTTGACCAAACGGTCAAGCCAAGCAAGCTGCCAAAGTTAGCTACGCCTTGAAAAAACTCAAGGCTCGGACGGCTGCAACCGCGGTTCCGACTCGTCGGCGGGATGCACCAGGCTCGATTCCTGGATCCGTGCCTGATCCTCAATAAACGCGATCAGTTCGCTCAATCCCGGCTCCGAAAGAGACTCAACTCGTGCCCAATCCAATTGGAGCGACTCCAGGGCCGAGCTGATTCGCGTCGCGCGCATGATCCTTCTCCCTGCGACTGAGGCTCCAAGCGTTTCCGTTCATGCCCATAGGCGGGCGGTCATCACCCTCGCGGACCGAATTGTAGCGTTCCGATTGCCGATTGCTAGCATTGCATTGCTAGCATCTTGAAAAATGGCTGGCCGAAGGGGTCCAAGCTGCGACGATGTGGGTATTGGGACAGCTTGGAGCGGGCACGTTTGTTAAGATGGGTGCTCTGCGAATTGTATGAAACCCCAGTCTGGCCCGCTTGATCGAGAAAGTACATGAACAGCGAGGGTCCGAAACCAGATTCGCCCAAAAGCCGTGCACGGGGCAGGGCCCTGGTGGCCGTCGCCATCGCCACTGCCGTGTTGCTGGCGGTGACAGGCGTGGCTGGAAGGCCGCTCGCTCTCCTGTTGCGGCAGGACCGGGCAACGTTCACGGCAACTGCCCTGCTGCTGGCGTTAAGCTGGTACCTCTGGCGAGGCGACGGCTGGGCCCGCTGGACGGGTGCCCTGGTGGCACTGGGGGCCGGATGCCTGTCCCTCGTGCTTGTCATCCCGCGGCTCGACACCCTGCCCGGCCTTATGGTGGCTGCCTTGATCGGGCTGGGCCTGTTGTGCCTGGCCCATGCCTGGGCCTTGAGTTATTCGGCCGACGTCCGCGCGTTTCTGTCGGCGCAGCGGCAGTGCCGGCGCACGCCGGAGGACGAACAACGGCCCTCGGGGCCAACCGCCTGACGCCGGGGGCGGATCGCGGCCTCGCGGAACGGGATCAGCGTTTTTTGCCCGGCACGTCGCGGCCGTTCTGGTGCAGAATCAACTTCTCCACGGTGCCGCGGTCGTTGGTGACAAACGTCACCTGGGCATCGACCACGCGGTAAAAAAAGCGGCTCTCGCTGTCTGGATAGATGCGGAACTTTTCCTGCCCAGTCGCCTGTGCCATCAGCTTGGCGTCGTCGAGTGTGACGGTGATCACAAAGTTCGGCGCCAGTTCGTACTCACCCACGTACCGAGCCAGGATTTCCGGACCGACGTCGGCGATCTTCCGAGCTTTCAACTGCTCGACCTTTTGCCCGGCGAGCAGGCGGAGGATGGCAAAGCCCAGTTCGTCAACGCGGTCCGAGGCCGTGTTGGCAAGCACGACCACGGCGATTTTCCTGGCCGGATCGAACGCCACCAGGCTGTGATAGCCGCCGGTGCCGCCGTTATGCCAGCGCGTGCTTCCGTCGCCCGCGACATGCCATCCCAAGGCCATCCGCCCCGCCCGGCCATCCAGCTTGTGGCGCGGCAGATGCGTTTCGGCCAGCGCGGCGGTCAGGGAAGTGGAGCCGGGCTCGAGATTGGCGGAGATGAACCGGGCCATGTCGCGCGCTGTGGACCGCAGGCCTCCCGCGCCTGCCAGCGCGGTCAGATCCCAGTTCGCCGCCGGCCGGCAATCGGCATCGTGGCCTGGCGCCAGCCGCCCGCGGAGAGGATGGTTGTCGAGCACCCGCCGCGTGTCGTTCATCGCCAGCGGCCGGCAAATGCGGTCCAGCACAAGCTGCTCGTAGCTGGTCGCCGCCTTGAGGGCCAAAACGTGCCCCAGCAGCCCCGCGCCCAGGTTGCTGTAATCGACTCTTTCGGTCGCCTTCCTGGTCAGCGGCTGGTCTTTCAGGTACGCGTAGAGCCGCTTTTCATCGTAGTCGGAGTAAGGATTGGTCGGGTCGGCCGGCTCGAGGTTGCTCGGCAGCCTGGGCAGGCCCGAAGTGTGCATTGCGAGGTCCGCCAGCGTGATGGGCATGCCCGTGGCCTCCGCCATCCGCACGTCGTCGGGCAATAGTTCGCGCACCGGCTGGTCGAGTGCAACGAGCCCCTCCTTGGCCATGTCGGCCAGCAGCAAGGCCGTGAAGACCTTGGTGACCGAGCCAATCTCGTAGACCGTGTCCGGTGTCGGCTTGTCGCTGAGGGCCTTGGTCACGTGGCCCAGGCCCAGAAACTCGGTCTTGCCATCGTACAAGATGGCAATCGAAAGCCCGACGACCACCTCCGACTCGATCAGCGGCCGGGCCAGTTGTTCGACCTTTTGGCTCATCGCCACCGGCTCGGCGGCCTGCACCGAATATGCCAAACCGAACAGGCTCGACAGTACCATCAGTTTTCGCAGCGACATCGAAGCATCTCCCTGGATTTGCGCTGGACCGTGTTTCACTTCGTCGGACGATCGCTCTCTGACGCTGCCAGTGTCCTCCCGGCAACCTGGGTGATCAATCCCTCGTGACGTCGCCACGCAAGTTTTTTTGCAATCGCGGCATTGATCTTGCCCTCCGCACTATGGCCGGCCACGTGACACGCTTGCAACATAAAGGAGCTCGTCCGCTCGTGCCAACGATCGAAGATCAGCTCGAAGCCGAGATCCGGCGCGTGGTTGGGCCGGCGGCAGTCCAACTGAGGCTGGAGGACCAGCCGGACGGCCGCTACGTCCGCGTCGAAACAGCCGAGGCGGTTTGGGGCATGCCCCCCGACGACCTGCTCGAGATGCTCAAGGAGATGCCCGACCGCGCCGGCGTGTTGGCCTTGCGCCAGGCCGCCGACCAGCACCCGCGCAAGCTCTGCTGCCCGTGACAGCTAGAAGTCAGAGGGCAGAAGCCAGAAGTCGGAAGTAGGGCAAAAGGGCAGACGCAGAGCGTCGTTTTCGCGTTCGTTGTCCGTCACTCCGCGACCGCGGCTTACTGCGCTTCCTGAAGCGTTATGGGCAGCTCGATTCTTCGGCCGTTGCGCTGGACCGTCACGGTCACGCGATCGCCGATCTGGTAGCTTTCCAGCGCAGTGAACAAATCGTCGGTGCTTTCCACCTTGCGGTCGTCGATCGCGACAATCAGATCCCCCAGCAGCACCCGGCCCGTGGCGTCGTACCGCGTCGGCTGCATCCCCGCCTCGGCGGCCGCACTGCCTTGCCTTACGTTGATTACCAGCACGCCCTTCAGCCCCAGCCGCCCGGTGAGCTGATCTTCAGCAATCTCCGCACCCAGCCCCGGCCGCACGACGCGGCCGTGGCGAATCAACTGCGGCACAATGCGGTTCACCGTGTCGGCCGGCACCGCGAACCCCACGCCGGCATAGGTGCCCGAGGGGCTGTAGATGGCCGTGTTGACGCCGACCAACAGGCCCGCACTGTCCAATAGCGGCCCGCCCGAATTGCCGGGGTTGATGGCCGCGTCGGTCTGAATCACACCCTGGATCGTTCGCCGCGTCGTGGAAAGGATCTCCCGCCCCAAGCCACTGATGATCCCCGTGGTGAGCGTCTGGTCCAGGCCGAAGGGGTTGCCGATGGCGAACACCTTCTGGCCCACCTGCAGGTCCTTCGAGGCGCCCACGCCGATCGGCCGAAGGCGGGCGGCTCCGGCGTCGATCTTCAATACGGCAATGTCCTTGTCGGCCGCCACGCCGACTACCTGCGCGTAGGAGGTCGACCGATCTTCGAGCATCACTTGGGCGGCATCGGCCCCGCGGATGACGTGGTAGTTCGTGACGACGTGCCCCTGCTCGTCCCAGATGAACCCGGAACCGGCGCCTTGCGGCGTTTCGAGCACGTTCAGGCTGAAGATGTCTCGGCGGACGGCCAGCGTGGTGATGTAGACGACGGATGGAGATGCCTTTCGGAACAACTCGATCGTTGCTTTCTCATCCGCCGCCAGATCGCCGCGGGCAATCACCGTCCGAGGCACGGCGTCCGGATCGTGGAGGCTGGTTGCAAAAGGCGCCGACCAGCGCCAGACGAGAAGCCCCAGCAGGACCAGGATCAAAACCAGATACGGCAAATGCGACGGGCCTGAGACGGGGCGGCGCGGCACATCGGGATAGTCGGCCATGGCGGGTCCCCTGGGCGGGGTAACAGTGGGAGCAAGTGGTCGCCTTGAATTGTAGCTTCTCCCCCACTTCGTCAACGCGCTATTCAGATCCCCAGCTCGCTTTTCACCTGGCTGAAGGCGCCCAGCGCCAGCTCGAGATCCTGCCGACTGTGAGCGGCCGATACCTGCACGCGGATGCGGGCCTTGTCCCGCGGCACCACCGGATGCGAAAAGCCGACGACATAGACGCCCAGCTCGAGCATCCGCTCGGCCATGCGTGCGGCCAACTGCGCGTCGCCCAGCATGATGGGCACGATCGGGTGCTCGCCCGGCGCGATCTTGAAGCCGCGCTCGATCATGCCCTGGCGGAAAAGACGCGTGTTCTCCGCCAGCCGGTCTCCCAGCTCGGTCGAACTCTCCAGCAGGCTGATGGCCTTGAGCGAGCCGGCCACGATCGGCGGCGCCAACGAATTGGAGAACAAGTAAGGACGCGACCGTTGCCGCAGCAGCTCGACGATCTCCCGCCGGCCGCTGGTGTAGCCGCCGCTGGCGCCTCCCAGCGCCTTGCCCAGCGTGCCGGTGAGAATATCGACCCGGTCCATCACACCCTGGTGCTCATGTGTTCCGCGGCCACGCCGCCCCAGCACGCCGACCGCGTGCGAGTCGTCGACCATCACCAGGGCATCGTGGCGGTCGGCCAGATCGCAGATGGCCGGCAGGTTGGCGATGGAGCCGTCCATCGAGAACACTCCGTCGGTGGCGATCATGCGGAAGCGGGCGGCAGCCGCCTCCTCGAGCCTGGCCTGCAGGTCGGCCATGTCGTTGTTTCGATATCGAAAGCGCTGCGCCTTGGAGAGCCTGATGCCGTCGATGATCGAGGCGTGGTTCAGCTCGTCGGAAATCACCGCGTCGTCCGCCGAGAGCAGCGTTTCGAACAACCCGCCGTTGGCGTCGAAGCACGACGTGTAAAGAATAGTCTCCTCCGTGCCCAGAAACTCCGACAGCCGCTGCTCCAGTTGCCGGTGCGGAAGTTGCGTGCCGCAGATGAAGCGGACCGAGGCCATTCCATAACCCCACTCGTCCAAGGCTTGCCGCGCGGCGGCCACCACCTGCGGATGGTCGGCCAGCCCCAGATAGTTGTTCGCGCACATGTTGAGCACGCCCGCCCGCCCGGTGACCGCCACCTGGGCTTGTTGAGGCGAGGTGAGCACGCGTTCGTTCTTGAACAGACCAGCCGAGCGGATTTCGTCGAGCTGGTTTGCCAGGTGGTCCCGAATTGCCGAGTACATTTCGCTGTCCTCCTGCTACGGCGAGGCGATCAGCCTTCCTGCCAGATCAGCACGACCTTGCCCGACTGGCCGCTGCGCATCACTTCGAACCCCTGTTCGAACTCGCTGTAGTGAAAACGGTGTGTGACTACCGGGCTGATGTCCAGGCCCGACTGCAGCATGACCGTCATCTTGTACCAGGTCTCGTACATCTCGCGGCCGTAGATCCCCTTGATCGTCAGCATGTTGAACACGACCAGATTCCAGTCGATCGCCGTTTCCTGTTCCGGGATGCCCAGCATGGCAATCTTTCCACCGTGGCACATGTTGACCAGCATGTCGCGCAATGCCGACGGGTTGCCCGACATTTCCAGCCCGACGTCGAAGCCCTCCTTCATCCCCAGCCGCTCCTGGGCCGCGGCGATCGATTCCTCCCGCACGTCAAGGGCCCGCGTGGCCCCCATCCGCCTGGCAAGCTCCAAGCGGTAGGGATTGACGTCGGTAACCACCACGTGGCGCGCGCCGGCGTGCCGCGCGACGGCGGCCGCCATGATCCCGATCGGGCCGGCGCCGGTGATCAGCACGTCCTCGCCCAGCACGTCGAACGACAAGGCCGTGTGCACCGCGTTGCCAAACGGGTCGAAGATCGCCTGCACGTCGCGGGGAATCGCCGGATCGTGCACCCAGACGTTGGTCATCGGCAAGGCCAGGTACTGGGCGAACGCCCCCGGCCGATTCACGCCGACGCCCTTGGTGTCCTTGCACAAGTGCCGCCGGCCAGCCAGGCAGTTGCGGCAGTGGCCGCACACCACGTGTCCCTCGCCGCTCACGATCTCGCCGGAGTGAAAGTCGCTGACATTCGAGCCGACCTCGACAATCCGGCCCACGAACTCGTGCCCCACCACCATCGGCACCGGAATGGTTTTCTGCGCCCAGGCATCCCATTGATAGATATGGATGTCGGTGCCGCAGATTCCGGTGCGCAGCACTTCGATCAGCACGTCGTTGATGCCGATCTCGGGCACCGGAACATCTTCCAGCCAGAGCCCGGCGCGCGACTCGCGTTTGACCAGCGCCTGCATCGTCTTCATGGGGCCGTCTTTCCAACGGGTGGTTCGAGGCCAAGCTCTAAGTCTAAGATCCGCGCTTTTTTTCCGCGCCGCTCCGTGGGCGTCCTTCCGGACCGAAGCGGTGCAGCGTGCCTTTGTCGATCATGAAATAAACCTCGCCTGGCTCGTCCTCGCCGAACGACATCACGGGCATGATGTTGCCGCTGATCGGCCGGTTGGCCACCACACGCTGCTCGCCTTCGTCGTACCATAAGGCCCATAGCTTGCCGGTTACGTAGTCCGCGTAGAGATAGGCCCCCACCAGCGTCGGCAGCCTGCGGCCCCGGTAGACGTGGCCTCCCGTGATCGACTTGCCCACGTCGTGGTGGTATTCCCAGATCGGCTCAATCAAATCGTCGCGAGGTACCGACCCCATCGGTCCGAAGGCGTGCTTGCCCTCGCGCAGGTTCCAGCCATAGTTGCCCCCCCGCTCGATCAGGTTGATCTCCTCCCAGAGGTCTTGTCCCACGTCGGCGGCCCAGCACGTGCCCGTCTCACGGTCGAACGACATCCGCCAGACGTTGCGCAGACCATAGGCCCAGATCTCCGGGCGTGCCCCGCGCTGGCCGCCGGCAAACGGGTTGTCCGGAGGGATGGCGTAGGGCTTGCCGGACTCCTGGCGGTCCACGTCGATTCGCAGGATCGATCCCAGCAGCGTCTGCAGGTTCTGGCCGTTTCCGTGCGGGTCGTTCGCCGCGCCGCCGTCGCCCAAGCCGATGTAGAGATACCCGTCCGGGCCGAACACCAACGTGCCCCCATTGTGGTTCCAGTACGGCTGCGGGATCCGCAGTAACTCCTGCTCGCTCTGGGGGTCGGCCCGATTGGGGTTGTTCTTCGAGACGCGAAACCGCGAAATTACCGACGTGTGCGGCTCGTCGGTGGTCGTGTAGTAGACATAGAACCGGCCGTTGTCCTTGTAGTCGGGATGGAATGCCATCCCCAGGAAGCCCTCTTCGTTTTCGGCATCCTTGTAAACCACGCGCGAGCGGATGTCGAGAAACACCGCGGAACGGGCCGTGTTTTGATCGTTCTTGAACACGTGGACCGTGCCCAACTGCGAGGCGACGAAGACGCGGTTGCTGCCGTCGCCCGCATGGGTCAGCAACAAGGGCCGCTGAAACTGGAGTCTTGGGAAGGCCCGTTGAGCAACCAAGGGCAGCGGACTTTCGTCCACCTCGGCCGTCTCGGCTCCAGTCGTCAAAGCCGCCGCGCAGAGCCAAACGCCCGCCAACGCAATCGAGCAGCGCCTCTTCATTGGGTTGTCACCTCGTGGTTTTCATGATCGACACACAGCTTCTGCGGTCCCAGGGGCGATCTTCCAGCCGCCGGCTGCCCCGCGACCGAATCCTGGCGGACCGCCCTGCCCGCCGAGCCGCAACATCATCGCCTGGACGCCCTCATTTCGCCAGTCCCCGCCGGGCACGACGGAGGGATCTCTTCCCGGCCACTTTTTTCGCTTTGATCCGTTTTTTTTGCGACCCCACGGCCCGAATCGTTCGTAAAAAAGATCGAACTGCCGTGCGGATGGCGTGTTTCACTTCGAGCCGGCCACGTTCGTGGCCCGCCCTCCGCGTGCGGTTCGCACATCACCCGAGCGGAAAAGGGCAACCCTGATGATCCAACGCGCGCTTCAACGTCAACGTTCGCTGACCGATCCCTCCCCTACCGAAATTCGCCGTCTTACTGCGGAAATCCGCCGGAATTGGAGCGTGGACGAATCCGCTCGGCGGGCCGGCTTTAAACCCGCTGTCTGGATGCCCCCCCTTGTGGAAGCCACCCTCTTGGGCGACGTCGCAGCCGAGCTCGACGCCCGGGCATTGGACTAGGACTAGAACTTGACGGCGGACTAGAACTTGACGGCCACGACCACGTCGGCGACCAGCCGGCTCGCCAGCTCGACGAAACTGGCGGAAGCCACGTTATTTGGTTGGGAGAGGACCAGCGGGCTGCCTGACTCCTGGGCTCGCAGGCAGGCATCGGCTGCGGGCGGTATGACGCCAACCACCATCGAGCCCAGTTGGGCTTGCAGCTCGGGCATCTTCATCGGGGCCATGGATGCCGTGCGGTTGACAATCACCGCGCCCACCAGGCTGCCGCCGACACCCCAGCCCCTCATGAGCTCGAGCATCGTTCGACAGGCCAGCACCGACGAAGGCTCTCGGTCGGTCACCAGGGCGATGAAATTGCAGAGGCGAACCGCCGCCTGGGTGGCGGCCGACGGCTGGCAGGGTAAGTCGAGCAGGAGGTAATCGGCCGTGCCGGCCAGTCCACGGATGACCGCCTCGGCCTGGGCCGGTTCGATGGGCTTGAAGTCGTCTACTTCCTGTGGACCGAACAACAACCGCAGCTCTCCGGGGCCTTTGCACACCAGCGCATTCAGCGCCCGCTCGTCGATCCGGTCGGCCGGCAGTGCCCACAGGCTTTGTAAGTCCGCCGCCGGCTTCTGCCGGAGTTGGAAGGCCAAGGTCCCGATCGCCGGCCGAAGCTCGGCGCACACGACCACCTTCTGCTGTTTGGCCAGCGCCGCGCCGACGTTCACCGCGACGGTCGTCGTGCCGGTGCCGCCCTTGCCGCTCAGGAAGCCGATGATTCGGGCGGTCTTGTTCCGCTGGACCTGGCTCAGGCGCTCGGCCTGCCCCTTGTGGCGAGCCAACGCGTAGCGAATGATCCGGTTGACCGCGTTGCCGTTGACCCGGTTCTTGATCAGGTAATCCTGGGCTCCTCCTTCAACGGCCTGGACCGCCAGGGCTTCGTCGTTCTGGCTGGTCAGCAGCACCACCGGCACTTGCGGCGCGCCGCGATGGATGGTGGCAAACGTCTCCAATCCTCGGCTGTCGGGCAAGTTGAGGTCGGACAAGACGATGTCGATCCCGCCCCGGGCCAGACGGTCCAAACCGGCGGCCAGCCGGTCGACTGTTTCCAGCTCGAATGCCGGCTCCGCCTTGCCGGACAGCCACTGCTTGACCAGCAGCGCTTCAACGCGGTTGTTCTCAATCAGCAACACTTTGATCGGGTTGGCAACCATGGTTTCCTCCACGCAACTCTAGCACGGGGAACAGCTTGGCGCGGCCGGGCCGGCCGGCACCCGCAGCGCCGTTTACCCAAAACGGGGTGGCGCCCGGTGCATCCGCACGGTATACTCTGCGGCTGGGCTTGGGGCCGGGCTTTCCGATTGGGGCGCGGCAGGGAAGTGCGATGCCAGTGGAATGGACCGTGTTGGCCAGCGGCAGCGCCGGCAATGCCAGCTTGCTCGAAGCCGACGGCTTTGGCCTGCTCGTGGATGCGGGCCTCGGCCCCAGGCAGCTCGCCGGCCGATTGTCGGCCGTCGGGCGCTGCTGGCGGCGGATCCAGGCCGTCGTGCTCACGCACACCCATGGCGACCATTGGAACCGCCGCACGCTGGCGCACCTGGTCCGCCTGGGCATCCCCCTGTACTGCCATCGTCACCATGCCCGCTGGCTGAGGCGAACGTCGTCGTCCTTTGCGGCGCTCGAAGCGCTGAAGCTCGTCCGGTTCTTTGCCGAAGGTCAGCAGTTCGCCTGCGGTGGGATGCGATGCTTTCCCTTGCCACTGGCACACGACTGCGACGCTACGTTTGGCTTTCGCTTCGAGGGTGGAGGCGACCTGTTCAGCCGGCCCTGGGCGCTGGGCTATGCCTCGGATCTGGGATGCTGGGACTCGCGGCTGGCCGACGCCTTTTCCGACGTCGACTTGCTGGCGTTGGAGTTCAACCACGATGTCCAACTGCAGAACAACAGCGGCAGGTCCGCCCCCTTGATCGGCCGCGTGCTGGGCGACGAGGGGCATCTGTCCAACGAGCAGGCGGCCTCTCTCTTGAGCGAGGCCGTAGCGCGTTCCCGTCCTGGCCGCTTGCGGCACCTGGTGCAATTGCACCTCAGCCGCGATTGCAACCGCCCGGCGTTGGCGTTGGCGGCCGCCCGCACGGCCCTGGTCGAGGCTGCGCCCCAGGCTGACGTTCACGTGGCCGAGCAGGACATCCCCGGGCCCACAATTTCAGTCGGCCCCAGCGATGCGGCCGTGTCCACCTGGACCAAGGCCGGCTGAGGGCGCTCATGATTCGCAACTGCTTGTTGCTGGCGGTAGACAGCGTGGGGATCGACCCGAAGGGGCACGACCGCGCGGAATCGGTATATGGTCACAGCTCCTTTCTCTTTCCCAAGGGACGGCGCCTTGCGCACGCCGCAGGCGATCTACGATTTGTTTGCCGGCTTCGCCGACGAGCAGCGGCACTCGCCGAGCCAGGTCACGGGTGGCCGACCTGCTGGATGAACGTGCCGGCCATTTCGTAGTAGGGACCGACCTTGTCGCAGCGGCGGATCTGCACGACGGCCTGGCTGGGAGCCTGGTCGCCCAGCCCGAGCTGCACCGCGACGTACTTGCTGCCGATCGGCTGCGTGTCGAGCAGCGCCAGTCCGGTTGTGCAAACGTCGCGCACCGTGACGGTGAACTGCTCGCCCAGCGGCTTGAACTGCTCGTCCAAGGCAACGGCCGGCGCGGTGAAAGCCAACGGCAGCGGCCGCGTCCTGCGGGAGTGGCTTCGAGCCCGCGAAGCCGCGTCCAGCGCATGGATCAAGCCGACCGTGGCCTTGGTGGAGCGGGCCAACGCTTCGCACTCGAACTTCATCAACTCGCTCACGGCCTGTTCGGCCGGCTGCACGCGGTTCATGGGCATTCTCGCTTGAGTAGGCGGGCGGTTTGAATAGGCGGGACCGAAGGGCGTGTTTCCGGCTGGGCCGGCCGCCCCACCAAGCATAGGTTGGGCGTGGAGAGCGGGGGCGGATTCAGTTCGACGGCCTATACAGCGACTCGGTCCAGCGGTGCCCGTCTCGCTGGAAGGTGACACGCGGTGGTTGGATCGATATCACCTGCACGTCACCGCGGAACTGGCCGCTTTCGACCGCGCTAACCACCCCGTCGACCGAGACCAGCGCCTTCAAACCATCGAGATTCGCGAACCCCTTGAGCTTGACGCGGGGGCGCCCGACCTCCTCGACCGCCGCGGCATCCACCGGCTCTTGGGGGGGCAGGAACAACTCCCGGCGCTCAGGATAAGGCGGCTTAAAAACCAAAGCCCGTCGATTGAAGGCATCCTCCGCTTCCACGTCGGCGCCGCCCGCCATCGCTGACGGAGCCGGCGGATCGGACCGTTCTGGAGCGGGCGCCGGGGCCGCGGCCGCCTGCGAAGCCGTCCGGCTGCCGCAGCCAGCCGTCGCAGCGCAGGCCAGAGCGACAAAAGCCGCGAAGACCGGGAACAGTAACTTGCCGCGGGACATGATGATAAGACGCCGGGGCACTTGCTTGAACACTCCGTCGAAACGATAGCATTCGCCGGGGCAGGAGTGCACCCCCAGGCGCCGGCTTGTCCCCGCCAGCCGGCCCAATTAGGGTGGACAGACACAGTTGTGCCGCATTTCCAGCCTATACCGGAGAACCTCACCATGATCCCGCTCGCCAGACGGCCGCTGCTGGGTTGCTTCCTGTTTTGCGCGTGCCAGTTTTCGGCGGCCGCCGTGTCGGGCGAGGAGCCCGGGGGGCGGGCGGTTGTTGCCGCCGCGCGGGAACTGCAGATGGCCCGGCTTCACGAGCGCCGGTATCTCAAGGTCGACTATCCAATGACGGTCCGCCGCCTCGAAAACGAAATCCGGCTGGCGCGGACCGAGCTGGGCATGCGGGCTCGGCGAATCGCCGAGTACGAGCGGATCGCCGGCACGCATGCCCCGCAACTGTTCATGGTCACCCTCGACGACGAACGGCTGGCCGCCCTCGAGCTCGAATTGCGGCTGGAAGGGCTGGACGAAGAGAAGCTTTTGTTCCAGCAGCAGCATGCCGACCAGCGCAAACTGCTGCGGCTTCAGATCGAGGCGGCCCAGGACCGTTTGGACCAACTGCGCCGCGCCGGCGATTGACCGGCCTTGCGCACTTGCTACCGGCGCCAGGTGCGCGGGTTATACCAGAGTGCGGCGGAGCGCTCTGTTGCTCCATGCCTGGTTGGCGGTGGCTCGGCGGCGCGGGGAATCTCCCGAGGCGCTATCGCGGACCACGAAAAAAGCTGCAAGCCATCCGCTCTCGAGGCCTGGCTCTGCATGTATCGCGGTCCTTTGGGCCGCCTGGTGTGCCGCGCGGCCGGCTTGCCGGGACCATCGGTCCTCGGATACGAGGCACTGCCGGGCAAGGGCAGCTCCAAGGGCAGCGCATCGCCGGCTTCTTGGCCGCGAACGTCGGCGGGGGGAGGTTCGACTCGCTCGACTGCGGGGCGGTCACCCCGCGGACCAAGGTCCCTTCGGAAGTGCGGGGCATGGGCCGGAGGGATTCGGTCCAGGTGGTGCTGGGAATGGCCCAGGGCGGCGTGGTCGCGCGGATTGCCGGAATCGAAGGGGGTGACGAGCTCGGGCATGATAAACACCACCAGCTCGCTTTCGCGCACCCGCGTGTTGCGGCTGCGAAAGAGCTTGCCCAGGAGCTTGATGTCCTTCAGCACCGGGACGCCCGCGAACGTGCCCAGGTCGCTGCGCTGGCGGAGGCCGCCAATCACCAGAACTTGCCCGTTGGCTACCCGCACGACGGTGTGGGCTTCGCGCTTGTCAATGATCGGCATTGGGGCCTCGCCGGGTGTAAATCCTGTCAGCCGGCTGAAGACGGGCCAGACCTCCAGGCCGATCGTGCCGTCGTTGGCGATGTGAGGGGTGACGTCGAGCTTGACGCCGGCTTCCTTGAAGGCGGTGGTGCCGATGTTGCCCCCCTGCTGGGTCTGGGTGAGCTGTTGGAAGGGGATTTCGGCCACGATGGAGATCATGGCCTTTTCGTGGTCGACGACCGTCACGCTGGGGTCGGCCAGCAGCCGCGAGTCGTTGGCCTCTTGCAAGGCCTCGGCGATGGCGGTCAGGTCGAAGCTGCGGCTGAGGTTCATGAAGGTCATGGCCCCATTGAGCGCGCCGCTGGTTAAAGGCGCCGTCAGCAGCGAATCGACGGCGAACAGCGATTGCGGGTTTCCCTCGCCGTCGTGACGCCCTTTGACCGCGCTGCCCCAGTTGATGCCGAGCCTGTCCAGGTCCTCGGTGCTGATGTCGTAGATCAGGGCGGTAATGCGGACTTGCGCCCGTGGCACGTCCAGTTCTTCGATCACGCGCCGCACGACGCGCAGCCGATTGGCTTCGCCCGTGGCCACGAGGCGGTTTTCCCCCAGGATCACGTCCACTGTTCCCGTGGTGCTCAACAGCGACTGGACCGTGTCCTTCAGGGCGGTGGCGGGGACGAACTGGGGAGCAAAGTGGGCCGTCTCATGTTGCGTCCCCACCCCGATGGCACCCCCTTGGTGCTGTCGGCCGGCGGCCGCGTCGATCTCCTCGACGAACTGTCGGATCATCGCCACCCGGTCCGGAAAGTCGACGACCAGCAAGCTGCGGGCAGACGGAATGCTCTTCACCTTTCCCTGCGGCGAGCTGAGCGACGAGGCGCTGTCGACCAGGTCCTCCGGATTGCCGTTGGCCAGCGTGATGGCGGCCGTTTGAAAGAGCGGGTTCATGTCGCCCAGTTGTTCCAGCTTCATCACGACGAGGCTCCGGCCGACCGGACGGTAGCTGTAGCCGTTGGTCAGCAGAATCGCATCGAGCACTTCGCTCAAAGGCGCCTGGGTGAAAGTTCCGTTGACCTGGCCCTGGATCTCTTCGCCGACAACCAGGTTGATTTGCCAGACGTCGCTGATGGTGAAAAGGGCTTCGGAGAGCGTGGTGCCGCGCAGCGTGAGATCGCCTGTCTTGGCCAGCCGGGCCACCAGCAGCGGATCCATGGCGGGCGCCTCGGCCAGGCGCTGCTGAGCCGGCAGTTCGCTGGCCCACGCTACCAGGCAGGTGAAAACCGCCAGCCGCCAGGCGGCCGCTCGAAGAGCGGCGGCGCAAGCATACCGAGCGGGGCGTGGGGCGAACCAGATCATATGTCGTCCGTGACCGCGGGCCTCAGCGGCGTCGGCCCGTGTTTTTTTTAGCTTGACTCAGGACTCGCCGCAAGATCGTACATCAGCAGCTCCAGTTCCAACACGACCTTTCCGGCGCTGGCACCTTCGCCGCGCAAGGAGAGGTTCCGCGTGTGCAGCCAGCGGCCTGCCTGCCGCAGCCGGGCCAGTAGTTGCTTCACTTCCTCCAACGATCCGGCGACCGTCAGCGACAGCGGCCGCGTTTTCACGAGCCAACGGGTTGTTCCACCTGCCGCCGCGACGGTCCGCGGCTGGCTGTCGTCGTCGGTCCACGGCTGCACGGCGGTCGAGCCGACGCGTATCCGGCGCATCACGCAGCCCGACTCGCGCACCAGAGCAACCACCTTCTTGCGGAAGACGTGGACCTGGTCTTCCTTCACCAATCCGCTTTCAAGCTGGTCGAGCACGGCCTGCCGTTGCGCCGCCTCAACTTCCAGGCGTTGAAGCGGCGCCACGGCAAGACGCGTCTCCTCCAGCACGGCCAGCAGCTTGCCGCGCTGGACCCTCAAATCAGAGTAATCATCGGCGGCAGGCCAGATCACCAGCACCACCACGGCCAAAGTAAGGATTATGACGATCCAGCGGCGGGACACGATCCTGACGTAGTACCTTAGGACCGTTTCAATCATCACTGTCGCTCCTGCGCGGGAGGCTCCACCGCGGCAGCTTCGCACTGAACGTCAAAAGTAGTCGCCGAATAGGTGCCAAATCTTGCCGGCGACGTCCCTTCCAGCACCACCCGCCGCACGTGCGGAGCGGTCTCCAGCCAGCGGACAAAACTATAGGCCGCCTCATCGGAATAGCTCGTGCCGCTGATCGAGATCAGTCTTTCGGCGGTCACGGTCAAGCGGTCCAGCCAGGCGTTTTCCGGCAGGCATTGCGCGAACACCGTCAACAGCTCGTCCCAGGCCGGATGAAAAACCGTCGCTTCCAGCCGCCGCAGCCGGTGGACGCGGGCGTCGGCCTGCGCCATCTGCGTGCGAAGCAACCAGGCCCGATCGTTCGACTGCTCGACCGCTTCCAATTGCCGCAGGACAAGGCGGCTCCTCACGCCTTCGACGAGGTTCAGTGTCAGCAGGATGACCGCGACCACCGCGGCAACCCCGATCGGCCAACTGCGGCGCGCCAGCCCTTGCAGCAGCGGTTCGCGCTGATTCCTTCGAATGCGGTCCATCAGGTTGGGACCCGCGCGGCCGCGGGACGGCAGGTCTTCAACCAGGCAGGTGCCCAGCACGGCCGCGTGCTCGGCTCCCGGAGGTCCCTCGGCAAAGGTCCAGCGCGGATTCATGGAAGCAGGGCGCAGCACCTCGACCGCCAATCCGGTGCGTTCCGCGAACCGGCCGCGCGCTCGGTCGACGGCTTCCGCAGATCCGACCAGCACTGCCCGTTCGAGGCGTTTCGAGGCAAACCCGTAGTAGCGCTCGCACCATCGCTGCAGGCGCTCCAAATGGGCCGCGACGATCTGGCCCGGATCCAGGGCGTCCGTCCTGCCGCTGGGGTGGTAATCGAGCAACAACCGGCCTGCCAGGGAGATGCCCAATTGCACGCCCACCTCGGTTACGTTGACGATTAACAGAGGCGCCTCGGCGTCCCGGCGCGAGTGCCCCATGGCGCGCGACAGCGCCACCAGCGAGGGCTCGACCCGATCGATCGCCACTCCCGACCGCGCGGCCACTTGCACCAACGTCGAAAGCAGCTTTTCGTTGGTCACGCTGAGCATGGCATGGTGGTGCCGCGCGTCGAGCGGCTCCATGCAATCGGCCAGCGCCTTGCGGCCGCGGCCGGGTGCCAGGTAAACGGCGCTGCGTTCTTCGAGCAGCCGCAGCTCGCGCCGGACGTGCTCCAAGGTGCCCACCGCCACGCGCGTGACGCAGTGGTCGCCGCCTAGCGTGAAGCTGATCTCGCCGCCCGCCAGCCGCTCCTCGTGGATCAGCGAGGTCACGGCCGCCGCCAGCTCATTCAGGCCCGCGTCCGAGTACGCCGCGCTACTCGTCTGGCGCCACACGATGCTGCGCACCCGGGCCGCCTGGGGGCCTTCGTCGTTTCGGCGCTCGACGACCGCCAGGTGCAGCTTCGAGCGGCAAACCTCGATGGCCGCACACGGCGGACTGCTCTTTTTTCGGGGCAGCATCGGTTTGCTCAACGGGCCAGATAAACGGTAACGGTCAACCTGCGGGTCACGCCGCCGAAGCTGCCGTCGGCGCTGATAACCACGGTGTTGGCGGCCGAGTCGGCCAGCGACGCGGTATAGGCGCCGCCGCTGCCCGACGGGAAATCGCTGGCACTGACTCCCGTGCGCCAGCTCGGATCCGTCTCCAGTTCGGCCAGCGCCTCGTGCGCCGCGGCCCCGGCCAGGTACAATGCCCGGTCGTAATCCGATGCATTGCGCAGCGCGGTCAGTCGCAGCGTTTCCGCTTCGAGCATGGACACCAGGATCACCGACGTCATGGAAACGACGAAAATGCAGACCACCAGGGCCGTGCCCCGGCGGGCGGCGGGGGGCGGCCTGGGGCGGCGGGGGGCAAGCTGGTTTGTGCGCATGCCGTTCACCAACTTCTGAGCCAGGCCCTGGTGATCACGGTGCGCGAACCGCCGGCCTGGCGTGGCAGCTCGACCGTCACTTGGCAGTCGATCGACTGGATCTCCTCGACCGCCGTGGTGCTGGTTGTGCCGTCCGCCCGGTAACCGACGAAGTTCAGCTCGCTGATTTCCTCGGCCAGCAGGTCGCTGGCCGACGTAATGCCGAAGTTGACCCGCTCGGCAACGTCGTCGTGATCCCAGGCGTATGTCTGGCCGGAGGGCATGACAATCGAGAGCGCCCCAGATAGATCGCCCGCCGGGCTGACGGCCGATACCGCCTGCGCCTGCCGTATGTTGCGGACCAGGTGCCGCAGCGTGGCGTGGGCGGCTTCCAGCCGCGCCAGGTCGTTGTCGTGCCCTTGCCATGCGGCGTGCGCGCCGCGCAGCAAGACGGCCACGGCAGTGACCAGCGTGGCCAACAGCGCGGTGGCTGTGACCAGCTCCAGGAGCGTCAGGGCGCGCCGTTTAGTTGCCCGCTTCATTTCGGTAACTTCGCAACTGGGCCACCTTGGTAGAAAAACGCACGTAGGGCTCGGCCGCGTCGAGCGCGCCGCTGGAGTTCTGGTCATCGAAGGCCGTCGCGGTGACCGCCATCAACCGGTTGGGGATGCCGCCATCGGCCAGCTCATCAGAGCGCTCGACGCGATAGCGGTAGCCTGGGTAGCCCAACGAGGCAAAGCTGCCGGTGGCGGTGGTCTCCTGCCAGTCGGCGCCGGTCAGTACCAGGTGTTGCTCCAGCTTGTCCACGCAGAGCGCAGTCAGAATGCCCAGCGTTTCGGTCTTGCGGCTGTTGGTCAGGGTGTCTCGCATGATCCTTAAGGCGGGTACCAGGGTGATCGTCAACAGGGCCGTGGCGGCCACGAGCTCCAGGAGGGTGTGGCCTGGCCGCGGCGGAGCATTGCGTGAAGCGGCCATGGCTTATAGCTCCTCGACTTGGACGGCGCCGCTCAACGGGACAACGCTGACCCGCCAGTCGCGGTTGGGGCCGGAAAGCGTGACCTGGTAGGCGGCCAGAGCGGACCCCTCGAAATTGAATTCCTCGACGTTGTGCGACGGCGTCACGGTTACCGAAGCGGGGAACGTGCGCGCCGCGTCGACCGCCGTTACGCCGCCGCCGGAGTTGCGCTGGTAGATCGTGTAGCCAAGTGCCTGGGGCCCGCTCATGGCGAATTCAAGGTAGTGGTTGTCGCCCGTGGCAATCGCCCGGCGTTGCGCTTGCAGCAGGTCCAGCGCCAGGCGGCGGGCATCGGCCGCCGCGCGATGGTTTCCCATCGGCAGCGGCCCCAGCCGCGCCGCGGCGAGGGCCACGAAGATGGCGATCAGGCCCAGCACGGCAGCCAATTCAAGCAGCGTCACGCCGCCACGACGCACAGCGACTGGCAACATGGCCTCCTCCGCGGCTGGCTCGTGCTGGCGTGCCCCTGGCAGCTAGTGACTGCCGGCAGTGTGGCCGGTGACTCGCTTGGAAGTGGCATCCAGCGTGTAGGCGGCGCCCGACACGGGACAGACGGGAATCCCGTCCGGAAAATAAGTGGCCGTATCGACCGCGGCCAGGTTCGCGGGCAACGCTCCGCTGTCAAAGAAGAAACGCTCCACGGCCGAGTTGACTTCGGCCTTGTTCTGGAAGCAGGCGTTCTCCTTGGCGGTCGCGCTGGAGATGGCGATGCGCGGGATGACCACCACGGCGATGATGCCGAGGATGGTAATCACGGCCAGCAGTTCCAACAGCGAAAATGCACCGCGGTGTTTCAATGGACGTTTCATGGTGAGATGCCCTGACCCTTCGGGTTACGTAAAGCGGCTTCAGCCACCGTGGCTGTGCCCTGTGACTTCGTGCGTCGCGGGATCCAGGGTGTAGGCGGTCGAGTCGACCGGACAGGCAGGCAGCCCGTCCGGAAAATAGTCCACGTCCCCGCCGATGTCGCTCAGGTTGTTCGCCGGCCAGCTTGCCTTTTGGCGGTACCAGAGCTGCACCTGCACCTCAATGTTCCCTTTATTTACATAGCACGCACGGACCCGCGCTTGCGGAGAATTCTGGAAGCGCCCCAAAACCAGGGCGGCCAGAACGCCCACAAGAAAGATGGTCAGCAGCAGCTCGACGAGCGTGAAACCGCCGGGCCGGTTCGACTTGATGATGCGCAAAGCCATATTCAGCGCCCCTGGACTGCTCCGATCATGTCGAACATCGGCAGGTAGATCGCCAGCACGATTCCGCCGATCATGACGGCCAGGCTGATGGTGAGGATCGGTTCGATGGTTCCGACAAGGAGACTGGTGCGCCGCTCGACCTCGCGCCGCAAATGCTGGCGAACCTGGCCGATCGACTGGACCAGCTTCCCCGTGCTCTCGCCGACCACCACGAGCTGCATGACCACCGGCGGAAACACGTCCTGGTGGCGGTCCAGCTCCCGGCTGAACCTTTCGCCCCGGATCAGGGCGGCGTGCAACGACTCGACGCACTGGCGCAGCGCCCGGTTCCCAACCGTCCCCGCCGAGATGCGCAAGCTGTCGACAATCGTGAAGCCGCCCTCCAGCAGGTTGCCCAGCACGTCCATGAAGCCCAGCACGGCCATGTCGCGGAGCCATTCGCCGAACAGGGGCAGCCGCAGCATCGTGGCGTCGAAAGCCGCCCCCGTCGCTTTGTTGGACCGCAGCCGGATGAGGCCAAACGCGGCCGCCGCCGCCGCCAAGGCCACGATCCAGCCGTAGCCCACGGCGAAGTCGCCCGCCGCAATCAAGATCCGCGTGACCATGGGCAGCGGTACTTTCGCCTCGTCATACGTCTGCTGGAAGACGGGAATCACGAAAATCAGAAAGAACGTCACGACGAGCAGCCCGCTTACCACGAGCACCGCCGGATAGGCCAACCTTCGCAAGGCCTGGGAACGCACGTCGCTGGCTTGTTCGAGTTGGGTCGCCAGCCGGCCCAGGGTGCCTGCTAGCGTGCCGGAGCGTTCAGCGACGCGCACCTGGCTGATCAAGGCCTGGTCGAAGGCGGCTGGAAAGTGGGCCAGCACGGCGCTGAACGGCTCGCCTGTCTCAAGCTGTTGATGGACGGCTACCAGCAGCGGCCGGTACTGTTTGAGCGTGCGCTCCCGGGCCAACGTGGCCAGCGACCGCGTGAGCGGCACACCATTGTCGATCAGGGTGGCGAGGTTGCGCAGCAAGAACGTCAGTTCGTGTCGGCGGATCCTGGGATTGGGGGCGGCCGTGCCGGTCGAACCGCCGCCCAGTGCGGCACGGATCGAGAGGTCCGCCCAGGAGTCCGCGCCGGCCCGCGCGGCAATTGAGGAAATCCATCGCATGGCATTGTGCTCGCTCAGGGAGATTTCGGGTTATGGTTGGTGGAGGCCGGCGCCACAATCGAAAACGGGCGAGGATCAGTTGGAAACTTTATAGAACACCTCTTCGAGCGTCGTTTGTCCGGCCAGGGCCCGTTCGAGCCCCGCGGTCGCCAGATCCATCATTCCTCCGCGCAG
>JBBDYJ010000032.1:227161-228966 GCA_040901675.1 Pirellulales bacterium | reverse complement strand
CGCGCAGCCGCGTCGAGGGCAGGCCCTGTTCGATGGCTTCGGTGAGGGTGGGCGTTACAGCCATGATCTCGAAAATGGGGATCCGCCCGGAGTATCCGGTCCCGAGGCACTTCTTGCAGCCGTGACCATGGAAGAACGTCGCTTCGGCCGGATCGCGGCGGCCCTGCGAGAGGGTCTTCAAGAGCGATTCATTCGGCTTGACGGGCTCCTTACACTGCGGGCAGATGGCGCGGAGCAATCGCTGCGCCACCGATCCCAACAGCGCGCCGCCGACTTTGAACCGGTCGACGCCCAGGTCGTTCAGCCGCGCAACGCAGCCTACCGCGTCGTTGGTGTGCAAGGTGCTGATCAGCAGGTGGCCGGTCAGCGCCGCCTGAACCGCCGTGGTCGCGGTCTCGTGGTCGCGAATCTCGCCGACCATGATCACGTCGGGATCCTGCCGCATGATGTACTTCAACGCGTTGGCAAAACCGAGCCCGTGCTCGTTGTCGGAGTTGACCTGGTTGACGCCGGGAATGCGGTATTCGACCGGGTCTTCCACCGTGACGATATTCCGCTCCAGTGCGTTGATGCTCGCCAACAGGGCGTACATGGTGGTGCTCTTGCCCGAGCCCGTGGGCCCGGTGACCATGATCATTCCATGGGGCTTGGCCACCAACTTTTGCAGTAGTTGCCGCTCGTGCTGGCCGATCCCCAGGCGGTCCAGGCTGAAAATCTTGTTTCCCTCGTCCAGGATCCGCAGCACCACTTTCTCGCCTCCCACCGTGGGGATGGTGCTGACGCGAAAGCTGGCCTTCGACTCGTTCTCGACCAGCGACAGGTGACCGTCCTGTGGGCGGCGGTTCTCGGTCGTGTCCATGTCGGCCATCACCTTGATGCGGGCCACGACCGCTTCCTCGATGTGCTTGGGAATCGTCATCGCCTGCTGCAGCTCGCCGTCCACGCGGTAACGCACCCGCATCTCCGGCGTGTGCGGTTCCAGGTGGATGTCGCTGGCGCTGGCGTGGACGGCGCCGCTGAGAATGGCCCGGACCAGGCGCACCACCGGCGCCGACTCGTCGCCGGCCGAGATCGGCGCCACCGCCTGGGCGTGCTGCTGCGATTCAGTCAGCTCCGAGAGCTTCATGTCCACGATCGTCTGCCGGGCCACGATCCGGTCGTCGAAGCCCCGGTCCAGCGCCGCCTGGACCTCGCGCTCCATCGCCACCACGGGTTCGACTCGGTAGCCGGTGATCAGCTCGGCCTCGGAGATCGTTTCCATGTCGTCCGGCGCGACCATGGCCAACGTCAACGAGTGGTCTTCCACCGCCACGGGAACCACGTGCCGGTCGCGCGACAGGGTTTCAGGCAGCAGGCGGACCACTTGCGGGTTGATGGCCTCGGGCACGATCGGGCAAAATGGCACCTGGAATTGCTCCGCCAGCGCAGTGCCAAGCTGCTCAAACGAAATCAGCCCGCGCTGAACCAGGATGCTGCCCAGCATTCCCCGCTCGGAGCCCTGGCTGGCCAGCGCGCCGGCGAGCTGGTCCTCGCTGATCAGCCGGCGCCGGATCAGGATGTCGCCCAGGCGGACGGCCATTACCACACTGGCTCCAGCAGGGCCTGCAGCTTCCGTTGCAGCACGGCCGGATCGTAGGGAGTGACGACGAATTCCTTGGCGCCGGCGGTGAAAGCCCGCTCCACGTCGTCCAGATCACCGCTGCTGGAAAAGGCCATGATCGGCACGCGGCTGGTGCGCTCCTCACTCGACAGCCGCTGCTGTCGGGCAGGTACATGTCCAGGATGATCGCTCCGGGCAGCTCCCG
>JBBDYJ010000032.1:215906-227061 GCA_040901675.1 Pirellulales bacterium | reverse complement strand
AGCCGCTGCTGTCGGGCAGGTACATGTCCAGGATGATCGCTCCGGGCAGCTCCCGCGCCACCGAGTCGAACAGCGCCGCAGCCGACTCCACGCATTCCACTCGGTAGCCGAGCAACTCAAGCCGGAACGACGTGATCTCGGCCAGCGTGGCATCTTCCTCGGCGAGCAGGATCTTCGGTTGATCGGGCATGGCACTGGCGGCGCGCAAGATTGAACCCCATCAGAGAGCCTTCCGTGCGCTCGGTCGGTGGCGGTCAGGTCCAGGAAAATCTAGGCCGCCGGCAGCGCAAGTCAAAGCCTATGGGCCGTTTCGACGCAGTCCCTCCCGGCCGCATCGTCCAGCCGGGATTTGCATTTGCTCAATCGCTGGGATCCAACCCGGCGAGTTCGAACCCCACCAGCGGCCTCGCGATCGTTACCACCGTTACCAGCGGTAGCATCGCCGGGCGCCAGCCTCGATGCGCTGCTACACTCCTTCCATGGAACGAAAACTCGCGACCCTGGCTCGCTCCTGCTTTTCCGCTTCGGCGGCACTGGCTGTTCTGAGCTTGGCCCTGGCCGATTGCCATTCCGCCGAGTCGGGCGCGTACGTTGGCAATGGGGTCGACGGGAGGGCGATCACCGGTCTTGGGTTTGCGCCCGACGTGGTGATCATCAAGGGGGACACCAATGAGTACGCGTGCTGCCGCACGTCGCCGATGTCCGGTGACGCCAGCAAACGGCTCGGGGCGGCCACGGCGCTCGTCTCGAACCGGATTCAGTCACTCACCAGCGACGGCTTTACACTAGGCAGCGACGACGAAGTGAACCGAGCGGGAAGGGATTATTACTGGATCGCATTCAAGGCCGCCGCGGATATCCTGGCCGCCGGCAGCTATACGGGAAACGGCGTCAATAATACCAACATCACGACCGTCGGGTTCAAGCCCGACTACGTCGTGGTCATGGCCGCCACAAACAGGCATGCCATCCAGCGTTCGGACCTGATGCCGGCAAACAACAGCATTGCCTTCGATTCGGTGGCCGGCGCCGGCAATAAATTGCTGGGATTCGTCGGCACTGGTTTCCGCCTAGGGACGCATGCCGACGTAAACGCTTCCGGGGTAACGTACTATTACGCCGCCTGGAAAGCGACGGCGCTCGAGGTGAGCATCGGCTCGTATGCCGGCGATGGGGTGGACAACCGCGTTATCAGGGGGCTCGGCTATCGGCCGGAATATGTCATGGTAAAGGCCTGGTCGACCGCCAGCGGCGTGCACCGCCCGGCCTCGCTGGGCACGTCGGCCGGCGCGCTGACGTTCAGCAATAACGCGAACCTGGCCGACTCGATCCAGCAGATCGCGGCGGACGGGTTTGAGGTAGGCAGAAACAGCACCGTGAATTCCAGCGGCACTACCTACTACTGGACTGCCTTCGGTCCGCGCGGCCCGCGAATCCTGGCTTGGGAAGAAGCCCCCTAGCGAGCTGGACCCCCGGTTCAAGCTTCTGCCGCTTGTGGCCCGCCGGTGAGTTCCGCGGCAACTTGGTTGCTCGTCACGTCCGCGAAGCACCTGCATTGGTAGGTGCCTTCTGCCTTCTGCCTTCTGCCTTCTGCCTTTAGATCACTCCTTCGTCCCGGAGCAATACGAGCTTCACGAGGCCCCTGCTGGTCAACACGCCGGCCATGAATAGCGCGGCGGTCAGGCCGGCGAGACACGGCACGCGCACGTACCACAGTTCCTGGCTTACCGACACGAACAACAAGACCCGTTCGGCGCCGGGCAGCATCACGGGTGTGGCTAGCTTGTGGTCAAGCACCAGCACGATCAACAAGGCCGCCAGCAGCCCGCCCAGGTCGAGCCAGAGCGCACGCCGCGGTGGGCGCCCGGCTCGCGGTTCAACTCCTGGCCGTCCAGCACGCTCGTGTGCGAGCAGACGATCCAGGACCGCCACGGTCGCCACCATGACGGCCAAGGCCAGCAACAGGTCGGCGGCCAAAGCGAACAGGTAGACCGGCAGCTCGGCATCGCCCGTGAATTGGAACGGCTCGTCTTGCTGATTGATCAGCGGCCAGCCGTGACCGTAAACGGTCCATCGCCCGCCGGTGGGATCCAAAAAGAAATAGTATCCACCCAGTTGGCAGGCCACCAGGCCCATGGCCACGGCCAGCGTGGCCAGCAAGACCAGGCGGCCGAGCCAGGTTGTGGAGCTGGACCTGGCGGGCACCAGGTCGTCGTCCCGGTCGCTTCGGCGCCGGGCGAAGACCGCCCGGCCGGCGCGTGCCAACGCCGCCGCCAGGAATACCACCACAATAAACTTCAGTACGAGCACGATGTGCATGCGCAATTCACTCGGCGACGATCAATTCCAGTATCTTGACCGTGCTCTCGATCCGAGTGCGACGGGCCAAGGAAGCCCGCACCTGCTGCTGGGTTGCGAAGCCCTTTTCGGCGAGTCGCTGGGTGCTCAGGTGCTGGTCATGTGAGGCTTCCAGCTCTGCCTTCGCCGCCTGCAGGGCGGCCGATGCGATGGCGCGCAGCAGCTTCAGCTTGCGCTCGGCCGCCAGATACCTGACCTCGTGAATCGCCACCTCGGTAGCCGGCAACGTGTCGGGATTCCTGTCGTTGGTCTCGTGCACCTGGGCCAGCCGCGCCTTGGCGATCTCCACCTCCGCCATGGCATCGCTGTAAGCTTCGGCCAAGCGGATCAGGTCGAGCTGAGCCAGGCCGCCTGCGTGCAAGCTGAAGTCGTCCGGCTGGCCCCGGACATCGACTGCCCCTTCGCCCTGGTCCGCCAAGCGCTCAGGGCTGCTCCCGCGGTTTGCTCTGCCGGCTGCCGGCGCGGTCTTCCGCGGTTGCCCGACATCTGGCTCGGCGGCCAGCCGCCTCTCGACCGCCCCTTGCAGGCGCTCCTGAAGCCGCTTGATTACGACCACCGGCTCTTCCTCGTCGGCCGTACCTTCTTGCGGAACCTCCGAGCTTGCCGCCTCACCGTTCCTATCGTTGGTGAGCTTGGCCCGCAGCGCGCGAAGCTCCTTGGGAACTTCGCCATCGAACTCGACGAATACCCGCTCCAACGCCTCCAATTGCCGCACGAGCGGCGCGCGGCTCTTGTCGGCGCGCGGCTGCAATTGGAATTCTTGCAACACGGCGATCAGCTCGCGAATCTCCGGGCCGCTGTCGGCCCCGCGAATCTTCGCGTCCAGATCCAGCAGCGCCTCCGGCACTTCGCCGCGCGCCAGCCGCCACTCGGCGCGGAGCCGGGCCGCCCTGTCGAGCAGCGCCTGCCGCACCACTTCGAGCTGATCGGCGTCGGTGGCCGCTGCCTCCATGGGCGGATCGGAAGCAGCCGCTTCCTTGTCGACATTCTCGTCCTGGGCTGTACCCGCCGGCGCCTCGTCCTGGCCCACTTGGGCCGCTGAGCGGTTGACTCCCAGCAGCGACGCGGCCAGCGCCACGCTTGCCGTCAGCAAGGTCAGCCAGATCGAACGCCACGCGGCCGAGCGCCGAGTGGCCAGTGATTGTTCTCGTTCCAGCATGGTCATTCTCTCCTGTAGAACTGAGCCGGCAAACTGACTCTCAAGCTCCATTGGAAGCGGGCGGCTGGTATAATTCAACCATTCAGCTTGGATACTTGCTCCGGGGTCGCCGCGCCGATGCTCCGCTTTCCAGTCTACATGGACAACCATGCCACCACGCGGGTCGATCCGCGCGTGGTCGAGGCCATGCTCCCGTACTTCGTCGAGCATTACGGCAACGCGGGCAGCGTCGGCCATGCCTTCGGCTGGAAGGCCAAGGAGGCGGTGGACGAAGCCCGCGGCTCGGTCGCGGCGGCCATTCATGCCCAGCCGCGGGAGATCGTGTTCACCAGCGGGGCCACCGAGAGCAACAACCTGGCGATCCGCGGCGCCGCCGAGCGCGGCCGGCGCCGCGGCAACCACCTGGTCAGCCTGGCCACCGAGCACAAGGCGGTCCTCGATCCGCTCCAGCGGCTGGCACGCCGCGACTTCGAGCTGACGCTCTTGAACGTGACCCAGGCGCCCGCCGGCCGCGCCGGCCTGGTCGACCCCCAGCAGGTGGCCGATGCCATCCGCGACGATACGCTGCTGGTCTCGGTGATGCTGGCCAACAACGAGATCGGGGCCATTCAGCCCCTGGCCGAAATCGGCGCCATCTGCCGCCAGCGGGGCGTGCTGCTGCACTGCGACGCCACCCAGGCGGTCGGCAAGCTCGGCGTGGATGTCGAGGCCCTGCAGGTCGACCTGATGAGCTTCTCGGCCCACAAGCTCTACGGCCCCAAGGGGACCGGCGCGCTGTACGTGCGGCGGCATGGCACACCCGTGCGTTTGCAACCACAGATCGACGGCGGCGGGCAGGAAGGCGGCCTGCGCAGCGGCACGCTCAATGTGCCGGGAATCGTCGGCTTTGCCCGCGCGGTCGAAATCTGCCTGGCGGAGCTGCCGGCCGAGCGGGCGCGGCTGGCCGCCCTGCGCGACCGGCTCTATGCCGGGCTGACCGAGGCGATCGACGGCGTCTCGCTGAACGGGCCGGCCCTGTCGCCGCTCGATTGGAGGCTGCCGGGAAACCTGAATGTCAGCTTCGCCTACGTGGACGGCGAGGCCTTGATGATGAGCATCAAGCATCTGGCGGTCAGCTCGGGCAGCGCCTGCACCTCGGCCGACCCCGAGCCCAGCCACGTGCTGCGGGCCCTGGGCATCGGCGAAGACCTGACCCGCGCCAGCCTGCGGTTCGGCCTGGGGCGGTTCAGCACGGCCGAAGAGGTCGAGTTTGCCATCGAGTCGGTGGCCGACTCGGTCAAGCGGCTCCGCAAGCTCAGCAGTCTCGCCTAAAGAGGGCTGATTCCAAGGCATCAAACACCAGAAATGCAGCGTCCACCGGCAAAGGCTGGCCAGCGGCCAGCCAAGGCGGCGCCGTCTCACCCCCCTTGTCCTATTCCTCCTTCCTCCTTCTGCCTTCTTCCTTGCCTTGCCGCCCTTTCCTTTTGCCGCCGTATCGTATAATTTAGACGTAATAGGTTGCGAAAAAACCAGTGTTCAGAACAACCTCGCCTCACCCCCACATCAGGAGCGGTAAACGACCATGGCAGTGTTATTGAGCGAAAAAGCCGCCAGCGAAGTCAAGCGCATCATGCAGGAACAGAAGTTCGAAGAACCGATGGTCCTGCGGGTGGGCGTGGTTGGGGGCGGCTGCAGCGGCTTCCAGTACAGCCTCGGCTTCGACAAGAGCTGGGACGCGGCCAAGGACAGCAAGTACGACTACCACGGCGTGACGCTGGTGGTCGACAAGAAGAGCGCCTTGTACCTGGACGGCACCACCGTCGATTTCTACGACGGGCTGGAGAAGCGGGGATTCACGTTCGAAAACCCCAACGCCACCAAGAGCTGCGGCTGCGGAAGCTCGTTCTCGGCCTGAGCCGGCGCGGCTTGACAACGGCAAGTCTACAACGCTCCCCTCGTCGCGCACTACCGCGGGCGAGGGGATTTTTTTGCCCTTCAGGATTCTCGACCCGCCCCGACTTTGAAGTCTGGACTCCGACGTGTGTTCTCTGGCCTCTGAACTGGGCATGTCACCACACGCTGGCACAGCGGGCGCCGGCAGCCGGCGGATCGCGATCTGCCTGAGCCACTTCCACCCGACGGTGGGCGGGGCCGAGCGGCAGTTGTTTCAGTTGGCGCAGTGCTGGGCCGGCTGGGGGCATGCGCCTTTGGTGCTTACGCGGCACGTGCCGGGGCTGCCCACGCACGAAATGGTGTCGGGGATTGAAATCCGCCGCGTGATCCGCACGCTCGACGCCGGACCGATGTTTGGCATGAGCTTTCTAGTCCTGCTGGCGGCCAACCTGCTGCGGTTTACCCGCCGCTACGACGTGGTGCTGGCCGCCCAGGCGCCCTGGGAAGCGGTGGCGACGGGCCTGGTGGCCCACCGCCTGGGCAAGCCGTCGATCGTGCGGATTGCCTCGGTCGGGCCGGCCGGCGATCTGGCCCAGATCCGCCGCGCGAAAGGGAGGGCCTTGTTGCGCCGCCTGGTGCTAAGGAACAGTTGTTTTCTCGCGCCGTCCGCCCAGGCGCGGGCCGAGCTGGCCGCGCTAGGCTGCTCCGGCCACTCCATCCGCTCGATTTCCAACGGGGTGGACATCGACCGCTTCAGCCCGCCGCCGGCTGCCGCCAGGCCGCCCGACGAGGCGAGATCCCGCACGGCCCTCTTCGTGGGTCGATTGACCGACCTCAAAAACCCGTTGGCGGTGCTGCGCGCCTGGCGGCACGTCGAGCGGCGTGGGGAGCACCGGCTGCTCGTTGCGGGTGACGGTCCTCTGCGGGAATCGCTCCAGGCTTATTGCCGCCAGGAGAAGCTGGCGAGCGTCGAGTTCCTGGGGCAGGCCGACGACATGCCGGCCGTGTATCGACGGGCCGCGGTTCTGGTGCAGCCCTCGCCCAATGAAGGGTGTTCGAACGCCTTGTTGGAAGCGATGGCTTGCGGTCTCTGCCCGATCGTCAGCCGGGTGCCCGGCAACCTCGACGTGGTCCAGCACGACGTGACCGGGCTGACGATCACGCTCAACGACGACGCGTCCCTGGCCGCCGCCCTGTTGCGCAGTCTTGACGACGCAGCGTTGCGGACTCGCCTGGCCGAAGCGGCCCGCCGCCACGTTGTCAGCCACCACTCCCTGGAGCGCGTTGCCAGGCAGTACCTGGAGCTCTTCGACGAGCTGCTCGCCGCGCGGTCGTAGCATCGGATCACGGCGGCGCCGCTGGCATTTTCGAAGCACCGATGGCATCGGCCAACTCCGTTTCGCAGCGCGACATCATCCACCGGGTAAATCGTGCAGCCAGGTAAAGGCTTGCCGCCAGGCACACTTCAACGGCGACGAGAATCGGAACGATGACTTTCGTGGGCGGCTCGTCCCACAGTTCGATCGCCATTTGGGGCAGCGTGACGGCTATGATAGCTGCCGCCAGCGAACCGAAGCTGGCCAGCGGCAGCACCAAAGCCAGGAACGTAATCCGATGCCAGGTATTTCGAACTCCAGCCAGCGACAGCCTCGTGACCCCGGCCAGCCAGACGGCTCCCGACAAGCCGCAGGCGAAGACACTCAAGACCACTCTTGGGAGCGTCGTATCAGCCGGCCAATCGGGCCAATGGATCACTGCCAGCGGCACCTGGATCAGCAGAATCAGGCAGAGAAAATCGAAGAGCGTGAATTGCGTGGGAAGTCTTCGCTGATTGGCGGCTCGATACAAGGGGTGCAGGATCCAGTAGGCGATGCAGCTCGTCCCCGCTAGCGCGACAGCAACGCTAATCAAGAAAAAAATCATCGCGGGCACGGGCGACCGTCCCCTAGCGGATCAGGTCCGCCGTCTCAGTTTCATCGACTTCCAGAAGCTGTTCCGCGGTGGCGATGGCAACGATCCGCCGCGTATAGCGAGCTGCCAGGTAGAACGCCAGCACCAACAACCCTTCGGCCAGCACTACGCCCAGCGGAATCCATATCCCCGCCGGCCTCCCGTCAAATTCGACAAAAATGGCAAACGGCAGCACGACCGTGGCAATGCTCCCAAAGTAGGCTACGGGCAGCACCAGCGCCAGGAAGGCGGCCCGCTGCCATGTGTGGCGGACGCCAGCCCGCGATAGGGTCGATACGCTGATCCACCACATCATCCCGGTCGCGATCCAGGCCAGGATGTCGAATACCCACACCAGTCGCCGCTCGTCCGAGCCGGCCGCCGCGTGAATCACCCCCATCGGGAACTGCACCAGGAATACCAGGCAGAGGAAGTCGACCATGGTGAACTGCGTCGGCATTCTGCGGTTTCGCGCCGCCCGGTCGAGCGGGTGCAGAATCCAGTACCCGATGCCGCCAATCGCCCCTATGCAAAGCGTGAACGCGAAGACCGCAAGCAATACGGCGAGCATCGACATCACTGGAACGTCCACTCCAAGTAAGAGGGTCCGATTGGCGGCCCGCGACCGCCGGCTGCCCCGGCCGCCAGGATTACTCCTCGCACGTCCGGTTATTCTCCGGCCCGGTCCCTCGCGATGCAATCTTGCGGCAGCCGGAGCAGACAGCCATGTGTATAGCCCGCGGCTGCTAAACCAGCCATAATCGAATGATGATCTCCACAGCCAGCGGCCCTTCGACCGTCGGCCTGGCCATCGACAGGCGCCTGGCCAGCTTGCCGCCCGAGCAAGCCTATGACGACCGCTCGGCGGTGGCGCGGCTGGTGCGGCAGGCGCTGCTGGAGGGTGGATTGGGCCGCCGCGATCCCCAGCGCCCGCTGGCCGACCTGATCGAGCCGGGAATGACCGTGCTCTTGAAGCCCAACTGGGTGCTCGATCGGAATCTCGGTCCGGGCGGCATGGCGCCGATGGTCACGCATCCGCGCTTCATCCTGGCCGCCCTCGGCGAAGCGCTGCTGGCCCGCCCGGGCCGCGTGATCCTGGGTGATGCTCCGATCCAGGCGTGTGATTTTGATGGGCTGCTGCGGAACGGATTGAAGGAACAGGCGATTGAGTTGGGCCGCACTGCCGGCGCGAGTGTCGAGTTTGCCGACTTCAGGCGCACCGTCTGGACGCCGGGGCAGGGGGGGGCCGCCCCTCAGACCGAGGTCGGCGATCCGAGCCGCTTCGTGCTGTTCGACCTGGAGTCCGACAGCCTGCTGGAACCGATCTCGACGCCTGTCGGCCGGTTCCGCGTGACCAACTACGACCCTCGCAAGCTGGCCCAGACGCACCGCCCGGGCCGCCATCAGTACCTTCTGTGCAAGGAGGCGTTCGAAGCCGACGTGCTGATCTCGCTGCCCAAGCTCAAGCTGCACCGCAAGGCAGGGCTGACTGGCGCCCTGAAGAACCTGGTCGGGCTGAACGGCAACAAGGACTATCTCCCGCACCATCGACGAGGCGGCGCCGCCGAAGGGGGCGACTGTTATCCGGGCCGCTCGGTGGCGAAGTGGCTGGTCGAGGTGCTGCTCGACGCGGCCAACCGCCGCCTGGGCACGCCCGGTTACCAGCGCTGGCGCTCCTGGGCCAGCCGCTCGCTGGCCAGGGTTGCAAGAGAGGAAGAGGGAAGCCTCGAAGGAGGCTGGCACGGCAACGACACCTGCTGGCGCATGGTTCTCGATTTGAATCGGATCCTGCTCTATGGTCGGGCCGACGGCACTCTGGCCGATCAACCGCGGCGCACGCTCTGGTCGTTGACCGATTGCATCGTCTGCGGCGAGGGCGAAGGTCCTCTCTCTCCCAGCCCGCTGGGAGTCGGCGCGGTGACGTTTTCTGGCTGCGCGCCGGCGGCCGACGCGGTGCACGCCGCATTGTTGAAGCTCGATCCGCGGCGGATCCCGCTCATCCGCGAGTCGTTCGGCGCCTTCCGCTGGCCGCTCGCCGGACAATTCAACTTGGGCGCTGCCACCACATTGAGCAAAGCGGAGGCCTGCTTCGATGGCACCGGCTGGACCATCGACGCGATCGCCGAGCAGCTTGGCGTCGAAGCCCGCCCGCCCAAAGGCTGGGCCGGCCACGTCGAGTGGCGGAGTCGCGTGCCATGAGAATCGCAATCCAGCCGGACGACTACGGCCTCACGCCGGACGGCCAGCGAGATGCATCGAGCCCCCGTTGGGCCGAAATGGCCAAGGCGGCCGGTCACGAGGTCCATTGGGTCGACGTGTTCCGCACCGACATTCTCAGCCAGGTCCGCGGCTGCCACGGCTTTATGTGGCGCCACGCGCACACCTCGGCCCATCGCGCGATCGCGACCAGGCTTTTGCCCGTGCTCGAGTGCCAGCTCGGCCTGTGCGTCTACCCGGACCAGAACACCTGCCGCCATTACGACGACAAGATCGCGCAGTGGTACCTGCTCGAGGCGGCCGGAGTTCCCACGCCGCGAACGTCGGTTTTTTGGCGACGTTCCGACGCCGAGGAGTTCTGCCGGACCGCCACCTACCCGCTGGTCTTCAAGCTCTGGGCCGGGGCCGGCTCGTCCAACGTGCGGCTGGTGCGCTCGCCGGCCGAAGCGCTCGCCTGGGTCGAGCGGATGTTCACGCGCGGCGTCGGCAAGCTGGAGGCGCCGGGCCGAGGGCGGCTGCACCAGTACGTCCAGATCGCTCGTTCGCTGGCCCGCGATGCATTGAGCCCCGGCCGTCCGCCGGCCGAAGCGAACCTTTGGGAGACCTGGGAACTGCACAGGAACTATGTGCTGTTTCAGGAGTTCCTTCCACACAACGCCTTTGACACGCGGATTACCGTCATCGGCAACCGGGCCTTCGGTTTCCGGCGTTTCAACCGAGAAGGCGATTTTCGAGCCAGCGGCAGCGGCCGCATCGACCATGACCCGGCTGGGATCGACCTGAAATTTGTCCGGCTGGCCTTCGACGCCGCCCGCGTGTTGGGGACACAGAGCTGTGCCATCGACGGCCTGCTGCGTGGCGATGAGCCGGTAGTGGGCGAAATTAGCTATACCTACGCCAGTTGGGCCGTCCAGCGCTGTCCGGGCTACTGGCAATCATCTCCCGACGGAGCCGCCCGGGAGCTCGCCTGGCATCCGGGGCCGATTTGGCCGGAAGAGGCCCAAATGGAGGACTTTTTGGCGCGGCTTTCGCACTGGCCGAGGGGGGTGGACGCCGCTACCCATACCAGCCCGGTTTGAGCGGCGGCGCGCGATCGGTTGGCTCCAGCAGGGCCCTCGCACTATGCCCCAAGTAGCATGCAGCGTAAGGTTTTGGCTTGCGTAGAGCGGCATTTATTGCCACAATGCCAGCATTCCCATTTGCCGTCGAGCGCTCGTTTTTTGGGCGGCTGAAGCTTAGCTTCAGCCAATCGCCGGACCCTCGCGTCCGCGCTAGCGGCATGGCGCATCACTGGCCAGGAGGTAGTCATGGCGAACAGAGACCGTGCCGCGGACTTGAAACAACGTGCGCCCGCGCGCGTTGCAATTGTCGTTGCCTTGTGGACTGGCGCCGCGTTTGCGATTGCCCCCGCAGTGGCCATATCGACGGGTTGCAGCAAGGAGAGTACCGACACCAAGGTGGCCGGCACCAAGGTGGCCAACACCGGCCCGAAGCCTGGTGCAACCATGCCCAGCATGGGCGGTGCCGGGGGCGGTGGCATGGCCGGCGGTGGCATGGCCGGCGGTGGCATGGCCGGCGGTGGCATGGCCGGCGGTGGCA
>JBBDYJ010000032.1:96755-215806 GCA_040901675.1 Pirellulales bacterium | reverse complement strand
GCGGTGGCATGGCCGGCATGGGTGACAGGGCCGGCATGGCCGGCGGTGGCATGGGTGGCATGGGTGGCATGGAGGGCATGCGCGGCGGTGGCATGGCCGGCATGGGTGACAGGGCCGGCATGGCCGGCGGTGGCATGGGCGGCATGCGCGGCGGTGGCATGCAGCCTCCAGGTGGAGCCGGAGCAACAGGCGGTGGAGCGGGAGTGCCCCCGGGCATGGGTCCACCGAGTGGAGGGGGGACACCGGATGCGGGTGGAGCAGCCGGGGCCGGTGGACCGGGAATGCCGCCCGGAATGGAAGGCAGAGCGGGTGGAGCACCGGGAATGCCGCCCGGAATGGAAGGCAGAGCGGGTGGAGCACCGGGTATGCCGCCCGGAATGGAAGGCCGAGCAGGTGGAGCACCGGGTATGCCGCCCGGAAGGGAAGGCCGAGCAGGCGCGGGCGGTGCGGGGGGACCCGGTATGGAAGGCCGAGCAGGTGCGGGGGAACCGGGTATGCCTCCCGGCATGGGGCCCGGCGGCGCCGGCGGAGGCCTTGCCAACGATCCCAACTCGCCCGAATACCCCGTTCAGCAGGTCGTAAGCAAGATCCTGGCAGGTGAGCCCGGCGACCTCTCCGAGTTCATCAGCACCAAGGCAACCGGCAAACTGAAACAGTTGCGCGAAGGCAAGCTGTCGGAGTCGCAACTCGAACGGCTCAAGGCCGACCTGACCGACGCCCAGAAACAAGGCCAGCCCAAGAAGGTCGGCAATCAACACATCGTCGTGATGGAAAACAAGACCAGTAAGAAGAAAGTTCAGTTCATCGTTGTCTCCGAGGGAGGCAAGATGGTCATCAAGTCGATGCGTTGAGAGCAGTGCTTTCGGGGCGATGGTTCTCGGCATCGAGGTGTAGCACATGCCCCGCCGTGCCACGCGTCGTTACGAACATCCTCGCCTCAACCGCCGCTCGGCCATCCAGGCCGGCGCCATCGGCTTGCTCGGCCTGGGCATGAACCACATCGAGCCGCTTCGTCAGGCGGTCGCCCAGCAGGTCCCGCCTCGCCGGCCGGCAGCGAAGTCGGTCATCTACGTCTTTCTGTCCGGCGGCCTGGCCCAGCACGACAGCTTCGATCTCAAGCCCGCTGCGCCCGACTCGATCCGCGGCGAATTCCGGCCGATAGCCACTCGGACCGCTGGCATCGACATCTGCGAGCATCTGCCGCTGTTGGCCCAGCGCAGCCACCTGTGGGCCCTGGTCCGATCGCTCACCCATCGCACGAACGATCATTCGCTTGGCCACCTCTACATGCTCACCGGGCGGTCGACTCCGCCGCCCTTGTTCGATGCCCTCCAGCCCAAGTCGACCGATTGGCCGGCCATCGCCTCCGTGGTGGCTGATGCCTCCGCGGTGCTGCCGGGAGTCGGCCAGAGCCGCCATAACCTGCCGCCGGCGGTCGTCTTGCCGGAACGATTGATCCACAACACCCGGCGCGTCATCCCCGGGCAGTTCGCCGGCCAGATGGGTGCCAACCGCGATCCATGGTTCGTCGAAGCTTCGGCCTTTCATCCCAAGCATTACGGGGCCTATCCGGAGTACGGATTCCATCACGCCCACGGAGCCGACAATCCGCCCGGCTACAACTATCAGGCTCCCAACCTCACGCTGCCCGAAGGGCTGGGCGGCGAGCGATTCGGCCGGCGGCTCGACCTGCTGGAACATGTCGATCGCCAGCGCCGGGCACTGGAGAGGGCGGCGGAGCAAGAGCCGTTCGATCGGCATCGCCAGAACGCCATCTCGCTGTTGGCCGATCCCAACACCCAGCGCGCCTTCGACGTCACCAACGCCGATCCGGCCGTGCTCGACCGCTACGGCCGCAACTTGTTCGGCTGGTCGCTGTTGATGGCACGGCAGCTCGTCGAAGCCGGCGTGACGCTGGTCCAGGTCAACCTGGGCAACAATGAAACCTGGGACACCCACGGCAACGCCTTCCCGCACCTGAAGGACTACTTGTTCCCCCCGACCGATCGGGCCCTCTCGGCGCTGCTCGATGACCTCGAGGAACGTGGCTTGCTCGACTCGACGCTGATCGTCATGGCGGGCGAGTTCGGCCGCACGCCCAAGATCTCCACGCTGCCGGAGCACTACAAGCTGCCGGGCCGCGATCATTGGGGAGCGGTGCAGACCGTGTTCTTTGCCGGCGGCGGCGTGCGCGGCGGCACCGTGATCGGTGCCTCCGACAAGATCGGCGCATTTCCCGCCTCGCAGCCCGAGACGCCGGAGAACATGGCGGCCACGATTTATCACGCCCTGGGCATTCCTTCGGTGGCCGTCTGGCACGATGCGCTCGACCGCCCGCACCCCATCTATCATGGCGAGCCGATTGCCGGCTTAACCTGACGGAAACCGTGCCACGATAAGCAGGTCTGCACGATAAACAGGGCCCAGAGGCATGCCACACTCGCGATTGGCTCCGTGGCTCGCGGCAGTTTGCTTGTCTATCTGCCAGCTCGCCCGGGCCGAAGAACCGCAAGCCTCCGCGGTTGCCGGCCCGCTGGCTGCCGAAGAATCGCTCGCACACTTCCGTCTGCCCGAGGGGCTGCGGATCGAGCTGGTGGCCGCCGAACCGGAGGTGATCGATCCGGTGGCGATCCGCTTCGACGAAGATGGCCGGCTGTGGGTCGTCGAGATGGGCGACTATCCAAACGGGCCGCCGCCCGGCGAAGCGCCTCGATCGCGGGTCCGCATCCTCGAAGACCGCGACCGGGATGGCCGCTATGAAACCTCGCGGGTCTTTGCCGAGGGCTTGCTCTTCGCCAATGGTGTGCAGCCCTGGCGGCAGGGGGCCATCGTCACGCTGTCCGGCAAGATCGCTTACCTGGCCGACACCGATGGCGACGGCCGGGCCGACCTCGCCGAAACCTGGTACCGCGGGTTTGCCGAAGACAATCCCCAACTGCGGGTCAACCATCCGCGCTTCGCGCTGGACAACCATGTCTACGTGGCCAACGGGCTGCGCGGCGGCAGCGTGACCGACAAGCGGCGCCCGGATGCGCAACCGCTGCCCATCAGCGGCCGCGATTTCCGCTTCGATCCGATCGGCGGCCGCTGCCAGGCGGTCTCCGGGCATGGGCAGTTTGGTCTCACGTTCGACGATTTCGGCAACCGCTTCAACTGCTCGAACCGCAACCCGCTGATGCACGTGGTCCTGGCCGACCACTACCTGGCTCGCAATCCGCTGCTGGCCGTGCCGGCAGTGGCCTCCGACGTGGCGGCCGCCGGCGAGGCCTCGCGCGTCTTCCCGCTCAGCCAGGCCTGGACCACGTCGATCCTGCACGCCGGGCAGTTCACCGCGGCCTGCGGTGTCAGCATCTACCGGGGCAATGCACTGCCCGCCGAGTTTGCGGGCAATGCCTTCACGTGTGAGCCGACCGGCAACCTGGTTCACCGCGAGATCATCGAGCCGGCCGGAGCGACGTTCACTGGCAAGCCGGCCTACGAGGGTGCGGAGTTCCTGGCATCCCCCGATACCTGGTTCAGGCCGGTGAACATCGAGACAGGCCCCGACGGCGCGCTGTATGTCGTGGACATGTATCGGGCGGTCATCGAGCACCCCGAGTTCGTGCCGGACGAGCTGAAAGAGCGTCCCGACCTGCACTGGGGAACGGATCGCGGCCGGATCTATCGCATCGTTGCCGGGCCGCCCAGCGAACCGAGCGGACCGCCCGCTCCGCCACGCTTGTCGGCCGCCTCGACCGGCGAGCTGGTCGTTCTGCTCGAACATCCGAATGCCTGGTGGCGAGAGACTGCCGCCCGGCTCTTGTACCAGCGCCAGGACCGTGGCGCACGAGGCCCCCTGGAACGCCTGCTACGCACGGCCGCCGACGCGCGAGCAAGAGCGCACGCATTGTGGGCCTTGGAGGGTCTCGACTGCCTGTCCGACGGCCTCCTGGCGGTGGCAATCGCCGATCGGCATCCGCGCGTCCGCGAACAGGCAGTGGTCCTGAGCGAGGCGCGGCTGGGCCGCTCGCCGCGGCTGCGGGCCGCGGTCCTGGACCTGGCGAGCGATGACGATCCGCGGCTGCGGTTCCAGGTGGCGTTGAGCCTGGGCCTGTCACAGGCTGACGACCTGGTCGAGCCGCTGGCCGCGGTCGGCCTGGCCGGCGCCGGCGACCCGTGGACGCGGCTGGCCGTGGCCGCCTCCGCCGATCGAGCCGGCATGTTGTTGAAGACGATCCTGGACCGCCTGGCAGCCAGAAACATGGCGGCCGGCGAGGGTGAGCTGGCCCTCGTTGCTCAACTGGCGCGCCTGGTCGGCGCGCGGCGCGAGCCGGACGAGATCGGCGACCTGTTGCGGCTGGCGGCCGGCTTGCCTTCCGGTTCGAACGGCGACCGCTTGCGGTTGACGGCCCTGGCCGGCGTCGCAGATGCCCTGCGCAATCGCGGCGGCAGTCTGCAAACCATCGTGGGCCAGGCTCAGGGCCACGACGTCGTCGAGCAGCATCTGAGTCGAATCTTTTCCCAGGCCGCGTCCGTCGCCCAAGACGCCGATGCCGCGCCGGCCGCACGCCGGCAAGCGGTGGCCCTCGTGTCACACGCCGGCTTCGATCTGGCGGCCCCGGTATTGATCGCACTGGTCGAAGGTCCCACCGATTCCGAGCTGGAGTTGGCGGCCATCCGTGCCTTGTCCGTTCATCGCCACGACAGCGTCCGCGAAGTCCTGGTGTCGAACCTGCCTCGCCGGACGCCTGCCGCGCGGCGGGCCATGCTCGAAGCGCTGCTGGCCGATCCGCCCGGCGCCGCCTTGATCCTCAACGAGCTCGCCGCGGGCCGTCTCCGACCCGCCGAGATCGATCCGTTGCACGCCGGAAGACTGCTCGAGCATCGCGAGCCCACCATCCGGCAGCGCGCCGCGGAACTGCTAGCCGCGCCGGCACCCGCCCAGCGCGCCGAGATTTTGTCGCGCTACCGCTCGGCGCTCCAGGCCCAGTCCGACCCTCGGCAAGGTGTGGAGGTCTTCCGCAAGAATTGCAGCACCTGCCACAAGATCGGCTCGATCGGCGTGGACGTTGGACCCAGTGTGGCCGACGCGCGGACCAAGACTCCCGAGCAGCTTCTGCTGGACATCCTCGAGCCGAGCCGTGCCATCGACAACGATTACGTTGCCTATTCGATTACGACCATCCATGGCAACTCGCTGAGAGGAATCATCGTCTCGGAAACCGCCAGCTCGGTGACCCTCCAAGAGCCCGAGGGCAAGCTCGTGCCGCTGTTGCGCGCCGACATCGATGAAATGCAGTCCAGCGGCGTCTCGCTGATGCCCGAAGGCCTGGATCGCAACATCACGCCCCGCGAGATGGCCGACCTGATCTCGTTCATCAAGAACTGGCGTTATCTCGACGGCCAGGTCCCTTTGCCGGCCCGGACGGCGCCTTCGTCGAGTCGCTGAAGGGATTGCTCCTTCAGGCCCCTTTGACCGGTTCGCCTCAATTGGGGTATAATACCCGCGGGACCAGTCCCCGCACCCGCCAATACCGCCCGCCGCCGCAACTGGCTTTGGTCGGGAAGCAAAGGCTTCCGACCGTGTTTTGGTCAATAACCGCAGCCAGAGAAATCCGACACGAAGGATGGGCGCAAATGTCCAGCCCGCACGGCCGCGTTGCCATGAACATGCACCGCCGGTTCCCGTTCGTTGCTCTCGCCGTCTTCGGCGGTCTCGCGGGCCTCGTGCGCCAAGCCGCCGCCGATGAAACGCCCCGGCCCGTTAGCGCCCAGCAGGCGGAGTTCTTCGAAAGCAAGGTCCGCCCCCTGTTCGCCAACCGCTGCCAGGAGTGCCATGGGAGCGACGTGCAGGAGGCCGGCCTGCGGCTCGATGCGCCGCCGATGGCAATTGAACGAGCCGGCGACCCGGTGATCGTGCCCGGCGATCCGGGCCAAAGCCGCCTGATCGAGGTGGTGCGCTACCAGACCGATGTGCAAATGCCCCCCGATGGCAAGCTGTCGGACGAGGAAGTGGCCGCGCTGGTGGCCTGGGTCGACATGGGGGCGCCCTGGCCGGCCGGTTCGGCCGCTCACGTCGAGACCATGGACGAGCGGATGGCAAGGGCCCGCGCGGAACATTGGGCGTTCCGGCCCGTGGCCGCCCGAGAGCCGCCGAGCGTGAAAGACGCCGGCTGGTGTGCCAACCCCATCGACGCCTTCGTGTTGGCCCGCCTCGAAGCGCAGGACCTGACACCCTCGCCTCCGGCCGACCGCCGGACGCTGCTGCGGCGGGCCACGTTCGACGTGGTCGGCCTGCCGCCCAGCTACGACCAGGTGCAGGCCTTTCTCAACGACAAGACTCCTGATGCGTTCGAGCGTGCGGTCGATCGGCTGCTCGCCTCGCCCCAGTATGGCGAGCGCTGGGGCCGCCATTGGCTTGACGTGGCCCGCTATGCCGACACCAAAGGCTACGTGTTCACCCAGGAGCGGCGGTACCCGTTCTCTTACACGTATCGCGATTACGTGGTCCGAGCGTTCAACGAAGATTTGCCCTGGGACCGTTTCATCCTCGAGCAGTTGGCCGCCGACCAGTTGGACCTGGGAGAGGATAACCGCGCCCTGGCCGCGATGGGTTTCCTGACGCTGGGCCGGCGGTTCATGTTCAACACTCAGGACATCATCGACGACCGGATCGACGTGGTGAGCCGCGGACTGATGGGATTGACCGTCTCGTGCGCCCGCTGCCACGACCATAAGTTCGACCCGGTCCCGACGGCCGACTACTATTCGCTGTATGGCGTGTTTGCCAGCTCGGTCGAGCCGGACACCGAACCGTTGATCGGCCAGGCCGAGAACAGCGAAGCCTACGCCCAGTACGAGCGGGAGCTCAACGAGCGCGAGCGGGCCTTTACCGAGTTTCGCGACGTGAAGTACCGCCAGTTGCGGCGAGAGTTGCGGGCCCGCGCCGGCGACTACCTGCTGCAGGTGGCCCGAGAACAAACGCCCCAGGCCGCCGGCGACGAAGCGATGCTCTCGCTCGGCCCCGGCGAGCTGCGCCCGCAGCTCGTCCGGCGGTGGCGCGAGTTTATCGAACAAAGCGCGGCGGACCGGCCCGCCGTCTTCGGACCGTGGCACGCCTTTGCCGCGCTGGAGCCTGATGAGTTTGCCGCGAAGGCATCGCAAATCGCAGCCGGTTTGCCGGCTAAGGCCGCTGCCATGGAAACCAACCGCCTGGTGGCCGAGGCGCTGGCCGGCCAGCCTCCCCCGTCGATGCTCGACGTGGCCCGCCTCTACGGCGAACTGTTGGCACGCGTCGACCGGATGTGGGACGAAGCATTGGAGCAAGCCTCGGCGTCAGGCGCCGCCGTGGACCGCCTGGAAGACCCGGCGGCCGAGGAGCTTCGCCAGGTGTTGTACGGACGTGGTTCGCCGGCGGTCGTCCCGGTCGAGCGGGCCCAGCGGCTCTTTGCACGCGATGTAAGAGACCAGTTGACCGCGCTGCGTCGCAAAGTCGAAGAGCTCAAGGTCGATTCGCCCGCCGCTCCACCGCGGGCCATGGCGCTGGTCGATGCACCGTCGCCGACCGATCCGCAGGTCTTCATCCGCGGCAACGCGGGGCGGCCCGGCGAGACGGTGCCCCGGCAGTTCCTGGCCGTACTCTCGCCAGCGGATCGCCGGCCCTTCCAGCAAGGCAGCGGGCGGCTGGAGTTGGCCCGGGCGATCGCCAGTCCCGAAAACCCGCTCACGGCGCGGGTGCTGGTGAACCGCGTCTGGCTGCACCATTTCGGCGAGCCGCTGGTCGAAACCGCCAGCGATTTCGGCCTGCGGAGCGAACCGCCGACACATCCGGAGTTGCTCGACTATCTGGCCGCCACGTTTGTCGAGCAAGGCTGGTCGCTGAAAAAGCTGCACCGGCTGATCATGCTGTCGAGCACGTATCAGCAGGCCAGCAGCGAGCGGGCGGAGGCGGCCGCCGTCGATCCTGAAAACCGCCTGCTATGGCGGATGAACCGCCGGCGATTGGAGTTCGAGCCCATCCGCGACTCCTACCTGGCCGCGGCGGACCGGCTCGATCCGGCGATGGGAGGCAGGCCCGTCGACCTTTGGGCCCGCCCCTTCTCGCCTCGCCGCACGATCTATGCCTTCATCGATCGGCAGGACCTTCCCGGCATCCTACGCAATTTCGACTTCGCCAACCCCGATGTTTCCAACGACGAGCGGCCTCGGACCACCGTGCCGCAGCAGGCGTTGTTCGCCATGAATTCGCCCTTTGTGCTGGAGCAAGTCCGCGCCATGGCCGCCCGCCAGGAAGTGGCCGGCCAATCCGATCCCGAGCATCGCGTGCAGGCTCTCTATCGCTTGGCGCTGGCCCGGCCCGCCGAGCCGCCGGAAGTGGAACTGGCATTGCGCTTTGTGGCCGAGCAACCGCAAGACGGTACCACGAAGTTGGACCCTTGGGAGATGCTCGCCCAGGTGCTCTTATCGACCAACGAGTTCATCTTTGTGGATTGAAGACGACATGACCAATTGCCGGAATGATTCAATCGTGCGGGGCTGCCAGCCTGGCGGGTTGTCGCGGCGCGAGTGGCTGTCACGCTCGGGGATGGGCCTGGGACTGGCGGGACTGGCCTCGGTGCTCTCCGCCGACGGCATGCTGCCAAGCGCCCGGGCGGACGATGGCTATGCCAATCCGATGGCTCCCAAGCAGCCGCATTTCCCAGGCCGGGCCAAGCACGTCATCCACCTGTTCATGAACGGCGGGCCCAGCCACCTGGACACCTTCGATCCCAAGCCGGCGCTGGAGAAGTATGCCGGCCAGAACCTGCCCATGGAGAACCTCCGCACCGAGCGCAGGACCGGGGCCGCCTTTCCCTCCCCGTTCAAGTTCCAGCGGTATGGCCAGAGCGGTATTGAAGTCAGCGAGATCTTCCCGCGCGTGGCCGAGTCGATCGACGAGATCGCCCTGGTCCGCTCGATGCACGCCGACGTGCCCAATCACGAGCCGTCGCTGATGTTGATGAACTGCGGCGAGTCGCGGCTGGTGCGTCCCAGCATGGGTTCGTGGGTCACGTTCGGCCTGGGCACCGAGAACCAGAACCTGCCTGGGTTCATCGCCATGTGCCCCGGCGGCTACCCGATCAAGGAAACCGAGAACTGGCAGTCGGCCTTCCTGCCCGGCGTGTACCAGGGCACGTACATCGACACCCGCCACACCGACCTGGAAAAGCTGATCCAGAACATCCGAAACGACCAGGTCTCCCCTGGCGACCAGCGGCGGCAACTCGACCTGCTGGCCCAGCTCAACCGCCGCCACCTCGACCAGCGCGGCGCCGACGCCGCCCTCGAGGCCCGCATCCACGCCTTCGAGCTGGCCTATCGCATGCAGACCGAGGCCGCCGAGGCCTTCGACGTCAGCCGCGAGCCTAGGCACATTCTCGACATGTACGGCCCCGGCGTGCAGGCACGGCAGATCCTGATTGCCCGGCGGCTGGTCGAGCGCGGCGTGCGTTACGTGCAGCTCTGGCATGGCGAGGGCCAGCCCTGGGACAACCACGACGACATCGAGGAGAACCACCGCCGGCTGGCCGGCCAGTGCGACCAGGCGATCGGGGCCTTGTTGAAGGACCTGAAACAACGCGGGATGCTCGACGAGACTCTGGTCATCTGGGGAGGCGAGTTCGGCCGCACGCCCACGGTCGAGCTGCCGCAGCCGGGGGCCAACGCCGGCAAGGTGAACGGCCGCGACCACAACCACTACGGCTTCACCGTCTGGCTAGCCGGCGGCGGGGTGAAGGGCGGCCAAGTCTACGGTGCCACCGACGAGTTCGGTTTTAAGGCGGTGGACAACCCCGTCCACGTCCACGACCTGCAGGCCACCATCCTGCACCTCCTGGGTTTCGACCACACGCGTCTCACCTACCGTCACGCCGGCCGCGACTTCCGCCTCACCGACGTCCACGGCGAAGTCGTCGAGGCCCTGCTCGCTTAAAGTAGCAGGCACACTCCGTGTGCCGTTGCCCTTCGTAGCGTTTCGCAGCAGGCCACACTCCGTGTGCCGTCGCCGTTTCGTGCTGTAGAGAACGACCGACGCGCGGACGGCACACGGAGTGTGCCTGCTACTTATCGACGTCCTCGTACCGGAAGCGTTTGACGAACCTGGCGTGGGGCCGGCCGCCCACCTCCACGTAAGGGTAAATCAGGAAGTTCACCGGGCCGGCCGCGGGGGGTGGATCGAGCTCGAGGTCGCGGCCCTCGGTAAAGGTCACACGGTCGGCCGTCAGGTTGCCGAAGTAGTAGTCCTTCAAGGCCGGGTGCTTGTCGGCCTCCGAAATGTCGACCGCCTGCCATCGGCCATCGTGCACGAACTTTGCCCAGCAATGATAGCCCGACACTTCACCGGCGCCTTTCCGCTCTGAAAGGGAGAAACCCATCTCGAACTTCGCTGGAATACTCAAGTCGCGGCAGGCGCCGATGAACACGCTGTGGAAGTCGGTGCAGTTGCCGAACCTCGAATCGCAGGCCCACAGCGCGTCGCCGCGGCCCCACGGCTGGCCCTCCGGCTTGTCGTAGCTCATCAAGTCGTCGACGGCGTCGTACAGCCTGCGGGCCTTGTCCGCCGCGTCGCCCGCGGGCACCTCGTCGCCCAGCAGTTTCTTGAGCAGCGTGCCGTTGACGGGAATCAGCTTGGAAGAGTCCAGGTGCTCTCGCGGGATTCTCGCCGGCGCCCGCTCGCCGTGGCCGGCCAACAGCTCGCGGCGCTCGACCAGGTATTCGAGGTCCACCGCGATCCGGCCTTGCTCGTCGGCCGCGGCCTCGAAGTAAATGATCTGGTTGCCGTACGTCTTGTCCTTGCCGTACTGCGGTTGGCCGGGCATTCGGGCTGCAACCAGCCGGACCTTTTGCTCATGATTGCTGGCGGCCACGGGGATCCAGACTCTGGCCTTGGTGCCGGGCTCCAGCTCGTTGATTGTGGCGCCGTAGAAGAACTTGAACTTCCGGAGCTTGGGAGCTTGCCGCCCTTCGTCCGCGGCCACCGAGGCGGCCAACCCGAGCGCCAGACCGGCGCTCCACAGAGCTACCCATGCGGGTGCTCCCGCGCAGCTTGGACACGACATCGCTCTTGCCTCCTACCACACGACACCCTCAGCAATCCCCAAAGTTCTACGACGTACCATAGGGGCTCCTTTCAATCCGCCCCCCACGCGGCCGCTACGAGCCAACCTGCGTCCTATTCCTCCTTCCTCCTTCTGCCTTCTGCCTTCCTCCTCCTATCCGGCAAAGAGAGTTTCTCTCACGCGGCCGGTGCTCAGCGGCACGAGACGGCCAAAGGCGTCGGGCACCTGGTCGCTAGGATCGACGCCCAGGGCCTGCAGGATCGAGGCGGTGAGGTCCTGAGGCGTGTAGGGATCGTCGGCCGGGTAGGCGGCGAAGCGGTCGGAGCGGCCGAGCACGCGGCCACCGCGGGCGGGGCCGCCGGCCACCAGCAGCGAGTAACACTGCGGCCAGTGGTCGCGGCCGGTCTCATCGACTCCGTTGCCGGTGTTCTGACCGAAGCGCGGCGTGCGGCCAAACTCGCCCATGCAAACGACCAGCGTGCTGGCCAACAGCCCACGAAGTTCCAGGTCTTCGAGGAACGCCGAAAAACACTGGTCGAACGGCGGCAGCAGCTCGTCCTTGAGCCGCTTGTTGTTCTTGAAGTGCGTGTCCCAGTAAGGAGACGGATTGTTGACCTTGCCGCCCCAATACACCGTCACCAACCGCACGCCCGCCTCGATCAGCCGCCGAGACAAGAGCAGGCTCTGGCCGTACTTGTGCCGCCCGTAACGATCGCGCACGCGCGCGTCCTCCCGCGACAGCTCGAAAGCCCGCCGCGTGGCGTCCGAAGCCAACAGGGCGAACGCCCTTTGCTGATAGCCGTCCAACTGCCCCACCCGTGGATCTGCCGCCAGGCCAGCCTGCTGCCCGTTGATCGTCGAGAGCAGTCCGCGCCGCGCTACGAGGCGTTCCGCGAGCTGGGGCCCGCCCGACAATCCATCCACCGCAAAGCTCTCGTCGTTCGGATCGCCGTAGACGCCGAACGGTGCGTACCGCGCGCCGAGGAAGCCGGCGGTCTGGCCGGGGGTTGTGTAAGGGCCGTCGGTCACCGGGTCGGGCAGCGAGACGGCGGTCGGAACCTCGCGAGTTCCGGGCCGCTTCAGTGCGAGCTGGGCCCCCAGGTGCGGAAAATCGTTCTCCGACGGGGTGAACGCCAGCACGTCGCTCAACGGCTGGCTGCCGGTCATGACCAGCGACGTGGCCGTGTTGTGGAACAGCGACGTATGGGTCATCGACCGGACGATCGTGAAGCGGTGCGCCAGAGCGGCCAGCCGCGGCAGGTGCTCCACGATCTGCATGCCGGGCACGCTGGTGGCGATCGGCTTGAACTCGCCCCGTATCTCGGCGGGCGCGGCGGGCTTCATGTCCCAGGTATCGAGCTGGCTTGGACCTCCGTGCAGCAGGAAGAGCACGCACGAGCGGGCCGCCGGCGCCGGCCGGCCGCTGGTCTCGGCGCACAGCAGTCGGGGCAACGACAGTCCCAGGGTGCCTAGCGCACCCAGGTGCAGCCACTCACGCCGGTTCAGAGCACCAGGCCGTCGCACAACGATCCCTGCAACGCGAGACATTCGTCCCCTTCCGCTCGCCCGCCATTATAGCAACAAATCTTTGCCGCCACGTTGCGAATGACTGGGGAAAGCACCACAATAGCTTCCGCCCCCGCAGGAGCAGCCGGGGGCCGAAACCCGACACCTGGCCGAGTCGCGGACTAGGACTGTCTGCGCTCAACCGCCAGCCCGGTCCGTAACGTCGATGTCGAGAACGCACAACTAGTCTTTCACTTTCGGCGGAGGGGTGGGCCATGTGGGCTCGCAAGCGGCTGGATATCGGCTGGTTCGACTTGGGTTATGCCACGCTTTGCTGCTGTCTGCCGGGGCAACGGGCCGAGCGGCAGCGATGCATTGAGAGTCTCTGGTCCGGCTCCGGCGATACCTTGGCCTGCCTTTCCGTCCGCAGCGGCTTCGACCTGTTGCTCGAGGCCTTGGCGCTGTCGCCCGGCAGCGAAGTGCTCGTCTCGGCCCTGACCATCAAGGACATGGTCCGCATCATCGACGAGCATGGCCTGGTGGCCGTGCCCGTCGATCTCGAACCGGGTGCCATGGCGCCCGACTTGGACAGCCTCCGGCAGGCCATCACACCGGCCACCCGCGCAATTTTGGTGGCCCACTTGTTCGGCGGCCGCATCGACCTCGAGCCGATCGTCCGGCTGGCCGAAGAGCACGGCCTGCTGGTGATCGAAGACTGCGCCCAGGCCTACGTCGGCCCGCACTTTGTCGGACATCCCGGCGTGGCCGCCTCGATGTTCAGCTTCGGCCCGATCAAGACGGCGACGGCCCTGGGCGGCGCCTTGATCCGCGTGGCCGATCCGGCCCTGGTCGAGGCGATGCGCCGCCTGCAGCGGCGCTACCCAGTTCAGGGCCGTTGGGCTTTTTTCCGGCGGGCCTGGAAGTACGGCCTGCTCAAGCTGACCTCGCTCGAAACGCCGTACGGACTGTTCGTCGGCATGATGCGATTGCTGGGGCAGGACCACGATCGCTTGGTCAATGGGGCCGTGCGGGGGTTTGCCGGGCCGGGGTTCTTTCCGCGGATCCGCCAGCAGCCGTGCGCGCCGCTGTTGGCCCTGTTGGTGCGCCGGCTTCGCAAGTTCGAGCCGGCGAGGCTGGCCGCCCGGGCGGCCGTGGGGCAGCGGCTGGTCGAGCGGCTGGCCGACAAGGCACCATGCCCCGGCGCCGACGCGCCGCTTCACTCCCATTGGGTGCTGCCGCTATTGGCCGACGATCCGGCGGGACTGATCGCGGCCTTGGGACATGCCGGTTTCGACGCCACGCAGGGACAGAGCCTGTGCGTCGTCGATCCGCCGGCGGACCGGCCGCAGCTCGATCCGCGCTGGACGCGCCAGACCGTCGAGCACCTGGTCTATCTGCCATGCTACCCCGAGATCCCCAGCCGCGAAGTCGCACGGATGGCGGTCGTGGTGCTCGACGAGCTTGCTCGGGTCTCGGGCGATGGGCCGCCCGTGGAGAAGGAAGGGGGGAAGGGTGGAGCCGGCGATGGGGCGAAACGAAGACGACGAGCATGGAGGCAGGCACTGCTGGGCAAGCCGGCATTGGCACCCAGTGAGAGGCCGTTCGATCGGCAGAGTGCAAGGAAGCGGTCACGCTTATTCTGAGGCACGCGTTCATCCGGCCGTTGCGCCTCTTCTCGTTCCCCTTGTCCCCTTGTCGCCATGCCCCCTTGTCGGGTTCTGCCCTTGTCGCACAGCGGCTCCTGACCATAGTATGGTTGAAGAGCCCGGCGCCGCTTCGATGGGCTTTGTTTCGGCGCACCATGCTGAATGGCCAACGATAAGCTGCGGCAGCGGATCGCCTGGGAAGCGGCCCGCTTGATGTACGAACGCGTCGAGTCGGAATACTACCGGGCCAAGCTGAAGGCGGCCCGCCGCATGACGGGCGGCTGGGTCAAACCCAAGGACCTGCCCAGCAATCGCGAAATCCGCGACGAGATCCAGGTCTTCGCGCGCATGTTCGAGGGCGACCGCCGGGTGGCCAACCTGCGCGACATGCGGCTCGAAGCCCTGCGGATGATGCGCATCCTGCGGACTTTTCGGCCCCGCCTGATCGGCAGCACGCTCACCGGCCACGTCCGCCGGGGCAGCGACATCGACCTGCACGTCTTTTCCGACAGCCTGGAGGCGGTTCGGGCCGCGCTGGACCGAGAGGGGGTCGCCTACGACGTGCAGCACAAGCAGGTCAAGAAGCAGGGCGAACATCGCCTCTACACCCACATCCATATCCAGGACCGCTTCACCTTCGAGCTCACGCTGTACGCCGAGAACCAGGCGCACCACGTGTTCAAGAGCTCGGTCACCTGCAAGCCGATCGAACGGGCCAGCATCGCCGAGCTCGAGCAGCTCCTCGAGCGCGAGTATCCCGGCCTGTCGCTCGACGAGGCCCTGGTCGAGGCCGAGCACCAGGTCGACCGCTTCCAGATTTATCAGATGCTGCTCTTGCCCCTGGAGCAGGTGAAGCAATCGCCCAAGTACCATCCCGAGGGGGACGCCCTGTACCACAGCCTGCAGGTATACGACCTGGCCTCGCGCCAACTGGCCTACGACGAGGAGTTCCTGCTGGCCGCGCTGTTGCACGACGTAGGCAAGGCGATCGACCCCGCGGACCACGTGGCCGCCGCCCTGGAGGCTCTCGACGGATTCATCACCGAACGAACCGCCTGGCTGATCGAGCACCACATGGAAGCGCACGCCTACCAGGCGGGCACACTCGGAGCACGGTCCCGCCGGCGGCTGGCCGAGTCAGAGCATTTCGAGGACCTGCTCCTGTTGGCCGACTGTGACCGGCAAGGCCGCCTGGCCGGGGTCGAAGCGCCCGAACTGAGCGAGGCCCTCGATTACCTGAGGGAACTGGCGCGGGGATCTTAGCCAGAGGTCAGAGGTCAGAGGACCGGGTGGCTGGTGGCAAAGCGTTAGCGTGCCCCAGTGCCAGAGGACAGAAGTCAGAGGACAGAAGTCAGAAGACAGCGGCGCCCCTGAAGTCTGGCGACTTCAGCTACTGCGACGAGCAACGGCTCTTCTGATTTCGTTCTGCCTTCTGCCTTCCTCCTTCCGCCTTTCTCGGCCCCCCTTCCCCTTCAGAGACTCAGCCGAAAATGCGGTTACGGCGGGCCTGGTTGTAGGCAAGCTTCTCGGCCTGACTCATCCGTGCGAAGTCGGGCGCGCTGTCGGCCGTGACCTCGCCATTCGTCGCCTGCGCCGGTGTTGCCGGTCCGTGGCAGCCGCAATCGGGCTTGACTGATTTGCTTGCCCGCTTGTCGGTGCACGAGCACGTATGGGCCTGGCTTGCCGCCTGTCTGGTCTCTGGCATCGTGACCGTGCTGCCGCCGCCGTAACTCATCACGGCGGTTTGCAGCGTGAGGTCGTCGGCCAGCGAACGGTGGGGACGGATGTTCAACTGCTCCAGCACCGCGTGATAGGCTCGCACCGCCTCTTCGGCACGGATCTGGCCGTCGACGATCAAGCGCAGGAACTCGATGAAGGCCAACTGGCACTCCGCGTTGTTGATCTTGCGGCCGAACAGGGCCACGCGTGCGCCGTACTTCTGGGCCTCGCTGATCAGCTTGAAGGCGTCGTAGGTGGTGCCGGCGCCGCCTCCCAGCACACCGACGACCAGGTGCGGGTCGTAGGCCACCAGCTCTTCCATCGCCTTGGGCCCGTGGTACACCACCTTCAGGAACAAGGGGCGGCCCGACCGGGCTACGCCAGCCAAAGCGCGGGCGATCGAGTCGTTGATGAACTGCGGCACCTGCCCCGGCGCGAGGCCGCTCGGTGCATTCGGGTCGAAGACCTCCAGGAAATGCCGAAAACCCTTGGCCTCGGCCTCCAGGCGGAAACGCCGGTATTCTTCCAACGCGGCCAGGTCCTCTTCCAGCCGGTTGTTGAACGTCATGCTGTACAGGCCGAGGTTGGCGCCGCGGGCCCGCTCGTCGGGAGCACACGCCAGGTGGCCGCACTGGATGTGGTCCAGCGCCGCGGTGCGAAAAGGCCGCGATGGCTCGCCGGCGTACGCGCCACCCCGCACGACGAAGATGTCGGTGGTGTCGTTGGCCCGCGCGGCAGGCGTCACGTGGCTCCCCTCGAACAGGCCTTCCTGGATCGCCAGCACGTCGTTGGTGCTGGCCGACATGAGCATGATATCGACCAGGCCCTGCCGGACGACCTGCCGGATCTGCTCGCGGTACTCGGCCAGCGTGCGAAAACGGCCTTCGCCGGCGTGCATCTCCGGCGATTGGCCCGGCGCCCCGATGCCAAAGGCCATGTCGGCGTCCTTGGCATCGGCGATGATGAACTCCCGCGACCCCGAGGGATCGGCGTGAATGGCCGCCAGTTTCCGGTCAAGCGATTTCTGCATGTTCCCCAGCCGTTCGTAGAACGCGGTTCATTCCGTTTCCCCTGTCAGCGGGCCGCCCCAACCCGGGCCATCACCGTGTCGATCGTCTGCCTGAGCACTTGGCCGCTCTTGCGCAGGGCCTGCACTTCCTTGGGCCAGAGGTCGATCTCGTGCGTGTCGATAACTCCGCCGCGGCCCACAACGGTGGGCACCGAGAGGGCCACGTCGCGGATGCCATAGCAGCCCGCTTGCACGCTCGACACCGGCAGAATCCTGTCCCGGTCGAGCGCCACCGATTCGATCACCTCCTGGATCGCCAGGCCCACGGCGAAACCGGCGCCACCCTTCTTCTTGATTACCTCGGCCCCCGACCCCTTGGTGCGCGTGAACAGCTCGTTGGCCAGGGTCGGATTCCAGCCGGGGTACTTCTCAAGCGGCAGCCCGGCGATCGTGGCGCTCGACCAGATCGGCACCATGCTGTCGCCGTGTTCGCCCAGGATCAGGGCCGACACCTGCGTGGCCGCGGCGCCGAGCCGATCGGCAATCAGGCTCCGCAGCCGGATCGTGTCCAACTGCGTGCCCAGCCCCAGCACCTGGTTCGAGGGCAGATTCAGCCGGTCGGCCGCCAGGTAGGTCAGCACGTCGACCGGGTTGGAAACCACCAGCACCATGGCATCCTGCCTGGTGCCGGCGCGGCTGATCTCGCCCAGAATGCCCATGAACAAGTCGACGTTGCGGTTGATCAGGTCGAGCCGGCTCTCGTCGGGCTTTCGACGCAGGCCGGCCGTGATGCAGATCAGGTCGCTGGTGGGGACGTGCTCGTAACCGCCGGACACGATCGTCTGGTCGGCCATGAGCGTTGAGCCGTGCAACAGGTCGAGCGCCTGCCCCGCGACCGCCTCGGCATTGACGTCCAACAGCGCGATCTCCTTGACGACCCGGCCCGTCTGCAAGGCGAAGGCCGTGCAGGAGCCGACGAGTCCCGCTCCACCGATAATGCTGACTTTCATGTTCGTTGGTCCCAGTCGCTTGCCGCGGTATGACGTTGAATGGTTTGCGAACCCCGCTGCTCCTACGATCGCCCGTTCAAGGCCGCCACAACGCGGTCGGTGATGGCCTGGATCAACGGTTCCTGATCGGCAATGCCGGCGGCGCCGCCTGTCGTGCCCGTGGCGGCCGGCGCGGTCTGCCCGCGGCCCTGGCCCATCGGCGGCGGCGGCTCGAATGCCTTGCGCTCGATGCCGGCCTGCTTCCAGCTATCGCGAAAGACGTCGTTGGCGCAGATGTCGCAGTTTTCCATGCCGGGGGCCAGGCGGGCGTCGGCAAAGCCCCACTGCGTCTTGAGGTTCAACAGCTCGCGCGTCTTGTCCTCGGTGAAATAATTGATTTTGCCCAGATCGCGGGCCAGCATCAGGATGCGGCAGTAGGCATCGAGGATTTCGGTCCACCAGTAGGCCCGCTCGACCGTCTCCCCGTAACTGACGGTGCCATGGTTGGCCAGGATGATCGTGTTGGTTTTCTTGACGTAGGGGAGGACCGTGTCGGCAAACGCCTGGCCGCCCGGCGTCTCGTAGCGGGTGATCGGCACGTCGCCCAGGAAGACTTCGACCTCGGGCAGCACGCACTGGGGGATCGGCTCGCGGGCCACGGCAAAGGCGGTGGCGTGCGGCGGATGGCAGTGGACCACGCTCTTGACGTCCGGCCGTTCCTTCATGATCGCCAGGTGCAGCCGGACCTCGCTGGTCCGCTTCCGCCGGCCGGAGAGCTGGTTGCCTTCCATATCGACGGTGCACAGGTCGTCCGGCTTCATGAACCCCTTGCAGATCATCGTGGGCGTGCAGAGCACTTCGTTCTCGCCCAGGCGGAAGCTGATGTTGCCGTCGTTGCCGGCGGCGAATCCCTTGTTGTAGATGCGGCGACCGATGTCGCAGATCTCTTCTTTGAGCTTGTGCAGGTTCATGGCGGCCATGCTGGAGTTCCCCATATGAAAGCGCTATCGCTTGTTCGGCGTCATCGACACGTGGTCGAGGATCGCGGCGTTGTAGGCGTCGACCGGCTTGAAATCAGGATAAAACGGCTGGGCCGCCTCGCCCCCCTCGCTGATGGCGATGCGGCTGCCCAGCCCGGCGCCCAGCTCGTCGTAGACCACGATCGGTTCGCCGGACGGCTGGCTGTCGTTTTCGAGCTCCGCCAGCGACAGCGGCACGGCCAGCCGGTAGCAGGAGCCGCCCAGGCTGGGATGCCAGCGGTTGAGTGTGACCGTGCCTACGACCTTGCCGATTCGCATAACCGCCGCCATCCCGTTGGTCTTCAGTTGATCATCTCTTGCACTATTTCGACTAGCTTCACCACGCCGGCCACAACGACCACCACCCCCGTCAAGAGGCACCCGATCCCCAAGACGGTCCCCTTCAGGTCGGCCGTCCGCACATACTTGCCGTCTTCCTTCTGCTGATCGCTGCCGCCCAGGTTGGGATAGTAGTGGTACTTCCGCTCGCAATCCTGCCGCAGCGCCAGCAGCTTTTGCCGCGCGAAGGGCTCGTCCAACTGGTCGATGTCTCCCTTGAACTTGAGTGCCAACAGCATCCGCAGCGGGTCGTTGCCGCACGAGCGTTCGAACTCGGCACAGGCTGCCTCCATGGCTTCAGTCTTGTTTTCCTCCAGGTACCAGTAGCGCCCGGCCATGGCGGGGAACTGCAATTGGGCGTACACCGCCGCCAAGGCCGCCCGCAGTGCCAGGTTGTTCGGCTCATAGGCAATCAGACCGTGCAGCCGGTCGCGGGCCCTTCCCAGGTTGCCGCCGGCAATGTCCTGTTCCACTCGCCGCAGCGCTTCTTCCCTGGCCACCAGGCATTTCTCGTCAGCAAGCCTCACCGCGTTGGCCGGCCCGTCCGGCCAAGCTCCATCGTTAACTCAAACACGATCGCAGATGTTCGGGACAACTTCGCGGCCCCGGCCGCACAAACTCGATCATCATCTGCCGCAGCTCGGAAAAGCTCCGCGATGCCGGCTGAACGACCAGCAGGTTCGCCGCGACCTGGTCCAGGGCGCCGGTCACGCCCCGCCGGTCGGCTGCCACTGCGGCCCGCACCCCAGGGCGGCGATTGGCCAGGCACAACGCGGCGGCAGGCTGCCCGCAGAGCAGCAACCCCAGCTTTCCTCCACTGGCCACCAGGTCACACATTTCGCTCACCACTCCGGCCAGCCCCGTGCGGGCCAACTGCTCGACGCTTGTTCCCGTTTGGGCGACTGCCCGCGCCAGCGCCGCCGGCTCGTAGGCACTCTCGGCCAATCCAAGCACTAAAGTATGTCTCGCCGTATCAGCGCTGCCGCCGACATATTCGACCGCCACATTTCCTTGCCGGAGCAAGTCGCGGACCGCCGGGGTCAATACGGCCCCCGCCGGCACTCGCAGCCGTTTCAACCCCTCCAGCCGCCCGTCGAGCTCGGCCAGGCTGACGACCCGGGCCGTAAGTGCCAGTTCGCCGCTGCTGCCGGATCCCGCCGCTTTTTGGCCCTTTGTTCCGCGGCCGTCCTGCGTTCCAGTTGTGGCCTGATCGCCGTCTCCGCTTGTTTCCAATCTGGCCATCACCTCGCGCACGATCACTTCGACGTCGATCGGCGGTTGGTCGAAAGTTTGCCGGTTGGCCATTAATCCCGAATTCCCAGCACGCTCCAGCGGACCGGAGTCGTGTTGTTCTTGAGCAGTTCTTTCGCGCCGTCGCTGGAGAGGAGCACCGTCTCGCCCCGGCCGGCGCCCAGCAGATCGACCGCCAGCACCGGCTCGCCGTCGGGACTCTTTCCGTCCGAGGCGAGCAGTTGCACCACCAGCAGCTTGCGCCCATCCATCGATGGGTGCTTGACTGTGGCAGTGGCCGTGCCGGCGACGAGTCCCAGTTGCATGGTGTTGTTCGCTAGGTGTTGTTCGCTATGGGGTCCGCTGATTCAAATGTCGGTTCACTTGCCAAGGATCCGCAGGTCGTCGATCATCGAGCACCGCCGTTCGCGGGTGAACGTCAGGGGGGTGGTCACGCCCTCGCCGGTGGGCGTGGCGATCGAAAAACTCAGGTACCCTTCGCCTCCCAACCCCAGCGAGGCCATGCTCGGCCCGTTCTTGACGAACAGCGTAGTGTCCATGGCCCGGCCCATCCGGGTCATGTTGTGTACGTTCGTCGAGTGGATGATGCTGGTGTGGCGGAAGCCGTGCTCGTAGTGCTTCGCCTTGGCGATGCACTCGTCCACGTCGCGGCAGCGGACAAATGGCACGAAGGGCATCATCTGCTCGACCGGGACGAACGGGTTCGACTCGTCCGTCTCGCCGAACAACAGCTCGGTCTTGGCCGGCACCTTCTTGCCGATGCCGGCCGCCAGTTTGGCCGCATCCTGGCCCAGGTAGTCCTTGCACGGCACATCGTGCTTCTTGTCGCCTTCGCCCACCTGGATGATGGCGACGGCGGTGAGGGCATCCACCTCGCGGCCGCTCAATCGCACGGCGCCGGCCCGCTCCATGGCCGACATCAGCGCGTCGAAAACCTCGGCCACAACAAACACTTCCTTCTCGCCGATGCACAGCAGGTTGTTGTCGTAGCTGCCGCCCTGGATGATCGAGCGGGCGGCACGGTCGAGGTCCGCCGTTTCGTCGACCACCACCGGAGGGTTGCCGGGACCGGCCACGATGGCGCGCTTGCCGCTGTTCATCGCGGCCCGGGCCACAGCGGGGCCGCCGGTGACGCAGATCAGCTTGACGCCGCGATGGCTGAAGATGGCATTGGCGGTCTCCAAGGTCGGCTCGGCGATGACGCAGATCAGGTTGTCGATGCCCAGGTCACGCTGAATCGCCTGGTTGAACCGCCGCACTCCTTCGACCGCCACCCGCTTGCCGCTGGGATGCGGGTTGACGACCAGCGTGTTGCCGCTGGCGATCATGCTCACGGCGTTGCCGGTGATCGTCGGCAGCGAGTGCGTGACCGGCGTGATGGCCCCGATGACGCCGAACGGCGCGTGCTCGATCACCGCCAGGCCGTGATCGCCGCTGAACACTTCGCTCCGCAGGAACTCGACCCCCGGCGTGCGCTCGCCCAGCGTCTTGAGCTTTTCGATCTTGTGCTCCAGCCGGCCGATCTTGGTCTCTTCCATCTCCATCGTGCCTAGCTCGACGCACTGGTCGATCGAGATCCGGCGGATGTGGTCGATCATCCGCTTGCGGTCAGCGATCGACATCTCCGAAAGCCGCTCGAAGGCCTCGCTGGCGGCCGCGACCGCCTCGTCGACGCTGGTGAAGATGCCGTGCCGCCCCTGGTAGCCCCGGCCGTTATGCGCCGGCGGCACATTCCCCATTCGGGCCAGTACTTCCTGGACCACAGTGCGAATCAGGGTTTCGGTGGCTTGCATGGCGATGGAAACTCCGCTGGACCGGTTGACTATCTAAAGAATTACTCGTGCTGGGCGTTCTGGCTGTTGAATACGCAGTGCTGATCCACGTGCACCGTATCGACGATGCCCACGATGACCGCGTCGACGGGCAGGTTCTTGGTTTCGGGGGTCTGGCGGGCGCTGGAGCCTTGCACGATCAGCACGTACTCCCCGTGGCCGGCGCCGACGGTGTCGACCGCCACGAACGTGCGGCCCGTGCTCACCAGGTGAGTGCGGTCCTGGGGATCGACCCGGTACGGCTCGACGACGAGCAGCTTGTGCCCCACCATCGACGACACCTTCTGGGTGGCCACCACGCTGCCGGTTACCTTGGCGACGAACATTTTCAGCCTGCTTCCAATAGTTGTCTGGCTTGCCGGGCCACCACGAGCTCTTCGTTGGTCGGCACGACCCACACTTGCGTGCTCGCGCTGCCGATCGAGCACTCGCCGCTGGCTTGTGCGTTGGCCGGCTCGGCCAGCTCGATGCCGGCGAACTGGAGATCCCGGCAGACCCGGCTGCGGACCTGCGCCGAGTTTTCGCCGATTCCGCCCGTAAACACGACCACGTCGGCGCCGGCCAACTCCACCAGGTAAGCGCCCAGGTAGTGCCGAATGGCGCCGATGAACACCTCCAGCGCCAACTCCGCCCGCTTGTGGCCCTGCGCGGCCGCCTGCTCCAGATCGCGCACGTCGCCGGAAAGGCCGCTCAAGCCCAACAGGCCGCTCTTCGAGTCCAGATCCTTAAGCACTTCCTCGAGCGACTTGCCGGTGCCGCGCATGATGACCGGCAAGGCGAACGGATCGAAATCGCCGGCGCGGTTGTTGTGGGGCAGTCCCGATTGCGGGCTCATGCCCAGGCTGGTGGCCACGCTTTTCCCCGCCCGGATCGCGCACAGCGAACTGGAGCCGCCCAGGTGGCAGGAGATGATCCGCAGGTCCTGCCGCCCCAGCAGCTCGGCCGTCCGGCCGGCGATGTAACGGTGGCTCGCTCCATGGAAACCCCAGCGTTGCACCTGGTGCTCGCTGGCCCACTCGTAGGGCACGGCGTAGTAACGGTGGCGGTCAGGCATGGATTGGTGAAAATCGGTCTCGAAGGCCGCCACCAGCGGTAGGTCCGGCAGCTTCTCGCTCAATAGCCGCATGGCCCGGATGTAGGGCGGATTGTGCGCCGGCGCCACGTCGTTCATTTCCTCCATGGCCGCAAGCACCTCGGCGGTCACCCGCTGGACTCCGCTGTACCGCCCGCCGTGTACCGCCTTGAATCCGATAGCGGCCACTTCCGATGCGTGGCCCAGGCAGCCGCCTTCCGGGTCGGTGAGCTGCTCCAGGCAGCGCCGAACCGCCACGGCATGGTCCGGCACGGCTCCGGCCGCTTCCATCCGCCGCCCGCCGATCTCGACGAAGCTGCGGCTTTCGGCCGAACCGATCCGCTCGGTGCCGCCGCGCGCCACCTGCCGCTCGCCGGTCATGTCGAACAAACGGAACTTGAAGCTGGTCGAGCCCAGGTTGGCCACCAGGATCTTCATGAGGTCCCTTCCCTCATCCAAAGCCTGACGGCCCTCTACGAAAGGTACGCCTTGACCAGTCCCTCCGCCGGCCGCGGAATCACGTGGCTGGCGGTCAGCTCGCCCACTTGCGTGGCGGCGCTGGCGCCTGCTTCAACCGCCGCCCGCACGCTGCCCACGTCGCCCCGTACCACGGTGGTCACTAGGCCGCCGCCGATGGCGATCTTCTTCACAATCTGCACGTTGGCCGCCTTGGCCATCGCATCGGTCGCTTCGACCAGGGCCACCAGGCCTTTGGTTTCCAATAGTCCAATGGCGTCACTGCTGTTCATTGCAATCGGGTCCCTTCAAAAATGGTTCGATCTTAACCGCGGAAAATCACTTGCCTGCCGCTGCCTTGGGCATCGCCGGCAGAACGACGCCTAGGTCGTCGTGCGGCCGGGGGATGACCTGCACGCTGAGCACCTCACCAATCCGGCCCGCGGCCGCCGCGCCCGCGTCGGTCGCCGCCTTCACCGCCGCCACGTCGCCGGTGACAAACGCCGTCACCAGGCCGCTGCCCACTTTGTCCCAGCCGAGGAACTCGACGTTGGCGGCCTTCATCATTGCGTCGCTGGCCTCGACCAGGGCCACGAAGCCCTTAGTCTCGATCATGCCCAGCGCTTCCATTGCTTTTGCCATGAATTTCTTCTCCGGAAAACGGATAACGGGAACAACTCTTCGTCGAGGGTCGCCTCGGCGTTATTGCTTCAAAAGTTCGACTTTCCAAGCGTGATCCAGGTCCGCCGCGTTGCCTTCGTCAGTGTCCAGGTGAACCTCCAGCTTGCTGGTGGCGTCGGCCCGCACCAGCAAGTCGCGGAAGACGACGGCGCACGACGAGTCGATCCGCAGGCTCATACGGTCTCCATTTTTCACGCCGTACCAGGCCGCATGTTCCTGGTTCATGTGGACGTGCCGTTCGGCGCGGATCACGCCTTGCTTCAACTCCACGACGCCGGCCGGGCCCACCAGCACACAGCCGGGCGTGCCTTCGATCTTGCCGCTGGGGCGGACCGGCAGGTCGATGCCCAGGGAAATGCCGTCGGTAAAGGCCAGCTCGACCTGGCTGTGAGGCCTGGTCGGACCCAGCACGCGCACCGAGGGGAGCATCCGCCGCCGCGGGCCGACCACCGCCACCGTTTCCTCGGCGGCATAGAAGCCATCCTGGTAGAGGTCCTTCATCGGCGTCAGCCTTCTGCCCGGACCAAACAGCGTCTCGACGTGCTCGTCGGTCAGGTGCAGATGCCGGGCAGAGATGCTCACCACCAGCTTCGGCTCCGCGCCGTCGGGCGGGGCCGCGCGCGCCAGCACGATCTCGCGGACGATGCGCTCGATCGCCGAACGGTCCAGCGTGCCGGCCATGCTCATCGCCCAATCCTCATGTTGCATCTCCCGTTGCTCAACCGTTGTCGGCGCCGCCGGCAATCACGAGGTTCACGCCGGCAGCGTTGATCTTGCTCTGCCACTCCTGGCTGATGCCGTGGTCCACCACCAGGTTGTCGATCGCTTCCAGCGGGCAGAGCAGGGCCAGGCTCTGGCGGCCGAACTTGCTGCTGTCGGCCACGACGATCACCTCGTCGGCGGCCTTCATCATGGCCTGCTCGGTCTCGACCAAGAGCAGGTTCGAGTTGAAGAACCCCCGGTCGTTCACTCCGGCGACGCTCAGAACCGTTCGTCGCACGTTGAGAGCCGAGAGCATTTCGTTCGCGTAAGGCCCCAGCGACACGCCCGTCCGCGGATACACGTAGCCGCCCACCAGCACCAGGTCGGTGTTCGCGCTGGAGGCAAACAGGTTGGCGACCGGCAGCGAGTTGGTCACGATCTGCAGCGGCCGGCCGACCAACAGCCGGGCCACCTCGTAGGTTGTCGTTCCGCCGTCCAACAGCAGCGTGTCGCCGTCTTCGATCAACTCCGCCGCCCGGGCGGCGATCAAGCGTTTCTTGTCCCACTGGCCCGGCTGCCGCTCCTCGAAATGGGGCAGCTTGGGCGAGGTGCCGGTGTAAAAGACGCCGCCGTGGGTCCTCTTGGCGCTGCCGGATTCCTCCAGGTGATCCAAATCGCGGCGCACGGTCGATTCGGAGACCCGCAGCTCGCCGGCAAGGTCGGGCAATGCCACAAACCCTTTTGTTCTAACTAGTTCCAGCAATCTGTTTCGTCGTTCTTCAGCCAACATCCGGCACCATCTAGCGCATTTCTGCGCATCCTTGTTCAGTTTTGTCACGATTATGATCGCCCTATTGAATGATTACAAGCACTTTCTGGAAATATTATGGGAGAATTCTAGCAATATGCTGCCCGCCCGATGGCGGAGCGCACGCAGAAACGCCCATTGACGGGGGGCCTGGTTGAGCTGCCCGGTACACTAAAAGCGGAAGCGGGGGTTGACCTTTACGCTTCACCGGCCCATTTCGCCGGCCAAATAACTTTGCGAGCGCATTGCCGATGGCTACGGTGCTATCTCTCCGCCGAACGCTCACCGAGCGGCCCCGGCTGCCCTCGGTACCCGGTGTGCGTCTGCGCAACTATGCCGGCCCGGCGGACATCGAGACCTGGCTCGACCTGCGGCATCGCGCCTTTGCGCGCGAAAAAGTGGGCGTGCGCTGTTGGGAAGCCTCCGACTTCGAAAGCGAGTTCCTGGCCAGGCCATGGTGGTCGCCCGAACGGCTCTGGTTCGCCGAGGCGACCACACCTCCTAAAGTAGCAGGCACACTCCGTGCGCCGTCTGCTCGTAAAGTAGCAGGCACACTCCGTGTGCCGTCTGCCGAGCCGGCGGAAGCAATCGGCACGATTTGCCTGGCCCAGCGGGGCACGGGTGAGCATGCCCGGCCGGCAGTCCACTGGCTGGCGGTGCTTCCCTTCTGGCGCCGCCGCGGGGTCGGGAAGTTATTGCTGGCCGCCCTGGAGGCGGCCTGCTGGGACGCCGGCCATCGGCAAGTCTTCCTCGAAACGCACGCCCAATGGACCGCCGCCCTGCGCTTTTACGAAAGCCACGGGTATCGCCCTCAGTAGCAGGCATACTCCGCATGCCGTTGCGAACGGCACGCGGCGCGGTGCCACACTTCTCGCGGACGCCGTGGCGTCAACTTCCCGTGCCACTGCTTGGAGCGGACGCCCTGGCGTCCGCGAGAAGCAGTGTCGTCCGGAGGCGAGTGGCGTAGCAGGGATACTCCGCATGCCGTGGCGAGGGTGCAGGTCGCCATTCGACGGACGGCACCAAATGCGCCTCACGGGGTCCTTTTTCAACGCGTTCATCGTCGTTAAGGCTCGGTCCGCCTGCCCCGAAGGGGCCGCAAGATATCAGCCCAGGGCAGAGCGCAGCGGCGTCAGCCGCGCAGCGCCGCCCTGGGGAAGCGGTAACCGAACCTGTCGTCAGCCCTGCAAGGGCGAAACAAGGAACGGCGCCAACTCGTTGCCCATACAAGGGCAACCGTTCTGGATGGTCGTAGCGGGCACACGCCTGCTACTTCAGCGCTGCCGCAGGCGGTAGCGAAACCCGCCGACCGGATTGCGCTCGCGGCTCAATGCGAAGCGGCCGTTGAGGACAGGCGAAAACTGGTAGCCGTCGGAATCGGCGTCGGCAGGCGAGTACTGCTTCGCGCCGCGCACCAACAGCTCAAATGAGATTTCGTCGCCCCGGGCATCGATCAACCAGTATTCCTGGACCCCGGCCTCGAAGTAGCGCTGGCGCAGGAGCACGGTGTCCTTGCGCACCGAGCTATTGCTGACGATTTCGACGACCAGGTCCGCAGCGCCGACCACTTCGACCAGACGCGAGCTGCCCTTGACGTATTCGCCATAGCGGACTCGTCCCTGGCGCAGGCTATCCCAACTGCAGAACATCATGTCCGGTTCAGTGGCCAACGCGGCTTCCGTGCAAACGAGCAAGGCGCCGTCGGATAGCAGGTCGCCGAGATCGTGCTGCTCTATATAGAGCCACAAATGGCCATGGAGGTGGCTTTTCAGCTTGTTGTGCGTTTCCAACTCTTCGGGGCTCATGTCCACCTCGATCTCGCCAGCGATGTATGCCGCCCGGACACGCTCCGGAAATTGGTCCGAGTGGATCCAATCGCGAAACCGGTCCATGTTGAATACGTCGGCCGGAACACGCAACCGCTCTTCAAATACCACTGCGGGAACCATTTCTTCCACCCGGTCAGGATTTAAAGCGAATACCTTGCAGATCTCCTCAATTGTACTCCAAGAGTCATCCAGGAAAGCAGTGGAAAGCAACCAGATCATTTCCTCCCTTCAGCCTTCTCAGCCGACCGCACACTCCGTGTGCCTGCTACTTTACCAGAACGCGGCGGCCGTCTACGTGAAGCTTGCCGGAGGCGACGAGACGCAGGGCGTCGGGATAGGCCTGGCACTCCGCCTCGAACACGCGGGCGGCCAAGGTCTCGGCCGTGTCGTCGCCGGCCACCGGCACCGCACGCTGCAGGATGATCGGCCCGTGGTCGTACTGGTTGTCGACAAAGTGCACCGTGCAGCCGCTCAGCTTGGCGCCGTACTCCAACACCGCCTCGTGGACGCGAAGACCGTAAAAACCCCGGCCGCAGAAGGCGGGAATCAACGCCGGATGGATGTTCAACACCCGCAGCTCGAAATCGGCCGGGATCGGCACGAACTTGACAAACCCGGCCATGGCTACCACGTGCGGTTCAACCGCCCGGCAGGCCCGAAACACGGCCGATCCAAAGGCCTCGCTGTCTGAAAAACGCTCCGGCTCGATCACCTCGGTTGGAATGCCTGCCTGCCGGGCGAGGTCCCGGCCGCGGGCCTCGCCACTGCTCGACACGACCAGCTCGATGCGGGCGTCCAAGCGGCCGGCGGCAATCTGCTCGACCAGGTTTTCGAGCGTCGTTCCCGCGCCCGAGATCAGCACGGCCAGCTTGAGCGGCGAGCGCGGCGGAAAGTGGATCACGCCTGTTTCCTCGGCCGCTCGACCACGCGAACGTACAGCGTCAGCTTATGGCCGGCCAGCAGCATCTCGACCCCTTCGGCGTCCGCCGGCGGTTCGCTGCCCAGCTCGCCCGCCAGCGTTTCAGCCCTAATGTAGTCCTTGAACTGCTCGACGGCCGAGCACAGCTCGGCCGACTCGGTCACCACGGCCACCACGATCCGGTCGGTGTACTGGCAGTTCATATCCTTGCGGCGGTTCTGGATGGCGCGGACCAGGTCCAGGGCCAGCCCCTCGCGAATCAGCTCGTCGGTCAACTCGGTCGAGAGCACGACCACCGCCAACGGCCCCTGGGCGGCTGCCCAGCCTGGCTTGGCCTGCAAGCGCACCTGCACGTCATCGGAGTCGAGGGTGACCGGCTCGCCATCGACGTCCAGGTGCACCTCGCCCAGGGCTTCGAGCTCGGCCAGCAGCCCGGCAGCGTCGGCCGAGGCGAGCGCTTGCCGCAAGGCCGGCAGCCGCTTGCCCAGTCGAGGCCCCAGCCGCTTGAGGTCGGGGAGCACCGTGTAGCTGATGTACTGCTCGGCCCGCGCGGCAAACTCGACCTGCTTGACGTTCAGCTCCTCGCGGATCAGAGCGGCATGCTCCTCCAACCACTGCTGATGGGTGGCGTCGGCCAGGATGACCTCGACCTTCGACAGCGGCTGGCGGACCTTGAGCTTGGCCGCCATGCGGGCGCTGCGGCCCAAAGAAGCGATCTGCCTGATGGTTTCCATCCGTTCCGAGAGGCGCTCGTCGATGGCGTCCGGATTTCCCGCGGGATAATCGCAGAGGTGTACGCTTTCGGACGTCCGGCCGGCGCTGGCCGCCACGGCGAGATTCTGCCAGAGGGCCTCGGCCAGAAAAGGGACGAAGGGGGCCACCAATTTGGCCGTGGCCAAGAGGCACTCGTACAGCGTCCAGTAGGCATCCAGCTTGCCGGCCGATGATTCACCGGCCCAGAAGCGTTCGCGGCTGCGGCGCACATACCAGTTGGAAAGGGCGTCGACGAAGGCGGTGATCCGGGCACAGGCGGCGAAGTTGTCGTAAGCGTCCATCCGCTCGGTCACGGCGGCCGCGGTGCGGTGCAGCTCGCTGGTGATCCAGCGATCGAGCTCGCCGCGCTCGGCGACCGGCCGATAGCCCTGGCCTGCCCGGAGCACCTCCGCATCGAGCTCGCCAAGCGGCCCGGGCAGCGAGCCGAGCGGATCGAAGCCGTCGATGTTGGCATAGATCACAAAGAAGCTGTAGACGTTCCACAGCCGCAGCAGGAATTCGGGGATGCTGTCCTTGATCGCCTGTTCCCTGTAGCGGATCGAGGTCCAGGGCGGCTGGTTGGCGAAGAAGTACCAGCGCAGCGCGTCGGCCCCGTAGCGATCGAAGATTTCCGCCGGCTCGCGGTAGTTCCGCTTTTGCTTGGAGATCTTCTGACCGTCTTCGGCCAGCATCAAACCGAGCACCACGCAGTTGCGGAACGGGTGCGGGTACTCCTTGGCCTCCACGATTCCAGCGTCGTCGGCCTGGCCGAACAACAGCGTACTGATGGCCAACTGGCTGTAGAACCAGCCGCGCGTCTGGTCGAGGGCCTCGCTGATAAAGTCGGCCGGAAACTGCTGCTCGAACCTCTCCACGCCCGCGTTGGGATAACCCCATTGGGCAAACGGCATGGCCCCCGAGTCGTACCAGCAATCGATCACCTCGCTGACCCGCCGCATCCGCTTGCCCGGCGCCTTGGGCGAGGCATAGGTCACGGCGTCGATGTACGGCTTGTGTACCTTGAGATGCTCGGAGAGGCCCGGATTCGCCCGCTTGGCCGCCTCCCACACTTCGGTGCCGCGCACGTCTGGCTTGGCCAGCAGCTCAGCGTAATCGGCCACCGCCTCCATGTGGCCCGTCTGCTCGCAGACCCAGATCGGCAGCGGCGTGCCCCAGTACCGCTCGCGCGACAAGGCCCAATCGACGTTGCTCTCCAAAAAGTTGCCGAAGCGGCCCTCCTTGATGTGCTCCGGCAGCCAGTTGATGCGGGAGTTGTTGGCCAGCATCTCGTCCTTGAACCGCGTGGTGCGGATGAACCAGCTCTGCCGCGGATACTGGATCAAGGGGTCTTCTTCGGCCCGCCAGCAGAACGGGTATTCGTGCAGGTACTGTTCCAGGTGATACAAGAGGCCGCGGCGGCGCAGCTCGCGATTGATGTCCTTGTCGGCGTCCTTGACCCAGCGGCCCGCGTAGTCGGGCGCTTCGTCGGTGAACTTCCCGTCGGGGCCGACGGCGCAGATCAACTGCGGCCCCTCGCCGGGCACGAAGCGGGCGGCCTCAGCGGCCAGCAGGTCGTAATCGACCTCGCCGAAGGCCGGCGCCTGGTGCACCACGCCGGTGCCGCTTTCGATCGAGACAAAATCGGCCGCCATCACCCGCCAGGCCACCGCTTGCCTGCCTCCGGCAACCAGCCGCCCCTCGGCATCGCCTCCCTTGCGATAGTAGTAGTCGAAGGGCGGCACGTATCGCCGGCCCACGAGCTTGGCGCCGGGGTACGACGCCTCGACCTTCAGTTGCCGGCCGGTCTTGGCAGCGATCGAGTCGACCAGGGCCGAAGCGATGATCAGCTTCTTGCCGTCCTCGGCGTCGGTGACCGTCGAGTACTCGATGTCCGGGTGCACGGCCGCAAATTGGTTGTTGGGCAGCGTCCAGGGGGTGGTGGTCCACACCAGCAGGGCGGTGTCGGGCTCATCCACCAGCGGGAACCGCACGTACACGCTGGGGTCGGCCACCTCGCGGTAGCCCTGGCCCACTTCGCCGGAGCTCAAGGCCGTTCCGCCCTGGGCCCACCACCAGACGATCTTGTGCCCCTGGTACAACAGGCCGCGGTCGAACAGGTTCTTGAGCGACCACCAGACGCTCTCGATGTAGCTCTGGTGGTAAGTGACGTAGGCCTCGTCGAGCTTGATCCAGAAGCCGATCCGCTCCGTCAGCCGCTCCCACTCGCGCATGTAGCGCCACACGCTTTGTTCGCAGCGGTGGATGAACGGTTCGACGCCGTACTGTTCGATCTCCTCCTTGGCGTGGATGCCCAGCTCCTTGGAGACCTCGACCTCGACCGGCAGGCCGTGCGTGTCCCAGCCGGCCTTGCGGTCGCAGCGGTAGCCCCGCATCGTGCGGTAGCGCGGGAACAAGTCCTTGATGGCGCGGGTCAGGCAGTGGCCCGGGTGGGGCATGCCGTTGGCCGTGGGGGGGCCTTCGTAGAAGACAAACGGCGGCCCCCCGGCCCGCCGGTCCAGCGATTTCTCGTAGATTCCCGCCTCGCGCCAGAACTGGATGATCTCGATTTCGAGCGTGGGAAAGTGAGGATTGGCTTCGACGGGGCGAAACATGGGCACGCTTTGGCCGGGCTGATTCGAGCAAAGAGCAAACCGCAAGTAGACCAGCAGCAGCCCTTTTTTTCAATCGCAAGCGCCAGCCGGACGGAGCGGATTCAATCCGGCCTGGGAAGAGCGGCGGCACACTCAAAGCACTCCGGGTTCACACCGCGTTGTGGCGACGCTCGCGGATCCTTTTCAACGCTTGCAAATCCGCTGATTCTTCCTCGTACTTGGCCGGGTACGTGTCAGCTTGGCAGTATTCCGCGATTTCTTCTTCCGAAACCCCCAACTCCCGCATCCATTTGGCTCGCAACTCCATGGCGGAGAGGGGATCGCTAGTGTGGCCGGCGGGATCGCAACTACCGCCTGCCTCCTCGGCCCCGTTCGACTGGGAGCTGCGAGGCACCAACAGAGAGACCCATGTGGATGCCGCAGTGGTATACGCCCGATAAGTGTTCACCCGAAGGGCGGTCTCTTCGTCGGCTGTCCGGTAAGCATAAATCATTCGTGGCGCTCCCTCCTCCTAGCCTAGCTAGCCGTTCGATCCGCCGCCAGGATTCCCAGCACGATCGAACGCAGCCGCGGCTCGGCGGCGGCGGCGTGGGCCAGAATCGCTCCGATGTCGGCCGGCTGCAAGGCGTCAGGCAGGCAGATGTCCGTCACGATCGACAACCCCAGCACGCGCATGCCGGCGTGCACCGCCACGATCACCTCGGGAACCGTCGACATGCCGACCACGTCGGCCCCGATCAGCCGCAGAAAGCGATACTCGGCCCGCGTTTCCAGATTGGGGCCGGTGACCGCCACGTACACCCCGCGGTGAGCGGCAAAGTTCTCCCGCCGCGCAATCTCGAGGGCCCGCTCGACCAGGACCGGATCGTACGGGCGGCACATGTCGGGAAACCGCGGCCCCAGCCGGTCGTCGTTCACGCCGATCAAGGGGTTGTCGCCCATCAGGTTGATGTGGTCGTCGATGACGACGATGTCGCCGCAGGCGTAGTTCGGGTTCATGCCGCCGCAGGCGTTGGACACGATCAACAGCTCGGCCCCCAGAGCCTTCATCACCCGCACGGGAAACGTGATCTGCTGGTGCGTGTAGCCCTCGTAGGCGTGGAAGCGGCCCTCCATGGCGACCACGCTGGCGCCTTCCAGCCGGCCGCACACAAGCTGGCCGGTGTGCCCGATCGAAGTCGACCGCGGGAAATGAGGGATCGCCGCGTAGTCCAGCGTGGCCTGGCGGTCGATCTGCTGGGCCAGGCTGCCCAGCCCGGTGCCCAGGATGATCCCCACCCGGACCGGCGCTGGCGACTGCCGCCGCACGGCCTCGGCGGCCTCGGCTACCCGTGCGGCAAGTTCGAGCATGGTCCCTCGCTTCCGCCGCTCTCAACCGCGTTTTTTGTACTCTCTGACCAGGGCCCGAAAGGCGGGCGAGTGCCGCAGACCTTCCAGGTCGGGATCCGCTTCCAGGTGCTCGAAATCGCGATAGCCCAACTCGAACGCCGCGCGCAGCGCGGCGATCGCCTCGTCGCGGGCACCGACCATCGCCAGGCTGCAGGCCAGGTTGTAGCGGACGCGGCAGTCGTCGCTGAGCAAGGCCGCCAGCCGCCGATCGAGCACCACGGCCCGCTCGTGCAGTCCTTTGCGGGTCAGCAGCTCGGCCTGGCAGCGGAGCACGTCGACGTAATCGGGTTGGCGGGCCAGCACCTGGTCGTAAAAGGCGATGTCGAAGTCGAGCTGGCTTTGCTCGGAGAAGAGTCGCGCCGCCGCCTGGCCGCCGCCCTGCGGGCCGGGTGCTGAGGGGTCGTCGGCCGCCGCCATGGGATGGTTCCTTTGCTTTGCTTTCGATTCAGAACTCGTCGCCTTCTTCGAACTCATCGTCGTCATCGGGTTCGACGTTTTCCAGTCCGTCGCCCTCGACCACTTCGTCGAACTCGCCCACGTCGTCGTTGAGCTCCTCGTCCAGTTCGTCTTCGAAGTCGTCGTCGAAATCGTCGTCGAAATCGTCGTCGTCGAACTCTTCTTCCTCATCGTCGGTGGCAGCCAGCGGCATGGAGCCGGCGTCTCCGCCCGGCGCTTGCAAGGGAGGCAAGGCGGCGGGATCCTCCGGCACGAAACCACATTCGAAATGCCAAAGCGGCTCATGATCGCCCGGCGGCGCCCAGGGTGAATTCAGCGGCAGTGACATGGCAAAACCTGAAACTGGCGGGGAGGCCTGGTCGGAACGCCCGAACCGCAGCCGCCCGAAGGCCTTCTGGAAGTCCTGCACCCCCAAAGCACGTAGTTGTTATTCAACCCGGCCTGTTTTGTCAAGCAGCCCTGGGCGCGGGGGGCGTCAGGGTGGTCCACTCGCTCCGCGAGTGGTCTGGCGGGGTGCGCGGCCAATAAAAACGGGCAGGGCCCTCGAATAGGAGGGCCCCGCCCAAACACGGGGGTGAGAAAGCCTTGATTGGGCCGGCGAAAGATAGAATTGCCAATGAAATAGGTTGCCGCCGGCAACTCAAACCTAGGTCATCGGAGGCGATTGTCAAACGGCTGGCGGATGGCGACGAGAACGGAAGCATCCCCGCGCCGGGAGTCTGCCGCCAGCCGCCCATTCCCAGGCTCCAGTGCTTTACGGCTCACGTGCGGTAGTCCGCGTTGAGCCGGACGTAGTCGGCCGTCAGATCGGTGGTCCAGAAACGCACGCTGCCGTCCCCTTCGCCAAACCTCAGCACGATGCTGGTGTCGCGATTGCCCTTGATCGATTGAGAGACCGCCGCCGCGTCGAACGCGGCCGGCGAGCCGTCCTGATACAACACAACGCCGTTGATTTCGAGCCGCACCCCAGCCGGGTCGAACGGCACCCCCGCATAACCGGCTGCCGAGACGATCCGGCCCCAGTTGGGGTCGCCCCCGGCGATGGCCGTCTTGACCAGCGGGCTTTCGGCCACCGACTTGGCAATCCGGTGGGCGGCCGCCCGCGTGGCACAGCCGGTCACGTCGATGGTCACCAGGTGCGTGGCGCCCTCCCCGTCGGCCGGGATCGCCTTTGCCAGCTCGCGGCAGGCGTCGGCCAGCATCCCCTGAAACGTGGCCAGCTCCGCGCCGGCCAGCGGCGACGTGCCCGCGGCGCCATTGGCCAACAACAGCACTGTGTCGTTGGTGCTCATGTGCCCGTCGACGCTGATGCAGTTGAAGCTCTCGTCCACCGCGCGGACCAGGGCCTCCTGCGCCACCGCCGGTTCCAGGGCCGCGTCGGTCAACAGCAGTCCCAGCATGGTGGCCATCCGCGGGCCGATCATCGCCGCCCCCTTGGCCATTCCGGTGACCTCCACCTGCCTGCCAGCCAGGCGGAAGGATCGCCCCGCCAGCTTATGCCGCGTGTCGGTCGTCATCATGCCGCGGGCCGCCCCAACCAGCGACTGCTCGTCTCGGCCCAGTTGGCCGGCGGCCGCCTGGATGCCCCGCTCGATCTTTTCCATCGGCAGGAACTCGCCGATCACGCCGGTCGAGAGGACCAGCGCCTGGTGCGGCTGGGCTCCGCAGGCCCGGGCGGCCAGCTCGGCCATGCGGGCCGCGTCGCGCTCGCCACGCGGGCCGGTGCAGGCATTGGCGTTGCCCGAGTTGATCACCACGCAGCGAATCGCCTCGCCGGGAGTCCGGCCGCGGTTCAATCCGACCGGGGCCGCGAACACCAGGTTCTGCGTGTACAAACCCGCCGCCACGGACGGCACGTCCGAAACCACCAGCGCCATGTCGTGTTTCTGAGGGTTTCGCTTGATGCCCGCGTGGACGCCGGCCAGACGAAAGCCTTGGGGAACCAGGATCGCCATCGCAAAGGGTTTCCGGGATTTGAGGTGGGATGGGCCGCCGGCCGTGGGCGCCGGTCTTATAGCGCAGTGGTTTCGGCGTAACCGTACATGAGGTTGAAGTTCTGCACGGCCGCCCCGGCCGCCCCCTTGACCAGGTTGTCGAGGCAACTGATCGTGATCACCCGGTCGCGCACCACGCGGGCCGTGATGTCGCAAAAGTTGTTGCCGCTGGTGTCCTTGGTCCCCGGCAAATGGTCCACGATCCGCACGAACGGCTCGTCGGCGTAGAACTCCCGCAACGTATCGAGCACCTGCTCCTCGCTCACCGCCGAAGCAGGCCGCGAATAGGCGGTCGTCAGGATGCCCCGGTCCATCGGTACCAGGTGCGGCGTGAAGATCACCGCCACGTCCATGCCGCTGGCCGTGCTCAGCACCTGCTCGATCTCCGGCGTGTGCCGGTGGCGGCCCACGTTATAGGCCGACACGCTTTCGTTGCACTCGGGATAATGGGTGGTGAGCTTGGGCGTCCGCCCGGCGCCGGAGACGCCGCTCTTCGAGTCGATGATAATCCCCTCCGGCTCGACCAGCCCCCGCTTCAACAGCGGCGCCAGCGGCAGGATGGCCGACGTGGGATAACAACCCGGATTGGCTACGAGCTGGGCCTCGACGATCTGTTCGCGGAACAGCTCGGGCAGCCCATACGCGGCCATGCCCAACCGCTCCGGATCGCCGTGCTTCTGGCCGTACCACTGGGCGTACACGTCGGCGCTCTTGAGCCGGTAGTCGGCGCTGAAATCGACCACGCGGCAGTCGCCGGCCAGCAATTCCGGCACCAGCGAGGAGGTCACGCCATGGGGCAGGCAACTGAAGACGCACTGGGCCCGGGCGGCCACCGCCGGGGGAGCCAGGTCCTCCAGGTGCAGATCGAGGCGGCCCGCCAGCGACGGGTGGACGCTGGCCAGGTGCGGATTGCCTTCCTGCCGGCTGGTGACGGCGGTGATCTCGGCCTCGGGGTGCCGCAGCAGAATCTTGATCAGCTCGAGGGCCGAGTAGCCGGTGGCTCCCAGGATGGCAACGCGGGTCATGGCGAGTTTTTCACGCTTGCACTCTTGGGGCGGGCCAAAGCGTTGGACCCCGGCAGTATAGTCTTGCCTGATCGACACGGCCAAGGGGCCGGAAGTTCGCGGGGGAGGAGGAAGGCATGGCAACCCGGCGGCCCACTCACGCAGGCACAGAGTAGAAGCTCAACCCTCTTTCGGCGTTTCTTTTTTCGACTTCGTAAACCAAGGCCCTTCACCAATGGTCGGGCGACGACCTACGGGCCATGCTGCCTCAATCCGGGCGAGAACCTCATCTGCAGCGATTGTCAGGGGGCGAAACTCCCGGCCATTAGGAGCCGGGAAACCAGCTTGGATCTCCTGGGCACGCAGCAGTTCATCGAGCAGGGTCAGGACTCGCGCCCGGATGACGGCTTCGGCTTCCTTCGGGAAAGACTCCTCAACATCCCGGATTACGGACCAAAGACCGACGTGATCTTCCTCGCACTCGCTCACGATGCTCTGCTTCACGGATTCAAGGGTGGGCATAGTCATCACCAAGAAACGATTTTGAGTGGGTGCTGGCGGATGAAGGCCTCGGCCTCGGCGCGGTCGAAGATGCTCTCGGTGGCGCTGATCGAACGCACGCAACTGGCCCCCAGGGCGCTGCCCCACTGCAGACACTCCCTGGGATCGCCCCCGGCCAGCAGGCCGGCGATGTAGCCGGCGTCGAAGGCGTCGCCGGCGCCCGTCGCGCCGACATACGGCACCGGATAGACGTCGGCCTGCAGGCGCAACGAGTCGGAAACCAGCACCGTGCCCTGTGCGCCGCAGGTGATCACCACCGTGCCCGCACCCGCCTCCCGGAACCGCAAGGCCTGCTGGCGCGGATCGTCCGTCCCGGTCAAGGCGGCCGCTTCGTCGTTGTTGGGCAGGAAAACATCCGTCTCGCCCAGCAAGCCTTCCAGTTGCCGCCAGTGGTCGCCCGGCCCCGGCATGACGATGTCGAGTACCGTCTTGACGCCCTGCCGCCGCGCTTCGCGGAACAGCCGGGTCAGATCTTCCGCCACCAGGCCCGGCAGGAGCAGGTAGCCGCCCACGTAAAGTACCTTGACCTCGCCGATCCGCTCGATCGGTATATCGGCGATCGACAACCGCGCGTTGGCTCCCACCGTGTGGATGAACCGGCGGTCTTCTCCCTTGACGTTGATGATCAGCGTACCCGAAGTGCCGACTCCGGCAACGCGGCGAATCGAGCTGGTGTCGATGCCCTCCGCCTGGAGCGTCTCGATGACGAAACGGCCAAAGGCGTCTTCTCCCACGCACCCCACCACGCCCACCTTCACCCCCAGCCGCGCCAGGTCCATGGCCGCGTTCGAGGCACAACCGCCGATGTTCAACAGCAGATGGTCGGTCAACATCAGCTCGCCCGCCTTGGGCAGCCGGGGAATCGGTGCGCAGAGATGATCGGCCACCAGCACGCCCACGCTTAGACAGTCGATGGCCATATCGGCTTGGCGGCTCCGCAGCTCGCCCAGTGACCCCATTGATCAATCCGGCATTGACCCGATTGCCGGCTTTTCGTAACTTCCGCACCCGAAAACCCAGAGTTCCGCGGAGCGGAAGCAAGCAAGGGCCTTGTTTTTAGCAAGCGGGCAAGCGGTTTTCCACCCCGCCGCAGGAAGCGGCGGGCAGTGTCGGCTGGCGACCCCAATCGACGGGATGGAACCTGTGGGGGATAGGTTATGGATAAGCCGCCAAGAAGGCCGCCGGCCTCGGCTCCGCTTCGCTGCACGCCTTTGGAGAGCCGGCGCGTACGCGGTGCGGTATTGGCCCTGGCCGCGATTGGCTGGTGGGGCGCGGCGCCGGTGGCCGCCCAGGAAGCCGCCGAGCGGGTCCGCATTGCCAGCCTGATCAGCAAGCTGGCGAGCGATTCGTACGCCGAGCGCGACGGCGCCCATGCGGAGCTGAGCAAGCTGGGGATGGCCACCCGCGAGCAGCTCCAGCAGGCTGCGCTCAGCGACGACGCCGAAGTCCGCCTGCGGGCCAAGGACCTGCTGCGAGGGCTGGCCGTCGAGGAGCTCTGGTCGGCCGGCCAGGTCACAATCCACGCCTCCGGAACTCCCGCTTCCGCGGCACTCGAGACCATTGCCGGCCAGACAGGCAACCGCCTCTTGGTCGGCGATCAATATGGTTCATTCCGCGACCAGCCCGTCGAGCTGGACTATTCGAACGCGGCCTTCTGGAAGGTGGTCGACGACCTCTGCCGGCAGACGGGCAACCGCGTGCGCCCGCACTACGACACGCGCCAACCGGGGCTGGTCCTGGTCTCCGGCCAACCGGGCAAGAACCCGGCGGCATACAGCGGTCCCTTGCGGGTCCAGGTCACATCGGCCAGGCGGGTGTTCACCGAAGAGCTCGATTATGAAAATCTCGAGAGCCAGCAGACGCATACCTTCCAGCTCGATCTTCAAGCCCTCTGGGAAGACCGCTTCAAGCTGGTGGCCTACCGCTCCCAGGCCGAGCTGATCGAGGCGATCACGGATACGGGCACGCGGCTCACGGCGGCCCAGCCGGCCTCCGGTGGCTGGAACGTCGCCGGCAGCGGCACCCGTCAGTTGGCGCTGAGCATGCGCCTGCACCCGCCCTCGACCGCGGCGACCCGGCTCGACACCCTCAAGCTGCGCTGGGATCTGATCGCCGTGGGCGACATGGCCCAAATCGACGTCGAAGACCTGGAATCGCAGCAGCCCCACTTTCAGGACAACGTGGAGCTGGTGATCGAAAGCTTTAAAAGCGGCCCCTCCCAGCGCTGCGAGATCGTCCTGTTGGTCGTCCGCGACCTCGTGGTGCCGGAACCTCAGGAACTGGTGTTCCAGGAAAACGAGGTGCACCTGTTCGACGCCGAAGGCCGGGCCTTTCGCCGGCAGGGCCAGACCAACAGTCTGACTCCGCAGGGCGCCCGGATGAAGATCACCTTCACCGGCGAAAGCGCCAACAGCACGCCCAAGCGGCTGCGATTCGTCTATCCGCGGATCCGCGCCCAAAGGCAAATGGAAATCGACCTGCGCAACGTCCCCCTCCCCCGCGCCCGACCGGAATAATCCTGAAGGAGGAAGGAGGAAAGAGGAGTCAGGACAACCTTCGTCCCGTCGGTAGCTGGTGTATCACCTGTTCGATTCCTCGCCGGTCGGCGTTATTCCTTCTCCGGCCTTCTGCCTTCTGCCCTCTGCCCTCTGCCCTCTGCCTTCCTCCTTCCTCCTTTCCTCACCAGCCGCTCCTCGATCACGGCAAAGATGCCGCGGGCCACTTCTTCTTTCGTCCCGGCCAGCGCTTGGATCACCCGCCCGTCGCGGTCGATTACCTCCACCTGGGTGTCCAAGGCGCTCATCGCCGCGGGGCTGTTGAGGACCATCAGATCGCAGCTCTTCTTTTCCAGCTTGGCCAAAGCCCGCAGGCGGTGGTCGTCGGTCTCCAGCGCGAACCCGACCAGCCATTGGTGCTGTTTCTCCGCCCCCAGCGTGGCCACGACGTCGGGCGTTTCAACCAGGCGCAGCTCCAGCGGCTGCCCGGTCTTTTGGATCTTGCCATCCGCCACGCGCACCGGCCGATAATCGCAGGGGGCGGCCACGCCCACCAGGCCGTCGCAGGCCGGAAAAACCCGCCGGCACGCTTCCAGCATCTCCTCCGTCGAAATCACGTCGATCACTTCGGCCGCGGCCGGGTACGTGACTTCGACCGGGCCGCTCACCACGACCACGCTGTGTCCCGCCTCCAGGGCCGCGTCGGCCAGGGCCCGGCCCATTCGCCCGCTCGAAGCGTTCGTCAGATAACGGACCGGGTCGAGGTATTGCCGCGTGGGACCGGAGGTGATCAGGATGCGAGCCACGGGGATGCGGCACCGGCCCTTATTGAAGCCGTTGTTCGATCACGGCGCGAATCGTTTCGGGCGAAGCCATCCGTCCCGCACCTTGCTTGCGGCAACTGAGCCAACCCTCCTCCGGATCGACAATCACCGCGCCGTCGCGGCGGAGTTGCTCGACGTTGCGCTGCACGGAAGCCTTGGCCCACATCTCGCAGTTCATCGCCGGCGCCACCACCAGCGTCCGCGAAAACGAGAGCACCAGCGTGCTCAGCAGGTCGTCGGCCATCCCGCAGGCCGCCTTGGCCAGAAAGTTCGCGGTGGCCGGCGCCACGCACAACAGCTCGGCCCGCTCGGCCAGGTCGATGTGGGCGCCCAGGGGATGTCCCGCTTCGTGGAAGACCTGGCGGTGCACCGGCCGTCCGGTCAAAGCCTCGAACGTGCTGGGGCCGATGAACTCGAGGGCAGCGTGCGTCATGACCACCGAGACGCCCGCGCCGGCCTGCACCAACTGGCTGACCAGGGCGGCCGTCTTGTAAGCGGAAACGCCTCCGGTCACGCCGATTACGAGTTCGCGGCCCTTCATGCGTGGCCCCCTTCGGGGCGCTAGAGGTTGCTCAGGTCGAGTTCGGGGGGCCCTCCGCCTTCGTCCGGCTGCCCGGTCACGCGCACGGTGGCCGAAGTGTCCAGGTAGATTTTGTCCTGGATGATCTCCTGAATCACGATTTCCAGCTTGTCGTTGGTGTTCAGGTCGACCAGCGGTCGGCTGCCACCGTTCAAGGCGACGAGCCGCTTCTGGATCAGGGTCGAAAGTTTGAAGCGGCCACCCACCTTGTTCACGATCGCTTCCTCGCGAAGATCGTCAAGCATCTCGGTCAACCTCCACAAGTGGAAAGAATTTCACAAATCTCCCGGACGGCCCGCTCGACGTCGTCGTTGACGACCTGGTAGCGGTAGCGGTCGGCGAACGACAACTCGTGGCGAGCCACTTCCAGCCGCCGCGCCAGTGCGGCCTCACTCTCGGTGCCCCGATCGCGGAGACGGCGTTCCAACTCCGCGGCCGATCCGGGGCGGACGAAGATGGTCAGCGCGTCGGGATAATGCTCCAGCACCGCCAGCATGCCCTGAACGTCGATTTCTAAGACTACCCATTTACCCGCGGCGAGGCTAGGGGTGACCTCGCTCTTGAGCGTCCCGTACCAGTCCCCCCGCCCAAAAACCTCGCAACACTCGAGAAACTCGCCCGCCTCCCGCCGCCGGGCGAACTCGTCCGGGGTGAGAAAGTGATAGTCCACTCCATCCACTTCGCCGCGCCGCGGAGCACGGGTGGTGGCCGACACGCTGGGCACCAGCGGGGCGCGCGACCGGGCGTAGAGCTGCTTCAACAGCGTGGTCTTGCCCGCGCCGCTGGGGCCCGAAATCACCACCAGCTTGCCTCCCGCGACGGTCGCCATGCCGTGAACTCCTCGGCGCGCAGCCGCATTGCCGATGCAGTCACTCGATGTTCTGGATCATTTCGCGGATCCGTTCGATGGCCGCCTTGACCTCGATCACGTGCCGCGCGATTTGCACGTCGCCGGCCTTGGAGCCGATCGTGTTGGTTTCGCGAAACATCTCCTGGGTAAGAAATTCTAGCTTGCGGCCGGCACTCTCGGCCTGGTCCATGATGGTATCGAACTGCTCCAGATGGCTGCGCAGCCGGACGATTTCTTCGGAGATGTCGCTCCGCTCCGCAAAAATGCCGACTTCCTTGATCAGGTCCGCCGGATCGAGCGTGACCGAGTACTCCGAGAGCAGCGTTTGCAGCCGCTCTGCCAGCCGCGCGCGATACGCCTCCACGACGGCCGGGGCCCGCCCCGCAATCCCGTCCAGCTCGGCGGCGATCAAGCGGCAATTGGCCGCCAGATCGTCCGCCATGGCCTGGCCCTCGTCGCCCCGCATGCGATCCAGGTTCTGCATCGCTTCCTGGAGCGTCTCGCGGACCAGCGGCCACTCGCTCTCCAGGACGGCGGGGTTGCCCTCCAGCACCACGCCGGGCAGGCTCAGCAGCGATTCCAGCCGCACGCTGTCGGTCAGGTTCCACTGGCGGTTCAACTCGTTGATCTGGCGGCGATAGCCTGCCAGCACCGCGGGGTCCAGCCGATAGGCGTCGACGCTGCCCAAGTGGTCCACCCGCAGCGAGACCTGCACCGAGCCCCGGCGGATCCGGTGCCGCACCAGGTTTTCGATCTCCGCCTCCCAGCCGCCGTACCCCTCGGGGCACTTCAACGCCAGCTTGAAATAGCGGCCGTTGATCGTGCGCACTTCCACCGACACGACCAGCGACTCGTTCTGGCGCCGCGCCTCTCCGAAGCCGGTCATGCTCAGCAGCAAGGGGGAAGAACTCCGAAGCAAGTGAGTCTGGCGATCCGATCCAGCCGTTTACTTTTCAGCCGACGACCCGCTCGCTTTCTCCCGGGAGGCGGGTGGTTCCGTCTCCGCCTCCACGCCGCGGTCGCCCGTTGCACCGTTGGGACTGCCCGTTGCGGACTTGGTGCTGGACGCGCCTTTTGCACCGCCGGCTTTCGTCCCGGAGGCTCCGCCCGTGCCCGCCTTGGCGCCCCCTTCGCCGCCCCGGCTGCGGCCAGCGGCATCTCTCGGCAGACCGGCGTCGTCCAGCGGTTGTTCCACGGCCGCTCCGCCCAACCCTTCGTCGAAGGCGTCGCTCTCCGGGCTGAAATACTTGACCGCGCCGACGCACAGCAGAATCCAGAACACGGCCACGGCCGCCGTGATCCTGGTGAACATGTCGCCCGCCTTGGCGCCGAAAGCGCTCTGACCGCCCATGCCGCCCAGGGCGCCGGCCAGGCCGCCGCCCCGGCCGCGCTGCAACAGCACCAGCACGATCAGGAACAGGCCGGTAAAGAACATCAGAATCATGAACAAAGGACCCATAACTCGCTCCTACGTTTGGCCGGCACGTCGGTCGGGGCTCATGCTTTGCCGGCGGCGGCAATGGCCAGAAAATCGTCGGCCTTGAGACTGGCGCCCCCGACGAGCGCCCCATCGACATTCGGCTGATGCAGCAGTTCGGCCGCGTTGGCCGGCTTGACGCTGCCGCCGTACTGGATCCGCACCGATTCGGCCACCTCTGGATTGTACCGGGCCGCCAACATTTTGCGAAGATCGACGTGTACCTCCTCGGCTTGTTCCGGGGTGGCCACCTTGCCCGTTCCAATGGCCCACACCGGCTCGTAGGCGATCACCACCCGCGGCGCCTGTTCGGCCGAGAGGCCCGCCAGCGAGCCCTGGAACTGCCGGTGAATCACCTCGGAGGTCCGTCCGGCTTCCCGCTCGCCCAGCATTTCGCCGACGCAGACAATCGGCGTCAGACCGGCCGCCAGCGCCGCGTGCAGCTTGTGGTTGACGTCGCCGTCGGTCTCGCACAACAGGTGCCGCCGCTCGCTGTGGCCCAGGATCACGTAGCGGCAGCCCACGTCGACGAGCATCGCCGCGCTGATCTCGCCCGTGAACGCTCCGGCCGCCTCATGGTACATGTTCTGAGCGCCCAGCCCGACGGAACTGCCCGCCAGCACCGCCGAAACAGCGTCCAGATACACGCTGGCGGGGCAAACCGCCAGCTCGATGCCGGCCAAACCGCGGGCGCCGTCGGCCACCGCGCGGGCCAGGGCCATCGACTCGCCGCGGTCGAGGTTCATCTTCCAGTTGCCCGCGACGAACGGTCTTCTCAAGAGGCGCCTCCCTTGGCGACAGCCGCGGCCGCTTTGGACGCGCCCGGGGCAGCCGGCTGGGCTCCCGACCGATCGGGGCCGGCCGCGACGCCGGCAATGCCGCCCCGGTCCAGGGTCGAAATGGTCTTACCCAACAGGCCGGCCAACGAACGGATCTGGCTTGCCAGCTCCCTGTACTGGTCGGGCAGCAAGGCCTGCGGGCCGTCCGACAGAGCTTCCTCCGGGCAGTTGTGAACCTCGACGTGCACGCCGTCGGCCCCGGCCGCCACGCCCGCCAGGGCGCAGGGGCCGATCAGATCGGGGCGGCCCGTGGCATGGCTCGGATCGACGATGATCGGCAAGTGCGACAAGGCCTTGGTGGCGGGCACGGCCGCCACGTCGAACAGGTTGCGAGTCGCCGGGTCGAAGCCTCGGACTCCCCGCTCGCACAAGACCACGGCGCTGTTGCCCTCCGACAGGATGTATTCGGCGCTCATCAGCAGATCTTTGATGGTGGCGCTCATGCCCCGCTTGAGCAGCACGGGCTTGCGGGTTTGTCCCACTTCGGTCAGCAAGTTGAAGTTCTGCATGTTGCGGGCGCCGATCTGAAACATGTCGGCGTAGCGGTACACCAGTTCCACCCGGCGCGGGTCCATGACCTCGGTGACCACGGGCAGGCCGTGACGGTCGCCCGTGTCACGCAAGATCTTCAGGCCTTCCTCGCCCATGCCCTGGTAGGCATAGGGGCTGGTCCGTGGCTTGAAGGCGCCGCCCCGCAGCAGGTTGGCACCGGCCGACTTGATAGCAGCGGCGATCGCATCCATCCGCTCGGCCCCTTCGACCGCGCACGGGCCCGCGATCATGGCCAGGTAGCCGCCGCCGATCTTTATGCCCGCCACGTCCACTACGGTGGGTTCGGGTTGGGCCTCGTTGCTGGCCAGCTTGAACGGGGGCAGGATCGGCATGACGCTCGCCACGCCGGGAATCGCTTCCAGCGGAGCGGAGCGAACGACCGTTTCGTCGCCAATCACGCCGATAATGGTCCGATACGTGCCCCGGCTCAGATGGGCCCGCAGGCCCAACGCCTCCACGCGCTGGACCACGTGCTCGATTTGATCTTCGGTGACGTCAGGCTTCAGGACGATGATCACAGGCAGGCCGAATCAGGGGTGAACGGGTCGATAGTACCGCTGGAAGTGTACCAAATTCGCGGATCGCCTGCCCTCTAGGGCTCTGCCCGTAGCCGAATTCGCCAGAATCGTGTGCCACTGCTTCGCAGGACGCCGGCCGCGGCGTCCGAGAAGCAGTGCTGCGCGGGGTGCTATCGCCCGCTGGTAGCCGGATTCGCCAGAATTCGGGCCGTGGCCCGTCACCAGAACTCTGGCGAGCCCCGCTACCTCGAAGAATCGTGTGCCACTGCTTCGCAGGACGCCGGCCGCGGTCCGCCGCAGGCGGAAGAAGCAGTGCTGCGCGGGGTGCTATCGCCCGCTGGTAGCCGGAGAGCGCCAGAATTCGGGCCGTGGCCGTCACCAGAACTCTGGCGAGTCCTGCTACCTCGAGTCGCCTCCCCCTCCACCGCGTTCAGCCGACCGGCTGGCTGCGCGGATACGACCCGAGCACCTCCAGCCGCAGCGCGCGCTTCCCCAGCGACTCCAGGGCCCTCCGCACCCGCACTTCGTTCTCGTGCCCGTCCAGCTCGATGAAAAACAGGTAGCCACCCTCCTGGCGGGGGATCGGAAACGATTCGATCCATGTCAGGTTCAAACGGTTGCGCTTGAAGATGGCCATGGCGTCGGCCAGTGACCCCGGCCGGTGTTCTACTTCGAACATCGCCGCCGTCTTGTCGTGCCCCGTCCGCGTGGCCGACTCGTCCCCGATGATCGCAAACCGCGTCACATTGGCCTGGTTATCCTCGATGTTCTCGGCCAGCACCTCCAGGCCGTAGTGTACGCCGGCTTGCACGCTGGCAATCGCCGCGGCCCCTTGCTTGTTCTGCGCCAGTTGGGCCGCGGTCGAAGTGCTGGTCACTTCGATCGGCCGGGCGGCCGGCAGGTGCCGAATCAGCCAGTTGCGGCACTGCGAAAGGGCCTGCGGCCTGCTGTATACCTCAGTCACCTCGCTGCGCGGGCACTTGCCGAGCAGGTGATGATGAATCCGCAACTGCACCTCGCCGCAAATCCGCACGCGCAGCCGGGTAAACATATCGAGGGTGTCGGCGATCCGGCCGTCGGTCGAGTTCTCGACCGGCACCACACCGTAGTTGGCGTGCCCGCGGTTCACTTCCTCGAATACGGCCGAGATGCTGGCCACCGGCACGTGCTCGACGCTGCTGCCGAAACGCTCCAGGGCGGCCAGGTGGCTGTAGCTGTACGCCGGCCCCAACACGGCCACGCGCAACGGTTTCTCCAGAGCCCGGGCTCCGCTGTCGAGCTCCCTGAAGACCGAGCGCACGCAGTCGTTGGTGAGCGGTCCCTTGTTCTGGGCGAGAACGTCGGTGTCACGCTCGGCGGCGGGCGAATTGCCGCTGTGTACTCGGCTGAGCTGCCCCATCAACTTGGCACGGCTGTTGAACAGCTTCAAGAGCTCGCGGTCCAGCCTTTCCAACTGGTTCTTGAGGCTCGCTTCGCTCTCGCCCCGCGCTGGTTTTCGCGCACTTCGCGGGGGCGGCTCCTTGGCCATCGCAATTTCTCTCAAGCTGTGGCGTGACAATGACCTAGATCGCTTCTGGTGCGCGCCGTTCGCCCCTTGTACTGGCGGCCCGAAGGGGTGTCAAGCGCCTCTGTCATTATGGCAGCACCGGGCTAGGCGCGCAAAATGCCGTGTCAAAATGGCAGACCCGGGGAACCACCCAACCAGCGCATCGGTCGCGCGCCCAGCGTGGTCGGCTACAAGTCCCTGCCGTGAAAGCATTTTCGATGGCCCTGCCGATGGGTGGCATGAGCTTTGCTATTCCAGCTTGCTGTTTGACGGGCACTAGCCCAGTTTGTGCACCGTCGTGCGGAGCGGCAAAGACGGCCCCATGAATGGGGTCGCTGCGAACCTGCCGGGGATCACGAGCGGAAGGTTGTAAGGAGCAAAAACGCACATGGCACAAGGCGAAAAGATTATCGGGATTGACCTGGGAACGACCAACTCGGTCGTGGCGGTCATGGAGGGTGGCGATGCCAAAGTCATCCCCAATCAGGAAGGCAACCGCCTGACGCCGAGCGTTGTGGCCTTTACCGACAAGGGCGACGTTCTCGTGGGAGAGCCGGCCCGCCGCCAGGCCGTCACCAACCCCACCCGCACGGTCTCCTCGATCAAGCGCTTCATGGGCCGCCGCCACAACGAGGTGGCGACCGAAGAGAAGATGGTGCCCTACAAGATCGTGGGTGGACCCCAGGACTACGTGAAGGTCAAGATCGGCGACAACGAGTACACCCCGCCCGAAATCTCCGCCAAGATCCTCCGCAAGCTGAAAGAATCGGCCGAAGCCTACTTGGGCCACAAGATCAACAAGGCAGTGATCACCGTGCCGGCCTATTTCAACGATGCCCAGCGCCAGGCAACCAAGGATGCCGGGCAGATCGCCGGGCTGGAGGTGGCCCGGATCATCAACGAGCCGACGGCCGCCGCCATGGCCTACGGCTTGGACAAGAAAACGGCGGAGAAGATCGTCGTTTTCGACCTGGGCGGCGGCACGTTCGATGTGTCAATCCTGCAGGTCGACGACGGCCTGTTCCGGGTGATCAGCACCAACGGCGACACTCACCTGGGCGGCGACGATTTCGACCAGGTGCTCATCAACTACGTGGCCGACGAGTTCAAGAAAGAGCAGGGCATCGACCTGCGCAAGGACACGATGGCTCTGCAGCGGCTGCAGGAAGCCTGCGAGAAGGCCAAGAAAGAGCTGAGCTCGTCGAGCACCACCGACATCAACCTGCCGTTCATCACCGCCGACGCCAGCGGGCCCAAGCATTTGCAGATGAACATCAGCCGCTCCAAGTTCGAGCAGTTGGTCGATCACTTGATCGAGCGCTGCCGCGGCCCGGTGCTCCAGGCCCTGAAGGACGCCAAGCTCCAGCCCCACGAGATCGACGAGGTGGTGCTGGTGGGCGGCTCGACCCGCATCCCGAAAGTCCAGGAGTTGGTCAAGAAGCTGTTCAACAAGGAGCCCCACAAGGGCGTGAACCCCGACGAGGTGGTGGCCGTGGGCGCGGCCATCCAGGGAGGCGTGCTGGCCGGCGAAGTCAAGGACGTGCTGTTGCTGGACGTCACGCCCTTGTCGCTGGGCATCGAGACCTTGGGCGGCATCATGACCCGGCTCATCGACCGCAACACCACGATTCCCACCGAGAAAAAGAACGTCTTCAGCACGGCCGACGACAACCAGACCGCGGTCACCGTGCGGGTCTTCCAGGGCGAACGCGAGATGGCGGCCGACAACCGGCTGCTCGGCCAGTTCAACCTGGAAGGCATCGCGCCCGCGCCGCGCGGCGTGCCGCAGATCGAGGTCAAGTTCGACATCGACGCCAACGGCATCCTCAACGTCTCCGCCAAGGACCTGGGCACCGGCAAGGAGCAGACGGTCCGTATCGAGCAGTCGAGCGGCCTGTCGGAAGCCGAGATCGAAAAGATGCGCAAGGACGCCGAATCCCACGCGGCCGAGGACAAGCAGAAGCGCGAGCTCGCCGAGGCGCGCAACCAGGCCGAGTCGATGTGCTTCCAGATGGAAAAGCTGATGAAGGAGCACGCCGATAAGCTCGGGCCCAACGACAAGGCGCCGCTGGAGGCCGCCGTGGCCAAGACCCGCGAGGTGGCCAAGGGCAGCGACGTGCAGGCCATCCGCAGCGCCATCGCGGAGCTGGAGCAGGCCTCGCACGCCGTGACGAAGACGCTCTACGAAGCGGGCGCCAAGGCAACGGCCGCTTCGGCCGCGCCGGGGGCCGATGGCGCCGATGGCGGCGCGCGGGGCGGTGCGGCCGACGACGATACGATCGACGCCGAGTTCGAGGTCAAGGAATGAGCCCCGTCTCTTAAGGAACCGTTCTTTTAAGGAACTGCTTTTTCCAGGAACAGGGCCGAGGCCGATGGCGTTTCGCTTCGAGAAACTGACGATCAAGGCCCAGGAGGCGGTCCAGCGGGCCCAGGAGCTGGCCTCCGAGCGCGGCAACCCCCAGATCGACCCGGTCCACCTGCTCTCGGCCTTGCTGGATGAGACCGAGGGGATCTTCGGGGCCATTGTCGACAAGATCGGCGCCAATCGCCGGCAGCTCGACCAGATCGTCGACGCCGAGCTGGGGCACTTCCCCCGCGCCTCGGGCGGCGCCGCGGCGCCGCAGTCATCGCCGGCCTTGATGCAGGTGTTCGAGGCGGCCCAGCGCGAGGCCGACGCGATGCGCGACGAGTTCATCTCCGTCGAGCATCTGCTGCTGGCGCTCACCAAGGTCGACTCGAAGGCCCGCCAGGTGCTGAAGCTGAACGCCATCGGCGAGCGCGAAGTGCTCGAAGCGCTCCGCGCCCTGCGCGGCAACGTGCGGGTCGACGACCCCAACCCCGAGGCCAAGTTCCAGACCCTCGAAAAATACGGCATCGACTTGGTCGAGCGGGCCAGCCAAGGCAAGCTCGATCCGGTCATCGGCCGCGACCAGGAGATCCGCCGCGTCATCCAGGTCCTCTCCCGCCGCACCAAGAACAACCCGGTCCTGATCGGCGAGCCGGGCGTGGGCAAGACCGCGATTGCCGAAGGGCTGGCCCTGCGGATCGTCCAGGGCGACGTGCCCGAGAGCCTCAAGAACCGCCGCGTGGTGGCGCTCGACATGGGCGCCTTGATCGCCGGAACCAAGTACCGCGGCGAGTTCGAGGAGCGGATCAAGGCCGTCCTGCGCGAGGTCCAGGCGGCCGCCGGCAACGTGATCATGTTCATCGACGAACTGCACACCGTGGTCGGCGCCGGGGCCGCCGAGGGCGGCAGCGACGCTGCCAACCTGCTCAAGCCGGCCTTGGCCCGCGGCGAGCTGCGCTGCATCGGCGCCACCACCCTCGACGAGTACCGCAAGTACATCGAGAAGGACGCCGCCCTGGAACGCCGCTTCCAGCCAATCTACGTGGGCGAACCGAGCGTCGAGGACACGATTGCCATCCTCCGCGGCCTCAAGGGCCGCTACGAGGCCCACCACAAGGGCGTCAAGATCAAGGATTCCGCCCTGGTGGCCGCCGCCCACCTGTCGCAGCGTTACATCACCGACCGCTTCCTGCCGGACAAGGCCATCGACCTGATGGACGAGGCGACCAGCCGGCTGGCCATGGAACTCCAGAGCGTTCCCACCGAGATCGACGAAGTGCAGCGGCGGCTGGTGCAGTTGGAGCTGGCCGCCCGCCAGTTGGCCGAGGAGACCGAGGAGCACGCCAAGGAGCGGCTGGAAGAGATCGAGGCCGAAATCCAGACCCTGCGCCGCCGGTTGGCCAGCCTCCGCGAACAATGGGAGGCCGAGAAGATGGGCCTGGGCGACGTGCAGGAGACCCGTGCCAAGTTGGAGAAGGTCGAACTGCAGTTCCAGCAGCTCAGCACGTCGATCAAGGAGCGCCAAGCTTCCGGCATGCCGATCGAAGAGCAGGTTTACCAGCGGCTGTACGAGCTGGACGTCGAGCGCAAGAAGCTGCTGGCGCACCTGGAGACCGAATCGGCCGACCGCGCCGCCCCGCGCGAGCCGGGCGAAGGCCGCCGCCTGTTGCGGCGCGAGGTGGGGCCCGAAGAGATCGCCGAGGTGGTCAGCGCCTGGACCGGCATTCCGGTCAGCCGCATGCTCGAGACCGAGCGGGCCAAGCTGCTCGTCATGGAAGAGCGGATTCACCAGCGGGTCGTGGGCCAGGACGAGGCCGTCGAGGCGGTCTCCAACGCCGTCCGCCGCAGCCGTTCCGGTTTGCAGGATCCCAACCGGCCGATCGGATCGTTCATCTTTCTGGGCCCGACCGGCGTGGGCAAGACCGAACTGTGCAAGGCGCTCGCCGAGGTGCTCTTCGATGACGAGAATGCCATGGTCCGGCTCGACATGAGCGAGTTCATGGAGCGCCACACGGTCAGCCGGCTCATCGGCGCCCCGCCGGGCTACGTGGGCTACGAGGAAGGCGGCCGCTTGACCGAGGCGGTCCGCCGCCGCCCCTACTGCGTCGTGCTGCTCGACGAGATCGAGAAGGCCCACCGCGACGTGTTCAACATCCTGCTCCAGGTGCTGGACGACGGCCGCCTGAGCGACAACCAGGGACACGCGGTCGACTTCACCAACACGCTGATCGTGATGACCTCGAACATCGGCAGCCAGGTCATCCAGGAGATCACGCGCGAAGGGGGCAGCCAGGAGCAAATCCGCGAGGCGGTCACCGCGGCCCTCGAAGCCCGCTTCCTGCCCGAATTCCTCAACCGCATCGACGAAACGATCATTTTCCACCCGCTCAACCGGCAGCACTTGCGGCGGATCGTGGAGCTGCAGATCGAACGCTTGCGCAAGCAGCTCGCTCAGAACGACATGACCTTGGAAGTCACGCCGGCGGCCTTGGACGAGATTGCCGCGGCCGGCTACGACCCCGTCTACGGCGCCCGGCCTTTGAAGCGGGTGATCCAGCAACGGATTCAGAACCCGCTGGCCACCGAGATCCTGAAAGGCACGTTATCCGCCGAGAGCGGAGTGCGCGTCGACTTCCGCGACGGCGAGTTCACCTTCGAGCGGATCGAGCAGCGCGAGCCCGAGCCCGCCCCAGCCGGTTCGTAGTGACCCCATTTATGGGGTCCAAGGCCGGTTCAGGACCCCATTGGTCCGGCCCCTACCGGTCGGTCGCGAGTTGCCAGTTCTGGATGACCACCTCGCCACCCGGCGTGAGCTGGCGTATCTTCTCGGCGATCATATTGCGTTCCGAGACGGTGGCCTTCTTGAGCCTTCTGGACCAGGCCGCCAGTTTCTTGCGGCGATGCCGCCGCCGCTTGATTTCCTTGCCCCGTTCGCTGATACCGCCCACGTGTTCTCGCTTTCCAAGCGCCGAAGCGCGGCGCTGATTTCATGCTGTTCTATACCGTTGGGCCAGCCCGTCCGGCCGCTTCGCCGCCATGGCAGAGGCCTCGTTTCTAGCAGGAATCCGCGGCACGGTCAACTTCGGGCCCAACGACCAGGTGTAGCCGAATTCGCCAGAATTCGGGCTGCCGCCCGGTGTAGCCGAATTCGCCAGAATTCGGGCTGCCGCCCGGTTATTCGCCGAACGGAAGCCCCTTCGTGGCCAAGACGTGCCGGCCAGCGCCAACGTCGTCCTTGGTGGTCGGCTTCTGCCACCTACCGGTCCGTCCATTCCTTCTGCGACCCCTCCAAGCGCAACGGGCCGGCGATCTGTTTGCCGTCGCGCACGACAACGTAGGCGTCGGCCCCCGCCACGCTGTCCCAGCGCAGCGTGGCCAGGCCCTCGGCCTTGATCGCCGGCGAGGCCCGGCTCAGCCGACCCTGCACGCCGACGGCCACGATCGCGTAGTGATGCTCGCCTGAGCCATCGTCCTCGACCACGGTCGGCGCGGCCGGCGCCGGCACCGCGGCCTGCTCCAACCGGCCTCCCCAGAGCTGAAGAACTTCGCTGGGGTAGGGGAGTCCTCCGCCCCCGTAGCCGCCTCCGCCGATCGACATCATGCCCTGACCGATGATCGCGTCGGTCAATGGCTCGCCGTGTCCGGGCCGAAAAGTTTGAAAGCGGATGCGGCCGGGATGGGTTTGGCCGCTCCATTGTTCCAGGGGCACTTCGGACAGCTCGAGCCCCTCGCCCTGGATGATGGCCATCTGCCGCCAGGCGCCGTCCATCCACACGTTCCACGAGATATGCCCGGGCGCTTGTCGAAAGGTGCCGTCGCGCTCCAGCGCATGGAAGCGGTCATCGAACGGGTCGTCGATTTCTCCCTTGATCAACCGGCTGCGGACCCACAGCCCGCCCACTCCGTCGCCGAGCGAACGCGCGTAGACGCCGCGAGGCAGTTGATGCTCTTCGAAGCCTTTTTCCCACGGTTGGCCCGTGTCCGACACGATCAGCTCCTTGCGCACGATCAGGCGGTCCACGTCGAGCTCCCTCGGCTGCCGGGATTCAGCCTTGGTAAGACCCATCGTGGCCGCGACCGACAGTGCGATTGTCAGCAGGCGATCTTTCATGGTGCGTTCCCTCAGTTTGCAACGGTTGAGCCATGGCCCCCTACGCGCGTCCCCAGCGTAGTCAGCCGCAGCGCCGCATTCCAGCCGGCGGGCTCCTGCGTTGCTGGAGTTGTCGAGGCCGCCGGCACCCAGCGCGCTGGCGGCCGGGCTTCGCACGCTCGGCATTCGTCCTGCGGCCGCAGCCCGGGCGGCGTACTGCGATTCCCTTTCCATGGAGGCTGGCCCGGGACTGGCCCGGGACCGGCCCGATTTGACAGTCGGCCTCTGGCGTTGCTAGAGTTGGCCCGAGCGGCCCGCGCGAGCCTGGGCGGCTCGACAACCGGATGGGTGGCCGAGTGGTCTAAGGCGGCAGTCTTGAAAACTGCTGAGGGCGCAAGTCCTCCGGGGGTTCGAATCCCTCCCCATCCGCTCAAGCGGCACCGCGGCCAAATGTCCAAGTGAACTTGCCGGCCGAATGCGGGTACAGCCTCCCTCGAAAGTCCCGCGTCCCCAGGGTCAGCGATTCTTCGACGGTTGCTTTCTTCCCCTCCCACCGATACCAGCTTCCGCTACCAAACCCGCCCATTCCGTACCACCCCTTACCCCTGCGGGTTTCGCCAAAATCAATTGGGTTTTGCGGATTAGCAGTTGGCTGGAACGCCGGCCGGGATCGGCTCAAAATCTTCACCGCTACACGGTCGAAAGCCATCAGGCCAACAAGCGTGCATTCGGCAAAGCACGCGGTTGTGCAGCGGGGCGTCGGGATTGACGCGATCCACGGACAGCTTGATAAACTCCACGCCACACCCTCCCACAAGCTGCCAAACGTCATGCGCCAGGTAGCGCGGGACGTACCCGATTTGCATTCGGTCGGCTTTCGTGCGGACCGCGACGGCATTTGGATCGTAATCATTCTGTAGGTCAAGCATTAGCTTCAAGGGTTCGCCGGGCGCCAATCGCGAAATCCGCTCAACGGCAGGCGCGGGCAGCCAACGAATGCCGTGCAGAAAAAACTTGTTGAGATAGCAGCCGCCAGCATCGGGCGTTGGACACGGGAAGACTTCGACTGCATCCGTTTGCCGAATCCCTTCGGTTACGGCCAAGACCAAAATCGGATCGGGTGGGTTTGCGATTTGGAAGCCGCTCCAACGCAGGTAGGCTTCGTATTCCGGCCGCGACTTGGGCAACAGCCGATTGGCGAAGAGGGGGAACAACTCTTCCGACTCGTACACTTGGTCCAAGGTCTCCATCTGCGCAAATGGTCGAAAGCCGGGCTTCCGCGCACCCCGCGTGTACCAGAATCGGTAGAGCTCGCCATCGTGTTCAAGTCGCCCCACGGGCCGCCAGCCAGTCGGATCGGGCATGGGCGGACGCCAGGCAACGAATAGTGAGTTCATGCCGTTCAATCCTCTTCAGTCAACCGCCGTTGGTTGGTCAGCAGCAATTCCATCGTGAACCGCTTGCACGTCTCCGTCATGCGAGACACGGGCACTCCTTCTAGGATACCCCAGATTTCGTCGTGCTTCACCGCTCGAAGGCGATCCAGCCAGGCCAGTGCGGCAGGGGGAACTTGGCGGGCAAAGGATCGAAACGTCTCGCGCAGCTCCAACGGCCGTTGATCGTCGGGCGAAGCGTAGAACGCGCTTCGCCCCCTTGCCGCAAAGGCCGCAACGGTCCGGTTTCGATCCTTGCTCGTCATCCGGTCTTGTCGTTCATCGTCCAGCAGATTCCGCGCCAGCGCCGCGCCATGATCGAATGTTGGGGCCAGTCGCAATGCCGTGCCATCCCAAAGCGCTCCCCAATTCTCGTGGTGCCGGTCTTGGTTGGCAATCCAGGCGTCCAGCATGACGTATCCGACGAAAACTTCCAACGCCCCTCCAATGCCACCGGGAACCGTTTGCATCTGGGCATCCGGCAGCGCGGCTAGGCGGGACACGATTCCACCGACGGCATCGACCGAATGTTGACGGACCTTGAAGCGCTGGGCCTTCGGGTACGCGGGCGCGAGCGCGATGAGCTTGCCAGGGGAATGATTGCCGACTTCAGGCTGAAGTCCTACCAAATGGACCAGGGTGACATCAACTTCATGCAACTCCTCGAAAGCCCAACGCTCCAATACGCCAGGTTATGCATTTACTCCCAGGGGTATCTGGCGAAGAGCATCAGGATTGGCGGCTACCGCGACAAGCTGTGGTCGATGTGGAACGCGGTTGCATACAAGATCAACCGTCAGTTTGAAACGACGAAGGAGGGCATTGTATGGGCGCCCAAAATCGTACCGCAGGCACAAGTGATCCACACTAACCTGATGTATTTCATCCAGGCGCTCCAGAGGAAGACACCTTAAGCTCCTCGGGACGGTCCCTAGGGCAGGCGGGCCGCGCCCACCCACGCGGGCAGGGAATACCGCGGGTTCCTACTGGCGCTCCCGCACGTCGCGTCATGGGCAATATCGTAGACGTAGACGAGCCGGGAGGGGCGTCAGCCCTTCGCCCCCGTCGTGTCGTTCAGCAGCACGACAATGCACCGCCGCACCGCGTCGGGCAGCGTCGGCCACGCGGCCACCAGCCGGGCAAGATCGGGGTCGGCGGGTCCGGATTGTGCGCCAGGTGCGCCGCTTTCTGCGCCGCTTTCGGCCGCAACCCCCGTTTTCCCCGCGTTTTCCACAGGTGTTCGCGTGCCTCCCCATCCGCTGGTGCCCGCGGAGCCTTCGAAAGGCAGGAAATGAACAACAAAATCGTGATCGGCGTGATCGGCTGTCTGGGTGCGGCCCTGCTGTTCACCGTCGTTATCGGCTTGGGCGTCGCGGTTTGGCTGTTCACGGAATTGCCCAAGCTCGATGCCTCGCTTTCGCTTCCCTCGGAAGCAACGCTGGGCGAAACGCTCACCATGGTGGTCACCACCACCAACCCTCACGATAAAGCGGTCACGCTCGACAGCATCGACATCGACGACGCGTTCCTGGATGGTTTCCAGGTTGTCGCGATCGTTCCGGAGCCCACAGGCACGATGCATGTTTTCGGCCAAATGAGTTGGAGCTTTGGAACCAGCGTCCCGCCGGGACAGGCCCTGGAAGTCCGGTTTACGTTAAAGGCCGTCCAAGGGGGACACTTCTCCGGCGACGTGGACGTCTGCAACCCGGCACAGGACTTCACCACCTTGATCGCCGACGTCATGGTCGGAGAAGAACTTCTCGAACAAGGATCCCGCCGAGGCCGAGTAGCGTCGCCCGACCCGCAGTTCGCCCGCCGGCAGTTCAAACTGCGCCGGCACCCGCGGTCGGATTCGACCACACCAACTCGTGGCCGCCGCCCAGACCGCGCGGTAGGATGACGGCGTTTGCAGGATCAGGGACTGGTTCCACGAGGCCGATGACCAGTCCGAAAACGCGGAGCGCCGCTGCCCAACAGGAACTTTCGGCCCAGATTCCGCCTGCGGACGCTGCTGGTCGCCGTGGCGATGGTCGCGGCGGCGCTGACGTTTTTTCCCCGCCTCTGGTGGCGGCACAAGGTGAACGTGGCCATCGAGGCAACGCTCGAACAGGGACCGGACGTTCATTGGGCCTTCAACCCGCTGCGGGACCGTTTCGCGGAGAATTTTTTTTGGGACACCGCCGCCTGGAAGCACTGGTGGGCAGAGCGGCAGGAGCAATAGACCGCGGCCGCTCCCGGAGCCCATCCGCGGGGCCGCTTGAGCTTGCCTGAGGCTCGCGATAGGATGCAGTGCAGTGCCGGGTCGGCGGGTTTGGGCCAGGCAACGGCTGCTGGCTGGATGGAGCGAGGGCAGGAGGAGCGGCAGATGGCTCGAACAATCGGCTCACTGCTGGTGCGCTACGGCACGGCGGTGCTGGGTGTGGCGCTGGCCACCTGGCTGCGGGCGCTGTTGGCGCCGCTGCTCGACGAGCGGATCCCGTTCGGCATCTTCTATCTGCCGGTGATTTTCTCGGCCTGGCACGGCGGGCTTGGCCCGTCGATCCTGGCCCTGGCGCTGGGTACGGTCTCGGCCGCCAATCATTTCGTTCCACCGCACGGCTCGCTCGCGATCACCGCTCCCGACGACTTGATCAGCCTGTCGATTTACTTTCTCGTCGGCATCGCCATCGTCGTGCTGACCGAGTCGTTGCGGGTGGCTCGCCGCCGCGCGGAGGCCGTGGCCCTGGAAAATACCCGGCTGAGCGAAGAGCTGCGTGCCGCGGATCGGCGCAAGGACGAGTTCCTGGCCCTGTTGGGGCATGAACTGCGCAACCCGCTGACTCCCATCCGCAGTGCTTTGCACCTGTTGGACGATGCCGACCCGGAAACGCGCCAATCGGTGCGCGGCATGATGCAGCGGCAGGTGCAGCACATCGTCAGGCTGGTCGACGACCTGTTGGATATCTCTCGCATCCGGCAAGGCAAGTTCACGATCGAAAAGCAGCCGGTCGAACTCGGGGCGGCGGTTCGCCAGGCGCTGGAAACGAGCGGGCCCGTCATCGATGCGTACGGCCACGAACTGACCATCTCCCTGCCGGACGAGGCCGTCTGGCTCGAGGCCGACCCGGTCCGGGTGGCGCAAGTGGTCACCAACCTCCTGAACAACGCCGCCAAGTACACCAACCGGGGCGGCCGCATCTGGTTGGCGGCCCGGCGCGAGCGCGATCAGGCCCTGCTAACCGTGCGCGATAACGGCATCGGCATTCCAGCGCACCTGCTGCCGCGATTGTTCGACCTGTTCATGCAGGTCGACGACAGGCACGAGCGATCGCAAGGGGGCCTGGGCATCGGACTGGCGTTAGTCCGCCGCCTGGTGGAAATGCACGGCGGAACCATCGTGGTCGCTAGCAGAGGCGAGGGACAGGGGAGCGAATTCACCGTCCGCCTGCCCCTGGCGGCGGAGAGAGCCAAGCCCCAATCGCCGCAGAAACCGATTGAGCCATCTGATCGCCCCGATGGGCGGAAACCCCAGCCCGCGGCGAGCCCACGGCCGGCGGTGCACCCGCTGGCAGGCAACTCCGGCGGCCGCCGCGTGCTGATCGTTGACGACCGCGAGGATACCGCCAACACGCTGGCCATGCTCGTGCGGGCCTGGAAGCACGATGTTCGAGTCGTCCACGACGGTTTGGCAGCGGTCGAGGCTTCGGAAGCGTATCGTCCCGACGTGGTCTTGCTCGACATCGGCTTGCCGGGCATCAGCGGCTACGACGTGGCCAGGCAATTACGGATGCGGCCGCACTTCAAGTCGATTCTGCTCGTGGCGTTGACCGGCTTCAGCCAGGACGACGACCAAAAACGCTCTTACGAAGCCGGCTTCGACCACCATCTCGTCAAGCCGGTCGCTCCCGAGAGGCTCGAAGCACTGCTTGCGGCGGGTCCGGTGGCGACAAACGAAGGACGACAGGTGGCCGGAAGAACGACCCCATGAATGGGGTCACTGCAAGCCAAACCGCTGCCAGGCGGCCGGCAGCGGCGCTTCCAGCACGATCGCTTCGCCGCGGGTGGGATGCTCGAAGACGAGGCGCCGCGAGTGCAGCGCAATCCCGGAGGCGAACGCCTCGCGGCTGCCGTACTTCCGGTCGCCCAGCACGGGAAAGCCACGCGCGGACAACTGCAGGCGGATCTGATGCTTGCGGCCCGTCGCCAGCTCGACCTCCAGCAGCCAGCCGCCGGGCACTTGCCGCAGCCGCCGATAGTGCAGTCGCGCGAGCTGCGCGCCGGCCTGCCCCTCGCCGGCCAAGTGCATGCGGCGGTGCCGTTCGTCCTTGCGGATCCAATCGACGCACTCCTCGGCCGGCTTCGGCAGGCCGCCGGCCACGATCGCCCAGTACGCCTTTTCCACGGACCGGCCGCGGAACTGCTCCGTCAACCGGGCGGCCGCTTTGGAGGTCCGGGCGAAAAGCACCACGCCGGTCACGGGCGCATCGAGCCGGCTCATGGCGCCAAGGTAGACGTTGCCCGGCTTGTTGTAACGGTGCTTGATGTAGTCCCGGGCCAGCGAAAGCAGGCTCGGCACGTCGGCCGACACGCCCATCGTGGCCAGGCCGGCCGGCTTGTTCAAGGCCAGCAGGTGGTTGTCTTCGTACAAGACTTCCAGCCTTGGATCGTGCATAGACCACGTTGTACCATGCTGAGAGGCCAAATGCGGGCCGCCGCGAAGCTGTCCAGGCGCTGATTTCGATGACCTTCCCACACGAACTGATCCTGGCCAGCGGCTCCGACCGCCGACGGTCGCTGCTGGCCGAAGCGGGCTACCACTTCCGCGTGGTGCCGCCCGGCGAAGCGGCCGAGAGCGCAATCGCCCCAGGTGAGAATCCCCGCGACTTCGTGGCCCGCCTGGCGCTCGAAAAAGCGGCCGACGTGGCCCGGCGAGTCGAACAGGGCATCCTGGTCGCCTGCGATACGGTGGCCCTGTGCGACGGGAAGATCCTCGGCAAGCCCCGCGACGAGGCGCACGCCAGGCAAATGCTCGAAACCCTCAGCGGGCGCGAACACCGCGTGTTGAGCGGCCTGTGCGTCTGGCGCCTGGGCCACGGCCGGCCGCGGGTCGAAGTTGCCGAGACCACGCTGGCCATGGAGCGGCTCTCGCCGGAGCAGATTACCGATTACCTGGCCAGCGGGCTTTGGCAAGGCAAGGCCGGAGCCTTTGGCTACCAGGACCGGCTTGGCTGGCTGAGCATCAAAAAGGGGAGCCCAACCAACGTGGTCGGGCTCCCCATGGAACTGCTGGCCGAAATGCTGCAAGAGCTGATGCGCGGTTCCGGCTCTTAGTGGATCACCAGCTTCGCAGGACGGATAATACCCGACTGCGCGGCAGCGTCCTGCGCCTGGTCGACAAACGGGTTCAGGATGACTAGTGGCACGGGAGCATCGTCTGCGCGCCGGGCCGAATTGTCGTTTGTCGGCTGTGCCGGCGCCGGCTCGACGTGGGGATTGATCATCTCCTTCGGCTGGACCGATTCGACGTCCGGAGTCATCGTGCCGGGCGGGTAAGCCCACGGGCTGTAACCGTAGGGCCGGGCGACCGGATAGCTGTAGTAAACCGGCGGGTGCAGCGCGAAGTACGGCACCGTCTCATACCCGTAGATGTTGTAGTACAGTCCGTACCCGCCGTTGAAGCCGTACAGGCAAGGATTGCCCGCGACCTGCTGAGCGGAGGCGGTCGAGACCTGCAGGCCGCACACGACGGCGGCGGCCCACACCAGGTGTTTCATTGGAACGTGCATTCGGATACCCTCGAAGTGACTTGTGTCGGGACCGGCGCAGGTCCCAACCTTCCAGGCTAATCCGAATCGAAACCGGTACAACAGAAAAAACCGGCCCAGCCTGCTCAGTTCGGCGTGTTCGGCCGTGCCGGTGCCGCCGGCTGGCCCTTTCCGCCTCTTGGGGCGGGTGGGGTGGGCATCTGGCCGGGCCGCGGCATCGGTTCTGGCCCGCCGGGCGATGCCTGGGTGTCTGCTTCGGACTTGGGCGGGGGCTCCACGGGCAGGTCGTACGGCTGGTTGAAGGCCGGCAACTCCCTGGGATTCACGAAGATCTCCCCCAAGTCCTGACGGCTCAGTCGAGGGCCACAGCCGGCAATGCCCGCCGCGGCTGCCAGCAATCCCGTCCCCGCCGCGGCCGCCAACAACATCCAGCGAATCGACTTCATGGTCTCTGTTTTCTCCGCAAGGCCGGGCGTGTTTCCACCGCGGCCGGCCCTTTTTTCTGATGATACCCTCTCCCATTCCATTGTGAGCGCCGCCCCCGCCCGCAACAAGTGGGTCAACGCGCCCGGCTCGGCAGTTCTTTTGGAGGGCCGGGGGATCTCCCGTTACGGGGCTGTGCAACTCTTACAATAGAGTCATGGATCCAAGGCAGCTCACCGACCGGTTAAAGGAGGAGGCGTCGCGAACCGGCTTTTCCCTGGCAGGGGCTTGCCCGGCGGTGACTCCACGAGGAATTCATCGCTTCCACGAGTGGCTCGACCGGGGATATGCCGGCCAGATGCACTACCTGGCCGATCGCGAGCAGGCCTACTCCCATCCCAAGCTCGTTTTGGACAGCGCCCGCAGCCTGCTGCTGCTGGCGATGAATTACCGGACTGCCGAGCCGGCGGCAACCCGCGCCGGGCAGGGACGCGTGTCGCGGTACGCCTGGGGGGGCGATTACCACGACTTGATCCACCAGCGGCTCCGCCGGCTTCTGCAAGTGTTTCACCAACTCGCGCCGCAGGCGAGTGCCCGCGGAGTCGTCGATACGGCGCCGCTGCTGGAACGGGAGTTCGCCCAACTGGCCGGCCTCGGCTGGATCGGCAAGAACACCCTGCTGTTGAACAAGAACCTGGGAAGCTGGTTTTTTCTGGCGGCCCTGGTCACCGACCAGGAGCTGGCCTACGACGAGCCCCACGAAACCGATCACTGCGGAACCTGCCGGGCATGCCTCGACGCCTGCCCGACCCAGGCCTTCGTCGAGCCCTACGTGCTCGACAGCCGCCGCTGCATCAGTTACCTGACGATCGAGCTGCGGACCAGCGTGCCCGGCGAGCTGCGGGCCGGCGTCGGCGACTGGCTGCTGGGCTGCGACGTTTGCCAGGAGGTGTGCCCTTGGAACCACCGAGCGCCGACGGCTGACGAACCGGCACTCCAACCGGCCGACGGAATGAATCCGCTCGACCTGGCCGGCCTGTTCGACTTGGACGAGGCCGCCTTCCGCCGCCGCTTCCGGCACACGCCTCTCTGGCGGCCCAAGCGGCGGGGCATTCTCCGCAACGCGGCGATTGTGCTGGGCAACCATCCACGGGCCGAAGCCTTGCCCGCGCTGGTGCATGGCCTGTCGGACAGCGAGCCGTTGGTGCGCGGCGCCTGTGCCTGGGCTTTGGGCCGGTACGTGCAGGGGCAGGCTCGCGCGGCGCTTCTGGCCAGACTGGCGTGCGAGCCCGATCCGCTGGTCCGTACCGAAATCGAGCAGGCCTTGCGAATGAAGGAGGAGGGCGGAAGCCGAATGAAGGAGGAGGGAGGAAGGACTTCGGCGAGCTCAGTCGAGCCGAGGAAGGAGGAATAAGACGGGGAGCCGGAAGTCAGTACTGCCACTGCTTGGAGGCCCCGCCGTGTCGGGGCCGAGAAGCAGTGCTGCGCTGCGGCCGCCGGTGCCCAGAGGTCACGCTTCGCATTCGGCCGGTTCGGAGGCGGCCTCCAAGCTACACGGATGGACGCCGGGCAGGTCGAGAGCATACCAGCGGTCGAGCACCTCGTCCCAGTCGCCGGGACGCTTGACTGCCACAAAGGCATCGCGGACTTCGCTCGCTTGCGGGTGCAGTTGCGAATACTTGATGCCGAACTTGCGCATCTGCCGGCCGCATTGATCGGGGCCGTAGACCTGGGCCGCCAGCCGAAAATGCTCGCGCAGCACCTCCCGTTGTTCGTGCAGGCTGGGGGGCGTGGGCAGCGGCAGGCCGGCCGCCAGGGCTCGGGCCTGGGCGAAGATCCAGGGGTTGCCGATCGCCCCGCGCGCCACCGTCACGCCGTCGACGCCCGTTTGCCGGAGCATCGCCAGGCAATCGGCCGCGGTGAACAAGTCGCCGCTTCCCAGCACGGTGCGTGCGCCGGCATGCCGCTTCACCTCGCTCAGGAATTCCCAGCGGCTGGCGCCCACGTAGCGTTGCTGTACAGTCCGGCCATGCACGGTGACCGCCGCCACGCCGCGCTGGAATGCTCCATCGAAGATCGCGAAGAACTGGTCTCGGCTTTGTTGGCTGTCGTCCATGCCGCGGCGCATCTTGACCGTGACCGGCTTCTCAGGCGGCACCGCGTCGCGGACCCGCGATACGATTTGCAGGGCCACGGCCGGCTGGCTCAGCAAGAAACCCCCGCGGCAACGGCCGAGCACCTTGCGCACCGGGCAGCCGAAGTTGATGTCGATCACGTCGAACCCCGCCGCCGCCAACTCCGCCGCCGCGCTGGCAAACTCTTCCGGATCGCTCCCCATCAGTTGCCCCCCCACGGGATGCTCTTCCCGGCTGATCTGGAAGCGCCGCCGCGTCTGGCGGCCTGCCTCCAGGATGATCCGGTCGAGCACCACTTCGCATAGCGCGTAGGAAGCCCCCAGCCGCCGGGCAATCACGCGCATGGCCAGGTCGCTGTAACCAGACAGGGCGGCCTGGACCACCGGAAATCCGATCTCGACGCTACCGATCTGCAAGGGACGTACAAGGCTCTCCATGGCAACCGATTCTGCCCCTTGCGTTTCCGTCTGGTCAAGGGCGCTTGCGCAATAAAGCGCGTTGGTGCTCACTTTGGCGCACATCCACGAGTCGGCCTACCGCCACGGTCTGGACTACGAATCCGGATACTTCAGGCGCAAGCCTGAGGCTCGTGCGAAGTCGGTCAAGGCATGCGGCTTGGCCTGGCCCGGACCGATGATGTCCCTGGATCAGGTACACCCGCGGATCAGGAACAGTATGAGCAGGATCGGAATGGGCACACCGAGCAGCCACAGGATAATCCACCCCACTTTACCTTCACGCACATTCAGCTTCTTCATGAGGATACTCCTCTCTTTCCGATGAACTGACCCAGGCACGGCCGATCGAACAACATCCCAACTCGCTGGCAAACTACGCCGCCGGCAGTCTCTCGCTCACCGAATCGGCTCGCGGCGGCCCGGCCGGGCGCCTGCTGCACTCCGGCCGCCGCTTTCGCCACGCAGGGCCTCGATCTCCTTCGACATCGCTTCGACCGTCCGCGACAAAGCGTCGACCTGCTCCTGCAGGGCCCGCACATAGTCGACCATCGCGGCCGGTTCGGCCCGTAGCGTCAGCGAACCGGTGACCGTCTCGCGGCGGCGCACCACCTCAAACGGCACGGCCTCGCCACGCTGGTGCATGCTGATCACGGCGGCCAACTCTTCCGCGGTGCCGATCGGCTGCTGTGCCAGCGAGCGGATGATGTCGCCACGCTGGATACCGGCCACGGCCGCTGGGCTATGCGCCACCACGGCCGCCACCCGCAACGTGTTGGAAGGCCTCTCCAGCACGGCCAGCCCGATCGTGGTCAGCACGTCGGGGGGGATCAACTGATCCGAGGCCTGTTGCGGCGGCCTGGGAGCCGGGTTTTCGGCCACGGCCAACTCGACCACCTGCTCCTCGCCGTCTCGGCGAATCGTTACGGGAACTGCCTGCCCCGGTTCGAGCGTGCCGAACAGCTTGGTCGCAAAGTTCATCAAGCCATCCAGCGGCACGGCGCGCTTCCGGTCGACTGCAACCACCTCGTCGCCGGCGCGGATTCCCGCGGCTTCCGCCGGAGTGTTGGGCGACACGCGGATGACAACGACCCGGCGCGGCGAGACCTGCCGCAGGAACATGCCGGAGAAACCCACGTCGGCGGCCGCGGCGGCTGGATCCACCTTGGCTTGGGGTGGTGGTTGGCGCTGCGCGGGTACTTTCAGCACCACTCTTACCGTCTGGTCATCCCCTCGGAAGACGTGCAGTGTCACGCTTTCGCCAGGCTCGATTGCCAACAGCCTCTCCTGGAGGACTACGGCCGAAGCGATCGGCTGGTCGTCGAACCGGGTGATCTCGTCCCCTTTTTCAAACCCGGCCTCGGCCGCGAGGCTGCCCGGCGCCACCGAAGAGACGAGGATCCGCGGCGCCTCGGTTTGATCGAGTACCAGGCCAAACAGGGTTTCTTCGTCGGCCTCCTCATCCGGATCGGCCGGGCGCACTTCGTCCGGCGGAGCGGCCGGCTCCTGGGCCGGCTCTTGGGCGCCGACGAGCGAGCACGCCATCACGGTTGCCAGGAACCAGAAACCAGTGCCCAGGTGGCTGCATCGCATGATCCGAACTCCTCACGGGGAAAATTCAAACGGCCGCCTGCCCGCGCGTCGCAGGCGGATTCAGCCGGAAACGCAACCACGCACCGCACGTGCCGTGCCGAAGGCGCAAGCGGCCGGGCCGCCCGGATCACGCTAGGTTGCAAACACTCGCCGTTATTACTCTTATGGGCGCAGCGCCCGCCCCTGGCGATCAGGCAATCGAATCGAGGCCTCCCCCCCGCCTGGTCGCTGGCAGGCCAGTCCAGGCGGTCGAGCGCGGCGATCCGCGTTAGAAAACTTGCCGCCCGGTCGTCTTATTATCAGCAAGGCGGTTCAGGGCCCGCGGCAGCCGGCAACCTGCGGAGAGTGCTGCTTGGAATCCACGGTCGAAGAAGCCGTCCATCGAGCCCAGGCGGGAGACCGCCAGGCCTTCGGACTGCTGATCACGCGGTTCGAGCGAGCGGCCTTGGCGGTCGCCTATGCCGTGTTGCTCGATGCCGACCTGGCCGGCGACGCGGCCCAGGAGGGCTTCCTGCGTGGCTGGCAGCGTCTCGGCGAGTTGCGGGAACCGAGCCGGTTTGGATCGTGGCTGTGCGAGATCGTCCGCAACCTGGCCCACGACGCGCGGCGGCGTGGCAAGCGCGAACGGCGGGCCCGGGCCGAGGTATCGCTGGCATCGCTGCCTGCCGGCGGAGGTCCGGTTTCCAACCTGGAGCAGAAGGAGACGGGCGAAAGGCTTGGCCAGGCCTTGGCGGCGCTGGATGAGGCGTCCAGGACGGCCCTGGTGCTGCGTTACTACGAGGGGCTGTCGAGCAAGCGGATCGGCGAGCTGCTGGGCACTTCTTCCGCGGCGGTCGACATGCGGTTGACGCGGGCCCGGCAGATATTGCGTGCTCGGCTGGCAGAGTGACTGGCAAACATCGAGGTATCCAAGAATGAACGACGACGATCTGGGACCGTGGGAATCACAACTCCGCCAACATCTGTCGCGGCACCTCGACGGCCAGCTTGGCCGAAGCTTGAAGCGTTTCGAGGCCGAGCCGCCGGCCGCGCGGCACAATGAGCCCCCTGAGCGCTCTCGACCGCCGGCGCCGCGGGTGACGCTTCGGACGGTCCTGGCCGGTGTCGCGGCCCTGGCGGCGGCGGTTATGCTGCTGGCGCTGCTCGTCTCCGACGGCGAGGAACAGGCCGAGGCGCCTCGCCCACAGGTCGACCAGCGAGCGGACATCGACCGGATCGAGAATGACCAGCCGACGCAACAGGACCAGCACCCCAGGCCGGACGTGCCTAGGGACCCCGCGGCCGAGGCGACTATCACTGCCGATCTGCCTCCAGGCGGTCCGGATGCTGCACTGGATGCAAACGAATCGAGCGGGGCATCCAACGCGCTGGCCAACCTGGGCCAGCCGCTGATTATCGAGCGGCTGCTGCGATCGCGGACCCTGGACGAGGGCACCGTGCTCATCGACGGGCGCACGCCCGCCCGCAAGCTGCGGCGGCAGTGGTACGAGCGGGTGGAGTGGTACGACCGCGCGCGCGGCGCGCGGATGGAGCGGATCGTCCCCCGCGAGGAAGTCGTCTTTGTTCGGATTCCAACCCTGTAAGAACGGTCCGTTATGAACCGTTTTCTCCCCGACAACTTCAAGGAGCCGTTTATGCGTTTCTTCGCGTTGCTGACCTGTTCGCTCTGCTGGCTCGCCGTCCAGACCGGGGCCGCCGCCGATGACGCTTCTTCGGCCGCAAAAACCACTGCGCAAGAATCGTCTGAAGAAAAAAGCGGTGGCCAGGCCCAGAAGGCCACGCAGCCGCAACGTTCCGCGGTCGCATGGCTCGCGGGCCAGGACTGCTCTCAATGCCACTCGACAAATCAGTTGGTTTTCGACGGCCATCCGGGCCATGGGCTCATTGCACTGAGATCCACCTTCCACGGGCACGGCAGCGGAAAAACTCAGCGTGTGACGTACCTGGGCGTTTCGACCTCACCCGTCCCCGACGTCCTGCGGAAACACTTGAGGCTGCCCCCCCGCGCCGGCCTGCTGGTCGAGGGGATCGAGAGCGGCAGCCCGGCGGAAGCGGCGGGCATCGAACAGTACGATGTGTTGGAAAAGCTGGACCAGCAGTTGCTGATCAATACCGAGCAGTTGTCGGCCCTGGTCCGCAGTCTGCCCGCTGGAAAAGACGTTTCCATCACGTTGATCCATAAGAACCAGCCCAAGACCGTAACGGCGACCATGGCCGAGCACGAAGTGACGGTCGAAGCACCGACCGGCCAGGTAGGCGTTCTAAGGACTCCGCGCTACGATTTGGGGGGACATCACCTTTACCAGGCATACGTCGGCTTGATGGACATTGCCGCCGCGACAGGGGGCGATGCCGGACCGGCGTACCTGGGCGTCTCCACGTCGCCACCACCGCCGGCGCTCGTCCGGCAGCTCGGCCTGGCCGGGGGCCTGGGGCTGTTGGTCGATGCGGTCCTGCCGGACAGCCCGGCTGCGGCCGCCGGCCTGAAGGAGCACGACCTGCTCCAGAAACTCGACGACCAGGTGCTGGTGAACCCGGACCAGTTCAGCGCGTTGGTCGGCATGCGGCGGCCGGGCGACGAGATCGAGTTGACGGCCATTCGCGGTGGTCAGTCGACGAGCCTCCGCGCCGTCCTGGTGGCCCGCCCAGCCGAGAAGACGTCCGAGCAGCCAACCGAACAGCCCGCTCACCAATCTGGCGAGGCACCCGCCGAACAACCGGGCGATCAACCGGCCGAGCAACCGCGTGCAGAGCCCAGCCAAGAAGCTGACCAGCCGGTGGCCGGCCAGTCGAGCAATACTTCTTATGCGATCGACCACCTCTCCGGGCTCAGGCTGAATGTGCCGTTGGCTGTCGACTTTGCCTACCAGGTCCCTGGCCATCTAAGAGACGTGGTCGACCTGCGAAGTCAGGAGTCGGTAACGGACGAGGTCTTCTTACGGCGGGCATACCTCGACACTCTAGGAATCTTGCCCGGACCGGACGAGGTCAAGCAATTCGTCGAAAACGGGAGTCCCGACAAGCGGAAGCGGCTGCTCGACGGCCTGATGTCGCGTCCGGAGTTCATCACCAGGTTCAACGGCGCGGCATCGCTGCGCTGGTCCGACGACCAGCACGCATTGACGCTGACGCGGCTGCCCGATGGCCAAAATCGTCTGCTGGCCAAGGATGCCCAGGGCAAGCTGCTGTTCGACGGCGTCGTCGGCCAGGGCGATGCGCTGCCCGCTGGTCTGCCGGCCGACCTTGCCGCGAAGCTGGACGCGATGCTGGAGGGCATCGGCGGCCCCGACGCCCGGCCAAGATCGGCCGAAGAAGCGCTGGAAACCGTTCTGGCCAGGATCGAGTTCATGGACGTACCCCTGAAGGAAGCCATCGAGCGTCTCCGCCGCGACACCAGGGCCAACATCGTCCTCAACGTCAAGGCCCTCCAGCGCGCCGGAGTCAGGATCGACGAACCCGTCTCGCTCAAACTGGAGAACGTCCGTCTCTCCACCGTGCTCAAGACGCTTTTGTCGCTGCTCACCGGCGAGACAGGCGCGGCTGCTTACACCATCGAGGGCGAAGTGATCATCGTGGGAAAGGGATGAAGGGGGAAACGCAGGATGCCCAGGGCAGGATCAGGATGCTGGTTAATGGGCGAAGACTGGGGCACGCTACGACTCGACTGAGCTCGCGACTCGACTGAGCTCGCCGAAGTCCGAAGTCCGCTTTGCCCCAGCCACCCGGCCGGAGGAGATCTTGGTACTTGGAGCTGTACTTGGTGCTTGGTAATTGGGAAGAACTCCAACGCAAGTCCGAAGAACAAAGACCAAAGCACTAAGAACTAAGAACTAGAAGGCAGGATGCCTATCCTACAGGTCTTGGAAACCTCGCCGCCTCAGGCGACAATCTGGCCCATGAGCGAAAGCAGGCAGCATGGACGATCGTACCCGCGAAGCGCGGCGGCCTTTGACCGGGCGCGGCAATTGATTCCCGGTGGCGTGAACAGCCCGGCACGCGCCTTCGGAGCGGTCGGCGGGCACCCGCTGTTCATCGCGTCGGCCAAGGGCGCATACCTGACCGATCTGGATGGCAATCGCTACCTCGATTACGTCGGCTCCTGGGGGCCGATGATCCTGGGGCACGCACATCCGGCCGTGACCGAGGCCCTGCGGCAGGCCGTTGCCCGCGGCAGCAGCTTCGGCGCGCCGACTGAGGCCGAGAGCGAGCTGGCCGAGCTGATCGTCGAGGCGGTGCCCTCGGTCGAAAAAGTCCGCCTGGTCAACTCCGGCACCGAAGCCACCTTGAGCGCTTTGCGGCTGGCGCGCGCCTTCACCGGCCGCGAGCTGATCGTCAAGTTCGCAGGCAACTACCATGGGCACGTCGACAGCCTGCTGGTGGCCGCCGGCAGCTCGGCGGCCACGCTGGGCGTGCCCAACTCGCCCGGCGTCACCGCGGGCACCACCCGCGACACGCTGGTGCTCGAATACAACGACCACCAGGCGCTGGCCGCCGCCTTCGCCGAGCACGCACAGCGAATTGCCGCCGTCATTGTCGAACCGGTCGTGGGCAATATGGGCTGCGTCGTGCCTTCGGCCGAGTTCCTCGAGGCCCTGCGACACGAGACGCGGCGCGCCGGCTCGCTATTGATCTTTGACGAAGTGATGACCGGCTTCCGCGTGGCCTACGGCGGCGCCCAATCGCTGTTCGGCGTCACGCCGGATCTGACCACGCTGGGAAAGATCGTGGGCGGCGGCCTCCCCGTGGGAGCCTACGGCGGAGGTGCCGACATCATGGACCGCGTGCTGCCGGCCGGTCCGGTGTTCCAGGCCGGCACCTTGTCAGGAAATCCGCTGGCCACGGCCGCCGGCATCGCCACCCTCAAGTCCCTGCGCGACGACCCACCCTACCAGAAGCTGGAGGCCTTGGGGCAGCGGCTCGAAGCGGGGCTGGGCCAGGCCGCTTCCGCGGCAGGGGTGCCGCACACGACGGCCCGTGTGGGCAGCATGCTGACCTTGTTCTTCAACCCCGACCGGGTCACTGGGTGGACGGTCGCCAGCCGCTCGGACACCGGCCGCTTCGCCCGATATTTTTGGGGGTTGATCGACGAGCGGATTTACATGCCGTGCAGCCAGTACGAGGCGCTGTTTGTCTCGGCCGCCCACACCGAGGCGGACATCGACCAGACCGTGGAGGCCGCCCGCAAGGTGCTGGCGCGAAAGGAGGAAGGAGGAAGGAGGAAGGAGGAATAGGACGCGCGCCTCACCCTTCCTCCTTCCTCCTTCCTCCTTCCTCCTTCTCTTCCGCGGCGCTCTTGCGCAGATACAAGGGGGCCAGCGTCCAGAGGTCGTCACGCTGGCCGGCGGCGTACTTGGCGGCGGCCAACCGTCCGACCGTGGCCGCGGCCGGATACCAGAATTCGGCCCCAACCTGCTCGATCTCGACCGGCAGCCGCCCTGCCAGCCGCGCCAGCGCCGGCCCCGTCACCCGCCAGCCGGCGTCGAGTCCCGCCAGCCATGTTTCCACGCTCTGGATAGCCGGCGGCCCCATCCAAGCTCGCTGACTGCCGGAGCCGGTAAACGCGCCGATGAACAATTCGCCCCGGCCGGCATCCAGCACTGCGGACAGCTTCCGGCCGGCCGGGTCGTCGGGCGCCTGCCGCGCAATGACCTCCAAGGTGTTCACGGCAACCACCTCGGCCCCGACCGCGTAGGCGAACGTCTTGGCCGTGGTCACGCCGACGCGCAGGCCGGTAAACGAGCCTGGTCCAAGGGTCACGGCAACCAATTGCACGTCGCGGGGCGTCCAGTCGACCGCCTCGAGCAATTGCCGCATGGCCGGCGCCAGCGACTGGGCACTGCGCTGCGATGGCTCCAGAGGCTCTTCGGCCAGGAGGACATCGCCCCGCAAGGCGGCCACGCTGCCCGATTTGCCACTGGTTTCGAGGGCCAGGATCCGCACGATTTACCTCGTCTTTAGCGGCAGCAGGCAGAGATCCGCCCCGCGGGGGGTCCGTTAAAACCGACTTGACCACTCCAAAACGCTAACCTAGACTGCCGATTGAGTTTGGGGCAATCTTTTCCCGTTGTGCGTGCCGGGGGGGCATCACGCCACCGGGCAGCCGAAGGTCTACGGGCGTGAAGCGAGCTTTGATCAGCGACATCCACAGCAACCTCGAAGGACTCGAGGCCGTGCTGGCGGATATTCGCGAGCAGGGGATTACGGAGATCTACTGCCTGGGAGACATTATCGGCTACGGCCCGAATCCTCGCGAGTGCATCGACCTGGTGATGAAGATGGACTTCTGCCTGCTGGGCAACCACGACCAGGGCGCGTTGTTCGACCCCGAGGGATTCAATTCCGGTGCCGAGCGAGCGATCTTCTGGACGCGCGAACAACTGGAGAGCCCTCGCGGCAACCCGGCCGACAATGCCAAGCGCTGGGACTTTCTGGGCGAGCTGCCTCGCAACAAGCGTGAGAACAGCTTCTTGTTTGTCCATGGTTCGGCCCGCAATCCGCTCAACGAGTACGTGTTTCCCGAGGATATCTACAACCAGCGGAAGATGGAAAAGATTTTTTCGCTGATCGAGCAGCATTGTTTCCAGGGACACACGCACGTGCCGGGTGTGTTCACGCAGAACCTTAACTTTTTCAGCCCGGAGGAAATCAGCTACCAGTATCGTTTGACCCAGGAGAAGACGATGATCAACGTCGGCTCCGTGGGACAACCCCGTGACGGCGATCCGCGTGCCTGTTACGTCGTGCTGGAAGACGACCTGGTCAAGTTCCGCCGGGTGGAATACCCATTTGAAAAGACCATCCAGAAAATCCACGAGACCCCGGAATTGGACAACTTTCTCGGCGATCGGCTCCGCGACGGACGCTGAGTGGACGGCGCCGCGTTGACGGACGCTGAGTTGATCGACGCCGCGGCACGGGCGAAGTTGGACAAGAACTGCTTAACCACGCCGAATACCATAACGAGCTTCCTGTCTGGCGCGGGCGTAACCGGCGGTTGATAAGCGGGCGATTTTGCAAGCGGGCGGGCTGGCTCGTCGTCCTGGTGTGTATCCCGCCCGCGTAACTGAACTGATTGCACTCCGTTTCCCCGCCGGCTGGCGGGCGGACGGATTCGAGCTCCCCCGCCCGACAGGCGGGCTTGACCATTGCGGCCGCCGAGCCAAGGATTCGATGGGAATGGAAAAACGCTGGGTTGTATTCTTTGTGCTGGCCGCCAGCGTATTGGCGCTCAACATTTTTGTTATGCGCTGGCTTGCGCCCCCGCCCGGACAACAGCGCGCGGCCCAGCAACGTCAAGCAGCGGAAAAAGCGGCCGAAAAAGCCAAGCACCCGCCCGGCCAGGTCGCTCCTGAAAAGAAGGGCGCTCCCGAAAAGAAGGTCCCGGGGGAAAAGCCGCCCGAAGGGGATCCCCGTGCGGCCGCCGCCGCGGCCAAACCGAGGGTTGCCGCCGCGCCTGCGCCCAAGCAGCCCCGCCAGTGGCGTACCTTGGGCTCGCTCGACGAGACCAGCCCATATCGCTTTCTGGTCACCGTCACCAACCGGGGCGCCGCCGTCGAGCGGATCGAGCTGGCCACCACGCGTTTCAGCGACCTGGACGACCGCAGCGGCTATTTGGGGCACCTGGCGGCCATCGACGCGGCCGGCGGCACAGGCGTCAAGGTGCGCGTGGTCGGCGCTGGAACTCCGGCCGACAAGGCGGGCCTGCGCGCCGGCGACGTGATTGCCGGCGTCGACGGCGGGGAAATTGCCGGCGCGGCGGCACTGAACACGAGGCTGGAAAGGTCGAAGCCGGGCGACTCGCTGCGGCTGACGGTGCTGCGCGGCGGCAAGCGCCAGGAGCTGGTGGCGGTGCTGGCCCGCCAGCCACTGGCGGTGATCGAACCTGAAGGATCCGATCCACCCTCGTTCCTGACCACACTGGAGAGCATCGACGATCGCAAGATCGCCAAGGACGCCAGCGAACTGCCCCGCGTCAACATGCGGACCGGAAACTGGAAGATACTGCCCCCCGATCCGGCCCGCCCCGACCAGGTCGCCTTCGAGTGGTTGCTCGGCGATGAAGGCGTGCGGATCGTCAAGACCTACCGTCTCCCCAGGCTGAAGCCGGGCGAAGAGCAGAACGTCCATGCGCCGGCCTACCATCTCGACCTGTCGATCAAGGTCGAGAACGTGGGAGACGAGGACCGAGCGATCGCCTACCGGCTGGACGGGCCCAACGGCCTGCCGACGCAAGGCTGGTGGTACGCCTACTCTTCCAAGATCAGCCACGGCTGGGATTCGGCCGGAATCCGCGATTTTGTCATCGCCACCAGGCCGGAGGGCTATTTTGACTACCGTCAGGTCAACGCCACCAAAATCGCCGACGGGAAGGGTCCATTTATCTGGGACAAAGATCCACTGATCTATGCCGGCGTCGACGCGCAGTACTTCGCGGTGATGTTGATTCCCCAGCAGGACGATCCGGCCGACGTCCGCTTCGCCCGAGTGATGCCGATCCGCGCCGGCCCTGTCCCCAAGGATCCCCACAAGAAAAAACTGGTCAACATCTCCACGCGCATGATCAGCCGGGCCGAAACACTCAAGCCCGGCGCCGAGCTGGAGCACGAGTTTCGAGTCTTCGCCGGCCCGAAGCGGCCCCGTCTTCTGGCCCAGTATGCAAAGCCGTATGGCTTGAGCGAGCTGGTCTACTATGGTTGGTTCGGCTTTGTCTCGCGGCCCATGCTCGTCGTACTGCATTTCTTTTACTCCATCGTCGGCAATTATGGCATCGCCATCATCATGCTGACGGTGCTGGTCCGCTCCTGCATGTTCCCGCTGAGCCGCAAGCAGGCGCTGGGCGCGCAGAAAATGCAGGAATTGCAGCCCGAGATGAAGCGCCTGGCGGAGAAACACAAGGGCAACGTCGAGCAGCGGACCAAGGCGCAGCAGGAGTTGTTCCGCAAGCACAACTACAACCCGCTGGCCGGCTGCTGGCCCGCCTTGATTCAATTGCCGATCTTCCTGGGCCTTTACCGCTCGCTGTCGGTCGACGTCGAGCTCTACCAGGCCCCGCTCATCAGCCACGCCATCCGCTGGTGCTCGAACCTGGCCGCCCCCGACATGTTCTGGTATTGGGAGGCTTTTTTGCCCGGCTTTCTGGCCGGCGAGACCGGCTGGCTGGGGCCGTACCTCAATATCCTGCCGCTGGTCACCGTAGCCTTGTTCCTCTGGCAGCAGAAGATGTTCATGCCCCCGCCCGCCGACGAACAGGCCGCCCTGCAAATGAAGATCATGCAGTACATGATGATCTTCATGGGCGTGTTGTTCTTTAAAGTGGCCAGCGGGCTGTGCATCTACTTCATCGCCTCGAGCATCTGGGGCATCGCCGAACGCAAGCTGCTGCCCAAAGCCAAGCTGCCTCCTCAAACGCCCACGGCCCAGAAGCCGACGGCCCGGCCATCGGCGGGCACCGAAACCAACGGCGCGGCCGGCAGCAAGAAGAAAAAGAAGCAGCAGCGAGGCCGCCGCTAACGAAGCGCCGGAGAATAACTCAGAACAAACTGGGGCACGCTACCGCTGGGTGCCTGGGGCAAAGCGCTAGCCTGCCCCAGTCCGTTGGGACGTTCTGACGACGTTGCTTTCGACCAAATTCCCGGCGAACCGACAGGGCGACCGCCTGCCGTGCACCATCCCGACGACACCATCGCCGCCATTGCTTCGGCTCCAGGCGGCGCCGCACGCGGTATCGTCCGCCTCAGCGGCCCCGGCGTGGTCGAATGCGTCAGTCGTTCGTTTGAGCCGAATGAGCCCGTCGAGCTGGCGGATGTCACGCATCCGACGATGCTCACCGGCCGTTTGAACCTGGGGCTGGCGTCGCCCTTGCCCTGCCAGGTCTATCTCTGGCCGGGCCGCCGCAGTTACACCCGCCAACCCTCCGCCGAGTTGCACACCATCGGTTCGCCCCCCTTGCTGGAAGCGGCCCTGCGCCGAATCTGCCAGACCGGGGCCCGGCTGGCAGCGCCCGGCGAGTTCACGTTGCGGGCCTTTTTGGCGGGCCGCATCGATCTGACGCAGGCCGAGGCGGTCCTGGGAGTCATCGACGCGACGGGCCGAGCGCAGCTCGACCGCGCCCTGGAGCAGCTCGCCGGTGGACTCGCCACCCCGCTGACCGCCTTGCGCAGCGAGCTGCTCGACACGCTGGCCCACGTCGAAGCCGGCTTGGATTTCGTCGACGAGGACATCGAGTTCATCGCCCAGGACCAGGTCGTCGCACAGCTTCAGGCGGCCTCTCGGACGGTGGCCGACCTGGCCGCACGCATGGCGGGCCGCCACCAAACGGCCGACGTGGTCCGCATCGTGCTGGTCGGCTGGCCCAACGTCGGCAAGAGCAGCCTGTACAACGCGCTCGTGGCGGCCGGCCAGGCCTTGGTTTCGGCCAGCGCGGGCACCACGCGCGACTACCTCTCGGCAACGCTCGACCTGGACGGTATCGGCTGCGAGCTGATCGATACGGCCGGCGTCGATCCGGCGGCCAGCCAGCCCATCGAACAGGCCGCCCAGCACTTCGCACTCGACCAGCGGCTACACGCGCACGTCGAGGTGCTCTGTCTGGACGGGACGCGGCCTTTGAATGCCTGGGAGCGGCGGCGGTTGGCCGAGCGGCCCGATTCGGTCACACGGATCGTGGCCTTGACCAAGACCGACCAGCCGCCGGGCATGCCCGCGGTGCCGGGCGCCGTGGCGACCAGCAGCCGCAGCGGCGCGGGCCTCGACCGGTTGCGATCGCTGCTGGGCGAGGCGGCCCGCAGCGTCCAGGCGGCTGAAACCGACGCGGTGCCCGCTACCGCGGCCCGTTGCCGCCAAAGCCTGGAACGGGCCGCCGCCTGCCTGGCGGGTGCGCTGGACGTCGCCGGCAGGCGCGGCGGCGACGAGCTGCTGGCAGCCGAGCTGCGAACGGCCCTCGACGAGCTGGGCCAGGTGGTCGGGGCCGTCTATACCGACGACATCCTCGACCGCATTTTCAGCCGCTTCTGCATCGGCAAGTAAATAGACTGCCGCTGGCGCATGCAGCAGGCCGCCGCTCAAGTCAGGCCAAATCGCCCAGTGTGGCGGCGCTCATGCCGTGTCCGAGCAGAAGACCGACACGCCGCGAAATAGTCCTTCGCTGTCTTCTCTCGCCTTCCCCGCTTCACATGTCTGTTGGCCGATTGCCCTGCCGCTCCAATCTCAAGCCCCGATTTGAATCCTGCCGATACGGAAACAGGCCGCGGGCTGACGGTTAGAAGCGACCAAAAAGCAACTTCGACGGATTCGAGCGAGTTGGGTGGCTGGGGCAAAGCGATAGCGTGCCCCAGTTGCGATGTGAGGAAGTTGTTTTTCGGCCGATCCTTCGCTCCCCGCGGGCTTGCAGTCGTTGCGTCAGCCGGCGCAATTTGACCCGTGGGGGGGAGTGGTCGATGGCCGACGCCGATTGGGCGAATTACAAGCAACTGCGAGGTCGAATGCTCCCGGAGCGGATCGCCTTTCGGGGCGCGCAGTATCGCCTCGAGCAGCTTTTCAAGCGCGACTTCTACGCCGCCACGGGACTCTATCACAGGTTGAACGACCGGCCGAGATCGCAGCGGCCCGAACGGATCGTGCTGAAAATCTACCACACCGATCCGCTGGGCTTCATTCCGCTCGGCTGGCTGGGTCGCTTCCTTTGCAATCGCGAGGTTTACTTCTACCAGGCGACCGAAGGGATCCCCGGTTTGCCGCGGTTCCTCCAGCGCCACGGCAAAGCGGGTTACATTCGCGAATACGTGCACGGCTGTCATCTCCGCGATTACCGCAAGACGAATCGGATCGACGAGCGATTCTATCCGAAACTCCAGGCCATGCTGGCAGCCATCCACGAGCGCGGCATCTCGCACAACGACCTGAGCAAGGCGGAGAATATCCTCGTTCGGCCCAACGGTTCGCCGGTGCTCATCGACTTCCAGATTGCGACCACGTTCCAGTTCCCCTTGCTGCGCCGTCTGGGCGGGCATCCGCTGCGGTACATGCAATCGGTCGATCGCTATCATGTCGGCAAGCACCATCGCAAGGATCGCCCGCAGGAATACTCCCCAGCACAATTGCGCAACTCGCGGCGCAAGGGGCTCTTGCTCACCTTGCACGGCTGGATGCTGCGGCGGCCGTATCGCGCCGTAAGGCACCTGGTCATGAACCGCTTCATGCGCGTCGAGACGCAGCCCGCGGCAGCCGGCGTGGAATCCTCCCGTTCCAGCGATCAATTCCCTCGCGCACGCGCGGCTTGATCGTCCGGGCATGAACGTCCGGGCAAAGGTGCGGCGCTCCACCGGCGACCGCGCTCTCGCGCGGCGGGCCGCTCTATCGCTTTGAACGGGCCGTTTTGCGATAATCAACCGCGCGCTCAGGGTACGAATCGCCGGGCAACGACGGCAACAGTAAAGCATCCCCATCATGCCAGCCGCAGCCGTTCTTGTCGTGGGGTCGATCAATACGGACCTGGTGATCAAAGGTCCTCGACTGCCGGGTCCGGGCGAAACCGTACTGGGCGGCGAGTTCTTTCAGGCACCGGGCGGAAAGGGGGCCAACCAGGCAGTGGCGGCAGCCCGCGCAGCGCGGACGCCGGTGACCCTCCTGGCCGCCGTCGGCGACGACGACTACGGCCGCCAGGCGCTAACCCGCCTGCGGCAAGAAAACCTGGTGACCACGTTTATCCGCACGGTCACCAACCACGCGTCCGGACTGGCGCTGATCATGGTCGATCAGCAAGGCGAAAACCAGATCAGCGTCGCCTCGGGGGCCAACCTCCATCTTTCTCCGGCCGACGTCGATGCCCTGCCCGAATCGGTCTTCAAGTCGGCCGCCGTGCTGTTGGTCTCGCTGGAGTCGCCCCTGGAAACGGTTCAGCGGGCGCTGGAACGAGCCCGCCAACACGGCCTGCTGACCATCTTGAATCCGGCGCCGGCCTTGGCCGCCGCGGGGCGGCGGGAATTGCTGTCGCTCGTCGACGTGATCACGCCCAACCAGGTCGAGGCGGAATTCTTGACGGACTTGGAGGGACCGCGGTTTTCGCCCATCGTGGCGGCCCGTCGCTTCGAATTCCTGGGGCCGCGCTCGGTGATCACCTTGGGAAGCCGCGGCTCGGTGGTCTTCGACGGCGAGGCGATCGAAGTGCCCGCCTGCCGGGTACAATCGGTCGACACGACCGCCGCCGGCGATGCCTTCAACGGCGCACTGGCCGTGGCGCTTGCCGAGGGGCGGAGCCTCCTCGAGGCGTCCCGCTGGGCCAACCGAGCAGCCGCCCTGAGTGTGACGCGGGCCGGCGCCCAGACGTCGCTGCCCACGCGCGACGAGATCGACGCGTTTGTCGAAGTGGAACTCCGTCCCTGACTTCCCTGCACGAGTCCTTCGTTATGGTTGTTTCGACCGCTGCCTCTCCCGTGCTGTACCGCGAGCAAGTCGGGCGCTCGACGCCCCACGACGAGGTCGATCGCTGCCTGCACCAGCTTGTGATCGCCCGCTCGCGGTGGCGCGACACCGCGCTGGCGCTGCGAATCCGCTTGGCCAGGCTCTGCCTGGCGGGCACCGGCGAGTGGGCCGACCGCTGGGTCGCGGCCGCCTGCCAGGCCAAAGGGCTGGACCCCGATACTCCGGCCGCCAGCGAGGAGATGGCCACCGGCCCGATGGCTGTCTCCCGCTATTTGCAGTTGTTGATCGCCACGCTCTCGGACATCGAGAAATACGGGCTCCCCCAGCTTCCCGGTGAGATCGTCACGGGGCCGGCCGGCCAGTTGCGCGTCCAGGTTTTCCCCGCCCGGGGCCTCTTCGATTCGATTCTGTTCCGCGGCTTCCGCGGCCACGCCTGGATGCGGCCCAGCGTTACCCGGCAGAACCTTCCGGATCATCTGGCGGGCGAGTACCGGCGGCGGGCCGCCACGGAAGGCACGGCGCTCGTGCTGGGCGCGGGCAACGTGGCCGCCATCGCCGCCACCGATATGTTCGCCAAGCTGTTCCACGAAGGCCGGGTGGTCCTGCTCAAGATGAACCCGGTCAACGAGTATCTGGGACCGATCTTCGAGGCGGCCTTCGGTGCCCTGGTCGAGGAGGGCCTCTTGCGGGTGATCTACGGCGGCGCCGAAGTCGGATCGTACGCCACCCATCACGAGTTGGTCGACGAGGTGCACATTACCGGGTCGGTCCAATCGCACGACACGATCGTGTGGGGGCCGCCCGGCCCCGACCGCCAATGGCGCCTCGAACACGGCGGGCCTGTATTGACCAAGCCGATCACCAGCGAGCTGGGAAACGTAACCCCCTGGATCGTGGTCCCCGGCCCCTACACCGACCGTCAGCTCAATTTCCAGGCAGAGAACGTCGCCTCGACGATCGTCAACAACGCCTCGTTCAACTGCATCGCCACCAAGCTGATCATCACCTGGCGGGGCTGGCCGGATCGGGAGCGGTTTTTGGACAAGATCCGCGCGGTGCTGGCGGGCGTGCCGCGGCGGCGGGCCTACTATCCGGGCGCCTTCGAACGCTTCCGCCGCTTTACCGGCAGCGAGGCCGGCGATTCGGACGGCACGCTGCCCTGGACGCTGGTCGGCAACGTGGATCCGGACGAGGCCCCGCACTGGTTTTCAGAAGAGTCGTTCGTCTGTGCCTGTGCCGAGACGGCTCTGGAGGCGGCCGGCGAGGAGCACTTTCTGGACCGGGCCGTCGAGTTCGCGAACGAACGGGTATGGGGCACCCTAGGCGCCGGGATGATGGTGCACCCGCGATTTCGCCGGCGGCCGGGAAACGAGGCCCGCTTCTGGCGGGCGGTGGCCCACCTGCGCTACGGCACCGTGGCCATCAACCACTGGCCGGCGTTGGCCTACGCCATGATGACGCTGCCCTGGGGCGGCTACCCGGGCGGCACGCTCGCCGATCCACAGAGCGGCATCGGATGGGTCCACAACACCTACATGCTCGACGGCGTCGAGAAGAGCGTGCTGGAGGGTCCGTTGGTGCTCTCCCCAAAGCCATTCTGGTTTCCCTCGCACCGCCGGGCACACCGCCTGGCCCGCAAGGTGCTCGAACTGTATCAGCAGCCCAGGTGGTGGAAGCTGCCGGGGCTGGCGCCCTGGGCCCTATTGGGATGAAGAGGCCCACGGGGGAGGATCGAGAGACCAGAGTTACACAGGCCACGAGCCAGACTGCCTGTCTTCTCTTTGCTGTCTCGTATCCTGCTGCCTGGCGTCCGCGGGGGTTCGCGTGTTGACCGCCGGCATGTTGAATCCCCTGTCGCCGGGCAAGGACTGGCGGTCTCGCACTCTGCTTTGGCGTTCCCTCAGCAACGTGTCGAGCAGGTATTGAAGCGTCATCGCGCCGTCCTCCACGCGGTTGACTTCGCCGGCCATCCCGGCTACCGCCTGAAAAGAGATGCACGTCGCGTGCCAAAAGCCATGCCACCGCCGCCAGCGGACGACCCGGCCGCGTGGCTGGCGGCAAAGCGGACTTCGGACTTCGGCGAGCTCAGTCGAGTCGCGAGCTCAGTCGAGTCGTAGCGTGCCCCAGATCCAGCATCCAGACATCTGCTGTCGGCTTATTTCCGCCACACCTTGTCTTCCTCCTTCCTCCTTCCTCCTTCCTCCTTCATTCTGCCTTCATTCTTTCTTGATGCTGTAGCAGAATTTGTTCGAGCGCAGGATCAGTTGTCCGTTGCTGATCGCCGGACTGGCGTTGAAGTCGCTTTCGTCGTCCAGCTTGTTCTGGGCCAGCCGCTCGAACTGCGGCTTGGCAGCCAGCACAAACGTGCCGTTGAACCGCGTCACCACGTAGAGCTTGCCGTCGGCCGCCACCGCCGAGGCGTAGATCTGCCCCGCATCGCCCAGCCGCTCCTGGAATACGGTTTCGCCCGTGTCGGCCTTGACGCAGTAAGCTATCCCGCGATCGGTCACCCAATACAGATGATTCTCATACAGCACGGCCGAAGGCACATACGATGCCAGGTCGCTCTTCCATGCGGTATGGCTCTCGGTCACCTCGCCGCGGCCCCCGGCGCGCACGGCGACCGAGCCGCCGCGGCGGCCTCCCACCACGTAGACCATGTCGTCGTGTGCCACGGGGCTGGTGCAGATCACGTTGTCCTCGGGCGCCGCGGCAAACCAGAGCAGGTTGCCGGTCTTCAGGGAGAAGCCCCACACCTCGTAAGGCACGTTCAACGCTAGTTCCAGGTTGCCATCCCGGCCCCGAGCGAGCACCGGCGTGCCCCACGATCCCCGCGAACCCTCGGCGTCCGCTTTCCACACTTCCGCTCCCGTCAGCTTGTCGAGCGCGACCATGGCCGGGCCCTCGGCGCTGGCGCTCACGATCACCATGTTCTCGTGTACGATGGGGCTCGACGCCGATCCCCAACCCATGATCGCCGAGCCCGTGCCGACGTCCGCCTCCCACAGCGGGCTGCCGTCCAGGCCGAAGGCCAGCACGCCGGTCTTCCCGAAGAGCACGTATACCCGCTCGCCATCCGTGGCCGGCGTGCTCGAGGCGTACCCGTGCTCCATCAAGAAGCCCTGGGGCGGGTCCTCAGGCACCTTGGCTTTTATGGAGCGCTGCCAGAGGACGCGGCCATCCTTCTGATCCAGGCAGATCAGATGACGCTCCAGGTCTTCCGACTCGCCGGGTGCGTTGCGGTCGATTCCGTAACCGGTATAGCAGGTCAGAAACACGCGCCCCCCCGTCGTGATCGGGCTCGACGAGCCGGGGCCCGGCAACTCGGTCTTCCACAATACGTTCTCGCTCGGGCTCCACGTCGTGGCCAGCCCGGTCTCGTCGCTGACCGCCGAACCGTTGGGACCGCGGAACCGGGGCCAGTCGGCGGCCGTCGCCGAAATGGCCAACAAGGACAGGAGCAGGGCCGATCGTCGCGTTATGGCGGCTGTAGTCATCGCAAGACCTCGCGTTGAAGAGATTTGGGCCAGCTACGAGTGTAACCCCGCGGCGCAATCTAAGTTCCTTGCCCCGCCCCCGACTCGCCGCGGGCGGGACTCAACCTCCGCCTTGTCCCCCGTCCCCGGTTCCCTGTCGCCTACCGATGGGTTATTGTTGTGTTACCACCGCCGAATTCATTCCGTTTGCCGCCCGGACTGCCGCGAAACGGGGTCGGCGCGGGCCGGACCATCAACCCCCAGTCGCCACCCGCTCGCCAGCAGCAAGGTTTGCCGATGACACACAAGACTCCCGCACCGGCAGTATTCCTTGTTGCGGCCGCTCTGGCGTGCCTGGCCCAGGCGGCGGCGCCCGGCACTCCGCCCCCGGCTGGCTTGCGCGAGAACACGCCACGCGTCTACGCGCTCACGGGCGCCCGCATCGTCGTATCGCCGGGGCAGGTGATCGAGTCGGGCACGCTGATCGTCCGCGACGGCGTGATCGAGGCCGTGGGCGGCCAGGTCGAAGTGCCATCCGAAGCCGTCGTCCGTCCGCTGGACGGCAAGACCGTCTATGCCGGCTTCATCGATGCCCTGGCCGAATTGCCGGCCGACGCCTCGCGATTGGCCGACGGCAAGGGCGCCGGCTATTGGAACGCCGACATCGCGGCCACCGTCCGCGTCGACGAAAGGTATGCTCTCGATTCGGGTGCCAACAAGCAACTGCGCAGCCAGGGCATCACGGCCCGCCTGCTGGCGCCGAGCGTCGGAATAGTCCGGGGCACCAGCGCCGTCGTGGCCACCAGTGACGAATCCGGCGCCCGGGCGATCCTCAGGCCGCAAGCCGCCTTGCACCTCACGCTGACCGCCTCCCGCGGCCGCGATGCGTATCCCAACTCGCCCATGGGCGCCATGGCGCTGGCCCGGCAGGCCTTCCACGACGCCGCCTGGTACGAGTCGGCCTGGAATGCCTACCGCCAACAGCCCGGTCTGCCGCGGCCGGAACATAACGACGCCTTGGCCGCGCTGGGGCCTTACCGCGCTGGGACTTTGCCGGTGGTGATTTCGGCATCGGACGAGTTGTACTTTCTCAGGGCCGACCAGTTTGCCCGCGAGTTCAAGCTCGACTGCATCATCCGGGGCTGCGGGGCCGAGTACCGCCGCCTCGAGGCCGTCAAAGCCGCCGGGCGCCCCGTGATCTTGCCAGTCAATTTTCCCAAGCCGCCCAACGTGCTGACTCCAGAGGCGGCCATGTCGGTGGCCCTCGAGCGGCTGCTGCATTGGGACATTTCCCCGGAGAACCCGGCCCGACTCGACGCGGCCGGCGTGAAGATCGCTTTCACCACGCATGGACTTTCGGACGTGGGCGGCTTCCTTTCGGCGATTCGCAAGGCGGTCCAGCGCGGGCTGAATCCCGACCGCGCCCTGGCAGCCTTGACCGTCACGCCGGCCGAGTTGTTCGGGCTGGCCGATCGCCTGGGAACGCTGGAAGCCGGCAAGGCGGCCAACCTGGTGATTGCCGATGGCGACTTGTTCCACGAGAAGACCCGCCTGTTGGAGACATGGGTCGACGGCCGGCCGTACCTGCCGGACGATTCGGTGCCCAACGATCTGCGCGGCACCTGGTCGTTCGAATTGGCCACGCCCGACGGCGGCAGTGAGGCGATCGTCGTCGAGCTGGAAGGCGAGCCGGCCAAGCTGTCGGGCAAGGTCAAGCGGGCCGACAAGGAGGCGCAGCTCATTCATGTCGTCCTCGATGGTTCGCAGCTTGCGGCCAGCTTCAAAGGCGAGTCGGTCGGCTGGCCGGGGGTCGTGCAGTTCAGCGGCAGCGCCACGTCGAGCGAGACCCGGCCTGGAGTGCTGCCTGCCATTGGGGCCAAGTCGGAGGCAACCTGGACGGGGGTGGTCGTCTGGGCCGACGGCAAGCAGACCTCGGCCACCGCCCGGCGGACGGCGCCGTTTTCGGCGAAGCCGGATGCAGATGAGAAAAAGCCGGAGCAAGCTCAGCCGCCAGCCGAGGAGGCGCCGGGGCAGCCCATGCCCGCCGCCGCGCCGCCCGACGGGCAACCGGCCCCCACACCGCCCGAGCCCAACGCTCCTGCGCCGGCTGCCGCGACGACGCCAGAGCCGGACGAGCAGAAGCCGAAAACCGCGCTCTACCCGGTTAACTATCCGCTGGGCGCGTTCGGGCTGGCGCACACGCCGGAGCAACCCGCCGCGGTCGTCTTTCAGCACGCCACGGTCTGGACCGCCGGACCGGCCGGCACGCTCGACGACGCCTCGGTGCTCGTCGAGCAGGGTCGAATCACGGCGGTCGGCAAAGACGTGGCCGCCCCGGCAGGCGCCGTGGTGATCGATGCGACGAACAAGCATATCACGCCGGGGATCATCGATTGCCATTCGCACATCGCCACGGACGGCGGCGTCAACGAAAGCGGCCAGACGATCACCGCCGAGGTCCGCATCGGCGACTTCATCGATCCCAACGACGTGAACATTTATCGGCAGTTGGCCGGCGGAGTAACGGCGGCCAACATCCTGCACGGGTCGGCCAACACGATCGGGGGCCAGAACCAGGTGATCAAGTTCCGCTGGGGCGCCCTGCCGGAGGAGATGAAGTTCGCCGCCGCCCCGCCGGGGATCAAGTTTGCCCTGGGCGAGAACGTCAAGCAGAGCAACTGGGGCGACCAGCATAGCAGCCGCTATCCGCAGACGCGGATGGGCGTGGAACAGCTCGTCCACGATGCCTTCCGCGCCGCCCGCGACTACCGGCAGGCGCACGATGCCTTCAACCAGGGCCGGCAAGGCATTCCGCCCCGCATCGACCTGGAGCTCGAAGCCTTGGCCGAAGTGCTCGAAGGCAAGCGGCTGATCCACTGTCACTCCTACCGGCAGGACGAGATCCTGGCCTTCCTGCGGACCTGCGAGCAGTTCGGCGTCCGCGTGGGCACGCTGCAGCACATCCTCGAAGGCTATAAGCTGGCCGATGCAATCGCCGGCCACGGGGCGGGCGCCTCGAGTTTCTCCGATTGGTGGGCCTACAAGTTCGAGGTCTTCGACGCCATCCCCTACAACGGCGCGCTGATGCACCGGGCCGGAGTGGTCGTCTCGTTCAACTCCGACAACGCCGAGTTGGGCCGCCGCTTGAATCTGGAAGCCGCCAAGGCCGTCCGCTACGGAGGCGTGCCGCCGCACGAGGCCTTGCAGTTCGTGACCTTGAATCCGGCCCGCCAATTGGGCATCGCCGAACGGGTCGGCTCGCTCGAGCCGGGCAAGGACGCCGACCTGGTCGTTTGGAGCGGCTCGCCCCTTTCGAGCTACTCGCGCGCCGAACAGACCTGGATCGACGGCCGCAAGTACTTCGACCGCGAGCACGATCAGTCCCGCCGCGACGAAGCGGCCGCCATGCGCGCCGCCCTGGTGCAGCGCGTGCTCGCCTCGGGCGAAGCGGTCGAAAGCCCCGACGAAGCCCGCCAGAACCCATGGCCTCGCGAAGACATCTTTTGTCACCATGGCCACGACGACGCCGACGAGTAAGGAGCGGCCCCAGTGAGAAACGCACAATTCATCCTCGCCTGGCTCCTGGCCGCCACCGTCGCCCTGGGCGCCGCCAGGCAGAGCGGTGCCTCGCCGGAGGTGCCCGGCGCGCCGCAGAACCACCCGATCGTTTTGACGGGCGGCACGATTCACCCGGTGTCGGGACCGGAGATACCCGGCGGCGCGATCCTGTTCGAAGGCGGCAAGATCGTGGCCGTCGGCACCGATCTGGCATTGCCGCCCAATACCGAGCGGATCGACCTCGCCGGCCAGCACGTCTACCCCGGCTTGATCGATGCCTTCACGCCGTTGGGGCTCGTCGAGATCCCGTCGGTGCGGGCCACGCGCGACCAGTCGGAGACCGGCGCGATCAACCCCAATGTCAAGGCCCAGGTGGCGATCAACCCCGACAGCGAATTGATTCCCGTCGCCCGCTCCGCCGGCATACTCACCGTGCTCTCCACGCCGGCCGGGGGCCTCGTTTCAGGCTGCTCGGCCTTGATCCACCTCGACGGCTGGACATGGGAGGACATGACGGTCCGGGCGGGCGTCGGCATGCACCTCACCTGGCCGCGAATGGCGCCTACGTACACCTGGCGGATGGAAGCTTCCGCCCAGGAGCAGCTCGCCACGCGGGACAAGTCGCTGACCCAGATCCGCCAGGCGTTGACCGACGCGCGGGCTTACTTGACCGCCAAGAACGGCCGCGCCAGCGCCGGTGCGTCGCCGCTGAAGTTCGACGCCCGTTGGGAAGCTCTGGCCGAAGTGCTCGAAGGCCGCCTGCCCCTGTTCGTGCACGCCGACGAGATCCAGCAAATCCAGGCCGCCCTGGCACTCGTCCAGGAAGAAAAGCTGAAGCTCGTGCTGGTCGGCGGCTACGACGCGCCGGCCTGCGCCGAGCTGCTCAAGAAGCATCAGGTCCCGGTGATTGTGGGCGGAGTGAATCGCCTGCCCCGCCGCCGGGACGACCCGTACGACACCGCCTTCACCGTTCCCGCACGGCTGCACCAGGCCGGCGTCGAGTTCTGCATCAGTGCGGCCCAGCAGCCTTCCAGGGTCCGCGATTTGCCGCACCACGCCGGCGCGGCGGCGGCACACGGCCTGCCGCCCGACGAGGCGCTCAAGGCGGTCACGCTCTATCCGGCCCGCATCCTGGGCGTCGCCGAACGGCTTGGATCGCTGGAGGCGGGCAAGGACGCCACGCTGATCGTCACTTCGGGCGACCCCCTGGAGATCACCACGCAGGTTCACGCGGCCTTCATCCAGGGGCGGAAGGTCGATCTCAACGATCGGCAAAAACGCCTCTGGGAAAAATACAAGGAAAAATACCGGCGGCTTGGAATCGAGAACCCATGAAAGTCATCGCCTCGAAGAACGGGCTGGAAGCGACCCGCCGCGCTTACGAAATGATGGCTGCGGGCGCGGACCCGCTCGACGCGGTGATTGCCGGTGTGAACCTGCTCGAAGACGATCCCAACGACACGACCGTCGGCTATGGCGGTCTGCCCAACGAGGACGGCGTGGTCGAGCTCGATGCCGCCGTAATGCACGGTCCTACGCACCGGGCCGGCGCGGTGGGCGCCTTGCGCAACGTGCGGTTCGCGTCGCGTGTGGCCCGGCTGGTGATGGACGAGACCGACCACGTTCTGCTGGTCGGCGAAGGGGCCTTGCGGTTCGCCAAGGCGCAAGGCTTCAAGGAGGAGGACCTGCTGACCGAGCGGGCCCGCAAGATCTGGCTCTACTGGCGGCAGACGCGCGGCCCGGACGACGACTGGCTGCCGCCGCCGGAAGACCAGCTCGACCCCGACGTGCTCGAATACTTCAAGAAGCAGCGGACCACCGGCACCATCCACTGTGCGGCGCTGAACGCGGCCGGCGATTTGAGCTGCGCGACCACGACCAGCGGGCTGGCCTTCAAGCTGGCGGGCCGCCTGGGCGACTCCTGCTCGATCGGCGCCGGACTTTACGTGGACAACGCTGTCGGTTCCTGTGGCAGCACGGGCCGCGGCGAAGCCAACATCGAGAACCTCAGCAGTTTCGCGGCCGTGGAGTGGATGCGTGCCGGCATGTCGCCGCACGACGCGGGCATGGAGATGTTGAACCGCGTGGTGAAGCGGACTGCCGGGCGTCTGCGCGACTCCGAGGGGCGGCCCAAGTTCAACGTGACGTTCTACCTGTTGGGCAAGGACGGCACGCACGCCGGCGTATCCTTTTGGGGGCCGACCCTGTTCGCCGTCACCGATCAAAGCGGCACTCGCCACGAGCAATGCGCCGTGCTCTACCACCGCCCCGCCGCCCCCGAGAACAAATGACCCAAAGTAGCAGGCACACTCCGTGTGCCGTTGCTCCTGGTAGCAAGACACCCGCCGCGAGCCGCGGCGCACGCCCGCGACGTTGCCGTCGCCGGCGGATTACTCGTGAGCCAGCGTGGCTCGCTACTGCTTCGCTGTGGGGGTTCTTGCATTGCATCGCCGACTCCCTGCCGGTTTTCACCGGCGCTTTCGTCGCGTCCGCTTTCGTGTCCAGTTGTTTCCCGATTTTCGATGATTTAAGGGTCAGAAGTCAGAACTGGATCTTGGTGCTTGGTACGTGCGGACCACTTGGCCACTACCCACTAACGACTCATTCGAGTTGTTTCCCGATTTATGGTGATTTAGGCGTCAGAAGTCAGAATGGTTGCTGGTTGCGACTCGACTGAGCTCGCCGAAGTCTGGTTCTTGGTTGCTGGTTTGCTAGAAACCAGGAACCAGGAACTAGAAACTAGCTGAGTTGTTCACCACTTTTCGCGACTTTAATCCGAACAATCCGGAACTTGGGGAAGAGAGGGGTACTGGGTACTTGGGTCTTGGTGCTTGGGTCTGGTCTTGGCACTTTGGTCTTGGTCTTGTCTTCTTTGTCCTCTGGTCTCCAGCCTCCGGTCTCCAGCCTCATTGCGGTCTTGGCTCTTTGGTCCCTGTCGGCTGATCCGTGCAAGCAGGTCCGCCTGTGGCAGAATGGCTATTCTATCCGTGACCGGCGGTCGTGTCGGGCAAGTGGCTCTCCCCCCTTCAGTGTTTCGCCTGCCTCCTCTATACCGCAGGCGGTGGCTGGGTGTCAAGGGGGGTGGTCGAAATTATGTACAGAATTTCGGATGGGGAGAGAGGTGTGGGAGGGACTGAAGCATGAGGTCGACGATGCGGGGGGCGGCGCGGCCGTCGCCGTAAGGCTTGAGCGCGACGCGGTGGGCGGCGTGGGCGGCGGGGTCGGTTAATAAGAGGGCGGTCCGGTCAATGATGCGCTCGATGTTGGTTCCGACGAGCTCGACGGCGCCGGCCTCGACCGCCTCGGGGCGCTCGGTCGTGTCGCGCGTGACCAACAGCGGCTTGCCCAGCGAGGGCGCTTCCTCCTGAATGCCGCCCGAATCGGTCAAGATCAAGTGCGACCGCTCCATCAGCCAGACGAAGGCCGGGTAGCTGGCCGGCTCGACCAGCCAGACATTGGGCAGGCCGGCCAAAAGCGGACGGACCGCGGACTGGACTTGCGGGTTCAAGTGGACCGGATAGAGGAACTCGACGTCGGTGAAGCGGCGCGCCAGGGCGGCGACGGCCTGGCAGACCCGCTGGAGGCCGCCGCTGCCAAGGTTTTCACGGCGGTGGCCGGTGATGAGCACCATTCGGCGGTTGGCGAGCATGGGGTACTGCCGCCGCCAGTGGGCGGCGTTGGCCCGCTCCCGCTGTCGGGTTTGAAGCAGCGCGTCGATCACGGTGTTGCCGGTGACGTGGATGGTAGCCGGGGCGATGCCCTCGGCGCGCAGGTTGGCGGCCGCCCGCTCGGTAGGCGCGCAGTGGAGGGTGGCGGCCAGGCTGGCCACCCGGCGGTTCAATTCTTCGGGCCAGGGGGCCAGCAGGTTGCCCGTTCGCAGGCCCGCCTCGACGTGTACCAGCGGGATGTGGCGGAAGAATGCACCCAGGGCGGCCGCCATCACAGTCGATGTATCGCCCTGGACGACGACGCAATCGGGCCGCAGGCGCGCGAGCTCGCGATCGAGCTGGGCGAGGCACCGTGCGGTGACTTCGGCCGGCGACTGGCCGGGGCGCATCAGGGCCAGGTCGACGTCGGCCCGGATATTAAAATAGTCGGTGACTTGGGAGAGGAGCTCATGGTGCTGGCCGGTCAGGCAGACGATCGCTTCGATTCGGCCGCCCCGTCGGCGGCACTCGTCAATGATCGGCGCCATCTTGATGGCTTCCGGTCGAGTGCCGAACGTAATGAACGCGCGCATCGACATGCAAAAGCACCTGGGCTCGAGGGGGCGGTAAACGCTGCCTTCTCGGAAGTCAGTCAGCGAGTCAGCGGCACCCTTGACCGACTAAAGGAGCTTGCCGCCGCTGCGCGGCTCGGCGCTCCTGAACGAAGCTCTCTTACCGAGGATGGGGCGCCTGGTGATCGGCCACGACCGAAAACAATGAGTTGCGTCCGCTTTCCAGGCTTGAGGAAGTAACGGCCGACAAGCCATAGTCAGGCATGATTGTCCTCCCGACTCGGTGATGAAAACGCAAGGGATGAACCGTTCCGTCATCCCGTTGGGTTCATGGCGGCCCGCCTCCGCCGCACTATGTTCCTCCATGCGGCAGCCAGGGCAACCGCCCATAGGACGAAAACGCCGGCGATGATGCCCCACGGCTGTGGCACGTCCCGCGACCGCGCAAGAGGTAATGATCGAATCCGTCTTCCATCCGTATCCCAGTGCTCAATGCTCTCAGGGGTGACGCGTATCAGCCCAGCCCCCCGAGCAGCCAACGCGATCGCCCAGACAGTCCCATGTGCAAATACTGGCGAATGGGTATCCTCCACTAGGTCCCAGAGCCGCGTCGTATCTCCTGTCGCCACGGCAAGGCGAGTGCCGTCGTGCGAGAATGCGACCCCGCCAATTTTTGTGGTCTGCCCGGGAAATATGCGGCGTCGAGCACCGGTTTCAACGATCCAAATCCCTAAGCTTCCATCGTCACTACCGACTGCGATTTCCCGACCATCGGGGGAAAGAGCCAACGCGGTTATTGGCGTGGAGCCCGCCTGTATAGCTGTGACCGCCGCTTGACGTTGGACGTGCCAGATATGCACGGTACCCGTGCTGGACCCACCAGCGACGACTGTCCCCTGTTGGCAAAATACCAAGCATGTGAAGTCGGACTTTCCAGGCAGTTCTGCAATCAAGCTGCCATCGGCGGCATTAAAAAGGGTTGTGGCGCTCGTGCCTCGAATAGCAGCGGCCAAAACATCTTTGCCCGGTGAGACCGCGACCGCCGTAACGTGACCATTAACCTTCACTTCAGCCTGCCTTTGACAGGTAAGCGCATTGAGAACGGCAATCTTCCCGTCTGAGCAACCCGCCGCAAGAATATGCCCGGATCGGTCGAAAGCGAGACACGAAGGACGACTCGACAGCGGCCACCGAAATGTGCATGACGGACCGGTCTCCGTATCGTAAAGCAACAGTGCTCCTTCCCGCGGCTGACTCTCCCAGAGCTTCCAGTCATATGAGGCAAGCGCGAAGCGGGAGCCATCCTGGGCTATAGCCCAAGCCGGGACCAACTGTATATCGAAAGCATCGTATACGGAGCGGAAGACGTGCACCGCAACAGCAATCCCTATACTCACGGTTGCTACCAATAGGAAGAGTCCTGTCAGACTGAATGTCCATCTGAATTGGATCGTTCGCCATAAGCAGCTTGACAACCGGCGGCACGTCCGAGCACGTCGAAAGCCAGACAGCACTACAAGATACATGCGTCTCCCTTGCACATAGGGTCATTCTGGTTTGCCGCAACACACGCATTGTATGCCATACAGCACTTGGCCTCATCAATCCTCGCTTGTTTTATACTTGTCCCGTGTCGAGACCAATGTTGCAGATTTATTGCGATGAGCCATAGCTGGCTGGCTCGACCAGCCAGACGTTGGGCAGGCGGGCCAAGAGCGGACGGACCGCGGATTGGACTTGGGGATTCAAGTGGACCGGATAGAGGAACTCGACGTCGGTGAAATGTTGCGCCAGGGCGGCGACGGCCTGGCAGACCCGCTGGAGGCCGCCGCTGCTGCCAAGATTTTCGCGGCGGTGGCCGGTGATGAGGACCAGGCGCCGGCCGCGAGCATCGGGTATTGGCGTTGCCAGTGGGCGGCGTTGGCCCGCTCGCGCTCTCGGTTTGAAGCAGCGCGTCGATCACGGTGTTGCCTGTCACGTGGATGCTGGGCGGGGCGATGCCCTCGGCGCGCAGGTTGGCGGCCGCGCGCTCGGTGGGCGCGCAGTGGAGCGTGGCGGCCAGGCTGGCCACCCGGCGGTTCATTTCCTCAGGCCAAGGAGCCAGCAGGTTGCCCGTTCGCAGGCCCGCTTCGACATGCACCAGCGGGACGTGGCGCAAGAATGCGGCCAGGGCGGCCGCCATCAACGACCAAGCAATCGGGGCGGATGCGCGCCAGCTCGCGATCGAGCTGGGCGAGGCAGCGTGCGGTGAGTTCGGCCGGCGACTGGCCGGGGCGCATCAGGGCCAGGTCGACGTCGGCCCGGATATTAAAGTAGTCCGTGACTTGCGACAGGAGCTGATGGTGCTGGCCGCTGAGGCAGACGATGGCTTCGATTTGGCCGGCCCGGCGGCGGCACTCGTCCATGATCGGCGCCATCTTGATGGCTTCCGGCCGCGTGCCGAACGTGATGAAGGCGCGGAGAACCGGCATGCAAAGCACTCCGGCGGCGAGCGCCAGTGAACACTGGCTTCCCGGAAGTCAGCGCCGGTCTCGGCCAGCCGAAGCGAGGGCGTGCCGCCGCTGGGCGGCTCGACGGCCCAATGAGCTGCGCCCCTTAAATCGCCGTCAACGCTTACCCGCCACGTTGCCGTCGCGGCGCATGACTCGCGCCCAGCATGGTTTGCTGGTCCTTCAGTGTGGGGCTCTTGCATCCCCGACTCCCTGCCGGTTTTCACCGGCGCTTTCGCTAGGTTCTCTTTCTTCGCTCTCGGTCTGCTCAAAGGCGGGGCACCAATACGAAGATGTATAAGTACAGCAATCCTGTACAGACAGGTGCCCCGACAAAGAATGTGCACAGCGCTAACCGGATTTGGCGCCGGCGAAACTCCCATAGACTGATTTCGATAAGCAGAGCCTGGATCGCGCATAGTGCGGCGGTAATGCCGAGCGAGGGCTCCTCGGCCGTCCCCAAAAGAGAGGCAATCGCTGCAGCAGCCGCCATCAGGGCAAATGCGTGCAACGAACACGCGATCATAAGCCTCGGAATGGACATCGCACCATACGCTAATGCAGGATCGGCACTCCGAAGTATCTTGAGGTACCCGCGGATCTCCCTGATGTCACGACGACGCCGGTAGACAACCACGGGCGGGATCACCGCGGGCACGAGCGCAAGCCACATCATCCCGGAACCGTAAAAGAAGACTAAAAAAGGAATCGCGAAGAAGATTAGAGCACATGGAAGGAGGCACGGAAGGGCAAAGCTTCGAAGCCCGTGCTGGTAGTAAGCCTCCACGCACAGTGCCAGGTCTTGGAGGTTGCGTTCGTGATTCCCATCTGGAGGAGACATTGTTCCTAACTCCATCTGTTGCTTGGCTCGATTTCTTTGATTCAAACCGCCGCTTCCTGGGAGCTCAGAGGCCGAACGCCCAACAGGTGAGAAGCGGGCAGATCACGAGGACACCCAGCCCGAGGGCAGCACCCCCAAGACAGGCAAGGATAATAAGCCCGCCACTTCCGGCAGCCCAGGCCGTGCCTGCCCCCGCAAGGATGCACCCCACAATTCCATAAACAACCGCCAATGGAATTCCAAATTCCTCCAGTGCTTTCACCATGCACTCCCATGCACCAAGACCGTTAGGGTCAAGTCGATTGACAGGGTTGTTCTCAACATAGCGAAAGGCATTAAAGTCGACCGGCGCGTTTTGGGATAGTGCCACTGGCGGGATAAAGGGCACGAGCCTGGCGAGAGCGGACGGATCCTTCGAGAGCCAGCGCGCAAGAGAGGCGTCGTAACTCCGCGCACGGACGTGGTAGCCGGTCAGGTCGGGATCAAAGAAGTACCCTTGCCGTCCGACGAAGCGATGGGGATTCACGGTCGAGCCGCTAGTCGTCAGGACTTCGCCGAACGCTTTGTGCAGATAGGTGTCGCTGATCGCCTGCAAGGCGGTGGTCAGAGCACCCGTTGAGCCTAGCGCGTCGAAGTGCAAGAAGCTGGACGTGCTTCCGCGCCGCTGGCTCACGAGCTCGCCAAAGAGCTGTGGATTCAGGCTGTACAGCGCCTGGGTGAGATCGCCGGCATCCGTCTCCACCAAAATGTTCTGCACGTCCCAGACGAACTTGCTCGTCCCCGCGGAATCTTCCTTTTGGACGCGCTTGCCGTCGGCGCTGTGCACCATCGTGTTGCGGACGCCCGAAGGCAGCCACACCCGCGTGAGCCGGTTGTCGATGTTCCACGAATACGTGGTCCGCTGGTTCACCGGGGCGACTTCGAGAGCCTGGTTGCCGCTGTTGTCAAACGTGAATGTCGTCGTGCCGGCACCAGCAGCGCCGGTGACGACTTGATTCGCGGCATCATGGCTCCACGTCGTCCGCGCTCCGCCGTCAATCTTTACGGTCCGATTGCCCGCAGGGTCGTACGTGTGCGTCACGTTGTAGGCGTTTGTCCCAGACCGGCGTTCGTTGCGCAACTGGTAGGTCGCATCGTAGCTCCAGGTCACCCGGTCGCCGTTGGACTCAACGACCCGCAACCGGTTGCCGACGCCATCGAGCAGGTAATCGAAGCTGGAAAGGGCGCTTCCGTCGCTCTTGAGGTTGTAGACCGAGAGCGGCCGGTCAGCGTCGTCATAGCTCAGGCTGGCCCGCGTTCCGTTGGCCAGACGCTCGACCGTTTTCCGGGAAGCGCCGTCGTAGGTCCACGTGGTTCGCTCACTGAACGGGTTTCGCATGGCCGACATGCGCCCGGCATCATCGTGCGAGTACGTGAACCGCCCGCCATCGGGCTCGATCATCGAGGCGCGCCTGCCCACGGGATCATGGGTGTACGTGATGATCTTGCTCGCCGGGCTCCGCGCGCTCCGCAAGAGACTGCGCTCGTCGTAGGTCGAGGTGTATCGCCCGGTGGAGTCGTGCAACAGGGTACGGTTCGAAACGGGATCGTAGGCCATGGTGACCCGCGTGCCGTCCGAGTATCGCCGCCCCACTTGCCGGCCAGCCGCGTCGTGGACATAGGTGACGCGGTTGCCGCGGGCGTCCAGGCGAGCGAGAGGCCGGCCGATGGCGTCGCTCACCAACGTGGTCCGGTTGCCAAGTGCATCGAGCTCCAGAACCATGCGGCTGGCCTGGTCGAACGAGAACGATGTGCGGTTCGCGCGAGCATCGACGACCGCCACGCGCTGCGAAGCGGCATCGAAGACCTGCGTGACCCGACGGCCAAGAGCGTTCACGGTCGCCACGCCGCGGCCCGCGGCGTCGAATACGCTGGTGGTCACGTTGTTGTTGGCATCGCGCATGCTTACGCGCTCGTTGACCAGGTTATAGCCCAACGTCGTCCGCTGGGCCAGGGCGTTGACCAAGGCCACTGTCTGCCCTGCGCCATCATAAACCATCGTGCCGGACTTGCCCAGCGGATTCGTGACCCGGACGGTCTGCCCGACTTTGTCCGCGGTGTAGGTGGTCCGATTCCCAAGCGGATCGACCATCGCGCGCCGCTGTCCTGCCGCATCCAGCACCGTCGTGGTGATCTTGCCCAAGGCGTTCTGCACGCGAACCTGACGCCCAGCAGAATCATGGGCGTACGTGGTTCGATTGCCAACCGGATCTACCGTGGACGCCCTCCGACTCGCCTTGTCGAAGGCCGTTGTCGTTATTCGCGCCAGCGCATTCTGGACTCGGACGTTCCGGCCGGCGGCGTCATGGCCAAAGGTTGTCCGATTGCCGAGGCCGTCCACAGTGGCGACGCGGCGGTTTGCCTTGTCCCAAGCCGTGGTCGTAATCTCGCCGAGCGCGTTTTGCAGCCGGATCTGGCGACCAGCCTTGTCATGGGCCATGGTAGTGCGCTGACCCAATGGATTGATGATAGCCTGCGGCCGCCGAGCAGCATCAAACAGGAAGGTTGTGATGTTGCCGAGAGCATTCTGCACCCGGACCGGCAATCCCGCCTTGTCGTACCCGGTGGTGGTTCGCTGGCCGAGAGGATTGACCACCGCGACGCGGCGGCGGGCTTTGTCGTAGACGCTGGTAGTGATTCTGCCTAAGGGGTTTTGCACGCGAATGGTGTCGGCCAGCGCGTCATGCGCGTACGTGGTCCGGGCGCCGATGGCGTTGACCGTGGCGGCGAGATGGTTGCCAACGTCCCAGACCTGCGTGGTGATGAACGAGAGGGCGTTCTTGGTTTTCACGAGACGCCCGTTGAGGTCGTAGCCGTACGTGGTCCGGTTGCCTAGGGCGTTGACCTTCGCCGTGACGCGGTTCATCAAGTCGCGGACGTAGGTGGTGATTTGCCCGAGCGGGTTCTGGACGCGCTTGGGGCGGCCATGGTCGTAGGCGTAGCTAGTCCGCTGGTTTAACGGGTTCACGTGGGCCGCGATCAGCCCCACGCTGTCGTAAACCGTCGTGTGGCGGTTGCCCAGGGCGTCGACCGAGGCGTGGATCTGGCCGCGGCTATTGTGGACGTAGGTGGTCCGCTGGTTCAAGGGGTTCACGATCGCCACGCGGTTGCCGCTGGCGTCCCAGACCAGCGTGTTGCGGTTGCCGTTGGCGTCAACCAGGGCCGAGACGCGGTCGCTGGAGTCGAAGACGTAGGTGAACCGGCCGCCGGTCGGCTCGACGATTGACTTGAGGGCATACGTCCGGTTGGTGAAGTTCGCGTACGAGAGCGTGGTCCGGTTGCCGTTGCCGTCGATGTGCGTGGCCAGCCGGTCGGTGTGCCAGACGAGCGTGGTCCGCTCGCCCAATGGGTTGATCACGCCGCTGATGTTGCGCGACATGTCGTAGAGGACCGTGGTGACCTGGTTCTTGGCGTCGGTGACCTTGGTGGTAATCCAGTCGATCCAGGTGAACGTGGTGCGATGGTCCTCGGGCGTCCGGACGCTGCCCACGAACCCGTTGCCGTCGTAGCTGTAGGAGGTGCGGCCGCCCATCGGGTCGACGTGGGCCGTCATCTTGTGCTGGGCATTGTACTTGAATTGCGTCTGGCAGAGCTCGGGCGTGGTGTGGCTGACCAGGTCGCCGTTGGCGTCGACCGAGAGGGTCGTGATCCGGCCGCTGGGCTCCAGGATCCGCTTGATCTTGTTGCTGCCGTCGTAGGCGTACGTGGTCCTGCGGTTAAAGGGATCGAGGACCCGGGTGATCTTTCCGCCGCCGTCATGGGTGAGCGTGTAGCGCCCGCCCGACTTGAGCTGGATGGCCGAGAGCGTGCCGGAGGAATTGTAGTGGAACTTGACGCCGTTGGGCTGCGTCTCGGTCCAGGTGTTCACGAACGCGTTCTTGACCAGGGCGTTGCGGACGCCGCCGGGGGGCAGGTACCTGCCGCTGGCGTCCTTGTTCGTGTAGCGGAACACCGAGCCGATGCTGTCGGTGACCTTGGCCGTCATCATGTCGACCTCGGTCACCTTGCGCTTGTGGGCGCCGATCCAACCGTGGCCGTACTCGCTGGCGATGGACAGATCCGCATTGTAGGTCAGGAAGGGGCCGGGACCGTAAGGGCCGGCATACGGGATGCCGACCTGGACGGTCAGATTTCCATTGTTGATGTTGACTTTGCCGGGGCCGGTTCCGACGCCCGGGATCCGGGGGGTGACGAGGGCCTGCAAACGATCGAGCATGTCCTGCGCGTCGGAGAGCGCGTTGCGGGAGTAAACGGCCTTTCCGGCCGGGCAGATGCCGGTGGAACAGTCGCCACCGGTGCCGCCATTGCCTCCGCCATTACCTCCCCCGGCTGGCGACGAACCCTGCGGGCAGCCGGTTACGACAGTGCATTCCTCGCAGCCGTTGAAGAGTATTTCTTGCTTTGACTGGACGGGCGTGCCGCACTCGCAGGGACCGTTTTCTTCACAGTTACCGCACGACGATTGCGGGTAGCAGCACATCGTCGGCTCGCCAAGCTCCGCGTTGTCGATGCACTTCTGCATGCACTCGGCGACCAGTTTTGGCATGCACTCCGCTTTGATCTGGCCGAAGGGGGGCAGCACCACGCTGATCTTGGCGCTGGCCCCGGAGAAGTCGCAGGTGGCGGAAGTGTCGCTCGCTATCGGAAGCGCATTTGGAAACGTGAGCGCGCTGGGAAGGTTCGTGCCCTTGAAAGTGACGCCGTCGACGAGCGACACCAGCGCCGACAGGCTGCCGTCGGCCTCCCTGACGAAGCTCAACCCTCCCGAATTGAACCCGCAAACGCCGATGCCGCTGATTTCCCAACCGCACATGAACATGTGGCTAAAGTCGAGCGGCTTGCCATTGAAATCCTCGCAGAAAGGGCAGTTCTGGTTCGCGACGCCGCTCAGCGTTACTCGATACGTCTGGGCGGCGCCATTGGGAGCCGCACTGCAAGTGCAGATGATGATGTTGTCCGGCATGATTGTTCTCCGTCAAAACAAGGTTTGGCTGAAATTTAGTTTGGTTCAAATCGGTTTCGGATGGCTCGTATTTCGTGGTCTCAAATTCACCTTGGATGCTCAGCGAAACGCCACGGCCTCGATGAGTCCGCAGCCGCCCAGCTCGCGGCGGGCGTCGGCGTTGCCCGGATCGAGCTCGAGGGCCTTCATCCAGGCATCGACCGCCTCGGCCAGGCGGCCCGACTCCTTGAGGGCGTACCCCAGGTGGACGTGCGTGTCGGGCGAGTCCGGCCGAGCGTCCAACGATGCGCGGTAGGCGTCGATGGCCCGCTCGTACTGGCGCGTCCGCAGGTAGACGGTCCCCAGGTTGTGCAGCGACGCGGCGTCGGCCGGGTCTTGCGCGGCAATTTGCTCCAATACCTGCCGGGCCTCGGGTAGCTTGTCTTGGAGAAAGAGCGTTTCGCCCAGGCCCCGCCAGCCGTCGGCATAGGCGGGCACCTCGGCCAAGGCCAGCCGCCATTGCTGTTCCGCCTTGTCCACGGCGCCCATGTCGCTGTAGACGGCGGCGAGGTTGTGCCGCGCCTTGTAACCGACAATGCCCCGGTCCATGCTCGAAAAGTGCACATCGTCGTCGTTGGCCAGCGCCGCCAGGTACGCCTGCTCGGCCTGGTCCAGCCGGCCGAAGTGATGGGCGACCAGCCCCTCGCGGAACAAAAGCTCCGGATCCTTGGGAAACAGCCGGCGGCCGGCCTGGCAGATTTCCCAGGCGGCGTCAAATCGCCCGAGCTGGTAGTGGCTGCTGACCAAGAGCGCGTAGACCTTGCGGACGTGCGATTCGTCCGGATCGGCCGCCGCCAGGCAGGCCTGCAAGGTGCTGATCGCTTCTTCGTAGCGGCGGGCGTCGGCATAGGTCATGCCCAGGTTGAAGAGCGCGAACGAATCGGCGGGCTTGTCGGCCAGCTCCAGTTTCAAGAGGCGCAGGTCCCGCTCGATCTTGCGTCTTTCGCCCTCCGGGGTCCGGTCAGCGCCGGCGTGAATGACGTAGATGTCGGTGAACTGGATGTCGCCGCCGGCGCGGCGGACGGCGGGCACGATCTGCTCGTGGATGCGGTTCACGAACCGCAGATCGGGCCGGTTCCGCAGCAGCTTGACGTGATCGACGACGGTTGCACCCGCAAAGCCGTCGGCGCCGGCCGCCGGGCAATGGACGGCCACGGTGAAGGCCAGCAGCGTTTCGGGAAGCGGTTTTTCGGAGCCGTCTGCCTCCAAGATCAGGGCCCGCAGCTTGCGGCCGTTCTCAGAATCGATGACGTCGTCGGAGTCCATCCAGAAAATCCACTTTCCTTGGGCATGTCTGAGCGACTCGTTGCGGGCGGCAGAAAAATCGTCGCACCAGGGGAAGTGGAACACGCGGGCGCCGAGCCGCTGGCAGATGGCCGGCGTCTGGTCCAGGGAGCCCGTGTCTACGACGATCATCTCGTCGACCCAGGGCCGGATGCTCTCCAGGCAGGGCCCGATGGTTGGCTCGTTGTTGCGGACGATCATGCACAGAGAAACAAGCGGCTCACCTTGCACGAGGCGCAGGCCGCCAGTTTCAGCAAGTCGCGCGGTGAAACGTGGCGGCACTGTTTCCGGCATGGGCGGCGGCCCGGGGTGAACCTGCCGGGTTTGAACGTCCAACGGCGGGCCATTCCTCCCGTTGGCGGCCGGCGGCGAGCTCCATTTCTCGCGGAAGAGCCGCTCGTTGCGCTCCAGCAGGCCGTTGAGGTCGATGCCACTGCCCTGGAACGTGGCGTGGCCGAAGTGGTGTACGAAGGCGTCGCGGGCGATGACGGCCTTGAAGCCGGCCTGGCGGGCCCGCAGGCAGAAATCGTCGTCCTCGAAATTGCCGATGCCGAACCGCTCGTCCAGCAGGCCGATTGCGTCGACGAGCTCGCGGCGCACGAGCAGGCAAAAACCGACCAGGCGGTCGACTTCCTCGACGCGCCGATCGTGCTCGTGGCCCCAATCCCAGGCGAAACCGTCCAGGCTGGCCAGGTCGCCATAGCTCGCGTCCACTCGCTGGGAGCCGCTGACGTTGTTCGAGCAGGGCCCGGCAAGGCCGATCGAGTGGTCGCCGTCCAGGGCCGCCAGCAGCCGGTCGAGCCAGCCCGTGGTCACGAGCACGTCGTTGTTCAAGAGCAGGATCCGGCTGCCGCTGCTGGCCTGGATGCCCTGGTTGGCGGCGGCCGGAAAGCCGCGGTTGGTGTCGTTGATGATCAGCCGCACGTCGTCGCACTCCCGCAGATACTCGACGGTGCCGTCGGTCGAGCCGTTGTCCACGAGGATCAGCTCGTAGGGCTGATCGGTGCGGAAGCGAATGCTCTCCAAACACTGGTGCGTATAGTCCAACTGGTTGTGGGTCACGATGACGATCGACGTGAGCGGATATTCGGGCCGCTCGACCGGCGTTGCGCGGACGAAGAAGCGCTCTGCATAAAACTCGGCGGCCTCGGCCGCCGACAGGCCGCCCACGTGCAGCCGGCCGGCGCGAACCGTGTTTATCCGCTGGGGCTCGAAGGCGCCTGCGTGCGCCGACTCAGTCGCCGGCCGGAGGAAATCCACACGCAATCCCGCGCGGTAAAGGCATTTCTCAATCTCCCGGCGGGTGTAGAGGCGCTTGTCGCGCGGGCGCAGCGGGCCCAGGGCGCCCGCGGGCCAGCGGCCGGCCAAAAGACCTTGCAGGATCCGATGATGCCGCACGTTCGGCACGTCGGCCACCAGGCACCCTTCTGGCGAAAGGCGGGCGTGAAGCGCGTGGAGGAACGCCTGCGGTTCGACCACCTCGGTCAGCACGTCGTCGCAGACGATGCAGTGGAACGGGCCCTCCGCGAAGCCGGCCGGGGCTGTTTCGATGTCATGGACAGTGACCCGCACGACTTCGGCTGCCTGTACGGCGGTTGGCAGGTGCGAATTGCCGCCGGCCGCATCGTCGCCGATCTCGCCGAGCACCTGCGGCACAACGTGAAGGATTCGTTTGACTCCCGCCGGAACAAGTTGCCAGATGTTCGTTGGCTCGGTCACCACGACCTCCGCCGCGGCGGATTGTGCCACCGGCTGAATATCGGCCAAGCTGGTCGCCTCCGGGGCGATGGCGAGCGCCGTGCCCGCAGCCGCCGTCGACGGGGCGTTGTTGTTGGCCCGCTGCCACAGCGGCTGCCAGCCGGCCTCGATCTCGGCGCGGACGATCAGGTCCCGCTCCTCGAGGTGCTTGGGAAGCCGGGAGGCGGCCACGGCGTCGCTGCCCAATTCGACGCCCTTGGTCGAGCCCCAGAGCCGACGGTCGCCCGGCGGGTGCGGCGGACAATACGTATGGATGCCGCCCAGCCGCAGGGCCCGCGCCGACAGCTCGATGTCCTCGCCGTTCGTGCCGGTCACGGCAGGCGCATCGAACAGGAACCGGAGCCACTCGGTACGCAGAAACCAGGCGTGCCCGACCAGGTCGACCTCGACCGTGTCGGGCGATGGATCGTGCCAGCCGTGAACGGTCCGGTTCGCGTAGCCGGAGCCGAATATCCGGACGCCGGCCGCGCCCAGGATGCCCGGCGTACATTCCATGGTCGCCAGGCAGTTTTCGAACCAGGCGGGGCCGGGAAGCGTGTCGTCGTCGAACAGGGCGACGTACTGGGTCCGCGCCGTCAGGGCCAGGGCGAAGCGGGCGTGTACGCGGGCGTTGGCGCTGGAGGCGACCACGCGGTCCAGCTTCAGCCGCCGGAAATGCGACTGCTGCTTCCGCGTCGGCTGGTTGGCCCAAACCCAGATTTCTTTCGGTGCGACCGTCTGGGCCCGGATGGCCTCGACCTGTGGGCTCAGGACCTGCGGGCGCCGGTACGTGGTCAAAACCACGGTGATGTCTAGTGTTGCTCGGTCTGCCATCCGGCTGTCTGGCATTTGTCGGCCTGGCATTTCTGGATCTACCATGTGCAAATCAATTCGGATTTGGGGGTGCCTGGAATCTGGTAGGCGCGCGTCTTGCGCCCCTTGGTCCGCTCGTCGATGGCCGAGCCGACGTCGAGGATCACCTGCTTGTTTGTGGCCTGCTGCCAGTACCTGTGGATGATGATGCACGAGGCAGGGCCGGCCGAGACGAGCATCGGCCGATCGACGTGCAATAGCCGCCGGACCAGGTCGTCCACGTCAAAATCCTGTCCGGCGCCCAAGATGTCGGCTGGGACGTGAAAATCGCCCCCCTCGGACGAGACGATGGCCGCCCCGCTGAGGCCGGGCGCCCGAAGCAACTCCCGAAACCTGGGATAGTTGCCGTTGACGAAGATGTTGGCGAACGTCAGTCGCTCCAGGGGCACGCGGACATTCTTCAGGTACCAGTCGTGCGAGGCGGGGTCGCAGCAGGCGTCCGAGATGCCAACGTAATAGTCCGGCCCCGAGTGGCAAAGGGCGGCCATGAGCTGGTCGGCGAAGGCCGAGTCGCCGCCGGGATAGGACCAGCCGTCTTGCGTCACGACCGGCGATCGGCAGCAGATGGCGCGTTCGCCGTCGCCGAACCGCACGAAGGCGAACGGCGGGCCTGAAAGGTCGAACTGGTCGAAGTCGCTAACAAAGTCCTGCTGGAAGCGCATCGTCGAACGGCGTGCAACCTTCGCCCCGGATTCCGCGTCGAATTCGCTAACAAGATCCTGGCGGAAGCGCGTCGCGGAGCGACCCGCCGCCTTACCGCAGTTGCAGGAATGGTCGCCGGATCGGCAACGTGCGCATTCCTGCCGGTGGGTTAGCGGGGGCGGCGGGCAACGCTCCTGACGCTCGGCACTTGCCCATTTTTCTTCGAACACGCGCCGGGCCGCCACAGCCAGGGCATCCTGGTCCAACCTGGCGGCCATGAACGAGCGATGGCCGAAGTGGTGGACGTAGGCGTCGCGCGCGATCACGGCGCGGAGGCCGGCGAGGTGGGCGCGGCGGCAAAAATCGAGGTCCGCATAGAGCCCGTCTTTGTAGCGCTCGTCCAGAAGGCCGATCCGGGTGACCAGCTCTTTGCGGAACAGCAGGCAGAACGCGGACAGTTGAGGCGCGTCGACGCGGGCTCGGTCGTGCCGCTTTGCCCAGGTCCAGGCGAAGTCGTCGAGATCGTCCAGCTCCAAGTAGGGCGCCTCGATGCGCTGCGCGCCGGCCGTGCAGTTGGTCATCGGTCCAACCAGGGCGACGTCTGGTTGACTGTGGAGCGCTTCGAGGAGCCGCCGCAGCCACCCGGTGGTGACCAGAACATCGTTGTTCAAGAGCAAGACCTGCTCGCCTTGGCAGGCCTCGATCCCCGCGTTGGCGGCCGCGGCGAACCCCTCGTTGGCCCCCTTGCCGATCAGGCTGATGCCGGGCAGCGAGGCCAGGTATTCGTACGTGCCGTCGGTCGAGCCGTTGTCGACGGCGATCAGCTCGTACGGCTCGTCGGTGTAGGCGCGGATGCTCTCGACGCACTGCCGGGTGTAGGCAAGCGCGTCGCGGGTGACCATGACGATGGAAGTCAGCCCAAACCTGGGCAGCTCCGCGGGCTCGGCCACGACCAGGTACTGGTAGGTGTAGAACGCTTCGGCGTCCTCGCGCACCAGCCCGCTGATGTGCAGCGGACCGATCTTGACTTCGGGCGGCGAGCCGGCGCGCTGCCACTCGTCGTATCCGGCTCCGGGGACGGGCTCGATCGATGCGATCTCGAAACCGGCCCGGTACAAGAGCCGCTCGATCTCCCGTCGGGTAAAGAAAGCCAAGTGGGTCTGGTCCAGAAGGCCGGCCGGCTCGTACGTCCAGTTGCCTTCCAACAAGCCGGTGACTACGCCGTGGTGGGCCACGTTGGGGATGCTGGCGACCAGGCACCCGGAGGGCTTGAGCCAGCGGCGAATGCGCTGGAGCAGTTGCCTCGGCTGCCGCAAGTGTTCGAGAACGTCGGCGCAGGTCACGAAATCGAACGATGCCTGCGCGAAGTCAACTCGCGGCGACTCGGCGTCCTCCACGATCACCTCGTCCAGGCACAGGCGGGCGGCACTGGCTGCCCGCTCATTCATTTCGATGCCAACCACCTCGCAAGGCTGCCGCCGTTTGATGGCTTCGCCAAGCCGGCCCGCTCCGCAGCCCACGTCCAAGCCCCGCCGCGCCGTCACCGGAACCAGCCCCGCGATTTCGGGACGAGCGAACTGGTAGTAGGATCGGTCGTTTCGGGCCCTGGCCGGATTGAGGCCCTTTTCTCCATGGCTTGTGAAGTTTGCGGCTACCGAGCGGATGCTGCCGTTCGTGCTCGCCGCCGCCGACCCGTTGCGATCATCCGCCTGGGGCACGACTGCCAGGCTCGTGTGCGCCCGAACTTCACGCTCCACCGCCGACAGCAGTTGCCGCATGCGGTGCGCGTACGTGTGGCGGGCCAGCCCCTCGGCCAGGCCGGCGGCGGCAATCCGCTCGCGTGCCGGCTCATGGCCGCGGTAGTAGCGAATCTTGTCGAGCAGCTCTTCCGCATCGTCGTAGGTCTCCAGGTGAGTGCCGCGCCGGAGTAAGTCATCCTGGCCGTTTTGGGCCAGGTTGTTCGTGAGGACCAGCGAGCCGCAGCCGACCCCTTCGAACACGCGCATGTTGACGTCGTCGGCCACGCTGCGGTTGAACACGATCCGCGCACTCGAGTAGATCCGCGCCATCTCGTCGCCGTAGGCCTGCCCGACGAAGACCCGGCTGAGATTCCATTGGATCAGCCGCAGTAGGTCGGCCCGCGGCCCGGGGAACTGGTTGCCGACGAACGCCACGTCCAGAGTCTTGAGCACCTCGTGCCTGCGGTGGACGCGGGGGTTCAAGGCCAGCGGCAGCCACTGGGCGGTCGAAATCCCTTCCCGCCGGAGCCGCTCGGCCCCATTGCGCTGGGCCGCGAATACGAAATCGAACGTCTTGGCCTTGGAAAGGCTCCAGTCGAAGTCGATGTGGGTGTCGATTGCCCACCAGGCGGATGGGTGCAAATCGACGGGCAACTCGTAACGCAGCCCGTCGTCGATGTTGAGGTAGAAGTCGAAGCCCCGGCGCGGGATCGACTCGAACTGCTGGGGGCGAAACAGCTCGACGCGGACCAATTCCTTCAAGGCGTCGAGGCAGTGCACGCCGGTGGTGTCCGGGCGCGGCCCGTCGTCGTAGATCAAGGCGATGCTCTCAATTGTCACGGTGCCATCCTCCGCGGCCATCGTGGCGATGGCCGAAGTTCTCCTCGCTCGCGCGTCGGGTTAGTGTGGTCCCTCGCTGGCGCGTCGGGTTAGTAGCGGGCGGTATTGGCGCTCGATCACGTCGGGCCAAAGGAACTCGTTCTCGAACTTCTTGCGCCCCGCGAGTCCCATTTGCTCGCCGAGAGCGGCGTCGTCCAAGAGCGTCTCGATCTTGGCAGCCAAGTCGTCGGCGTTGCCCGGCTCGAACAGCAGCCCGGTGGCGCCGTCGCATACGGTGTAAGGCAGCCCGCCGATCCGGCTGGCGATGACCGGCCGGCCGACGCCCATCGCCTCGACCGTGGTCCGGCCCAGTCCCTCCTGCGCAATCGTCGGCATGACCAGCACGTCCGCCGCGCGGATCTGGCGGGGCAGCTCTTCCTGCGACAGCCAGCCAATGAAACGGGTGAACTCGTTGAAGCGCCCGCACGGCTGGCCGGTGGCCAACAGCTCAAAGTCTCGCCGTTTGTTCCACAGCTTTTGGCAGGCTTCCTGCAAGACGTGAAAACCCTTGATCACTTCGTCGATCACACCGGCCATCAAGAGCGTCCGCACCCGTTTGTTGGGCTGGGCGATTGGCTCGTCCGGCCACGGCCAGGGGAACCGGACGGGGTCCATGCCCCAAGTCACGATCCGCACCCGCTGGGCGTAGGGCGCGATCATCGCCTCGACGAGGGGGTTCAAGACCAGCACGGCCTCGGCTTGGGCAAACGCGCGGCGCAACCGCTCGTCGTACGATTGGCTGCCGACGCCGGCCAAAGACCGTTCCATCTGGTGCAGGGCGCCCGATTGATGGCCGCGCGACTCCAGGCAGGCGCGGCAGTCGCCGGGTGCGGCAAGCTGATGCTTGGGACATTGCGTCACGCGGCCTGCGCCATCGAAGAGCAGCCGCAAGTTATTCAGCGGGCACAGGCATTCCAGAGCCTGCTGGCGGAGCAAGTACGGATACTCGCCCAGGGCCTCGGCCAGGACCGGCTTCATGTTCCAGGCGTCCGTGATAATCACCACGTCCGGATCGAAGGCGTCCACCGCATCCCGGTAGGCGGCTTGGATAGCAGGGATGTTCCAAGTCCGGTCGGCCAACTCGATCGCCCGGCTGTCGAAGGGGAGCCGGCCTTCGACATTGCCGATGCCGCGGGCCGGATTGCGGCCATAGAAGTGCCTTACCTCGTAACCGCCCAGTCCCAAAAAACGCGCCAGCTCGGCCGTGTGCACGATGCCGCCGCCGGTCGACGGCCAGTTGAACAAAAAGCTCACGATGGCCACTCGCGCGGGGACCTCGCCATCACTACCGCCCTTCGCACTGGTGCGGTCCGTTTCTTTGGCCATGCTCGGCCCATTCACGGCCGTAGCCCCATTGAGCAGCGCCAGGTTTTCAACGGCCTGCGCGCAGCCGGGGTCCAATTGCAGGGCCGCCTGGAACAACGCGGATGCTTCCAGGAGGTTTCCGGCCATGGCGGCCAGCACGCCCCGGTCGCTATGGACCAGCGCCTTGAGCCGCTTGTCGCGAGTCAGGTTCAAGAGCCGGTTATAAAGGGCGTTCGCCCGGCTCGTCTCGCCGGCCGCTCCAAGATCGCGCGCTTGCCGGTACATGGCCTTTTGGTCCGCATCGGTCCGGGATTTTCGATATGCACGGCGCCGCGCGCGGGCAAGTTGTTGGCGATGACGCGACATCTCAGCCGCTCCCATGTTGATCGTTTCCGTTGACGAGCTGACGAAGCGCGTCCCGCAGCGCATCGACCGCCAGGTCGGCACAAAAGCGCTTTTCTTCGGGCAGCCCGCCAAGTGCCCGTTCGACCTCATCCGGCTTGATGGCAAGACAGTCCGACACCGGCCGCCGGCTCACCATTTCGGTGAGAACCGAGCCGGCGGCAATCGATGCTCCGCAGCCGAAGGTCTGGAACATGGCGGCCACCAGGTCGTTTTCGAGTCTCAAGTACATCGTCATGTAAGGGGCCCGTCCGCCGATGCTCGACATGCCGATCGCGTCGGGGCGCTCCATGCGGCCCGCGTTTCGGGGCGATTCAAAGTGGTCGATGATGGTTGGCGAGTAGTGGTTCATGGCGCGACCTCAATCGCAGCGGAGTTGCTCGCTCGTCAGTGGGCCTTTTGGTCGGTGTCTGGACCATCGCCCGTCGGATTCTCGAGAGGCATCCGCGCGAATGCGAGCAGGTCGCCGTTGGCGCTGTACTTGTAGGCAGCGATGACGTACTTGACGACGCGTATCTCACGGCGCGCTACGTGGTCGGCATGGTTCAAGCCGCTGGGTTTAGGCCGTCTCGGATTCTGCGGTGCGGACACGTTGAAAGCCTCCATCAAGCGTGGCGGGCGGTTTGCCCTGAGTTTCAAAAATTGATCGAAAGATTCGCGTCCCTGGGCACCAACACGAAGGCGGCCGGCTCGCCGCCTATGTCCACATCCCAGCGGAGGCCTGCCCAGACGGGCGGCTCCGGCGGCGAGAGGCCGGCCAGCATCCTGCCTGGATTGATCAGTCCATACCCGTAGGCCGGGTCCTTGCCCGGCGAGCCCGCATCGTCCGCCGTGCGGGCCAGGTGCTCGCGCAGTTGTTCCACCGTGTTGATCGGCGTCTTGCCTCCCTGCTGGCGGTGCTTTGAGAGCATCAATGCCACGACTGCGGTCACAAACGGCGTGGCCATGCTTGTGCCGCTCAGCTTGGCATAGCGGCTGCCAGGGTAGGTCGACAGCACATCCTGGCCCGGCGCCGCGATGTCAACTTGCTCGCCTCGGCTCGAAAAGGGGGCCACGCGCCCATGGCGGTCCACGGCCGCCACGGCGATCGTCTCGCTGTACCGGCCCGGATAATCGACCGAGTTGTCCATGCCGTTGTTGCCCGCCGCGCAGATCACAAAGATCCCTTCACGGACGGCCCGGCCAATGGCCGCGTGCATCTCGAGGCCGGGCGACCGGCTGCCGAGGCTCATGCTGATGATGTCGGCCTTGGCCTCGATCGCCCAGGCGATTCCGGCCGCGACCCAGCTTTCCAGGCCGGCGCCGTTATCCGCGAGCACCTTGCCCACCAGCAGGCCTCCTCCGTTTTCGGTCAGTCCTGGGCAGATGCCGACCACGCCCACGTCGTTCTGCCGGGCGGCCACGACGCCGGCCACGTGGGTTCCGTGCCCGACATGGTCCTGCCATCCGACCGGCGAGCTGCTAAAGTCGCGGGCTTCGACCACGACGTCTCGCAAGTCGGGATGAACGTCGTCGATTCCCGTGTCCAATACCGCCACGCGGATCCCGCTCCCCCGGCTCTGCTTCCACAGGTCCGGCACGCCGTAGAGCGCGAGCCCCCAGTCGATCGTCTCGGCCAGCGCCTTGAGCACCATTTCGGTGCGGTAGGGGGGCAGGCGGTAGATCGGTTCTCGCGGCATGGCGGGGGCTCCGCAGCGCTTCGGCTTGCATCAAGCTTCCTGGCGCAGCCTTCGAATCAGTTCGATCAGTTGCAGCACAAACGGCAGCCATTCGAGAAAGCCCCTGGCCTCGACATTCGATTCAGCGTAGGTATCGACCGCCATCAGCCGCAGGCGGCCGTCACCGCCCCCCTCTTCCAGCCGCAGGACGCCCGCCAGGTATCCGACGATGGCGAGCACGAGCTGAAACACGCCCTCGTCGAAAAGAATCAAGCGGATGCGCTCGACCAGCGCATCGTCCAACCCCAAAAAGACCGCCAAGTCCAGGAGCGCGGTGATTGCCTTTCTCAGCCCCTGGGGCGTAGTCAGCGGCTCGCTGATCTGCCGCAGGGCGGCCAAGAGCCGCAACAGCTCGCGGAACCTCTCCAACTGTTTTGCCACGATCGGCGTCGCTATAGTCGCGTGCATTTCTGGTTACTCCCAACGTTGAATCGATCGGATGACTCGTCCGTGCTCGTCGAAGGCATAGCTCGTCCATGGGCCGCGGCCGTCGCGGACGCGTGTCCCGTTTGGCGGCCGATGCCCGTCTGCTGGCTGGGCCGGGGCAAAGGCGGCGACGCAACGGTCCCACACGTTCCAGATGGCCGAGGCAACAAGCGCTTGCAGACAGAAGCGGCGATCGATGAGATCCATAAATTTCCCTCTAAAGGATCTATGCAGCGAGCGGCCGATTCTGGCCAAGAAAATCAAAAGATTATTTCGATCGCGCCGACGTTACACGTTGTTCACGTCGGCTAAAGGCCGTGCACGGTTGGCTTTGAGCGCGTTTAGGAAGAGATCTGGGCACAATTCAAAAGTTTTCGAGGCCTGTTGCACGCTCGCCGCCGCCGATTACTATTGGCAATTTGACCGTGATGAAGAGGCTCGGCTGAATGGGAGGTCTGTGCGCCCGAACGGTGGAAACGCGTTCTCAATGGTCTTGGTGGGAGACTACACGCATGACAGAGCCGGAGCCGGAGCCCGAATCGGACGACGAGATACGGGCTGGTTGGAAAAGTCTCGGTTTGCCCGAGCCGCGCTTTTGGGATGACTCGATGGGCCCGGAGGTAGACGAACGGGTCCTGCTTCGCCTGGTCCGGGACGAACTGACTGATGCCGAGGTCAAAGCGGTGGGTGGGCTGATCGACTCGTTCGCGAGCTGGAACCGCGCCTACACGGAGGTGCTCGCCGCCGAGTTCCGTCGCCGCCACCCGACTGATTCTGCCCCCGAAAGCTAGCTCCGGGCTTGGTCTTTCAGTTGTTGCATCCCGCGCTGGCGGTGCCGGTTGACTGTCCGCGCGGAGATGCCCAGTTTTTGGGCGATCACAGCCGTCTTGTCCCCAGCTATCGAGAGCAGCAGCACCGACCTCGTCGGCTCCTTGAATTTGCTCGCCCGCATCCTGAACCATTCGCGCTGCTCGAGCAGCTCACGATCGTCCGGGGCAGGCTGACCTTCTGGCAGCGGCCGTTCGTCCAGATAGGGCGTTCGCAGGTGCCGCAGCGCCTCGACGCACGCCGTGCGGACGATTTTGCGGATCCAGGCGGGGAACGATCGCTCAATCCGGCTGCGGTCCATCTTGAGGGTGTAGTCGCGCTGCAACTGCCTGGCCAGCAGCCCCATCGCCGCGTGCTCGACGTCTTCGGCAAGCTGCCGTTGCCATTTCTCTCGACCAGCCACCCGGGCGGCTTCGGATTTGACTACGCTTTGAAGCCACGCATCCGCCAGAAACATCAGCCAGATTTCCCACCACCGCGACGTGTCGTCGCCAGGTGCATCGATCGCTGCCAGGTACTTTCGCAGCAAGGGGAGCCAGAGCGGCTCCTGTTCCGGTCGGCGGAACCCGTAAGACATGACTTGTCCTCCACAGTAGCGCGACTCCCTCGGTGATCGGTTTTTGAGCTTATCCGTGCCCGCACTTTGGGGGTCGCATGGCGATCCGCGGCCGTCCGCGTCGCCCGGACCTCCCGCGTCATGGGGAGGCCCAAGTTAGTAGTCGAGATTCACTCGAAAAACCTGACATTGGAAAATCCAGAAAAGGTGGACTCGATTGCAGAGATTTTCATAAGCCGTTAATGGATAAAAACTTATAATCCATATCAAGGTCCAGGAATTTTCTGGGAAGCGCGACTCTAGCGGGGGGTCTGACGGGGGGCTTTTTTTCACGGTCATCCGGCTCGCGGGGGTGGCACTCCGCGCGGTACCTTGCCTGGAAAGCCCCGTGCCGTTTTCTCGTACCAACGCGTTTGAAGAGGAACTGCGCTGAGATGAATCCGCTGGACAATTCGAAGCCGCGCTTCGCGGCGGCGCTTTCCACCGCGGCTGAAACCGAGCATGCGGTCCAGGAGGTGTGCCGGCGGGCGGGCGAACAACTGGCCGGCCGAGCGGACCTGGCCTTCGTCTTTGCCTCGTCCGCGCACGCCGAGCAGTTCGATCGCCTGGCGGCGGTAATCGCCGGCGAGCTGAAACCCGGCTGCTTGCTGGGCTGCAGCGGCGAGTCGATCGTCGGCAACGACCGCGAGATCGAGCAGGCTCCGGCCGTCGCGCTTTGGCTGGCCTCGCTTCCCAAAGCCACGATCGTCCCCATGCACCTCGAATTCCAGCGGACACCCGAGGGAGGCACCCTCGTCGGCTGGCCCGACGACCTGCCGGCCCAATGGCCGCCAGGCTCGGCCTTGTTGATGTTGGGCGAGCCGTTCAGCTTTCCGGCCGAGCTGCTGCTGGAACGGCTCAACGAGGACCAGCCGGGCGTGCCGGTGTTGGGCGGCATGGCCAGCGGCGGGCATGCGCCGGGCCAGAACCGGCTGCTGCTGGGCCCGCGCGTGTTTTCCGAGGGCGCCGTCGGGGCGCTGGTGCACGGACCGTTCCGCTTGCAGGCCGTCGTCTCACAGGGCTGCCGGCCGATCGGCCGGCATTTTGTGGTCACTAAAGCGGAGCAGAATGTGATCCACGAGATCGGCGGAAAGCCGCCCCTGGTCCAATTGCAGGAGCTGTTCGACACGCTGCCGCCGGAAGACCAGCACCTGGTTCAACAGGGCCTGCACGTGGGCATCGTGATCAACGAATACCAGGACACGTTCAGCCGGGGCGACTTTCTGGTCCGCAACTGCGTGGGGGCCGATCGACAGACCGGCGCGCTGGCCATCGGCGACTATGTCCGCCCCGGACAGACCGTCCAGTTCCACGTCCGCGATGCCGCCACGGCCGACGAAGACCTGCGCGAGCTGCTCGGCGCGGCCGCCGGCGATCCTTCGGCATTGGCGGCCCTGATGTTCACCTGCAACGGCCGCGGCACGCGCCTGTTCGACCAGCCGCACCACGATGCTTCGGTCGTGGCCGACGTGCTGGGCAAGATCCCGCTGGCCGGTTTCTTTGCCCAAGGCGAGATCGGACCGGTCGGCGGCAGGAATTTTTTGCACGGCTTCACCGCCAGCACAGCCCTGTTCTTGAAGGAGGAGGGAGGAAGGAGGAAGGAGGAGTAGGAACAGGGAAGGCAGAAGGATGAAGGATGAAGGCAGAATTGGACTGGTCGCCCGGGTGGCTGGTGGCAAAGCGCTAGCGTGCCCCAGTCTTCGTGCCCCAGTCTTCGTTTCGTATCCCCCGCGTTCGCCTTGTCCCTTGTCCTCATGTCCCCTTGTCGTGCTTCGGGCCGGGGTGGCTGGTGGCAAAGCGGACTTCGGACTTCGGCGAGCTCAGTCGAGTCGCGAGCTCAGTCGAGTCGTAGCGTGCCCCGGATCTCTCTGCACTCAGGTGTCTCTTTTCTGAAAATCGAAAAAACAAAATCGACCAGTCCGCCCCGGCCGGGGATGGCCCACCTGCTCTTGTGGATGGCCGGCTGCGCCCTGTTTTTATCGATCGTGCGGCAACTCGCCGACGTGCGGCCGGGACCGCTCGGTTCGGTGATTGTCGTGGCGGCCTCGCTTGGCCCGGGGGCGGCCTGGGCGGGACTACTGGTGCTGATCGGCCGCTGGCTGCGAGGCAGTCCCTGGCCCGTCGAGCCGGGTCATTGGCTGTTGGCGATTCTCGGCGCCCGCCTGGCGCTGGACGCCGTGCTGCGGCTCACGCTGGCCAAGCAACCAGCGTCCAGCCAGGCGCTGGTCGACGCGGTCACCTGCTGCCTGCTGGTGCTGCCCACGCTCAGCCAAACCGTGCCGCCATTGTGGAAGCTTTGTTTCAGCTTGCTGGTGCTGTTGATCGGCGCGCCGCTGGCGCTCATCGATCTCAATGCCTGGTTTGGTTTCGAGCTGGGGCCGCTGGCTCATGCCGGGCGGGCCGCCTCCGCCTGGAGCGGCGCGCTGGGTTGCCTGCTGATCGGGCTGTTTGCGCTCGTCGACCATGGCCGAGGGCGGCGGCATGGCTGGCTGCATTGGACCGGCCTGGCCGTCTGGCTCTGGATCAGCGGCTGGCAACACCTGGCCGCCCGCGTATAGCACTGTGCGTGCCCCAAGCAGTTTGCTTTTCGTGTATCATGCTGCCATGATCCAGCTCGATTCGGTGAGCAAGCGGTACGGGCGGCTGGTGGCGCTGGACGATATTTCGGTCGAAGTGCGGCCGGGGGCGGTGGGCCTGTTGGGTCCCAACGGAGCGGGCAAGAGCACGCTGATCAAGCTGCTGTTGGGGCTGGTGCGGCTGAACGGCGGCAGCGCCTCGGTCCTGGGATACGATGTCCAGCGGCAAAGCATTCAGGTCCGTCAACTGGTGGGCTACATGCCCGAAGACGACTGCTACTTTGCCGGGCTGAAGGCGGTCGAGTCGGTGGCATACGCGGGCCGGCTGGCGGGCATGCCGGCAATCGCCGCCCTGCGCCGGGCCCACGAGGTGCTCGACTACGTGCGGATCGGCGAGGAACGCTACCGGGAGGTCCAGACCTTTTCGACCGGAATGAAGCAGAAGGTCAAGCTGGCCCAGGCGCTGATTCACTCGCCCAAGCTGGTCTTCCTCGACGAGCCCACCAGCGGGCTCGATCCGCAGGGACGCATGAAGATGCTCGCGCTCGTGCGCAACCTGGCCGTGGAGAAAGGTGTGAGCGTGGTCGTCTCCACGCACATCCTCAGCGACGTCGAACGCTGCTGCGACGCGGTGCTGATGCTCGGCCGCGGCCGACTGCTGGCCTACGACACGCTCGACAACCTGCGGCGGCCCCTGGACGAAAGCTACCACGTGCGGTTCGAAGGCCAGGCCGCCGCGCTGGTCTCGGCGCTGGCCGACGAAGGCTGCCAGGCCGAAGAGCTGGCCCCAGGCGAGCTGCGGGTGCGAGGACCTTCCGATGCAGTGAGCGGGCGCGTGTTCCGTTCGGCGGCCCGCTCGGGCGTCGCCGTGCGGCAACTGCTGCCCAGCCGCAACAGTCTGGAAGAGATCTTCCTCAAGGCCATCAGCGAGAACCAGCATGCCGATCTATGAGTTCGGCTACCGGCAGTGGCACGGGCCCATCGGCGGCAGACTGCGGCGGGCATGGGCCATCACCGCCGTCGGCGTGCGGCTGGCCTGGAACAGCCGCTTGCTGCGGCGGATGCTGTACGTTGCCTGGATGCCGCTGTTGTACTTCGGCCCCCTGTTTTTTGCCGTGGGCAGCATCACCGAGACCTCCGACAGCCGAAACAACGTCTGGTACCAGATTCTCGTGGTGCCCCTGGGCCCTCAGCTTACCGAGCAGTTGAGCGAAAACCCCGAGGCCGTGAGGCCCGCCGCCTGGTCGTTGGCCTTTTATTATTTTCTCGGCATCTCGCAGAGCATCGTGATGGTGCTGGTGGTAGCCAGCGTCGGCGCGCCTTTGATCGCCCAGGACGTGCGGAGCAAATCGTTCTTGCTCTACTTTTCCAAGCCGATCACGCGCTGGGACTACCTGCTGGGCAAGGCCGGCGTGTTGCTCACCTACATCTTTCTGGTGACCTTGCTTCCGGCATTGGCCCTGTACCTGCTGAGCATCGGCTTTGCTCCTTCGCTGGCCGCCTTGCCCGATACCGGCTGGACGGTGCTGCGGATCGTGGCGGCCTCGGCGGTCATCGCCACGCCGGCCACGCTCTTGATGCTCTCTTTCTCCGCAATCGCCGGCGAGCCGCGCTTTGCCAGTTTTGCCTGGATCGCCACCTGGTTCCTGGGAGGATTGTTCTACGCCATCCTCGACTCGGCGCCAGGCCTGCATGGCGCGCGGTGGCCGATGCTCTTGTCGCTGCACCGGATGACCATCGTCCTGGTCGAGGCCATCTTCGACGTGCGCGGCCAGTTGGCCGCCATGCAAGTCGATCCGGCCCAGCTCGGCCTTGGCCAGCCGCAGCCCAGCGTCCTGGCGCTGGCCATGCTGGCCTGCCTCTGTGCAATTTGCCTGGCGGTCCTTTGGCGACGCGTCACCGCACCTTTGAACGTCTGACTTAAAACCGTGCCGCGACCGTTGACGCCATGCAATTGCTGATCCAGACCGTCTCGCTCACAAAACTGTACGGCGTGGTGCTGGGTCTCAACGACCTCACGCTCAACCTGCCACCGGGAGTCCATGGCTTGCTGGGACCGAACGGCGCGGGCAAGTCGACTTTTCTCAAGCTGATCATGGGGCTGCTCAAGCCGACCGAAGGCTCGATCCGGGTGCTTGGCAAGCGACCCTGGAACAATCCCCGCCTGCTCCGCCTGGTCGGCTACTGCCCGGAGCACGACGCGTTCTACCATAATCTGACCGGCCTGGAATTCGTGTCGGTGCTGGCCCGGATGGGCGGGTTTGGCCGCGCCGACGCGCGGCGGCGCGCCGCCGAAGCGCTGGGCCGCGTCGGAGCCGCCGAATTCATGAATCGCAGGATCGCCGGCTACTCGAAGGGCATGCGGCAACGCACCCGGCTGGCCCAGGCGCTGGTACACGATCCGGAATTCCTCGTGCTCGATGAGCCGCTGTCAGGGCTCGACCCAATCGGGCGGCACGAAATCATCGAGCTGGTCCGTTCGCTCGGCTCCCAGGGGAAGAGCGTGCTCGTCTCCAGCCACGTGCTGCACGAGGTCCAGGCCGTCACCGACGACTTCCTCTTGATCTACGGCGGCCGGCTGCTCGCTTCCGGCAACGTGCACGAGATCCGCTCGCTCATGAACCAGCACCCGCACCAGATCAAGCTCCGCTCGGCACAGGCCGCCACGCTGGCCCATCACCTGCTGCGCGAGCTGCCCGTGACCGGCATCGAGCTGGACGAAAAGCTTCAAACGCTCTCGGTCCGCACGCACGACCCGCAAGCTTTTTATGCCGGCCTTCCGCTGCTGGTGGCGGACCTGGGCCTGCCGATCGACGAAGTCGCTTCGGACGACGACAACCTGGAGTCGGTGTTCAAGTACCTGGTCGGGAGCGATTCATGAGCAGCGTGTTTATGCTGCATATGCGGCAGATGCTGGCGGACCGCAGGGCCGCGGCGCTGCTCTTGTTCGTGGCCCTGCCGCTGGCGGTTTCGCTGCTGCTGCGCTTCGCCAGCGACATTCTGCATGAGACGCCCAAGGAGGTCTCCACGGGCTACCTGTTCATGATGTATCCGCAAGTGATGTGCGAGCTGTTGGCCCTCTTGTACGGCTCGACGCTGCTGGGGGCCGAGCTGGAGGGGCAAACCCTCGGCTACCTGTTCACTCGGCCGCTGGCCAGGTGGCGGATCGTCGTGGCCAAGTACGCGGCCACGGTGGCGACGCTGATCGTGCCGGTCTCTGCAAGTCTCTACTTTTCCTGGGTAGCCATCGGTTCGCCGGGCGACGGCGCGCGGCTGCTCGGGGGCATCTGGCTCGGAGTTCTGGGGTCGCTGTTCGTCTATAGCTCGCTCTTCCTGTTGCTAGGCGCGCTCATCCCGGCACGGGCCATGGTGCTGGGGCTGATCTATGCGGTGGTCGAGTTCGCACTCTCGTTCGTGCCCGCCGTGCTGAACACCTTCACGGTCACGTATCACCTTCGCACGCTGGTGGCACATGCGTCCGGGATGGAAGTGCAGGCTGAGCTGCGCGGCGTGCTCAGCGGCGACTCGATACCGCTTGCGGTCCTGGCGCTGGTCCTGATGGCCTGCCTCGGCCTGGCCGCCGCCTGTTGGACCGTCTCGGTTCGCGAGTACCTGGGCACCAAGGCCGAGGGGGCTTAATGCCGTTGGAGGTGGACCGACAATTCCTTTGACATTTCGCTGCAAATTCGTATCTTATGCCGATAGCGGCGGGAACAGGGCTTTTCATTTCATTCATGCGACATCTTCCAGCCGCGCTCTTGAGCACGACCGTGGAGGCGGGAATACTCCTCGATTCGAAAGAGGCGTGCCATGCGCGACAGAGCTCAACACGACAGAGTTCAGCAGCTTCGGCGCTGGTCCACTGCGGGGGCCGCGGCGGTCGAGCAGGCCACGCAGTCGCCCCGCCAACCGCCGGATCTACCGGCTGATACCAAGCCGGAAATCGGCGTGTTGCCCCGTCCCGGACGGCGCCCCAGCGTGGCCCAGGAGATGCGGCAACGGCGCACTCGCGAGCGGTTGCACCTCGATACCCAGCGGGCGCTGCCCAGTTGGCTGAGCAGCTTCGTTCTGCACCTGCTCTTGATGGTGCTGTTGGGGTCGTTCATCATCCCCCAGCATGCAGCCAAGTACAGCGAAACCCTCATCCTCACGCTGAGTTTCGCCGACGAGCGGGTGGAGCAGGGCCAACTGGGAGTCCTGGAGACTGCGCCGTCGGCTGCGGATGCCAGCGACCAGCACACGGCAGCTCCCGTCACGGCTGCCGAGCCCGGCTCGGCCGCAAGCATCGAGTCGGCTGCCGCCGTCGCCCAGGAATTCGAGCAACTGGTCGGCGCCCTGCGGCAAGTTATGGCCCCAGCCCGTCTGGTCACCGGTCAGGAGCCCCCACGGAATCGAACGCTGCTCGGACCGCTCAGCGGCCAGATGTCCAGCGTATCCTCATCGAGAAATGCGCTGGATGGCCTGCCAATCCAGCAGCCTCAGTTCGACGACGTTGTCGACCGCTTCATCCAGTACGACATCGGCCAGTTGCCCGGCCGCGAGGGAGAATTAGCTCGCCGCCAGTTCGACGTGCTCGGCCCCGACGCGATCCCTGCCTTGGTGCGGGGGCTGAACAAGGCGGCCTATATTTCAGCCAGTTGCCCGATCCTGGTGATTTCACGCAAGCTCGAAACCGAGCTGTCCAAGTCCGGCGATCCCGCCCTGGTGCAGTTTGCCCTCGACAACGTGGGCCGCGACGTGCCCGACGATGCCCCGTACGCCAGGCGGCTGCAGCAATTGAAGCAGAGTTGGGCCGCGCGTTTCAAGAAAGATCTGGCCTTGACGCCCCAACAGGCGGCCCTCGATTTGAAAAGCCGCGATCCGGAGAGCCGCCTGGCCGCAGCGGCCGCGATCGCCCAGTTCGGCGATCAGTTCAGCGACGCAACACGCAACGACGTGGCCTGGTCGCTCGTTCGCATGTTGTCCGATCCCGCTCCCCGCACGCGGCACCTGGCCCACCAGGCACTGGTCGCGCTGGCCGGAGGCGACGACCTGGGATCGCCCGACGGCGTCGCGGCCTCCGAGCGTCAGAAGGTGGTGGGGCGCTGGTACCGGCATTTCGACCCTGACCGCTATGAAGCGATGGCCCAGGCCCTGCTGCGTTCCACTCGCTCACTGGAATCGAAGCCGGGCAGGACAGCCGCCACGAAGTTCTACCGCAAGCTGATCACCGATTTCCCAGGCACCAAGGCGGCCGAGGAGGCGAGCACCCGTCTGGAAACATTGAGCGGCAGCGCCCCGTAGCCGAATTCGCCGCTGGGTGGCTTAGTAGCCGAATTCGCCAGAATTCGGGCCGGTTTTCGACGGACCGGAAGTCTGCCGACTCGTGTTCGTAGTGACCCCATTTATGGGGTCTTCCATTCCCAGCAACTTCCGCCACTAAAGCGATTTCGACGGACCGGAAGTCTGCCGACTCGTGTTCGTAGTGACCCCATTTATGGGG
>JBBDYJ010000032.1:0-96655 GCA_040901675.1 Pirellulales bacterium | reverse complement strand
TCTTCCATTCCCAGCAACTCCGGCACTAGAGCGTTTTCGACGGGCCGGAAGTCTGGCGACTTCCGCTACAGCCGGCGCGTTAAGATATCGTCGTCATGCGGCCTTCGCTCCGACTGTTCTGCGTCATCCTGCTTGTGCTATCCGCAATGCTTTGGCTGGCGGGTTTGGCCGGCTCGCCGTCACTTTCGGAGGGCCCTGCCACAACCGTACCCACCATGCTCGTCCGTGGGCAGGTCGTTAGCCGCGAGGGACCGATTGCCGGTGCCCGTGTTCGGATCAAGGCCAGCCGATCATTTGTATTGACCGACGAGGGCGGGCGGTTCAGCCTGCCCCGCCGGCTGACGGCCGGCGCCACGGTCACCGCCGCCAAGGAGGGTTATCTGATCGGGGGCATGCCGGCCGGGCGGCAGCCGCTCGTGATCCGCCTGGAGCCGCTCCCCGCGGGCGACTGGCCCGACTATGCCTGGGTCGATCCGACGCCCGCCGGCAACCAGGCCCACAACTGCGGCAACTGCCACAGGGCAATTTATGACGAGTGGAAATCGAGCGGCCATGCCTCGGCGGCGGTGAACCGGCGGCTGTTGAACCTGTACGACGGCAGCGACTGGCACGGCCGGGCGGGGCGCGGCTGGAGCCTGCTCGGCGAGCATCCCGACGGTGCGGCCGTGTGTGCATCGTGCCATGCGCCCACCATTGCCGAGGACTCGCCGGCCTTCGACGATATCCGGAAGGTGCGCGACGTGGCCGCCCAGGGAGTGCACTGCGACCTGTGCCACAAGATCCACGATGTGCACACCGACCACGTCGGCCTGGCCCACGGGCGTTTTGCCTTGGAACTGTTGCGTCCGGCGGAAGGGCAGTTGTTTTTCGGACCCTTGGACGACGTGGACCGTGGCGAGGATGCCTTCTCGCCATTGCAGGGCGAAAGCCGCTTCTGCTCGAGCTGCCACGAGGGGGTTGTCTTCGGCGTCCACGTGTACGGCACCTATAGCGAGTGGCTCGACAGCCCGGCGGGGCGGCAGGGGCGGCAATGCCAGGACTGTCACATGGCGCCCACCGGCCGGATGACCAACATTGCGCCCGGGGCGGGCGGCGTCGAGCGGCCGGCGCACACGCTGGCCGGCCACGGCATGTTGCCCGGCGGCCGCCGCGCGATGCTCGAGCGCTGCCTGAAGCTATCCGTTCATCTCGAGCGGGAGCCGGCGCAGGCCCGGGTCGTGGTAGAGCTGGCGGCCGAAGGCGTCGGCCACCGCGTGCCCACCGGCTACATCGACCGGCATCTCCTGCTGGTGGTCGAGCCCTTCGACTCGGCGGGTCAGCGGCTCGAGCTGCTCGAAGGTTCACGGCTTCCCGATCCCGCCGGAGAAGAATTGGCCGGCCTGCCCGGCCGCTTATATGCAAAACTGCTCACCGACCCCGAGGGGAATTCCCCGGCGCCCTTCTGGCGGGCCGGCTGTACCATGGCTGACACTCGGCTATTCCCTTCTCAGCCCGACCGCAGCCGGTACCTCTTTCCCGCCCCGCTCGACCACGTCCGCGTCCGCATCATCTATCGCCGCTTCTGGCCGCAGGTCTCCCAAGAAAAATCCTGGCCCCCCGACCAGCTCGTCATCCGCGACGAGGTATTCCGGTAAGCCGTCCAGCAGCGGATAGTCAAGCTGCGCGCCCGGCGGTGGTAGGCTACCGCCCGCACTTTCCGAAAATATCACCGGCCGCCGGGAGCCGGTGTATCCTCCTTCCTGGAGCAATCGGATTGACCGCACCGCAAAGCGTGCCAGAATATCAGTATGGCCACAACTGATTTGTACGGGATTCCGGCGGACATCATGGCGGATCTGGAAGAAGTCGCCCGCCAGTCGCTTGCGGGAGGAGTCCGTGACCCGGAGCTCATCCGCCGCGTTACGGAGCGAGCCGACAAGGTACGCGATGAGATGCTGCAGGAATTCGGCGTCCAGGACATTGGAGTCCACATAATCCGCGAAACGCGGGACGCCGAATGAAATATGTCGTCGATGCTTCCATTGGTTTCAAGTGGGAAGTCGTCGAACAGTTCAGCGACAAAGCGGGCGCCCTTCGCGTTGGCTTTCACAACGCGGTCCATGAGCTTTTGGCTCCGGACATTTTTCCCACCGAGGTCGCAAACGCTATCCTAGTCGCTGAACGGCGCGGAAGAGTTCCAGCCGGCAAATCGCTGAGCCTCTTAATCGATTTTCTCACCACCCAGCCAAAGATCCATGCCGCGCTTCCCGTCCTCCTACCGCGGGCATACGTGATAGCCACGCAAACACGGGCCAGCATCTATGACTGCCTCTATGTTGCTTTGGCCGAGTTGGAGAATTGCCAACTTGTCACGGCTGATGACAAGCTGGTTAGAAATCTACAGGCGCTTTTCCCATTTGTCGTGCCGCTGTCGTCGTTGCCATGACGAGGTTGCCGGGGTCGGGGGTCGGCTTAGCCGACCCGGTGCGGCGCGGTTAGCAAACCCACCTCGAACGAGAAAAGCTGCCATGTGGGATAAGTCAGACTTTATCCCCTTTTTCCGGGGCCCCACACGACGCGGCCGGGAGTCGCCCCGGTGTGCTCGCCGTCCTGGAGAACGGCAACGCCGTTGACCAGCACGTGGCGCACGCCGGTGGCATACTGGTGAGGCCTGTCGAACGTGGCGTGATCCGTGATGGTCGCCGGGTCGAACACCACGATGTCGGCATGGTACCCCGCCGCCAGACGGCCGCGGTCCTGGAGACGCAGGTTGCCCGCCGGTAGCGCGGTGAGCTTGTGGATGGCTGCCTCCAGCGGCAAGACTCCTTCGTCGCGGACGTACTTGCCCAGCAGGCGAGCGAAACTGCCGTAGGCCCGCGGGTGCGGCTGCGAACGCAGAAAAACCCCCTCCGGCGCCAGTGAGGCCGAATCGGAGCAAAAGCTGACCCAAGGCAAGGCCACGTTCGCCCGAACGTCGGCCTCGTCCATCAGAAAGTAGACGGCGCCGACGCGGCTGCGGTCTTCGATCACCAGCTCGATGGCCGTCTCCTCCGGCGATTTGCCGCGGCGGCGCGCGACTTCGGCCAGCGTGCGGCCCGTGAAGGGCTTCAAAGCTTCGCTCTTGAAACCGACCAGCAGCACCTTGTCGGGCGAGCCGGCCGCCAACAACAGGTTCTCCCAATCGTCCGTCGGCGTCTTCATCTCCTGGATCACCCGGTCCCGCGTCTGAGGTTCCTCCAGGCGTGCGATCCACCGGTTCAGGCCCCCCTCCTGCACCCAGGGCGGCATGGCGGCGTCCAATCCGGTGGCTCCGGCCGTGTAGGTGTACATGTCTGCTGTGATGGCCAGCCCCTCGCGGCGGGCGGCCTCGACCTTGGCGATCACCTGGTCGCGCTTGGGCCAGTTGCTCCGGCCCGCCGCCTTCAGGTGATAGATCTCGGCCCTGATCCCCGACCGCCGGGCGATGTCGATCAGCTCGTCGACCGACTTCAGCAGCCGATTGCCTTCGCTGCGAATGTGCGAGATGTACATGCCGTCGTACTCGGCAGCCGCCTTTGAGAGCGCCACCAACTCGTCGGTGCCGGCATAGAAGGCCGGGGCGTAGATCAACGACGATCCCACGCCCAGCGCTCCGCCGGCCATCGCCTCGCGGACCAGGCGGCACATTGTTTCAAGCTCTTCTGCCGTCGGCCGGCGGTCCTGGTAGCCCAGCACGTGTACGCGGACCGTCGTCGCGCCAACGAATGAAGCCACGTTGGGCGAAATCCCCCGCGCGGCCAGATGCTCCAGGTACTCCGACAAGCTGGTCCAGGGCACCTCGAACTTAATGTCGCCTTGCAGGCGGATCATGTCGGCCCGCATCTGCTCGTTGAGAGGACCCATCGACCACCCCTCCCCGAACACTTCCAGCGTCACCCCCTGCCGGATGTCGCTTTGCGAGCGGCCGTCGGCGAGCAGCGACTCGGTGGCCCAACTCAGCATGTTGATGAAGCCGGGAGCCACGGCCAGGCCCCGGGCGTCCAGCTCCACGCGGCCTTTCGCGCCGCCGACGTCCCCCAGTTTTTCGATCTTGTCGCCCTGAACCGCCACGTCGCCGCGGAAAGGCTTTTGCCCGAGACCGTCGTAGATTGTGCCGCCACGGATCACCAGGTCGTACTCGACGGCCGTCTCGGAAGCAGCCGGTTGCCGGAGTGGCTCGCCTGCTCGACAGGCAATGGTCCCGGCGGTCGCGAGGAGAAGCGCCAGGCACGAGCGCGCTGGGCCGAACGGTTGTCTCATCAGTGCTGGATCTCTCTGGGCTGGATCTCTCTGGGCTGGATCTCTGTGGGCTGGATCTCTCTGGGCTCGATCTCTCTGGGCTCGATCTCTCTGGGCTCGATCTCTCTGGGCTCGATCTCTCTGGGCTGGATCTCTCTGGACGGCGGCTCAACAAGGTCTTCAATGGTCTTACTGTGGCCGCCAGGCCGGGCAGAGTCAACAAAAACAGGGGACCGGGAGAGGAATCAGCCAGGGGGATGGGCAGCACCACTCAATTCGGGGGCCGGTTCAAGGGCGATTCGCCACCGGCCCCGGTCCCCTCTCAGGGCATTGCGGGCCGGGGCTATACAGCTTAGTGTTTGGTTATCCGTTGCATTGCGATGAACACCGGGTCGGGAGTATGACATGCCGCGAAGAAGATTGGCGGTCCGTGCTGTTTGGGCGGTGGCAGTAGTTGCCGTCGCAACAGGACTTGCGTTTGTCGGCGAGGCGAAGCTGAGCCTGAATCCAGGCGACAAGATCGTCATCATCGGCAACACGTTCGCCGAGCGGATGCAGCAATTCGGCCATTTCGAAACGTTGCTCCAGAGCCGCTTTCCGGAACATCGCCTGGTGGTCCGAAACCTGGGCTGGTCGGCCGACGAGTTGACGCTTCGCCCCCGGTCGCTCGATTTCCAGGATCACGGCCACACGCTGGCCGATCACCAGCCGGACGTGCTAGTGGCCTCCTTCGGCTTCAACGAGTCGTTCGGGGGCCGCCAAGGACTGCCGAAGTTCGAGAGCGACCTGGAGAACTTCATCAAGGAAACCACTTCAACCAGCTACAACGGCGAGGCGCCCCCGCGGCTGGTGCTGGTTTCGCCCATCGCGCATGAAAACCTGGGCCGGCCGACTCTGCCCGACGGCCAGGCCAACAACAAGAACATCGCGCTGTACAGCGAAGCGATGGGCAAGGCTGCCGCTCGCCACGAGGGCGTTGTGTTTGTCGACCTGTTCACCAGTTCGTTCAAGCTCATGCAATCGGCCGAACGCAAGCTCACGATCAACGGCATTCACCTGAACGAACAGGGCGACCAGTTGATTGCCGGCGTGCTGGACGAGGCCCTGTTCGGCCCGCGGCCTGCCGGGACCAAGGCCGACCTGGCGAGGCTCCGCCAGGAGGTTTTAGAAAAGGACCTGCAATTCTGGTACGACTACCGGGCGGTCAACGGCTATTACATCTATGGCGGCCGCAAGGAGCCGTTCGGCGTCGTCAACTTCCCGGCCGAGTTTGCCAAGCTGCGGAAGATGATTGCCAACCGCGACCAGCGGATCTGGGCGGTGGCCCAGGGGCGGGAAGTGCCCACCGAAATCGACGACAGCAACACCGGCGAGATGGCCGATATCCCGACCAACTTCGAACGCCCCATCGAGATCACGACTCCCGACGACTCCCAGCGGCAGATGAAGCTGCCCGCCGGGTACGAGGTGAACCTGTTTGCCTCCGAAGTCGAGTTCCCGAATCTTCAGAAGCCGGTTCAGTTCACCTTCGACTCGCGGGGACGGCTGTGGGTTTGCACCATGCCCTCGTATCCGATGTACTTGCCGGGCCACCCGGTCGACGACAAGGTGCTGATCTACGAAGACACCGACGGCGACGGCCGGGCCGATAAGGAGACGGTGTTTGCCGATAAGGTCTATCTGCCGACCGGCATCGAGCTGGGCGATGGCGGGGCCTACGTGGCCCAGCAGCCGAACTTGACGTTCCTCAAGGACACCGACGGCGACGACCGGGCCGACGCCCGCGAGATCATCTTGCACGGCTTCGACTCGGCCGATTCGCACCACTCCATCAGCGCCTTCACCTGGGGGCCGGACGGAGCCTTGTATTTCCAGGAAGGCACCTTTCACCATACCCAGGTCGAGACGCCCTACGGGCCCGAGCGCGTCAAGGACGCCGCCGTGTTCCGCTACGAACCGTTGACCGGCAAGTTCGAGACGTTTGTCTCTTACGGCTTCGCCAACCCCTGGGGGCACATCTTCGAGCGCTGGGGGCAGAACCTCGTGGCCGACGCCTCCGGCGGGGCCAACTACTTCGGCACGGCCTTCTCCGGCCAGGTCGATTACCCCCACAAGCATGGCGGCATGCCGCAGTTCCTCAAGATGCAGTGGCGGCCCACGTCGGGCTGCGAGATCGTCTCCAGCCGGCATTTTCCGCCCGAGGCGCATGGCAACTATCTGTTGAACAACTGCATCGGCTTCCAGGGGGTGTTGCAGTACCGCGTGCGGGACGAGGGGTCGGGGTTCTTCGCCGAACCGGTCGAGCCGCTGTTGCAGTCGCAAGATCTCAACTTCCGCCCGGTAGCGCTCTCGTTCGGACCCGACGGCGCGTTGTACGTGGTCGACTGGTTCAACCCGCTTGTCGGGCACATGCAGCACTCCATCCGCGATCCGGGCCGCGACAAGACGCACGGTCGCATCTGGCGGATCAGCTATCCGTCGCGGCCGCTCGTTAAGCCGCCCAGGATCGAAGGGGCTTCCATCGCCGAGTTGCTGGAGCTGTTGAAGGAATATGAGGACCGCACGCGCTACCGCGTGCGCCGCGAGCTGCGTACCCGCGACACGCGGCAGGTGATGGACGAGCTGGACAGTTGGATCGCCCGCTTGGACAAGAACGATCCGGAGTACCAGCACCACTTGCTCGAGGCCCTGTGGATACATCAGCAGCACGACGTAGTGGATCAGGAGCTGCTGGCGCGGATCCTGCGGTCGCCCGACTACCGTGCCCGCGCGGCGGCCACGCGGGTGCTGTGCTACTGGCGCGATCGCGTGCCGGCCGCGCTCGACTTGCTCCACGTGCAGGCCGGCGACGAGCATCCACGCGTGCGGCTGGAAGCAGTACGCGCTTGCAGCTTCTTCCACGATCAGCGGGCCATCGAGGTGGCGCTGGAGTCGCTGGCCCACCCCCCGGACCAGTATCTGGAGTACACGCTGAAAGAGACGCTGGACACGCTCGAACGGCGAACCAAGACCGGCGGGCCCTAAGCTAGCGGGTAAACGATGATTGAGGCAGGTCAGACACGCCGCCTGGCGGCGCTTACAGTGGTTCCGTTGGCCGTTCTGGCCATCTGGACCTCGCCGTGCTGGGGGCAGGGGGCCGTCGCCCCGCTGATGCGCCTGCTGAAAAGCGGCAGTTTGCCGGCCGAGCGGTTGCCCAACGTCGTCGAAATGGTCTGCAAGCGAGGCGAGGCCGACGACCTGCAATACATCTACGAACAGGTAGTCGATCCCCAAGGCTTCTCCGGCGAGCTGCGCTTAAAGGCACTGGAGGGCCTGGCCGCGGCGGCCGAGACTCGCAAGGTCCGCCCCACGGGCCTCCTGGAAGGGCTGGCCGGCTTGCTCGACGACGATCCGGCCACCCGGCTGGCGGCCGTCCGCCTGGCAGGCGCCTGGAGGCTCGAATCGCTGGCCGAGCGGCTGCGGGAGCTCGCCATTTCAGACGACTCGGACGAAGTGCTGGCCAAGGCGGCCCTGGACGCCCTGGTTCAGATCGGCGAGCCTGCCGCCCGGCCGGTCATCGAGCGGCTGCTGGCGGATCGCCCGGCGGCGCGGCGGTTTCAGGCGGTCGCTGCCTTGGCAAAACTGAACCCGGACGAAGCCGCCTCGCGGGCCGCCGAGGTCCTCGAACATTCCGGCACGGCCGACCCAGCCCCGCTGATCGCCGCCTTTCTGGGCCAGCAGGGCGGGTCCGAACGGCTGGCTGCGGCGCTGGCGGCTCGACGACCGCCGGCCGACGTGGCCAAGCTCTCGTTGCGGGCCATGTATGCCCTGGGACGCGGCGACCAGGTCCTGGTCGACGTCCTGACCGAAGCGGCCGGCATTACCGCCGAACCGCGAGCCTTGACGCCCGATGAGGTCCAGAAACTGGCGGCTGAAGTGACCGCGTCCGGCGATCCGGCCCGAGGCGAGGACATCTTCCGTCGCAGTGAGCTGAATTGCTTCAAGTGCCACGCCGTCAGCGGCGCCGGCGGCGACGTGGGGCCCGATCTGAGTGCCGTCGGCGCAACGTCGCCGGTCGATTACGTGATCAACTCGTTATTGTTTCCCGACCTGGCGATCAAAGAGGCCTTTGTCACCCGCATCGTGACGACCGTGGAGGGAAACATTTTCCAGGGGATCGTGCTGGACCGCGACGAGACCCGCCTGGTACTCAAGGACGCCACGGGGCAGTCGGTGACCGTCCCCGTCGCCGACATCGACGAGGAGCAGGAAGGCTCGTCGCTGATGCCCAAGGGAATCACCAACTTTCTTACTCAGCAGGAGTTTTTGGATTTGGCGCGGTTTGTTTCCGAGCTCGGCAAACCAGGCCCGTACGGCATTCGTTCGGTCCCGACAATCCAGCGCTGGCGGCTCTTGTCCGAGGTCCCCTCAGCGCTCGACCGGTCGTCCGGGGACGACGCAACTTCGCCGAGTGAGTTGCCGCGGCATCCATCGGCATGGCAGCCGGTCTGCGCCAAAGTTGCCGGCATGCTGCCGCTGGACGAGCTCGTGACCTCGGACCGCGACATCCTTTGGCTCCGGGCCGACGTCGACGTGACGGCGCCCGGCGCACTTCAGCTCAATCTGTCGTCGACGGCGGGCATCCGAGCCTGGATCGACGGGCAGCCGTTGAAATCCGATTCGACCAGCAGCGACCTGTCCCGCGGCATGCACGAGGTGCTCCTGCGGGTGGACACCCGGCGGGCCGAATCAGCCGAGCTGCGCGTTATCGTCGACAAGGCTCCCGCCTCTACCGTCGAGTACACCGTCGTCGGTGGTCCCTAGCCACGAAACGAAAGGACACCAGCCATGTTGGACCAGAACGCTTTCGAAACGGCCGAGGCTGAAGCCGAACGGCTCGAGGAACTGGCCGGTGAATGGATTGAGATTGTACCCGTGCAGGACAACGATGGCCGCGTGAGGGTCCGCGTGTTCACGCGGGCCCAATTCGAAGTAGGCGCCAGCGATATGGGCCGGCAGATCGTCCGCGAGCTGCGCCGAATGCTGGAAGCCTTTGAGGCCCAGGTCAACCAGCCCCGCCTGGCTTGAGTCGCGTAGAACCCAATACCATTCCGTTTCGTGTTCAAGCGCCCATTGCGGCGGAGCAGGCATCGAGGACGGCAATCAAGTTGGAACAGTTCGACCCGTACCGCAGGTGGCTCGGTATCCCACAGGGGAGCCGGCCACCCACGCATTACCAGTTGCTGGGCATCTCGCCCGATGAGCAGGACCGCGACGTCATCGACGGGGCCGTGATTCGGCAAAGCGCCTACGTGCGGAACTTCCAGGCAGGCAAGTATGCCGAACAAGCGGCCCGCATCTTGAACGAGATCGCCGCGGCCAAGGCCTGCCTGCAGGATCCGGCCAAGCGGGCCCGGTACGACGCGGAACTGAAGCGAAGGCTCGACGCAACTTCTCCCGCAATGCAGACCGCATTGCCAGGCGCGCGCCCGGCTCGATCCACGGCTCCACCAGTCCAGGCCCCGCCCCTGGTCGACCTGGCTCGCCTCGCGCCCGCCCCGGCCAATGTGCCGCTCCCGCCATCGCGCCGCATTAGCCGTTTGCGACGACGGCGGCCGCGGACTTTGCGGCCTCCGCGGCGCCAGGGGCCGCACGCGTGGCAGATTGCCGCGGCTGTCGGCGGCGTGTTCGTGTTCTTGGCCCTGGTCGTTCTGGCGATTCGGGGCGGCGATTCGCAGCGGCCGGGTGGAAACGGCACGGCAGTTCCGAACCATGAAAGGAGATAACTCCTGCGGCAATCCGCTATTTCGCCGTTGTTGCTCTGGCGCTTTTCTGCTACCAGGCACCGAATGGCACTGTCGCTTGATAAGATCCTTAGCCGCTGGGTACGGCGGCGGTCGCTCCGCCGTTGGTTTGCACCGGCTGCTGGCCGTCTCTGCCATTGGGTCCGTTGCGCCCGTTGGGACCGCCCGGCGGCGGCGAAGCTGGAGTTGCCGGCCCGGCCTTGGGGGTGCCGAAAGCCTGCTGAATCTGCGAGGCGGTGCCCGGCTGCCGCAGGCGCTTGATCTGGACCACCGGGCGCGTCGGCCTGGCCCCCTCGTCGAGTTGCTTGGCCATGCTGATGACGTCGGCCAGCAAGATCTGCGGCGCGGAGACAACCAGGGCATTGCCGCGCTCGTCGATGCCTATCGAAAGCATCCCCTTGAACCGCGGGATATTGCCCGACTCGTCGGTGTCTTCAGTCAAATAGCTGAAGATCGACCGATAATATCCCCCCTCCCGATCGTCCTTCTGGGGCTGCTGCGGCTGGCTGCCGACCAGCGCCTTGTCGTTGGGGCTCAACAGGTCGCGGAACACGTCCTTGATCACGTCGGCCGCCTGCTTGGCTTCGGCGTATTGGAGGATGATTCTCTGCGTGCGGCGGACCGAGTTCGAATCCGGCGGTTCCACCCGGTCGTATAGCTCGATCAGGTACTCGATTTCAGCAAGCTGGTCGGCGTCGGCCCCCTGCACCAGGATGGTATTGGTCAGCGAGTCGGCTACGAACTTGAGCGGGCGGCGCTTCGACAGGCTGCTGGTCTTTTTGTCGCTGCCGTCGCTGGAAGGGTAACCGTAGTACCATGAACTGAACATGTCCGAGCGCGACGAATCCTTGTCGTCCTCTTTGAAAATGTCCTTGAGCAGGTAGACGACGTCCTTGGCATACGTGTGCTTGAGCGTGAATATCTTGAAGCTCTGCCGTGAAGGCATGATGTTGGCAATCAGTTCCTCCATCTGGTCCAGGGCCTCGGTATCGGTCGACGAAACGACCAGCCCATGGGGGCCAATCGTAATCTTGACCGGAGCAGGCGAGTTGCGCGCCCCTGGCAGCTCAACGGCGTCCGCGGCGTTCTCGCCGGCCTCCTCGCGCCCGCCCGGCAGCGCCTGCTCATCCGACGGATCCAACTCATCCGGGCCCGCCTCTTCCAGCGGGCCGGCCCCATCTGGCGTGGGCGGCTCCTGGGCTCCCTCCGCTGCGTCGTCGGCCGGCTCGCTCCGGTCAGCGGAGTCGTTATTGCCTGTCGCGCCGCCGGCGTCAGCCAATAGTTCTCCCGATCGGGGCGGTGTGGCGGGCTGGACTGTCTGCGCGAGCTTGAATACCCCGGCAGCCGGCTGAACCCCTGGCGCGCCGCTGCGGGCCACGGGATCGCGGCCCGCGCCCGAGCGTGCGTCGCGCAGCGGCTGAATCGCCTCTGCATCTTCGTCCTCTTCTTCGGCCGGGGGCTGCTGGCGGGGGGGCTCGCGTGTCTTCGATCCGCCTGTTTCCACTTCGAGCGGATTCTCGCTGATCGATGGCCAGAGCCGCTTGAGCTGCTCCAGCACGTCCTGGGTTTCATCCCCGGGTGTGGCGGGAATGATCCGCATCGTGTTCATGTTGCGGGTGCCGGGCGGAATCTCGCCCAGCTTCAGCAACAGGTCGTTGATCTCGGCCAGCTCGACCTCGTTGGCCCTCAGCAGCAGCCGATTGTGCTCGATATCGGCCTCAACGTGGAACTTGTCGGTAGCCTTGTCGTCTTGCTGCGAACCGTACCCGCCGAAGATGTAATACGGATAGCGGTTGCGGCGGCTATTGCTGTCCTCTTCCGGACCGGCCATCAGCATCATAATGGAGCCGGCCACGTATTCGGCGCTGAGCCGGCGCAACTGGATCACTTCGAACGTGCGCCCGGTGCCGTCGAGCTTGTCGACCAGCGAGCGGATCAACAGGTGGTCGGCCAGCGGAGCGTAGGCGATGATGGCCTTGTTATTGGCATCCACTTCCAGCCGAGTCGCCGGATCGAGGCCGCCCAGCTCTTCCAGCACGCGGACGAGGCTATCAGGAGTGACTCCGGACAAGCGGTACACTGACATTCGCTGCAAGTTGGCCAACAGCGTTTGCGACCGCTCCTGCGGCACGTCGACGGCCAGAATAGCCTGCTCGATGATCGCCATCTTGTCCGGCGGCGCGTTGACCAGGATGGCGTTCTCACGCTGGTTCACCGCCAGGTAGACCGGCGCCTCTTTCTTGGGTCCGGCCGGCGCGCCTCCTTGCTGCTGTTGTTGCTGTTGTTGCTGCTGCGCCATCATCATCGCCCGCTGTTGGGCCTGCATCTGCTGTTCCGGCGTCATCGGCCCCGATGATTCCTTCTTTTCCAGACCCAGCAGCGTATTGAGCGTCTCCTCCACGTCGGAGGCCCGGGTATGTTTCAGCTTAAACGTTCGAATCAGCCGCTCCTGGCCGCGATCCGACTGCTCCTCCGACAACAGCTCGCGGATCTTCAGCAGGTTGCCGGCCGTGTCCAGCATGTCGAGCCGGTTCGTGTTCTTGAGCGCCGTCACCTTGCCGTGCGGGCTCAAGAGGGGTTTGATCTCCTCGGCTGCCGCTTCGGCCACCAGCCAGTCGAGATCGAACAAGACCTTGACCAACTCGTAGTGCCCGCGATCGTCCAGCTCGTCGAGACCGACGCGGGGCACCAGGCTCGCGTCGAGCGTCTTGGTGTTGGCCACCATCAGGATCTCGCCGTTGCGCAGCAGCGTGTAGCCTTTCGCAAGCAGCACCGAATTGATCAGGTCGCGCACGTCCTCGACTGAGTAGCGGCCGCGAGTAGTCAGGTCCAGATAACCGGCCGGCGCTTCCTGCCAATGCAAGCTCATGTCCGACACGTCGGCCAGCCATTCCAGCACGGCGGGCCACGGCTGCCCTTTGAAGCTGAACGAGAGCATCCCGTCGGCGTCGGGCTTGATGTCGAGCTCTTTGGGGTCGGGAGGCTGAGGCGGTTCGTCCGGGCGCTTGACGCCTTCGGGCGGCTTGGCGCCTTCGGCAGGTTTTTGCCCATCAGGCGTTTGACCGGGCTGACCCGGCTGCGGCTGACCCGGTTGCCCTGGCTGCGGCTGCCCGGGCTGTGGTTGGCCCGGTTGCGGCTGGCCGGCGGGCACGGCCTGCTTGGCTTTCATCTCCACTGCCTGGGCGGTTGCCGGCGCGGCGGCTTCCTGAGCGTGCGCCGCAGGCGAACACAAAAACACCGCGACCGTGCTTGCGATGACCCGGCGCAGCCGGGCGGCACTTTTGTTCCCCATCAAATTCGCCCTCTCCTCTGCGGACCCTCGCCTTGGCCAAATCCCCCTTCCGCTCGGCGCACCCATTCTAGCTATTTAGAATCCACGATGCCAAGCTTTTTTTCCAGCGATCCCGCGTCCGACGCCATGAACGGCAATATCGCCAAAGTAGCCCCAAAGGTAGCAGGCACACTCCGTGTGCCGTCCGCTTTCGGCCCTCTGGCCAGTCTGGCCAGTCCGTCCATGCTGAATGTACCGGATATATCAGCCCGGCCATTATCTCTTAACGCACCACCGATCATACCACGAAAGATAGAACAGACGTTCGAATCGGCATAGCCCGGCAGGCACCATAAGGCGGAACAATCGCATGAGCGGGCTGATCCGGCTGCTTTTCCGGAAAGCATGGCGGCTCTCTGGGCCGCTCCGCCAGCCGCTTTTTCGCCAACTCGACGAGCACCTGGCGGTCGGAGTCGAACGCCTCTCCGCCGAGCTGGCCGCCGGTCATGCCGCCAACGCGCAGGTGCTGGCCGAGATGAATCTGTTGACGGAGAGCCTGGTCCGCGAGTTGGTCCGGCTGCAAATACAACTCGACCAGTCGCACCAAGACCAGGAACAAGAAATCCTGTTGCTGCCGTGGGCCGCCCGCCAGCGCGCTGCTTGAGTCGGCCGCAGCTACCGGCTCTTGTCCTTTTTTGCCTCGGCCGGCGTGACGATGCCGTCGCCGTTCAAGTCGTACCTGGCGAACTCCGCCGCCTTCGCATCGCTCCATGAACTGGCGTACTCTGCCATGACTACCTGGCCGTCGCCGTTGAGGTCCCTGTCTCTGAACCACTCGGGCAGCCCGGAGGGCAAGCGTTCCGCGGGCGTCCGAAAGCGATACGACTTGCGGCTGCCCGAATTGAAGGGATTGCCGTACCTCGCGCTGATCGAGGAGCTGTTGGTCGAGGAGCTGTTGCCGCCGCTTTTTTCGCCGTACGCCAACAGATGGGCCGTCAGTTCTTCCTTGATAATCGTGCCATCCTGGTTGGCGTCGGCGGCATGATGCTGTGTGCGCATCTTGCCCCATTCTTCCCGCTCTAGTATGCCGTTGCCGTTCTCGTCGTATTGTTTGAGCATCGATTCGGCAAAGCTGGCCACTCTGTCGCGGCTGGCGGTGCTGGCAATCGGCGCGGATCCTGACAGGGCCCCCGCGGAATCGTCGCCGTTGCTCGACTGCAACGCCGCGCCCGAGGGCGAAGGCTGCGGCAATCCGGAAGCGGACGCCTGAGCCGCTCCAAGACCGGGAGCCCCAAAACCGGACACCTGCGGCCCCTCGGCTTGGATGCCAAATCCCGGTACCAGCGATTTCTTCTTGGGCTGTTCTGCCTGGCCTTCCGGCTGACGGCTGCTTCCGGACCCTCGGCGATCGCGGCCGGTGTCGTTCGAATCGCCATCCCTGTTGCCGCGTCGTGGGCCATCGCCCCCGTCCCGCTCGCCACCGTCCCTCTCGCCGTCGCCCTCGCCTCGTCCGCCCCATCGCCCGCCGCCGCCCCACCGTCCGCCGCCCCCGCCAAATGGCCCGCCGCCCCGCGCAGACCGCTCCCGCATCACCTCTTGCAGGCGGTCCAGCGCAATCGGCCCGTCTGTATCCAGGCCGGCTTCCTGGGCCATCCGCGCGGCGAACCGGCCTCGCCCTTCCAGTTCGTCCCCTTCCAGCACGCCGTTGCCGTCGCCGTCCAGCCGCTGGAGGAACTGCGCCGGGTCGAAGCCGCGGCGCTGACCGCCTCCGCCGCCGGGTGGCTGGGCCAGGGCGCTTCCGGTCCAGAGACCTGCCGTCAAGAGGCTGGCCGCCACGCCGAGCACAAAACAGCCCCGGCCGGGGTCCCCGTACTGGCGGCCGATAGCGGCACTTGTCGTGGGCATGACGCTCCTCCCCAGGTCGCTCGCGACAAAATCGAGCGCAAATGCTAGTCTAACTGGTTGCCAGACAATATGCTAAGGCATGAAACCCCGCCGCTGCTGGAAGGTACCGCGGTGGCCCGGCCAACTGGGGGGCTTGCCTGCTTCGGCCTCCCTCGAGAACGGCATCCGCGGCGCTTTGTCCACGGCCCAGCGGCGCGCTAAATCGCGTTTCCCGCCCGCCGGCGCGGAACTCCCCGCCCACCGGCAGGGTTCATTACGGTGGAAGAGAAACGAGGACCGTGCCCTGCGGACCAGGGCTATCTCGAACAATCGCCGAGTCGAATCAAACAAGGAGTCGAATCATGTCGCGTAGTCGATCCGCCGCTCTTGCCGTGGCGGCACTGCTGGTAACTTTGACCGTTGTCAACCTCGCCGACGCCCAAGAGCGCCGCGGCGGCCGTGGCCGTGGTGGCGGATTTGGCGGGCAATTTGGGGGAATGATGGGCAGCCCCATCTTCCTGCTCGCTAATGAGAAAGTGCAGCAGGAGCTGGAACTTTTGGACGACCAGAAGGCCGAGGTGCAGAAGACGCTGGACGAACTGCGCCCACCCCGTGGCCAAGGCGGACCGGGGCAGGGTGGTCCGGGGCAGGGGGGGTTCCAACAGTTGTCAGACGAGGAGCGCCAGAAGCTGCGGGCCGAGAGAGAGGAAAGAACCAAGGCCGCCACGGAGAAGGTGAACTCGATTCTGTTGCCCCACCAGGCCGAGCGGCTGAAGGAGATCAGCCTGCAGGTCCGAGGCACTGCCGCGCTGACCGACGACGAGGTGGCCAAGGCGCTGAGCATTACCGACGAGCAGAAACAGAAGTTCGACACGATCCGCCAAGAGAGCTTTGAGCAGATGCGCGGCCTTTTCCCGCAGCCAGGTCAAGACCAGCCGGCTGACGCGGATCGTCAGGCCGCGTTCCAGAAGATGGCTGAATTGCGAAGGGCCGCCGAAGAGAAAACCCTCGCCGTCCTCACCGACGAGCAGCGCCAGCAGTTCGACTCGATGCAGGGCGAGAAGTTCGAGGGCATCGACGAGCTGCGGCGGCCGCGCGGATTCGGAGGCGGCCGGGGAGGTCCCGGTGGCCGGGGTCCCGGCGGTGGCCAGCGTGGCGCCCGCCCGGCACAGGGGGACGAATAGCCCTGTAGCGCCGAGCCGTTACAACAAGACGAGAGGCCACAAGGCAGGCGCGGGTGGATAAACATGGAAGCCGGTGAAATCCTTTATAAGCGGGGGTTGCTCGATCAGCGGCAACTGGATGCCTCGCGCCTGGCGCAAAGCGAAGGCGTGCGGCTGGACCAGGTCGCCGTCGAGCTGGGTTTCGTGACGGAAGAGGCCGCCTTGGCCGCCCTAGGCGCCGAGGTGGGCCTGGACTTCGTCGATCTGTCGGAAGCCCAAATCGACCTCTCGCTATTAAAGGACTTTCCCACCCGGCTGATCCATCGCCAGGCCCTGTTCCCCATCCGACGTGAAAACGGGTCGCTGGTGGTTGCCACCAGCGATCCGTTCGACTTATATCCGCTCGACGAATTGAGCGCCGCCACCGGCTTGTCGATCGAGCCGGTGCTGGCCAGCCGGGCCGAGATCTCCAAGCTGATCAAAGCCCATCTGGGCCTGGGCAGCGAGACGGTCGACGGGCTGTTGGCCAGGACGGCCGACGGCGAGGTCGAGCTGCTCGAAGAGATCGAAACGGACGGCTCCGAGCTGTCGGAGATGGCCCAGGAGGCCTCGGTCGTCCGGCTGGTCAACGAGATCCTGCTGGAAGCCATCGAGTCGCGGGCCAGCGACGTGCACCTGGAGTCGCAGCCTTCGGGCCTGAAAATTCGCTATCGCATCGACGGCATGCTCCACCCGCAGCCGGCACCGCCCGAGATCAGCCGCTTTCAACTGGCCATCATCAGCCGTTTGAAGATCATGGCCCGGCTGAACATCGCCGAGAAGCGCCTGCCCCAGGACGGCCGCATCAAGCTCAAGGTTTCGGGCCGCGAGGTCGACGTCCGCGTGTCGGTGATCCCCATGATCCACGGCGAGGGGATGGTGCTCCGCTTGCTCGACAAGGGCGGGATGGAGTTTGCCCTGCAGAAGCTGGGCATGGAATACGAGTTGTACAAGAGCTTCCAAGAGCTGATCCGCCTGCCGCACGGGATCATCCTGGTCACAGGTCCCACGGGGTCCGGCAAAACGACCACGCTTTACAGCGCCTTGTTGGAGATCAAGTGCCCGCAGACCAAGATCATCACCACGGAGGATCCGGTCGAGTACCAGCTCGAGGGCATCAACCAGATCCAGGTTCACTCCAAGATCGGGCTGTCGTTTGCCCACTCGCTGCGCAGCATCCTCCGTCACGACCCGGACATTATCCTCGTGGGTGAGATCCGCGACCTCGAAACCGCCGAAAACGCGATCCAGGCCTCGCTCACCGGGCACCTCGTGTTCAGCACGTTGCACACCAACGATGCCGCCGGCGCCTACACCCGCATGATCGATATGGGGGTCGAGCCTTTCCTCGTGGCCAGCACAGTGGAAGCGGTGATGGCCCAGCGGCTCGTCCGCACGCTGTGCAAGGAGTGCAAGCGCCCTTATGAACCAGCACCCGACGAGTTGCCCGCCGATTTTCCCATCGACCAGCTCACCGGTTCCGGCGCGCCGTTGTACCGCCCCGTCGGCTGCCGCGCGTGCCGGCACGTTGGCTACCGGGGACGCGTGGGGCTGTACGAGTTGCTGGTCACGACCGAAACCGTCCGCCAGTTGGCTCAAGACCGCGCCAGCACCTGGAAGATCAAGAAAGCGGCCGCGGTCGAGGGCATGCGGACGCTCCGTGAAGACGGCTGGTGCAAGGTGCTCGCCGGCCGCACCACCGTCGAAGAAGTCGTGCGCGTTACAAAGAGCGACCGGCTGAGTACAATGTAACAGGTCTTGGTAACCGGGGTCGGTCTTGCCCGCCGCGCGGGCCGTTTACTGCTCGGCGCGGACATGACGATCACCTTCGCCGCGCGGTTGCGGCTGGCACGACCGCTCGGCGCCAATACCGGGTCTGACTCGCTCTCAGACCCGTGGAGCCGCTAGTCCTTTCAGTTCACCTTGGACCATGCCCGATTTCGCCTACACCGCCCGAGACGCATCCGGCCGCAGAATCGCCGGCACGCTGACCGCTCCCAGCCAGCACGAGGCCCTCAGCACGTTGGGGCAAAGGGCCCTCTTCCCGGTCTCGGTCGAGGCCGAGCGGTCGGCCTCGCGCACCTGGCGCGGCAGGCGGATCAAGCCGCAATTGATGGCCACCACGTATGCCCAGCTCGGCGATCTGCTGGGCAGCGGCGTGCCGCTGCTGCGCTCGCTGGAAGTGCTCCAGCGGCAGACTTCGCACCCGGGCCTGGCCGAGGTGCTCGGACAAGTCAAGGCGCAGGTGGAGGACGGCTCGCCGCTGTCCGAGGCCATGCTGCGGCACCCGCGGGCGTTCAGCGAGATGGCCACCAACATGGTCCGCGCCGGTGGCGAGGGCGGCTTCCTCGAAGAAGCCCTCCAGCGCGTGGCCGAGTTCACCGAGAAGCAGGAAGATCTGAAGGGCCGCACCGTGGGTGCGCTGGCTTATCCGATTTTCCTGGCCATGGTGGGCACGATCGTGGTCACGGTGCTGGTGGTTTTCTTCGTCCCCAAGTTTGCCGAGTTGTTCAGCCAGTTGCGCGAGCAGGGCGAGCTGCCGCTGGTCACCGAGCTGCTGCTGTGGACCAGCGACACGCTGCGGCGCTGGGGGCTCTTGATTCTGGCCCTGCTGGTCGTGGGCGCGCTGTATCTCCGCTCCAGGCTGGGCACCGAGGAGGGGCGCGTCTGGCGCGACCGCTGGAAGACGCGCCTGCCGGGCGCGGGCCCGATCATCCTGAACCTGGCCGTGGCCCGCTTTTGCCGCGTCCTGGGCACGCTCTTGCGCAACGGCGTGCCGATCATCAAGTCGTTGGAGATCAGCAGCGAGGCCACCGGCAACCGCCTGCTCGGCCAGTCCGTCCTCGAGGCGGCGCACAACATCTCAGCCGGTCAGTCGCTGGCCGCACCGTTGGGCGCCAGCGGCCAGTTTCCCGCCTCGGTCGTGGAGATGATCGCCGTGGCCGAGGAATCCAACACGCTCGACGCCGTGCTGGTGAACATTGCCGACGGCCTGGAGCGCCGCACCTGGCGGCAGCTCGACCTGTTCGTGCGGCTGCTGGAGCCGGTGATGCTGTTGATCCTGGCCGGCGCGGTGCTGGTCGTGGTGATCGCCCTGTTGCTGCCCGTGATCAAGATGAGCTCGACCATTTGAATTAACATTCAAGAACGAGAAGGAGAGTTTGAAATGTCCCGACGCCGTCGCCGTCAAGGCTTTACGCTGATCGAAGTGCTGCTGGTGCTGGTGATCCTGGTGATCCTCGGTTCCTTCGCCGTCTTTCAAGTCGGCGCGGCCCAGCGAAAGGCCCTCAACAACGCCGCCAAGAGTCAGATCGGTACGTTCCAGACGCCGTTGGATATGTACCAGTTGGACGTGGGGCAATACCCCTCGACGTCGGCGGGGCTGGATGCCTTGCTCTACCCGCCGTCCGAGCTGCAGAACCCCAACAAGTGGGGCCCCGAGGCGTATATCAACAAGATCCCCCAGGACCCCTGGCAGCGTCCCTATCAGTACTCCTACCCCGGCAAAATGAACACCGAGAGTTACGACATCTGGTCTTTCGGCCCCGACGGCCAGGATGGCACCGAAGACGACATCGGCAACTGGGACGACCAATACTAAGGACGACGCTTATGTCCCGCCGGGCCTTCACGCTGCTGGAAACGGTGTTGGTGCTCTCGCTGCTGGTGATCCTGGCTGCCATGGCTTGGCCGGCGCTCAAGGGTCCCATGTCGGGTCACCGGCTGCGGCGGTCCGCCGACCAGGTCCGCGCGGAGTGGGCCCGGGCCCGCAATCGCGCCATGCTGTCGGGCGAAATCCAGGCTTTTGTTTATCTCCCCGGCAGCGACCGCTTCCGTGTCGTTGCCTATGCCGACGCCCAGGGGACCCTGCAACAGGCCGCCGCCGGCAGCAACGCCGCCGGCAGCGGCACTACGGCGTCGGGCACGTCGGCGGGCGACCGTTTCCTTCCAGCGGGAGTCGTGTTCGCGGCTTCAACGATCTCGCCCGCCGCCTCCGCGGCCGCCTTCGGCGCCCAGGGTTCCTGGTCCGACATGATCCTCTTCTACCCGGACGGCACCACGACCAATGCCACCGTGACGCTTGAAAGCGAAGACGGCCGGCAGGTTCCCGTGGAGTTGCGGGGTGTGACGGGCGGCTCGCGCGCCGGTGAGATGATTTCGGCCCGAGAGGTGGGACGATGAAGGCCCGCAAACGACCGGCCGAAAAGCCAGCGTCGGGCGGCTTCTCGTTGTTGGAGGTCGTGCTGGCCCTGGCAATTCTCACCGGCGCCATCGCCGTGCTGGGCCAAGTGGTCCGCACGGGCATCGACAATGCCCGCATGGCCCGCGACCTGACCCAGGCCCAATTGTATGCCGAGAGCTTGATGGCCGAGATCGCGGCCGGCGTGATTCCGGCTGAACCGGCCAGCAGTGTTCCGCTGGACGACAAGGGCAATTGGACTCATTCGATCGTCGTGGAACCACTCAATGACGAAGGTTTGTTGCACGTGGCGGTGACGGTCGAGCAACGCGCCCAACGGCCGATCCGCCCTTTCACGGTGGTTCGATGGATGCGCGATCCGGAAACGCAAGTCTCCGCTTCCCAGGGCACGTCCTCCACGTCCACCTCCTCGTCCTCTTCCGGATCCGGCGGATCGCAACGTTCCAGTTCCTCCTCCAGAGCGGGCTTCTGAGACTCGCTCGAAAACCTTGGGCACTTTGACATGCGTGGCACGAACGGCCTGATCCGAAAGCCGCCGGGACATTCGGGCTTCACCTTGCTCGAAGTCCTCCTCGCCCTGGCGCTGAGCGTCCTGGTGCTGGGGGCGCTCGCCTTCGCCATTCAGGTCACGCTGCGGGCCACCCACTCCGGCCGCGCCGACGTGGCCCGGGCCCAGTTGGCCCGCGCGGTTTTGCGGCGAATCTCCGACGACTTGCGCAGCGCCGTCTGGCACGAGCCCTTGGAGATCGACCTGTCCGCCGTGAGCGCCTCCGGCCAGGGGGGTTCCTCGGGCGGGCAGTCGCCAGCAGGTAGTGGCGGCGACGGCGACGGCGACGACTCCTCCGGCAACGGTCCGGGCGGCAGCGGTGGTCAACCATCCGGCCTGGGAAGCGGCGGCTCCGCCGGCAATGCATCCGGCGGCGGGCCAGCCAGCAGCGGCGGCTCAACAAGCGGCTCCACCGGCACGTCGGCGGGCGACACTGAAACGAGCTCTTTGTCGGCGCCGATGCCCGGTTTGCATGGCGGACTCGATTGGATTGAAGTCGACGTCAGCCGGCTGCCCCGCGTCGACCAGTACGAGCAGTCGATCTCGGCAACCGATGCCAGCCCGCTGGAACTGGCCAGCGACGTGAAAACGGTTGCCTACTACATGGCCGGTTCCCAAGCCACCGCGGCCAACGCCGGCGCCACCGGCCTGATGCGGCGGCAGCTCGATCGCGCGGTGACCCAGTGGGCCGCAATGAATGGCAATCTGCTGGGCCTCGATCAGGCCGCCCAGGCCCTCGCGCCCGAAGTGGTGTCCATCCAGTTTGAGTACTTCGACGGATATGAATGGCTGACCGAGTGGGATTCCGACGCGAGCCAGGGTCTGCCGATGGCGGTTGAGATCGCGATCGCCCTGGATAGCCAGGCGGATCCCTCGCAAATCGACCCGGAAGAAAACACCTATCGCCTGGTGGTCCATCTGCCGTCCGCACGCCCTTCGGACGGCAGCGTCGAGTCCGGCGGCTCGTCGTCCGGCTCAGACTCGCAATCGGGCGCGAGTTCAAGCTCGAGCTCGTCCGGCAGTTCCAGGGGCCAGCCATGAGCCGCTATCGTGCAATCCGCAAACCATCCGCCCGTCCCGCCCGGCACGGCGTGGTGCTGGTGGTCGTCCTGGTGGCCGTGGCGCTGCTCAGCCTGGCCGCTGCCATCTTCGCGCAGTTGATGTTCGCCGAGCGAGAGGCCGTCTTTGTGCACGGCCGCGGCGTGCAGTCGCGCTCGCTGGTCGATTCGGGAGTGAGCTGGATCGATCAGCAGGTGATACTGGATCCCGAAACGCTCCGGCAGGCGGGCGGCCTGTACAACAATCCCGCGCTCTTCCAGGGCGTCGTGGTGCTCGACGACACGAGTCCCCGGGACCGCGGCCGCTTCACCGTGCTCACGCCCGACGTGCTCGAGGGAGGCCTCGCCGGCTTCCGATATGGGCTGGAAAACGAGTCGGCCCGTTTGAACCTGAATGCCCTGCTTTTGGTCGACAAGCTCTCGACCGACGGCGGCCGCAACCTGCTCATGGGGCTGCCCGGGATGACCACCGACGTGGCCGACGCCATTCTCGACTGGATCGACCCCGACGACACGCAACGCGACTTTGGCGCCGAGAGCGAGGCCTATTCCGGCCTCGTCCCCGCCTATGCGCCCAAGAACGGTCCGCTGGAAACCGTCGAAGAGCTGCTGCTGGTCCGCGGCGTGACCCCCTGGCTCTTGTTCGGTTCCGATGCCGACCGCAACGGCCTCATCGAGTCGCACGAAGGCGTAAGCGGCGCTTCGATCGCGGGCGTCGACAACTCCGACGGTTCCCTGGACCGGGGCTGGTCCGCCTATCTCACCCTCTACAGCCAGGAATCGAATCTCGGCCCCGACGGCCAGCCGCGGATCGACTTGAACGGCTCGGACCTCGAACAGCTCCACGAGGACCTTTCGGCCCTCTTCCCCGAGGATTGGGCCACCTTCATCGTCGCCTACCGCCAAAGCGGCCCCTTCTCCGGCATGGACAACGCCATTACGCAGGAGGTCGCCGGCCGCAGCGTCGACCTGACGCGGCCGGGCAATACCAGGCTGACCACCGTGCTCGACCTCATAGGCGCCAAAGTCCAGGCCACGTTCGAGGGGCTCCAGGAACCGATCGTGGTCGAGAGTCCCTTTTCCGACGCGCCGGGCGAGATGGACTCCTATCTGCCCGAATTGCTCGACCACGTGACCGTGAATCCAAAGCCGACCATCCCAGGCCGCATCAACGTCAACCAGGCTGCTCGGACCGTCTTGTTGGGCATTCCCGGCCTGGAACCCGACGTGGTCCAGCGCATCCTTTCCGAGCGTGATCCTGAACCCGGCGACGACAGGCCCGGCCGCCGGCACGAAACCTGGCTTTTGAGCGAGGGCCTGGTCACCCTCGACGAAATGAAGAAGCTCATGCCCTTTGTGACGGCCGGCGGCAGCGTTTACCGGGCCCAGGTCATCGGCTATTTCGACGCCTCGGGACCCTCCACACGGGCCGAAATCGTCCTTGATGCTACCACCGCGCCCCCCCGCCTAGTATTCTGGAGAGACCTGAGTCACCTGGGCCGTGGCTACACTCCGGAGACCTTGGGAATCCAATAACCAATGGCGGCGGCCGTGTTGCCGCTCCCGTCGACCGACCAACCCATGCCAAGTACCGTCCAGGAAAGCTGAACCGATATGCCCCGTTTATTAGCTCTCGAGTGGGACAGCCGCGAGGTGCGCATCGCCGTGGCCTCGGCCAAGGCCGGCCAGTCGGTCATCGAGCACGCCTTTGCCGTGAGCCTGCCGGCCCGGCTCGAGGGTCAGTCCGGCACCGGCGACACTCGGACCGCCGAATCAATCGGCCAGGCCCTGGCCTCGCTGCGTCTCGGCCGCGCCGAGACGTTGGTGGCGGTCGGCCGCGCGAGCATCGAGCTGAAACAGCTCACCTTGCCCCCGGCCCCGGCCGACGAACTGCCCGACATGGTCCGTTTCCAGGCCATGCGCGAGTTCACGTCGCTGGCCGAAGGCTGGCCGCTCGATTTTCTGCCGCTGGGCGCCGGCACCGACGGTCCGCGGCAGGTGCTGGCTGCCGCCATCTCTCCCGACCTGGTCGAGCAGATCAGCGAAACCTGCAGCCGCGCGGGCGTCGCGCCGGAGCGCCTGGTGCTGCGGCCCTGCGCGGCGGCCAGCCTGCTTTGCCGCACGCAATCGGGAGGCGAGCGGGTGCGGCTGTTGGTCGACGTGCTGGCCGAGGAAGCGGACCTGACCGTGCTGGTCGACGACCAGGTGGTCTTTCTGCGCACCGCCCGCTTGCCCGCCGACGTGCTGACCGCCTCCGACGAATGCCGCCCTCTGCTGGCCGAGATGCGCCGCACCATCGCGGCCGCCCAGAACCAACTGGGCGGCCAGAAGGTCGAAGCCATCGATCTATGCGGCAGCGGCCAGGACCACGCCGCCTTGGCCGAGCGGATGTCGCGGGAGCTTGGCCTGCCGGCCCGGCTGTTCGATCCGTTTGCCGGGCTCGACCTGTCCAAGTCGTTGCGGCGGTCGCTGCCGCAGCACACCGGCCGCTTTGCGCCGTTGTTGGGCATGCTGCTGGACGAGGCCCAGCAGATCCCTCCCGCCATCGATTTCCTCAACCCGCGCCGCCGTCCGCCTCCGCCCAGCCGGCGGAACCGGTATGCCCTGGCGGGTGTGTCGGCGGCCCTGCTGGCGCTGGTCGCGGCCGGCTGGGCCTGGTTGGAATTGAGCGCCATGGACCGCGACATCAAGGCGCTGCGGGCTCAGTCAAAGGATATGGACCCGTTGGTCGACGAGGCCACCAGGCTGGAGCAGGCGACCGCCGAGATCGAAAAGTGGACCGCCAAGGACGTGAGCTGGCTCGACGAGATGGTGGAGCTGTCGCGCGATTTTCCGCCCGCCGAAGATGCCATGCTCACCGATTTGACGATGAATCCAAGCAACCCCGAGGGCGGAAAGATTGCGCTCAATGGGCTGGTGCACAACATTTCGGTCGTCGATGCCTTGGAAGACGGCCTGCGTGACGAAGATCATCGGGTCGGAGGGCACGGACTGGGTGCACTCGATAGTCCAGTCGATCGTTATACCTGGGAATTCTCGTCGACCGTGGACGTCAGGCCACAGACCAAGGACGATTATCTGAAGCGCGCCAAAGAAAAACAAAAGGTTCCAGCCGACAAAGAACCGTCCCAAAAACAGCCGCCCGACAAACAGCCGCCCGACAAGCAACCGCCGTCACAACAACCACCGTTGGCAGCACAACCCACGGAAGGCCCGGCCCAAAGCCAGCCGGCTCCCGAAGTCGCCGGCGGGCAACCGCCCGCCGCCGAAGCGGCCCCGGCTGGCACCGCGTCCCCGACAACCAAGGAAGGCGGGTAGCGGCAATGCAACGGCGCGAACGCATCTTGGCTTTGATTGCAGGTGGGCTCGTCGTGCTGGCCATTGGTCAATACGGCTACGGCCTGGTAGGGGCCGCCTTCGAAGAACGCACCACTGAGCTGGATACTCTCCGTGAGCAAGTCGCCAATAAGGAGGCTCGTGTTACCCGAGGCAAGCGGGCCGCCCGCAAGCTGAGCGAGTGGGAGCGGCGGAGCCTCCCCCCCGATCTGTACATGGCCGGCTCGCTGTATCAGAGCTGGCTATTGGGCCTGGTCGACCGGGCCGCCTTCGCCAACGCCAGCGTCAATCCCGACGCGACCATTTCGCGCACAGACGTGTACCAGATGCTTCGTTTCCAAATCAAGGGTAACGGCAAGCTGGACCAGGTCACGCGGTTCCTGCACGATTTCTACAGCGCCGATCACCTGCACCAGGTCGCCAGCATTAAGCTGCTGCCGTCGAAGGACGCCGTTCTGGGCGTCACCATTGCCGTCGAGGCAATGGTACTTCCCGGCGCTGAGCCGCGCCGCGCGCTGGGCAGCTCTACCTCCGACCGGCTGGCCTTCGGCGATTTGGAACAGTACAAGAAGGTGATCGTGGGCCGCAACCTGTTTGCCGTCTATAAGCCGCCTCCCGTCGTGGCGGCGCCCGGCTCGGCGCCCAAGCCGCCCGAATTCGACACGGCCAAGCATGCCTTTGTGACCGGCATCACCCAAGGTGGCGGCCGGCCACTGGTTTGGCTGAACGTGCGCACCACCGGCCAGCACCTCCGGCTGCACGAGGGTCAGTCGTTCAAAGTGGGCGACCTCGAGGGAACGATCGCCCGCATCACGCCGCGTGCCGTCGAAATCGAAACCGAAGGCAAGCGCCGCTTGGTCCCCGTCGGCAAGAGTCTCCGCGACGGCCGCGACCTGTAGAACGAATTCATTCCGTTTCCTTCGTAGAACGGAATTCATTCCGTTTAGCTCGTAGACCGGTGCCTTCGGCTTCGCGCACCATGAAATGTCCACCTTCCCCCTCCCCGACCGGCAGTGCGTTTGGCCGCCTGCTCCCCGGCTTCCACCTTCCTCCTTCCTCCTTCTGCCTTCTGCCTTCTGCCTTCCACCTTCCTCCTTCTGCCTTCCCCCACCCCATACCTGGGGATTTGCTGGAGATATGGGCAAGCTTTGCCGATTGTTCCTTCTGAATCGACTTTAAGGGCGCGGGCCGCTGTCTGCCCGCCAACGCGTAACCCTGGCAGCGACTGGATCTCAAGTGATTAAGAGCCTTCGCTTTAGAGCTCGTCCGCAGCGCCGATCGGGCCGGCTGGCGCTGTTTCTGGCACCGCTGGTCATGGTTCTGCTGGCCCCCCTTCCGGCGGATGCCCAACAGCGGACGGGCCATGGTTTCGAGGCCTACCCGCTCCGCGATGCACAGGCACACGAGATCGAGCCGCGCCTGCGCGAGCTGCTGTCCGGCTTGGCTGACGACGAAGCCGAGATCGTCGTCGACCCCAGGGCCAATCGCCTGCTGGTCCGCGGCTCCGCGGAGGTCCAGCAAGTCGCTCGGGACTTGATCGAGTCGCTCGACCGCTCCGGCCGGCCGCAGGCTGCCTCCAAGCCGGTCCTCAAAAGCTATCCCTATTCCGGCGCCGACCCTGACGCGTTTGCGTCGCGGCTGCAAGCGGAGTACCCGGCGGCCTCGGGCGTCCGCATCGCCGCCGACGACCGCACCGGCCAGATCCTCGTGTTGGCGCCTCCGCACATCCAGTCCGAGTTGGCACGCCGCCTCGAGTCGCCCCAGCCGGCATTCCAGCGGCCGCCCGGCGATGCCGCCGGCAACCAGGTCTCGCGCGTGCTGCGCACTCGCGCGGCCGCCGCACAGGCTCACTCCCCGACCGTGCAACTCAGGCTATTGCGCCCCGAGCAGCTCCAGTCGTCGTTGTCGAATCTCTGGGGCGAGCATTTCTCGGGCCTCGCCAAAACCAGGCCCGAAGTCGATTCGTACCTCGTCCGGCTTCCGGACCAGCAGCCGCTGGAAATCGACCTCAATCGGCGGACCGGCAAGGTCACGCTCCGCGGGCCGGCCGAAGCGGCCACGCACTGTGCCCGCTTGATCGAGGCTCTCGATGCCCCGGCCGAATCGCGCGGCCGCAGCACCAGGGTCGTTGCGGTGCCCGCCTCGACCTCCACCCACGTCCGCCGGGCCATGGATGCCGTAACCAACCAAGGCAACGGCAACGCGTTGCCGCCGCGGCATGCCGATGGCGCCGGCTCGCTGCCGATGGTGGCCCGGCTGTTCAGGCCCCGCGCCCAGGTCGAGTCCGAGGCCCAAGACCTGCAGGACCAACAGCAGCCGCAGCAGCAGCCGGACGAAGGGGCGTTCATGCAGGATGATCAGCTCGTGCCCGACCAGCTCACCGACGAAGACGCCGCCGTGCTCGGTCAGGTGCAGATCGAATACCTCGAGGGACTCGATGCCATCATCATCCGCGGCAACCGCCGCGACGTCGAACGCGTCATGCAGATCATCGACGACATCGAGCGGCTCAGCGTCGAAACCGAGCCGGTGATCGAAGTCTATACCTTGCGGCACGTGGACAGCCAGGCCATGGCCGACCTGATCCGCCCCCTCTACGACGACTTCCTTGCCCCGCGGCAGGGCCGCGTCAGCATCACCGCGCTGGTCAAGCCCAATGCCCTGCTCCTGGTGGGCCGGGCCGAAACCGTCAAAAGCGTGACCGACCTGTTGGCCCGCTTGGACCAGCCGGTCGGCCCTACCGGCCAGTTCCGGCTGTTCCGCCTGCGGCACGCCCCGGCCTCGGTCGCCGCGCAGACCATCACGCAGTTTTTCGGCGAGCGGGCCGCGCCCGGGCAGCAGCCGACCGCGGCCGGCCTGGCGCCGCGGGTGGCGGTCACGGCCGACTTCCGCACCAATTCGCTGATCGTGCAGGCCAGCCCGCGCGACCTGGTCGAAGTGGCACGGCTGATCCAGGGTCTCGACACGATATCGAGCGACGCCGTGAACGAGCTGCGCGTATTCCGGCTCCGCAATGCCTTGGCCGAGGAACTGGCCCCGGTTCTGCAAGAGGCGATCAGCTCGCAGGCCGTCCAGGCAGGCCGCCCGGGGCAGTTTGGCGACGGCGGGTTTCAACCCACTCCGGGTCAGCCCGGTGCCCAGCCCGGCCTCCCCGGCGCCCAGGGTGCGCAGGCCCAGCAGGCCAAGTCGCTCACGCTGCAGTTCCTCACCGTCGATGCCGAGGGGCAGCGGCTGGTCAACTCCGGAATCCTCACCGACGTCCGCATCACGGCCGACCCCAGGGCCAACTCACTCTTGGTCTCGGCCCCCGCCGAGAGCATCGACCTGTTGGCGGCCCTGATTGCGCAGCTCGATCAGCCGCCGGAGGCCGCCGTGCAGATCAAGGTCTTCACGATCATCAACGGCGACGCGGCCAGCCTGGCGCAACTGCTCGAAGAGCTGTTTGGCGCCCAGACGGGGCAGCAAGCCGGCCAGCTCGGCCAGTTCGGTCCGCAGCCGCTGGTGACCGGCGGCGAAGGTTCGCTCCTGCCCTTGCGGTTCTCCGTCGATCCGCGGACCAACAGCATTATCGCTTCCGGCTCGGCCTCGGACCTGCTCGTGGTCGAGGCCATCTTGACCCGGCTCGACGAAAGCGACGTCCGCGAACGGCGCAGCTCGATTTACAGGCTCAAGAATTCGCCCGCCGACGCCGTGGCCTTGGCCATTAATGAATTCCTCACTACCGAACGCGACGTGCAGCAGATTACACCCGAATTGTTGAGTCCGTTTGAGCAAATCGAGCGCGAGGTGGTGGTCGTGCCGGAGTTGGTCAGCAACAGCCTGATCATCAGTGCAACGCCGCGATTCTACGACGAGATCATTCGGTTGGTGGAAGAGCTCGACGCCCGGCCACCGATGGTCATGATCCAGGTGATGATCGCCGAGATTGCACTGAATAACACAGACGAGTTCGGCATCGAGCTGGGGTTGCAGGATTCGGTCCTCTTCGATCGTAGTCTCCTGAGCGAAATTGCATTCCAGAACATTTCCACACAGCAGGCTGTACCGGGCGGCGGCACGATCACCACGCAAACGGAAAACATCATTAGCGCCGCGAACTTGCCCGGTTTCTTGTTTAACAACCTGCCGTTGGGCAACAGCGGCAGCACACAATCGCTCCAAACACGCGAAGCTATCGGCGGCCAGGGGCTGACCAGCTTCAACGTCGGCCGCACCAACGGCGACCTGGGCTTCGGCGGCCTGGTCCTATCGGCCTCCAGCGAGAGCGTGAGCCTCCTGCTCCGAGCTCTCAAGGAGAGCCGCCGCTTGGAGGTGCTCAGCCGCCCGCAGATCATGACTCTGGACAACCAGGGCGCCTTCATCCAGGTCGGCCAGCGCGTGCCGACAATCCGAACGGCGACCCCCACCGAGTTCGGCCAAACCAACGCCATTGAATTCGAAGACGTAGGGCTGTTGTTAGGCGTGACGCCCCGCATTAGCCCCGACGGCCTGGTGGTGATGGAAATCGACGCAGAGCGTTCCCAGGTTGGCCCCGAGGCCGAGGGGATCCCGATTTTCATCTCGAATACGGGCCAGGTGGTCCGCGCGCCGCGGATCGATCGAACACTGGCACAGACAACGATCAGCGCCCTCGATGGCCAGACTGTCGTCTTCGCCGGCTTGATCACCAAAAGCAAGACCGAGGTCCGCAGACGCGTGCCGCTCTTGTCCGAGATACCGGTCCTGGGCAACCTGTTCCGCTACGACGGCGTCTCCGGCCGCAGGACCGAGCTGTTGATCATCATGACGCCGCGCATCGTTCGCAACGAGGCCCATGCCGAGGCCGTCAAGCAGGCCGAGGCGGCCCGGATGAGTTGGTGCCTGGCCGACGTGCAGAGAATCCACGGCGACGCCGGCCTGCGCGGCCGTGGCGGCGACTGGGCCGATAGCGAAGTCAGGGTGATTTATCCGGACGGCGAGCCGACGCCCGCGGCGATTGATGCCGAGGCCATCCCTGCCCCGAACGGGCCGCAGTTCGAGTCGTTACCCTCGCAAGGCCAGCACCCCGATGAGGCGCCCTCGCACCCCCTGCCGCAGCCGCTGGGGCAGCGTCCGCACGGCAACCAGTTACGGCTGCGCCAGGCGATGGCCGCCCAGCCAGCCGTTCAAGCCACGTCGCGGCGCGAAACCCGCCAGGCCGAGGTGAGCAGTTACCGAGCGGCGGGCGAGCAGGCGGCGCAACGGACCGCCGGGCCGGCCAGCGTGTATGGAAGCGATGCTGAACCAGCCTATTACCAGCGGGAGCCGCGGGAATGACTTCGGTCTGTCTGCCGTTTCGAACCCTGTTGGTCGGTGCGACCGTCTCGGCGCTATCGCTGATCGCACTGTCGGGCTGTTCGCACTTCGACCTGCGCAAACGCATCCCTTGGGGCGAGGGCGAGGATGGGCAATTGCGGCGCCCCATGAAAGTGGTCAGCATGTGGACCGAGACGGTCATGACCACTGCGGGCATCCCGCCAATGCGCGGCTTCGGAGGCAGGTTGATGTTCTATCCCTCCGACGACAGCAAGCCCTGCAAGGTCAAGGGCTCATTGGTCGTGTATGCCTTCGACGAGACCCATCGCGACCCGACCAACCTGGTGCCGGATCGCAAGTACGTATTCACGGAAGAACAGTTCGCCAGGCACTACAGCAAGTCTTCGCTGGGGCACTCCTACAGTGTCTGGGTACCCTGGGATGAGGCCGGAGGCGAACAAAGAGAAATCAGTCTCATCGTCCGTTTCATGCCGGCGCAGGGAGGAGTGATTGTAGGAGATGAAACCAAGCACCTGCTGCCGGGCAAGAAGCCCGTCGACAGCTATCTCGAACCGCCCGTCACGCCAGGGCTGACGCGAAGGGCGCCCGTCGGAAACGATGTGCAGCCGGTCAACCATGAGCGCGAAATACACGACCATGAGCCCGAGAATTTCGCGCCGACGAATCAGCAGCGGATGAACACCACGACGATTTCAATACCCGCTGGCTATGGCCGCCGGACACCGACCGCCCTGCTGCGGCCGCGGTCGAACGATTCAATCGTTCCTGGTGCTGCTACCGGATCGAATTCGGGCCAGACACCACTGGGGCCGGCCGCCCGGTCCGCGCCGAATCAGCCCGCCGCGATCCAGCCGGACTCGAAGCAGCCGGCGGCGAAATCGGGCCCAGCGTCAACTCGTTTTGGACCGCATCGATCCCGGGCTCTAGGCGGATCAATTGCTCCGCTAGATCGCGATCGTGGGCCGTGGCGACCAGACCCCGCAGCACGGCCTGGTGACCCTCTATGGTCACAGCCACGCTCGACAACGGCTCCAAGCGAGTGAGCCGGCGCTGGAGCGCAGCGCTGACCCGGCTGGGTGCGGGACGCGGTTGATCGAATGCCACGATCACTCGCCTGGGCATCGTGGTCCGCTGGGCGGATCTCGCGCCGCCTCCGTCGCGCCCTTCCCGGTTCCGGCCGTTATAGTCGGATTGGTTGCGGTTCTGGCCGCTGCCGCGATTCCTGCGCGAACCACTCGAACCGAACTGGCTGTCGGCCCCCTGCATAGCACCGATGAAGTTGCCGATGTCTCCGACGTCGGTACCCACGAACTGACCCGGCTGCCGGTTGCCACGCATGAAGCGTTCGTTGCCGCTCAACTCGCCTGAGGCCGCGCCCATTCCGCTCCCTATCCCACTCTGCGCGCCGCCGAAGCTACGGGCGCGAGCGCCGATCGAGCCGCCCGTCGTGCGGCTGCCGAACATCCCCTGACGGCTGCCTCCACTGACCGACTGGCCCGACGAAACACCCGATTGCCGCGACATGCCCGATCCCGAGGTTCCGAAGCCGGTGCCCCCACCCCCCCGTCCTTGGGCCAGGGCCGCCTGCCAGCCGCCTGCCAAGGTTGCCAAGCCCACCACGCCCGACAGCAGCCATTTGCCGCGCATCGCCAGACCTCCGTTGGGACCCGCATAACACAACCTTCGTATTATACCCAATAGATCGGCCAACGGACCGGTGTCACAGCGTTTTTTATCGCCGACTCGAACCCCTCCCCAAAAAGGCGAAAGAGTGGCCCGACCGGGGGCGAGGGAGCGGAAACCAGAGAAACCGGCTTTATCCCGCTCCCTTCTGCCTTGTGCCTCCAATAACCCCAGGCACCCGGCGCGGGGGGATCCACAACAGCGTGCCCAGCACCAACAGGGCGAACACGAGGTAGGCCATCGTGAAGAACTGCGGGGGCAGCTCGAAAAAAAGCACCGAGTGCACCCACCGCGCCACGAACGAACCTTCCTCGACCGTCTGCCCGGCCAGCCGACGGAGCTTGTTTTCCCAGGTCGTCAAGGGACAGACCATGCCCAGCACGGCCTGCATCGCCACGACCAGAATCGCAGCCAGGTGGACTACCCGGAACCAGAAGTTGCGGATCCATTTCCACCGCAGCGCCGCGCCGCCCAGAATCAGCAACTGGCCCACCACCACGAACGCGACATACACGAAGTGGACAACCACCACGATGTCCGCCAGCAATCCGTACATCACTCGATCCCGAGCTGCCGTATGGTCAAGTAGTCCTGTGCCACCGCTTCGCAGGACGCCGGCCGCGGTCCGCCGAAGGCGGAAGAAGCAGTGCCACCGGGAGCGCCCGATTTAGGCCGCCACGCACCTTAGATGCGCCGCGCGGCTGCAATATTCCCACGCCCACGCCGCGGCACTACTGCTCCGCCGGGCGCGACAGCCGCCGGACTTCTTTCTGAATGTCGGCCTTGAGCTGGCCCGACGCTCGGCGGGACGCCATCTTGTAATAAGCCAAGGCCATGCCGGGCTTGCCTTTCGCCTCGGCCTGGCGGGCGTCTTCCACGATCGCCAGCGTCTTTTGCACGAGCGCTTCCTCTTCGGCGGCCCGCTGGCGGCGCGCCTCGGCCAGGCTGCCCGCGGGCGCCTGCCCGGCCGAGCTGGCCGATGCCTGCGCCAGCCGGCGTGCAAACGGATCATCCGGCTCGACCGGGCCCGGGCTGCCCTGGCTCAACAGCGCTTTGTCCATCGCCTCGAAGTCGTGGATTTGCCCGGCGACGCCCAAGCCGCCTCCACCCATGTCGCGGCCGAATCCCCGCTGCCGCCCCCATGCAGGGCCAAACGCGGTGTGACCGGAGCTGAACCGCCGTTCGCCGCCGGAGAAAGCGCCGCCGCTGTCGGGCACCGAAACGGTCGTGTTGACGGTGAAGAATGAGAACGTCGGCAGTTGCACCACCTGGGCCTGCTGGGCGGCCGCCTCGCCGGCCGCCAACACGGTGGCGATCAATCCGATGAGAGCTCGATGCGCTGGCATGATTCAGTACCTCCGCTGAAATCGAATCCTGGCGCGGAAAACCATCGACCGGCTTCCCGGATTGTATCGCCTCCGGCCCCCGCGCGTCGAGCACCGGTATAGAATGCACTAGCGGCTGCCTTCAACCGACGCTTTACCTCTCGGCACCTGCGCATGACGAAGTCCACGATCAAGCGGCTTGCCGCGGCGCTGCTGCTGGCGGCCGCCGGGGTGGCAGCCTGGCTCTCGATGCCGCGCCTCCGCGCCGCCCTGGAAGACATCCCCGACTGGGCGGCGGAGCTGGGACCGTGGGGCCCAGTGCTGCTGGCGGCCTTTTATGTGCCGGCCAGCCTGCTGTTCGTGCCCGGCTCGGTAGTCACTCTGGTCGGGGCCTTCGCGCTGGGCATGTGGCCGGCGCTCGTGGCAGTCTCGGTCGGCAGCACGTTGGGGGCCTGCGCGTCGTTGCTCGTCAGTCGGTACCTGTTGCGCGATTGGCTCCAGCAGAAGCTCTCGCACAACCACAAGTTCCGTGTCATCGACGCCGCCGTCGCCGAGCAGGGATTCAAGATCGTGCTCCTGGTCCGGCTCTCGCCCATGCTCCCCTACGGGCCGCTCAATTACGCCTTCGGCCTGACCAAGGTCTCGTTCCGCGATTTCGCGCTCGCCTCGTGGCTGGGCATGCTCCCCGGCACCGTCATGTACGTGTATCTGGGCAGTGCCGCCCGGCAGCTCAGCGACATCACGTCCGGCCGCGTCGCCCACGGCCCCTGGCAACAGGCGGCCTTCTTTGCCGGCCTGGCGGCCGCTGTGGCCGTCACGGTGCTGATCACGCGGCTGGCGCGCCGCGCCCTGCGCGAGGCCGTGCACGAGCCGATTTGAGACTCGCGGCCGGCCACGTCATAATCGTCTGGTCACCGCCGTGCTGGCCGCTGGGCGGCCAGGGAATCGTAACTCATTCGCGAAGGAAGCATTGATGCGCACTCACCTCGTCGTCTCGCTGTCGTGCCTGCTCGTGGCCCTCGTCGGGTCCGAGTCTGCTTGTTTCGGCCGTGCGCCGGGCGGCGCCTTGGAGGAAGGAGTGCGGGGCGTCGCGACCCGTGCGCCACAAGGGATGAAGATCGACGGCGATCTGTCCGAGTTTCGCGGCTCGTTCTCCACGCCCGTCTGCTATTACGAGCCCGACGTGAAGAACCGCGCCGCCCAGTTCTTCTACATGTGGGACGACGAGGCCTTCTACGCCGGCCTGCGCACGCTGGACGAGAAGCAGGCCAACCCCGCGCCCGACGACCGGCTCTGGGAAGGCGACGGCGTCGAGTGGTACTTCGACACCCGCCGCGACGAGCAGTTCCGCTCGCACGATTGGGGAAAAGGCGCGGTGCACATGTACTGGACCGGCTACAAGGGGACCGAGATCAAGCCCCGCTGGTGCCTGCGTCCCGACATGCTGCAGGCGATCGAAGGCCAAGGCGTCGAAGTGGCGGCCCGCAAGACCAGCGAGGGGGCCGAGGTCGAGTTCAAGCTCCCCTGGTCCAACTTTCCCGATTTTAAAGTGGCCGAAGGCGCCGTGATCGCGCTCGATGCCGAGCTTTGCTACAGCGACGGCGGCCCGCGCGTCTATCGCACGTTCGCTTACGGCAGCCCGCTATCGGTCCAGCAGCCCGCCTCGCTGGCCAAAATTCAGCTCGTCAACCGGCTCGAGCCGGACCACTGGCGGCAGTGCGGACCCGTCATGGCGCCCATCCGCTGCGACACTCCCTGGCTGCAGGAGACCAACGCGTTGGTCACCGGCCTGATGGCGTTGCCGCCCGACCAGTCAGACCAGGTCGGCAAGGTCGTCTTCCGTCTGCTCGACATGTCGGGCGAGAAGATCGCCGATTACGAGGGCCGGATCGAGACGCTCGACGCCGAAGGAAATTTCCTGCGGGCCCGCGCCCAGTGGCCCACCGACCTGGCGGTGCCCGGCGCCCACTTCTTGCTCGGCATCCTCTTCGACAAGCAGGGCCGCGAGCTCACCCGCGTCGCCCCCCGCATGGTCAGCGTCCACAACATCCAGGGGTACTGAAGGCAGAAGCAGGAAGGAGGAAGGCAGAAGGAGGAATAGGGCTGAGGAGGTGGAAAGATCAAAGGTCGAGGCTCGCCGCACGTGAATTCGCCCGAATTCAGCGAGCCGCGCGGCGGCATGGGCTGGGAGACACAGACTGGGAGCACGCTACAGCCGGGCGGCCGTCTTCCTTCCTTCTACCTTCTGCCTTCTGCCTTCTGCCTTCCACTCCGTCTGGCCACGGAGTTGGAAGCTGATTTTGGAAAGGATCAATTGGTTCAAGCTGACGCCTTCGGCCTTTGCCTCTTCGATCAGCGCCGCATGGATTGACCTGGGCATCCTCACCCTCAGTTGACCGCTGGGCACATCCTCGCTCCTGGCGCCTGGCAAGGCTGCCAGTATCTCGGCGATTTCCTTGTACTCCGGAGTCTTGGCAAACCTGGCCCGGTCAGACGCCGTAGGGAATAGCTCGCCGCACTTGCCGCCCATACCATACAGGGCATTACTCAACTCGATCCAGGTCTTGGACGGGCCGCCAGGTTGGTAAGGGCGCAGTGCTGCCTCCAAACTTGCGTTGTCTTTCGTTTTTGTCGGAAGCCAGCTAACGCCATGGGGTCCACGGCAAGACTGGGGCACGCTACGACTCGACTGAGCTCGCCGAAGTCCGCTTTGCCCCAGCCACCCGGCCCAAGAGCGAAACCCCCACCTCCTCGCCCTCACCCAGCCAAGGCGCTCGTGGAGTTCAGCACTGCCGCCATGCGGTCGCCGATCTGCGACATGCTGATCGTCCGGCGATCAGGCTCGCGCACCAAGGCCTCACGCAACAGCGACGAAAATGGCTCGTCCACGTCGGCCGCCAGCGACTCGGCATCGACCGACCGGATGCGGCTCAACACCCGCAGCACGTTGTCGCCGGCAAACGCCCGGCGGCCCGTCAGCATCTCGTAGAGGATGGCCCCCAGCGAAAAGACGTCGCTGGCCGCCGTGGGCGGCTGGCCGTCGGCCTGCTCGGGCGACATGTAGCTGGGAGTGCCGGTCACCCCCGAGCTGGGCGATGCCAGGTCGGTCGTTTCTTCAGGATCCGCCTGGGGCAGCTCGCGGCGGGCCAGGCCGAAATCGAGGATCTTGGCCACGCCTTCGTCCGTGATCATCACGTTGGCCGGCTTCAGGTCGCCGTGTACCACGCCCAGCGCGTGCGCCGCCGCCATCCCGGCGGCCACCTGCCGCACGATCCCCGCGGCCGTCTCGCCCGACAACCGCTCCTCGCCAACCAGCCGGGACAGCGGCTTGCCGGAGAGATACTCCATCGCGATCACCGGCACCCCTTCGCTGTCGTCGACCGAATAGATCGTGCACACGTTGGGATGGTTCAAAGCGGCGGCCGCCCGGGCCTCGGCCAGCACGGCCCCCGGCGCCATGGGGCTGGTGGCCTTGACCACTTTGATGGCCACCATGCGCAACAGCGTCGTGTCCTGCGCCTGGAAGACCGTGGCAAACGCCCCGTCGCCGACGTGGCGCTCGATGCGGTAGTGCGAGATCATGCTCCCCGGCTGCACCAGCCCAGCGGCGTCCATCGGTGCCTGTTCCGGGCTCCAGTTCTCCGCGCACAAGCCCCCGGTCTGCAGGGCGGCCAGCACCCGCAAGAGCTCGTCGGTCCGCCGCCCCACGCTCGTGTTATGGACCACCTGGTACTGCAACACGCCGTTGGGGTCGATGATGAACAGGCCCCGCAGCGCCACGTGCTGGTGCTCGAGAAACACCCCGTACGAGCGGCAAACGCCGCCGTCGGTGTCGCTGGCCAGCGGAAACTTCAATCCCCCCAGGCCTCCCTGGGACTTGGGAGTCCCGATCCATCGCAGGTGCGATTCGATGCTGTCGGAGCTGATCCCCAGCACGCCGCATCCCTGCCGGTTGAACTGGTCGATCCGGGCGCTGATCGCCGATAGCTCGGTGGGGCAGACCAGCGAAAAATCGCGCGGATAAAAAATCAGCATCAGCCACCGGCCGCGGTAATCGGCCAGCGACGCCCGGCCGGCTGGGGTGCAAGGCAAATCAAAGGCAGGAGCGAGGCTGCCGACGGTCGCTTGAGGCGGGTCCATTTCGCCGATTATAGGCTGCCGACCCCAACGGTACAGGCCCGCCCTGGGCCGCGCGACCCAAACCAAAGCCCCCGAAGAAGATAACAACCGCGGCCAAATCCAGATTCGGCCCGGGACTCATTCACTCGACACTTTGGCGGCCGCCACTCGCAACCGCCGGTAGTCGGCGGTCCACTGGCCGGCTCGCGCTTCAAGGCGTCTCCTCGTGCGGCTGGTCGAAAGGACTTTCTCGCGCCTCGAAGTCGTCCAGGTCTTCTTCCGAGTAGCCGAAGTGGTGCGCCACTTCGTGGAGCACCGTGCGGCGAATCTCGTACTTGACCTCTTCCTTCGAGCGGCAGACCGACTCGATCGTGTCCTTGAACAGCAGGATCCGGTTCGGCGCGCGCTCCCCGTACCGCTGGTCGTCGACCGGCAGGCCTATGAACAGCCCCATGGGCGGCCTGCCGCGCAGCCGCAGCCGCTTCCGCACTGCCGGCGACGCGGTCGGCTCCACCTCGACCACCACGTTTTCGAGCCATTCATGAAACGGCTCCGGCAGCTCGGCCATCACCTGGGCGGCCGTGTCGCAGAACTCACGCATCGAGAGTCGCGGGTACATTGACGGCGCCTTTTCACTGGCCGCCGTCGGAGGCCTGGGCCACCGTGTCCGGCTTACGGACGTGCAGCACCACCGGCGGTGAAGCCTGCGCGCCGGCGCTCGACGCCACGGCGTGGAACTTCCGGTCGGTGTCGGGCACCCATTTGGCGGCAGTCAGGAAGATCTGCCGCTCGGTCTGGCCCGCGGGAATCAGCACGCCGTTGAGGCCGATGTTGTCGACGATCACGCCATGCGGCAAATTATCGACGTCGAAATTGAGCAGGTCGTCGAACCCGTTGCGCTCGATCTTCAGCATGGCCGTGACCGTGGTGCCCGGCGCGATCACGACTTCGGCCGGCTCGACCCGCACCAGCAGGTTCGGCTTCTCGGCCAGCTTGACGTTGCCCAGACCGTTCACGTCCTTGACCACCTGGCTGCCGCCGATATCGGCCCGCGCGGTCAGCTTGACCTGGGCCCACTGCTCCGCCGTGGGCTGCGAAGCGTCCGCTTCCGCGGTCAGCACGGCCCGCGCTTCCACGTGGCCGGCCTCGATCACCAGCGGCGTCGAAAGGCTGAAACCGGGGGGCAGCTCGCCGGCGTCGATCACAATGTCGCCGTCGAAGCCGTCGATCCGGTTGGCGCTGAATGTCAGCCGGCGCCCGCTCGCCGCGTGGACCGTGGCGTTCACGTCGGCCAGCGTCACCTGGAAATCAGGCCGTGGCTCGCGGACGATCAGGCGATAGGCAAACCGGTCGCCGCCAAACCCCCGCACGTCGCTCACCCGCACCAGGTAGCTGCCGTCGGCCGGCGCCGTGAACGTCAAACGCGAGTCGCGGCCCAGCTTCCGCTCCATGTCGTCGTCGTTGGCATAGTAAACCGGAAACACCGGCAAGCCGTTCGGCACCAGCGCCGTGCCGGCCGGGTGCGGCTCGACGATGTACAGGGTCTCCTCGAAGGCGTGTGCGGTGGGGCTGGTATCGAAATAGCAGCGCCGCTTGCCGCCCAGCGTGTAGAACAGGGTGTCGGAATCGGGCCCCTGCGGCATGCGGAAGATCTTGCACACTTCGCCTTGCAGGTACATGTACTCGTTGAGCTCCATCTCCTCCCAATTCTTGGGCCGCAGACCGGCCCCGTCGGAGTCGACCCCGCGGAAGTCGATGTAGCTGTCGCGCACGGCCTGCAGCAGCAGCCGCTCGACCGGCCGACCTTCGACGTCCAGCACTTCGATCTTGCTGTCGACCGGCGAGCCGCGGCGCTGGGCCTCGACCTCCAGCACCAGGCTCTGGCCCGCCCGGGCCTCGAAGCGGAACAAGTCGGCGTCGGCCTGCTGGCCTTCGCGGGTGGCCCAGAGCCGGCCGCCGATGCTCCCCGAAATGCTGATCGAAGTCGCCTCGGCGGGCAGGTCGTTGGGTTCCCCTTCCAGTTGCTCCGCCACTTCGCTGGCCAGCACGGTCAACTCGCGGCTGGAGCGGAAGCGGTTGGCATCGAGCGGCACTCGGTGCTCGCCGGGCGCGCTCGCCGGCAACACCACCTTGGCGCCGGGCGGCAGATTGTAGCCCGCCAGCTCGACCTCGGTCTCCTGGTTGGCCGGAACGCTCAAAGGATAACATCCGGTGACGTACGCCAGCTCGCCGACCGACAGGCGATAGAAATGTTTTTCGCTGCCACCGTGCGCCAGGTCCTTCACGCGGACCGTGTACTGCCCGTCGGCCGGAACCTGGTAGGCCAGCAGGGCATCGTCCCGGCTGTCGAAGTCATTGTTCTTGGCCACCACAGCGCCGGTCGGACCCAATAGCGTCAGCACGCCGTTCGCCGAAGAGCCGAGCTTGCCGGCCGCCAGCTCGCAGACGATCGTCTGCCCGGCACGGGCCTCGAACCGCACGTGATCGAGATCGCCCGGCTTGTCGAGCAGGCCCCAATAGCCGGTGGGCAATGTCAACAAGGGCGCCTCATCCAGCCCGTCGTTGGGCCCGGCCTCGCTAAGCTGTGGCAGCTCGTCGACGTACAAGGTCAATTCGCCGCTCGTGCCGCCCGGCGTGGTAACGCTCAACTTGTATTGCCCGCGGGCCAGATCGGCGGCCGGCGTCACCTCGACCAGAAGCTCTTCCGCCGTCGTCTGCTCCCCCGGCTTGACCGCGGCCGCCAGGCCGGCGTGGTTCGACTTGACTTCGCTGGCGCCGAGCAGGAACTTGCCCTTCAGCTTCACGCTGCTCGCCTGCCCGCGCTGGATTCCGCGCGGCTCGGCCGCTGCCAGCTCGGGCCTGGCCGGCGGCATCGGCTGGCCGCTGGTGGCGTCGTAGATCGCCAGCGTGCCGTCGAGCCTGCCCACCAGCAGCGTCTTGTTGTCGGGTCCAATCGCCAGGGCGGTCGGCCAGTCGCTTTGCAACTCCAGCAGGCGCCGCTCCTCGACACTCGCGGCCTCCCAGACGCGGACCGTTCGGTCCTCGGCCGACGAGACCAGCGTCGCGCCGTCAGGAGAGAAGGCCAGCTCGATGATCGCTCCCTCGTGGGCAAACCGCGTGTACAACAGGCTGTTTTCACCCTCGCGCCCCGAGGGGCCGATCTGCCAGACCCGGATGCGGTTGTCGACGCCCCCGGCCGCCACCCGCTGTCCGTCGGGGCTGAACGCGACCGCGTACAGCTCCTTGAGCGGCTGCCCGAACGTGTCGAGCCGCTCGCCCGTGGCCACGTCCCACAACTTGACCGTGCGGTCCGAGCTGGCGCTGGCCAGGAACTTGCCGTTGGGACTGAACGCCAGGTCGTACACGGCCCCGTTGTGGCCGTCGAGCGTCCGCTGCTCCTGGCCGCCGGCCACGTCCCAGAGCTTGATCTTCTGGTCGTAACCGGCCGTGGCGATCAGCGTGGCGTCGGGGCTGAGCGCCGCCGCATACAGGCTGTCGCCGTGGCCCACCAGCGTCAAGAGCAGCGACCCATCGGCCACGTTCCACAGCCGCGCTTCGCCGAACAACCCCGGCTCGCCGGCCGCCGTCAACAGCCGCGTGCCGTCGTTGGAAAAGACGACGTCGGTCACGTTGCCCCGGTGCGGCGCAAACGTCCGCACGGTCGAGCGGCTGTCGAGCGCCATGAGGCGCACCTCGCCATAACCGGCCAAGGCGGCGTGCTTGCCGTCAGGGCTGATCGCCGCGGCGTTGATCACCTGCCGGGCGGGGGCCTTCAGCTCCACCGTCGGCGTCACCAACCGCGTCGGATCAGGGCCTTCGCCATCGGGTCCCTTGGCGCCCGCCTCGATCCAGGCCTTGATCAGCGCAATCTCTTCGGCGGTGGGCGCTTCGTTTCCTTCGGGAGGCATGGCTGGCTCGGCCTTGCCGGTGAGCATCAAGAGCAAGCGGCTCTGGTCGCTCTTGCCCGCCACGATCGCCGCGCCTCCTTCGCCGCCTTCGAGCAGCAATTCAAAGCTTTCCAGCACCAGGCCGCTCTCCGGAGCATCGGCGCCGTGACAACCGACGCAGTACAGCTCGAAGATCGGCGCGATGTCGCGCTGGAATTCGGGCGCCTGGTAGTCCTGGCCGGGCGGCGCCGGTTCCTTGGCCGGCTCTTCGGCCAGCGCGGTTGCCGCGGCCAGCCACACCATGGCCAGCGCACACAGTCGTTTCATCACAGAGCACCTTGGCGGTGAGTAAAGGGTTTTCATGGTCCGCTGCGTAGTGTCCGCTGCGTCTAGTGGTTGAACAAAAACTCGCGGCTGCTGAGGATGCTCCAGTACAGGTCCTCGACCAGGACCCGTTTGTTGTCCTGGGGGGCCTCGGCCAGCACGGCCAACAGGCGGCTGCGTTCGTCGTCGGTCGGCAAGCGCGCCAGAGCGCTCAGGTACGCCTCGTCGACGATCTGGCCGTCGGGCGTGCCCGATGCAATCAACGTCTCCAGGCGGTTGCCCGCAGCCTGCAGCTTCTCATTCAGCGTGTCGCCGTTCGAGAGGTGCAGCACCTGCACCATCGACGGATCCGCCGTGCGTTCGCATTCGCAGGTCACGATCCGATCCGGCCGGCCGAACGTCTTCAAAAAGTACGAGTCGACGGTCGAGTCAGGCAACTGCATGGCCCGCCAGCCGGACGGGTAATCGCCCAGCTTCGTCGCTGCGCCAGAGACCTGCGACAGCGCGTCCAGCAGCACCTCGGCCATCATCCGCCGCGGATAGTACCGCGAATAAAAGCGCTGGTCCGCGGCGTTCTCCGCCAGCGGCAGGCTCGATCGCTGGTAGGTCTTCGACTGCAGGATGGTCCGCATCAAGGCCTTCAAATCGAAGTGGTTCTCGACCAGGTAACCGGCCGCGGCCGAGAGCAGCTCCTCGTTGCTCGGCGGATTGGTCAGCCGCATGTCGTCGACCATTTCCACCAGGCCCACCCCCATGAAGTTGGCCCACACCCGGTTGGTGATCGCCCGGCTGAAATACGGGTTTTCCGGCGACGTGAGCCAGTCGGCCAGGTGCTGCCGGCGGTCGCCGGCGGCCTCCAGCGCGATCGCTTCGCCGTCCAAGGGAGCGGGCGGCTGCGGCTTGCCGGTCAGCGGCTGAACCAGGTCGCCTTCCGAAGCGCTGAACACGACCACGTTGCCGTCGCCGGGGACGGTCTTCAACCGGACCCGCGCGTACAGGTTGGCCATCGCGTAGTACTGGTTGTTGGTCCACTTCTCCAGCGGGTGGTTGTGGCAGCGGGCGCAGTTGATCGACATGCCCAGGAAAGCCACCGTGGTCGTCTCCGTCATGTCCGGCGGGTCCTGGTGCAGCACGAAGAAGTTGGCCGCCCCGTTCTCCAGCGTGCTCCCCTTGGCCGTCACCAGCTCCCGCACCATCTCGTCCCAGGGCGTGTTGGCCTCCACGTGGTTGCGGATCCAGGAATAGTACGACCACATGGCCGGCGGCCGCAGCCGCTCGCCGTTGACCAGCAGCAGGTCGGACCACTTGTACGCCCAGTAATCCACGTACTCCGGCCGAGACAGCAGCCACTCGATCACGCGGTCGCGCTTGTCGGCCGACGTGTCGGCCAGGAAGGCCCGCGCTTCGTCGGCGGTCGGCAGGACGCCGATCGTGTCCAGGTAGGCCCGCCGCAAAAACTCGTCGTCCCTGGCCGGCGGCGAGGGCGGGATATTCAGGCTGGCCAGCTTGTCCAGCACCAGGTCGTCGATGAAGTTGCGCCGCTCGGCCTTTGCAAATACCTCCGCCGGCACGCTGGTCGTGTACGGCGAGCTGACCGTCGCCATCACCACGCGGCTCAGGTACCAGGCCGTGATGGCGCCCTCGCCGAAGCCCATCACCCGCACGTTCCCCGTCTCGTCGACCTGGGCGACCGACTCGTTGGTGGCCGTGTACTTGGCCCAGCGCGTCACGTCCTCCGTGTGCCCGTCGCTGAAGTGGGCCAGCACCACGAGCTGCTGCGTCATCTCCGGCTTGAGCACCGTGGCCGCCGGCAGGATCTCCAGCCGTTCGATCCGCGGGTCCGAATCCTCGGGCGGCGGCGTGCCCGAAGCGATCCACTCCGCCAGCACGCGGTACTCCAACGAATTGGTGCGGAAACGCAGGCCGCCCTTGTGCGGCACCGCCCCGCTCGGCTTGGTCAGCACCAGGCTGCGGCCCGGGTCGCTCGGCACGATCCGGCGGCCCTGCGCCTGCCGCGTGATCACCTGGAAGTCGCCCGCCGGGTCGTAGCCCCGCAGCGAGAGCTTGAAGCCGTTCTTGCCGGCCTGGGCGCCGTGGCAGGCGCCCGAGTTGCAGCCCGATTTCGAGAGCACGCTCTGGACGTGGTTGCGGAAGCTCCACTCGAACGGCTGGTCCATCCCGGTCACGTGCACGGTGGCCGTGGCCGCGCCCTTCGGCGAGCGGGCCGAAATAGTTGCCTGGCCGTTGCCGCGAGGCAGCAGTTGCCCGTCTTCGACGACGGCCACCTCAGGATTGCTCGATTCGAACGAGAGCCCCTCGGTGACCTGCCCCACGTAGTGCGACTGCCGCGACTGCTCGACCAGCAGCGTCTGCCGCGCCTCGGGACCGGTCAGCGTGATCTCGGAGGGCAACAAGACCAGGCTCTCCTGGCACCAGGCCGTCTGCGCCTGGGCGGCCAGCAAAACAGCCAGCGTCCAGGCACCGATCAATCGGGACCCGACCGAAACGCGATAGGCGGACATCGTATCAACTCCTGCCAGGCCGGTGAGCGTGCGGCCAGGCCACGGTAATAAGGCGTGTTGAGAAAACAGGCGGGAAAGCTGCCATCCACTCGACCCCGCGTGCCGCGAGGGCGCCGGTGGCGTGGTTTGTTGCGGCGGTTGTCACAAGCCGGCTCCGTGGAACCCGGCTAAAATAGTTCGCTAATCTCGTGCTTGCCGAAATCGACCAACGGGAAGGGCCGCGATTGCGGTCCGGGCAGGTGCGTCTCCAGCGGCAGCCCCAGGCTGCGGAAGATCGTGGCCACCACTTCCGCCGGCTCGACCGGCCGCTCCGCCGGCACGCCGCCGATGGCGTCGCTGCGGCCCACCACGCGGCCCCCCTGCACGCCGCCGCCGGCAAAGTACGAGGTCCAGCACTGCGGCCAGTGGTCGCGGCCGCCGGCCGGGTTGACCCGCGGCGTGCGGCCGAACTCCTGCAGGTTGCAGACCAGCGTGTTGGCCAGCATGCCGCGCTCGGTCAGGTCGTCCATCAAGGCGGAATATGCCTGGTCGTACATGGGGGCCACGATGTCGCGCATCCCCTCGATCGACGTAAACGGCTTCGAGCCGTGGATGTCCCAGGTGATCTCGTCGAACACCGTCAGAAACGTGTTCACGGTGACGAAGCGGACTCCCGCCTCGATCAGCCGCCGGCTCAGCAGGCAGCACTGGCCGAAGCGGTTCATGCCGTATTTCTCGCGCAGCTCCGTCGGCTCCTTCGACAGGTCGAAGGCCTCGCGGGCCTGGACGCTGGTCATCAGCCGGAAGGCCGCCTCGAAGTTGCTGTCGAGCAACTGGGCGTTGTCGCTGGCCTCGAAGTTCTTGACCGTGTCGTCGACGATGTCGCGCAGCCGGCGGCGGCGGTCGAGGCGGGCCTCGCCGATCTGGGCCGGCGGCAGCAGGTCGGGAACCTGGAAGTTGGGTTGCGAGGGGTCGGCCATCAGCGCGAACGGGTCGTAGGCCTTGCCCAAGAAGCCGGCGTCCTGCCCGTGCGGCAGGTTGCCCCCGGTGCGGCCCATCGGCTCGGGCAGCACCACGTGGGGCGGCAGGTCGGTCTTGCGGCCGCGCAGGTAGCTCAGCACGCAGCCGGCGTGCGGCGTGTTGATGCCGCCGGTGAACAAGCGGCCGGTCTGCAGCATCTGGTGGCCGGTATCGTGGACGGCGGCCGCCGTGTGATAGCACGACCGGACGAGCGAATACTTATCCGCGTGCCGCGCCATGCCGGGAAAGATCTCGCTGATTTCGATGCCGTCCGCGTTGGTCTTGATCGGTTTGAACGGCCCGCGGATTTCGCTGGGCGCTTCGGGCTTGGGGTCCCAGGTGTCCAACTGGCTGGGAGCGCCCAGGTTGAAGATCATGATCACCGAGCGGTCGTCGTGATCGGGGACCACGTTGCCCTGCGCTTCGGCCCGCAGCAGGTCGGCCAGCGAGAGGCCGATCGCCCCCAGCGTGCCGGCCTGCAGGAAATCGCGGCGCGTCAAGCCGTCGCACGTATGAGCGGAACCTCTGCCAATGAGCTGTAGCATGGGCGACACCTCCCAGGAATCTGCCGCGCTGTCCAAGTCCAACGCCGGCCTTAACCTCGTTTGATCGTACCACTCCGCCTCCCTAAGATCAACCACTCAAAACGGTTGTGAAAGACGAGGGGACAGGGGATAGGGGAACAGGGGACAGGCGGACCCTTGGTCCGGGTGGCTGGTGGCAAAGCGTTAGCGTGCCCCAGTCTTCGTCCGTCTATTTCCCCCTTCGGAAGTCAGACGACCCAGGTCGTCTTTGGTCCCTTGTCGCCGTGTCGCCTTGTCGCCTTGTCGGTGTCCCCCCTTCTCCCGATCCCCCCTTCCCCCCTTCGGTCCCTCGTCCTCGGGCGGTAGAATCAACGTTTGCCGCATCCTTCAATTCAAAGAGGCCGCCTGTGCTCGGAACCACATGCTCGCGGACTCGCCTTGCTGCCTCGGCACTGGCAATTGTGTCGCTCGCGGCCGGTGCCCCCGACGAGAACGGCCGCGAGCAGTTCGCCGACGACAAGGCCGCGTTGGCACCGCTGCAAGCGTATGTCGGCGACTGGAAGGGAGTCGGGCAGATCCGCCGCGGGTCGAACCAGGGTGCCTGGACCGAGCAGGCCGAGTGGGCCTGGCGGTTCAACGACGATCGGGCGGCCATCGAGTTCGATTCGCCCCGGGGCAAGTACTACGCCGCCGGGCGGATTACACCGGGCAAAGAGCGTGGCAGTTTTCGGCTCGCCGCCACGCGCCCCTCGGAAGACGAGCAGCAGGCCAACGTCGATCAGTTCCAAGGCCAGGTGAACGACGAGGGAACATTCATTTTGCTGGCCGTGGACGATTCGGCAGAGCCGCCGCCGGATGTAGCGCGGATCTCGATCCGGCTGGTGGCTAGTGGCGACCGGCTGGTGATTCTGTATGAAAAGGCGGCCGGCGGCGAGCGGTACAGCCGGCTGGCCGAAGTCGGTTACACGCGGCAGGGCAGCTCGTTTGCCAAGGGATCCGGTCAACCTGAGTGCGTGGTGACCGGCGGGCTGGGCACCATCGAAGTCTCGTTCGAAGGCCGCGGCTATTTTGTCTGCTGCACCGGCTGCCGCGACTTGTTCAACGACGACCCGGCCGGCGTGCTGGCCGACTACCGCCGGCGCAAGGCCGAGGAGAAGCAAGAACAGAAAGAGTAAGGCGCCATGAAAAGTCCCATCCCGCTGCCGCGGTTCTCGCTCAAGACGCTGTTCATTGCGGTGCTTGGGGTGGCCATCGCGATCACTGCGCTGAAATTTGCCAACCCGATCTGGGCCAGTTCGCTCTTCACGCTGCTGCTGGTCGTGCTATTTGCCGGCTTCCTGGGCGCGGTCTTTGGCCGTGCCGAGCGGCGCGTGTTTTGCGCGGGGCTCGTGCTGAGCGGGCTGGGTTACCTCATGGCCGTATATGGGCCCTGGTTCGAGTCGCACGTCTCCAGGCACCTGGCCACCACGCACCTGCTCGGCTATCTGCACGAGCAGTTCCGGGAAACGGTAATGGTAACCGTGCCCGCGACACCTGCACCGGGTATGGGTGGCATGATGGCCGGTGGCGGGATGGCCGGCGCTGGCATGGGTGGCATGGGGGGCGGCATGGGTCGCATGGGCGGTGCTGGCATGGCCGGCGGTGGCATGGCCGGTATGCAGCGTAGCGGCATGGGCGGCATGGCTGGGGGAGGCATGAGGAGGGCGCCGCGAACCCTCATCAGGGAGATCGGGCCTTCCCGCGCGGACGTATTGCGTGTCGGACACTCACTGTTCGGATTCCTTCTGGCGCTGATGGGCGGCGCACTGGCCCGCTGGATATGGCTCAAGGGGCGCCAGCCCGGTGACAGTCAGCCGCTTCGAGCAGCAGCAACGAACGCATGAAGGTCAGTCGAGCAGGCCGCCATGAAAAGTCCGATCCCGCTGCCGCGGTTCTCACTCAAAACGCTGTTCATTGCGGTACTTGGGGTGGCCATCGCGATCACTGCGCTGAAATTTGCCAACCCGATCTGGGCCAGTTCGCTCTTCACGCTGCTGCTGGTCGTGCTATTTGCCGGCTTCCTGGGCGCGGTCTTTGGCCGTGCCGAGCGGCGCGTGTTTTGCGCGGGGCTTGTCCTGAGCGGGCTGGGTTACCTGACGGCCGTGTATGGCCCCTGGTTCGAGTCGCACGTCTCCGGGCACCTGGTGACGACTCGGCTTCTCAGCTATGTTCATTCCGCGTCAAAAAAGTCGACGTTTGTTCCCGTGTCGGCTTCGACATCCTACAGCGAAGTGGCGAGAATGCTTCGCAATGCGGGTGGTGACGTCGTGATCAGCAACGGGCAAGTCGTGATGACGACAAACCCGGCGATGGGCGTCCGGGTGACCACGAGGCGCTCACACGGCGATATTATGCGGGTCGGCCATTCGTTGTTCGCGTTTCTCATAGCGATTGCCGGCGCTGCTACGACCCGCTGGATCTGGCTCAGTTGCCAGCAGGTCAATGCGGTCACTGAACTGGCCGACGGACGTCGTGTCGAGCCGCACGGCTAATACGAGACTGGCTCATTCATGAAGCCTTACATCAGAGTCCTACGGTTCTCGCTCAAGGGCCTGCTTAGCGCCGTGCTATTCGTCGCCGTCGCCGTCGCGGCATTCCGCTTTGCATCTCCCCTCTGGGCGAGCATGTTGTTCGGGATTGAGCTTTGCGTCGTTTGCGCCGCAGCGCTGACCGCCATGTTCGCCCGCGCCGACCGCAGAGTGTTCGCGGCCGGCCTGGCGGTGGCGGGAGCACTGTATCTGCTGGCCGCTTTTGCACCGGTGTCCGAATCGTACCCGGGTTTGCCCACCTCGCATCTACTCGGATACCTGAGCGAGCAATTGCAGAAGGAAGTCTCTCTCCCACCGGGCTTTTCCGGTGATTTGCCCGGGCCGGTCATACGCTATGATCGGCCGCCAGGCGCAGCCATCATTCCGGTCGTGTTGGTTGGACCGTCCCGTCACGATGCAGTGGCGGTGGGACATTCGCTTTTCGCGTTTCTTTTCGGACTCGTGGCCGCCACAATGGCCCGTTGGCTTTGGCTCCGGCGGTCCGATTCGCTCAGCGCCGGGCCGGGCCCGGGCAATGCGCACCTTGGATGAGGACAGCTTGAACCCGTCAGCCGCCGAACTTCACATCCGCGACGCCGCGCCTGCTGATGCGCCGACGATTGTCGATTTCAACGCGCGGCTGGCGCTGGAGTCGGAGGGCAAGCGGCTCGACCCCGGCGTGCTGGCCAGGGGCGTGCGGCTGGCTCTGGCCAAGCCGGAGCTATGCCGCTACTTCATCGCGGAAGTCGGCGGCCGGCCGATCGGCCAGACGATGCTCACCTACGAATGGAGCGATTGGCGGGCCGGCGTCTGCTGGTGGATCCAGAGCGTTTATGTCGCTCCCGAACATCGGCGCCAAGGCGTGTTCCGCGCGCTCTTCGCGCACATCGAGGCGCTGGCCCGCTCGTCGCCGGAGGTGTGCGGCCTGCGGCTCTACGTCGACGAGCACAACCAGCGGGCCATCGACACCTACAAGAGCATGGGCCTCGCGCCCACCGGACACTTCTTGCTGGAGCTCGATTGGTCCGGCGCGATCCAGAAGGATCACGGATCGTCGTAGCCGGATTCGCCAGAATTCGGGCCGCGCTCCATAGCCACCAGAACTCTGGCGAGTCCTGCTACCTCTGGCGAGTCCTGCTATCTAAGACTACGCCAACAGGCCGTGGACCACGCTGCCGCCGTTGATCGTGGCGCGCTCGTCGCGGCCGTCGTGAAAATACGTCAGCCCGAGGTGGTCGAGCCCCAACAAGTGCAAGATCGTGGCGTGCAGGTCGTGGACGTGCACCTTGTTCTCCACCGCGTACAGACCGATCTCGTCGGTGCTGCCGTACGTCAGGCCGCCACGAATGCCGCCGCCGGCCATCCAGACCGTGAAGCCGTAGGGATTGTGATCGCGGCCGTCGCCGCTTTCGCTCATCGGCGTGCGGCCGAACTCGCCGCCCCACACCACCAGCGTGGTATCCAACAGGCCGCGGCGCTTGAGGTCCTTGATCAAGCCGGCGATCGGCCGGTCGCTCTCCAGGCAATAGCGGCCATGGTTCCCCTCGACGTTGGCGTGCGCGTCCCACTTGCTGCCGCTGCCGAAATAAACCTGCACGAACCGCACGCCCCGCTCGACCAGCCGCCGCGCCAACAGGCAGTTGCGCGCCGCCCGCTCGGTTTCCTTGCGGTCCAGCCCGTACAGCTCGCGCGTATCGGCCGTTTCGCCGCTGAAATCGACCGCCTCCGGCGCTGCCGACTGCATCCGGTAGGCCAGCTCGTAGGCCGCGATGCGGGCCTCCAGCTCGTCGTCCTCGCGCCGGAGAAGCTGATGCCGGCGGTTCAATTGCTCGATGAACTCCAGCTTGTTGCGCTGCTGCCGGCCGGCAATCTGGGCCGGCGGCGCCAGGTAAAGGATCGGCGAGCTGCCGGGGCGGAACCGCGTCCCCTGGTAGCTGGCCGGCATGAACCCCGTCGACCAGTTGCGGCTGCCCCCCGGAGGATCCTCCGAATAGTCGGCCAGCACCACGTAGCCGGGAAGCTCTTCGCCCTGGCTGCCCAAGCCATAGATGGTCCACGACCCCAGGCACGGCCTGCCGCCCAGCACACTGCCCGTGTTCATCTGGCAGACGCTGCCCACGTGATTCAGCCCGTCGGCGTAGCAGCTTCGCACCACGGCAATTTCATCCACGCAACCGGCGATCTCGGGATACCAGTCGCTCACCCAGGTGCCCGCCGCGCCGTGCTGCTTGAACTTGCGCTTCGTGGCCAGCAAAGGCGTGAAGGCGGTGCGACCCATGGCCGTCACCGGGCGCCCGAAGCTGTCGGGCAGCGGCTGGCCGGCCAGGCGGTCCAGCTCCGGCTTGGGGTCGAACAGATCGATGTGGCTGGGGCCGCCATCCAGAAAGCACCAGATCACGCTCGTCGCGCGGGGAGCAAAATGCGGCGCCTTGGCGGCGTAGGGGCTCGATGTTGCCGCGGCCTCGGCACGCGGCCCGCGATCGCCCGTCAAAGCGGCCAACGCCAGCGCGCCCAGTCCGCCCCCCGATCGCAGCAGAAACTCGCGCCGGCTGGGGCACTGGTTGCCGTGTGAGCTCACTGCTTTTTTCTCCCGTAAGTACGGTTAGTCTCAATCAACGTATACAAACTCGTTGGCATTCAGCAAAGCGTGGCAGAAGTCGACCACCGCCGCGGCCCGCGCCTGGTCGAGCCCCGCAGGGCAGGGCAGCGGCAGCGCTACCGCCGCGGGCGGCACGCCGCGCGAACGGATCAGCTCGGCTTGCTCGGCCAGAAACGCGGAGGCGGCGCTCGATTCGTCCGAAGCCGGCGACCGTCCGAAAGCCTGCCGGTAGGCCTGCGTGATCAGCCAGGCGTCGTCACTGCCGCCCGACACACTGCCGCCCGACAGCAACCCGCCGGCCCAGTGCCTCGCGCAATCCAGCGCGAGCTCGCCGTTGACCAGCACCAGGGCCTGCAGGGCGGTTGTGGTTTGCGCCCTCCGGGCGCAGCTATGGTGCATGTCGGGCAAGTCGAAGGCGTCCAGCAGCGGATACCGCAGGTTGCGCTTGGCCAGCACGTAGATGCCGCGGCGGTTCGTATTCGCCTCGTCGTCGCTCTTCCAGGCATAGTTCGGGCTGATCCCCTCCGGCAATGGCGGCCTGGCGCTCGGGCCGAACATCCGCCGGTTATACCGCCCGCTCACCGCCAGCATCGCATCGTGCAGCGCCTCGCCCTCCAGCCGCTGCCGGCGGGCACGCCACAGCAACTTGTTCCCAACGTCGCGCTGGCCGGCCTGGATCTGGGCCTCGTTGGCCGGATCGAGCCGCGAGGCCTGCCGGTACGTGGCCGACGTGACCATCAGCCGGTGCATCCGCTTGAGGCTCCAGCCGTGCTCGACGAGCTCGGCCGCCAGCCAATCCAACAGCCGCGGATGGCTGGGCGGATCGCCCTGGGCCCCGAAGTCGTTGGGAGTCGGCACAATGCCCACGCCAAAGTGGTGCTGCCACAGGCGGTTCACCATCACGCGCGACGTGAGCGGGTGGTCGGGCCGCGTCAACCAGCGGGCCAAGGCCGAGCGGCGGCCCGTGGTCTGCTGCCCGTTTTCGGGCGGCACCACGCCGGCGGGCCACGCCTCGGCCGACGAGCCGCTCAGGAAGGCGGGATAACCAGGCTCGACCTCCTCGGCCGGCCTCCGCCAGTTGCCCCCGTCCAAACGGAATGTCGGCGGAGCGGCAGTGCCCAAATCCGTGGCCGCCATGGCCTTCTCCAGCGGGGCCGGCTTGATGGCATCGAATTGCCGCAGTTCCTCTTGAAGCTGCTCGTAGCGGCGCTTTTCATCCTCCGTCAGCTTGCCGACGACCTCCGCTTGCTTGGCCTCGGCCTGCTTGAGCGCCATGATGGCAATCTGCTGCTGGTATGGCGTGCGCTCGGCCTCGCTGAGCCGGACGGCCTGCTGAATCTCCTCGCGGAACTTGGTCAGGGCATATTGCCGCGCCTCGTGGTACTTCTCGCCCAACAGCGCTTCGATTTCGTCGCGGATGCCCTGCGTGCTCTGCTGCCACTCGTCCAGGCGGCGGCGGTAGTCGTCCCGCTCGGCCGCAGTGGCGGCGTCGACGTCGTCGCGGGCCACCAGCGGAGCGAAGAAGGCCTGGAAGCTGAAGTAGTCGGCCTGCGAGATCTCGTCGAACTTGTGATCGTGGCACTGCGCGCAGCCCATCGTCAGGCCCAGGAAAACCGACCCGGTCGTGGCGGTAATGTCGTCCAGAATCTCCTGCCGCCGCTGCTCGAGGTTGGCCGCGTTGTATTCATCCGGATAGAGCCGGTTCAACCCGGTCGCGATCCAGGCCCGCGGGTTTTCCGGTTCCAGCTCGTCGCCGGCCAACTGCAAGGCAATGAAGCGGTCATAGGGCAGGTCGGCGTTGAATGCCTGGATCACCCAGTCGCGATACTTGTAGGCGTTCGGGCGATGGTCGTCGGACTTGAATCCGTCGGTCTCCGCGTACCGCACCAGGTCCAGCCAGTGCCGGGCCCAACGCTCCCCATAAGCGGGCGAGTCGAGCAGCCGGTCGACCACGCGCTCGTAGGCGTCGGGCCGCGTGTCCGCAACAAACGCGTCCTGCTCGTCGATGCCGGGCGGCAAGCCGGTCAAATCCAGCGTCACGCGGCGCAGCAGCGTCAGCTTGTCGGCCGGCGGGCTTGGCGTCAGCCCCTCGGCCTCCAGCTCCGCCTGGATAAAGGTGTCGATCGGATTGACGGCCCAGGACGGGTCGCTTACCGTGGGCACCGCGGGCCGCAGCGGCGGCTGAAACGGCCAGTCGTCTCGCCCGAAGCCCGGTTCCCCGGCCCGCAGCAGTGCCGGCCCGCACAGCATCGCCGCCAGCACGATGCGTGCGAAGCCGCGCATCGCCATTTGCATCTTGCGCTTATGCCTAGGCGATTGCGGTGCCATGCCTGTCTCCCGATCGGCCGCGTGTCACTCGGCGTCATGCCCATCAGTCCACCATTGTGACCGATCCGGCCCGCCCCCTTCAAGAGCCCCGCCCTCAACTGTTGGGCCAGTCTCTGGGGCACGCTACCGCTTTGCCACCAGGCACCCGCGATAGATCCAAAGCACAAAGCACAAAGAACCAAGACCTAAGACCCAAGTCCAGAGCGTTCGGCGAAGTAAAGCCCCGCATAAACCTTCGGATCGATCAGCATCCCGCCACCGGCCTGCTGCTCGAGCCAGGCCGGCACTTCGGCAAGCGGCACCTCGTGGACTACGATCTCCTCCGACTCGATGCCGCCGCCGGCGCCGGTCTTGGAAAGCCCGGTGGCCAGAAAAAAGCTGACCACTTCGTTGGCCAGCCCGGCCGTCGGAGGCCCGACCGTCAACAGCTTCATCTCGTGCGCCTCGTAGCCCGTCTCTTCCAGCAGCTCTCGGCGAGCCGACCGCTCCGCCGGCTCCTGCTCGTGTCCATCGTCGTCGCCCGTCAAGCCGGCGGGAAGCTCGATCACCTTGCAGGCCAAGGGCACACGGTACTGTTCGGTCAGCAGCAAACAGCCATCGGCAGTCACGGCGACCAGCACTACCGCCCCGCTGGCCCGCGTCCGCTCGGCGTATTCCCAATGCCCCTCGCGGACGAGGCGCAGGTGCTTTCCCTCAGCCAGCACGACGCGAGCAGGCATTTTCGATCTGGTCCACTTCAATCTGGTCCACTCGCTCCGCGAGTGGTTCGTCGGTGATGAGAATTACCGGAAGGCCTCTGACCACTAGCCACTGACCACTAGCCACTGACCTGCGGCTCGAAGCCGTGCTGGCGCTGATGGTACGGCCCGTCGAACACCTGCGTCGACTTGAACAGCTCGTGCCGGCCGTCCGTGCCTTCGGCGGCAGTCCTGGCCAACAACTTGTCCAGCTCGGCTTGCGCCAGGGGCTTGAAACCGCGGGCCACGCCAACATCCTGCTTCAGGTCCTTGGCCGAAATGATCCCGCACACCAGCGAGCTGATCGGAAGCGACAGTGCGTAACGCCGGCAGGCGGCGGCGTCCAAGCCGGCCTTGTCGGCCAGCCGCCCCTTGGGATGCCCGCCGGCCAGCGACTTCATCCCCAGCACGCCGATACCCCGCTCGTTGCAGACCGGCAGGACCTCTTTCTGGAAACTGCGATAGTGGGCGTCCATGATGTTGATCGGCATCTGCACGGTGTCCCAGGCATGCGGCTTGTTGATCATCTTGAGATGAATGTCCGGGTGCTTGTGCCCGGTGAAGCCGATGTACCGCACCTTGCCGGCCTTCTTGGCTTCCAGGGCCGCGGCCATGCCCCCCCTCTCGAAGATCCAATCGGGGTCGTTGTCGTAGTTGATCTCGTGGAACTGCCAGAGGTCGATGTGGTCGGTTTGCAGGCGGCGGAGGCTCTCTTCGAGGTGCTTCATGCTCCCCTGGCGATCGCGGTCGCAGTTCTTGGTCATCAGGAAGACCTTGTCGCGCCGCCCGCCCTGGGCCAGGGCCTTGCCCATCACTTCCTCACTGCCGCCGTCGTGGTAGTCCCAGGCGTTGTCGAAGAAGGTGATCCCTTCGTCGATGGCCTGGTGCATCAGGTTCACGGCCAGCTTCTCCTCGATGGCGCCGATGTGCCAGCCGCCCAGGCAGATGATCGACACCATTTGGCCCGTCTTGCCCAGCGGCCGCTTGGGCAGGCCGTCGGAGCTGTCTTCCTGGGCCGAGAGCACCGAGGCGCCCAGCCCCGCCAGCGTGACGCCCGCCGCGGTGGCTTTCAAAAAGTCGCGGCGATTCGCATCGTTCATGGCCCGGTCCTCCTGGGTATCAGGTCGAATATGGCGGCTGCGCCCCTATTGTGCCAATCGCCCGGCCGCTGGCAAGCATCGAGCTCGTTCTCCAAGTCCCAAGCTCCAAGTCCCAAGCTCCAAGTCCCAAGCTCCAAGTCCCAAGCTCCAAGTCCCAAGTCCCAAGTTCAAAGCTGCCGCATGTAGGCCACCAGGTCGGTCTTCTCCTCGGCCGACAGGCCAAGCTGGAGCACCAGGTTGAAAAACTCGACGGTGTCTTCCAGCGTCAGGCAGCGGCCGTCGTGCATGTAGGGCGGGCTCTCCTTGATGCCACGCAGCGTGAACGTTTTGATCGGCCCGATGGGAGCCTCGTCGACGAACCGGTCCACGCCCAGGTCGTGCATCTGGTGATCGAGAAAGAACGGCGCCGGATGACACTGGGCGCAGCGGGCCTTGCCCATGAACAGTTTTTCGCCCCGCAGCTCGCTCTCGCTGGCCATATCCGGCCGCAGGCGGCCCGTGTTGTCCAGCGTAGGCGCCGGTGGAAAATCGAACATGTTCTGCATCTGCGCCATGTGCGAGACCTGGATCCGGTCGAGAATCATGAACCCCTTCTTCATGGCGTGGATCGGGTCGCCGTTGAAGTAGGCGGTCCGCTGCTCGAACTCGGTAAAGTCCTCGACCGACCGCAGGCTCCGCTTCGAGCCGTGGATCTGCTGGTTGAACACCCCGCGCAAGCTCACGGTGTCGAGGCGCAATCGCCTCTGCTGGGGCCGATCGTCCGGGTTCAAATGGAACTGGCCCGTTGTGTGGCCGTTCACGTGGCAGTCGAGGCAGGTCACACCCAGGCTGGGGTGCGCGCTCTTGCGGTCGTCCGTGGGATTGAACTCCTCTTGCGGGAAGGGCGTCAGCAGCAGCCGCAGGCCGTCGAGTTGCACCGGCGTGAGCAGGTCCTTGAACAACCGGTAGAAGTTGTTGATCGAGACCACTTCGCCCCGCGACACGTCCCCCAGCTCCGGCCGGTTCTGCAGAAACATGGCCGGCGGAAACTCGGGCAGGAAAGCGTCGGGCAGATCAAAGTCGACGTCGAACCGCTCCAGCCGCGGGAACATCTCGATCTGCATCTTCGGGAAGACCTGGCCGCCGGGAGTGTGTTTCGGATGCGGCAGCGACGGATAGGGGAACACATCCTGGGCCCGGATCTCCTCCGGCTTCATCTCGGCCAGTTGATCCCAGTCGAGGCCTTCGCGCAGCCGGGCCGTCGGTCCGATCGGAATCGGCTTGCCGCGCGACATCGTCACTTCCGGATCCAGCCGCGGTTCCAGATTATAGCGCTGTTCCAACAGCCGCCGCTGCGCCTCCATGACCTGCGGTTTTGCCTCCACGTCGGCCTGCATGAGTTCCTCGAACGTCTGCAGCGGATGCTTGGCGTTCAACGGATCGCGGAAGAAGTCGAATCCCAGGATCTGCCCTTTCTCGGGCTGCTCTTCCAAGGCGGGCGAGCTGTTGGGGGCATTCGACGCGGCAAAGCGGTCGGACCGGTCGTGCTCCGTCTTTTCCTGTTCGGGCCGCTTGACCGCCGCCTCGCGCGGCACCTGCGCTTCCTGGATCGCGTCCACCGGCCGCTGCCGCGCCGCCTCGCCGCGCGGGCGCTGGCGGCCTTGGCCGCGATCGCCGCGGCGGCCCTGCTCGCGCTGCTGTCGCGTTTCGCGTTGTTCGCGCCTTTCACGGCGCTGCGATTCGTTCTGCTGCGAATAGGCGACGGCCAACAGGCCGCCAAACACCAGCGAGGCGGCAACAACGATCAACGGGCGGCTCTGCAGGGCGGGCATGGCACTCCTCCGACTTGCCGGCAAGCGGCTGAAAGAAGGACTGGGGCGGCGGCCAATTTGGGCGGTCTCCGTAATCGAGCCCGCCGCACCAAAGTGCCGCCGTAATGAGCAAATGGCATACCGGGCGCTTTGGTTGCTGGGGCCCTTCGAGTGCGGCCAGGCAATTCAGGCGGAGAGTGCCTCGTCGCTGCACACGGCCGGTGATTGGTCCGCAACTGACCACCGTGGCATTGCCGTGAACAGCAAGTTCAGTCCTGCTCGTACCGATTTGTCCGCCCAAACGTGTGGGGACTCCGGTCGCTACTACAAGTGTAAGCAAACGCAACCGTGTCACGACCTTCAGCCTCTGGTATACTCATTGGCATGGAAACAAACACTGTTACCGAAGCCGACATTCTCGCGGCCGTCATCGCGCCGGAGCGTCCAACCCTGACGCCTGACGTGGCCCGCTCCCTGTTGGACCTGCAGTTCTCCGATGAGCAAGTACGGCGGATGCACGCCTTGTTGGAAAAGAACAATGCCGGCACGCTCACTGACCTCGAACGATTGGAAATGGAGCGCTATGCCCGCGTTGGGAACTTCCTATCTCTGATGCAGGCGAAGGCCAGGTTGTCCCTCAGCGCCGCCTCCGATTCTTGAGACGGCCATGCGCGCAGCCTTGGAACGGCGAGTATGGCGCCGGGCAAAGAGCATCTGCGAATACTGCCGGATGCCACAATCTTTCGATAGCCTTCCTTTCCACGTCGATCACATTATTGCGTTGAAGCACAACGGCCTCACCCGTGCGGCGAACTTGGCACTCGCCTGCTACAACTGCAATCTTTTCAAGGGACCGAATATAGCGGGGATCGACCCAGATACCGGCGAGATTACACGACTGTTCCACCCTCGAAAGGATCTCTGGCCCGCGCATTTTGCTTGGAACGGCGGAGTGCTCGAAGGGCTAAGTCCAGTTGCGAGGACTACGATCGTTGTTCTTGCAATCAATACCGCTCAGCGAGTCGCTCACCGTGACGCACTGATTGCCGACGGCGTATTTCCGTCCAAACGCCTGAGCTGACTCAACCCGGCCGGCACCGCCACACAGCTCGACGTTACGGTTTGGCAGGACTCGTCAGAGTTCTGGCCACTTCACCACCACGACGCCTGAATTCTGGCGAATTCAGCTACCGCGGAGTCCCTTACTTCCGATCCTTCCTCCGTCCTCCTTCCTCCTTCCTCCTTCCTCCTTCTCCCTTCTCCCTTCCCCTCACCCCAGCATCACCCGCCCGCCTGAAGCCACCACCGTCTGGCCGGTCATGAAGCTCGATTCGTCGCTCAACAAAAAACGGATCACCGCGGCGATCTCCTCGGGCTGGCCGATGCGCCTCAGCGGCGTCTCGGCCACGACCTTTCGGATCGTCTCCTCCGGCAGCACGTGGGCCATCTCGGTCTCGGTCAGCCCCGGAGCCACGCAATTGATCCGCACGCCGTGCGGCGCAAAGGCCTCGGCACAGCAGCGCGTCATGGCGATCACGCCGGCCTTGGCGGCCGAGTAGTGAATCTGCGTCTTGCGCGGCCGCAAGGCGGCGATCGACGATATCGTAACGATCCGGCCATAGCGGCGAGCGATCATCGCGTCCTTGACGGCGAATACCGTCAAGAAGGCGCCGTTGAGGTTCACGTCGATCGTTTCCCGCCAGCATTCGTAGCTCAGCTCGGTGTGCTCGGCAATGTTGCTGATCGCACCGCAATGCACCAACAGGTCGATCGGCCCCAGCTCGTTGCGCGTCTGGCCGACCAGTCGCTCGACGTCCTGGGGCATCGCCACGTTGCACGCGCAGGCCGTCGCGCGGCGCCCCAACCGGCGGATTTCCTCCACCACGTCGTCCGCCGACTCGCGGCGCGTGGCATAGCTGATGGCCACGTCGGCCCCCTCGCGGGCCAGCCGCAACGCCGTCTCGCGGCCGATCCCGCGCGAGCCGCCGGTGACCAGCGCCACCCGATTCTCAAATGCTGCCGCCTTGCTCATCATGCACCCAGCCTCGCCAGCCAAAGTAGAAAAACGATCAAGCCGCCCACCAACACCCAGGCGGCTACGAAGCCGGCCCAATCAAACCACGTCATCCGCGGTATTTCAATGCCCAACCGCCGCAGCGGCTGGTAGGCGAACTTGCACGCCTTGTCGTAATCCAACAGCACGCCTTCCATGCCCAGCGTAGCCGACTCGGCCAGCGTGCCGCCGGGCGTTTCGAGGCGGACCTCGTCCTCGCGTCCCACGGGCGTGAGCAGCCGGGCAAAGAACGGATCGAGCCGCGAGGCCCGGGGTGCAGGCGTCAGCAGGCTCACCACGAACAGCAGTCCGAACTGGACCGCGAGTCTCAACACGATCTGGGCCGGCTCCGGCCACTCGCGAAGACCGCTGACGTCGCCGATTCCAATCAGCCAGCTACCGGCCTCGCGCAAACCCGGAACCTGGGCCAACGTCTTCGGGTCCAGGCTCATCATGGTCCACAGCAAGATACCTCCGATAAAACTGGCCCAGACGCCGATCGCGTTCGCCCGCCGCCACGTCACTCCCAGCCAGAAGGCCGGTCCCAACAGGCCGATGACCTGCACTGAGCTGACGAACAGCACGGTCACGCTTCCTGCATAAAAAGCCAGCCAGACGCTGAAGGCCAGCATGGCCGCCGAGGCGAGCCGGCCCACCCAGAGATAATGCCGGCTGCTCTTGTCCCGCGCCAGGTGAGCGTAGAAGTTGCGCGTGAAGATGGCCGCGGCCACCACCATGATCGTCTCGGCGCTGGTCACGCCGGCGATCAGGCAGGCGATCATCAGCCCCCGCCAACCATCGGGCAGAAACTCGCGGATGGCACGCCCGAACAACCTCTCGCTGGCGGCGTCCGCCTCGCCGGGGGCCGCTTCGGCCAGCACGTCGGGAAACTGAGTCAAGGCGATCAATCCCGTAAAAGCCCAGGCGATCGTCAACAGCCGCTTGATGAAATTGCCGTAGCACATCCCCACCCGGGCCTCCGTCTCGGTCTTGCCCGAGCCCGTGGCGCTCATCACGTGCGGCTGCGCCACAATGCCCACCAGCCCCAACAGCGACATCGAAATCACAAAGCCCGCGTTGCCTTCCTTGGCGCCCGCCGGCGCCGTGATGGCGAACATGCCCGCGTCGAGCGATTCGTGCAGTCCGGCAAAGCCACCCACCAGGCTCAAGCCGGCCGGCACCAGCAGCACCGACAGCACAATGATCAACAGGCCTTGCAGGAAATCGGTATACGCGGCCGCCACGAGGCCGCCGGCCATGATGTACGTCGAAAACAAGATCGACAGCACGATCACCGACGTCTCAGTGGGGATCTCCCCGCCGGTGGCGCCCGAAATGGCCGCCCCGGCCCCGCGCAGCAACACCGCGATCGAAAGCGCCACGTAAACCAAGGCCACCAGCGAGTACATCATCTCCAGGCCGCGGCCGTAGCGGATGCGAAAGAAGTCGCCCGTGGTGATCACCCGCAGCCGCCGCATGACCGGGGCGATCAGCCAGTAGAACGGAGTGGAGAACAGCCACATCCACTGGTACCAGATGCCGCCCAGCCCCACGCGGGCACTGGCGCCGGCGACCTGCACGGCCATGTCGCTGTGCGTGCCGGTGCACAGCCAGTGCATCACCAGCAGGCCCTTGCCGAACTTGCGGCCGCCCAGAAAAAAATCGGTCTCGTTCTTGACTCGCCGCGAGACCCAGAAGCCCAAGGCCATCACCGCGGCGAAGTACCCGGCGATGGCCGCCAGGTCGATCAGCTTGAGGCTGAAAAAGGTAGGCATCGTTACCTGCTGGCGGCCGCGCCAGGCGGCGGCCGGTCTATTGCTTGCCGATGCAGGCCGCCACGGCCTGCTCGGGCATGTTCAGCGTTCTGCATGTCTGGACGATCTGGCTCCATGTGGTGTCGTCCAGCTCGATGCCTTGCTCGAGCCGCCGGGCGCGGGAGAGCTCCTCGACCTCGCCGGGCACCAGGATTTCGCCGTCCGGCGTGGCCGGCCTGGAGCTTTTCACGAACCGGACAAAGCGTTGCACCTCGTCCAGGATCGACTTCTCCTCGCCGAAGAAGTTCAAGTCGAGGTAGATCGAGAGCATGCCGTTCGAGAGCCGCGTCACGCCCGGCGCCGTGCAGCCGTTGCCCGTCAGTGCTCCGGCCAGCACGTCGGCCAGCAGGCACAGGCCGTACCCCTTGTGGCCGCCGAACGGCAGGATGGCGCCGGGCGGGTTGGCGTAGAACACCCGCGGATCGTTGGTCGGCTCTCCCTGGGAGTCGATGATGCAGCAATCGGGCACCGCGACCCCTTTGTTCAGGGCCACGCGGATCTTGCCCTCGGCCACCGAGCTGGTCGAAATATCCACCACCAGCGGCCAGGTGCCCGGCATCGGCACGCCGGCCGCGATCGGGTTGGCCGACAGCCGCCGCTCGATCCCACCGAACGGCGACACCAACAGGCCTGCTCCGCTGGTGTTCACGAAGTGCAGTGAGACCTGGTTCGACTCCGCGGCCAGCGCCGGCCAGTCGCCGATGCGGCCCAGGTGCCCGCAGTTGCGCAGCGCCACCACCGACACGCCCTGCCGCCTTGCCTTGGCAATCCCCAGCCGCACGGCCGCTTCGCCCACCGTCTGGCCAAAGCCGAACTGGCCATCGACGACCGCCAGGCACTCGTTTTCCAGGACCACGTTCAGCGAGCGGTTGGCCAGCACCTTGCCTTCGCGGAGCCACTGGACATAGCTGGCCACGCGGATCACGCCGTGCGAATCGTGGCCCACCAGGTTCGACTCGACCAGGTAATGAGCGATCCGTTCCGGCTCAGGCGGCTGGCTGCCGGCAGCGGCGAACACGGCGGTAACGAGTTGCTTCAGACGCTGTGGGTCGAATCGTAGTGGCATGGGTTTCCGATCGGGCTCCAAACGCCTGACCCATCAAGTTGTACTCATGCGATAGGCCACGCACAAGCTGAAACCGCACGGAGAAGCTCCTATCGGTAGCCCTCACGCTCCGCGTGAGGTAGCTCGTCACGCTCCAGCGTGACGGCTACTATCCGGGGCGACGCGGATGCAAACCATGAAAGCCAAGCTTACGATGGAGATAGCGAAGAGATGATTGGGCACCGGTCTAGCCGCAATGACACAACAAGGCACAAGAACGGGAGCTGGGACAGCAGGGGCTAATCGCGACCGCGCTTCGCGCGCGACTGGTTCTGGTTCTGGTGGTCCGGAAGAGGGGAGCGATAGAAGGCCGCTCTCTTTAGATGGCCCGCCACGGTATTTCGCTTTGGCGCCGGAGTTTCGCCGTTGCGGAGCATACGTGCTGGTCGGCGGCGTGGCAGGCGCTGTCCTGGCCTGGATGGCGCCCGGGCCACGCGGGCCGGGTGCCGCCATGGCGGCGGGCGCACTGTTGATGGTCGTGGCGGTGCTTATCAGCACACTCGTGTTCCGCTGGCGTCTACGCGTCGACGACCAAGGCATCGCTCGCCGGAGATTGTTGCGATGGGATGTTTGGCCCTGGGAAGCCTTCCGCGATGGCCGAGTGTGCAAGGGACATCTCCTCGACAGCTATGCCTGGGGCACGCGGAGCCCTTTGCTCTACTATCTGACCCATCGGTTCATAAACCATCGCGAATTGTGTTTTGGTTTGATTGCCGAATCCGAGCAGCGATGGCTGGTGGAGATATGCCGCGAAATGTATCGCGAGCCCCCCGAGCCGGAGCCACTCAACGAGGCTTTGCTCCATTGGTGGCCTGGGAGGACCATGAAACTCAATGGGGCCGGGATCGAGTTTACTCGCGGCAAAAACAAGACAATCAGCTACCCATGGAGCGATGTGGCCGAAGTCCGGATCGATCGCTTGAAGCACGATCGGAGGGATTTTCAGAAGTTATCCATGACACTACCTGACCGCAAGGTTCGCCTGTTCGTCAACGACGGACAGACTCAGTGGCGCGGTCCGCAGCCCGAGGCGATCCTTGCCCTTGTTTGTCGCCACATCGCGCCGCACCGCGTTCTGCTTGTCGGCAGGCACGGCGCTCCAAGATCCCTACGCGAGGCAACGGTGCGCCTAGAGGAAGCCAGGCGGCGGGCCAGAGACCTGAGGGTTTTTCGGCTTATAGTCATGGTGTTGCTCGCCATTCTTATCCTGGTGCTCGCTCTCCCTCCGGAGCCCGCCAACCTCGCCCGCGCCGTCTTTGGTGGAGGCATGTTTGGGATCATGTTCGTTCCCCTGCTTCGAATGCTGGACAAGCAGGCGCGAACGAGCGTTGCGGAGCTTGAAACGTGGTGCCAGCAGGCGATCTCGGAACAGAAAGCTGATTAGCCCCTCGACCCGCGAGCTACTTGATAACTCAAGATGTCCGCGATCGTCAGGTCGCACTTCCACTTCACCATGCGGTGCTTGATCGTCGAGGCGGGGACGCGGTGCGTCGAGCGGCTCATCTGGGCCAGCCGCTCGGCCCACTGGTCGAGCAGCGCCTCGTTGCGGGGCTGCTCGTCCAGCAGCGAGCGGATTTCGAGCCACCACGGGGACCGCGGCTCCTTGAGCTCGACGTGGTAGCCATGCTCGACCGCGTAGCGGGCGTAACGCTGGCTCTCGAGTGAAAGACCGTTCCCCCGGTCGACGACAATCGGCGTGGTCCCCGCGTTCACCGCCTTCTTGAAGCGCTCCAGCGTCCAGCGGCGCGCCGTTTCCAACAGATCGGCACGGTAATCGAACCGCGCCGGATCGTCGCCAACCTGCGTGTAAAAAAACTCGTCTGTTTCCAACACGAGGCCCCTGTCGCCGGCAAGCTCGCGAGCCGTAAAGCTCTTGCCGCAACTGGGCAGCCCCCGCATCAGGTAGACGAACTTCGTCTCGATGCTCGATCCTCCGCGCGGGCTTCCTTGCCCGTCCAAACCGCCTGGGAAGGCCGTCTTACCTGTTCATCCAGCCGCCAGTGACCAAGACCAAGCCGCTAGTCTCCGTCGGAATCACCGTCGGAGTCCCCGTCCGAATCACCGTCGGAGTCGCCGTCCGAATGGCCGTCATGGTCTCGATCAGAGCCGCCGCCCGGACCGCCCGGAAAGCCTCCCGGCCCATCGAAATCGCCGTCGCTGTCCCCGTCGCTATCGCCGTCGCTGTCGCCATCCGAGCCGCCGGGCCGGCAGTGCTCGAAGAACTCCGGCGAGCCGATGAAGCCCGCAATCACGTCCGGCGGACTGGCGCCGTCGCGGAACGCCGACATCCACGAGCTCACTTCCTCATCCCCGGCCGAGCGGCCCAGGAAATGAAAGTAGTGGTCTTCGATGCGCTGGGCCAGACGCTCGTCGCTGGAGCTGAACCCCAGAGCAATTTCGCCCCGGCCCGCTCCCCTGGCCAGTCGGTCCAGCCAGAACGCTTCTCCTTGAGCATCCGGGTCGCGCGCGAGCAGGTCGCGGTACATCGCCCGCACCCAGTCGCCGTCCGTCCCGCCGCTCGTCGAGAAGTACTCGGCCGACGCGACGAAGCCGGCCTGCAGTTGATCCTCACTCAACCCCTCGCGCAACCTGCCTACCCAAAAGACCAGCCCCGCATCTTCCGCTTCGCGCCCCAAAAACCGGGTGTAGACGGGTCGCACGATCGTGGCCAAGAACTCGTCGCTGTCTGTCAACGCCCGGGCCACTTCTCCCCGGCCCAATCCTGCTTCGAGCCGCTCGGCAAAGAACGACAGGCCGTCGTCGTCCGCCTCGCGGTCAAACAGCTTCTCGAAGGCCCGCCCCACGAAACACTCGTGATGGAAACCCACCACCCTCGTCAGCGTTTGGTCCGCGTTGTCCAGCACGTTGATGTCGCCCGAGCTGGTGGTGGCCACCGCCCTGTTCAACAGAATGTGCCGGCCGGGCAACACCACGATCTCCACAATCGCCGTCGCGCCGGGGTCCAACGTCCCCAATTCGGCAACCACGATTCCATCCGCTTCGCTGATCGTCCCCTGGCTGCTGTCCAGGTCCAGCAGCTCGACTCCCCGCGGCAGCACGTCGGTGAGCACCACGTCGAACGCCGGATTGATCGCGCTCGTGTTGGTGACGACGATCGTATAGACCAGCTCCTCGCCGCGGCGGATCGGATCGGGAGAGTCCCCCTTGACCACCAGCAGATCGGCCGCCGTCGCCGGTGCAGCCAGCACTTCCGTCGTCTCCGTTCCCACGTTGTCAAATACGTTGGTGTCGCCCGACGCCGTCGTGGCCACCGCGGAGTTCAGCAGCTCGCCGGCGGCCGTGGGCGTAACCAGGATCGACACCGTGGCGACTTCGCCCGGAAACAAAGTGCCTAGCTCCGCCACCACCACGCCCCCCGACTCCCGGACAAAACCCTGGCTGGACGCCGCGGAGATGAAGATCGCCCCGGCCGGCAGCAGGTCGGTCAACTGCACCCGCCGGGCCCGGTGCTCGGAGCTCAGGTTCTCCACCGTGATGGTGTACGCCAAGGCCTCGCCCGGCAGCACGGGATCGAGATCGTCGCTCTTGACGACCGCCAGGTCGGCGGCCGTCCGCGGGACATCGGCCACAATCGTGACGCTCCGCGCGACGTTGCTCAGCCCATGATCGTCCCCGTCGCTGTCTCCGTCGCTCTCTCCATCGCTGTCTCCGTCGCTCTCTCCGTCGCTGTCCCCGTCGCTCTCTCCATCGCTGTCCCCGTCGCTGTCCCCGTCGCTATCTCCGTCGCTGTCGCCGTGACCGGGCCGATCGATGCCGGAGCTCGTCGTGGCAATCGCCGTGTTCACCAGCCGTCCCGGCTCGGTCGGTGTGACCACGATGTGAACCGTGGCCGCCTGGCGCGCGTCGAGCGTCCCCAAATCGGCGCCGATCAACCCGTCGCTGACGCTCACTTCTCCCTGGCTCGACGTGGCCGAGACAAGGATCACGTCCTCGGGAAGCCGGTCGAACACCACCACGTCCTCGGCCGCATCGTGCCGGCTGCGGTTGTGAACGATGATGCTGAAGTGCAGAGCTTCGCCCGGAACCACCCTGTTGGGAAAGTCCCTCTTGAACACGACCAGGTCAACAGCGTCTTCAGGCGCCGCCAGCACGGTGGTGCTGATCGTGTCGGAATTGTTCGCCAGGTTGGCGTCCTCGTCGCTAAACACGGAGGCCGAGTTGAGCAAGGTCACGCTACCTTCCTGCGGAGTCACCGTGATTACAATCGTGACGCTTTCGCCCGCCTCGATGGTTCCCAGCGATCCGCTGACAAGCCCCGGCGACTCGGCCAGCAGGCCCTGGCTGGCCGACGCCGAAATAAACGTCACGTTCTCCGGCAGCTCGTCGACAAAGTCCGCCACGGCCGCCTCGTCGCCGATGTTCTCCACCGTGATGAAGTAGTCGAGCACTTCGCCCGGCAGCACCGTGCCAGCCGAGCTCGACTTGCTCAGCAACAGGTCCGCGGCCAGCAAGACGCGGCTTTCCAGTCGCTCGTTCGCGAGCCGGCGGCGGCCATAAGGCCGCGAGGACCTCGCACGCCGAACGTCACCGCGCGGTTTTCCTACCAACTCCAGCAGTGTCTGAAGCCAGGTGTTCATGTTGTTTTCCAAATTAATTAGAAAGTGCGTGGAACGGAAGTTTCATTCCGTTGGCCGCCCTCGTGGCGGGTCGGCCTTGATGTACTGCAATTTGCCGACCGACTGAAGATTTGGCAAGTTAGCACTTATGGTGCCAATTGCAGGCCCTTTTTTAGGGCGCCCGCAGGGCGATATCGCCGATAGTCAATTTGACGACGACGCTGGGGCGCGCTCGCGACAGTCGCGCCACGGCAGGTGTATCCAACGCGCAACGATCCGATCGCTCCTGTCGAGCCTGCCTGATACAATGGCCCATGATCGAAGCAAAAACAACTACCCGCCGGCTATCCAATCGGCTCCGATGGCCGGGCGGTTGATCGAACGGCTCGCCGCATCGTGAACAGCCCATGGACCTACGGCAGTTGCAGACTTTCGCCACCGCCATCGAGTGCGAAAGCTTCACCAGCGCGGCGCGCGCGTTGAATATCTCGCAAGCGGGCGTCAGCAAGCACATTGCCGCCCTGGAAGAGGAGCTTGATGTACCGCTTTTCCTTCGTAGCGGGCGGCTGAGCCCACCGACCGACGCCGGCCGAAGGTTGTACGAGTTTGCCCGCAAGATCCTGGACCTGGTCGACCAGGCCCGCCAGGATCTGGGCCAGCCGGCGGCCCACGTCAAGGGAACGCTGCGCATCGCGGCCAGCACCGTTCCGGCCCAGTGCCTGTTGCCGCGGCTGTTGTCCGGATTTCGCGCCCGCTATCCCGAGGTGCGTGAGTCGGTCACGGTGAGCGACAGCGCGCAAGCCATCGAGGCGGTCAAGAGCGCGTCTGCCGACGTGGGCATCGTGGGAGAGTTGCCCCATTCCGCCAGCTTAAATGCATGGGCGATTGCCGACGACGAGCTGGTGCTGGTCGTCGCGCCGACGCACCCGCTGGCGGCGAAGGGGACCTTGTCGGTCAGGCAATTGCAAAAGGAACCGATCATTGTCCGCGAGCTGGGATCGGGCAGCCGCAACTGCGTTGAGCGCGCCTTGGACGGGGCCGGCCTGGCCGCCGCGGACTTGAAAGTCGCCATGGAAATGAACTCCAACGAGACGATCCGCGCGGCGGTCGAACAAGGCGTCGCCGCGGCCTTTCTCTCTCGCGCCACCATCGAGCGCGAGCTGGCCGAGGGAAGGCTCGTGCCGGTTCGGGTCGCGGGCGTCCGGCCTCGGCGGCATCTCTACGTGATTTCGGACCCGCTGCGCGTGCCCCATGCCGCCAGCCGGGCATTTCTGATGTTCGCCCGGAATCAGGACGCCAGCCGCAGCTAAGGCCCGGCCGCTCGGCGACGAGTCCCTCTTTTCCGCTGGAACTTGCAATCCGGACCCTCCGGATGATAATGCGGTATTATGCCTTGTGCCGCTTGCCATAACGATTTGTAATCTCCCAGGGGCGTGCTTGCCGATGACAATTTCCAGGAGAGATCCCATGTTTTCCCGCACCGTTTCTGCCCGCGGACTTGCAGCCGCGATGTGTTTTATGGTGGTGCTGGCACGCCCGGACCAGGCACCCGCGGCTGGCAAGAAGGCCGCCGGCCCGGCGGACTTTGACGCCATTCTAAAGCAGTACGTTCAAGGCGACTTTTTCGATTACGCCGGCTTGAAGGGCAACCAGGACGACCTGGCCCGCTTCGAGCGGTTTCTGCGCTGGCAGGCCGAGGCCGATCCCTCCGGCATGACGCGCGGCGAGCGGATCGCCTTTTACATCAATGCCTACAACGCCTGCTGCATCAAGGCCATCTTGGACCACTATCCGTTGCACTCGCCCAAGGACGTCGACGGTTTCTTCGACAAGCTGAAGTTCCGCGTCGGCGGTGAGGATCTCACGGTCAACGAGATCGAGTACGAGCGGCTGATCGCGGACCATCGCGACATGCGGGCGCACTTCGCCGTCGTTTGTGCTGACCGCGGCTGCCTGCCCTTGAAGGACGGCGCGTACACCGCCGAACGCCTCGACAAGGACCTGGAGCACGCGGCCCGCCGCTTCGTCGGCGACGAGCGGCACTTCAAAGTCGATCAGGAGAAACGCGAAGTCCACATCTCAAAGATCTTCGAATGGTACGGCGAGAAGTTCCTCAACGACCCGGACCGGCCGGTGGCCGGCGATCGTCCCGAGCTCTACCTGCTCCACTGGCTCGACGGCGACACCCGGCGGCTGGTCGAGTCGGGCGACTACAAGCTGAAGATCATCGAGTGGGACTGGACCCTGAACGAAAAGATCGAGTAGCACGCGATCGGGGCGGCCCAGCATGCGCCGGCGCCGCCGCTCCCGATCATGGCGAGCAGACAGGAGGAGGGGCGATGGACCGCTTCGGCTGGACACTGGTGGCGGCGGCATTGTTGAGCTTGGGCCTGGTTTCCCCCGGCTTGGGCGAAGAGTTCCATCCACACTCACCGTCGATCTTCCTAGCCCAGCCCGACGACGGCTACGCGCCCGCTCCCGCGGACACGGACGACCCGCTCGCCGCGGCAAACGGCGACGCCCCCGCGGACAAAGCAGCTTGCTGCGCCCCCCAAGCCGACGAGCCCGTGACGCTCCTGGTGCACAGCCGCCTCGACCATTGGTACGACAACTTGCAAGCTCGCAAGCAAAACTGGATCGTGCCGATGGGCATCGGCGCCTGGCACTGGTTTCATGAAGACCTGTCCGGCAGCAACGATGGCTACGGCATCGAAGGCCTGCGGGGCACGTATTGGTGGTTCGTCACCGCCGACCCGTCGTTCGATCTGGGCGACGGCCGCAAGATCGGCGGCCACCTGGAATACCGCCTCCGCGACGGCGACACCTTCCGCACCTTCTTCGACAGCAAGTTCTGGTCGTACGAGGCCTACGGCTACGTGTCGGGCGAGCAGTGGGGCACCCTGAAGGCCGGCCAAATCTGGAAGCGGTTCGGCCTCGATTGGGACGGAGTGTTTTTCGGCAACGCGCCCTATTTCGACGGCTTCAAGCTCGACCCGGACTATGGCCTTTCGTGGGAACAATCGACCGAAATCGACCGCTGCTTCAAGGTCGACCGCTACCTGCAGTTCTTTTTCCACGAGGACGGCGTGAACGGATCGTTCGAGGGCGCCGACGCCGAAAGCGTGCCAGGCTACAACGAGCGCAATACCGGCGTAGCGCGGATCGTGCCCACCTGGACCTTCGGCGACGCCTCGACCCTGGCGCTGGGCATCTCCGGCCTGGTGGGTCAGATCGACAGCGACCTGGGCGCCTTCGGTTTTCCGGACGAGACGGTCGCCGCCTACGCGGTCGACCTCACCTTCACCCGCGGCAACTGGAAGATGTTCGCCGAGGGCCTGCAATCGTTCGGCGTCATCAACCCGGTCCGTTATGTGTCGGGAGGCCCCAGCAACCGGATCAGCGGATTTCTAGGCGGCATGCACTACGTCACCGGCCCCGTCACCTGGCGCGGCTCGTACTCGGCCTCGATCGACGACAACCCGCACGGCATGCAAAACATGGTCGTGCTGGGCACCACCACCAAGCTTACCAAGGGCATCGATCTCTACCTGGAATACGTCAATCAGCGAGTCGACGGCCATGCCGTAAACGACTCGATCGAGTTCTTCAATTCGCTGGAAGCAGTAATCCACTGGAGCTACTGAGCAAGCCAGTCATGCCGCAGATCTACCGACTGGATCCGAAAGGCCGCGAGCTTGCGGAGGTGGCGCGCAAGCTGGCTCAAGAAGTGGCCGCCCGGCATGCCGCCGACGTCGATGGGCAGGCCCGCTTCCCCAGGGAAGCGATCCAAGCATTGGCGGCCGAGGGGTTCTTTGGCCTCTGCCTCCCCGCGGACGCCGGCGGGTTGGGCCAACCGCCCCGCGTGTTTGCCGCCGTGGCCGAACAGTTAGCCGAGTTCTGCGCCTCGACCGCCATGGTGTACGTCATGCACGTGGCCGCCGCCCAGGTGCCTGCCGCCTCGCCGACGCTGGCCGGCCGTAAGGAGCTGCTGGCCGAAATCGCGGCCGGACGCCATTTGACCACGCTGGCCTTCAGCGAGCGTGGTTCGCGCTCGCAGTTCTGGAACCCGGTCTCCAAAATCGAGTCGGACGGCGCCGGCGGCGGTTGCACGACCAGCGCCAACAAAAGCTGGGTCACCTCGGCGTCGCATGCCGATTCGTATGTCGCCAGCGGACAAAAGCCCGGCGCCCAGTCGCCGCGCGAATCGACCCTGTACCTGGTGCGCCGCGGCGCCGCGGGCGTCCAGCCGGCCGGACGATTCGACGGCCTCGGCCTGCGCGGCAACGACTCGGCACCCGTCGTGCTCACCCGCTACTCCATCCCGGCCGGCGACCTGCTCACCGAGCACGGCGGGGGCCTGCCGATGATGCTCCAGGTCGTGCTCCCCTGGTTCGTTGTCGGCACCGCGGCCATGGCCCACGGGCTCTGCCGGGCGGCGGTCGCCGCCACCGCCGGCCATCTATCGGCCACCCGCTTCGAGCACGACGGCAGCCAACTGCGCGATCTGCCCAACTTGAGGGCGCGGCTGGCCGAGATGAGCGTCCGCACCGAGCAGTCCAGGGCCCTCTTGGCCTACACAACCGCCTCGATGGAGGACCCGGACGAGTCCACGCCACTGTACGTGCTGGAGGCCCGCATGGCGGCCCTCGACGCGGCCCAGGCCGTGACCGATCTGGCGATGAAGGCCTGTGGCGGCGCCGCCTTCTCGAAGCAGCTCGGCATCGAACGGCTCTTCCGCGACGCCCGGGCCGGCTGGGTCATGGCGCCCACGGGAGACCATCTCGAAGAATTCATCGGCCGCGCCTTGACGGGACTGCCGCTGCTGTGATTCGATTTTGTTGGGGAGAGTGACCGAAGGGAGGTCCGCGTGACGGGCAAGCCGATTCTGCTGGGGGCCGTGGCCTACGATCCCAACGTCGTCAGCATCTGGGAGGGCATCCGCGAGCACTTCCGGGAACAAGACGTGCCGCTCGATTTTGTGCTCTTTTCCAACTACGAGCGGCAGGTGGAGTCGCTGTTGGAGGGGCACATTGGCGTTGCCTGGAACACCCCCTTGGCGCACGTGCGGGTGCAACAGCGCGGCAACGGCCGATCGATCTCGCTCGCCATGCGCGACTCGGACCGCGATTTCCATTCCCGCATCATCGTCCGCCGCGATGCCGGCATCCGCGCGCCTGCCGAGCTGGAAGGCAAGACCCTGGCCGTTGGCAGCCGCGACTCCACGCAAGCGCGGATTCTGCCCCTCTACTTCCTCCGCCAGGCCGGCGTCCGCCTGGATCGTGTCCGGATCCTGCCGTTCGACACCGACGTCGGCAAGCATGGTGATACCGGCACCAGCGAGCTGGAAGTCCTGAAGGCCCTGCACGAAGGCCGCGCCGAAGCGGGCGCCGTCGGCGACCTGGTTTGGGTCAACGAGCAGGCCGCCGGGCACGTCGACCCCGCCGCCATCGAGCCTTTGTGGACCACGCCCCCCTTCGACCATTGCATGTTCGACGCGGTGCCGGGGCTGGATCCCCGCCAGCAGGCCGACTTTCAGCGAGCTTTGTTCGCCATGCGCTGGGATGACCCCAGGCACCGCCGTCTGCTGGAGCTGGAAGGGCTGAAGCAGTGGTTGCCGCCCCGCGAAGAAGGCTATGCCAGCCTCCGCGCCGCGCTGGCCGCCCAGGAATGCTTGCCATGAGCCACGAGTCGACCGTCGCGGTCGCCATCGACGGCGGCGACCTTTCTCTGGCGGGCGGCCTGCTGGCGATTGTTCGGCCGGCGCTCGAGTTGCTCGAACCGGGCGGCGTTCTGGCGGTCAACTCGCTTGCCCCTTCGCTGGCCCACGACCTGCCGGCCTGGTGCCGCCTGCACCATCATGAATACCTGGGTTCCGAGCGATGCGACGAGCGAGACCGGCACCTGATTGCCCGCGGATCGTTGTCCGTGCCGCGTGGTCCGCGCGAGAGCGGCCGCGGACTGTCGCCGCGTCAGGGGCGCCTTTCCACGGACGACGTGCTCAAGTCGGTGCCCATGCCCGAGCAGGCGGATCCGGCCACCGGTTTCGCGCCGCGCGGCGCCCAGGTCGAGCCGGGCGGCCCCAGCTACCCGTTTTCGCTCGTCGAGCGCGGCCACGTCGCGCCGCCAGAGATCGGCAAGCTCTACGACCAGGCCGTCGCCTCGCAGTGGAACGCCAATACCGACATTCCCTGGCACAAGGTCAAGCCGCTGCCGCAGCCGCTGGAGCGGGCCTTGGGACAGGTGATGACCTTCCTGGCCGAGAATGAGCTGTCGGCCCTCTACCTGCCCTCGAAGTTCATCTCGAAAATTCACCCCGCCTATGCCGAAGTGGCCATGCTCCTCTCGACGCAGTTGGCCGACGAAGCCCGGCATATCGACGTGTTCCTGAAGAGGGCACGCGCCGGAGGCGGCGGGCTCGGGGTCTCTTCAGTCACCACTTCCCAGTCGTTGCTGTCGCTGCTGGAACTGACGGACTTCACCTGCACACGCCGAACTTCATGTGAGCGGTGGTCTACCGCTTGACGTGCGGCTTCACAATCATCTGGTCGACGACCCGGCGGACGCCGGTGACCGTCGAGGTCACTTGCACGGCCGCCCCCTTCTGGTGGGCAAACTGAACGGATCCGGCCAACGTCACCTCGCCGCGCTTCGTCTGTACGGTGACGTGGCAGGGCGAACGGACTCCGCGGTTGGAGAGTTTCTGGTGCACCTGCTGTGTGATCACGCGGTCCGGAACTTGCTCGTTGCGCATGTGGATTGCTCCAGGAATGTCTTGGGATGCCTTATCCGCCTCTCGACGAGTCGGGCAGACAGGCATCCATGGTTTCATGACGCGGCTTTGCCGCCGTCCGCGGTTTTCGCGCAGTCGCACACGACCTGCCGTGCCGGAATTTGATGTCCGCATCGCGGGCACCGTTTGGACCATTGCCGGAACCTGGGCTGAGACGCAACCACGGCGCCCGTCGCTTTCAAGGCCGCCCGCCGAACTGCGTCCGCCCGGGCCAGCGAACACTGCGGGTGTTCCCCCGCCGGCGAATACGACGCCTTGCCGCACACCGGACAGCGTCTGGGGATGGCGACCGTCATCAATGGAGCCGGTTTCTTCGAATTCATGTGGTCCCCCTCCTCGCACAGGTGCCAACATTTTTCCAGCGGCGCAATCGCGCGCATGGCAGCCGCCATGCATTGCCACCGTTCGCCGGCCGGTCGAAAAGCCCCTCCACGGACCAGCAGCGTGCGATGCACCGCCGGTCCGTTTGGCTCTGATCTATGGAGGGAGGCTAAGGAACAGGCTGCTCGGAAGTCAGCCTTCATAGATGAAAGGTACTTCGATTGTCGTGCATTTCCGCCGCCATTGCAAGCGGCCGGATCGCATATCGCCACGATTCCACCTGGATTGCTACAATAGACGGCACGATTGAAGCGACGGAAACCCTCCCTGCCTGCGCCATATCATCCCTCCTTCCACAGTGGACAAACCGATGCCATCGCGGCGCGAATTCCTCCAGATCGGCCTGACCGGCTTTGCCTCGCTGTCACTCCCGGGGCTGCTCCGCCTGCGGGCGCTCAATGCGGCGGCACGCGCCGGTGAAGCAACCCCGACCACCGGCCGAACGGCCGTGATCATCGTCTGGCTGCGCGGCGGCTGCAGCCATCTGGACACCTACGATCCCAAGCCCGAGGCGCCGTCGGAATACCGCGGGCCGTTCTCCACCATCGAAACCAAGACGGCCGGCCTTCGGCTGTCTGAGCTGCTCCCGCGGCAGGCGGCGATCTCCGACAAGTTTGCGCTGCTTCGCTCGATGGCCCACACCGGCGGCGGCCACCCGGCCGGCTCGCTGCAGCTCTTGTCCGGCGATCCCGATCCCCAGGACAAGCTGGTGCCCGTCCATCCCGACTGGATGACCGTGGCCCATTACCTCCGTTCGGGCCAGCCCCGCCAGTTGCCAAACTACATCGGCGTCAATCCGATCACGCGATACGATAACTTCACGATTGCCGGACCCGGCTTTCTGGGTCCCAGCTACGAGCCCTTTGCCGTGATGGGCGACCCCAGTGCTCCCAAATTCAAGGTGCCCAACATCGGCCTGGCCGATCCCGCCCAGGCTGGCCGCCTCCGCGATCGGATGCGGCTGCGAGAGTCGTTCGACGACTTCCGCCGCGACGTGGACCAGTCCGGCGTCATGCGGGCCATGGACAACTTCGAGGCCCAGGCCCTGAATCTGCTCACCAGCCCCGAGGCCGCCCGCGCCTTCGATCTCGACCAGGAGAGCCCGCGCATCCGCGAGCGCTACGGCCTCAACCAGTGGGGACAACAGTGCCTGATGGCTCGCCGCCTCGTCGAGGCCGACGTCGAGATTGTCACCACCACCTTCGATGGCCCGCTCTGCGGGCGCGTTGCCAACTGGGACGACCACGCCGTGAACCACCACGTGTTCGACGCCATCCGCTTTCGTGCCCCGTATTTCGACCAGGCGGTGTCGGCCTTGATCGAAGACGTCTACGATCGCGGCCTGGACAAGCGGGTTCTGGTGGTCGTCACCGGCGAGTTCGGCCGCACGCCCCGCATCTCGTACGTGGCCAGCAGCGGCGGCGGCGTGGCCAGCGCGCCGGCCGGCACCGTGCAGCCGGGCCGCGACCATTGGCCGCGGGCCAACTCGATGATCTGGGCCGGCGGCGGCATCCGCGGCGGCCAGGTGATCGGCGCCACCGATCGGCATGGCGAAGACGTCGTGAGCCGCCGCGTCGGCCCGCAGGACTTTCTGGCCACGATCTACCAGCACTTGGGCATCGACTACGCCCACGCCACCATTCCCGATCGCGGCCGTCCCACCCCCATCGTCACCGACGGCAACGCCATCGCCGAGCTGTGGGCCGCCGGCTGAGACCGATCAAAATGCGGAATGATCCGATCGTGGAAGGGGTTCGTAAGGAGCGGGAAGCGTACGCGGCCAGGTTCAATCACGACCTTGCGGCCATCTTCCGCGACTTAAAGGCCAGGGAACAGGTCAGCGGTCGCAAGTATGTCCGCTTTCCCGCCAAATCTCGCAAAAAGGCAACTCCTGATGGGCCACGGTCCACAACCGGATGAGCCGGCCGTGTTGCCGACGACTCTGGCCGGGCGGCTGTTGCCGTGGCTGCACCGCAATGGATCAAGCCGGTTGCTGAACGAGCCGCTTATCGTATGGCGCTGTTGTTGTCGCCCCCCCTGCTTGCGCTCGCGGCATTGTACTTGTTTGGCTGAGCAACTGCCGCGACTAAACCCTTGGACCAATCGGCCCGCCTCCACATTATCGACACATGTCGTTTTTTGTTGTTGACATCTCGACAATTGTCGATATCATAGCGGGCGTCGTGGGCACAACCTAGGCACGAGAGCCAACGCCAATGAGTGAAGCTTCTTTGCCGGACGCCGAGATGGACGTGATGGCTTCGCTCTGGAAGAGCGGCCCGGCCACCGCCCGCGAGGTGCGCGAGGCGCTGGCCAAAAGGAGGCCGCTGGCCCACTCATCGGTTTGCACCCTGCTCAAGCGGCTCGAGGCCAAGGGCCTCGTCGCGCGGCACAAAGCGAAGACGGGCAAGGCCTTTGTCTACTCGGCGGCGGTCCAGCCTACGGGCACATCTCGCCGATTGTTGAGCGATCTCTTGGACCGGATGTTTGGCGGCAGTGGCGTGGCGCTGGTGGCCTCCCTTCTGGAAACACGCCCGCCGAGCCATGACGAGTTGGATCAACTCGAAGCCTTGCTCAACGAGCTGCGCCAAAATCAGCGCCGGTCCGAACGACCACGCCGAAAACGCCGCAAATGAAACTGCGACCGCAAATGGAGATCTCTCGATGAGCCAGTACATTCACACCTTCAATGCCTGGGCGGAGTCGTGGTGGCCCTATGTGCTGCATGCGACGTGGCAGGCGGCCCTCGTGGCCCTCGTGATTCTGCTCCTCGTGTCTGTCGGACGGCGCTGGCCGTCACCGCTGCGCCACGGGTTGTTGGTGCTGGCCCTCTTGAAGTTCGCACTGCCGCCATTGCTTGCATTGCCAACGGGATTGTTCAGCCAGGTCGGTCCCGAGGTGGCGGCAAGGCAAGAGCGAGCTGTCTCGGTCCTGGGAAATGTGAGGAGCACGCTTGCGAGCGGCCAGCCGGTCGACGGCCGTCCGATGATGGCCGGCCCGGGGGATCCGGCTGCATATCAACCGCCGCTGGCTGAGCAGGCCACGGCAAGCCGCTCTTTCACGCCGGCCGACGCTGAAACAGCACTCGCCGAGCGGACCAGCGTTGGTGCAGGCAGTCGAACTGCTGCGCGGGACATCACCGCTCGGGGCACTAGTACGCCGCCGGCCATTGCCGCGGCCGCAGTCAACGTCACAACCAGGGCCTCGTCGCACCGCGCTGCTCTAGTCCGGCTCGCGCCCCCCAGGCTCACATGGCAATCCTGGCTGATGCTCGTGCATGCCACCGGTAGTGCCGCGCTGGCCGCTTGGCTCGCATGGCAATGGCTGCGGCTGCGCCGCGTGTTGCGGCAAGCGCAGCGCCCGACCGACGGCCCCTTGTACTCGAGGTTTTTGGCTTTGTGCCGGCGGTTGAAACTGGCGCGCAGGCCTCGCTTGCTCATCGTGCCCGGCGACGGCACGCCCTTTTCGTGCGGCCTCTTGCGGCCCACGGTCGCGCTGCCGCAAGCGCTGGCACAACGATCGAGCCCGGAAAGGGTCGAGATCGCTCTGGTCCATGAGCTGGCCCATCATGCGCGAGGCGATTTATGGATCAACGCAATACAGGCGGCAACCTGCCTGGCGTGGTGGTTCAATCCGTTCGTTTGGTTGACGAACCGCGCGCTGCGCACGGTCCGCGAAGAGTGCTGCGACGATCTGATCCTGGCCGAAAAGCTGGCGGCAGACGATGCATACTGCGCCGCGCTTTTGCACGTGGCCGCCGGCCAAGGACGGGCGCCGCGGCTGGCCCTACAGATGGCCGCCGGGCCGCAACAACTGGCGAGGCGATTCTGCCGCATCATGGACCGCTCCGTCCATCGGCCAGGCCGGTTATCGGTCCATGGCTGGCTGCTGGTGCTGTTCATCGCGGCTTTGCTGTTGCCCGGCCTGCGCGCGAGCGGTGGGGCGGAGCCAAATGTGGAAAAGCCGTCCAGCCAACCAGTAGCCGGACAAGGCGGCACAGACAACGCGACTGCCTCAAAAACCGTGGCCAAGGGGGAGTTGGCCGGCACGATCCTCGACGCCGATGGCCGGCCCGCCTCCGATGCCGGAGTTTGGTTGTCGATCAACCGGCGGCCGGGCGAGCTGATGGCGGGCCGCGAACGGGTAGTGGCCAGCGGCAAGACGGACGAGCAAGGCCGGTTCAGTCTCAAGCTGCCGAGCCCCAGTCCGGCGCCGGAGAGATATTGTGTCTGGGTGCACAAGGCTGGCAGCCTGCTGCTGGCTCGGCAGTATTCTCGTTTCCTCCCTGATGAAGAAATCGAAGCCAAACTTGAACGGTCCATTGACGAGCCATTTCAAGTGCTCAGTCCCGAAGGGGGGCCGCTGGCTGGAATTCGTCTCCAGCTCGACATCGTCAAGACCACGAGCGACGGGCGCCGCCACTCGATCGACATTCCGGAGCGGCTCAAGGCCAGGTTTGCGGCAATCTCCGGCGACGACGGCACGTGCCATCTCGATGGTGTGCCGCGCGACAGCGTCGCTCAGATCTCGCTCGAAAGCCAGGAATTCGGCAAACAAACGTTTGGATGGTTTGGCGAGTCCACGCCCACCGAGTCCATCATCCTGGATGCCGTGGGGCGCTTGACGGGACGAATCGTCTGCGACGATCCCCAGGCTGCTGCGGGGCTGAAGTTCAAGCTTACGACGTCGCCGATCGTAGACACGACCGGTGACGCGCCCCGCCGCTATGGCGTTCTTGAGCTGACCAGCGACGAGGGCGGCCGGTTCGACGTGCCCGCGCTCGCGCAAGGCGAGCTGCGCATCATCCCGCAAGAGCCTGATGACCTGCCGTACCGCCTCGTTGCGCCCGAAGGAGTGGTAGTGAAGCCCGGCGATACGACGCAATTGGCCCTTGAACTCAAGCCAGCTGTGAAGTTGACGGGGATCGTGCGCGACAAGACGACCGGCCAGCCGATTGCAGGCGCTATCGTTGCGCGGTCGGCTTTCCCATTTTCGGAGACGAAGTCCGACCGGCAAGGACGCTTCCGGCTCTACTTGCTGCCGGGCGAGCTGTGGCTGCGAATCACTGCGCCCCCTTCGTATTTGCCGCTCGTTTTGGATACCGGCTCTTTGGGCATTCAAGTCCCCGCCGTCGACGAACACGAGTTGCCGCCAATCGAGCTTGAAAAGGGACTGAAATTCACCGGCCGGTTGACTAGCCAGGATGATCGGTCCTTCCGCGATGTCCGCCTCACCGCGACTTGGCAGAACCCCGGCTCGAACGGCACGCAGGTCGCCACCTACAGCGACAGCCAGGGCCGCTTCGTCTTTCCCGCCATTCATCCAGGTCGGGAAATCGTTTTGCGGGCCTACATGAACGGAGCACCGATCTGCGATCCAGTGAGACTCGCGGCTGATGTAAAGCAACCCTATTCCTTGCGGGTGCATCTACCCGAGCTCGCCCCGCTCGCTGGACGCGTGATCGATCGGCAAGGGCAGCCGGTGCCCGGCGTCGTCGTGCGGATTACGGCGTTCAACTCCGATACGCCCGGCATCATTAGTTACAGCGTCATGGATCAGCCGGTCACGGACCACGATGGACGGTTTATGACCGTGCCGATGGTCAAGCAAGGCGACTACAAGGCCGCGGCGATGGACGGCGATCTGAAGCTTGCCGAAAGCGAGTCGTTGACTCCGTCCGAGGATGGGACCACGGAGTTTGCCGATCTCGAGGTGGCCCGCAGGCCGGAGCCGCCGGCCCTGAAGTCGACTCTCCGCAATCCAGACTTCAAGTCGCTTCGCGTGAAGGTAGTCGACGCGGCCGGCCGGGCTATCGGCGAGGCGGGGATCATTGCCTGGTTCGATGGCAACCGGGTCCGAACGACGGCCGACGCCAACGGCCGCCTCCGGCTGAGCGACGTGCCCGATCACGGCGGCTTCATCTTCGTTTCGGCGCCAGGTTGCCGATTTCACGGCGAATACGTGCACCCGGCAAGTGGCGAGGTGAAAATGGTCGTGTCCCGCGTCACCGATCCGCCGTTGCCGGCGCTGGCGACGTTGCCCTCGCTGCCGGCGGCGGATGATATCGCCGAACTGGGGCGGCCTTGGTTCGACGCGATGGAACGGCGCGAATTGCGCGTCGGCGAAACGAAGGTGGACCGTGACGACCTGCGGGCTGCTGAATTGATGGCGCAGCTCGATCCCCTGCGGTCGCTCGAGTTCTTTGCCGAGCACCACGCGCCCAGCCATCGGTGGAATGCCCGCCAGAAGTACCTGGCGGCAAAGTCCCTCTTGAACAGCGACCTGGAGGAAGGGCTGGCGGTCGTAAACTCCCTGGCCGATGCCAATCTCCGGTCGACCGCTTATCGCGAGGCCGCCGATATGCTGCCGCCTCAAGCGCGGGATCGAAAACTGGTGCTTCTGCGTGAATCGTTGGCGCAGGCCCGGAGGATCGATGAACCAGAGTGGCGGCTGCTGTCTCTAGGCCACGTCGCCGAACGGCTGCTCGAACTCGGCGAGCAAGAAGAGGCCGAGCAGCTCTTGCGAGAAGGCGAGCGGACCGCGCGGCAATTGCCGGGCGAGGGCCTGCCTGGACACGCGCGGCGCGCCTTCGCCGGATCGCTGTCGCTTGTGGATCTGGACACAGCGCTCGATTTGACTGCTGGCGCGAGAGAGGATTCTGACTTCGACCGGCATCACGGCAATATCGCCCACAAGCTGGCGGCGCGCCGGCCCGCCGATGCCCAGCGAGTCTGGAAGATGCTCCGCACCGATCGCCAGCGAGACGAGTATGCCGTGCGGGTCTGCTATCGCATGGCGCCGGTCGATTTGACGCGGGCCCAATCGATCGCCTCGACCATCGGCCTCGCTCAACGGCGCGCCTATGCCCTGGGCATGATGGCCCAGGCGTTGGCCGGGACGGACAAGGAGACGGCGGCTCGGCTGATCGACGAGTGTTTTGCACTCTTGACCGACCTCGTCAACCGAGGCGACGGCGAGGGAGGCATGTTGTGCCGCTCGTATTGCGTGGCCGTGGCCTTGCTCCCCGTTGTGGAGACGATTGATCCAGCGCTCGTGCGCGAATACTTGTGGCGCGCCTTGTCGCTGCGGCATGGCATTGCCACGGGTAACACGACCATGGTGCTCGGCCGCCACGGCGAAGGGCAGCGGCTGCGCTTGTCCGACCCCGTGCTGGCGGCCTGCCTGGCCCGCTATGATCGGGACCTGGCCCGGCTGGTGCTCGAACCACCTGGCGACGAAGCGATCCGTGCCGGGTTCTACCCCGACTTCTACTTTGCCGCTCTTGCCATGCTCGATGCGCCAGACGCCCTAAAACGCCTCGATGCACTGCCCGAAGCCACGGACGAGCAGAAAACCCGCAAGCGGCGGGCGAGCAACGAGATCGTCGCCGCGCTGGTCCATCGCAATGAAGGTCGCTGGCAATGGCTGCTCCAGCGGCAGTATTTCCTGTGGGTCGCCGACCATGAAGACCTCTGAGCCATACCTGGCATGAACAGCACCGTCCAACGATTCCGCGTGCCGGCCTTGTTGCTGGGAATCGCGGCCTTCGCCTCATCGGCCTATAGCGAATGCGCAGCGGAGGAGGCCTGGCGGTTCATCCTGCCCGACCCGGGCCAAGAACATGAGCATCCGCCCTTGCGGGCCATCGACCTGTCGGACAACAAGCCCGACGATCTGCGGGAAAAAGTCGTCTACCGAGGCAGCCGCCAGCGCTATGCGCAAATTCGCTATGGCAGTCCGAACTCCGTCCCAGTGGCGGTCGTGCTGGACCAGGTCTCGCCGGCCGAAGCCGACTTGTACGTGGATGCCAACCGCAGCCGCAGCATCGAAGCCAAGGAGCGAGTCGAGGGCCAGAACCGCATCTGGCGGCTGCCGCTGGCGGCCGATTTTGTGAAAGGCGACGTGACCACCTCGGTGCCACGCGCCGCCATCTTCCGGCTGAGTGCCTCCGGCCGCACGCTGAGTTACGCCGCCGCCGGCTATCTGGAAGGAGTGGCGCACCTCGGCGACCGCCGCTTGCCTGTCCGCCGCATGGATGGCGACGGCAATGGTTTCTTCACCGACTCGCAGGATCGCCTGTGGGTCGACCTGGACAACAACGGCGCTTGGAATCCGGTGAGCGAGCAGTTCTTGTACTCCGCCATCTTGACCATGGACGGCGTTCGCTATGCCGTCAAGTCGGACGAGCTTGCCAGCCGCCTGGCATTGGAAAAGCTGGAAGGCACCGGCACGATCCGCCTGGCTGATAAGCGGCCAATTGCCGGCGACCGCGGCCGGATCGTGGAAGTCTCGGTCACGCTGGCGGGCCGCGACGGCTCGGCGGTCGGCCTGCGCCATGCGGAAGGCGAAGCCACCGTGCCGATCGGCGAATACCGCGTCTGTTCGTTGATGGTTTCCTGCAAGGACCCGGACGGCGGGCCAAACTGGAACTTCGTCTTCTCGGATTACGTCGGGCCGCGCGAGCAAGTGTGGTACAACGTCGGCACGGGGGAGACGGTCGAGCTCGAACCATTGTCCAGCTTCGATTTTCAGCTCGAGTTGGCCGATGCAGGCACACCGGGCAAGAGCGGAGGGAATCTGCGTGTCCAGCCGCGGCTCTTCTCCGCCGACGGCCTCGTGATCAACACCTGCTATCGCGGTCAGTACGATCAAGGCCGATACGATGAGCATGGCGCCGCCCGAATTCTGTTGTCGACGCTGGATGGCCAGACGCTCAACACGACGTATTCCGGGTTCGCTTGAGGCACCTTCTGCTCGGCCTCGGTTCGAGTGCCCTCCAATCAGCCCACCGGCCCAGTGCGCCTGTCCGCCGAGTTCGACTCCGGCCCGCTGGCCGGTTTGCTGCGTGCCGAGACGACCGTTCAAGTAGCTGCCCCGTAGCAATCGGTGCCTGCGAAGGGGATTTAAAGACCAAGAAAGCGATGCGAACCTGGACAACGGTCAGGATCTCCGTCGCGATAGTCGGGTCTTTTCCGGCCGGATTCTTCAGCGGCGGCGGTCAGGCCCAGTGAATCTCACGCTGGCCCGACGGCGACCAGCGCGTCTTTCAACGCGCTGACAAACCGCTCGACGTCGGCCGGGGTGTTGTACCCGTGCAAGGCCACGCGCAGCCGGCCGGCGTGGCTCATCACGTGAATGCTTTGCTCGTGCAGCCGCCGGTGGATTTCCTCCGCCTTGGGATGCCGGAAGGCCAGAATGCCGGCCAGGCGGGCCGGCTCGCGCGGCGTCAATAGCCCGATCGGCAGCTTCGAGAGCTCTTCCAGGCAGCCCAGCACCAGCGGCCGGGCGGCCTCGTCGATCGCCGCCACGCCGATGCCCAGGATGTATTCCAGGGCGGCCCGAATCGCGTAGACCGCCGGAAAGTTCGGCATCCCCACCGTGAAGCCGGCCGCGCCGGGCCGAGCGACTGCCCGCTCGAAACGGTGCGGCCCAAAAGCGTCCTCCAGGTTGAACCAGCCCCCCGCGGGAACGCTCAACTCGGCGGCGCGGGCCGCCGGCACGCCGACCAGCCCCCCGCCGTGCGTGGCCAGAAGCCATTTGTGCGTGCTGCTCACGATCAGGTCCACGCCGGCCAGATCGAGCGGAATCCGCCCCAAGGCCTGCGTCACGTCCACCGCCACCATCCCCGGCGAATTTCGGCGAACCGCGGCCAGCACCTCGGGCAAGTCGACCAGGAAGCCGTTAAAGAAGCTCACCAGCGAAAGCTGCACCAGCCGCGTTCGCGGCCCAATGAGCGCTGCCAGGTCTTCGACTCGCAACGCCCCCTCCCGCGCTCGCCATAATCGGACCTCGGCCGGGCATCTCTCATGGAGCCACGGCGTGGCGCCGGCGGGGAAATCGAGGTCGCTGATCACCACTTCGTCTCCCTCCCGCAGCCCCAGGGCCAGGGCCGCCAGGTTGTAGGCCTCCGACGAGCAGGAGCAGATGCTCACATCGCCGGGCGTAAGCCCGTACATCTGGGCCAGCAGCTTCTTGGCCGCCTCCCACTGCGCGAAGTGCCTCTCACGCCCATCCATGCCGAGTTGCTTGTCGCGGCAGTATTGTGCGACTGCCTCACCCACGGCCCGTGGCGGGATTCCTTCGGCGGCCGTGTTCAGGTAGGTCATCTCGCGAAGCGAAGGAAAGTCTTCTGCTCGCGAGGCATCGGTCAACATGGCGGGTGCTCCCGGATGGAATGCACGAAGGCCGAGCAAGGCGAGGCCGTGACAAAGGGTCGAACCGCTAGAATGCCTTGGCCCGGACGAACAACCCGTCGTCTGATTCCTTCCGCTCGATTACCCGATACGGGTGGATTGTTGCAGCGTTGCCCGCCATTGCCGCCTTGCCGAACTTGCAGCCGTCGGTCATCTGGTAGAACGTCCAGGCAGTCTGCGGCATTCCCTCGGACGCGGCGGCTGGATCAAATGTCACCGTGCCCTCAAATGGGCCGCCGACGAACTGAATCGTAACCAGCATAGGCTAGCAATCGGCTAACGCCTCTTTCAGCCTGTCCAGGCATATCGGCTTCTGCAAGTAGCAATCAAAACCGGCCGCAGCAAGCATGGATTGGTCCGGCTGCTTGCCGCTTACCGCAACCAACTTGGCTGCCGGCAGCTTGGGACGCAGGGCGGCCGCAACCTTAAGCCCGTCAATGTCGGGAAGCCCCAAGTCAATCGTAACGACATCGGGATTCCACCAAGAGGCAATGTCCAGGGCCGACATTCCGCAGTCAGCCACGAGCGTCTGGCAGTCGAACTGCTGGGCCATCATCGCCAAGACGCCGGCTGCTTCCGGCTGGTCTTCAACGATCAAGAGGCGTTTTTTGATATGCATGCGGGGCTTCCGGCGCAGCGATAGTTGCCCTCATGGCGTTCCGCAGCCGGTAGCCCACCAGCCTTTGGCGGGATACGGGAACAAGTTTACGCGGCTTGGCAGGTTTGTCAACTCATGCAGTTTTTCATGCGCCCTGAGCTCGTGGCTAGAGTTCGGCCGCAGGATCTCCATGATTCCGGGGCGGCAATTAGCATGGATGGTTAACCGCCCGTCAGCCCTAAACTGGATTTGCGCATGTTGCGTGCCAAACGTAAAGGTATTGTTCGCCGATTCTGATCGACAGCATCATCGCGTAGTCCGTTCGGGGGAAAGGCGGCCGGTCCCCCCCAAATCGGTCGCCCTTCGCGTAACCTAGTGGTGGTTTAGGTCTCGTTCCGGCGACCAGGGGTGCGGCAGTGCGCAAAACGGACGATGATGCTCAGCCGGTTTGACGCCTCTTTTGCACGGGATAGAATGACGGTGCCGGAACAACATCACCCCGCAGGGAGGCTATCCGCAATGGCGGGCGATTATCCGCGGCGCGTTCTGATCCTCGAAGACGACAAGGATGCGTCCGAGATGTTTTCCTTGCTCCTTCGGCACTGGGGCTATGAAGTCCAGTCCTATCTGACCGGAGAGTCGGCTATCGATCACGCCCCCGCCTTCAAGCCGGACGTAGTGCTGGTTGACATTGGCTTGCCCACCATGAATGGCTTCCAAGTCGTCAAGCGTTTGCGGTCGATGGCAGAGTTGGAGGGCGCACGCATGATCGCCGTGACGGGCTACGGCAATCGGGAGGTGCTGGAACGCTGCGAAGCAGCAGGCTTCGATGGCCATATACTGAAGCCGGTCCACGCCACCGTCCTTCATGCCGCCGTGGAAGGAACCCCATCTGCAAAGGCCGATTAGCTTTGACCCCTTGAAAAAGGCGTTGGCGCTGCTGAGGAAGAAGGTTGATGCCCGCGTAGCGTCCGACACGGACGACATGGCGGCCGGAATCCTCGTCGCGCAATTCCGCCATCCGGGCCAGACAGTCAAGCTTAGAATCAATGTAGCTGGGATATGCATGGAGTTGCCACGCTATCGCTTCGGAGAACACCAGACAATGCATCCTTGGAACCGAATCCAGCAGACGCTGGAGCCTCTCCGAGAAGCACTGCTCGAACACTCCGTTTACGAGCAGATCCAGGACCTGGCCGGCTTGCGCATTTTCATGGAGCACCACGTTTTCGCGGTGTGGGACTTTATGTCGCTGCTCAAGACCCTGCAGCGGAAGCTCTGCTGCGTCGATGTTCCTTGGGTTCCTTCGAGCGATCCGCAAGCTGCCCGACTCGTCAACGAGATTGTGCTTGCCGAAGAGACCGATAAAACCGAGGATGGACGGTTTGCGAGTCACTTCGACCTGTACTATCGCGCGATGCAGTTGTGCCGTGCCGACACGTCGGTGATCGATCGTTTCCTGAAGGAGGTTCGAACTGGGGCGACGGTTTCCGCCGCGCTCACGGTGGCGCGCGTCCCGCCGGCCGTGTGGACGTTCGTCGAGCAGACGTTTGCGGTGATTGAAGGCGATAGTTTCCCGGCAGTGGTGGCGGCCTTCACGTTCGGCCGAGAAGATCTGCTGCCCGCATTGTTTCGACGTATCGTCGACCGCGTCAATTCCATGTCGGGCGGTGCGCTGCAGCCGTTCCTTTACTACTTGGACCGGCACGTCTCGCTGGACAGCGAGGAGCATGGCCCGATGGTTCGTCAACTGGTGTCGATGGTTTGCGGCGACGACCCCGACCGTTGGCACGAGGCGGAGCAGGCCGCCCTCGCCGCGTTGAACGCCCGTTTGAACCTGTGGAACGCCATGAGCGAGGCCATCGGCGCACTGCCGTTGGCGTAGTCCCCGAGCGTCCGTAGCGGGCGAACTCTTGGCGTCCAGAGCACCGCCAGCATCCTTCTTGTCCTCTGTCACCAGCGCCTTTACTCCGCGCGCCCTCTCCCCTCCGTCGCTGCCGTTGCGGGGGATTATGCCCTCTGTGCCGGCCCGCTCCATCAATCCAACCACCATGGGGCTGTCTTCGGTGACAAGGATTCGCAGCGAACCTGTTGTCTGTAGCGATTGTTCCTTGGAAACGGGTCTTCTCAAAGGACTCGATGCCAGCCTGCTCGCCGTAGGCCGTAACTTTGTCGCATACTTTGTTGGAGACGCCGGCGCGAGGGCGCCAATCGACGCCCATCCCAGGCATCTTTCTTTCCGGCATCCGCGGTTCGGGTCGTCCGCGCGTTGTGTGGCACGTTCCCTTCATTCTTGTCACGAGGCAATCAGCCAATGGCAGCAAAGGTCCTGGTCGTCGATGACGAAGAGCGGCTGCGGAAACTGGAAGTGCGGATGCTCCAGGGCGAGCGGTACTCGTGCACCACGGCCGCGTCGGCGGCCGAGGCCCGGCAGTGCCTGCTGCGGCAGCGCTTCGATTTGGCCCTGGTCGATGTCAACATGCCGGGCGAGTCGGGCCTGAGCCTGGCCAAGTTCATCCGAGACGAATTCCCGGCCACGGCCACGCTCATCGTTACGGGCCTGGATGACTTGAAGGTCGCCAAGCAGGCCTTGGAGGCGGGAACTTACGGCTATCTCGTGAAGCCCTTCGAAAAAAACGACTTACTGATCCAGGTCCGCGCGGCCCTCATTCGCCGCATGCGCGAAAAAGCCAACCGGGACCACCGCACCCAGGTCGAGCAGACCCTGGAAGAGCGAACGGTTTCCATGCTCGAATTGAGCAGTTTCCTGGGCGACGCGTACACCGACGTCGAGGAGATGATCCTCCGCCTCGCCATCGCCGGCGAATGCCGCGACGACGAAACCGGCCGGCACGTCGAGCGGATGAGCCGCTACTGCGGCCTCCTGGCCCAGCGGGCCGGAGAAGACGCCGAGCATGCCAAGCTGATCCGCCTGGCCAGCACCACCCATGACCTGGGAAAGGTGGGCATTCCCGATCACGTCCTCCATAAGGCGGGGCCGCTCACCCAAGACGAGCGGAAGATTATGCAGCGGCATGTCGAAATCGGCTACCGCATCCTCCAGGGTTCGCGGGCGGTTCTGCTCCAGACGGCGGCAACGATCGCGCTGACGCACCATGAAAAGTACGATGGCACCGGCTATCCCCGCGGCCTGGCCGGCGAGGCAATACCGCTGGCCGGGCGGATCGCCGCCATCGCGGACGTGTTCGATGCACTCACCAGCGACCGCGTCTACCGGCCCGCTTTTTCGCTGGACCAGGCCTTGGACATCATGCGCGCAGGATCCGCCACCCACTTCGACCCCAAGCTGCTCGAGCTCTTTTTGGCGTCGCTGGACGACGTGCTGACCATTCAAAGTCAGTTTCCAAGCGAGCACGCCCCGCATTGATCAGCACGCGCGCATCCAGCCCCTTGATCGTCCCCAATCCACGTTGCCGACTCCAAAAGCCAAGGCCGCGACTGCCGTTGCCGGTCGAGTCGCGGCCTTATGCTCTTGCGCGCGCGTTACGGAAGTAAGGGTCACCTGACCCCGTCAGCAGTTGATCAGCAAATCACTTCACGAGCTTCTTGACGTCCGCCAGGATGGCCTTGACGGAGTCTTCATCCAGGCCGTCCTCGCCCACGGCATGGTTGGCGACGACCTTGCCTCCGGCGGCCAGGATCACGGTGACCGTGGCGTCGGGGCTGATGCCGTAGTTCTCAGGTCCGTTCTCGAACTCGACGGGAACGACGATCGCCACCTTCTGGACCTTGTTCTTTTCGCCCAGTTTCTTGGCTTCGGTTTCGAGGGCCTCGCGGTCCTCACCGACCAGGTTCACGAAAGCCGCCAGTTCCTTGTCCGAGTTCTTCTCGACCGCGGTGTCCAGCTTCTTGACCAGCGACACCAGGTTCTTGTCGCTCTTGCGGGCAAAAACCATGACCATCGGGCGGCCGCCGTACTTGCAGCGATAGCAGAGCTGGTCGCCGACCTCGACGCCGTCGTCGGCAGCGCCCGCGCACTTGACCACGTCGAAGGCGTCGATGAATTTGCCGGGCTCCAGCCCGCTCTTGATCTCCTTGGCTTCGGCCAGCGAGACGCCGCCGGCCAAGACCACGGCCACGCAAAGGCTTGTCAACAGTCTCATAGTTTCCTCATTTTTCTTGAATAAACGACCACGGGACACGAACCAACGCGCGCGCCGCAAGCGGGGCAAAGCACCGCCCCGCACCTGCTTGCCTCACCGTGCCTGTCTACGGCGGCCCACCCCAGGCGGTTCACCGATCGGGCCCCTCAAAAAATGAGCCCGCCGGCAATTGCCGATTGAGGCGCCGTCCCAGCGGGCGCGGTAGTTCAAGCAGGTGAATCCCAGCGTATCGGACCACCGGCCCGTCCGCAAGCTCCGCCCAGCCTGCGCCGCTTGCGGCATCCGCAAATCCCCCCAGCCGCTCGCCCCATTCCCCACGTCGGGTGGCTGGGGCAAAGCGCAGCGTGCCCCAGTCTTCGTCCGTGTTCCAATTCCTCCTTCCTCCTTCCTCCTTCGCCCTTCTGCCTTCGATTTACCCGTACCGGCGGTGGGCTTCCTCGTAGCCGAGCTTAGGCGCTCGGATCAGGCCGCCGGCGAGCTGTTCGCCCTTGGGATCCAAGTACAGCCGGCCGGTCGGCTCGCGGTTATCACGATTCACCTCGTTGACGTGGATATTGAAGATGAACGAGGGCTCGGTGATCGCCTGGAACCAATGGATGTTGTCCTTGTAGTCCGAAATCGTCGAGCACTCGCCGGGCCCGAACTTGCGGTCGATCGTCGGCTTGATCAGGAAATGCTCCTCTTCGTCCTTGATCCGGTCGTAGTGCCGGCCGTGAAGCTCGCCCTTCAGGATCAGGAAGGCCGTGGCCATGTTATTGTGGCCGTGCGGCACCACCGAGCGGCCTTTTTTCAGGGCGAAGATCTGCTTGCCGAACGACAGCGATCGGGGCACTCCTTCGACCTCCGGGAACTTGAACCGCAGGCTCAGCGCGCCGTTATCGATCAGCTTGGCGCCGCCGGCCAGCCGGTTGAAATCGATCAGCTTCAGCAGTTCGTCCAGATCGACCTGCGCATACAGTTCCTCGACCTTGGCCTGCCATTGGGTCTGCTCGAGCTTCTGGTCCTTGAGATCCAGGCCGAGTTGATTCACCTCGGCCAGCCAGCGGGTCGTGATCGGCTTCACTTCGCCGGCGAACAAATCGTGCCGGCCCAAAGTCTCCAGCAGCGAGAACGTCAGGATCGAGCCCAAGGCCTCGCGGGTAAACGTCCGCCGGGTAGTCTGCGGCATGGGATCTCCGGAACGTGGGAATGGTGGAGGGTGGGGGGTAACCGAATCTCGACCCCCGCCCACGATACCGAACTCTGCGGATTTTGGCTAGCGTGCCTGAACCGCCGTCGACTCCACCCTCAACCCGCTACTCGACTTCCGTGGCCTGCTTGACGATAAGCGTCTGGTCTCCTTGAACGTCGGGCACGTCCTGCACCGACCCGTCGGGCCAACGGACCCGCAAACGATCGACGCGGGTGGCGTCACCCAGGCCGAACGTTACGGGCAACTCGACCTGCGAAAGATAGCTGCGGGTGGGCATCACCTGGCGGCTCATCACCGTCGATCCCAACTGCACCTCGACCCAGGCGCCGATCGCATCGCGGTTGGCGCTGGTGCCGATCAGCTTGACCCGCAGCCAATGGTACCCGAGCTTCTGCTCGTTCCGCAGCAGCCGGGGCGGAGAGCCGATCGCCGTCACCAGCACGTCCAGGTCGCCGTCGCCATCGATGTCGGCATAGGTCGCGCCGCGGCCCACCATGGGACGGGAGAAATCGTCGCCCGAATAATCCGGCGGCACCAGCACGAACTCCGAGTCGGCCTCCGGCCCGAAGTTCCGGAACAGGTGCGGAGGCTGCTCATAGTGCTGGCTGGCCTGCACCTTGTGAATGTCTTCTTCCAAGTGCCCGTTGGCGGTGAATATGTCCAGCCGCGTATCGAGGTCGTAATCGAAGAAGAACAGGCCGAACTTGAGCATCAGCCGCGAAGGCGGCCCCAGCCCGGTGGCGATGGCGTCGTCGGAGAACTGCATCGCGCCCCCCTGCGACACGTACAGCGCGGTCATCTCGTTGGCGAAGTTGCCGATGACCAGGCCGATCGTGTTGTCGTTGCGGAAACGGGCCACATCGATGCCCATCGCCCCGCGGGCATTGCCGTTGCTGTCGTAGGCCACGGCGATCAAGGCCCCCAGTTCCTCGAACGTGCCGTCGCCCAAATTGTGAAACACCAGGTTCTGCACTGTGTCGTTGGCCACCACCAGGTCGATCCAGCCATCGTTGTCCAGGTCGATCGGCACAACGCCCAGCGACTTGGCCAGCGGCACGCCGGTCAGTGAGTTGGTGATTTGCACGCCGGCCGAGGCCGAAACGTCGGTGAATCTGCCCTGCCCGTCGTTGCGGTACAAAAACGGAAACGTTCCCGCGAAGGCGTCGGGCCGGCAGTAGGCCCGCCCGTGCCCGGTCAGCGTGCAGTTCAGCCCCACGTCGATCTCGCGCGTCCATTGCAGATAGTTGCACACGAACAAATCCAGGTCGCCGTCGTTGTCGTAGTCGAAGAAGCAGCAACTGGTGCTCCAGTCGCCCTCGCCGCCGGCCACGCCGGCCTCGTCCGTGACGTCCTCGAATTTGCCGCCCACGTTGCGAAACAACAGGTTCTTGCCGACCGCCGAAATGAAGACGTCCACCCAGCCGTCGCCGTCGTAGTCGCCTACGGCAACGCCCATGCCGTAGCAGCTCACGTCCAGGCCGCCCTCGGCCGACACGTCTTTAAAGTTTCCCTGGCCGTCGTTGCGATACAGAGCGGTGGTGGCCAGCCGGGCGGCGCCCTCCTCGCGCCAGGGCCAATGCGACGAGTTGATCAACAACAGGTCCTGCTGGCCGTCGTTGTCGAAATCGAAAAACGCGCAGCCGCCTCCCATGGTTTCGGGCAGCAGCTTTTCGCCATAAGCCCCGTTCTCGTGGACCCACTCGATGCCCGCCTCCCGCGTGATGTCTTTGAACTCGATCCGCGGAATTCGCTCCGGGGAGGCCCCGCGTTTTTCCACCGCATCCAAGGGCCGGGCGGCGGCCGCCACCACCGGGGGCTCGCGCCAGCTCCAATACACCGCGCCGCTGACGCCCGCGGTCAGCAGCACAATCACCACCAGCGACCAGCGCAGCGCCTTGCCGATCACGGCATCGTCCCGTTCCAGTTCGGCATGCTCGATCGCCTCGGTCGGCGGCCGTTCGGCTGAATCCATATTGACCGGCTCCGCCCGCTCGTCCGCCCTTTTTTCCTGGTCGCTCAATGGCCACCTCCAGCCTGTTTGTGCCCTGCGCCGGCCGGCTGCTCCGCCAGGCCGGGCGCTCCCGCCCGGTGCAACGAATAGATGACGATCGCCTCGGCCGCGTGGTTGGCGGCCGGATAGCGCTTGCGGGCCAACGCAATGGCCCGGTCCCGCGCGTTGTCGTCCGGCCTGTACCGCTGGTGCAGCTTGTGGTGCTCGGCGGCCTTGGCCTTGTCGCCAAGCTGACCGTACAGCAGTTGCAGGTTGTAATGCGCGGTCACGTTTTCCGAGTCGATGGCCAGAGTGTTTTCGAACTGCTCGACCGCCTGCCGCAGATACTTCTCGCGCTCGCCGGCCCGCGACTTGCCGCGGGCCTGCTTGGCCAGGTCGAAAAGCGTCAGCCCCAGCTCGTTGATCACCTCGTAATCCAGGCTGAAGTCGAAGCCCCGCTCGATCATCTCCGCCGTCTTGACCTCCAGCACACTGCGGAAGTTCTGCTCGGCCTCCTGCAAGCGGCCCTGCTGGCGGTTGACCAGCCCGCTCAGCCAGCCTAGCGTCCAGGACGGCGCCGGCGGATCTTTATGCGCGGCGGCCCGCTGCAGCGCTTCGACCGCTTCGTCCAGGCGGCCCTCATTATAGTAGACGCGGGCCAGGTTCAGCGGCCCGTCGAACCGGCCCAGCTCCTCCACCTTCGAGAAGGCATCGGCCGCTTGCAGCAGCTCGCCTCGGGCTTGCACGCTCTGCCCTTCGAGCAACAGCCCAATGCCGTAGTCGTTCCAGCGCTGCCAGAGCGGGATCTTCGGCGTGGTGTTGCTCACCGTTTCCGCGACGCCGCGCACGGGGAAGGTCATCCGGTCGACGGCCAGCGTGGTGACCGGCAGGCGGTTCTTGTACTTTTGTCCCGGCACGTGGCCCCGAATGGGCAAGTCGCCCGGCTTGGCCGTCTCGGTGACGAACTCCATGTACCGCTGGTCGAACTTGCGGTATTGCAGCTTCACCTCCACCGTGACCGGCGTCGCTAGGTCGTCGGGCAGTTCCAGCGAAAAGTGAACGATCTGCGCCGCGCCCGGCGGGATCTGGTGATTGTAGAGCGGCACGAAAATGTCCTGCGGGTTGCGGCGGTCGATGCGCCGCCCTTCGCGGTCGAGCATGAACACGTTGACAAAGTGCGACCAGGGATCGACTTCGCCCTCCTCGCTCATGCCTCCGTTGCGCCCGATGACGCGGTCGCCGCTGGTCACCGTCACGTCCACCCAGACTTCGTTTGAGTCGACGGTGCCCTGCGTGAACAGGTGGCCCATCTTCATGGTGCGGATCACCGTCTCCAGCAGGTACTGTTTGCCCGGCTCGAGCGCCGGCACGTCGGGCCGCAGCGGCGCGGACAAGGCGCCGTCGATGCGGCCCCCCTCCTTCAACCCAAAAATGTCAAGCCGCATCACGTCGGCCAGAAAATCCTGGTGCGCGCGGATGGCGGCCGGGTCGTCCAGGAACCAGCCGATGGCCGTATTGGCGGCCGGAAACATGTGGTCGTGGATCGACAGCCCGTCGGAGCCCGCGATCAAGCGGGCGCCGAAATCCTCGGACCTCTTGGCCGGCATGTGGCACTCCGCGCAATTGTGCTTCGCCTTGTCCGGGTAGTAGAAGCTGCGGGCGCCGTGCCCGGATACGCCGCTGAGCAGGTAGGCGTCGTAATGGTTCTGTCCGCGGAGGAACTCCTTGTAATGGTTCAGCTCGCGCGGCAGGTGCACCTTGTGGCAGGTGGAGCAGAACTCCGCCGACGTGTGGAAGTCCTTCAAGAACGTCTTCTTGTGCAGCGAAGGCTTGGCCTTGATGAGCTGCTGGTTGATGAACTGCAAAACCGGGTTGCTGCTGAAGGCAAACGGGTAGTGAATCGGTTCCTCGATCGTGAAATCCGCGTTGCCCCGCGTGCTGTTCACGTGCGTAATCGCATGGCAGACCGTGCAGGTGATCCCCGCCTGTGCGGTCGGATGGTTGACCACGTCGTACTCGGGATCGTCGAAAGCCCCGCTGAAGAAAGGCACCGGGTCATGGCAGCCGGCGCACCATCGCGAGGCCTGCATGTTCCCATCCCGTTTATAGGCCACCTCGCGCGTCTCGCGCACCGCGGCCAGGTAGGCCGGGTTGTTGAACGAGCTGAAGTGATGCGCGCTATGGAACCAGCCGTTGTAGGCGTCCTGGTGGCACTTCATGCAGTAGGTGTCCATCATCAGCACGTCCTGGTCGACGAAGTTTCCGGTCGACGTGCGAGCCAACGACGGAGCATAGTACTTTTCGCCTTCCTTGGGGCCCGTGACGTTCCACTGCCGCGGGTCCTGCGAGTGCAATGCCACCATGGCCAGCACCACGGCCCCCACCACGCCCCCATACACCAGCCCCACCCGCCACTTGATCCGCGGCCCGGCCAGCCGGTGCAGCCAGTAGAGCCAGGCCGCCGCCAGCGGCGTGATCACGTGCAGCCAGTACACCGTCGAGCGTGCCAAGGGGTTCTTGAGCTCGAATGCGCCGACCACCCGGATCAACAGCAGGCCCGAGACCAGCACGGTCACGGCGACCGCAAACAGCGCATAGCCGACACGCACCGCCCGGCGGTTTCGCCGGTTGCGGGAATTCGACATGTGGATCATGCCAAACACCAGGAACGGCCCGATCAACACCAGGCCCAGCACCAGGTGCGCCAGGAACATATAAAAGTAGAAGTAGTTCTCGTACGTCCGGCCGGTGAAGGCCTGCAAAGCCGTGATGCCTGCCAGGTAGCCGGAGTTGGCTCCCAACAGCGCCACCAGCGCAAACACCGCGTAGAGCAGAATTCGCAGCCGTGGTCCTACGGCCCGCACGTACTTGCGGGGCTGCGTCGCCGGGCCAACGGGTGTGGTTATGGACATGACAATCAACTCCCTATCAAGAACAAATCAAGCCTTGTCGCCGTCATTCCCGGTTTCCGCCTGCGGGGCGCGCCACGCCGCTTGGATCACCGGGTCGCCGGGGCCGACCCTTCGCCGCCTAGCGCGTCAAAAGCTCCAGCGCATTAGGGCGCGCTCGGCACCCACCGGGTTCGTGGCGCGCTGGAGGCGGCGCAAAGGCGCTGCGGCCCCGCCGGCCGAATCGCGGCGGCAATTTGCCCATGCCGCCCGATTCATCAGACGCAGGGCGGACGTTCCAACGCGAAGGGGTGACCTTCCGAGAGGCGAATCAGCAAGCCAAGCTCGCACAGCCGCGGTTGGCGAAGTGAAATGTCGGCCCTGACCAGAAAGCAAGCCCATTGCTCGCCACCGCCGGAAGTCGAGCCAGGCACCCGGTCGAGTGGCAACGGAAGATGGCGCGAGCAACTCGGCCCGTGGCAGCCGGGCAACGGCCTGGAGTGCTCGCCAAAGTCGCTTATCAGGCCGGCCGCCGACAGGCGAGACAATTGAAATCCCACGCCCATCGCCTGGCCCCCCAAGTAAATCCACCCGGGGTCCGCCGAGTGGCCCACGTTCACGTAGTCGCCGCAGGCGGCACGGGCCTGCGAAGCCGTGGCGGCCGCCAACAGCCAGACCAGCGCCGGGGCAACCCATATCCCCGGGGGGCACCGCCAACGCCGGCTCTTTGCCCCTGCACTCGATGGCAACATGTACCTGGCTCGCGACCGAGAACGTGTTAAGAAAAAAGAAGACGTGTCGCGACCTTCCTTTTCCGAACACGCATTCTAAGCCCCTCCAGAATCGGGGTCAAACACATTCAACCGCAAGACCGGGCCCTTTTTCAGCTCACCGCTTCGTCCCCGCTGGCAGCGCCGGCCGAGTCGGGCCCTCGCTCGCGGTCGATCGGCTGGGCGGCGGCGATGCCCACGGCGACATCATTCCCAGTCCACGGCGACTTTGACGACCGCCTTGTGCAGCCGCCCCTCGCCTCCCAGCGGCGCATGGGCATCGTGCGGAAAGAAGATGCCGAACGAACCGGGCCGCACGGCCACCCAGCTTTCCGGCTTATCCATGAACAGCAGCAGGTCTTTTTCGGGTTGGTAGGCCGATACCGGATGGCAGCCGGACACCGGCTTCCAGCCGATCTCTTCGTCGCCGGCCAGCGTCAGTTGGATGTCAATATATCTCTGATGCGCTTCGAGCCTGGCCCCGCTGTGCCCGCGGCCCGGATCGATGCCGGCAATCACGAACAGCCGCTCGCCGTCGATCAGGTGGCGGCCGGAAGTCATCTTGGTGAAATCCGCCTCGTACAGGAACTCAAACGCCGGACGGAACCCCGGGTGGAGGGCAAAATACTGCTTGGCCTGCTCGAGGCGGTCCAGGATCATGGCAGTCCGCCGGAATGGCTGGGTGTGGCCCCGCGAAACAACAACGCCAGCGCATCAAAGACTAACCGCGCACCCGCCCGGCCGCAACAACCCCGCCTCCCCCGCGTTCCCCTTGTCTCCTTGTCGCCTTGTCTCCTTGTCGTTCCCCCGCCGGGTGGCTGGGGCAAAGCGGACTTCGGCGAGCTCAGTCGAGTCGTAGCGTG
>JBBDYJ010000031.1:255219-330102 GCA_040901675.1 Pirellulales bacterium | reverse complement strand
CGATGCGCAATTCGCCCAGGTCGCCTTGCACCGTTTTGCGGGACCGCCCGTTACGGTTGCAAGAAAAGAAAGGGGACATTCTACTTTTCTCTCAGCGTGCCGCCTGGCTCAAAAAGTAGCCTGTCCCCTTTTCCATCTCCCTTCGCCCGATTGGCCCGCGCTGCTTCAAGTGCGTTTAGTCGAGCGGCGGCTCCAATTCCACTTGCTGCATTTTCTCCAAGAGCACCAGCAGGTTTTTGTTGTTTATCTCACGCTTCGCCCTGGCCTCGACGGCTTTGATCGCCTCGTGCTCGCGGCCGAAGCCGTAAGGCGAGACCACCAGCCAAGCGTATAGTTCCATCGCCTTCTCGCTGGGAGCCGGCTCGGCCTGCAACCTCTTAAAGATTTCTGGAACTGTCGCGCAGTTCCCAATAAGAGCGTAAGCACAGGGGTAATTCTCTGCTGGATGAATGCCCCCAAATGCTACTCCTTCAGAGTATTTCCAGTCCACGTACTTGACCAACACCGGCACTGCTTTCCGGCCGCCGATATGGCCGAGCAGCTTAACCGCTTCGCTCCGTGGCTCTCTTGAGAACGCATAAGCGGCCTTCTCGGTGCTTGCGATCTCGATAAGCTGGTCCACGAGCCGCTGATGTGCAGCAAGAATCTCCGCAGATGCCTTCCCCCGCCCCATCGCCGACTTCCCCGAGCCGTCATCAGCCTGAATCGAGGCCACTAAGTCGTCGAGATGATCTTGCAGCGTATGCTCCTGCGGCATCCCAGCCAGGCAAACAATGGCGAGGCTGAAAACAAGGGCTCTCATTTCGTTTCCTCCGAGACTCCGCTTAGCCGTTTGGATCAACGTTGATGTCGATGTGTCCGGGGCCGATCTCGTTGTCGGTGGCAATTCACTCGCTGCTATGCTCTCTGGTCAGTGGTCGGCGGGATAGACTGCTGGCGTTCACCGAGCAGCGGTCCCAGAATGCAGCATAGCAAGATCCGTGGTAAAGCCAATGAGGAGCGGAGGCGACTTGCTACCGGCGGGTAATCCGATATGCTTTCGGTAGTGGGGTAAAACCGTCCGATCGGCAATCTGGAGAGCAAATCAATGAAGCGATTGCAACTGTTCGTTTTCGCGGTGGCTGTCTCGATCGGCATGGCCGGTTGCGGCAGCGACGACACCAAGGCCCCACCGGCTGGAGGCAATGGCGAGCCGGCTGCCAACGAGAGCGATGAAACGACGTCGGCCGAGGAACAAGCCGAGATCGATGCGGCCTTGGCCAATTTGTCAGACGAGGACCGCGCACTGGCAATTGCCCAAGTGAACTGCCCGGTGGGCGGAGGGAAACTCGGCTCGATGGACACCCCGGTCAAGGTGAGCGTCAAAGGCCGCGACGTGTTTCTCTGTTGCGAAGGCTGCCGTGGGCCCCTCGAAAAAGATCCGGATAAGTACCTCGCCAAGCTCGACGCCGAGTAGCGGCTACACCCGGCGGAGGCGATCGACCAATCGCGCCAGGTCGTCGGGCAGCGGCATTTTGAATTCAAGCTGCTCCCCGGTCGTCGGGTGCTCCAGCCCCAACTCGGCCGCGTGCAGCGCCAGCCGCGGGGCGCCGCTGGTGTCCGGTTCCGCCTCGCCGAACAAGGGCCGCTGGTAGATCGTCTCGCCGCACAGAGGATGCCCCAGCTCGGCCAGTTGGATGCGTATCTGGTGGGTGCGGCCCGTTTCCAGCCGGCACTCGATCAGCGTGTAGCCGTTGAGCCGCTCGATGGGCCGCACGTGCGTGACGGCGCGCTTGCCCATGCCGCCGTGGGTGGTGCTGCCGCGCCGCCCGTCGCCCCGGTCGCGGACCAGTTGCGACTCGATCGTCTGGGCTTGGACGAGTCCCTTGGCCACGGCTAGGTAGCGGCGGTGCGTGACGTGGCGGCGAAACTGCTGCACCAGGTGCCGCTCGGCTTGCGGCGTGCGGGCAAAAACCATCAGGCCGCTCGTCTCGCGGTCGATGCGGTGCACCGGGCGGACGGGAGGCAATTTGCCCGGCTTCGTGCCACGCCGGCCCTTGGCCCCCCGGCTCGATTTTTTGGCGATCACGCGGGGCAGCAGATCCTCCAGCGTGGGCTGGAGCTGCCGGCGGCGCGATGACCAATGCCGCTCTTCGGCGTGCCGGACCGAGGTCATGCCGGAAGGCTTTTCGACGACCACCAGGTGGACATCCAGATAGCGGATCCTTACGTCGTCCTCGCGGGGCAAGGGCGCGGTCGGATGCTCGAGCAGCTTGACCACTTCGTCCGGCCGGAGCCGGCGGCCGGCATCGACGCACAAGTTGCCGCTGACCAGCACGCGGCGCGACTTGACCAGTTGCCGCACTTCGGACCAGGCCTTGCCGGGCAGCCAATGCCGCAAGAGCGAAGCCAGCGTCTGCTGGGATTGCTCGCGAGCAACGCGGAACGTTTGATCGCCGGTGCGGGCCATGTCCGGGCGGCCTACTCGTCAGCCAGACCGGCATCCGCGTTAGCGCCCCGCTTGCGGTCGAGTTGGCGCGGCACGCTGCGGGTGGATTTGCCCGCGGCCTTGCCGGCCGACTTGCTTACCGGAGCGTCATCGCGCTGGAAGAACATCACGTGCTGCCAGGGGAGCTCGTCGAACTGGTCGACCAGCTTGAAGCCATTGGGCGGCAGCTCCTTCATGATCTGCCTTTTGCTCATCTTGTGCAAAAGCTTGATCGGCACCTTGGGATCTTCCAGCCGGAACTCGACCAGCGCCAGCCGCCCGTCGGGCTTTAGCGCCTTGCGCATCGCCTGGAGCATGTGCTCGGGATGCGAGAACTCGTGATACACGTCGACCAGCAGGATCAGGTCCACCTCGCCTTCAGGCAGTCCCGGATCGACCAGCGTGCCGAGGATGGGCTCGACGTTGTTGATCTGCTCTTGCTTGGCCCACTCGTCCAGCAGCCGCAGCATCTCCGGTTGGATGTCGACGGCCAGCACGCGCCCCTTTTCACCCACCAGCCCGGCGATGGGCAGCGTGTAGAAGCCGTTGCCGCATCCCATATCGCAGACGACCTGCCCCTGCTTGAGATCGAGCACCTTGAGCAGGGTCTTGCAATCTTCTTCGCGCTCGCGCGATTCGCGGACCAGCCAGGGCGCTCCCTCGTAGTGCATGGTGGGCGCGATCTCGCGTCCCTTGTAGTGCGTCAGCGGCGGCGGGATGGCCGCCGGCTGCTCGACCACCTTGGGCTGCCGTGGGGCCTTGGCCGCGGTCTCGGCCGGTTCGCCGCTCGACCGCCGGGCGCCCAGTGGCACCGCCAGCAGGCCGGCCAGGCACAAGATCAGGAATCGGGCAGAGGCGAGTCGCATCAGCAATCACCTGGGCAGGGGTGGACAGGATATTTGCCGCCAATGCTTGTGGCGTCTCAGGCCATTATAGCCCGGGGGAGAGTGAAGGGGGGAAGGGGGGAGCGGGAGAAGGGGGGAGACGATGAGGCGAGGAGGCGATGAGGCGAGGGGGGGAAGGGGCGACAAGGCGACAAGGCGACAAGGGGACAAGGCGACGGGGCGAGGGCGCGACGGGGGGAGACGATGACTACACTAACCCGACGCGCCAGCGAGGACGGGAGAGCTTTCCCCTTCGTTCGAACGTTGACGCCGCCCGCGACAGTCTCAAGACCCCATAAATGGGGTCACTACAAACTAACTAGCAACTAGCAACTAGCAACCAGCAACCAGCAACTAGCAAAAAAACCCCCGGAGGACCCTGTGCTGGGCAAGAGTTACGAGGCGGGAGGTGGTGAAAGGAGTGGGGATGTGCAAAGAACGCGGGGTGGGCGGCCTTGCGCGGGATGGCTCGGCCGCCCGTTCTTCTTCTACCTTTCCCTTGATTCGCACAGGGTCTCCGGAGATGGACGCGGGCACTCGCCGTCGGCCGACAGCGACACGATGGCGAGTTGATGTTGATCGGCAAGCTGGATGACCTGGGGCTGGTCGACGAGGATGGTGCGGCCGGCCTCGATCGCCAGGCAGGTCGCGCCCGCCTGGACCATGCTCTCCAATGTGCCCAGGCCGATCGTCGGCACGTCGAACCGCATGTCCTGCTGAGGCTTGGCCACTTTGACCACCGTAAAGCCGCCCGCCGGACACAGCGTGCCGGCCCGCTGGATGCACTGGTCGGTGCCTTCGATCGCCTCGACGGCCAGGGCCGCACGCCCCTTGATCGCCACGCTCTGGCCCACGTCGAGGCGGCCCAGCTCCTTGGCCAGCTTCCAGCCGAACTCGATGTCTTGTTGCTGCGCAGCCGATGGGCCGCGGAGCGTCAGTTGTCCGAACTTCACGAGCAACTCCGGTACGTAGTCGGTGGCCGGCGCGAAATGGATTCCGTCCACTGCGAATTCCTTCACCACGGCCATGAGCAAGGTATCGTCCTGGCGATCGCGGCGGTTGAGCAGGAAGTGCTTGTAGAACCTGCGCAGCGTGCGGAAGTCGGGCAGGTGCTTGAGCCAGGCCCAGCGCCCGAACAAGAGGGCCTTGTGGATCTTGCCGGCCATCGTCACGTCGCGCACGCCATGCCGTTTGAAATAGCGCGCCGCCTCGCCCAGCCGCGCCAGGCCCAGCCAGCGAAAGTCGTGGCAAACGGCGGCCAGAGCCGGGTCGGCGTGCCCCTTCACCCCCAGGCAATACGTGAGGTAGCCTTGCCCGACGAGCGCCTCGGCGACGACCAGCGGATAGCGGCCCCAGCCGGCCAAAAGGCCCACTTTGGAGCGGCCCTGCGCCGTGATGCCGGTAGCTGGCTGGAGGTGGTTCATGCCGCGCGGTTGTGCCCGTTGGTGCCGGTCGGGTTTTCCAGCCGGGCCACCGCGGCTTGCAGGGCCTTGAACTGCCGGCGCAGCTCGGGCAGCCGGGCGATCGCGGCAAAAATCAGCTTTTGTTCGCGCTCGGGCTTGGCCGGCGTGCCGATGACCATCGTGTCGGCCGGCACGTCGTTGGGCACTCCGGCCTTGGCGGCCAGCACCGCGCGGTCTCCGATGTGTACGTGGTCTCTCACGCCCACCTGGCCGGCCATGACCACGTGGTCGCCGGTGGTCGTGCTGCCGGCGATTCCCACCTGCGAGCAAATCAGGTTGTGCCGGCCGAGCCGGCAGTTGTGGGCGATCATCACCAGGTTGTCGATCTTGGTCCCTTCGCCGATGAACGTAGATCCATAGGTGCCCCGGTCGATCGTGGTCGATGCTCCCACTTCGACGTCGGCGGCCAGCTCGACGTAACCCAGTTGGGCCGAAAGCTGGTGGCGTCCGGCGACGACCGTATAACCGAAGCCGTAGGCGCCCAGCACCGCGCCGGCGTGGATGATCGACCGCGGGCCGACCACCGTGTTTTCGTACAGCACGGCATTGGGAAAGATGGTTACGTCTTCGCCCAGCCGGCAGCCGGCCATGATGTGGACGCCGGCGTGAATCGTGGAACCGCCGCCAATCTGCACGTCGTCGCCGATGGTCGCGCCGGGATAGACATCCACTCCGGCGCCGATCCGGGCGGATGCGCTGATCGTGGCCTTCGAGCTCAAGCCGACGCGGGCCCGCCGCCGCGGGGGGCGGAAGTGCGTCACCAGCCGGGTGAAGGCCGACGCCACGTCGTCCACCTGCACCAATGCCAGGCGGCCGATGGCGGGATCGTCAAGGCCGACGCCGTTTGGAACCAAGGCGGCCGAGGCCTGGCAGTTGGCCAGCCGGTGCATCTTGTCGGCAGCGCCGATGAACGTGATGTCGCCCGGCCGGGCCTCGCCCAGCGGGGAGGCCCCATGGATTTGAAGTTGCCCAAGCGCTTCCAGTCGGTCGTCGCCAAGGACGCGTCCACGGACCAGCTTGGCGATCTCGGGCAGGGTGAGCGGCATGTCTACGGAGTCCTTTCCGTACGTGGCCTGCAAAGCCGCCGCCAACAGCCCTCCTGGCATGGGCGAGGCTTACAGGGGCCGCAATGCTAATCCCTGCCTCTTAAACCCACAAGACCAGATAGCTCTGACAGCAGAGGCGTGCCGGATGGGAGTGGCCGGAGCCCCCGGACCGGGCCGGTGAGCACGGCCGAATCCCCAAGAGCAATCTAGAAACCAGCCGGCCGCCATGGCCGCGGGCCGGCCGGCCTGGCCTGGAGGAACTTGGCGTCGACCTCCTTGTACCAGGCGTGCAGCCCCTGGCGCATGGCGGCGACCCGGTCCGGATGCTGGCCGGCCAGGTCGTGCCGCTCGCCGAGGTCGTTCGCGAGGTTGAACAAGTGCACTCGGCCATCCTCGTAGCGCTCGATCAGCTTCCAGTCGCCCATCCGGATGGCCCCGCCCGGAAAGCCACCCTGGTTGGCATAGTGTGGATAGTGCCAGTACAGCGCATCGCGTGGCGGCGCCGGCTCCCCCCGCAAGAGCCCGACGAGGCTCACGCCGTCGAGATGCTGCCGGGGTCGCGGAGCCAGGCCGGCCATGTCGAGGATGGTCGGGTAAAAGTCGTTGGAGATGATTGGCACGTCGCACACGCTGCCGGGCTCGCTGACGCCGGGCCAGCGGATGATGAGCGGCTCGCGGATGCCCCCTTCGTAGAGCCAGCCCTTGCCGCCCCGGAGCGGAAGGTTGGAAGTGGGCGATCCTTCCGCCGTGCTCAGACCGCCGTTGTCCGACATGAACAACACGGCCGTTGTGTCGGCCAGCCCCAGCTCGTCGAGCTGGTCCAACACCTTTCCAACGGCCTGGTCCATCGACTCGACCATGGCCGCGTACACGGCATGGCTCTGCAGCGTGCGGACGCGCCGCGGCTCATCGACTGGCCAGACCTGCTCCTCGTCGGCGAATTGCCGTGTGCTCGTCAAACCCAGGCGTTGGGCCTTCAACTTGTATTTCTCGACCAGCTTCGCGGGGGCCATCAACGGCGTGTGTACGGAGTAAAAGGCCAGGTAAGCGAAAAACGGCCCTTGCCGGTTTGCCTCGATGAACCTGGAGGTCTCCGTCGCCAGCCGGTCCGGCAAGTGCTCGCCTGGCGGCCCGTTCTGGAGCCGTGGGTTGCCGTAGGGCGAGAAGTACTTGTCGCCTCCGGTGGGGGCGCCTCGATCGCAGCCGCCCTGGTTGACATCGAAGCCCTGCGCTTCCGGCCAATACTCGGCCGTCGGCCCGAGGTGCCACTTGCCGGCGAAGAACGTGGCGTAGCCGTGCTCCTGGAGCGCCTCGGCCAGGGTGATTTCTTCCAGCGGCATGCGTTCGTTGAGCGGCGCCGGCAAAAAGCGCTCGGCCCGCGTGCCGGAGAAGAAGTTGGTCGCGCCCACGCGCGTCGGATACTTGCCGGTCATGATGCTGTACCGCGTCGGGCTGCAAACCGGACAGGCGGCATAGCCGTTGGTGAACCGCACTCCGCTACGGGCCAGGCGGTCGATGTTCGGCGTTTCGTAGAACGTTTCGGGGTTATTGCAGCCCACGTCGGCATAGCCCAGGTCGTCGACCAGGAAGAAGACGAAGTTCAGCGGCTTGTCAGCCCGTGCCGGCCGGCCTAGCGCTACGAAGCAAACTAGCGCCAGGCCGCCGACGAAAGCCGGCCGGCGGCACAGCCGGCACGTCATCGTGGATGCAGGCATACCGGCCTCAGCGATCGGGTTGCAGGAACGTGGTCACTCTCTCCGCCACGATATCCGCCATGTACCAGGCCATCCAGTGGTGGGCGCCGGGGATCAACGAGACCTGGGCGCCGGGCACGCTTTGACCCAACCGCAGGGCGTGCACAGGGGGAAAGTGTGCGTCAGCCTCGCCCCAGAGGGCCATCGTCGGGCAGCCGATCTGCCGGTATAGGGCCGGCAGCGAGGGCAGGGTCCCCTGGTAACCGGCGCACATCTTCGAAATGAACCGCCGCACCGCATGACGTCGAAAGGCGTTCCACAGATCCGCGCGCAGATCGTCCGGCAAGCGGATTCCTCGCGGCAAAAAGGTTCTCATGGCCCGGCGGAAGACGAGGCGAGGTCCATAACGCAGAATCAGCCGATTCCAGCCGAACCGCCGAAGAACGCGAATCTCCCATGAGGTCGGCTCGTCGCCGAACAAGAGCGAGTTCATCACCACCAGCCGCTCGATCCGCTCCGGATGACGGGCCGCAAAGGCCAGCGCCGGCTGGCCGCCCATGTCCATCCCCAACAGGCTGACTTTGGCCAGCTTCCAGGCATCGACGAGCACCAGCAGCCGATCGGCCATGTGGACCGGCGTGGCGCCGCCCGGCCAGGCCTCGCTCTGTCCCATGCCGGGCCAGTCGAAGGCGATCACATGAAACTGGCCAGCCAATTGAGGGGCCAGCTCACACCAGATCTGCAGGTTGTCGGGATATCCGTGCAACAGCAGCAGCGGCGGACCGTCGCCGAGGCATGCCAGCCTCACCTGTTTCCCAGAAACGCTTTCGATCCGGGTGGGAAGCATCAGCCAAAATCCTCTCGCAGGCAATCGGCCGCCAGAATGCCCGAAACCGCGCAGAAGCTGACCCATTGGCCAGGATGCGTCGAGCTGCCCGCCAGGTACAGTCCGCCGACGTAGGGGCTTCGGTGCCTTAACCGGCCCGCCCGCATGAAACTGGCCGTCATCGCCGGGTTCATGCTGTTGCGGTACAGGTGAAAGTCGCGCCCCCAATCCGCAGGCAGCCGAACCGCGAGCACCCGGTGCTCCGGCACGCATTCTTGCCACCACGTCTCGGAGAGCACGCGGTCCCGGTGATCGCATGCGGCGGATGACCCCGCCGATTCCGCCTCGTCCTGGCTCATCGGCGCCAGCAGCCGCGCTGGCCACCATGACGGCTCGTCAGCGGCGCCCGGCTCCGACAAGTTGGAGGGAGTAATCAGCAGGCGGCACAGCCGGTTGCCGCCGGGCAAGTGAAACCGCAGGTAAGGGGACGGCGTGCGTCCCTTGACCGCCAAATAGATGCAAATTCCGGGCGATTGCAGCGGCAGCCGCTCGAGCCAACGGCGGGTGCGGCGCGGAAGCGGGCTGGCATCGGAATCGAGCAGTTCCAGGTAGGTGCCGACTCCGTGCGAGTTGGCAACCACGGCATCCGCCGGCACGAAGCTGCCATCGCTGGTCCGCACGCCTTGCGCCTTTCGTCCGCGGCACACGATGGCCGCGACCGCCGTGTTGTAGTGGAATCGGACGCCGGATTCGGCGGCGATCTTGGCCAGGCTTTCGGCCACTTGCCCGATCCCCCGCGCCGGATACCAGGCCCCGGCATGGTGGATCAACGCCGAGACCAGTGCCAGCGGCGATGGAGCGCGGCGCAAGTTCTGGCCCGCCACGTGCGTCCAGATTCCGATGGCGTGCTGCACGGGACCAGGCAGCCCCGTGCCCTTGAGCACCGACCGCAAGGACCGCAGGAGAAACGCAATGCTTCGCCAACCGCCGACCCGCGCCAGCTCGACGGCATGGGGAGCCGAAACCCGCTGCAGAGGCTGCAGCCGGCCATAGATCCGCCACATCCGCTCGACGAAGTCTTGGTAGCGGCGGCCGTGCGAGGGCCAGGCCCGCTCGATCCGCTCAGCCGTCGCGTCCAGTGAGTCGTCGATTTCAACCGGCGAAGTCTCCGGTCCGCTTACCTCGTACACCCGTTCGATCCGCCGCAATTGGACGTGCGCGCCGAGATCGCATTCCAAGCGGCTGAACACCCACTCCAACCCCGGCCGGTCCAGCAGAATATACGGCCCCGCATCGAATCGAAATCCCTCCACCTCGTAGGCCGAAGCCAGCCCGCCCGGACCGCCGCGGGCCTCGAATACCTGGACATCGAAACCGTGCCGCGCCAGCAGGGCCGCGGCGGCCAGTCCGCCGACCCCGGCCCCCACGACCGCGACACTGCGCCGGTTTGCCATGCGGGTTTTCCGGCGATCAATGGTGCGGGCGAAGTTTCAGACCGAGCAGCCGGCGGACGGCTTGCCGCGCGAGCCGCAGGAGCAGGCCCTCGCGGTCGATCGAAGGGAAGGCCTGGGCATCCATCTCGGGCACGAACAAGCGGCCGCGGCCGCTGCCCATCATGTAAACGGGCCAGGCCAAGAGGCTCAGCAGCGCCCACAGCTCGTTCGAATAGGGTCCGCGCCAGTCGCGAATGGGCTCGTCGCATCCGATGACTTCGACCTGCCGCGACCATCCTCCAAACCAGTGGAAAGCCGCCTGCAGCAGGCTCGACTCGCGCGGATCGGCGATCCCCAAGTGCCGGGCAGCCAGCATATCGACGGCCAGCGCATCGGCACCGGCGTAGAATCGAAGCGGCCGTCTCGGCCGTGCGCAGCCCATCACTCCGACCAGGCCGTCCGGCGCGTCTTCGTAGCCGTCGATCATCGCAAAATGGGGCGGAAACTCGTCGAGCAGCATCATGACCGCGGTGGCCCGGCTCGCTTGCCGCTCGATGAAAAGGAACTCGTCGCAGCGGCCGCCCACCCATTCCGCGTTGCCGATCGCCAGCAGCGCCAGCTCGATCGGATGGCTCCGCAACTTGGGAAACGAGATGCGGAAGTCGGCCTCTTTCCAGGTCCGCGCCACCGTGTACTGGGCCATCCCCCGCCGATAGGCATGCGCAACCTGGTCGCGCGACGCGTCGACGACCCGAAAATGCGGTGAACGGATGCCGAAGTATTCGGCGACGCTCTCAACGGAGCGATGGTGAAAGAAGCGGTCGTAGATATTAGGCCCCTCGAGCACGGCCACGTCCGCGCAGGCGACTTCCTCGCGTAAAAAACGGCACAACTCGGCCAGCAGGGAGGGATCCGTGATGGGCGAGCGGTCGCGGCGGCTGTAACCCAACATGAAGGTGGGCTTGACGACGACCCGCATCTGTCCGACCGGCTTGCCCAGGCGCGCGGCTCGGACCGCAATGCATTCGCGCAGGTCCGACTCTCGGAGCAGCCGTCCGAACAGGCCGAGTTTTTCATCAATCGAGTTGCCCCGCAACGACCAGACCCGTCCTCCGCTGCCCAACGGATTCTCCGCGGCCGAAATGCCGCGAAACGAGCGGGGCAGGAACGCTTCGCCGACCTCGCCGATCCGTTCGGCAAGGAGCTGGGCGCTGAATCCGTCCGCCAGGCGGTCCTGGTCATCCAGGGCCTCGGCCATGACCCGGAAGATGCGCTCGTGGCGGTCTTCATCTTCGGCAACGCGGCGGAAGTCGCCCAGCAACCGCTCGTCGAACTCCGACTGGCCAGCGGCGAGCTGGGCAATCCGCCGCCAGCAGATGGCGGCGGTCTGCTCAGCCTCGACGTTGAACAGGCAAAAATCGCGAAACGGACCATACTTGAGATGGTGGCGAACTTCCTTCGGCACCTTGCCGAGCAGCTTCCCGCCGGCCGCGATCGCCGAGGCCGCCAGCCGCGAAAGAGGCGCTCGCCGCCAGCGGCTGTGCTGCAGCACCGAGCTGGCCCAACCGCCCAGTCCTCCTGCCGCCTGCGTCAAAAGCGCCTGGGTCCGCAGACGCGCGTTGCCCAAGCGGAGGATGGCGCCGCGGATATAGATCGAGTGCATTTCCTCGTCTTTCCAGATCCAAATCAGCGCGTGGCGAACGAGCTCGCGCACGCCGTCCGGCAGCGGCATCTGGTTCAGACGTTCGACCATCAGCGACTCACGGTAGCCGACCGAAACCAGCTCTTCCCGCTCCAGCGCTATCAGGAAGAGCCGCAGCAGCTCGGCCCGCGGATCCGCCGGGAACCGGGCCCGCAGCCGCGCTAGCTCCAGCTCGAACTCCGCGGTGACTGATCCCATGGCGGCCCCACTGGTCAATCTTTCAGCACGAAGCACTTCAGGTTGCCGTCGCGGTCCTTCAAGTACAGCCGCCGGCCCGAGAGCACGACGTGCGGCCAGACGTCGCTGGAGAAGACGTTCGTGCGCCGGGCCAGCTCCTGGTACTTGGCCGGCGATGCGGCGGCCGTCTCGACCAGGGCCAGCATGCCGCGGTTGCCCCACACGATCAGCTTGCCGTCGGCGGTAATAAGGCACGACCCGGCGTCGCCGAAGTTACCCCCCGACCAGCGCGGTTGCCCCGTCGCGAAGTCGAGACAGTGTACTTTCTGCCAGGACCAGTAGACGTGCCCCTGGTGAACGACCGGACTGCAAATCTTCGAGTGCAGCGGCTGCTCCCAGACTTTGCGCGCACCGGCCAGGCTGACGTCGATCCGGCAGATCGCGTTGCGATTGTAGCCGGAAGTGATCAATACCGAGTTGCGGTGCACGGCCGGCGTGGCGATGTTGTTGGCAAAGTCGGTGCTCCACTCGTACGTGGCAACCGTGCGGCCTTCGTTTCCCGCATCGAGCCGCGCCACGAGCAGACCCTGGTAAGTGAGCACCGCAACGCAGGGCACGCCTTCGACCGTGATCGGCACGGGCCCGCCGGTGTGGCCCGCCGGATCCTTGCACTCGCTGGTCCACACGCGGCTTCCGCTGCGCTTGTCGAAGGCCATCAGCGTGCCTTCGTCGTCTCCCACTTCCACGATGAGCCACTCGCCCTGCACCAGCGCCGACGTCGTGTAGCCGTAGTCTCTGTGCCCCGAACGGCGATGCTGGGGCCGCCGCGGCACATCATATTGCTGGTAGAGGTTCAGCCCCCAGGCTTTGCGGCCCTGCGTGGCGGTGTCCCAGCAGTTCAGGTCGCCGTCGATGCTCAGCGTATAGAGAAGCCTGGTGGCGGCATCGTATTCCGGCGTCGACTGCGGACCTGAGTAGAGCCCCTCGTCGCCCATGGCACGGCGGCCAAACCGCGGGCAGGGGTACGATTGGTGCCAGATTTCGTTGCCAGTCGCCGCGTCCAGGCAGAGCAGCGTGTCGCGGCCGTCCCGCCAGCCCATGGTATATAGCCGGCCCGCCACGACCAGCGGCGAGCTGGAGCCCTGGCCCACGTTCTTGTTCCAGGCCGCCTCGCCCGCCGGCCACGTGCCCCCCTTGAATCCGGAGTGCTCGGCCACGACACCATTGCGCTGTGGCCCGCGCCAGTGCGGCCAATCTTCGGCGGAGGCCCTGGAGCCCGCGGCTATCAAGCAGGCAACCAGCAGGCCGGCGGCCACAATGCGGTCACGGCACTGCCTCACCGGACCTCCTCCCACCGATACATCCTTGTCCATATTTCGGCCATGGTCGGCTCTCTGGTTCATTGCCCGTCCTTACTGTTCCTTACCGTACACCGCTGGCATCAATAACCGGGATGCCGGCCCAGCTCACCTCGGGTTGCTCACGGATCGTGGGGCGCTGGGCAAGGTGCGACTCGTCCGAGAGGACCTGGTCGAAGAAATGGCCCGTGAAGACCGCATCGTCGGCGTCCGGGCAGCCTCGACCATCGCGGACCGGCAGCACGTCGAGCGATTCACCGGCGACTTTGATTTGAAGGTGCAGTTGGCGGTAGTCGGACTTTGGCGCCCCCTCGCGGCCATTGCGGTTGGTGATCTTGAGCGGGCCCAGGCCGTAGTTGCCGTCGGGCCAGGAGAGAGGCATCGCGGGCCATCCGGACGAAAGGCTGATCACCCGCCGCGTTGGACCCAGCGGAATCTGCAGGGCGGCAAACGTGGCATGTCCGCCGGCGTGCCGGGCGCGGGCGGAGATGTCGACGGCGCCGGTCGGTCCGGGCTCGACCCATTCGGGCACCGCCAGCTCGCCGGTCACCAGCCGGTAACCATCGCCCAGGTCGATGGCCGCGTCCCAGGTCTTCTCAAATTCGGCGAACTTTTTCAGCGCTCCGTAGGCGGTCGGCCGCGAAGGATCGTAGCCGCGGGCTTCGACCACCAGCGGGCCCACCTGGCCGGCGCTCCCCTCGTCGCGGAAGATCGCCGCCGCATGGATCGTATCGCCCGGGCTCACCCGCTCGCAGTCCAGGAGGATCGAGGCTAGCGCGACCGTACCGTTGGCCACTTTCTCAGGGCCGCCCAGCACACGGACCGACTCAAAAGGATTGCCGCCGGCCGGTCGGCTCGTGGAAGCCACATCGACGAAGTAGCAGCCGGGCATCCGATAGCCCAAAGGAAACTCGAGGTCGACGGACCGCATCAAAAGCTCGAACATGTCGAGCGTTTCCGTTTTGCCCAGATCCTCGCTCTGGAGGTACCAGAGGAACCTGTGGACCGGGCCATAGTCCATCAGCAGATTCTTGCCAAGCGGCCGGAAACCGGCCGCATCCACGACAATCTGGGCATCGATCGGCATATCGACCTGGAAGCGGCCGTCGGCCTCGAAACGCTTGAGCACCTGGTCGTCGTAACGGATTTGCACCTGGCCCTTGCGCGGCTGGCCGGTAGCGAAGTCGTAAATGCGTCCTCGCACGCGGGCCGTAAGCGGTTGTCGCTTGGCGCCGAGGGGCTCTTGGGCAAAGTAGATCGGGCTGGCAACCGCCACCTGCCACCGCTCGTCGCTGCCGAACACCCGCGCCACGTACCAGGCCGTTTCGGCCTCGGTGATCGTGTGCTCGATCCGCACCTCAGGTGTACGCGGCTGCCAGGTCTCGATCACCTGCCCATTGCGAATCAGCTCGACGCGGGCGATGCCGTACGGCTCGCCTCCGGCAGCCGTGGTCTGAAGGCTGAAAGCGTGCTGCGGCGCGCGGGCTTCGATCGTGACCGTGTGCGGTTTGCCGTCCGGCGCCAGCGTGCCGCCGCTGACCTGGCCGTCGATCTGAAACTGTAAGAGCGGCCCCGTGGTGGCAATGGTCCGGCCGCCGCGAACGGCCGCAACCAGCGACTCACGGTCGATTCGGCCGCCTGGTCCCACGTGAAAGTAGGTGGTCCAGAAACCAGGCGCCTTGAGTCCCAGAAAAGCACGATCGAAACAGGCGTCGCTGTCGGCAAACACCGGCACGAAGAAGCCCCGGTTGAGCAGGTTGAACCAGAGCTGATAGGCGGCATCGTTGGCGGGCTCGTCGCTCAGTACGCTGAGGCCATCGAACGAAGGGCCGGCATAGGCATCGAAAATCAACTCACGGGCCAGATTGTTCCCCGGAAAGTCGAGCCATTTCCCCTGCCACTGCCGGCCCGGATAGTAACGCACCGGGTGGACGTAGACGAGTGCACCCCCCTCGGCATGCACCTTGCGTGCGGAGCGGAAGTAAGGCGGGTCCTCGGCGATCAGAAACGGGTTGGGCACGCCGAAGAGGGCCTGGTGCCCCAGCAGGCTCTTGGGCCGCTCGCCCCCCAAAAACATCTGGAAGCCGCCGGTTGAAACTTTGCGGCACTCGGCCTCGTACCCGGCGAGGTCCAACTGGCCGGCCCCGACGTACTCCTGTCCCACATAGACAAAATCGAGCCCGTTGGCGGCACAGGCCGTGGCGATTTCCTGGTAGCTGGTTTGCCGCTCGTTTTCGCCGTGCACCATGTGAACGTGGATATCGCCCGCTACCCAGCCGGCCTCGCGCATGTTCGCCACGCGCGCCAGCCGCAGCTCGACCTGGGCCGGCTCGCCAGAGCGGACGTCGACCACTTGCGAAGCCGGGCGATATTCCAGGCCGTGTGCGGCCAGGATCGAGGTCCGGCCGGCCGGCAGCTCGAATGTTTGCTGTCCTGGAATGAACACTCCATGCGCTTCGATATGGGGCCATCGCGCCGCGGAGCAGCCCAGCCGATCGCCGGGCCAGGTGCCGTCGGACGCCTGCAGGGCCAGCCGGGCCGCCATCGGTTCGCCCGTCTCGTTGTCGACAACCCGGACCGACAGCCGGCCAGTCTGCGCGTGTGCGAAACTCGCCCACTGGAGAGTGGCGGTCAGGATCCAAACGGCCCCAAGAATATAAGCCGATCGCATTGGCCGATCTCTTTGGCTGGCAACTCCGACGCTATCGGAGCCAGGATACCAAGAACCGCGGCGCTGCGGCTGATTTTCCACCCACATTTTGCTTGACTTGCCGGGGAGGTTTTTGGGACGCTATGGGCTGGCTATTGACTCTTGAGAACAGAGAGGAGGGTCGACATGGCCTGCCAAATCCCAAGCCGCGTAACTTCCCAGCCGCGGCGCCGGCACTTCGCCGGTGCGATGATAGTGTGTCGAGCAAGCGTCGGTGTCGTTCTTGTCTTGGCGTCGGCCCTCCTATCCGGCAGCCTCCTAGCCGGCGAGCCTGTTGCCGAAGGAGCCGATCTGCTGGCCGAGCAGCTTGCCGCGGGAGAGTTCGCGCCGGCCTTCGAGCTGGCCGGCAACCTCGAGCAGCCGCGAGAGCGCGACCAGTGGTTTGAGTCGATTGCCTTGGCCCAGGCCCGCTCCGGAGCGGCGGGCGCCTCGTTTGCCACTGTGGCCGAAATCCGCGACGACCTGGTCCGCAGCCGGGCCATTGAGGGCGTCACCGGATCGGACCAGCCAGTCCGCGGCGGCACGGGCGGCGGCGGCACGGGCCAACCGGCCGGCGCGCGGGGCGGCGCGGTGGAACCGGATTTCGATTCGCTGATCGAGTTGATCACTTCGACGATCGCGCCGACGAGCTGGGACGACGTAGGCGGCCCCGGTGCCATCCAGGAGTTCGAAGGAGGCGTGCGGGTCGACGCCCTGGGCCTGATGCGGCCGGTTGTCCGCACCGAGGGTGGCAATGAATTGTCGAGCTTGCGGCAACGTGCCCGGATCGCCGGCGCCAACGGGCAGGTCCGGCAGCCTTCGCCGCTGAGGAAGGTCTCGCTACCGCGGCTGGAACGCGAAGTCCAGTTGCGGCTGGCTTCGGGCAGCCCGCTCGACGAGGAGATGATGGTCATGGCGGGGCTGCAGCGGATTCAGTACATCCTCGTTTATCCGGAGTCGGGCGATATTGTGCTGGCAGGGCCCGCCGGCGACTGGACCCGCGACCGTGAGAACCGCCTGGTGTCGGCCGAGACGGGTCGGCCGCTGGTGCGGCTGGAGGACCTGGTGCTGCTGCTGCGGCACTACGAAGGCTCGCCGGATGGGCTGTTCGGCTGCTCGATCGACCCCACCCGCGAAGGACTGGCCAACGCCCAGTCGTTCCTCGATCAGTCGTCGGCCGCGCTCAAGCCGGGGCAGGCCAAGCAATGGGTATCGAAACTGCGCGATGCCTTGGGACCGCAGAACGTCAAAGTGTTCGGCATCGACGCCGCCAGCCGCGTGGCGCGGATTCTGGTCGAGGCCGACTACCACATGAAGCTGGTCGGACTCGGCCTGGAAGAAGGCACGCTCGACGTGCCCAGCTACCTGGATCTGGTCCAGGTTCCCGCCGGCCGCCAGCCGCCGCCGCTCGGCGTGCTGCGCCTCTGGTTTACGCTCAACTATCAGGCCTTGCGGGGCAGCCCCCAGCGCGACGTGTTCGAGGTGCGAGGCCAGGGGGTCAAGGTGCTGAGCGAAAATGAGCTGCTCACGGCCGAAGGCAAGCGGGTGGCGACGGGCAAGTCGGACGAGCTGGCCCAGGAGTTCGCCCATCGCTTTACGAAGCACTTCGCGGCGCTGGCAGCCAAGTATCCGGTCTACGCCGAGCTGCAGAACGTGTTCGATCTGGCGCTGGTGTCGGCCTTGCTCAAGAGCGAAGGACTAAGCGACCGGGCCGGTTGGCGGATGCTGTGCTTTGGCGACGCGGACCAGTTCGTCGTCGCGGCGGCGCGTCCCAGCCGGACGGTGGATTCGGTGGTCAATCATCGGGTGGTCAACAAGAAGCACATTCTGGCCGCAGTCAGCGGCGGAGTGCGCGTCGACGCTTCGTCGATCGTCGAGCCCGGCGGCGTCGAAGTCGACCGGCTTGGCAAGCTGGACAGCGAACGCTCGCGATCGCGCCCCGCCGGCACGCCTCGCACCGCCTGGTGGTGGGACTGATGCTGAAGGATGAAGGCAGCAGGAGGAAGGATGCGTAGGACCAGAAAAGGGCTGCCGGGGGGGGGGAATCGCTGATCAGTCGCCATGGGGCAATGTGGTCTGCGACCCCAGCTTGGCCATCCGCGCTTTGAGCCGTTCGAGTTGGACTCGCCGCTCGTGCGGCGGGGCGGCCGGTTCGTAATCCAACGGCTGGCCCAGCAATTCGGTCAGACGCCCGGCCGCGATTCGCCGGCGCGACTCGTCCGCGTGATCGAGCAGCCGGTACCAGATGTTGGGATCGGCCAATGTCCAGGCCGCCACGCTGTAGGGTGTGTCGTCGCCGTCGGGTCCGGCCATCGACTGGATGATCGACCGGACGCGAAACTGCTGCTCGGCATCGAGCGGGCGGCGGTCCAGGCTTGCCAGGAACGGGAGCGCTTCCTTTCCCAAGGTGCGCAGCTTGCGCTCGGCCGACTGCCGTTCGCTGAATGAATCGCTGCCGAGCTGCTCGACCAGCAGGTGCCAGTTCTCCCCGTCGACGGGCCGGCTGGACGCGGCCAGCTCGAACAGCTCGTCCTCGATCGCCAGCGTGGTTTCCAGCAGGCGCCAGTCAGGCTTGACGAGCTCGAGCAGGCCAATCAACTCCTTGCGGCTGGGCTCCGGCTCGGCCAGCAGCAGGTGCCAGAGGGTCGGCCCTTGCACCTGCCTGCGTTGGCTGCCGCTGCCCACGGTCAAGGTCAGTGGCCCGTGGTCGCGCTGCTTCAGCTCGAGCTCCGGCGAGCTCGAGTCGCCTTGCCGCTGGCGCCGGACCGTCACGTGGTTGCCTTGCACGATCTCCACGCTGATCACCAGCTCGTCGGTTCCCAACTCGTAGCTGAGCTTGGGTCCCCCCTTGGAGAGATCGATGTACAAGCGCTCGCGGCGATCGTCGCTGCGCCGTTTCGATTCCAGCCTGCGGCCGGCCCTGCGGGCGACGGCCGTGATGCGGCCGGAGTAAACGCCCAGGTGCAGCCGGCTCATGTGGCTGGCCAGGGTGCGATGCATCCGCAGCTCCGAGGGGCCACCCTCCGCTGGGTCGGGTTCCTCGCCGGGGGCACTGCCGGCAAGGCAGACGCTGAGCGACAGCAGCAGGCCGGCGGCCAGCGCGGGCAATTTCGGACAGCGGTTGAGCATGCGGGCCTCCTCCTTTTGGACCACCTGTTACACGATGGACCTGGTCTGTTCGACCGACTCGCACTCTTGCGCGTGCTCGCGGGCTTTGCGCATCCTGCGCAGCCGGACCAGCCGAGCCAGCCGGCGACGGCCTCGAAGATACAAGTATAGCAAGACCGCCGCCACCCCAGCCACAATCACCACGGTCAGCGCGATCTCGGCCTGGCGGATCCGGCCCCAGAGGCTGGAGATCTGTTCGGCGAAGGCATAGCTCAATCCAAAGAACGTGCTGACTACCAGAAAGGCGCAGAACGTATCGGCCACAATGAACTGCCGGAAGGGCACGCGCAAGATGCCGGCGGTTACGTAGACCGGCGTGCGCAGCCCGACCAGGAAGCGGGCTATTAGAAACACCTTCAAGCCGTGCTTCTGGATCATGTGTTCGACGTGCCGCTCGCGGTCGGGCTTGAGAAACCGGGCGAACCAGCGATGGTCGCGCAGCAAGCCATGCCCGAAATGATAGCCGATTGCGTACATGGCACAGTCGCCCAGGATGGCCCCCAGCAGGCAGGCGGCCAGCGCGGGCACCGGTTCCAACGCTCCCTGGCTGCTGGCGATGCCCGCGATGATTACGAACACCTCTTCGGGCACGGGCAAGCCCATCCCTGTCAGAATCAGGGCTACGACGATACCCAAATACGATACGTGTTCGAGTTCGATCATGACTTATGCATGACTTAGGGTTGGGTGATCCATCGGCAGTCCGCGGCCGCCAGCCCGGCCGAGACGACCTGCAACTCGCTGCGATCCGGGCTGGGCACCAGCATCAGCATGCCCACTTCCGGGTGGCGCTGGCACCAGGCTTGTGCCTGCTGGGGTCCCAGGATGTAAAAGGCAGTGGCCAAAGCGTCGGCTTCGGCCGCGGTCGGGGCGACGACCGTCGAGGAGATCACGCCCTCCGCGGGGCGGCCCGTACGGGGGTCGAGGATATGGCCGTAGCGCCGCCCCCGGTGCCGAAAGAACTGCGTACCGGAACCCGAAGTTCCCAGTGCCCGATCGACCAAACGAATCTCGGCCAACCGCCGGCCGGGCCGCATCGGATGGTCGAGGGCCACGATCCAACCGGGCGATTGTTCCGGGTTGCCGGCGTCGTCCGGGCCGGCGCCCGACCGGTTGCCACGGGCCAGCACGCTCGAGCTGCCGGCGTGCCAGAGGAAATCGTCAATACCCCTGGAGAGCATCAGCCGCGCGGCCTGGTCGAGTGCATAACCTTTGCCGATCGCGCCCAGGTTCAATTCCATGCCGGGCCGGCCGAGTCGTACGGTCCGGGCCTGGCTGTCCAGGTCGAGCCACCGGCTGCCCACCGAGTCCAAGGCCGCGGCCAGTTGAGCCTCGCCGGGCAAGGCGCCGGCCCGGCGGTAGAAACCCCAGACCTTGGAGAGGGGTCCGGAAGTGACGTCGAAAGCGCCCTGGGTCTCGTCGTGCAATTGCACCGCTTGTGCGATTAAGGCAAACAGTGCGGGTTCGACCTCCACGGGGCCTTCACCGGCCGAGCGGTTGATCCGCATCAGCTCGCTGGTGTCGCGATAAACGGTCAACTGCGCTTCGAGCCGGTCGACCAGGTCGAGCGCCTCGAACACGACGTCGCTGGCCTGGGGATACTGTCCGGCGTTGAGGAAGGCCTCGAACCGGCAGGCCATGGCCCGGCGGCCGAACTGAACCAGGTAGTGGTCGCCAGCCGGTTCCGCCTGCTCGGTGGCGGCGCCGGCCGTCGGCAGTGCCTGGGCCACGTCGGCCAGGGCCTCGACGGCGGAGTGTCCCCTCAGGAACTGGCGGCGGCTGCTGGTGCGTCGGTGCATTACCACTATTATACCCCACCGCTTCGGCGCGTCCCGCCGCGGCATGCGATGCCGGCAAAAAAACCGCCGCGGGCACCCCTCGGTGCTCCGCGACGGTGGATTTTATACCAGAAGGCGGACGGCAGGTCCTTATCGATCGCGGCCGTCCTCGTCGTCGTAGCCGCCGGGCTCGCGCCTCGCCGAGGAGAAGGCCTCGTCCAGGGGAGCGAGTCGAGCTTCGATCGTGCGGCGGCGTCTGTCGCGGGCAATCTCGATTTCGACCTCCTGGTCGGCCCGCATGCGTCCCAGCCTGCCGACCAGCTCGGTGGCGCTGCGCACGTCGCGGCCGTCGATGGCCAGAATCTGATCACCGCGGCGCAAGCCCGCCTCGTCGGCCGGCCCGTCAGGATAAACGCGCTCGATCCACACGTCGCCGCGCCCGTCGTCGTCCACGGTTACCCCCAGGGCCCCGCGGGCCCGTGTCCGCCGGGTGTCTTCGGTCCGGCGGCCATAACGGGGAGACGGTTCAAAACCCTCCTCCCGGTAAGGGCGGCCATCTTGGTCGCCGAAGACCTCGCCCCGGGGAACCAACGTGGCGCTGGCGGTGCGCCGCCGCCCGTCACGGATGATCTCGATCAGCACGTCGTCGCCCGGATCCGCCCGCTGGATCAGACTTCCAACGCTGCCGCGTGAGGTAACTCGCTGCCCGTTGATGGTGAGGATCTGGTCCCCTGGCCGCAGGCCCGCCTCGGCCGCCGGGCTGCCCGGCTCGACCCGGGCGATCTCGACGCCGCCCCGAGCATCTTCGCGCAAGTTGACGCCCAGCGCCGGCCCGTCGCGATCGTCGTCGAACCAATCATCGACGTCATCGGCGACCTCTGCCGCCCCCCGGCCAAGCCGCTCGGTCAACCGTTCGACGCGCTGGCCGAGCCTTTCGCCAAACTCCTCGGCCCGGTCGACCAGCGGGCGGTCCTCATAACGGCGGGTCAGGTCGGCGACCACCGTCCCGCGCCGGCCGTCGCGCATCACCCCCAGCCGCACCTCGTCGGGCGATTCGGCCCGTTGAATCTGCCGGTCCAGCTCGTCCTGGAACCCGACCTGGCGGCCATCGATCGAGACGATTCGATCGCCCCGCCTGAGTCCCGCGTCGGCCAGCGGGCTGTCCGACTCGACGCGCAATACGATCACGCCGTCCTGCTCTGCGTCCTCACGCAGCGTTACACCCAGGGATTCGAGGTCCAGGGGCCGCTGGGCACGCTCACTGGGTGCAGCTTCGCGGGCGCGCTGGCGCAACTGCTCGGCTCGTTGTTCGGCCCGCTCCCGGACGCCCCGGGCGCGCTCGGCCGCGCGTTGCCGCAAGAGGTAGCTGTCGCGCTGGTCGTCATCCATTTCGCGCTGGTCGGCCTGGCGGTCCTGGTCCTGACGAGCCTGATCTTGGCGCTGGTCGTCCCTGTCGCCGTCGCGGGCCTGAGCCCGCAGCGTGCCCGCGCCAAGTGCCAGGCACACCATGAGGGCAAGGGCGGTTAAAGCCGGTACGAGAATTTTCCGTCGCATGAAATGGTCTCCTTTTTTCGCTGCCTGCGAGGAATGGGACGGGCACGTTGCCCGTCCCGGATGCCTTTGTCGATTGCCCGCGCCGAAACGGAGAGTGGCGCCCAACCATGGACGACTGAAACCGGCCAGTCGAGCGACGACCGGCAGCGCGGACCCGCCGTGCCTTGGCGGAAAGCGCAAAAAAACGGCCCGCCAGCAGTGAATGAAGCTGGAGGCCTTGTCGTGGCCTGGCCGATTCGCCCGCCTGGAGCAATCGGCCACCCGCAGCTTACCGCAGCAGGAGCCGATCTGTCAAACCACCTGTCAAACCATGCCGAACGGTTGGAAAGGAAAGTAGCCCTCACGCTCCGCGTGAGGCAGCTCGTCACGCTCCAGCGTGACGGCTACTATCACGGCTCGTCACGGCGGAGCGTGACGGCCACTAATGGCGGAGCGCTACTATTTCTTCGCAGGAAGGATCTTCAGGCCCTTGACCCCCAGATCGAGGCGGAACAGGCCGCCGGCTCCTTTCCCGATGTCGAGCCCGCCGGTTACGTAGAGCTGGTCGAGGCGCGGGCCGCCGAAGGCGACGTTGCTGGTCGTCAGGTTGCCGCCGGGGTAGCGGGCCACGAGCTTGCCTTCAGGGTCGAGCACCTGCACCTGCCGCATGCCGTAGTGGGCCACGTACAAGTTTCCGGCGGCATCCAGACACATGCCGTCGGGCTGGTTGTCGACCTGGCCGGCGGCCTCGTCCTTGGCCGGCAGATCGGCGAACAGCTTGCGGTCGGTGACCTGGCCGGGTCCGGTCACCTCGAACACCAGCACCCGATTCTTCTGGCTCTCGGCCAGGTAGAGCCGCTTGCCGTCCGGCGTCAGAACGATGCCGTTGGGATAGGCCAGGCCGTCTGAGATCAGGCTGGTCTTCCCGTCGGCATTGACGTAGTGAACCGTGCCGATGGGATTGTCCTTGCCCGAGTTGCCCGGGTCGCTGAAGTAGAAGCCGCCGTTGGGCGTGTCGAGCGTCAAGTCGTTCGGTCCGAGCAACGGCTTGCCTTCGCACTCATTGGAGGCCGGTTCGAGCATTTCGCCCGTCTTCGACAGGTGCAGCACCGCGAGCCGGCTGGCATCGCAGACCAGGTGCGTGCCGTCGGCGAGCACCTTGTGCCCATTGGGCGCTCCGGTCTTGGCCCACTCCTTCTTCTTGCCGTCGAGCGTGAACTGCCAGATCGTCTCGCCTTCCGATACGTAACCCCTCCCCTCATGATCGAAAACCACGCCTTCGCAATAACTGGGGACTTCGAGAACCGGCACGGCCTCGACCTCGGAGGCCTCGGGCAAGTCGGCCGCCAGGCAGGCAGCCGATAGGAACATGACACTCGTCAAAGAAACCGCCCCCATCCAACCGCGATACATCGGCCTCATGGTTGAAACCCTCTGGAGATGCTTGAAAACTGTTTACTCATTCGCAGGCGGCCAAGGCCATCACGGACGAATAAGACGAGGAAACCACAAAGAACACCAAGCACACGAAGACGCTACAAGGTTACAAAGCATTCGACGCCAGGAGCAACTGCAAGTGTACGTGGAGATGCGCGAAGTACAAGATGCGGGCCCGAGGGCCTTCGTCCGTTTGTCTCTGTATTCTCTTCGTGTGCGAGAGGCCTTTTCCGTCCTTCTTCTCCGTGTTCTCCGTGCCTCCGTGGTTTGATCCGTCCGTGGTCTTCGTCCTTCTTCTATGGGGGCAATACCGAGACGCTCAGCGGCGGGCCGCAATACGTGTACTTCATCACGAAGTTGATCGACACGTTGGCCATCACTGCCACCTGCTGGTTCTCGACCGGCTTGGCGTCGGCCGCGGCCACCAGCGTGATGTGCCCCTGCGACTGGTCGCCGGCCAGGGCGGTCTGGCTGTTCTTTTCGTCGATGGTCACGCCCGGCGGCAGGCTGTTGCCGTAGATGCTGCCCAGGTGCTGAAACAGACAGTCGAGCGTGACGTTGCCGCTGAAACCCTCGCGCCGCTCGATCGTGACGTCGATCTTCTGCGACTCGCCCGGCTTCAGGCTCACCGCCGTCGTGCTCAGCTTCACCGCCTTCAGGTCCATCACGCCGCCCACCGAAACGGTGTGTACATCGACGGGATAGTGGTTGCGCCCGCCGCCCGGCATGTAAACTTCCTGCATCGGCTGGGCAATGGCCACCAGCTCCAGCGGCGGCTGGCCCGCCTCGGCCGCCGCGACCGTTGCCGAGCCGCTGATGCTGACGTTGGCGGCACCTTGCGCGGCGCCGGGCGCAGCTTCCAGGATGATGCAGCCGTCCGTCGAGCCGGCCAGGATCCGCCCGCAACTGGCGGTCACGCCCGGCGGCAAACCCTCGACGGCCAACTGCACCTCGCCCGCAAAGCCGTTCTTTCGATACACCCGAACAAAGATGGCGCCCGCCGTGCCCCCAGACAACAGCGTCTTGTCCGAATCGACGTCGAGCGTGAAGTAGGGCTCGCTGCGCGTCACCTTCAGGAAGTAAACGTACTCCGGGCCACCCCGCTGGTGCAGGTCCGACAGCTCGATCGCGCAACTGCCGTCGGCCGGCGCCGTCCAGTTCTCGATCATCGAATCGGCATGGTTGTGGCGGCCCGTGCTCAAGTCGTCGTTTTCAACCAAGACCACGCCTGGCTCGTTGACGATCCTCAACACCGAGTCGAGGGCCGACTGGTGCCGCCGGGCGAGCACCTCGAAGCTGAAGCGCTCGCCTTGCCGGGCCTCGAAACGGTAACAGTCGACGTCGCCCGGCTCCGAGATGCGGCCGCTGATCCCCAGCGGCACCTCGATCGGCTGCGCGGCGGCCGGCGTGCCGTTGTCTCCGGCGGCCTCGATCAGACCCGGCAAGCGGCTGATCACCAGCGGCGCCGGGACCAGGCTTTCGCCCAGCGGCAGGTTGAGCCATACGGGACCCTCCGGCATCTCGGCCGGCAGCGTCAGCAGGGTGGTCCGATCGCCGGGCAAGTGAAACCCGACCAGCTCCAAGCGGGTCGCCGTGCCGGGCGTGACGCGTGACGGAAAGACGTTGGTCACCAGCGGGCGGTTGCTGGCTTCGATGCTGTACTGCCAATCGGCGTTGCCCTGGTAGCGCACGTCGCGGATGTCGAGGTAGTAATCGCCCGGCTCGGTGAAGTTGAAGTGCAAAAGCGGATCGGCGAAAAAGTAGTTGTCGCTGGCCGCCAGCACCGTGCCGCCCCCGTTGCGCAAGGTGAGGATCGGGTCGGAGTGCGTTTGCAGGTCGTGGATGCGGTCCTGGCAGCGCGACGAATGGACGTGGAACGTCCAGGCGCCCGCCGCGGCCAGCGTGAACTTGAAGAAGTCGACGTCCTCGGCTTTCTCGATCGCGCCGCACAGCGTGGCCGGCAGCGTCACGGCCTGGGCCGTCGCCATCGCGTCGTTGTCGGCCGCTTCCACCATCACCGCTTCGCGGACCACCACCAACTGCCCGACGGTCGAGGCGCCGCTCGGCGTGGCCAGGCGAAAGCTGCGCGGGCCGGGCACCGCGTCCGGGGCGGCCGTGAAACGGACCTTGATCTTCGGCATGTCGGGCTTGGCGGCCGGCGGCGGCTGGTCGGCCGGCATCTCGGGCACAACCACCTCGCCCGTCACTCCCTCCGGCGTGACGAACACCTGGTAGGCGCCGTACAAGTTGTAGCGAGCAGAAACCTCTACTTCGCTCGCCTGGCCAACCTGCACCGCCAGCGGGCGAGCGCTCATGATCATTGGGTACGAGCTCTGCGCCACCGCCTTGCCCGTGATCAGCGCGCCGGCCGCGGCGGCCAGCGCCAACGCGGCCCCGAAGCGGGCAACGCGCGTCACAGAGCAAGTGGCAGGGCAAGTCGTCACCAGGATCACCTCACGAACAGGAAGGGCTTGGAGTTGATCAGCGTCCAGAGCAGATCCTCGTAGAAGGTCTTTGGATCCGGGCTCTGGTCCAGAAAGGTCTTCAGGGCCGCCAGCTCCTCCGGCGTCGCCCGCCGCGACCAGGTGGCCAGGTATAGCTCGTGGACGCTCTCGTCGAAGCTTTTTCCGGCCGCCATGAGCTTGGCCACCCGGCCGTTGGGGTCGGCGATCTTGCCCGCCACCGACTCGCCGTTGAGCGTGTGCAGCGCCTGCGACAAGTTGGCCTCCGACGAGCGCTCGCACTCGCAGACACTGACGCGGCGGGGCTTGCCGAACGTCTTGAGGAAATAGTCCGGGTATTCGCCGTCGGGCAGCTCGATGGCGCGTGTCCCCGGCGGAAGGTTGCGGAACTTCGTCCGCACGCCGGTCGCATAGTCGATCGCATCCAACAGCGGCTCGGCCGCCAGCCGTTTCACCTGGTAGTGGCTGTAGAAGCGGCGGTCGGCCGCGTTGTCCGCCGTGGGCTGCGACTCGAGCTGGTACAGCCGGGAGGTCATGATCGTCCGCAGCAGGTGCTTCAAGTTGAAGCCGCTGGCCGTAAAATCGGCCGCCAGCCGGTCCAGCAGCTCGGCGTTGCTCGCCGGGTTGGTGGCCCGCATGTCGTCGATGGGCTCGACCAGGCCGCGGCCCAGCAGGTAAGCCACGTAGCGGTTCACCACGTTGCGGGCAAAAAACGGGTTGTCCGGCGACGTCATCCACTCGGCGAGCGGCCGGCGGCGGTCGCCGGCGGCCTCGATCGGTTCCGCTTCCAGCGGTGTGGGCTTCATCGCCTGGCCGGTTTTCGGGTGGCCCACTTCGCCCGACGATCGGACCAGCACCACTTGCTCGCCGCCGAACAAGCCGAACTCCTGGCTTCCCTTGGTGCCCACGCGGGCGAAAAAGGCGGCGAACCCGTAGTAATGGTCCTGGCTGTACTTCTCGAATGGATGGTGATGGCACTTGGCGCACTGCAGCCGCACGCCGAGGAACAACTGGGCGGTGTTCTCGGCCAGGTCCTGCGGGTTATTGGCGATGCGGTAATAGTTGGCCGGTCCGCTGCGATAGACCGAGCCGGTGGCCGTGATCAGCTCGCGGACGAACCGGTCGAACGGCTTGTTCTCCCGCAACGACTCGTTGATCCAGTTGTGCAGGGCCCACATCCCCTGCTCGCCGATGGTGCTGCTCGACGACCGCAGCAGATCGGACCACTTCAGCGACCACCAGGCCGAATACTGATTGTTGTAGACGTTCTGCGAGGCGTCGGCCGAGAGGCCCAACAGCCTGTCGACGAGCTTTGTCCGCTTGTCGGGGTCGGGCGAATCGATGAAGGCCGCGGCTTCTTCGACGCTGGGCAGCGTGCCGATCGCGTCCAGGAACGCGCGTCGCAGAAACGTGGCGTCGTCGGCCGGCGGCGAGGGCTCGATGCCCAGCTCGCGGAACCGTGCGGCGGCCAGCGTGTCGACAAAGTTGTTCTCCGTCCAGCCGGCCAGCGCAACGCTGTCGGCATACGGCACGATGACCGTCGCCACCTGCGCTTGCCCTTCGAAACGCACCATCACGCTGGACTGGCCGCGGCCCACGGCAGTAAACAACCCATCGTTGGCGACCGCGACGACGCTTTCGTCGAGGCTGTCGAAGCGGGCCCAATGCGTCACGTCGCGGGTCTTGCCGTCGCTGTACGTGGCCAGCACCTGCAATTGCTGCGTGAAGCCGGGCTGGCCCACGCGCCGGCCCGGCAGCACCTGGATCGAGCGGACCCTCGGCTCTTCCGGCTTCGGTCCCGCCGGAGTCTCCGCCGACAGCCAGGCCCGCAGGATCTTGTAATCGACCGAGTCGGCCGTGAGCCGCCGGTTGCCGCCGTGCGGCACCGCCAAGGTCGGCTTGAGCAAGAGCAGGCTCCGGTCGGGATCGAGGCGATTCACGCGGCGCCCCTGGCGGTCGCGGAGAATTGCTAGGTAGTCCTCGTCCGGCGCGAAGCTGAACACCGAGAGCTTGAAGCCTCCCTTGCCGTACTGGCTGGCATGGCAGGCGCCGGCGTTGCAGCCGGCCTTGCTCAATACGGGCAATACGTGCGAGACGAAGCCGATCGAAGGCCGCTCTTCGACGCCGCTCACCGCGACCGGGACCTCGATCGCTTCTCCGCCGGCCGTCACGCTCACCACCGCCGGCCCATTGCCCGTGGCCAACAGCGCGCCGGCGTCGCTGACCGTTACGACTTGCGGATTCGACGACGCATAAACCGCCTGCCGCGTCAGGTCGGCCGAGCGGTCGTTGGTGCTCCCGTCAGTCTCCAGCGCAGTGGCCAACAACTGTGCCCGGGCGAACGTGCCCTCCAACTCGACAGAGGCAGGCGCGACCCGGAACGTCGCCGCGGCTGCATCCGCCACGATCACGTGATTCGCGAGCAGGGCCAGGGCCAGCGCGATCAGCCGTTTGATCGAACGCAGACCGGTCCCGGTCGAGTGCGGGCAGGCAGGCAAGTTGTGGCCTCCGGGGAGGGTATGGATGGCGGGCGGAGGGGTGGTGGGTCGGCACGTAGCGGGTGACGGAACTCGAGACGCTTCCTCCTTCCTGCTGCAACTAGAAACTAGGAACCAGGAACTAGCAACTATGAAATCAGCTCGCCGACAACGTCGCCTTTCGACACCAGCCGGTGCGGCCGGCCGAGCTGATCCGCGATCCAGCGGTCGTTGGCCACGCCCAGAAGGTGGTAAATCGTCGAGATGACGTCGCCGGGCACCAGCGGATCGCGGGCCGGAAAGGCGCCGATCTTGTCGCTGGCGCCGTACACGAAACCGCCTCGGATCCCGCCCCCGCCCAGCATCAGGCTGTAGCAGTAATTCCAGTGATCGCGGCCCGCGTCGCTGCCGTTGATCTTGGGCGTGCGGCCGAAGTCGCCCAGCACGGCCACCAGTGTGCGGTCGAGCAGACCGCGGTCCGCCAGGTCGGTCACCAGGCTGGTGCAGGCCGCGTCGAACTGGGGCAGCAGCTCGTTCTTGAGCTTCTTGAAATTGCCTCCGTGCGTGTCCCAGGTCGCGTTGGCATCCGGCGCCCAGGAAATGGTGACGACGCGCGTGCCGGCCTCGATCAACCGCCGGGCCAACAGGACGCTCTGACCGTAGATGTTGCGGCCATACGACTGGCGGATGTTGTCCGGCTCGTCGGCAATGCGGAAGGCGCGCTGGGCCGCTTCCGACGTGAGCAGGTCGAGGGCCCGCTGCTGGAATCCCTCCATCGAGTCGATGGCCGCCCGCGGCGGGCCGACGACGAAGGGTTGTTCCACCTCGGACAGCAGGTTCCGCCGGGCAGCCAGTCGATCGCCCGGCACATCGGCCGACAAAGTGAGCTCGGGGACGGCGAAGTCGGGCTCGTTGGGGTTCTTGAGCACGAAGAGTGGATCGTAGGCGCCGCCCAGGAAGCCGCCAAAGAATCCGGGCTGGGGCGGTCCGCCGGCGCCTTCCTTGGTGATATACGGCAGGCAGACGCTTGGCACGCTGGTCTTGCGGGGTGGGCGGAGCATGGCCAGCGTCGAGCCGAGCGACGGGTAGTCGTTGGGCCCCGTGCCGACGGCCACCGTGCCATCGCCGCGGTCGTGGCCGGTCAGGCTGGTGTACACGGCCAGCGCGTGGGCATTGTTGACGCTATGGTGCATCGATCGCACCAGGCTGAAGCGGTGCATCTGGCCGGCCAGCCGCGGCAGGTGTTCGGAGACTTGCAGGCCCGGCACCGACGAGGAGATCGGCTTGAACTCACCGCGGATGCCGTCGGGCGCATCGGGCTTCATGTCCCACATGTCGAGGTGGCTGGGGCCGCCGTTCAGGAAAACCAGCACGCAGGCATCGGCCCGCGGCGTGATGCCAGCCTGGCGGGCCGCTTCGTCGGCTTGAAGCAGCCGCGCCAGCGAGACTCCCATCAGCCCCAGGCTGCCCGCCTTGAGCAATCCCCGCCGCGAAAGCGCGATCGCTTCGCCGCATCGTTCGCCATTCAGCGGTAGACTATTCGCAGGCATAGCTAGTTGCCGGTAGTTGCTAGTTACTGGTTGCTGGCAGGTGGCGTGTCGGTTGGCTGGCGTCCGGGTGGCTGGGGCAAAGCGTCAGCGTGCCCCAGTCTTCTTCCTTCTTCCTTTCCCACGGGTGGCTGGGGCAAAGCGATAAGCGTGCCCCAGTCCTCGTCCTTCGTGCTTTTCGCCCGGGGGTGCCTGGGTCAAAGTCCCAGCGCGCCGGGGTACTCCAATAAGCCCCCAACGCGCAAGCGTCAGTTTATGCGACTAGTCGTCCCGGAGCAAGTCTACGGGGCGGTAGTTGCGTCCGGCTACAAGGGGCGATTTGTGGATATGGTCCAGCGGTGCCACTAGAATGATGACTGTTGGCAGTCGATGCCAGCCGGTTCTTTGCTGGCGCCTGACTGCTCGATGATTCAATGTCCCAACCCGTTCCAAACCCGAACGGCCGGCCGCGGTTGCAGTTCAGCTTCCGCGCGCTTCTGGCGTGCGTCACCGTGCTTGCGGTGGTTTTCTGGATCAGTGCGCCAGAAAGGCTCCCCCGGACCATCCCAGTCAGCGGGACAATTACCATGGATGGGGCGCCGGTGTCGGGAGCTACAGTCGCGTTCCTTCCCCGGCATCGGGAGTGCAAGCAAGCCTACGGCTATACCGACGACAAAGGTAATTTCACGCTGAGCACCTACTTCAACCCGAAGTACAGCCCCGATGGCGCCTTGTCCGGCGACTACGCCGTCGTGGTGAGCAAGAGAGATTGGCAACGGATCAATCGGCGCCACGACCTCACGTTCGAGGGGGTGCCTGCATCGGAAATCAAACACCTCCTGCCGGAGGAATACTCGAGCCTTGAGTCGGGTCTCACGGCAACCGTCAAGAAAGGCGCTGACAACCAGTTCCTCTTCGATCTCAAGGCGGATCGCGCCCACCCCCGACGGAGCCCAAAACTGCCAAGTACAAGCTCCAAGCACCAAGCCCCCAAGTCCTAAGCACCAAGCACCTGTCCTTCCTCCTTCTGCCTTCCTCCTTCTGCCTTCCTCCTAGCGAACAATCCGGCAAGCCGGCAGGGACTGTTGCAGCTTGTCGCAACCTTCTTTCGTGACCTGCGTGCCTCTCAGATCCAGTATTATTAGGCTCGTCAGCCCCGCCAGATGCGCTAGTCCAGCGTCGGTGACCTGCGTCCCGGTCAAGTCGAGGCTTTCCATGTTCGTCAACCCGCCCAGATGCGCCAGGCCAGCGTCTGTGACGTGCGTGCTCGGCAGGTCCAGCCTTGTTAGGTGCGTCAGCGCGGCGAGGTCCGCAAGGCCGGCGTCGGCGACCTGCGTGCCGCCCAGCCACAGCCATTGCAGGCTCGTCAGCCCGCGCAGATGCGCAAGGCCGGCGTCGCTGACCTGCGTGCCCGTCAGGTCCAGCCACCACACGCTCGTCAACTGGTCCAAATGCGCCAGGCCGGGATCGGTGATCTGCGTGCCACGCAGGCAAAGGCATCGCAGTCTCGTCAGTCCGCCCAGATGCGCAAGGCCGGCATCGGTGACCTGCGTGCCATTCAGGAAAAGGCCTTCCAGGCTCGTCAGCCCGACGAGGTGCGCAAGGCCGGCGTCGGTCACCTGTGTGCCACTCAGGTGCAGGCTTTTAAGGCTCGTCAGCCCGGCTAGATGTTTCAGGTCTGCGTCGGCGACCTGGCAGTTCTCCAGCAATAGTTCTTTCACGCTCGTCAGCCCGGCGAGGTGCACCAGCCCGGCGCCAGTGACGCGCGTGTCGTGCAGCCACAGATCTTCGAGGCTCGTCATCCCGGCGAGGTGCGCAAGGCCGGCGTCGGTCACCTGCGTGCCACTCAGGTACAGCTTCTTCAGCCTCGGCAGTCGGGCCAGATGCGGAAGGCCGGCGTCGCTGACGTGCGCGTCACCCAGGTCCAAGTGTTCGAGGCTCGTCAACGCGCTCAAGTGCGAGCACGTCGCATCGGTCATGTCCGATGCGAAAATCCGCACCACGTCGGCAAAATAGTCCACGCCCACAATCCGCCACAGCCAGTCGGGTCCCGGGAGGTCGTCCGGTGTTTTGACCCTGGGCCAGCTACGCTCAAAGTCATACTCAAAGTCATACAATACCGAGCCCCCCGCCTCGCGGATCGCCGCTACCGCGCGCCGCTGCCGTTCAGCGGGAACGACGACCAGGGCGAGGCCCACGGCCACGATGGTCACCACGACCAGCAGCGTCGATAGTCTGTACTGCCGCCAGCTCCACCGCCGCTTCCTGGGCCTCTTTGGCTCGGATACTTCCATGCCGGACATTGTCCGCGCTGCGGAATGCGTCTGCAACAGATCCAAAGATCCAAGCCCCAAGTCCTAAGCGCCTCCTTCTGCCTTCTCCCCTGTCGGCTGCTCTAGTGCCCAACGGAGCACCCAGGCAGGGCCTGCCGCAACCTGTCGCAACCCCCGTCGGTGACCTGCGTGCCACGGAGTCTAAGGCTTTGTAGGCTCGTCAGCCTGGCCAGGTGCGCCAGGCCGGCGTCGGTGATCTGCGGTCCATGCAGTTGCAGCACTTCCAGCGTCGTCGACCTGCCCAGATGCGCAAGTCCAGCGTCGGTGATCTGCGGGTCATTCAGGTCCAATCGCCACAGGCTTTTCATCGCGGCCAGATGCGCAAGTCCCGCGTCGGTGATCTGCGTGTTATTGAGGGCCAGCCATCCCAGGCTTGTCGACTCGGTCAACTGCGCCAGGCCGGCATCGGTGATCTGCGTGTTGTTTAGGTTCAGCTCACGCAGGCTCGTCAGCCCGGCCAGATGCGCCAGTCCCGCGTCGGTGACCTGCCTGCCGGACAGCCCCAGTCTCTGGAGACTCGTCAACTCGCCCAGATCCGCAAGGCCGGCATCGGTGACCGGCGTGCCATCCAGGAACAGCGCCTGTAGCCGGGTTAACCCCGTCAGGTGCCCAAGTCCGGTACCGGTGACCCGTGTGCCCCTCAGGTCAAGCTCCTTGAGGCTCGTCAGCCCCGCCAAGTGGGCGAGCCCGGCGTCGGTGACTTGCGTGTTGCCCAGGCTCAAGTTTTCCAACTTCGGCAACGCGCTGAAGTGCGAGCATGTCGCGTCGGTCATGCGCGATGCCGAAGCCCCCACCACGTCGGCAAAATAGTCCACGCCGAGAATGGGCCGCAGCCAGTCGGGCCCCGGCGGCGGTGTTTTACTGCCGGGCTGGCCACGCTCAAAGTCGTACCATACGTAGCCCCCTGCCTCGCGTATAGCCGCTACCGCTCGCCGTTGCCGCTCGGCACGGCTGGTCACCAGGCCGAGGCCCACGGCCACGATGGTCACGACGACCAGCAGCGTCGACAGGCTATACTGGCGCCAGCGCCACCGCCGTTTTCTCGGCTCATTTGGCTCGAATGCTTCCATGCCGGTCATTGTCCGGTGTGCGGCACTTGCCTGCAACAGCGGCGACCCCGAAGGCAGATCTTGGTACTTGGATCTTAGAACTTAGGAAAGCCCCAAAGTGCCAAGTGCCAAGCACCATAATCCAAGTGCCAAGTACCTCCTTCCTCCTTTCTCCCTCTGCCTTCCCCCTCCTCACTCCTTGACCAGCAGCTCCGCCAGGTGCAGCACCTCCAGCTCGCGGCCCTGCCGGTGCAGGCGGCCGCCGATGTTCACCAGGCAGCCGAGGTCGGTGGAGACGACGGCGTCGGCCTCGGTCTCGAGGATGCAGCGCACCTTGTCGCTGACCATGGCGGTCGAGATCTCCGGATAGCGGATGGAGAACGAGCCGCCAAACCCGCAGCATTGGTCCAGATGCCGCAAAGGCACCAGCGTGGCGCCCTCGACGTGCTCGATGAGTTGCTCGACGTGGCCCGTCAGCCCCAGCCCGCGCAGGTGGCAGGCATAGTGATAGGTCAGCCGGCCCTGGTAGCGGGCCCCCACGTCGAGCACCTTGAGCTGGTTGACCAAAAAGTCGCCCAGCTCGAACGTGCGCTCAGCCAGCTCGACGGCCCGCGGGTGCCACTCGGGGTCGCCCTCGAGCAGGTGCGGATACTCGAGCTTGACCATGGCCGCACACGAGCCGGAGGGAACGACGACCGGCCGCGGATCGGAGAAAACATGAATCGTGTGCCTGGCCTGCTGGCGGGCCAGGTCGGCAAAGCCGCTGTTGAAAAACGGCTGGCCGCAGCAGGTCTGGTCCTCGGGGAACTCGATCTCGTGCCCCAGCTTGCGCAGCAGCCGCACCGTGGCCTGGCCCACTTCCGGGCGCAGCACGTCGCCCATGCAGGTGATCATCAGGGACAGTTTCATGGAGCGCGCGGGAGGCGGAGGTCAGAAGTCAGAGGTCGGAAGTCAGAGATCAGAAGTCAGGAGTCAGAAGGCAGAGGTCAGAGGTCAGAAGGCAGAGGTCCAGCGACATGGCGAGAGGACCGACGTCGAGCACGAGCACCTCAACCATCGAACAATCTTTCCTCCCTTGCAGCGTCGGGTTTCGCCCGGTCGAGCATCGCCACCAACCTGCTCCGCTCGCTCCGAAGATGGTGCCTTGCCGGCCCACCTGGGGACAGCGTACAGCGAATAGGGGACCGGGAGAAGGACGAGAATCCGACAAGGAGACCAGGGGATCCTCCAGAGGCGGACTTGCAGCACGGCATGGGAGTCAAGGATCAGGAGTCAGGAGCCAGGAGTCAAGGACCAGGAGTTCGGCCACCCTTGGAGAGGCTAGCGCTTCGAAGCGTGGTAACACTAACCCGCTCTCGCCAGCGAGAGGCGTATCCCGAGCACACGAGGAGCGTGCAACGACCCGACGCGCCAGCGAGAGGCGTCCAAGCTGAGGAGCCCTGTTAGCCGTGTCAGGTCGAGGACGTGGTCGCTGGGGCGACTGGCCTCTCGCTGGCGCGTCGGGTTAGTGTGGTCGCTCCCGACTTCTGTCTTTACTCGCCTGCAAAGCCCGAGGGGGGCAACAGCACGCTGCTCACGCGGCCCTGCCGCTCGACGGCCAGCTCGACGGGACCACCCGACTCGAGCAAGAGGCGAGCCAACTCGTCGCTGCTCGCGACGGACTGGCCCGATACCTGGTAGATGCGGTCCTGCACCCGCAGGCCGGCCCGCGCCGCGGGCGAGTCGGGCACGACGCGCGTCAAAAGCACGCTGCCGGGCTCGGCATCGTCGGCCCGCCACGACAAGCCCAAACGCACCGGGTCGCCGCGCAACTGCAAGCTCAGCTCAATCGGCTCGCTGGCAGGCGCTCGCACGAGGCTCACCTCGACCGGGCTCTCGGCCGCAAGGGCCATGGCCCGCAACGCGGCACCGCGATCGACCGGGCGGCCGTCGAACCGCACGATGCGGTCGCCGGGGCGGATGCCCCCCAGCGCCGCGGGAGAACCGGCCGCCACGCGCGTCACCCACAGGCCGCGTCCCTCGGCGTCCATCTTCAGATCCCAGGTGATCCCCAGCCGGCCGGGCAGCGGCGGCAGCGGCCGCTCCAGCGCCCGGCGCGCGGCGGCCGACTCGCTGTGCGAGGCCTGGCGAAAGCCGGAGATGTCCGGACGATCGGCCAAATCGATCAGCATATTGAACAGCAGGCGGCCGACGCGCTCGGCGCCCGCCAGGTTGATCTTTTCCGCGTCGTCGCCGGGACGGTGGTAGTCCTCGTGCAGCCCGGTGTGCAGCATCAGCACGGGGAGGCCGCGGTCGTAGAACGAAAAATGGTCGCTGTCCTCCCGCATGTCCCACTGGAAGTCGAGCACCAGGTTCGAGTCTCTGTTGGCCAGGCTGACCATCCGCCGCAGGCCGCGGCTGCTGCGGATGCCGTACACCTCCAGCCGATCGTTGCGCAGGCGGCCGATCATGTCCATGTTGAGCATGATCGTCACCCGCTCCAGTGCCAGCGTGGGCTCGTTGACCCAGTGCCGCGAGCCGAGCAGTCCCTTCTCCTCGCCGTCCCAGAGCGCGAACAGGATCGACCGCTTCGGCCTGCTCTCCATGCTCGCCAGCGCCTCGACCACCTCCAGCAGCCCCGCGGTGCCGCTGGCGTTATCGTCGGCCCCGTTGTGGATGTATCCGACGGGGCCGTAGCTGTTGGTCGCGTTGCCGTAGCCCACGTGGTCGTAGTGGGCCCCCACGACGATCACCTCGTCGGCCAGCAGCGGATCGCTGCCAGGCAGCAGGCCCAGCAGGTTGCGGTATTGCGGGCCGAACACCTGGTAGTAGCCGCCGCCCGTGCCGCCGCCGGCCAGCTTGTTCTTCTGATACTCGCGGCCCAGGTAGCCGGCCGCCGCCCGGCCGCCCCGGCTGCCCGCCTCGCGGCCTTCGAACGTGTCGTCGGCCAGCGCCTCGACGTGCCGTTGGATGTCCTCGGCCGTGATCGACTCCAGGGCCGCCAGGCGGGCACTGGCCAGGCGTGCCGCCTGGGCCCCGGCCAGACCGTCCGCATCGGCGCCAGCCCGGCCGGCGTCAGGTCGGCCTGCGTCGGTGGCGGCCGCGGTTTCGTTACGCTCGTTGAGGTCGGCGGCCCAAAGCGGGCGATCGAGGCAAGACCAACCGATCGCCGCCAGCAGCCAGACGCAACAACGAGTGTTCACCGCGGGAAGTCCTCTTATTAGCTAGTGAAGCCGGATTCGCCAGAAATTCGGGCGCTATTACAACTCTAATCCGGCGCGGTCCGGTTGTCGCCTGCCGAATTTGCAAGGAATTTGGGGGGCGGGGCGGGTCTGGGCGGCACGGGCCGTACAATCCGCTTCCCGCGGTCCGCCCGCCGCCCGCTGCGCCCGCATTCTCGGCAGATTCTCGTCACTTGGGGCCATGGCGGGCGGGGGCGGGTGGGGTGGAAGATCCCTTGCAGGAGGCGGGCGAATGCCTAGAATTCGCGTAGAGTGCGGCCGGCCGCTTGGCTTGGCGTTGGCTGGTTTGGCCGGGTTGCACTTCGACCGTTTGGAGAGGTGGCTGAGTGGTCGAAAGCGCGGGTTTGCTAAACCCGTGACCGGGAAACTGGTCCGCAGGTTCGAATCCTGTCCTCTCCGTTTTTTGCTTTCGCAGCTTTTCGCCGGTCATCGCCGGTATTCGCACAAGCCCGTGACCTATCATGGGCTTGCGTCGTTTTGTGTGACTCCCCGGGGCTCCCGGCGTGCGCCCGCTGCACCGCCTGTGCGCCGGATTCTGCGCCGCCTTAGGTTGCCAGGTCAAAGTCCGCATCCGTGACCTGCAGGTAGTGCTTCATCGCGATAGGGGCCTGTGATCGCCCGTCCGACCCCTATGGACCACGCCTGCCGGCTGATCGCAAGCAATTTGGCCAACGAAAAAACCGCGCGCTTTGCGCGGGGTCTATGTTTTGCAGCAACGGTTGGTAATCAAATCATCATAACGTGCGATCCAACGTCTCTTGACCGTCCCTCTCCGCGCCACGGAGCAACAGCCAGCGGAACGCAACGCAAAGAAGGCCGATTGGGATCATGCTGCCCCATAAGAGGGCAAGGGTGCTGCGAAACCTGTGTACCTGAGTAAAGACGTCGTCAAGACTTTCCTCGCCGGCGGTGGCCCAGAAACCGATCGAATACACAACAAATAACGAACAAGTAGCCACGCCGATCCAAAATGTCCTGCCGTCTCCTTTTGCGCTCATACAGCCCGTGATTGACAGGGCCGCGTAGGCAAGAATCAACAGCGTTAGCACGGCGCCGGTCGCCATCGTCGGTTCACTAACGAGTGCCCACGCGGTAACCGCCACGAGCCCGGTCAGTGCCAGGAGCATGGCAATGCTGAATTGGATAGGTCGCGTCTTCATGCGGTCAGTCCTCCAAGCTTGGGGTTGTTCGATCAGCGATGCCGGAACCGAAATAAGACCAAAGTGAGCAGCACGGAAATGCCGCCAACAACTCCGTACCATGGGTCGAACCTGTGCTCGACGAAGATGCCGCCTACGAGCGTGAGAACATAACCGAGCACCACCAATGCAAGGATTGCGCGCCAAGTCAGCTCCGAAGGGCTGCCTTTGCTTGGTGAACCTTCCGATTCAGGCGACTTGTAAGGATTCGGGTCCATGCCGTCGATTCTATCCGGCCTTCCTGGCGACCCCGTGTCGATCGTAGCGGCTGCCGGCGGCCGATAGGCGATCGACGAAGGCGTGCGCGGACGCCGCGTCAAGGCCCTCAACCTCGACGGGGCAAGCTGCTGGGCCTGCGCCAGGTCGACCTCGTCGCCCCAGTCGAAAGCGACGTGGATGTGCAGAGCACCGGAAAGAACCGTTGCGTCGGCAGATAAGTCGGCCTCTTGGCTCGAGGCCGTTGTGTTTGCCATACCGCCCCCGCGCCCTCGCAGCGGGCCAGGTTGGTGCATCGCCCGGAGGATATGATACTGTCATTGCCTAGCGAGGTGACGCCCCTCGTGCCAGTGGCACGCGCGCCGGGGCGTTTGCTCAAGCAGACGGCGGCGGCAAGACCAGGGAGGTCGGATCTTGAATTGCAAGTCGCTGGGCACACCGCTGGATCGGCGGGTCGAGTTCGGCGAGCCGGCTAGACCGCTTCCGATGGTTCTCGACGTCGGCGGGGAAGGCCGGCACCCGCAAGCCTGGAACCTGAACCTCAGCCACGTCAAGACGGTTGGTCCCGGCAAGGGTCTGGCGATTGGGCGGCTGATTCTCGGCCGGGCCGAGGCGATCCCCCTGGCCGACCACAGCGTGGACCTGGTGATCGTGGAGCGAACACCCCTGACTCGTGAAGCCCTGCGAGAGCTTGCCCGCGTCGTCGCGCGTGGCGGCCGCATTGTGCTGCGCCACGTTCCGCTGCCGCGGCGAGACCGGCATGCATTGGCCGCAAGCGTGCTGGGCCGGCCGCCCGCGCGGTGCCTGGCCTACATCGCCGAGCAGTTGGTTCAGGAAACGACGTTTCTGATTGAATAGGGGTGCCCGTGGCACGGGCATGCCCGGCGAAATAAGGACCTTCATGCAAGGTTGATGCATCGACAGCCGTTTATTAGAATGGGGTCCCCCCAGCATCCCGCCTCCCACGGTCTGCCGAACGATGCCGCGCCACCTCGTTTCATGGTTGGGTCTGCTTGCGGCGGCGCTCTGGTGCGCTGGGCTGGTAAGGGCGGAAAGCCCGGACACCAGGCCGCCGGTCGGCGATGCCGATCCCCTGGACGGCACTCCCCGCTTCGAGCTCGACGTGCTCCCCATACTCACGGCGGCCGGCTGCAACGCCGGCGCCTGCCATGGCAAGGCGCGCGGCCAGAACGGCTTTGCGCTGTCGCTGTTGGGGTTCGACCCCGACTTCGACTATGCCGCCATCGTCAAAGACGCCCGCGGGCGCCGATTGTTTCCCGCCGCACCCGACAACAGCCTCCTGTTGCGCAAAGCGGCCGCACGCGTGCCGCACGGCGGCGGCCGACGACTGCCGCCCGACAGCCCGCACTATGCCACGCTGGGCGCCTGGATCGTGGCCGGCATGCCGCGCAACCGGCCGGACGACCCCGAGCTGGTCCGCATCGAACTTTCGCCCAGCCAGCGCGTGATGACCCAAGGCGACGAAGAGCAGCTCGCCGTCACCGCTTGCTACAGCGACGGCTCGACGCGCGACGTGACTGCGCTGGCCGACTTCCAGTCGAGCGAGGCGGCCATTGCCGCCGTGGGCCGCGAGGGGCGCGTGGCGGCCGGCGAGCTGCCCGGCCAGGCCACGATCATGGCCCGCTACATGGGCCAGATCGCCACGTGGGACACCGCCATCCCGCTGCCGCACCCGGTCGACAGGGCGGTGTACGACTCGCTGCCGCGGCACAACTTTATCGACGAACTGGTGTGGCGGAAGCTGGCCCAGATGGGCGTCACGCCCAGCGAGCCCGCCGCCGACAGCACCTTCCTCCGCCGCGTCTACCTCGACGCCATCGGCAGGCTGCCCACCCCAGGCGAAGTCCGCGCCTGGCTTGCCGACGCCGATCCCCAGAAGCGAGACCGCCTGGTCGATGCCTTGTTGGAGCGCGACGAGTACGCCGACTACTGGGCCAACAAGTGGGCCGACCTGCTGCGGCCCAACCCCTACCGAGTCGGCATCAAGGCCACGTTCAGCCTGGATGAGTGGCTGCGCGACGCCTTTCGGCGCAACCTCTCCTACGACCAGTTCGTGCGCCGATTGGTCACCGCCCGCGGCAGCACCTGGCGCAACGGCGCCGTCACGCTGTTCCGCGACCGCCGCGGCCCCGACGAGATCACCACCAGCGTCAGCCAACTTTTCCTGGGCATCCGGCTGGAATGCGCCAAGTGCCACCAGCATCCCTTCGAGGTCTGGGGCCAGAAAGACTTTTACAGTCTCGCCGCCTACTTCGCCCAGATCGAGCGCAAGGGGACCGGCCTCTCGCCGCCCATCTCCGGCGGCGAGGAGATCGTCTTCCACGGCGGCAAGGGCACGGTCGCCCACCCGCTCACCGGCGAGCTGCTCGATCCCCGCCCGCTCTTCGGCGAGGCCCGGCCGGTCGAGCCGGGCGAGGATCCACGCGAGGCACTGGCCGATTGGATGACCTCCGACGACAACCCCTACTTCGCCCGCGCGGCGGTCAACCGCATCTGGGCGGAGCTGATGGGACGCGGCCTGGTCGACCCCGTCGACGACCTGCGGGCCACCAACCCGCCGAGCAACCCGGCCTTGCTGGCGGCCCTGGCCGACGAGTTCCGCCGGCTCGGCTACGACCAGAAGGCGCTGCTGCGGACCATGATGACCTCGTACGTGTATGGCCTGTCGTCACTGGCCAACGAACGCAACGTGGCCGACACGCGCAGTTACTCCCGCCACTACCGGCAGCGGCTGGGGGCCGAGGTGCTGCTGGACGCCATCTGCGATATCACGCAGGTTCCTGAGACCTTCGCCGCCATGCCGCCCGAGTCGCGGGCAATGGAGATCTGGACGCACCGCGTCGGCTCGCTGTTCCTCGACGCCTTCGGGCGGCCCGACGAGAACCAGGATCCGCCCTGCGAGCGCACTCCCGACACCACCGTGGTCCAGACGCTGCACATGATGAATGCCCCCAGCTTGCACGCCAAAGTCATCAGCGACGCCGGCCGCGCCGCCGCGCTGGCCGCCTCGGATAAGACCCCCGCCGAGATCGTCGAAGAGCTTTACCTGCTGGTCTACGCCCGTTACCCCGCGGCCGACGAGGCCCAGGCGGCCGTCTCGGTTTTCGACGAACGCAGCCGCCGCGAGGCCGCCGAAGACCTGTTGTGGGCCTTGCTGAATACCCCCGAGTTCATATTCAAAGACTGAAGGGAGCCTGCCATGGCCGTCCATCGCAACTGCCAGGGAATGACTCGCCGCGACTCGTTGCAACTGGGCCTGGCCGCCCTGGGCTGCGGAGGCCTGGTCGACCTGCTCCGGCTCTCCGGCCAGGCCGCCCAGGAGGCCGGCGAGGGCACGCGCAAGCCGGTCAACTGCATCCTGATCTGGATGGACGGCGGACCGACGCACTTTGAAACGTTCGATCCCAAGCCCGAGGCGCCGCTGGAAATCCGCGGCGAGTTCGAGGCGATCGAGACCCGCCTGCCCAGCGTGCATTTCTCCGAGCACATGCCGCGGCTGGCCGGCATCGCCGACAAGCTGGCCATTGTCCGCTCGGTCTGCCACAACCAGGGGAACCACGGCGCCGGCAACCACTACATGATGACCGGCGCTCCGCCGCGGATCCCCGTCGGCTGCGGCGCGTTTGTCAGCTTTCACCCCAGCCTCGGCTCGGTCGCGGCCTACGAGCGGGGCGCTCCCCGCGGCCTGCCGGGTTACTTCTCGATGCCCAGCATGTCGCGCTCCGGCGGCCCGAACTTCCTGGGGGCCAAGTACGCCCCCTTCGTCGTCTCCGACGATCCCAACCGCGACAACTTCCGCGTCCGCGACGTGGCCCTGCCTGAAGGGCTGACCGACGACCGCTTCATCGGCCGCCGCGATCTGCGCGGCATGGTCGATCGGCTCCCGCGCATCGACGACCGCGCCGCGGGCGACCCCGTCCACGCGCTCGACGAATACTACCGGCAGGGTTACGACCTGGTGACCAGCGTCCGGGCCCAAAAAGCTTTCGACATCCAGAGCGAACCCGACTCGGTCCGCGAGGCCTACGGCCGCAACCCCTTCGGCCAGCGGGCGCTGCTGGCCCGGCGGCTGGTCGAAGCGGGCGTGCCCTTTGTCACGCTCTACGACGGAGGGTGGGACCACCACTCCGACATCTTCGGCGGCCTGCGCAAGCGGCTGCCTCGCTTCGAGTCGACCATCGCCTCGCTGATCCTCGACCTCGACGAGCGGGGACTGCTCGACACGACGCTGGTGGTCGCCCTGGGCGAGTTCGGCCGCACGCCCAAGATCTCGACGCTCTCCGGCCAGAGCAAACCAGGCCGCGACCACTGGGCCAACGCCATGTCGATCCTGTTTGCCGGTGGCGGCACGCCCGGCGGGCAGGTCGTCGGCGCCACCGACCGCAGCGGCTACGCGGCGGTCGAGCGCATGCTGTCGCCGGAGAACTTTGTCTCGACCGTTTACCAAAAGCTGGGCATCGACCCGGGCAAGATCTACCACACGCCGCAAGGGCGGCCCGTGCACCTGGTAAGCGATCCGACGCCCATCGCCGAGCTGATGGGGTAGCGTGATGGAGTGCAAAGCCGCGATCATTGCCGCCTGCGGCTGGCTGATACTGAGCGCGGCGCTGGCGGCCGCCGCGCCCCCGGAGGCCCAATACTTCTTTCCCGCCGGCGCTCGGCGCGGCGCCAGCGTCGAGGTGACCGCGGCGGGCACGTTCGCCGATTGGCCGGTCGAGGCGTGCGTCGATCGGCCCGGCGTCACGGTCACCGCGCTGGAAGCGAAAGGCCGGCTCTCGTTCAGCGTGGCCGACGACGTCGTGCCGGGAGTGTGCTGGGTGCGGCTCTATAACTCCGAGGGCGCCGCCGCCGTGCTCCCCTGGATCGTCGGCAACCTGGCCGAGCTGGACGAGCAGGAGCCAAACGACACTCCACGCGCGCCCCAAACCATCGAGCTGCCCGCGGTGGTCAACGGCCGCCTGCGCCGGCGAGGCGACACCGATGTGTTCGCCGTTGCGCTCCAGGCCGGCCAGACGCTCGTCGCTTCGGTCCAGGCCCACCGCACGCTGGCCTCGCCCGTCGATTGCGTGTTGCAGGTCGCCTCGTCGCGGGGAATCGTCCTGGCCCAAAACGACGATTGCCTGGGGCTCGATCCGCAGCTCGATTTCACCGCGCCGGCCGCGGCAACGTACCTGGTGCGCGTGTTCGGCTTTCCCGCCGTTCCCGACGCTTCGATCGCCCTGGCCGGCGGCGACGCGCTGATCTACCGGCTCACCCTTACCGTGGGCCCCTTCGTCGACTACACGCTCCCGCTGGCGATCGCCGCCGGGCAGGCCGCGCCCGTCGAGTTGGGCGGTTGGAACCTCGGCGACTGGAACCTGGGCGACGGGGACCTCGGCGACGGGCCGGCAACGGTCACGGTTGAGGCTTCGGCGCAGGGGGAGGCCGCCGCCGTTTTCGACCCCCGTCTCCCGCAGGCCGCCTGGCTGCCGGTGGAGCCGCACCCGGCTATCCTCGAGGCGGAGCCCAACCCCTTCGATCAGCCGCAGCCGATCGAGCTGCCCGTTACGGTCACGGGCCGCATCGATCCGCCCCGCGACCGCGACGTGTGGCGTTTTGCGGCCGTGAAGGGGCAGACGCTGCTGTTTCGGATCGAGAGCCGCGGGCTGGGCTATCCGCTCGATCCGGTGCTGGAGCTGTTCGACACCGGGGACCAGTCGCTGGCCCGCGTCGACGACAGCGGCGGCGATCGCGACGCCGAGCTTTCGTTTGCCGTTCCGGCCGACGGCCAGTACCGGCTGGTCGTGTCGGACCTGTACGAGCACGGCGGGCCTCGCTATCTCTATCGCCTCCGCGCGGTCGTGGGGCGGCCTGATTTCAGTCTCACGGTCGCCGGCCACGCCTTCACGCTCGTGCCCGGCGAGCCGCTGGAGATCCCGTTGGCGATCGACCGCCAGCGCGGCTTCGCCGAGGAAATCGCACTGGAAGTCCAAGGCCTGCCCGCAGGTGTCAGCGTATCGGAGGCGAAGTCGCTGGCCGGTGACGACTCAGCCAAGGCGGTCAAGCTCACGCTCACCGGCGGCGCGGAAGCTTTTTCGGGTCCCATCCGCATCGTGGGGCGAAGTGCCGGCGCGGCGCCGCTCGTGCGCATCGGCGAGGCGCCCCTGCCCGGCCGCGACCATCGCATCCGCGACGTATGGCTCACGGTCCGGCCGCCTCGTGGCTAAGCTGCCTCGGACGATGGTACCCGGCCCAGTCCGTCCCGGGTAGAATCGATAAATAGCTATCTGAGCAACTGCACTTGAGAGGGAGCATGGCCATGTCGACCCCCGGATCAACGACGCCGCCGGAGGGCACTCCTTCAGCCCAAGAGTTGAAGCTGGCGCTGAAGGCCTTCAGGAAGCGTCTCAAGCTGACGCGCCTCGACGCCGAATCGAGAATCGGCGTGGGTCCCATGAGCAGCGGCGCCAAGGGCCGGATTGTGGCCATCATGCCGCCGAACCAGTACCCTCGCGCCGTCTGGGACGAGCTGGTCAAGCAAGGCAAGCTCAAGCATGACAGCCAGGGAATGTATTCGCTGGTCGAGCCATGAACGGCACGCGACGCACGCGCGCAGCTCCCCTGTCCCGCCTCAGTCGAGCAGGGCCACGTTGCGAAACCGCTGCGGAGCCATGAACATGCAGCTCCGGCAGGATGAAACGACGCCCGATCCGCATGCCGGTCAGCCCGTCCGGACGGCCGGCCCCGCGCCGCAGGAGGCCGACGCCACGCTCGTCCTGCTGCACGGCCGGGGCGGCACCGCCGAGGGGATGCTGCCGCTGTACGACCAAATCGGGCTGCCAACGCTGGCGGCGCTGGCTCCCCAGGCCGCCGGCTCTACCTGGTATCCGCGAACGTTTCTGGATCCGCTGGAAGTAAATCAGCCGTTTCTCGATTCGGCGTTGCGCCGAATCGAGTCGCTCGTTGCCGAGCTGCTGGCCGGCGGCATCCCAAGCGACCGGATCGCACTGCTGGGATTCTCGCAGGGCGCGTGCCTGGCGCTGGAGTTCGCCGCCCGCCGGCCGCGGCGTTACGGCGCGGTCATGGGGTTGACCGGCGGCCTCATCGGTCCGCCCGGCACGCCGCGAGACTACGCCGGCTCGCTTGCCGGCACGCCGGTGTTCCTCGGCACGAGCGACCCCGACGCGCATATTCCCCTGGAGCGCGTGCTGGAGACGGCGGCGGTCCTGAGGCGGATGGGCGCGCGGGTGGAGCTGCGCCGTTACCCGGGGATGCCGCACACGGTCAACCAGGACGAGATCGACGCCTGCCGGGCGCTGCTGGAGCCGCTGGTCCGGGATCAGAAACGAACGCAATAAGAAAAACCCATGAACGCGACCATTTCCGGCATTCACCATGTCACGGCGATCACGGCCCACGCGCAGCGAAACCTCGATTTCTACAGTGGCGTGCTGGGGCTGCGGCTGGTCAAGCTCACGGTGAACTTCGACGACCCCGGCAGCTTCCATCTATACTACGGCGACGAGATCGGCCGCCCTGGAACGATCATGACGTTCTTCGCCTGGCCTGGCGCCAATCGCGGCAGGATTGGCCCGCCCCAGGCGACGGCCACCAGCTTCGCCGCGCCGGAAGGGGCGGTGGAGTTCTGGGCGCAGCGCCTCGAGGAGCACCAGGTGCGGATGCGGCCGAGCATCGTTCGCTTTGGCACAACGGTGTTGAGCTTTGCCGACCCGGACGGCCTGAACCTGGAGATCGTCGCGACAGCGCAACCGCGCGGCCAAACGAGAGGCGGGCCGGTCCCGCCACAGCACGCCATTCGCGGGTTTCACGGGGTCACCCTCTCCGAAAACGCCTACGAGAAAACTGCCACACTGCTGACCGACGTGATGGGCTTCCGCGCCGACGGCAGCGAGGGGAACCGCTTCCGCTACCGAGCCGGGACTGGAGAGTCCGCGTCCTTCGTCGAGCTCGTCTGCCTGCCCGAGGGTCGCCTGGGGGGCGTGGGCGCGGGGGTCGTGCACCACGTTGCGTTTCGCACGCCGGACGACGACCAGCAGCAGGCCTGGCGGAGCAAGCTTGTCGAGTTGGGCTACAACGTCTCGCCGGTGATGGACCGCAAATACTTCCACTCGATCTACTTCCGCGAGCCCGGCGGCGTGCTCTTCGAGATCGCGACCGACAGCCCCGGCTTCACGGCCGACGAGGCGGCAAACGAGCTGGGCACCAGACTGATGCTGCCGCCGGGGTTGGAGTCCCACCGCCCGCGGTTGGAAGAGAGGCTCCCACGATTGCGCCTGCCGGACTGGCCCGCCGCGGCGCGTGATGCTTGATGAATGGTTGACCGGCCGCTCTCGGAGAGATCGAATAGTTCGTGGAATCGATCGAATAGCCAGTGGGCCGCAGCTTTCTGCGAGGGGGATCGTCATGAGCGCACCCGCCAAAGAACCTTGGTCGTGTCTTGGCCCGTTATCCGAAAGGCCCGCGCCCCGTTTCGACGACCGGATCATCGAGCTCCCGCCACCGGCGGAAACGCGCGAGCAGTTGCTGGCTTTCGGCGATCTGGCCTGGGACGATTTCGAACGGCTTTGCCTGCCGCCGGCGCGGCATGAGCCGGATATTGAGCGAATCCAGGCCGGGCCAGGTGAGGTTCGTACACGCATCGCCGAGGGACAGCGCCCGCGAGCGCTGTTCATCACCTGCTCCGATTCGCGCGTCAACCCTGATGTGATCATGCAGGCCGAGCCGGGGGAGCTGTTCATACAGCGCAGCGCGGGCGGCATGGTGCCGCCGCACGGGACAGCCGGCGGCGGGGAGGCGGCCACCATCGAGTTTGCCCTGGTCGGCCTGGGGGTCCGGGAGATTGTGGTCTGCGGGCATTCCGACTGCCGCGCCATCCAGGCTCTGCTGGCCGCCGACGGTATCCGCGATTCGATGCCTGCCGTGTGCGCGTGGCTGGGGCATGGCGAGGCGGCCCGCCGGATTGTGAGGCAGAAATACGCTCACCTGGGCGGGGCGGATCTCTTGAACGTGGCCATCCAGCACAACGTGCTGATTCAACTGGAGCACCTCCGGACGCATCCCGCGGTGGCGGCACGCCTGGCCCGCGGCGAGCTGGCGCTGCACGGCTGGGTTTACCAGCTCGAGACGCGCCAGGTGTTTGTCTATAACCGTCTATAACCCCCAGCGAAACCAAAGGTCCAGAATGGAGACAATCATACCAACCGCGGCGACGCCAAGGACGAGCCCCGTCATGGCACAACTCATCCTCAGAAGACCCTTTCCCTTCCGCACTCCATAGATCGACTGCCAGAACCCGAAACCTGCGAACATGGCCATTAGGGCCCGGTTTACGGCTTGCATCGCCTTGGATGGAGGCCCTGGTATCTGCCCAATGATTGGTAGCGGCGAACCGTAGCCCGAGGCCAGTTCGATTTCGACCACCGTTGCAATCGCAAAGCCCGCCGCCACAGCGAACGCCAAATGGTGCCACTGGGCGTGACGATACATCACCCCGACTATTGCCAGCCACATAGCGAAAACTGGCAGCGACAGGATATAGCCTGTTCCGCTCGGAGCACGATAAACGAAAAGTCCAAGCAGCACCGCAACGCCAGCGGTCCACAACAGCATCTGCCGCAGACTAAATCGAATGGCCACGCACGCGTTGGTCGGCCTTGCGCCGACGAGAATCGCCAGACCAAGGCCGACCAAACCAACCACGATGATGAGCACAGCAGTCGCCATCAACCAGGAACGACCTTCAATAATATGTCCAGACTGGATAGCAGCCATCCTGCCGTGGAGATCAAAACGATCGCTGGCACTACACAGAGCAGCCTTTGCCGTTTGCTTCCATAACGCAAGCACCATAAGGCTTGAAGTGCACCAGTAACACTTACAATCAGCAAAGCCCACTGATTCAACTTGGAAAGCCACCAATGGTGCTTGCTCCAACCGCTAACTCCGTACCAGATGAGCAGGTACAATAGCACGCCAACGATCACGACAGACAGATTCGCGCCCACCGTGACCCACCAGGCGGCACCGCGACCACGCGACCCAATCAGACTCTTTCTTGTCATACGGCATTCGTCATTTCACAGGAACCCGCCGCCCGGGGCGCATTTTCAGGGACGTGCGGACATCAAAGGCCGATACTAACGATCTGAATGACCATCCAACCCGGCCAAATAACTAGAATAACGGCCGGCAATAGGCACACCGCCTTCTGGGAGGTACTTCCGCGCCGAATGACCAACCAGGATGCGTACAGACCTGAAGCAACGATCGATGCGTTGCATAACCAAATGCCAGTTGAGACTAGTCGATGACCGAACGAAGGCTCGGACACCGAACCGATCAACGGAAGAACTTGAACTGTCGGCAAAACCAACCATCACCTGGATGAGAAGCACGTGTGCGATGACGCACAGGTATGCACCGGCAACAACCACCCAGGAAGGTCGCCGAACCGACGGGCGCGCCGACCCTTTCTTGCTTCGAGCCGGACTTCCATACGGATTATCGGTTCGCCACAACAGCTATCTGACCTCCGGCCCGCCAGTCCCCCTGGGACGTTCAGCGGGCCCGCTTGGGGCCAGGCCCAAGATCCCATGATCCAATCCACCAAAGACAAAAGCGAGAACGGCTCCAATAGACCCGGCTATCATCAAAGCCACGTGTTCTTCCGCCATACGCCAAAGAAATACCGCGAAAGACCCCAACACAGCCGGTGCGATCAGGCAGAATCCCTGTGAAAGCCTTGCTCGAAGCGCGAATGAACAAACACCCACGAATGCGACCGTAAAGCCAGTTACAATTAACCACCATGCAGTAACTGCCGGCAAATGGCCACGTCCAAGAAGAGTCACCGATACGGTCGCCGGGAACATGGACAGCAGCCGAGACATGGAATCGCCACAGAATAGCACCCAGGCGGCTAAAAGCAGTCCGAGGCCAGCCATCGCAATGGCTCCCCAGCCAATGAGTCGATCGGTTTCGCTGTTGAAGTCCCGCCACGCCACGTACACCCAGAAGAGAAGGCCGTATACGACGAGCGACAGGTTCGCGCCGCACGCGCCTCTCTTCGCCCAACGGAGCCGGCTCCGATTATCGAGGGCGTGCCCCAGTCCCGGACTTTGATAGGGGTTCGTCATTTGCCAATTGCTTCGGCGGCCTGACGCACTACCTCATCCGGGTCCGTCTTGAGACGCTCAATCATGCCATGGGCGCGCAACTCCTTCTGGTAGCGGAGAACCTCCACGACATAGAGCCTGATCCACCATTCCTCTTGCTCGACCAGCTTTGCCAATTCCTCGCGTGCCGTCCGCACATCGTCGGTAGCCTCGAATCCACCCTTCAGCTTCCAAATGGCGCTGCTGATGACATGTTCCGACAAAAGCAGATCGTCCCAACGCGCACGCCTCTCCGGAGAGACAACGCGCTGCTGCCTTACCAGCATGACCAAAGCGCGGCCTGGAGTCTGGACGATCATGTACCGTATAAGGGACCGTAGAGGTCGATCCCTAGCAGCCTGCATAAGATTGAGATAGTAACTGTAATCCGGCTCGTCACAGCGGCCCTCCACGAAGTCCATGAATTCCTCAACCGCCCCTTGCATTGCCTTGTCATCAGCATCCAGGTACGGTATCACAGCCTCGGCCACTGCACTGCGCGGTATTTCCAGGACCTCGAGGAGCTTAAGAACCTTGAGGGTGCGCCCGTCCCCATCCGCCTGCTTTGACGCGATGGCATAGGCGTGCAATAGCTCTCGAGCGACGTGGGATTCCGTATCGCGGGCTGCTGCCTCAAGCACAATCAGCGGCTTCGCCGCATCTCTTGCTGGGAACCTTCCCTCACGACTAAGAACATCGATAGCCTCGTTGATTCTCTGTTGCAGTTGAGGGTCGGGCATGCCCTTCCCAACCGGCATCAATGCGAGCACTACGATCGCTGCCTTCATTTGGGCGTCCTGTTCTTAAGTCCACTATGCGCCGGATTGTTCTGATCGACGGGGCCGGCGAAACCATTCAGGATTCTGTTTTGGACAGTTACATTACTGTCGATGCTGTTGTTGAAGCTATCATGGTCCAGGTTCGCCCCCCAAATCGTGTTGCTGACGTTAACGTCAATTGCCGGCGGGCCAACAGCGTTTCCTGTTAACAACAGATCGATGCGCTGGTAGTAATTCACGTGGTAAGTAGAGCCGATAGGGAATCGCTGTTCGGCAGTCGACCAATCATGCTCAATCGCGTCAATGTACGCAGTAAACGCAATACCGTACGTCCCCGCCGGCGGATTGGCGGCAAGCTGCTCCGACAGCACGTACGTTGCACCACCTCCTTGGCTATAGCCGAAAATCGCCACGTGCGTTACACCTCGTTCGTCAACGGCGGAGCGGACCTCGTTGAGCGGAAGTTGCGCAGCCGCGTCCACATCCTCTTCGCTATAGGCGTGAACATCGTACCCTTCGTCGTAAAGCTTCTGCGACATCACATACACCCCGTCGCTTGGATCAAGGGGGATGTTCGTGTTACCGCCGAACGCGATGACGACGCTAGTGAACGGTACGAACGTCGCCCAGTCCCCAACACCCGCGAGAGCTCCGTTCGCGACCGCATCAAAGCTCAAACTCGCGGTCCCAAAGGGCGCTCCATCAACCCACTCGACCCAGTACGTGCCGGGAGAGATCGGTTGCTTGGAGTCCTCAATCTTGAGAACCGGGTTGCCATACTTGCTCGGGCTGATCCAGACATTGAGGTTGGCATTACTGCGACTCAACCGATACTCGATGCCGGCGGGGGCGGCTGGGATCGCTACAAGCTCGATTTCGATCAGATCGTTTTCACCGCCCACGCCAGTTTCAAGTTTATCTGCCACGCCGCCCCCGTCGTCGTCATCGCCATTCCTACGAATCCCGATCTCTGCTTCCTGCCCTTCCGGGATGACAGTCTTTGGAAATGGGTTGCCATATCCCGGCCCCTCGGTTTGTGGCCGGTGTGCGATCAGGTCAAGCTCAATCACAGTGAACATGACGCTGTCCCGGTGGACCTCGCAACCCGCGGAGTTCGTCAGAATCCAATGCACAACATCGCTCCCATGGTTGACGCCTTCCACGTAAATCACCGGCGGCAATTCGTCGATGCCGATGGTGTAGCTCATTTGCAAAGGCTGCTTCGTCTTGCCCTTCCATAGCTTTACATTTGAACCAGCGATCACAAGATCAAGCTTATAACCGGTAAGATCAACGGCCATTCCGTCAATTGACACATACACTTCCTCAAGCTCGTCATCGAGCATTAGGTTCCCCGCGGGGTCAAGAAATGGCGCGTCGAGCCGATCTTCCGCAAAGTTCCCATTGTCGTCGTCGTTGTTATATCGAAGAACGTTGCCTGGGGCGATCATTTCGACGACTTCCTCCCCGAAATTCCGCTCGACCAGACCATCGTTGTCGCTGTCCGTATCAATGTCCACCGTTGGCCTAATTATCTCGAGTTCCACAGTGGTCGTGTTGCTGAACTCCGTCAGATCCTTTGCCTTGTATGTAAAGCTATCGTCCTGGACATATGGGCCCGTGGGAGTATAGGTAAATGAACCATCGGCGTTGAGACTCACCGTGCCGGCGCTGGCATTGCTCACGAGATGGGCAGTTAGCGGGTCCATATCGTAGTCGATGTCGTTGCCTAACACGCCCGGCGCTTCGGTCACAAGGCCAGTCGCACAGTAGGTAACAGTGTACTCATCAGGATACGCGATAGGCGGAGCGTTCTCCCGGACGGTGATCGTCACCGTTGCCACATTGCTCTCCGAGATGCCGTCCGTGAGCTTATAGGTGAACGTATCCTCGCCCCAAAAGGTTACAACCGACCGATACTTGAACGAGCCGTTGTTGCCGTTGTAATTGAAGGCAAAGAAGTCGGCATGAGAGGGCCCGCTAACCAGGATTGCTTCAAATGGGTCAGGGTCATAGTCGAAGTCATTTGCTTTTACCCCGGGTGCCTCAACAACAAGATCCATGCCATGGCCGATACCGTAGGTGTCGTCGCTAGCAACCGGCGCGAGGTTCGTTACGTCAATCGAGACGGTGGCAGTGGCACTGTAGTCCGCCCCATCGAAGGCCCGGTACGTGAAAGTATCAACGCCCACGAACTGGAAATTAGGGATGTAGGTGAATGAGCCGTCAGCGGCCAGGGACGGATTCAGCGTGCCGTTTTGCGGCCCTTGCACAAGGCTGGCGGTGATAGGCTGCGGGCCATCGTAATCAAAATCGTTGCCGAGCACGCCGGATGGCCCCATGACAAGTGTCCGGTCGTGCTTGACAGTGTAGCTATCGTCATTAGCCGTTGGCGGGATGTTCGGCTGTGGACACATTGGTGGGCAACTCATCACCAGGATTTCCGAGTCCGTCTCCGTTGTCAGAGTCTCGTTGCCGGGATCTTGCTCAGCGTTTTCTACTGGCTGCACGACCGTCGGCATGTCCGAGTCCGTCTCCGTTGTTGTTTTCGGAGTCTCGCTGCCTCCCTCTCGCACAGCGTTCCCTTCCGGCTGCACGCCGGCCAGCGAACCGCCGGTAGCTATCGCCAGGTCAACGGCCTGAGCGAGAAGCGCCTTGAATCGGTCTGCCACATACTCCGGTTCCAGGCCTGCGGCGAGCGAATCCAGATCAAGCGCGTGCATCTGCTGGACGAGCCGGTCATCAAACGAAACGGTCGGTTCCTCCACCGCCCCCGCCTCGACGGGCGGGCTGATCCAATAGGGCAGCACTTCATCCAGCCAATCCAGGGACGGGTCTTCAAGAGCGGCGGTTTCGACTTTGCCCCATGCGTACTCGAAAACTTCGGCGGAGACCCCGGCTGCTTCCAGTTCGGCTTCCCAGCCGAGCCAAGCTGCACCAAACAGACCGGTGCCGATCAGCCCGCCTTCGCCGAGCAGATGCTTGCCCTCAAGCCACTCCAGCGAAAGACGCCGGCCAATAGGATGGCTGGCCGCCAGATACTTGCGTTCCATGACGTACGCCTTGCTTGAGATGACGCTGACTCTCTGCCGACGAAGACTAAATCTCGCTGGGGGAATGGGTCAAGAAGGTAAATCTCGTGCCAAAACGGAGAAACTTTTTTCGGATTGCCAGAGTGCGCAATAGCCCTGTGACTGAGAAAGTGTCAGCCCCCGCTTTCTTATCCCTCGGCAGTCCTTCGCCACTCAGCAATGCGGACCTCGAAAAATCGCAACGAGACGGCATGGTTCGCAGCAATCATCAGCCTGTTAACCTACTGGTCGAGTCGGGCTGGGACGTTTATCGGGGCCGCTTCCGAGGCGAGATCCAAGATTGCCTCGCCGGCCAAGGCCTTGCCGTAAGTCCGCACGTCGGTGAAGGCCGCCTGCACCAAGAAGGACGACCAAAGCCCACACGCGCGCCAGCAATGCTCGTTTCATCGCGGATCTCGGTGGTTCTTGGTGGATTGGGAAGGCTTGCACATAGCATATCAAAAAAAGGGATGGCTCGGCCGGAGTTGCAGGCCGCCGGCGCTGCGCCGACAATGGGGCCGCCGGCAAGCTTGTTGCTTAACGGTCCGGGAAAGTGCCGTCATGCCGAATCAACTCGCGATCCATGCACCAAGGGGCGAACTGGTCCGCGGCGAAACGGTCACGGTGCCGATCGTACTGACGCTGGAAAAGCGGCTGAAGGTCCGTGGCATCCATGCGCGCTTCTGGGGCGCGGAGGAAACCAAGGCCACCTATACCACTACCAGCACCGACAGCAAGGGGCACACCACCACCCATACCCATACGCCCGTGGAGCACGTCAAGATTGTAGATGACCAGAAGCTGCTGGCCGGGCATGAGCCGCTGGGGTGCTTTCGCGGCCCGGGGGACGCCCTGGCGACTCTCGTGGGCGGCGGGCGGCACGTCGTCCTGGAGCCAAGAGAGCACTCCTTCGAGGTGGACGTGACCGTGCCAGACGGCGCTCCGGCCACCCACGCCGGCACGAACTTGCGGATATTTTACGAGTTGTCGGTCCGGTGCCACGTCCCGCTGGCCTTCGACGTGAAAGCCAAGCACTCGTTCGACGTGGCGCCCTTGCCGGCCGCCGATCCGCCCTCGCGGAGCGTGCGAGTGCGCTATCCCGGCGATGGGGGCGGCGGATTCTGGGACAAGCTGCTGGCGCCGGACGTGCGCGTCGAGCTGGCGCTAGCCGGTGACGTGTTCCGCCAGGGCGAGACGATCGAGGGTATTGTGGTGATCGAAAACGACAAGCCGTTGACGGTCAATGCCGTGTGGGCCAGCCTTGTGGCGACCGAGCAGACTCAGGCCCAGGGCCACCACGAAAGCGCCCGTCAAGCCAGCCAACGCGTCCAGATCTGCGATGCCAACCCCATCCAGGGGCATTTCTCGCAGCCAAGGCGGTCAAGCCACGCTCACCGGCGGCGCGGAAGCTTTTTCGGGTCCCATCCGCATCGTGGGGCGAAGTGCCGGCGCGGCGTTGCTCGTGCGCATCGGCGAGGCGGCCCTTCCCGGCCGCGAACATCGCATCCGCGACGTGTGGCTCACGGTCCGGCCGCCCGTCATCCGCGGCCAGCGTTCCGCACGCCGGATGACGAGCAGCCGGCCTGGCGAAGGGAGCTCGTCGCGCTGGGCTACAACGTCTCGCCGGCGATGGACCGCAAGTATTTTCGCTCGATCTATTTCCGCGAGCCCGGCGGCGTGCTGTTCGAGATCGCGACCGATAATCCTGGCTTCACGGCCGACGAGGCGGCCAACCAGCTCGGCACGCGGCTGATGCTGCCACGGACTGGAACACTATCGTCCCGAGTTGGAAAAGACCCTTCCGCCAATCCGGCTGCCGGAGTGGCGCGCGGAAACACGTGATAAGTGACGGGTGGTCGACCGGCGTCGGAGGAATCGAATAGTTAGTGGAATCGATCGAATAGCTAGTGGGCCGCGGCTTTCTGCGAGGGGGATCGTCATGACCGAAGTAGGAACTGGGGCGCGCGACGACTCGACTGAGTTCGCGACTCGACTGAGCTCGCCGAAGTCCGAAGTCCGCTTTGCCGTCAGCCACCCGGTCGGTGGGGCGATGAGGAGAGACGGCTAGAGGCAGAAAGATCGAATCTGAAACGCGCAAGCCTGCTTCCGGCTCCCGCCGCTCGCTCTGTGTCGCTAAAATGCCCTATTCCGGCGGGCACCGCCGCCTGCGAAATCCCAAAGCTAAAGTTTTACATGGCAGGCGGCGATTCGCCGTTCGTCAAAGCAATCGGAACAGGGCAAGATGACCAGAAAATCCGCGATCGCCGTCATCGGCGACCTGCACTACGAACCCGAACAGCACGACCTCTATTGCCGGGCCCGGCAGCAGATTCTCCAGCACTCCCCGGATGCCATACTCCAGTTGGGAGACGAGGGCGGCTACAGCCATTGCGGCACCTGGCGGTCGTTCATGGAAGGACTCGACTTCCTCGACAACTTCGACTTGCCGTTCCACACGCTGATCGGCAACCACGACCTGGAAGGCTGCGATTATGCGACCGACGCCCAGGCGGTGGCCGCCTGGTGCCAGGCGTTCGAGCGAGCGCAGCCTTACTACTCAGTCGATCTGGGGGCGGCCGTGGGCATTTGCCTCTCGACTACCCGGTTCCGCTCCAACCCGGGCTGCCGCCACGAGGTGTATCTGGACGACGTCCAGGTCGGCTGGCTGCGGGCCACGCTGGCCCAGAACCGCTCGCGGCCCACGTTCGTGTTCTCACATGCGCCGGTGCTCGGCTCCGGCCTGCGGGTCTTGCAGAGTCTGCACCTCAAGTGCCCCAACGCCTGGATCAATCACACCGATCGACCCGAACGGTTCATCGGCCTGGTGCGGGAGAACCCGCAGATCAAGCTGTGGTTCTCGGCCCACAATCATCTCGGCCACTGCTACGGCGATTCGACCAGCCGTGTCGGCGGCTGCACCTTCGTACACACGGGGGTGATAGGCGACGCGTCGCGCGACGGCTGCCGGCAGAGCCGACTCGTCGAGTTCGACGAAGGGGAATTCGTGCTGGCGACCATCGACCACATCACGGGGCAGCGGACCGACAATGTGCGGCACGACTATGCCACCGGCCGGGACGAACGCTTATGCGAGCCACTGATTGAGCAGGAGTGCCAGCACTTTGCACCACCGGCCTGTCCCGCTGGACCGGGACGGCTGGAACTGGGCTCCAGCGTATTCGCGCTGCACCGAGAGATGCTGGTCGAGTTCGATGCGGCATTGCAGGCGCCCCTGGGCGTGGTGATCGACCGGCTTGCCGATCAGCGGCCCCGCGTTCGCGACGGCCGACTGGAGTTGGTCGATCTCCAGGGGACTGTTCGGGTTCTGAAGCCAAACCCTTTGGGCCGCTACTACCAGGTGTTCGAGCCCAACTCGTCGCTGGAGCAGCGGCTGTCAGCCTGAATGCGGTAAACGGGCTGGCTGGGAACGCGGCAGCACTCCTTTGAGGCCGGTATCGCTCGGCGGGCACGCAATTTGCGGCGGTGTTAGCGGGTTGCCGCGCGCTGGTTTGGTCCAGAAAGCGGAGGTCCGCGGGTGGTTTTCCAAGTCGATTCGGTCAGAAATGAAAGGAGACGCGAGTCATGGCACGCTGCGAAACATGCGGTAACGACTACGACAAGGCCTTCGAAGTGCTCAAGGACGGCGAGTCGCACGTGTTCGACAGCTTCGAATGCGCTATTCACTCCTTGGCCCCCCAGTGCGATCATTGCGGCTGCAAGATCGTCGGCCACGGGGTCGAGGCAGACGGCGCGATGTTCTGTTGCGCCCACTGCGCCAGCCATGCAGGAGTGCAAGGGGCCCGAGACCGGGTGTGAAGCGGATTTTTGGTAGCAGAACTTGCCAAAGTTCTGGTGCAGCGGGCCACGGCCCGAATTCTGGCGAATCCGGCTACGACGAATGGCGGGCCACGGCCCGAATTCTGGCGCTCTCCGGCTACGACGAATGGCGGGCCACGCCCCGAATTCTGGCGAATCCGGCTACGGCGGGGCCACGCGGTTGCCAAAAACGGCCCTGGGTGGTAACAGTACGGGTTCACCACTGCCGCTTAAGCCAGTAATCCGCGGAGCAGAGCCGGATGCATATCGCCGATGTGTTGAGCCCCGCCACCGCGATCGGCACGGGACTGGCTGCATCCGCGGGCGTGGCGGTCGCGTTGCGCCGCGTCCGTCAAAGCGACGGCGAGCGCCTGGTGCCCTTGATGGGCGTGATGAGCGCCGGCGTGTTCGCGGCACAAATGGTCAATTTTCCCGTGCTGCCGGGTACATCCGGACACCTGATGGGTGCGGCCCTGGCCACCGTGGTGCTGGGGCCGTGGGCCGCCATGCTGGCCATGACGGTGGTCGTGATCGCGCAGTGCTTGTTGTTTTACGACGGCGGGCTGACGGCCCTGGGGGCCAACATATTGAACATGGCCATCGCCGGCTGCCTGTCGGCGCATCTCGTCAACACGTTGGTAAGGCAGTTGATTGCGGGGCCGGCCGGGCGGGTGGCCGGGGCAGTCGGGGCCGCCTGGAGCTCGGTGGTGATGTCGGCCGCGATGTGTTCCGTGGAGCTGGCCGCCTCGGGCATCGCGCCGTTGTCGCTGGTTTTTGCAGCCATGACCGCCATCCATAGCCTGATCGGCGTGGGCGAGGCCTGGATCACCGGCACGGTGGTGGCGTTCCTGCTGAAAGTGCGCCCCGAGATGCTGTACGCCTCGGAGATGCGTCTTGGTGTCCGGCAACTCAGGCCGCTGGTCGCCGGCGCCATCGCGGCGGCATTGCTGGTGGCGTTTTGCCTGTCTCCGTTGGCATCAGCGGCTCCCGATGGGTTGGAGGCAGTGGCGGCCCGGCTGGGTTTTGAGCAGGCCGAGGTGGCTCCGCCGGCCGTGCCCATGCCCGATTACCGGATGCCTGGCCTGGGCAATGCGTGGCTGGCGACGTCGCTGGCCGGAATTGCCGGCGTGATGAGCGTGTTCGGCCTGGCCTGGCTGGTGGGGCGAGGAGCGGCGAAAGCGAGACCCCAGGACAAGCAAGGGCAAGGAGAAGAGATCTTGGGACTTGGATCTTAGGACTTGGATCTTGGTGCTTGGTTGAGGGGAAGATCAAAGAGCAAAGGCACTGCCTCGTCGTCCTCGTTCTCCTCATCGCCCCTTCGCCTCATCGCCTCATCGTCGTCCGCCCCTTCCCCCGCTCGCCCCTTCCCCCTTTCCTGTTCTTGCTGCGGCGAGCAGCAGGCCGCAAGCGGCGCCCGCAGTGTCGGCCAGCCAGTCGAACCACTCGAACTCGCGGCCCGTCCAGGGCTGGGTCCACTCGTCCAGCAGGGCGGCGGCCGACACCAGCGCCAAGAGCGCGAGCATGGTGGTCCAGACGCGGCGCGTGGCGGCGAGCGGCCGGCCTGGCAGGCTGAGTGCCACGAGTGCGGCGAGGACCAGGTAGGCCGAGAAGTGAACCAGCTTATCGAGGTGCAACGTGCGAGATTGCAGAGGCAGGTCGACGCGCGGCCAATGCGTGGCAATCAGCAGCAGCGGCCAGTAGACCGCCAACACGATTCTGAATTTTCGGATTTTTCGGACTTCCGATTTGAACTTTGGAGCTCAGGCGGCCTCACGCATGCCTTGCCGCCCGGGCAGTTCCAGGTGCGGCTGCCGGCGGGGCGCCCGCTCGGGATGTGCGGCCCAGTGCCGCCCGAACAAGGCTAGCAGGTCCAACAGCGAAAGCCAATTGAGCGGATGGGTGGCAGGCCCCTGGCGGACCCGTGCGCGCAGTCCGCACCAGCCGCCACCCGGCGCATCGAAGCGCACCTTGAGAGTCCAGGGTGTCGTGAGCGCGGTGTGGTGCCTGGGCGGCGGAGAGCGTATGGCGCGCGGGAGAGAGGAGGCAACGCTTGGGCCTCGGCGCTGCCGGGCTGCTGAGGCGGACGGTTCGAGGCCCCAGCGGGCACGCCAGTCGACTTCATGGCCGGACCCGAGCGTGATCTCCAGACGTTCGACCCGGTGCAGGCCTAGTTCGGTCACGAAGCTTGCCCAAGCGTCTTCAGGGGACAGCCGATCCAACTCCACGGACGAGGGGAGGTCGCGCGCGAAGCGACCGCCCGACAGCCGTGCCACGATGCGCAACGAAGCCATGGCAATGGCCTGCGTGGCCAGGGCCAGCTCCTGGTCGCCAAACAGCCGCAGCCGGATCAGGCAAGCGAATAAGAGCACGATGCCGCACCAGGATGCCAGCTCGTACCCGGCAACCGTGCCGGCATAGGCGGCACCGCCGGCAAGGAGACAGGTGCCGGCGAGCAAGGCGATTGTCAGCCCGACTCCGAAGCCGCGGTCGAGCAGGCGGTGGTGGACGTGGGCCCGGTCAGCAATCCAGAAACGCTTGCCGGCGAGCGTCCGCCGGACAATCGCCAGTCCCATGTCGGCAATCGGCAGGCTCATCAGAGCCAAGGGAGCGAGAAGGGGCGTACCGCCACCGGGGACTTGCGAGCCCTCGATCGCCAGCAACGACAGCCAGAGGCCGATCAGCATGCTGCCGGCGTCTCCGAGATAGATCGTGGCCGGCTGCCAGTTGTAGAACAAGAACCCGGCCAGCCCTCCGGCCAGGATGAGCGCCAGCAGGGCGGCTTCCGGATGGCCGAGCGCGCTGGCCATGACAGCCACGGCGCCGGCAATCACCAGCCCGACGACGGAGGCCAAAGCATCCATGCCGTCCAGGAAGTTGAGGGCATTGGCACCAGTCACCAGCCAGCCGATGGTCAGCGGCACGCTCAGCCAGCCCAGATCGAGCGAGAGTCCGCCCACGTCAACCCGCTCGACCGCAAAGCCCGCCAGCACAAGCGGGAGCGTGGCCATCACCTGGCCCAGCAGCTTCCAGCGGACGCGCAGACCGGCGAAGTCGTCGAGGCAGCCGACCAGGCAGATGGCACCCGCCGAACAGAGCAGGGCGATGGTCAGGGGCCACTCGATGCCCGCGGCAAGGCCAGCCGCCGGAATCACCAGCGTGGCTGCCAGCAGCGCTACGTATAAAGCCAGTCCGCCCAAGAGCGGCACGGGCTCCGGATGGAGCTTGCGTTGTCCATCGCCATGGTCGAAGGCGCGGATCCGCCAGGCGAGCCGGCGGGCCCAAGGTGTCAGCAGCAGGCTGGCCGAGAGCGAAACAGCGAAGGCAGCGGCAAGAGATGTCATCGGCCGACGTTTCCGGTCGTGCGAGAGCAGTCTTTCAGCCAGCCGGCGGTCGGGCGGCGGTGTGAATCGCCGTGCGGTCGCGCTGGAGCACAATCAAATCTTGCCAATCGTAGCTGACCGGCAGGCGCCGCCGGTCGACTTGTTTCATTCCGATGCGCGCCGCCTCGTCCAGCAAATGTTCCAGAACGTCGCTTTGAACCTCGCGGCGTGAGAAGACCGCGATTTCCGGCTGGCACGCCACCAAGGCCCGGCCGGACCACTCGCGGCCGGCATGCGGCGGCAAAGCGTCCGCCGGGCTCTGGGCGTAGTGCTCCAAAAGCGACATCTGGCTGGAGGTCACGACCCTTTGACCGGGACCGAAATTCGCCAGCAGCCACTTGCCCAGCTCCGCCTCGCGCCTGCGGCCTTCGTAGCTGCCGGCCAGGGCCGTACCCAGACCGATCGCGCCGAACAGCACCATCGTGACGGCGAGCAGGTGGGCGGATTGGAGGCCGGGCGGCCGCGGCCAGGATTCTCCCAGCTTGTGGGCAAGGCGCGCCAGCCAATGGCAAACCCCCAGCCAGCCGAGCGCCGCGCAGTGACTACCCAACAGCACAATCGTCAGCGCATAGCGGCTGCTGGTGGCTTGGGCGTACCAGAGGTGGATCCAGATGCCGGCCAGAGTGCAGATCACCATGGCAGTCAGCGGCCTATGTTCGCGGCGCAGCCAGATAGGACGCCAACCCCACATGCCGATCAGCCAGACGATGCCAAAAACGGCGCCCATGCTGCGTCGCATGGTATTGGCAAAGACGACTAGCGTGCGGCCCGGCGACATGCGCTGCGGCGCCGGCTGGGGTGGCGGCGCGGGCATGGCCGGCCCGGAAGGTGTGGGCGCGGCCGCCGCGGCGGGCGTTGCGGTTGCGGGCGGTGCCGGTTCGACCGAAGCCGGGGGTAGTCCGGCAGCGGAACGGCACCAGAGCATCACATACTGGAGCCGCACGAAACTGCCTAGCTCCCAACGAGGATACTCAGCCAGCCAGGTCAGGTTCACTGCCAGCAGGAACAGGGGGTAGGTCAATGCGGCCAACAACAGCCCCGGCAGGACGCGGCGGCGGTCTTCGATGAGCACCCTCCAGCGCATGGCGGACCACCAGACGAGGGGAAAGAGCAGAAACCAGCCTTCGAAACGGGTGTGCAATGCCAGGGTGATTGCAGTCCCGGCGGCCACGTACCAGCGGATCCGCACTTCGGTCGTCGCTCGCCAGGAGCAGTACAACGCGAGGGTCCAGAACAACCAGAATGTGGAGTCGCGGATCAGTTCGGGGCTCCATTCGATCAGCTTGGGGTGGACCGCGTAGAGCAAACAAGCGGCCAGGGCCACGGACTGGTCGAACTGCCGCCGCAACCAGCCGAAAAGGGGCAAGACCACCAAGGAAGAAACGAGCACCCCCCAGCATTTCCCGCCGAGTTCCCAATCGAGGCCGGCTCGGTGCAATTCGAGCAGAATCAAGGGGTACAGATTGAGCCGCATCCCATCGAGTCCGCCTTCGAGGTCACCCGCAGCGAATGCTTCGGCGAGCTGGATGTAAAAGACCCCGTCGCGGCAGAGCACGTCGAGCTTGTATGCCATCAAGGCGCGCGGGACCAGGCACAAGACGACCAGCAGCGCCAGCAGCCGCCCGGCGGGGGGCAGCATGGGACGCAACGGTCGAGGCGCGTCGAGATGGCAGGGAAAATCGGCCGCCGGAGGCCCGCCGAAAGGCGCAGTGGCGGCGAGCCGGCCGCGCGGGTCGATTGCTCCGGCCGTCGGTTCGGTGACGGGATTCATAAGGGGGCGTATTGAAACGAGAAACGCCAAATCGGTCAATTCCGAAACTCGGCTTGGCCGCCTGGGCAGGGGCATGGTAATCTTCGCGGCCGGCGGCCGGGCAACCGCCGGGCGAGCCAACCGAGCCGACCCGACGTGCGTTCGATCATGATGGGGCCGCTCGCCGGACGGAGGGCAAGGTTTGCCAAGGAAGGCGGCCTGAGATGTATCCATCGACGGAAGTCAGCGCGCCGCACGACCTCGATATCGGCGTGGTCTACACGCACGAGCGGCATTACATGGGGCCGCTTTTGAACTCGATGTCGCGGTCAGGCGACGGCCTCTCGATGCGGCTGGTGCTGGTCGACAACGCTTCGGCCGATGGCGCCCAGCCGTGGCGGCGCATTTTTCCCGAGACCCTTGTGCTGGCCAACCGCGAGCGGCTGGGGTACACGGCTAATCTGAATCGCATCTTGTCGGCGTGCACGGCCCGCTACGTGCTGTTGATGAATACCGACATGTATTTCGAGCCCGAATCGCAGTGCCTGTCGAGCATGGTGCGGTTCATGGAATCCCATCCACACTGCGGGGTCGGCACCTGCCGCATCTACCACCCCGACGGCAGCTACGCGTATCCGGCGCGGCGGTTTCAAACACCGCGAATCATCGCGCTGCGGAGGTCGGGGCTGGGCAAGCTCTTCCCCAGTGGGCTCGACGACTATTTCTACCGCGAGCGCGGGCTGAACGAGACCTTCGATTGCGAGTGGGTATCGGGCTGCTTCATGCTCGTACGCCGGGCTGCGATTCAGGAAGTCGGCGGCTTCGACCGCCGGTTCCAGAAATACTTCGAGGACGTCGACTTCTGCGCCCGGATGGCCCAGGCGGGCTGGAAGGTGATGTTCAACGGCAGCACCCACTGCTTCCACCACGAGCAGCGGGCCAGCCGGCGGCTTCTTTCCAAGGATGCCTGGCAGCACCTCTGCTCCTACGGGCGATGGCTCTGGAAATGGGGGCTCCGCCCGCCACAGCCGGCGCGCTTTACGACCGCATCGCCTGGGAGCCCGGCGCGAAGGATCGATGCGGCCCACCTGGATCATGGAAGCCGGCAGCCCCAGGAAGCATCCGCGCGGCGCCGAAAACAGCCTCCCGTCCGTTCTGGCTCCAACTCGTCGTCCCCTTGAGGCCTTCCGCGCTGCCGCGTTCGCCGGCCGCCGCAGCTAGCGCGGCGAAATAGGCCTCATACAAGCGGGCGATCTGGTCAAGCGTGAACTGCCGGCTGTGCAACACGAACGACTCGTGGATCGCGCGCCGCGTGTCGAAGTCCAGCAGCGACTCGATTCCCGCCTCGAGCTGGGCTTCGTTGCTGAAGAAGCAGACACGGCCGTTGGTCGTTTCCCAGATCGACTGCTCCTCCCAATGAGCCAGGCAGGGGATGCCGGCCGCCAGCAGGTTCGCCAGCTTCACGTTGGATTTGTAGCGCCGGGCCATCAGCGATGCGTGCGGGCCGCCTCGCGCCGTCAGGCCGATATCCAGGTCGTAGAAGGAGGAGGGATTCACCACGAACTGAAGCCCATGCCGCCGGCAGGCCCGCCGGCAGGCCTCGCTCCACTCGCCCAGGTACCGCTCATCCCCCTCGTAGCCCAACACGCGCGCGGTGGGCCGCACCACGGCCGGCCGCAGCCCAGGCCGCGCGTGGTGATAGATCGCCGTCGGATACGGCGCCAGGTGTCCCAGGTCGGCCATCATGGCACCGTTGGCGAAAATGACGCCGTCGCAGGGCATGTCCTTGAAAAAGCTTCGGAAATACGCCAGCACCGCCTCCGGCGTGGTGTGGACCAGACCGTCGTCGGGCTGTTTCCAGGGGTCGACCGTGTCGTAGACGACCAACTTGCCGTGCAAGCGGATCTCGTGGGCCACCTCGGGTTTGAATCGCTTTACCAGGCAGAAAATGTGGTACTTGTCCAGGTCGGCCGGCTTGAGCCGCGTGTAGGGAATGCTGCGCCAGCCGCTGCGCGCCGAGGCGATCTGCTTGCCCCGGATCTGCCAGGAGCCGCTCACTCCGTCGCCCAGGAAAGCCACCTTGAGAGCGGCGGGCGGCGGGCGATCGCGCCGACCGAAAAACCTGTGCCACATCACCCCGCCTCGCGCAGTCGGAAGTTGGTGCAATCCAGCGAGAGGCTGGGGTTGTAATAGGGGTCGTCGCACAGCATCCCGCCCCACTTGCCGTGCATCCGAAGTTTTTCTTGCTCCCACCGCGGGTCGCCCGCCCGGTCGGCGCCTCGCGACGCCGACTCGTAGTGATACAGCTCCGCCAGCGGTGTCCAGACGATGCGCAGGCCGCGCTGCCGCAGCTTCAGGCAAAAGTCGACGTCGTTGTAGGCAACCGCCAACTGCTCATCGAAGCCCCCCACCGCCTGATACACCTCGCGATGCACCAGCAGGCAAGCCGCCGTGACGGCGCTGCAGTTGCGCACGGCATGCAGCGCGCCCTGGTAGCCGGCCGCCTGGCGGCGGAAGAACTTATGGCTGGACATGGCCGGCTTGGGGCCCGTGCCGCCACCCCGCAGAATCAGTCCGGCGTGCTGGATTGTATCGTTCTGGAAATAAAGCTTGGCACCCACCGCGCCCACGCCCGGCAACTGAACAAAGCCGACCATCACCCCCAGCCACTCAGGATTGATGACTTCCGTATCGTTGTTCAACAGCAGCACCAGGTCGGACGTCGAGCGGTCCACGGCCAGGTTGTTCAGCCGCGAATAGTTGAACCGGCCGGGCGCGCTGAGCACTCGAATCCGCTGATTCCCCGACCAGCGCTGGAACAGGCGTTGCGTTTCCGGCTCCACGCTGCCGTTGTCCACCACCACGATCTCATAGCGCGTGTACTGCGTCCGCTCGACGATGCTGCGGACGCACTGCTCCAAAAGACCGGAGTGATCGCGCGTTGGAATGATGATCGAAACCAGCGGCTCGCCCACGGGTTCGAGGACCAGGCTGAAGGTGCCCGCCGCGGGCGATGGCGTCACCCGCCCGCGTATGCCCCGCCGCCCCAGCGCGTCAGCGATTGCCGTCACTGCCTCGGCCGCCGGCGCCGGCTGGGGCACCTCACGATACCCCCGGTAGTACAACACCCGTGGCACGTGCTCGATCCGGCCCTCTCCCTCGGCCAGCCGCAGCACCAGGTCGTACTCAGCGGCACGCCCCAGCGTGGCACGCCATCCGCCCGCGGCGCGCACGGCCGCACACCGGTAGGCCGCGAGCCGGCCCGTATAGTGCTGCGACAGCAGCAGCTCCGGCGACCAGCCTGGCTTTCGGATGCCATCGGCTGCCCACCCCCTGGCGTCGAGCGAACTCTCGTCGGAGTAAATGCACGTTACGCGGTCCGTCGCCGCTTCAGCCAGGCACAACAAGGCGTCGGCCGACAGCTCATCGCCCGGGTCCAGCAAGATCAGCCACTCACCCGAGGCCGACGCCAGGGCCCGGTTGAAGACTTCAGCCGGCCCGCCCTCCGTGCCGAGCAACCGCACCTGGGCCTCGGACAGGGCCTGCCAGACCAGCGATTCCGCCGGGCAGCCTTGCCGACTGCCGCCTAGCAGGAGCTCCCAATTCGAGTACACCTGGCTTCGAACCGATTCGATCGTTTTCCGCCAGCCGGGATTGGATGGTTGACCCGCGACGACCAGGCTGAACTTGGGTCGTCGGGATAGCGCCCCCGCGCGGCGGGCCAAGAGCAGCCGTTCGGCTGAGCTTAAGGCCCGGCGCGGACGGAACACGCAAGGCGCCAGATCGGCGGGCCCCTTCGGCACGGGTGGCAGGTTAAACAGCCGAGGCTTGCCCGGCCTCGACGCCGCGTGGTCGCCAGGCGCCGCGGCTCGCCACCGGGCCGCGCAACGCTGAATCCACCGACCCGGACGGCAGTTCAAGGCACGTTTCCAGAGGCTGGCCAGCATGGGCATCGTTCGTCGTGGGCCTCAGGGTGTCGTCTTAGCGCTCCAGCGACCGCTTCAGCAACCGCCAGGGCTTTCCGGCCGCACGGCCCAGCCGGCTGGACCAGCCGCCACCGTGCGGGGCGGGCACGGGGCCGGCGAGACGCGACGTCGCGGGCCCGGCGGGTATCGCCGCGGCCGAGAGTTCGCGGGCCAACGACGGCTTCAGGAAGCCGGACGCAAGCCCGTGCTGCACTTCCTCAGGGGGAATCGCCCCGGCGGCCAGCGCTTCCCGGAATTCCGCCATCCAGATCGGGCACAGCGGGTTGTCGTCGTTTTTCCAGGGCTGCGCAGGCACGACGGTGTAGTGCAACAGTTTGGTCTTGCCCGCTTCGTACCATTCCAGGCAGTTCCACTCAGGCGGGATGCGATCGGCGATCTCGTCGGGCTCCACCAGGCACAGATCGAACATCAGTCGCCGGTAGTCATAGCGCTTCTCGTCCAGGCCCCGCACCACCTCGTCGACGGACCAATCCAGGCGGCTGCAATCGAGCAGCATCACGCTCATCTGCCTTCCGGCGTGAAAAAAGGAGCCCTTCTCCTTCCATGCCTCGGGGGCGGCCGGTTGGTTGGTACATAGCACCTTCTGCGAGCCGAAGGGAACTTCCCACAGCTCGGCCAGGTCCGAAAAGACCTGCATGTCGGCGTCGACGTACAACGCCCGGCCGCGGTAGCCGCACAGTTTGGGGATGGCAAAGCGGTAAAACGAAAAACCGGTCCGCGGACGGTTGGCCTTCTCCTTGGGCGTGGGCACGCTCAGGTCGAACATCGGCTGAAAGCTCACCGGGCGGCTGCTGTGCTTGCGGATGGAGTGCTCCAGCACCCGGGTCGCCACGCGCTGCGACTCGTCCGTGCCGACGAACACCCGCAGCGGTTCCATCAGCGGGGCGTAATCGATGCCGTGGGCCCTGACGATCGCGTCGATTTCATCGAACTGAGAATTGAACGTGTCATGGCCGTTGGCCAGCATCGTCTTGCCTTCCAGGTCCTTGAACTCGCCGCCGTAGCCCCGGCCCCCGTCGACACCCAGCGAGCGGACCTGCCGCACACCCACCGTCCCCAGCAGGTTCAGCGCGGCCTCGGTGCTGAAAAACCGGGCCCGGATGACCGGAGAATCCCCGTATGGCTTCGAGCTGGAAAGGTTGTACCAGACGAGCCGGTTCTGGGCGTCCAGCTCCCGCAATACCGGCAGCTCGTCAAAATAATCTTCCAGCCGCTTCGGACCGGGGTCGAAGTGCACGTGCGGCCGCCGCGGCATGATCAGCCATCGGCAGTTTTCCACGAGCGCACGGCCGCAGTCGGCCACCACGTCGATATCGATGATGTGCGCCGCCGTGACCGGGAGCTGGCGCACCGCGTGGTTCAGCGACAGCAGGTGGTATCCCGACAGGTCCACCTGCTTGTAGTACGAAAACGACGGGCCTTTGCCCAGAATCAACCAGGGCTTGGCGGCGAGCCCATTGCTGCGCCCCCACTCGACTAGCTCCAGCATGCCGGCTCTTCCTCCTTGATAAGCCGTCGAAGTCCCCGGTCGCGGGCCGAACGGGGGGGCGGCAGTATGATGCTTTGTCCCCTCCGCGTCAACACGGCCGCGGCCTCTTAGGCGGCGGCCCCTCAGGCGGCTGCCTGGTGCAAGCGGCGCGTACCGATCGTGGCTGAGAGGTCCGCAATGCCCGTCGCATGCGCGTTGGGCAGGACCTTCAGCAGCAGCAAGTCGCAGCGGCGGTGCAGGAATACGATCTTGTCTTCGCGCACGTCGGCGCAGCCCACCGTGATGTAATAGTTGCCCGCAACCAGGCGAATCCGGAAGTGGAACTCGACTTGGACCCGCTCGCCCCCAGAGCAAGTGCCCAGCTCGACTTGCTGGTGCAGCGAGTTGGTGCCATAAACTCGCACTCCATCGAGCCGCGTAATCGTCATGCCAAAGTGCGGCCGGGCGGTATGCTGGGCAAAGCAGATCGTATAGCGAAGCCACGCCTCGTCGCCGCTCTGGAACACGGTCGTGGCGCGTCCGGAGGCATCGAGGGTTTCGACGTCGGTGATTTCGGCGTCGCCCGTCCCGTACCCGTACTCCTCCTTGCCGACGTCGAGCAAGTCGAGCGGCACCATCAACGCTTGAGCCTGCCGGCAGGCCGCCGCCTCGGTCCGCCGCGCCATCATGGGCGGCGGATCTTGCTGAGAAGCCGGCCGACCGATCGGGCGCAGCGGACCGCCCCTCTTACCCACGCCGGCGATCAAGCGAGCGTACTCGTTCAGCACGTCGATCGGCAATCCCTCGGCCACCAGCCGTCCTTGCTCGAGCAGCACGGCCCGGTCGCAAAGGGCCTTGACCGTTTCCAGGGAGTGCGACACGAACAGGATCGTGGCCCCCGAGTCCTTGATTTCCTCGATCGTCGTCATGCACTTGCGCTGGAACATCGCGTCGCCTACGGCCAGCGATTCGTCGACGATCAGGATATCGCGCTGGACGTGGATGGCCGTGGCAAACGCCAGCCGCATCAGCATGCCGCTGCTGTAGGTCTTCACCGGTTGGTCGACGAAATCCCCCAGCTCGCTGTACTCGACAATCGCCTCGTAGCGCTGGTCCGTTTCGGCCTTCGACAGCCCGTGGATGCTGGCGTTCAGATAGACGTTCTCGCGGCCCGAAACCTCGGGATTGAACCCGCCGCCCAGCTCCAAGAGTGCGGCCACGCTGCCCCGCACCTCCGCGGCGCCCGAAGTGGGCCGCGTCGTGCCCGCCACGATTTTCAAAAGCGTGCTCTTGCCGGCCCCGTTGCGTCCCACGATGCCCACCGTCTGCCCGGCGGCGACTTCCAGGCTGATTTGGTCCAGCACCCGGATTTCGCGGTGTCTGCGTCCCGGCAGAAAGGCCTCTTTGAGCCGATCGATCGGGCGCGCATAGACGCGGTACACCTTCGATACGTCGCGCAGCCGGATCGATACGCCCATCGCTTACACCACGTCCGCAAACGACCCCTTGAAGCTCATGAACACCAGGTAGGAAAGCCAGGCGCACAAGCCCGCCACGGCCGTCGCGCCCAGCAGGCCCCACCAGTCGGGCGGCTGCCCGAACACCGCCATCCTGCGGCAGTCCTCCACGATCCGGGCAACCGGGTTCAACAAGAACAGCGGCCGCAGGTCGTCGGGCACGCGCGAGGCTGGGTAAAACACGGGCGATAGGTAAGTGAGCAAGCGGATCACGAGCGACGTCGTATGAGCCATGTCGCGCACAAAAACGCCCAGGAAGGCCAGCAGGTAGGCCGCACTCAGCGCCAGCAGGAACATGGGCGCCAGCGCCAGCGGCAACAGCGCGAAGGTCGCCGGCAGGCGGCCCAGCACCAGCCACGTGGCGGCGCCCAGCACGAGCATGCTGGGGACCGCTCGAACCAAGGCGGCCAGCGTGCGCACCAGCGGCAGCACTTCCAGCGGAAAGACGACCTTGGTCACCAGGTTCGGCTGCGACGTGACCAGGCTTGCCGCGCCGCCGGCAACCTCGGACAGGATGAGAAAGGCAAACAACCCGGCGAACAAGACCAAGGCATAGTAGCCCAGTCCCTGCGGTTCGCCTTCGACGCCCCAGCGTCCTTCAAAGACGACGGAAAAGACAAACGTGTAGGCCGCCAGCAGGGCCAGCGGAGTCAACAAGGACCAGCAGATCCCCAAGTACGACCCATCGTAGCGTCCCATCACCTCCCGCCGCAGTAGTTGGCGGATCAGGTTGCGTCGGGCGACGAAGTGGCCCAGGATCTCGTGGGGCAGCACGGGAAAGCCGGGTCCCGGCCGCCAGGGCGAAGTGTGGGAATGGTCCATGCGTCGCTTTCAGACCGATATGGCTTCGGCCCGCCGGCCTGTTCGTCGAGCCAGCAGGCAGATCCTGGGCCCATTTCGCTCGATGCGCTGGCGAATCACCTCCACGGAGTCGAAGCCGGCATCGTCGAGCAACTCGAGGAGCGAGTCGCGGTGCAGCCAGCGCGAGCTCGGCTCCAAGCCGGAAAACGCGTCGCGCCATCCCTTTTCGCCGCGGTAGACGTGGCTCCGGTACAGCTTGCCCTGGTACGTTATGTCCGACCGTTCAAAGCTGGTTGTATCGTCGCAAAAATGCGTGTCCAGAATCATGTCGTCCGCCAGATCGCGGATCCGGAAGATATGCTCGACGGGGTTGCTGAGATGGTAGAGCACGCCGACGTGGAACACGATGTCGAACCGGCCGAAGGAGTGGTCCAGCTCGCGGACATCCTTCAGCATCAGCTCCGCGTTGCGGACGCCGTGGACGAATAATCGGGCCAACGCGCAGCAGATGTTTCTGGGGCGCACTTCCAAGGCAACGACTTGCCCACACAGCGCGGATAGTTGCACCGTATGGATCCCCTCGCAACAGCCGACCTCCAGAATCCGCTTATTCGCCGGCCGCAGCCGCTCGGCCACGGTCTGGACCCGCAGGTCGGTGCCGGGATTGATATTGCCGCGCTTGCCCGGCACCCCCAGCACGCGGCCGTCGGAAAGGCGCATGCCTGTCTGCCAGTCCAGGCATTGCTGGAAGTCGCCGAGTTGCTCGTCCGTCAGTGCAATCATTTCGGGTCCTCGCTTTTCGTGGCGGCTCAGTCGGAAAACGTTGGCGCGGGTTGCGTGACGTGTTGGGCGCTCCCCGGCTTGAGGGCCACCACCACGTCCTGCGAGTGGCGCGTGCTCGGCGGAACGTCGCCCGACCAGGCGCCGTAATGCATCGGCTCGCACACCGCCAGCCCGGCTTGTTGATGAATCGTCCGGATGAAGGTCTCGTCGTAGGCGACCGCTCGTTCCGGACGGTCGGCGTACTGGCTCCAGCTCGACGGCCCGATCGCATGCGCGAACTGAAACCGCGACTTGCCGGCGGCGATTCGAGCCCATACCCGCTCGTTGACCAGGAAGAAACTGGCCAGGCACCGTCCCCCTGCCTTGAGCACGCGGGAAGCCTGCCCCAGGTAATTCGAGACAGCTCGCGATCGCAGGTGGGTGCAGACGGACGTCATAAAGACAAAATCGAACGACTGGTCCGGGTACGGGAATCGAAAGGCCTCGGCTGCCAACTCGCCGCAGGCGTTGTAGTGACCGTTGTTCACGTCGACTAATTGGAAGCGGCTTCGGCTCCATCTCGGCTCGATTTCCTTTTTGCACCAGGCAATGTCAGCGGCGCGGATGTCGAAGCCCTCGTAGCGGCCCGACGTGCGCAGATACGGCGCTAACTCCAGCGCCATGCGGCCAGGACCGCACCCCACGTCGAGCACGTGGGCGGTCGGGCTCAGGCTCGCGATCAACTGGAAGGTCTCGACCCACCGCCGGCCGATGTCGCGAAACTGCGGTCCGCCGTGCCCCCGCAGCAACTTCGGAGGAGGATTGACGCGGCCCAGTTCATCGAATCGATCGGTTTTGAAACGCGAGCTCAATCGGAGCATCCGGCGGAACGGGAAGAGGGGTATCTGCATGGGGGCGCAATCGACCGGGGAACCGCTCGCTCTCCAGTAGGGCGGCCGGCTTTTTATAAGTGCGCGCAAAACGAGTCAACGGCAGATCGCCGGTCCCCGGACCGCCCAGTCCACCCTCTTGGCAGGCTGGCATTGACCCCGCAGGCGGGTCGCAAGTACAAACGCGGCGCCGCCTTTTGGATCCCCACGCGTCCCGGTGCCCAATGAGCGACGCCCCACCTTCGGCGACCACCGTCGTAGTGATCCTTGGAATGCACCGTAGCGGCACGTCTTGCCTGACCCGGGCGCTCAACCGCTGCGGAATGCACCTGGGCGACGACCTGCTCACCGCCCCCAGCCTTTCCAATGCCCAGGGTAAGTGGGAAGCCCGCGAGGTGGTGGAAATCAACGATCGGCTGCTGGCAGCCGCCGGGGGCGCCTGGGACAAGGTTCCTCACCGCCTGGTACCCAATGAGGAACTGCTCGGCCGGATGCGCGATTTTGTCGCCAGGCTCTCCACCTCCCCCGTCGTCGGCTGGAAAGACCCGCGCACCGTGCTCACCTACCCGCTTTGGAAGCCGCTGTTGGGCGACCACCGCGTCGTGGCCTGCTGGAGGCACCCGGAAAGCGTGGCCGAAAGTCTCGCCTTGCGGGAAGGTTGGCCGCTCGAAAAGGGCCTCGATCTCTGGCGCACCTACAACGAGCGGCTGCTGGCCGACGTCGAACAGGAAGCCGAGGTAATCTGGTTCGACTTCGAAATGCCTCCGCAGCTCTTTACCGACTGGCTCGAGCAGGCTTGCCCGCGGTTGAGGCTGCAATTCGACCCGCACGCGGCCAGCTCGTTCAACTCGTTCCATCGGCATCACCAGCATACGCGGCCGCCGGAGGATCCGCGCCTCCGCGCCGTGTACGACCGTCTTGGCCGGGAAACGCAGAAATTCACCGCGACGCTGCCCTCCGGCAGTTCTTCGAGTAGCGCCGATCCACCTGGCGCGCCTCAGGGCGGGCTCTCGCGCGTGTGGACGTTGCTCAGCGAACAGGTCCGCGACCTGGCCGAAGTGCATCGCCAGCAGAACGCACTGGTGCAGCGACTGGAGCGGCACCTGAACAAGACCAGCCGCCAGGTTCTGCAGGCGCGGGAGTGTACGAGTGAAGCTCCTTCCCAAGCTTTCGCCGCCCTGGAGCAGAAAGTGCACGCGCTCGACCAGGGGAACGATCGGCTCGAGCGGCGCCTTTCGGCGCAAGAGCAGTTCACCGACGCCTTGTTGGCCCGCTGGACCCAATACCACGAGCAGTGGCTCTCCTCTGAGCTGCGGCTGCAAGACTGCCTGGCCGACCTGGAAAACGAGGCGGAGACCGAGCAGGCCAGGCGCGCGGAACTTGACGCCCGCCTGGCTCAGCTCGAGATCTGGGAGCAGCGCATGCGCCAAAGCACCGGCTATCGCCTCGCCCAGAAGGTCGAACGTTGGCTCAACTGGCCGCGCCGTGCGATCTGCCGGCTGCGGCCCGGAATACCAGCGCCCCACGTGGGTCATCGCTCCAAAACAGGCGTCTCTCCCACGACCAATGCCTGATTCTCCGGCTCCCACGCAGGTGATCGAAAACAAGCTCAGATCGGGGAGTCTGCTCGGGGCCGCAACCGATTTGCTCCCAGTGGCCCAGGTGGCCGTCGTGCTGGTGAACTACAACTCGGGCGGCCATCTGCGCCGCTCGCTAGCGGCGGTGGCCTGCCAGACGAGGCCGCCCCAGCGCGTGCTGGTGGTCGACAATGCCAGCACCGACGACTCGCTGCGGGGAATCGACGCTGTCTGCCCTGGCGTGGAACTGATCCGCTCGCCGCGCAACCTGGGGTTCGCCGCCGCAAATAACCTGGCACTCGCACGGACCGGCGACTGCCAATGGGTGGCGCTGCTCAACAGCGACGCTTTTCCGGAGCCTTGCTGGCTGGGGGAGCTGCTCGCGGCGGCCGAATCGCGTCCAGATGCGGCATTCTTCGGCAGCCAGCTCGTCAGCGCGGACGAGCCCACGCGGCTGGACGGTTCGGGCGACGTCTATCACGTCAGCGGCCTTGCCTGGCGCCGCGATTGGGGCAACCCGCGGCCGGCCCGGGCCGGCGAGCCGGTGCTCTCGCCCTGCGCGGCGGCCGCTATGTACCTCCGCAGCGCGCTGGTGGAAGCGGGCGGCTTCGACGAACGCTACTTCTGTTACTTCGAGGACGTGGACCTGGGATTCCGCCTGCGGCTGCGAGGCAACCGTTACGTGTACGTCCCCTCGGCAGTCGCCCACCATGTAGGCTCCGCGTCCGCCGGCCGGCAGAGCGACTTCCAGATCTACCACGGTCACCGAAACCTGGTCTGGACCTATGTCAAGAACATGCCGGCGGCGCTGTTTTGGTTGTACTTGCCGCAGCACCTGTTGGCCAACCTGGCGTCCTTGGTCTGGTTCAGCCTGCGCGGTCAGGGGCGCGCGATTCTGCGAGCCAAGTGGGATGCCCTGGCGGGCTTGCGCCCCGTACTGGCCGATCGCCGACGCGTGCAGCGTGGACGCAAGATCGGCCTGCGGGAAGTCCGCTCGCTGCTGAGCCGGGGTTGGCTCACGCCCTATCGCCGGCGCGCCGGGCAACTGCGAGCCGCGGTCAGCCGCGCCTGCCACGCGGCCGCCGCTCAAGGTGGATCGCCGTGGCGTTAGAAGCCGATCCGGATCGAGACGCCGCTTCGCCCATACGGATAGCCATAGCCATAGCGGGAATACCCGTATCGGGAATAGCCATAGGAAGGGTATCCGTAGCCGTAGCGGGGATAGCCGTAGCCATACCGCGAGTAGCCGTAGCCATACCGCGAGTAGCCGGAGCCATACCGGGAGTAGCCGGAGCCGTAGCGGGAGTAGCCGTACGAGCGAGGATAATATCCGCCGGAGTAGCGTGGGTAGTAACTGGAGCGGTAGCCGCGATTGCCGGAACCGGCATAAGCGGCGCCCAGCCGGACTGCACCGCGGACGGCGGCCCGTCCCAGCGGCCGTCGCTGGGCGGCCGATGCGGCTGCGGCCATGTAGCCGAAAAGGCCCAGCACGGCCAGAATCAGAAGAAGGCGTCTCATAAGGTGGCTCCTTGGACTGGAAAGTTTCTTGGATCAGGGCGCACACACCCCCGTCCCCCGTAGAGCACATCTCGTGCCGCGGCTGGCAGCTAAAGTCATAAAAGGCTGCATTGCGTGAATTTATGAACGATTCATCCCAACCTGGACGGCGCGCCGGACTGCGGATGAGGCGCCCTCAAAGCGATGATAGCTGAAGTCAAGTCCACTCTCGGGGTTGGTTTGGGAGGCCAAGAACAGCCATTGATAGCGGCAGCGC
>JBBDYJ010000031.1:25219-250219 GCA_040901675.1 Pirellulales bacterium | reverse complement strand
GGTTCTGAGTTCGTAGTGATCCGCATTCATGCGGTCTGGGGGTACCCACTTGCCCTGAGAAAGCCACGCGTGTTACGTTTGTGGCTTTCCAGGAGCCGGCTGGTGATGCAACAGGCAGTTGGAGATGAAGCGCCGGCGGCCGCCGTGGTTGTTGGTCGAAAGGTAGTGGCAAAGCAGGCAATTCCCGGCGTCGCCCCGGCCGAGCTGGGCGAAGTGACGATCATGACGGTCTGGCCGACCATCGCGGCCACGGCCACCGGCCGCTTTTTGGGCAGGCTGTATGGGAACCGAAGCGGATTAGGCCACATGCTGACCGTGGGCAAGCTTTCGATGCTGCTGACGATCCCGATTGCCCTCGGCTTGTTCTTTGCGGGGTTGTTGCCCGGCATTTGCCGCCGCTACCGGTTGACGAACCGGCGCTTGATTATCGCGAAAGGACTGCGCGCGTTGGAAGAACGCTCGATTACGCTCGACGAGTTCGACGAAATCGACGTGCAGATCCTGCCGGGGCAGGCCTGGTATCCCGCGGGCGAGCTGATCTTCCGCAAAGGGCCCGTCGAGACATTCCGACTGTCCGGAGTGTCGAGGCCGGAAACATTCAGGCAGACGTGCCTCAAAGCCCAGCGAGCCCATGCCGGCGTCCAGCGTGCGGTCGCTCACCGGCCGGGCTGAACGACCCTTCCGTTCAAGACGATCCCTGCGGCGATTGTACCGTCTCGGGATCAATGCCCCGTTTCCGGATAAAGCGGGATTGGATTCTGGGGCATTTCCGGGTCACGCGGGCGGAACAGCCCGCTGGCCGGAAGCCGTTGCAGTCGCCTTTTCAATCCTGTTTCAAATCCACTGAGCGAATGCGGCTTCTCGTGGGCGCCCCGCGCCGCCGGCGGTGTACGTGGGCCTTGGGTCAGGCCGGTTTCCGCCGGCCCATCCACCCGTCGACCGCCTTGTGCGGCTCGTGGACTGACGACGGCCACGGTTGGTCCGGGTCGTTCGAGTCGCTGGTAGGAAAGCACGTATGGCCGGACGATGCCGGCGGTAACGGAGCGGCCATTGCTTCCCGTGGACGGCTGCGCCGCGTCATGCTCTGGAATCGGGTCATGCTCTGGAATCGAGTCATCCTCCGGAAAATCGAGGGCCGCCAGAAGCGCCCGCTTGTACCTGGACCAGTTATCTTGAGCGCTCGACCTGATCGGCAGGCCAAGCACAATGGTTGGGGTGCCGCGGTCCCGGCCGGCATAGGCCGCCAAGGAGCCTGCCGTGGCCGCGTCCAGCGGCTTGGGCCAGAGTCCGGCCTGCAGGGCCATGGCGCCGGCAACTTGTTCTGCGGGGCCGGCGTAAGTCAGCGAGGCAGGGGCCGGCGCGCTGGAGACGATCAGGATCCTGTCGGGGGCCACGTCGTCGAGCAGGTCCTTCAGGATGCGGGTTTCGGGCTCGCTGTCCGGCTCGCGCCCCGACGTCCAATAGCGTGAGGCGGGCACCTTATGCCAGTTGGAGGTGCGGAAATTCTGCTCCAGGTGAACGCCCCTGGCGTTGCCCGTGGTTCGTCGCAGTCGGCCGTCCGGGTTTGGATCGCGGACGATGGTCACCCTGGCCTGAGCGGCTCTGCCAGGAAACCGGGCCAGGTGGGCGGCCAGATGTGCGGCCAGTTCGAGGCCTTCGGGCCGGTCGCCCTCGAGCGAACCAACCACCAGCACCTGGCGTGGGCCGCCGCCGAGCTGCACGAACTCGATAGGCCGGCCTTCGGCGCTTGCGCCGAGCCGTTCCCAAGCCCCGGATTGTATGGCGGCGGTTTGCGCCGGTGCCGGGGGGAGTGCCGTCTTGGGGGGCGCCGTTTGGGCCGGTGCGACCCGCACAATCGAGAGCAGTAAACCGGCGCACAGTGCGCTGGCCGCCGGCAGTCGTTGCATTTCGCCGATTCCCCGTGTGCCATCGGGCGCGGAGTGGCCCGACAACCATACACCACGCACGGAGAAGGTCAAGCGGGAGTGGTCAACTCCGCGAGGATCAAGCGCACGGCGCGGGCAGTTGTCGAGGCGGCCAGCGAGGGTTGCTCGGCTTCGGCCAGCACCTGCGAGACATCGAGCGGCAAGTGCACGAAAACGGCCCGCGTGCGAAGGCCCATCTGCTGGGCCCGGTGAAGCGTCCAATACAAGGCCGCATTGCAAAGGTACGTTCCGGCATGGTAGGAGACCTGGGCCGGTATGCCGCACTCGGCCAGCCGGGCCGCCCATTGCGCCAGTGGAAGGTCGCTGCGATATGCGAGGGGCGCCGCCTCGACGAGCGGGAGCAAATGTCCGGCGTGCGAAGGCGACGGCAGGCCAACGTTCAAGCCGATCGCCTCCAGACGGATCGCGCTGGAGCCGGGCGCTTGTCCCAAGTGGAGGGCAAAATCGTAGTCGGCGGCCAGGTCTTGCCAGAGCCGCTCGCGGGCGGCGGCGAAATCGACCGGGTACAGGCGAGTGGTCACGGCCGGAAGAGCGGGCAAGTCGCGAGCCAACTCCTGCAGGCAAAGCCAACTGGAGTTGGCCGCCCAATCGTCGTAAGGCTCGAAGGCAGTTACCAGGACCGAACTCATGGAGCTCGACCCCAACGCCACACCGCCAACACGGCCACCAGTTGATCGTCTTCGCTCACGCTGTACAAGGCAGCGAGAGGCGCAACGACCAGAATGCGAGTTGATGCTCGACGCGATTCACCGCAGGAGAGCGGATCCCTTGCCAGCATGGCATCAATATCGTCGGCCGCAATTGCGATTGCATCGCGAGCCGTGGCCGTACTCCACAATTCGGCAAGCTCGGCTTCGGCCACGGGTCGCCAGACGACCGTATATTTCATGCTCTCCCTAAGCTCTTCCAAATCTCGGCCAAGGTGCGGCCGCCCGTCTGGCGCTCCAGCCGCTCTAGTTCGGCTTCCGTGTATGGGCATTCGTCCATGGCCTGTTGCTGCTCCCGTAATGTGCTGAGCGGAACGAAGTGGCCCAACACGCGGCCAGATGGATCACAGAGTGCCACCGGGCCTTGGACGCTGTTTAGCTCCCTTCCCAAAGCTTCGTCGACGATCAGCTTGACCATGGCGCACCTAATCTGTGGCCGGAGACTTGGAGAACCCACCTAAATTGTAGCAGGTGCTGGGCAAACTTGTACCGCGCCGGGCCAGGGCCGCCTCGATCCAGCCAACTGGAATTGGCCGGCCAGCGGTCGTAAGGCTCGAAGGCGGCGCTCGAAGGCGGTTACCAGGACTTTAGTCACGAGTCACGAGTCCTGGGGCAGGCGCGCTTGCGCGCGGGCACGGCTAGACGGCGCTGCGAGAAACCGGTGTTCCTCGACGGACGAGCGCCCCGTCGATCCGCTCGATCTGGTCCGGGGTCAGCCGCCAGCCGGCCGCCTGTGCGTTCTCGCGAATCTGATCGGGCCGCTTGGCGCCGCACAGGGCCGCGGTAATGCCGGGCTGGTGGATCGTCCAATTGATGACCAACTGGGCCACCGAGCGCCCGCAGTCGCGGGCGATGGCGCGCAGCTCGTCGAGCAGGTCCTGGTTCTTCTGCCACTCCTGGCCCTGGAACATCGGATACTTGGCCCGGCCGTCGCCGGGCGCGAAAACATAGTCGCGCGCGAGCTTGCCCGCCAAGAGTCCCTTCATCAGCGGCCAATAGACTATCACCGCGACGCTTCTTTCCCGGCACCAGGGGAGCGTGTCGGACGCGATCTCGCGCTGCAGCATGTTGTAATGGGGCTGGAAGGCGGCCAGCGGGCAGACGGCGGCGAACTCGTCGAGCTGGTCGACCGTGGCGTTCGACAGGCCGACGGAAAGGGTCTTGCCCTGGTCCAACAATTCCTTGAGCGCGCCGGCTGAGTCGGCCAGGGGCACTTGGGGGTCGGGGGCGTGCAGGTAGAGCAGGTCGACATAGTCGGTTTCCAGCCGCCGCAGGCTTTCCTCGCACTGGCGGCGCAACGTCGCGGGACGCCCGTCCTTGGCCTGCTTGCCGGCCTCGTCCCAGTGGATGCCTCCCTTGGTGGCGATGACCATCTCGGATCGCCGGCCCTTCATCGCGCGGGCGATCAGGCGCTCGCTCTGGCCGTCGCGGCCATAGCAAAAGGCCGTGTCGAGAAAACTGATCCCCAGGTCGAAACAGGCCTCGATGGTTGCCAGGCTGTCGGCTTCGTTGACGCCGAGGCTCGTCATGCCCGCGATCGGCCAACAACCCAGGGCGATGGGCGTGACCTGGATTCCGGTTGTGCCGAGCGGGCGCAATTGCATGGTTGTTTTGGAAGTTGAGTCGCGGTCCAGGGCGCTGCAGGGTCGGCTTAGGATCGGCCGAAAAACAACTTCCTCACATTGCAACTGGGGCACGCTTATCGCTTTGCCCCAGCCACCCAGGTCGCTCGAATCTGTCGAAGTTATTTTTCGGTCATTCCTTAGCGCTTGTCGCGGCTGATGAAATCGCGCTTGATCCGCCCGGTGTAAATCTGCCGCGGGCGGGCGATGCGCCGGGTGGGCGACTGGTGCATTTCTTTCCAATGGGCGATCCAGCCGGGCAGCCGGCCGATGGCGAACAGGACGGTGAACATCTGCACGGGGATGCCCATGGCGCGGTAGATGATGCCCGAATAGAAATCGACGTTCGGGTAGAGCTTGCGTTCGATGAAGTAGGGATCGGACAGGGCCGCGGCTTCCAACTCCTGGGCGATGTCGAAGATGGGGTCCTTGATCTTAAGCTTCTTGACCAGGCGATCGCAGGTGCTCTTGATGATGGTGGCGCGAGGGTCGTAGTTCTTGTAAACGCGATGGCCGAAGCCCATCAGGCGGAAGTGGCTGTTCTTGTCCTTGGCCATCTCGACGTACTTCTTGACGCCGCCTCCGTCGGCGCGAATGGCCTCGAGCATTTCGACGCAGGCCTGGTTGGCCCCGCCGTGCAAGGGTCCCCAAAGGGCGCAGATGCCGGCCGAGATCGAGGCGAAGAGGTTGGCATTGCTGGAGCCGACCATCCGCACCGTGGAGGTGCTGCAGTTCTGTTCGTGGTCGGCGTGCACGATCAAGAGCAGGTTCAAGGCCTCGACAAAATCGGGATCGATCTCGTACGGCTCGCTGGGGACGGCGAACATCATCTGCAGGAAGTTGGGGCAATAGGTCAGATCGTTGCGGGGGTAGATGAACGGCTGGCCGATCGACTTCTTGTAACTGAAGGCGGCAATCGTGGGCAGCTTGGCCATCAGCCGATAAATCGAGATCTCGACCTGTTCGGGTGACTGCGGATCGAGCGAATCCTGGTAGAACGTGGACAGCGCCCCCACGACCGAGCTGAGGATGGCCATCGGGTGGGCGTCGCGGGGAAAGCCGTTATAGAACGACTTCATGTCCTCGTGCAGCATGGTGTGCCGCCGCAGCGAGGTGCGAAAGCTGTCCAGTTGCTCGGTGGTGGGCAGCTCGCCGTAGATCAAAAGGTAGCTGGTCTCGACAAAGTCGCACTTCTGGGCCAGCACCTCGATCGGGTAGCCCCGGTAGCGCAGCACCCCCTCTTCGCCGTCCAGGTACGTAATGGCGCTGGTCGTGGCCCCCGTGTTGACGTATCCCTCGTCCAGAGTGACGTAGCCGGTCCGGGCGCGCAACTGCGAGATGTCGATGGCCCTTTCGCCTTCCGTGCCGACAACGACCGGCAGATCGATCTCTTGTTCGCCCAGTTTGAGCCTGGCCGGTTCACTCATCCAGGACTTCCTTTCTGTTGACGCGCCAAACGGCTTAACCCACCTGTCGAGTCGGTAAGCTGGCAGTTTAGCTGGCCCAGGGCCGCTCGACAATAAGCAGGTCGCTGTAAGAGCAGTCCACTAGCTCACTTGGATCGAGCGCGAAGTGGCGCGCCAGCGTGCTGATCAGTGCCCGAGATTCGAGTTCGTCCGCGCCCTGATCGAGCACCGCTTCGAACTCCAGAAACTCCCCCAGTCCGGTCACCTGGTCCAGATGGATCCGGACATGATGGTGAAGGTAGATTTCTCGCCGTTTCTCGGTGACAACCCGGATCCCCAGGCCGGCGGCCAACGCCTGCTTGAGAGGCTCCGGCTGATCGACCTGGACCAGGTGGTAGTCGCTGGGTCGCGGCTGGCGATCGTCGGGCCGCAGGTACCAAATGAGCTGCGCGGGGAATCCGTCGCGCTGGCGGAGCTTGAGCCGTCCATGAGGACAGCCAAAGTACGTATCGACCTGCCGCTCCGAGTCGAGCCGCGAAGTGGCGATCCGCTCGGCGGCGGCCCGGGCGGCCGGCAACGATCCGATCCGCGCTTTGAGCTCGATGTTGCGGCGCGTCGGAGGATGGCTGTTCATTGAAGACAACGTGCGCGAGCTGAGCACGCCCCCAGAGCCGCGGGTCCGCGGAACGTGGGCGCCCCGGCCGTCAGCGACGCGGCGATTGTGCCGAGGCGGTCGAATTGCCGCGGCCCGCGTCGTAGACGGTCCACACCGGCGTCTTTTCCCTTAAGCGAGCGATGTACTGCCGCCGCTTCTGCCTGGACCGCTCGCTCGAGATCTTCTCCCGGATTTCGACCTGGGCTTCGGCGAACGTTACGCAGCCGGCGTCTTTGCGCTCGATCACGCGGATGATGTGAAAACCGCGATCATCGCTGAGTATTTCGCTCAATGCGCCAACGGGCAGATTGAACAGCGCGTCGTCGATCACGGTGGAGACAAGGCTTCCCCGCGTCGTCCAGCCGTGCCGGCCCCCATCGGCGGCGGTGGGGCCGTCGCTGCGCGCCCTGGCGACGTCGGCCAGCGGAGCCCCATCCCAAACCTGGTTGCCCATCTGGGACAGAGCCTCCCAGGCCGCCCGCTTGCTGGGATAGTTCGAGAACCGCACCATGAGCTGCTCCCACCGCGCCCGGGCGGGGTACTCGAAGTCGGCCCGGTGTAGCTGGTAGTATTCGAGCATCTGGCCGTGCGTGATTTCTTCGACCCCCTTCACCTGCTCACTCAGCCATTGATCGGCCAGGACCGACTCGACGTAGGCCCGCTTCTCGCGCTCCACGCTGCCGCCAAGTTCACGCAGTCTGGCATCCAGCTCGCCTCGGCTCGGGACCTGCCAGTGCGCCATCAGTCGGGGCAGTTGATTCTTCTCAAACAGATCTTCTTCGATCTCTTTCAGGATCTTTTCCATATTCTCCGGAGGTATTCGGCTGCGCGCATCCTCCACCAGCATCTTCACGTCGATCGACTCCGCCACGGCCTGCATGGTCAATTGTTGCCGGGCCGATTCCCAGTGGTCGGGCTCGATCCTTTTCAATTGTTCCGGCTGCATTTTGCCGGCGTGCGTGGCCAGGGCTTCGTTCACCTTGCCAAGCACGTCGCCGGCCAGGATCACCTCTTTGCCCACGGTGGCCAGGATGCGCGTCGTATCCAGCGACGTCCCCGCACCGCGTCCGGCATCGGCCGTCTGCTGCACGGCAGGCGGCGAGGTTGCTCCTGCCGCCTCCGAAGTTCGCTCTCCCGGCAGCTCGCTGGATGTGCCAGCCTCGAGGGATGCGGCCATGCGCTGGCGTGGTGCGCCGTAGCCGTCCGGCGTCGGGCGCGGGCGGCCGGCTTCCGCGACTGGATACGACTGAGCTTGCGCTTCGGGAGCCGCAAAGATGTGCAGCCAACGGCTGGGCACGCCGTGCCTCAGCCAGAGGATCGCGGCCAGGCTGGCGGTGATGCCGAACAGGATGGTGTAGAACAGTCGCGCCACAGACCCTCGTTCCTTCGAACTGTGGGGGAGACTCGCTCGGCTGCACGCGCACCGGCCGGTCCATCCGGCGCAGGGCCTTGAAGTGCGCACTGCCGGCAGCTCCGCGATGGGATCGTGCAATTTTCTGCGCGCAGGCATTCTCCCGGGCGGCGGGAGTATAGCCGGACTGTTAATCCGGCTGCAACAGTAGTTTGACCGCCGCCTCCAACTCTTCGGGAACGGTAAGTCCCTTGGCGATCGGGCAATACGCGCTTTGGCCGTCGGCAATCCGCACGCTGCGTCCGCGAAGGCGGGCCAGACGCTCGATGGCGCCGCGGTCCGTGTAGCCCAGAACGACATAGTTGTCTTCCAGGTGAATCGAGGCAATCTGCCAGGACTGGGCCAGCAGCCGCAGGTGACTCCGGGCCAGCAGGCGCTCGACGACCTTGGGCCGCGGCCCGAAGCGGTCGACCAGCTCGCAGCTCAACTCGGCCAGCTCGTCGGCGCTTGCAACGCGGGCCAGCCGCCGGTAGAGGTCGATCTTTTGGCGCAGGTCGGTCACGTACCACTTGGGAAGGTACGCTTCGCCCGGCAGGTCGACCTGGACCTCGAGCAAAACCCTGGGTGGGAGGTTCTTGAGTCGGCGGACCGTCTTCTCCAGCAGGTCGCAGTAGAGCTCATATCCGACCGCGGCGATGTGGCCGCTTTGCTGGGTTCCCAGGATATTGCCCGCTCCCCGGATTTCCAAATCGCGCATGGCAATGGCAAAGCCGGCGCCCATGTCGCTGAACTCCTCGATGGCCGTCAGCCGCCTGGCGGCGGTCGAGCTCAGCGACTTGTCCGGGTTCAAGAGCAGGTAGCAGTACGCGCGGTGCTTGTAACGGCCGACGCGGCCGCGCAACTGGTGCAGCTCGGCCAGGCCATACTGGTCCGCGTCGTCGATGAAGATGGTATTGGCATTCGGAATATCCAGCCCGCTTTCGACAATGGTCGTCGACAGCAGGATGTCGAACTGGTGGCCTACAAAGTCGAGCATCACCCGTTCCAGTTGCCCTTCGGGCATCTGGCCATGCCCGACCCCGATCCGCGCCTCAGGCACGAGCTGTTGCAACTGCCAGCCCACGCGCTGGATGTCGTGGATCCGGTTGTGAACGAAGAAGACCTGCCCGCTGCGCGCCAGTTCGCGGCGCACGGCCTGGCGGACCAGCTCGTCATCGAAGCGGGCCACCCGCGTCTCAATGGCCAGGCGGTCGGCTGGCGGAGTCTCCAGGTTGGAGATGTCGCGGAGCCCCAAGAGCGACATGTGCAGCGTGCGGGGGATGGGAGTGGCCGTCATCGTCAGCACGTCGACCGAGTGCCGAAAGGCCTTCAGGCGCTCCTTCACTTCCACGCCGAACCGCTGCTCTTCATCGATCACCACCAGGCCCAGGTTGTTGAACCGGACATCGCCTTGCACGAGCCGGTGGGTGCCGATCACCACGTCGATCGACCCCTCCGCCAGGCCGGAGAGGATCTTCTTTTGCTGCGCCGTCGAACAGAAACGGCTCAAAACGGCGATCCCAAACGGGTATTCGGCCATGCGGGAGCGGAAGGTCCGCCCATGTTGTTCGGCCAGCACGGTGGTGGGCACCAGTACCCCCACCTGGTAGCCGCTGTCGACCGCTTTGAAGGCGGCCCGCATGGCGAGCTCCGTTTTGCCGTACCCCACGTCGCCGCAGATCAGGCGGTCCATGGGGCGTGCTTCCTGCATATCGCGCCGGATGGCGGCGACGCCGGCGAGCTGGTCGGGGGTTTCCACGTACGGAAACGAGGCGTCGAACTCCTGCTGCCAGTCGGAATCAGGCGGGAAACGAATCCCCTCCTGCGAGGCGCGGGCCGCCTGCAGCTCGAGCATTTCGCTGGCCATGTCGACCACCGCGACCTCGGCCGCCTGTTTCTGCCTGATCCACGAGCGGCCGCCGATCTTGGCCAGCGTGGGCCGGGCCTTGGACCCGCCCACGTACTTCTGTACCAGCTCGATACGGGAGGCGGGCACGTAAAGCCGGGTGCCGCCGTCGAACTCCAGAGTCAGATGGTCTTCGGCCCGGCCGGCCTGCTCCAGCAGCTCCAACCCCCGGTAGCGGGCGATGCCGTGCGAAACGTGCACCACGTAATCGCCTTCGCGCAGCTCGAGAAAACTATCAATGGCGCGGCCCAGCCGGCGCCGGCTAGGCCGGTTGAGCTCTTCGCGATGGAACAGCTCGTTGCTGCTCACCAGGACCAGCCGATCGGGGACGAGCCGAAACCCCGCGTGCAGCCTTCCGAGTGGAAAGTGCAACTTGCCGGAAGCTGCCAGCCGAGTGCCTTCGAAGACCTCGCCCAGCCGCCTGGCCTCCCCGTCGTTCGGGCAGACCACGAAGACCTGCTGGCCCACCGTGGCGCTGTCCAGCTCGCCCTTGACCTTGGCGATGTCGCCGCTGAACCGCTCCACCGACTCGATCTTCAGCCGGCAGGTGGTTTCCATCGAATCCCTGGCCAGGCTGCTGGCCGTCACCGAGGGGAAGCGGTACACGTGGCGCAACGTTTGGTCGAGCGTGGCTTGGGGCCTCGGCGGATCGCGGCTTTCGAGCCAGTGCCGCCCCTCTTGAGCGACTTGCGACGGTTCGACCAGCAAGAACCAGCTTTCCGGCGGCAAATAGCGGCAGACGTGCTCCTCCTCGGCGGCCGAGGGACCGAGTGCCGTGATTTCGATCGCATCCAGTGCGTCCAGGCTGCGCTGGCTGCCCGCGTCGAAGCGGCGTATCGAGTCGACCTGGTCGCCGAAAAGCTCGATGCGCACCGGGTGCTGCCAGTCGGGGGCGAACACGTCGAGGATCCCTCCCCTCCGAGACAATTCCCCCGGCAGTTGGACGGCGCTGGTGTTGTGGAAACCTTGCCCAACAAGCCAGCCGGCCAGCTCGTCGATATCGACCGGATCGAGCGTTGTCAGCCGCCGGGTGAGGCCGGACAGTAACTCGGGCGCGGGCACGCCCTCGAGCAAGGCTTGAATCGACGTAACGATGAATGGCGGCTGCTTCCCCGCGGCCAGCAACTTCAGCAGCCGCAGCCGGTCGCCAAACATCTCGTCATGCATTTGCCGCTTCCCGCCGGAGAGCTCCCAGGCGGCAAAGCGGCCGGCGTCGGCCTCGCTGAACAAGGCCAGGTCGTCGCAGAAATCGTCCACCTGGCTGGGGTAGGCCAAGACCACCACTAGCGGACCGGGGGCATGGCGTGCCAAGGCGGCGGCCAACAGCGCGCAGCTAGACCCCCAGACTCCGTCGAATGTGGCCCCGTGCCCGGCTCGCAGGCTGGCGACCACCTCGGAGAAGCCTTCGGTCCCCTCCAGGCGACCGGCCAAGGCGGTCAGCTTCTCGGCTGCCGCTGGATACGCTTCCGCTTGCACCATCTTGATGCGGAATTGTAGGGCCGCACGCTACTCAAGCATAGCCGGGATTGTCAGAGCGCCGGCCGCTGCTTGATTTGCTTTAGCTCGGCCGCCTCAGGCAACCCCTTGTAGTACGGGTCCAGTGGAAAACAACCCGACACGAGACCGTTGCGGGGGGCGGTGGTGCAGTCGCTGAACGTGCGGCAGATCCGCTTGCGGGCAACCACTCCCGATTCGAGGGTATCGGCGGGCAACTCCGGGTACGAGAGCACCATCCGGCCCAGACCCACTGAGTCGATCCATCCGGCTCGGACCACCGCCTGGGCCGCCTGAGGCAGGTAATCCTGCAAGTACGAGTAGCCGGTGCCTACCATCGGCAAGTCCGGCAACGCCTGCTTGATGCGACGGGCTGCCTGGATCTGGCGTACGACCCCGACCAGCGGATCCTCGGGCGGTTGATAGCCGTCGCTCGGCGGAAAGAAGGCCGGCCGCTGGATGTGGGGGCAATAGTAAGGGCTGCCGCAGGAGATGTTGGCCGCGGCCACCCCCATTCCCGCCAGCAGCCCCAGCAACTCGATTGCTTCCGCCAGGTCGATCTCCAACGGATCGACCGGATTGACCCCAAAGGCATACTGGTACGGCAACCAGCGGTCGTAGGGCATCGGCCGGCCCATGTCGCGGCCTGGCTGGTAGGGCAAGGTATCGAACGCACTGAGCCTGACCCCCACGATGAGGTCCGGGTAGGCCTGGCGGACGCGGCCGACCGTCTCGCGCAGCAGGCGGGTCCGGCCGGCAAAGTCGCCGCCGAACCGACCCGGCCTCGTGTACGCGCTGAGGAACTCGTGCACCAGGTAGCCGTGGCAGGCCTTGATGTCGACGAATTGAAAGCCGACCTCTCGGGCCAGTCCAGCCGCCACGACGAACTGGTCGATCAACCGCTCGAGGCCGTCATCGGTCCAGATCGGCCCGTCGTCGTCCGGGGCAATGCCGAATCGCTCATCGAGAAGCGGATGATGGTAAGCGATGCGCGGTTCGAGTCGGCGGCCATTGGGCCGTGCGAAGCGCCCCGAATGGGTGAGCTGCAAGCCGACCAGCAATCCTTCAGTCGAACCGAACCGAGCGCGATGCGAGACCAGCAACTCCTGGTGGAGGGCGGCCAGACCGGCCCGGTTGTGCGGCATGGCCAGCGTCTGGTGAGGGTTGGCTCGGCCATCCTCCTGGACGGCGGCCGCCTCGCCTCCCCAGATCAGCTTCGCCCCGCTACGGCCGAAGTTGCTCCAACGCCGCAAGGTGTGCTGGGAAGGCGAACCATCGCGGTTGGCGTCCCAACCTTCCATGGGATGGATGCACCAGCGGTTGCCGACCCGGTAGCCGCCGATTGGCAGGCCGGCGGCCATCGGCGAACCTTCTGCCGTGGTCAGAATCGTGTCGTCGAGCGGCAGTTCCAACCCTAGTTCCGCCAGGCGGCCACGCAGGCCTTCGACATCCTTGAGTTGGGCAAGCTTGGGGTACACAGACCACTATCCTCGGCCGGAAGCCAGCGGCCGCAACGGGCTGACTTCGAGCACGAACGTCCTGCGGCCGGCCCCGGAAGCGAAGTCGACGGTGGCGATCCGCCGGGTTCTTCCCCCGGAGAGTGCCACGATTCGGCCCACACCGTACTCGGGATGCAGTACGGGCATCCCCTGCTGGAAGGCATCTGGATCGGCTGTCGGCTGCGGCTCCGATCCGGCAGCAAGCTGCGCGGCGGTGGTCAAATTGGCAAAAAACGGCCGCTCGGCCAGGGCCGGCATCGCCGGCTGCTTGCCGTCTGCGTGCCGGGCGTGCCGGTCGTCAGCATCCAGGCCGGATCGCTCGGGGCCGGACCACTCCTCGCCGCGGTCGTCGGCGTCGTGCTCCGCGTGATCTTGGGCAGCTTCACGGTCGTGGGCGTCGTCCGCCTGTGCTTGGACCGCTTCGGACCAGGTGGCGGTGGTGGCTTCCATTTCGGCCAGGGGCAGTTCCATCAGGAACCGGCTGGGCACGGACAGGCCCCGTTTGCCGCGGAAATCGCGGTAGCGCGCCAGGCTGAGCTGCAACTCCTGGCGGGCCCGGGTAATGCCGACGAACAGCAGTCGCCGTTCCTCCTCCAATTGCTCCGGCTTGTCCTCGCTGCGGTCGTGCGGGATGAGCTTTTCTTCCAAGCCGATCAAGAACACCACCGGGAATTCGAGCCCCTTGGAGGCGTGCAGCGTCATCAACGTGACGCGATCGGTCGTGGACTGCCAGTCGTCGGTGTCGCTGACCAGGCAGACCTGCTCGAGGAACTCCTCCAGACGACCCTCTCCCGGCGACTGCTCGTCGAACTCGCGGGCCGCGGTCAGCAACTCCTCGATGTTGGCCAGCCGCTGGTCGTCCTCTTCCGTGCCGCCTTGAAACTGGCCCCGATAATTGCTCTCCGCCAGCACGTGCCCCAGGATCTCCTCGACCGGCCGGGCGGCGACCAGGCTCAGCCGGTCGTACAAGGCGACGAAGCGAGCCACGGCAACCGCCGCCCGCTTGGTCAGCCCTTCGACCAGCCCGCTCTGGCGAGCGGCGTCCAGGAGTGTGAGCCCTCGTTGGGAAGCATGATCCCTCAGCCGCTCGATCGTGCTCCTGCCGATGCCGCGCAGAGGCGTGTTCACCACGCGCCCCAACGCCACGTCGTCGCGCGGATTGTTGATCAGGGTCAGATAGGCGACGACGTCCTTGATTTCCTTGCGCTGGTAGAACTCGACTCCGTGCACCATCTGAAAGGCAATGCCCCGGGCCCGCAGGGCGAACTCCAAGGCCCGCGACAGCGCGTTCACCCGGTAGAACACGGCAATGTCGCCCGCCCGCCGCCGGCCGGACTGGACCAGCTCGGCAATCCGCCGGGCGATGTCTTCGGCCTCGTCGCGGCTGCTGGAGTAGGCGATGAGCCGCACCGGCGGGCCTTCGGGGTTGTCGGTATAGAGCTCCTTGTGCCTGCGGCGCATGTTGCGGGCGATCAATTGGTCCGCGACCCGGAGGATGCGCTTGGTGCTTCGATAGTTCTGTTCCAGCTTGACCACCCGCGCTTGCGGAAAGCTGCCTTCAAATTCCGCCAGGTTGCCCAGGCTGGCGCCGCGCCAGCCGTAGATCGACTGATCGGGGTCGCCGGTGACCGACAGGTTCGGGTAATCGATCGAGAGGGCCCGCACGATGGCGTACTGCGCCAGGTTGGTGTCCTGGTATTCATCGACCAGGACGTAGCGGTAGCGCGCGTCGAGTGCCGAGCGGATCTCCGGGTTATGGCGCAGCAACTCGGCAACGTGCAACAGAAGGTCGTCGAAATCCGCCGCGTTGCTGGCCAGCAAGCGGGCCTGGTACGCCGGGTAGACCTCGGCCACGACGCGCCCCAGCGGGTAGCCGGGCCGCGGCTCGTATTGCTCAGGGCCGATCGCGTTGTTCTTGGCCCAACTGATTGCATTGCCGATGTGTTGGATGGTGAAGTGCCCCGGGGGCGATCCGGTTTCCTCCAGCACGCGGCGCAGCACGGCGGCGCTGTCGGACGTATCGTAGATCGTGTAGTTGGCATCCAGGCCCACCAGGCGGGCGTGCTGCCGCAACAGGCGGGCGCAGAAGCGATGGAAGGTGCCGATCCACACCGCCTGGCCGGGGGCCAGCTTCGCCAGGCGGGCTTGCATCTCCTCGGCGGCTTTGTTGGTGAAGGTGAGCGCCAGCACCTGCCGCGCCGGCACGCCATGCCCCAGCAGCCAGGCGATCCGGTGCGTCACCACCCGAGTCTTGCCGCTGCCCGGGCCGGCCAGGATCAACAGCGGCCCGTCGATGTGCTGGACCGCCTCGCGTTGTGCCGGCGTCAGCGACTCGAGCAAGTGGTCCATCGGCACCAGTCTAACGGGTTGGGGGAGCATGAGCTATTATAGTGAAAACAGCGTCGGCCGAAGGGCCGCCTTCTTTCGTTCCCGCCTGGCTCGGTCCACGGGCCGCGCCGGGCACCCATCCGGGGAAAAGCCGCCATGGCGACCAAACGGATTCTCGTGACCGGCGGAGCCGGTTTTCTCGGCTCGCACCTGTGCCAGCGGCTGGTCGACCAGGGGCATGACGTCATTTGCCTGGACAACTTCTTCACCAGCCAGAAATCGAACGTCGCTCACCTGCTCGGTCGCCCGAATTTCGAGCTGATCCGGCACGACATCACTCAGCCGACCTGGCTGGAAGTGGACGAGATCTACAACCTGGCATGCCCGGCCGCCCCGGGCCACTACCAGTACAACCCCATCAAGACGATGAAGACTTCCGTGCTGGGGGCCATCCACGTACTGGGAATGGCCAAGCGCTGCCGGGCCAAGGTGCTGCAGGCTTCGACCAGCGAAGTCTACGGGGACCCCGAGATCCACCCCCAACCCGAGTCGTACCGCGGTTCGGTCAACGCCATCGGCCCGCGTGCCTGTTACGACGAGGGAAAGCGGGCTGCCGAGACCCTGTTCTTCGATTACCACCGGATGAACCATCTGAATATCCGGGTCGTGCGGATCTTCAATACCTACGGCCCCGGCATGCACCCGTTTGATGGCCGCGTGGTGTCGAACTTCATTCTGCAGGCCCTGGCCGGCAAGCCGCTGACCATCTATGGCGATGGCAGCCAGACCCGCAGCTTCTGCTTCCGCGACGACCTGCTCGATGGCATGATCCGAATGATGAATGGCCCGGACGACTTTATCGGACCGGTGAACCTGGGCAATCCCGGCGAGTTCACGATCCGTGAGCTGGCTGAGATGGTGTTGGCTTTGACCGGCTCGAAATCGCCCCTGGTCCACGAGCCGCTGCCGGCCGACGACCCGACGCAGCGCAAGCCCGACATTACACTGGCCCGCCGGCGGCTCGGCTGGGAACCCAAGGTCGCCTTGCATGAGGGCCTGGTTCCAACCATCGAATGGTTTCGCTCGATCGATCCGGGTCTCTACCGGCCGCCCACCCCCAATTTCTGAGCGGCCGGGTCGGCCGTTGCGCTAGGGCTTGCCCGATCGAGCGGACGCAGCTTGGATGTTCTTGAACCAGCACGGCTTCCCGTGGTCCTGAGCCCGATGAGCGCCCGTCCTCGACCGGCACGCGGCTCGGCTGCTGGTCTGCCAGACCGTCCAGCCTCCGGCCATCGAAAAGCAGGATCCAGCCCTCATCCCGCTCCGGGGGAGGTCAACTCATGGTCAGCCGCGAGGCAGGCACCCGTGGACGAGGAAAACTCAGGCCGTCAGCGCCAGGCGCAACCCATTAGGGGGGGAAGTCGTCTTCATTCCAGGCGATCTTGGCCCTCCTTGACCGCCTTTGCCAGTGGAGCGGGCGGGGGGTGGGCATTCTTGCCTGGCTGGCCGAGCCATCGCTGGACTGATTTTTCTTGCCTTTACGGCATTTTTTTGTGGACATGGTTTTTGGGGAATGATAAGGTACTGGGCGTTGAGGTGTTATCCTTTTTTCCTTTTTCCAGACGGGGTTACGCCATGTCTCACAATCGATCGAGGCGGCGCGGCATGCCGTGTCCACCTGCCGGGCGCACTGGTTCCGCCCTCCCTGCACGCGGCGCCTTTACGCTGGTGGAGTTGCTCGTTGTAATTGCCATTATTGGCATTTTAATCGCCTTGCTGCTGCCGGCCATGACGGCGGCCCGCGAGGCTGCTCGCCGATCCCACTGTGCCAACAACCTGAAGCAGATCGGTCTGGCGTTGCAGGAGTATCATGACGCCGCCAAGGTCTTTCCGGCCGATGCAGACTGGGGAGTGCCGCTGACCGACGCGCAGGGGCAGAAGATTCCGGGGGCGCAGTTGCCCTACCACTACACCTGGTGCTATGCCATTCTGCCGTTCATGGAGGAGAGGGGCCTCTACAACGCGGTCAATCGCAGGTTCCCTGTCTGGAACCAGACGGCGCAGCCGAAGTTAATGGGAATTGGCACTCAGCCGGGAGCCCAACCCCTGGCATTTCCGGGCCCAATCCAGTCGCAAGTCATCGACGCCTTCCGCTGCCCGTCGGACGCCGGTTGGCAAGATCCGACGCAGTTCGGTGGATATGCGCACACCAATTACGCCGCCAGCGAGGGCGTGGGATGGTGGCCTACGGTGGCCAATCAGTTCGGTCTCCCACAGCCGACCAGCCCGCCCGCCTCGCGAGGAGTTTTTGCCTTTGCCGAGAACAACTCTTATGGCGCGCTGCGAGATGGTGCCACCTACACCATCCTGGTCGGCGAAGTCAACGCCGTGGGCTTTTATTCCAAGATTCAGGGCAATCCCAACGGCGCTGTCCCAGGCTTCGCCATTCCGGTTCAGCCCTTTCAGCCGTTCAACAACACCGTCGCCCCGGGCAGCACGGGGTTATCGCCTGCCGGCTTGGCTGCGACCGGCGTTCCACGGACCCAGCTCACCGGGCCAAATTCCAGGTATGTCTTCCGATCCATGTTGGTTGCCACGGGTGTGGCCGAGTCCGTCATTGGAGGGCCTTATAGCCCGAATTTCTACAGCCCTTGCTGTGGCGCCGTCGGCCCTAACGGCTGGGACGTCGAGATCAGCGCCGGTGGCATTGTACAGTTTGCCTATCCGCCGACGTTCAACGGAGCCTTTGGGCCCAACTCGGAATGGCCGGGTATGAGCGCTCACCATCCTCGCGGGCCGCAGGCTGTCATGGGTGACGGTTCCGTGAGACAAATCTCGATTAATATCGACTTCCGGGTCTATGCCGGCATGAACACTAGGATTGGCTCTGAGTCCTTCGAAGACCCAGATAACTTGTAATCCATAACCCTCCGTTGACATGAACACTAAGATTGGCGGTGAGTCCTTCGCCGACGAGCAAGGTCTATGATTGCTGGCAGGTTTGCCCGACGGGATGTTGCTCCACGCGAGCGGCATGCCTGAGGCAGGCCGCGGCGCACACCTCCTTGACGGGGCGTGGCAATCCATGAGTTGCCACGCCCCGTTTTTTAGTTTTCCAGGCGTTCTGAAAGGAAGTGGGCCTTCCTCTGTTATTCGCCGGGCTCTTGCCGGCCATCAGGGCTTCGGTGCGGCGAGGCGCCGGGCGATGCGGTCCAGGTCGACGATCGCTGCCCTCGGGCCGGCAGCCTCGACGAGGTCGCAAATCAGCTTCACCGCCCGGAATTCGGGATCGGTGACGTACAAACACGATGGATGCCCCAAGAAGTCGAAAACGGCCCCGTGGTCGATCGCCCAGGAGACCGCCAGGCGCACGGCGAGCAGAAAGTCTTTCAGTGGCCAGCGACCGCCCCGGAAGGCGCTGATGTCGCTGACCGGGCTCATGGGCACTTCGACCAGGCCCGACGGATAGGCGAAAGGCTGGGCCTGCGGCTGGACTTCGACAATCCGAGTCAGGACCTCCTCGCTCGGTGCCCGGCCCGCTTCGCCCAGTGGGTGGGCTGGATACTTGCTGCTGACCCAGCGGAAGCCCTGAGCCAGGATGGTCTGCTGGACGTCTTCCCGCCCCGCAAGCCCATCGGAGAAACCGCCCGGAGTGCGGAAGCCCGACGGTTCGATTCCCAGGCTTTCCCGGAGTGCCAGGTTCGTGAGGCGAATGTTCTCGGAGATCACTTCCGCTGCCGATTTGCCTTCGATCAGCCAAGGTGCTCGGCGGAAGCGGAACTGGATCTCCTCCGGCCGAGTGGCGGTGACATTGACGTGGTCGTAAGTATGGTTGCCGACCGGGTGCCCCGCCTCGACGATTTCGTTCAACCAATCGTGGTTTTCCTGCTCGAAAACCCGCCCCACGGCAAAGGTGTGCAGCACTCCGCCCCGCTCGCGGACCCGCCGGCAGGCCTCGACCGTGTACCGCTTCGTCTCTTCGTTCAGATTCCCTTTTTCGTAGTCCCAGTGGGTATCTTCCCAGCGAGGAAAATTGCGGCTCATTTCCAAGTCGAACGTGATCGCGATCAACGCCTGATCCGCGTCCGCCGCCTGGTCCTCTGCCGCGGCTGACCAGCGCCCTTCCAGCGCGCTGCCGGCTCCCAACAGCGACGCGGCCATAAACCGCCGCCGGGAAATGGGGGAGGAAACGGTCATGGTTCGATGGTATAGCGGGCAATGCCGGGCATCAAGCTGTGGCCGCTGCCCGGTTGCGGGGGAGTAACACCGCCCAGCCCGACCAGCCCTTACGTCAGGCAGTTTCTGTTTTGCGCGAATCCGCAATCCGTGCCGGACTGGCCGATCGAGACAGGCTGCCGCCGGTCGATGAGCCATATTTTGACATGCCTCGTTCTGGACCGGCCTGCATGGGACGCTCAGCACGGGTTCGCCCCCCCAAGCTTCGATTGCGACAAACGATATGGGACTGCCTCAGTTGAAACCAGCCCAGACCGAGCGACCGGCCCCGAAGCCGCAACGCCCATCCGACGAGATCGTCGCTTTCGTCGAGGAAGTGCTCGACCGCGAAACCGAGGGCCTCTTGCAAATCTATGGGCAGGACAAGCGCTCCGAACAAAGGTATCGGATCGCCTTGCCGGTCGTGGCCGTGCCGATCGATGCCAACCTCCAACCGGTGGGCGCCAGCTTTGTCACGGTCACGCGGAATATCTCCACCCGCGGCATTGCCGTGTTGAGCAGCAAGGCGATGCGGGCCAGGTTCATGGCGGTCAAACTCACCTTGTCCAATGGCAAAGAGCTGCAAGCCGCGATCGAGATCCTGCGGTGCAAGCCCTTTGGCCCATTCTTCGAGGTCGGCGGCAAATTCGTGGCCAAGATATACGGCCGCCCCAACCTCGGTTTCAATGTCGACGAAGCCGAGCCGGATACGGCCGAGCCGACCGCCGGGCGCGTCGGTGACTGCGCGTTTTCGGCTGATCCCGCCGTCGATCACTCTTCCGGCGACAGCGAGAGCACCCAGGACTGAAACCGCCGGTCCAGCTCGGCCCATTCCTGCTGGGCGAAGACCCGCCGCACTGCACTGGCGCCGGTGGGATCTTCACGATGCTCCAGTCGCAATAGCCCATAGAATTCGGCGAGCACGTCTTCTCCCCTCGGGTTGTCGCCGCTCTGCATGAACATGCAGAAATAGCGGGCCTGAGCATAGTTGAGACCCACGTCGGCGCCTCGAAAGTCGTCGTTGGACAAGAGCGTTTCCAGCGATGCGAGACGGCCGCGGCGGATCGCTTGCTTCAGCCCCGCCAGCCGCCAGTTGACCAGGCCGTCGATGCCGGTCTCGTCCGGCCGGATGCGGCATTGCTCGTGCAGCGAAGCCAGCCCTTCGTTGAACCAATCGGGCACGTGCGGAAAATCGAAGTCGACCAGCGCGTGCGTCAGCTCGTGGACCAGCGTGCCGCCGCCGGTGCCAATGTTCATCACCAATGTCCGCAGGTGCGGTTTGTAATAGCCGTAGACCGATACTCCTTCGTCGCCATACAGGTCCTTGGCGTAGCGGTTGTAGCTGTCCTCGCCTGAGAACAACAGCACCGTGATCGGCTGGTCGGGCCTGGCCGTGAAATAGCGGTGTCCCATGGCGCGGGCCGCCGGCCCGATCGTACGTTCGTGCCAGCGATTCAGCTCCGCTTCCGTCAGATCGCCCGCGACGACAAACGGAGCCCGCACGATCGTCCGGCAGGCATCGTCGAGTCGCCTCGAGAGGCGGCGCGCAGCGGCCTGGCAATCGGCCTGGAGGCGGGAGTTCGAGAAAGCCTCGTTGCGGGTCGCGGGCCGGGCGCCGGCCGACGAGAGCTCGCGGCGGCCGGCCCGGTCGGCGGAGGCCCGCTCAATGGCCTCCGGTCCCGCCGCCAGCGCGCCCGCGCTCGGCACGACCCGGTTGCTCTGCGGCGCCTGGACCTCGGTTCTCAGCCAGTGACTGATGCCATAGGAGCACGCCACGATCGGCAGCGGTCCCAGGACGAGCAATATGACGCGCCGCATCGACAAGTTACCCCTCCTCTCACAAGCTCCTTGCAGCAATCCTACCACGCTACGGCTTGGACGCCGGAAGCGCCCGCCGCGTTCCCAAAAGCAAGAACTCCGCCTACCACCAGCTACGCGACTCAAGCCAAATCCCGACCTGATCAACCACCGGCCAGAACTTGGTCAGTCCCCAATCCCTGATCGCGTAAACCGCCACGGCCGTAATCGTGAAAAAGGCGAACCAAAGGCACGCATCCGAGAACAACGAAGGCGCCAGCCGCTGGTCCGTGCGCCGAAAACGCAGATAGATCGTGGCCGCCGTGATAACCGGCAGAGTCGCCGCCTGCATGAAACCGCCGAATACGACCATGGCCCGCGGCTCCTCGAACAAGAGATACAACAGCAGGGCCAGCACCGGATAGAACAGGCAGAAGAAGCGGATCCAGCGGGCACGGTTGCGGGCCTCGGCGTAGCGCACCACGCCCGCCAGGCTCAGAAAGTCGGCGGTCAGCCGGCTGTGTCCCGCCGAGGCGACGTACAGCGTCTTGAACAGCACCGCACAAGCCCCGATCAGGAACAGGATTTTCGTCCAGTTCCCAAATGACCGCATGTACATCTGGGCCAGCGTATCGATCATCTCTTTGCCCTGCGGATCGAGCTGCTCGCGGTGCAGCACGGTGGCTCCCATGCAGTAGAAGGCCACGGTGGCCACCGTGAACACGAGCATGCTCACCCAGGCGTCGAGGTACAGCACGCGCATCCAGCCGCGCGCCCGCCGGGCCCACTCCGGGTCGGCCGACTGCGGGCCGGCAAAGCGCGCGTAGCCTTTTTCCAGGCACCAGTACGGGTAGGAGTAAAGCTCGCTCGCGCCCACTCCCGTAATGCCGAACGTGGCGAAGGCCGCCGCAATCCCGGCCGCCGGCAGCGTGAAGCTGAACCCCTCCCGAAGATCCTCCGGCCTGATCGGGTAACCGGCCAGCGGCAGCGATGCGGCACAAAGGACCGTAATCAACGTGACGCCTACCACCAGGAACGTGGTTACGACCTCGATCCGCCGGTACCCTCCGCTCAGCAGGAGCAGCACGGCTCCCAAAGCGGTCATCACCGCCCAAGGGTGTTCCGGGTTCGAAACGATTTTCTCCGCCAGCTCCGCCGATACGCCGCCGGCCGCCGAAGCCAGCCACTGCGAAACCCGCGGGAACGCCAGGTTCAAGGCCTGCCCCACGCCACCCACCATCGCTCCGAGCTGCGACACGGTGGCCAGCAGCATGAAGAACCACCACCACACCAGCCAATGAGTGCCGAGCCGTGGCCCCGGCAAGGCGTCCAGCGCGCCCAACGTCGGTTTGCCCGACGAGATCGAATAGCGGCCCAGCTCGATCTGCACGAAGACCTTGATCAGGCAACTGAACAGGATCAGCCACAAGAAGGCGAATCCGTGCTTGGCGCCCAGCGAGGTCGTCAGCAGCAGCTCGCCCGTGCCGATGATGCTGCCGGCCAGAATGATTCCCGGACCGATCTGCCGCAGGGCCAGCGAAAGGCTGGCGGGCGGCTCGCGCAATGCGTCCGCGGGCATGGCGTAAGGATCGAAGCTGACGGCTTGGCTCATGGCCCGATTACAACCGCGGGCAAGCGCGGTGTAAAGCAAGAAAGGGCCATTCGCGGCCGGAACCCCAGCGAGTGGTTGACAAGTGCCGGGCGGGCCTGTTATGCGGCCTGCCGAGTTTGCGGCAACTAGCGAACGTAGCGGCCGCCGGTGTCGGGCAACCGCCGCTGGTACGAGATCGGCTCCACCGCGGGCGCGGGCGTCGGTTCTCCATACATCTCGGCCGCCGGCTCCGAGACCATGACTTCGCCCGCTGTCGTCGCAACATCCGCCGGAGCGAAGATCGATCCCCGCCGCGCATGGAAGTCGCACCCGTCGCCGCACTCGCCCGAAAATGTCGGACCGCAGTAGTCGTGGGGGCTGGCGCACATCGTGCAACCGCTGCCCGATGCCAGCAGCGCCAGTGCGGCCACGCTCAGCAGTGCTCGACGCATGGATTCCTCGTTCGAAGGCGATTGAACTGGACGGTGCCCCATGCCCGCCAAGCCAGCACTCGACCGCGCGGGCCGGTTGGTCTGTGTTGCAACGGGCTGTAGCGATATATTCGGCCGGACAATCCACCCAATCAGCATCTTTTTCCATTTTTCCGGCGAAACCGCGGTTGGCGACGCATGGTATCCGCTGCCCCGAATGCGGCGACTTCCCAGGCTGTGCAGCTTGCCGGCGAGAGGCCGGCCACGCGGTCGGCACGCTGCGCCTGGATCCTCTGCGGGTTGTTGCTGCTGACGGCGGCGGTCCGGCTGCCGGGCCTCAATCGGCCGCTGGCCGGCAACTTTGCCACCAAGAACGTGATCTATGCCATGATCGCCCGCAACTGGGCCGAAGGCCGGGCACCCGCCTGGCTGCCTACGGTCGATTGCATCGAAGGGGGCGAGCGAGGCTGGCACCTGCTGGAGGTCCCCGTGTCGGCGTACCTGACCGGCCTGGCGTGGCGATGCTGCGGCGGCTCGCTTGATGCGTGGGGGCGGTTGACGTCGATTGGCTTCAGCGTCGCGGCGGTCGCCTTGCTCTACCTGCTCGTCGCCCGCTGGCACGGCAGCGTGGCGGCGGCCGGCGCCGGCGCCGTGCTGGCGCTGTCGCCGGTCAGCATCATCTTCGGCCAGAGCTTTATGCTGGAAGCTTCGCTGGTCGCCTTCACGTTGGCGACGTTCTATTGTCTGGATGTTTGGCTTGCCGCCGGACGCAGCCGCTGGTTGGTCCTGGCGGCCGTCGGCCTGGCGCTGGCGGTGCTCACCAAGATCTACATGCTGGTCCTGCTGGCGCCATTGAGCGCCATGGTCTGGCAAGCCAGGCGCACCATGGCGGTCAACACGCGGCAGAGGCGCTGGCTGCCGGCCGGGGCGGCGGCCATCGTGGCGGTCGCGCCCGGGCTCGGCTGGTTTGCCATGGCAATGCACCTGGGCGCGCCCGGCGGGCCACTGTCCGAGCGGGTCTACTACTCGGTGCGCCAAAGCGCGTCGGACCACCCGATGCCGCACCCGCTCTTGTCCACGCCCGACTTCTACCGGCAGGCGATGGACGACCTGGCCGGCCCGGCGCTGACGCCGATCGGACTTCTGCTGGTCATGGCCGGCTGCCTGCACCCTGCCGGGCGGCGGCACGCGATCTGGCTGGCGGCAATGGCCGGCCTGGTCGTCTTGCTGCCGGCCAAGTTCTACGCGATGAATTACTACTACCTGGTCGTCTTGCCGCCGCTGTGCGTCATGGCCGGATTGGGTTGGCACCTGGTCCACCAGCGGCTCGGGCCGGGCCGGGTTGCCACGGCGGCCCTGCTGCTGGCGGGGCTGGCGTTCTCGATGCGGCACGCCGCCAAGCCGGCATTTAGCACGCCCCAAGAGGACCGCAGCGTCGTCGTGGCCGCTGCGGCCCTGGACGAGATCGCCGGCCCGCAAGAGCCGGTGGTGACCGTGCACGGCTCGGCCCCGGACCTCCTCTATTACTGCAATCGTCCGGGATGGGCCCTATCTGCCGCATCGGAGGATCTCGACCGCCAGCTCGCCGAAGCCGAGCGCCAAGGCGCCCGCTGGCTGGTCGTCGCCGGCCTCGACCAGGCGAGTAGCCCAGCCACACAAACCCAGCTCGACCGGCGGGCCCTGATCTCCTCAGGCCCGGATTTCCGCGTCTATCGGTTGCGTGCGGCCGACAGCACTCCTCTCTTGGCTCTGCCGGCCGGCACAGGCACCGGCACGTCGACCGCTCGCGAGTCAGGCGCCGCCGGTCGCCAGTGAAGCATGCTTGGCACGAGCAGGAGTCCAACGGCTCCGGGCACGAGGTACCTGAGGAAAGTCAAGGTGCCGACCGCCAGCATGGCCGGCGACGCGGCCACGTCGGAAAAGAGCCACACCAGGACCGAGTCGCGCGTCCCCAGGCCGCACATCGTGATCGGCAGCATGCCGGCAAACAGGGCGGCCGGCACGCGGGCGCACACCACGGGCCAATCGACGAACACGCCGGCTGCCTTCAAGAAACAGTCGATCTGCAGGAGGTGCAGGCTCCAGAGCCCGATCGAGATCACAACCAGCCGGCCGTCGGTAGCAATGACGATCAGGCACAGCAAGCCGAGCCCGAACCAGGGGGAAAAGTCGAGGGCACCCCACAGCCACAAGGCGATCAATGCTCCTACGTCGGCGACTTTCTCGAGCATCGCCGCCCTGACAGCGCGGACCCGCTTGGGAGAAGTGTCCAGCGGCAGCATCATCGCCTTGCCGAGGTCGCCCAGCTTCGAAGGCAATATCAGGTTCAAGGCCGACGCCGAAAGCACGTGCCGCACCGATGCGGCCAGCGTAATCCGCGCGACCGGGGCGGCCAGCTTCTGCCAGCGCCAGGCCGAGACGACCGTCTGCGGCACGAACAGCAGCATCGCCATTGCCAGGTAGCGGGCGTCGAGCGTGATCAGCGACCGGCCGACGGCCCGCCAGTCGGCGGCCTGGTACAAGACGGCCAGCAGCAGAAGCGCCAGCGTGATCTTGCCGAGCCGCGAAAAGGCCAGCTTGGCGACAAACCGGCCGCACCTGATCACAGCTCGCGCATAATCGTTACCTGCCGGCATCGGTTCAACTCCTCCACGTATTCAGACAGGTCAGTCCAAGGCTCCAGCACGGACTGCTGATAAACGCCCGAGGCGGCCACGTAGGCGGCTTCCATGTCGGTGCTGAAGTGCATACGCCTGACGTGCAGAGCCGGGTCGATGATCTCGATCCGATCGGAAACCCGAACGAGGTCTTGCACGAGGCCCGGCGCGGGGCGCTCGAAGTCGCCAGGTTCAAACTGAACTGTGCGAGTCAGCCGCACCGGGCAAGCACGGCGGCCGGTGATCAGCCGGCGCTGCAGCAGCCTGCGGACCAGCGTGCGGCACCAGCGTCCGACCAGCCACATGCCCGCGTGAAACAATGCCAGCTTGAGCGGGCTGGCCGTTTCGAAGCGCACCCAGTTGAGTGGCCCGCTGACGGTCAGCCGCCCGTTCCAATCCACTCGCCGCCCGTGGCCGTGACACTGCGAGACGGCCAGACGGCCATCGGTTGTTTCCAGGATCAGCCCGGCGTCCGTGACGCACGGCCGGCCGGCGGCGAAGTGCTTGAAGGCTCCGCCGCGGGCGGCCGAGACCACCGTGTGCCCGCCGTCATGGCGCCGCACGAGCAGCCCGGCCTTCGGCAAGTACACGGTCGCCTCGTTGCCGGCGAGCGCGGGCTGTGCGGCCGGCGCGGGACGCTTCGGCGACCAGTCGAGGTAGGCCTCCAGCAGGTTGGCCAGCCGGTGCGCGTACATCCGGTCGTCCTCGAACCAGGCCTGCGTGCCGGCGGCCAGCGCGCGGAGAAACCCATCGGCCATGTCCGCCGCCTCGGCATTGTCAGATGCCAGCAGCTCGAAGCCGTGCGGATAGAAGTGCATCGTTCCGCGGCTGCCGTACGGTCCACCGCAACTGCCGTCGGGGTGCAAGAACAACCGTGCGAAGGCCACGGCCCGCCGCAACGGTTCGTCCAGAGACTTCTCGCCCGTCAGACGGCGGATCTTGGCCAGGCAGTCGATGGTGACCGTCTGATAGCCGGGGTCGGCCCCGCCATACTCCTCGAACCAGCCCTCGTCCGATTGCCAGGACAGCACGCGCTCGAGGCGTGCTCGGGCTGCCTGGACAAACCGCTCGTCGCCGGTGAGCTGGGCCACGCGCGTCAGCCCCAAGGCGGCCAGCGCCTGGTGGTTGGCTAGCCGGCCCGACTCATCTTGCCGGGCGACCCAGCGGGCCCGCTTCACCAGCCAGTCGCGCACTCGCGGGCTTTCGAGTCGGAGGAGCTGGCAGGCGCGGGCGGCGGCCTGCAACGAGAACACGGCCGCCCCCAGGGCCCGTTCGAAAGGATAGTAGTCGTCGCAGGAGCCGTCGCGGTGGCTGCTGCGGGCACAGAACTCCAGGCCTGCCAGCGCCAGCTCGGCCAGCCGCGCCTGGCCATGCCAGCGGTTCGCCGGCAGCGGGTGGGCATAAACGAGTGCCAGCGGCAGGACCGCCTCCTGGTACATCTGGCTGGCGAAGCCGCTGGTGCGATAGTGCCAGAACTCGCGGTCGAAGCAGCCATACGTCGGGCGGTACGGATTGCGGTCCACCGCGCCCAAGAGCCGCGGAACACAGGCCAGGGCCGACGCGAGGTAGCGGTCCCGCAGCGCGGCATCGCGGCGCGTCGATGCCTGGGCTTGCCAGCCGGCGGATGGTCGAGTCGAGGCGTCGGTTGTGAGGAGCGTCATCGGTTTGAACGTCGATAGCGAAGCGGCATCGGCGGGTGTTCCTCTCTTAGCGGCGATGGTGGGCCACGATCACCTCGGCCAGCAGGCCGAGCATGGCGGTCATAAAGCCCGCCACCATGATCACGATGTCGGACTCTTGCATGCTGCCGGTCGACAGGCGGCTCCAAACGCTCTTGGCCGCTCCGCCGGCGATCAGCATCCCGGCCAGCGGCAGGAAGACCTTGAGTGGGCGGAAATAGAGCACGATCCTCAGCACCGTGCCCAGGTAGGCCAACGTGTCGTGGATGGGATGAAACTTGCTGCTGCCGATCCGCGGCCGGTACTCGGTGGGCACGTACTTCACCGCGTAGCCGTTGGTCAGGAAGGCCAGCGTCATGGTCGTCACGCAACTGAAGCCGTCGGGGACGACCCACAGCCAGGGGAGCATCGCCTCGCGCTTGAAGGCCTTGAGTCCGGTGTTGAGATCGGGGATGCGGTGGCCGGTCAGGTAGCAGGCCAGCTTGCGGATGAACCACTTGGCCGGTCCGCGCAGCCAGGGGAGCGTGCCTTGCTCGCTGGTCCGTGCGCCGTTGACCTGGTCGAAGGCGGGGAAGAACTGCAGCAGCTCGCGGATCGCCGACGCCGGGTAGCTGCCGTCGGCGTCGAGCATGACCACGACATCGCCCTGGGCCGCCCGGATGCCGACCTTGCGGGCGGCCCCCGCGCCGCGGTTGACCGGGCAGCGGATCACGCGGACCGGGCACTGCCAGCAGTCGGCCGCGAACTGTTCGGCCAGCTCGGCGGTGCGGTCGGTCGAGGCATCATCGACCACCACGATCTCGTAAGGTTCCGGCTCATCGCCTAGTGCTTCGACCACTTCGGCCAGCACGCGGCGGATGGCCTGTTCTTCGTTGAAGGCCGGCAGCAGCACGGTCAGCGGCAGCGTGCGGCTGAGCCGGCCGGCCGGGTCGGCCATGACCTGGGTCTGCCAACCTTCCATGGTCGGTCTCCTGGTTGGTGCTTTGTTCTTGGTGCTTGGTGCTTGGCACTTTGTTCTTGGTGCTTGGGGGTCGCACTTGGCCTCACCTAAAGACCAAAGCACCAAGATCTAAGTCCCAAGGGGGCAATCTTATAACGGGGCTTATGCATCACCAATGGCAACTGGAGTAGCAGAACTCGCCAGAGTTCTGGTTGCATGTGGAACCGCCCGAATTCTGGCGAATCCGGCTCCATCAACACGACGAACGAAACGGCCCGAATTCTGGCGAATCGGGCTGCCTAGCGCAGCGACATCAGGCGGTAGCGGCGGATGGCGCCGTCGGTGTCGCAGAAACGATACTCGGTCAAACAACGTATGCCCTCTTCGTCTGCCTCGGCCAGCCGCGACAACGTCGCGTTGTAACGGACGCCGGCGTCGTTCTCCGCCTCGGCCAACAAAAGATGCGTGAAACCGGCTTCTCTCAGGCGGCCGCTCAACAGCGAGGCGGATTCGAGCGACTGGTCGTACGCCGTGCGGCGGCGGTAAATGCTCTCGCGCGTGACACGCGGCTGGAAATAAAAGCTGCGATGCTCCTGGCTCAAAATGTGCGCCCCTTCGCCCAGCACCAGGTTGGCGTACAACGCGGCCCGGTAGGTCGGCTCGGACCGCAAAAGATACGACTCGCGGCTCTCCCGACCCAACGCCACCGCCAGCTTGCCGCGCGCGCGATGCACGCCCGCAAACAACCCCACGGCCAACAAAAGCGAGGTCAAGCCGCCAATGAACAGGGCCGGCAGACGCGGCAGCCGATGCCACTCCATCCAGAACCATGCCACGCCCACTAACGCCAGCGGCACCAACGGCAGCAGGAAGCGCACGTTCTGCCGCAACAGGAACCAACACCCGAAGTAGACGAGCGAAATGCCCAACAATAGTCCCAAACCACGCAGCCGCCGGCATACCACCAGGGCGGGCAGCGTCGCCAGAAACAATGCGCCCAGTTGATGGCCGCGGCCGCCGAAGCGCTCCGGAAAAAGCGTCAACTGCCAGGGCGCCGCGGGCAACGCGAGCGGGTTGCGGCCCAAGGCCAACTTGCCGTCGCCGGGATCCGGCGGCGTCTGGCCGCCCAACTGCTCGTGAAAAAACGGGTAGACAGGGTTGCCGCGGTGCCAGGCTGAGCGCACATACCAAAGGCCCGACACGCTGACGGCGATCACGGCCATGCCGGCGGTGCCCACCAGCATCTGCCGGCGCCGCCCCGGATGCCGCCACCAGAGCCAAAGGCCGGCCGCCGCCATCGCCAAGGCGAAGACCAGCGCCAGGTACTTGGCACCCAGCGCGCCGCCCAGCACCAGGCCGGCAACCAGGTACCAGCGAGAGTCCTCATCATCGACGGCCGCCCGCCACCAGGCGGCCAGCGCCAGCGTGGTGAAGGCCGCCAGGCCCACGTCGTTCAGCGGGGCCGTCATCTGGTTGGTGACGCCGGGCACCAGCAGCACGAGACAGCCGGCCGAGCGGGCCCAGGCCTTGCCGAGAATCGGCCGGGCCATGACCGTCGTGGCCAGCGCCAGCAGGATGCCGAAGGCCCAATGGACCAACTGGGCCGCCACTCCGCCGTCCAGAGCCAAGGCCCAGAGGTAGCACATCTCGATCAAGAGCGGGAAGGTGCAGTTGTCGCTGTCGGGCAGGTACACCAGCGCGTGCTCGCGCAAGAAGGTCCTGGGCAATTCCAGGTGGTAACAGAGGGCATCGCCGGCCGTGGGGGGCGCCAGTGCCGCCACCAGCGCGCCGGCCGCGGCCAGGCCCGCAACGCCGAGCTGGACGTAAGGTAACCACGCACCCTGCGGCAGCGGGCCATCGTCACGCGGCGGCTCGAAGGGGCGGCTGCCGCGCTGGCGCTCGAGGGCACGAGTAGCGCGCTTGCGCTCGATGGAATGACTGTCGCGCTGGCGCTCCAGGGCGCGCACCAGCTCGACGAGGCCCCACGCGCCGGCCACCAGGGTGAGGACGGCGATTACCGGCCTGTACAAGAGGCCCGCCAGGCCGAGCACGGCCAGCAAGGTGGCGCCGCACACCAGGCCCAGAGCGACGCTCCAAACGCCGGTGGCCAGCGCGTCGTCGTCGCCAACCGCGAGTCCGCGCAGCAGGGGGCGGCCCAGCCCGAACGCCGCTGCGGCGATGCTGGCCACGGCGACAGTCGATGTCAGCGATTCGAGCATCCGTTACGGTCTCTACCAGCCGGTTACAGTTTTCCGCCAGCCGATCAGGGTTTCCACCAGCCGGTCATTGCCAGGCCGTAGGCCAGGGTGACGACGGCCATCCAGGCGGCCACGAGCCAAGCCTGCCAGGCCGGCACACGCGGGGCGGCGGGCTTTTCTGGAGGGGGCGGCAATAGGGCGGCCGCCACAATTTGCCGGGCGATTTCCAGCGGCTCGTTGCGCTCTGACGCGGCCGGGTCGTCGAGCGGGTTGCCAAGCGGAGCGATCATGCCGGGCTCCTGGCGAGTTTGGCCAGCTCGGCTGCCAATGCCGAGCGCGCCGCCGGACCCGCGGGAGCCGGTTGCGGCAGAGTAGTTGCCGGGGGGCCCACGAGCGATTCGATGCATGCCATCACGTCCAACGGCGAGATGCCGCTCATGCAGGGGTGCTCGATCCACGGGCAGCGGTGGCGGTGGCAGGGAGAACAGGGCACGTCGTGCCGCACGACCGCGACCCGCGCGCCCCAGGGCCGCCACTGCGAGGCGCTGTTGGTTCCGCTGAACAGAACCACGGCCGGCGTTGCGACCGAGGCGGCCAGGTGGGCCGGCCCGGAGTCGCCGCCGATGAAGACCCGGGCCGCCTGGATCAAGGCGGCGGTTTCGACCAGGCTGAGCCGGCCGGTGAAATCGACGACGCCCGGCCAATCGAGCCCCTGGGTCACGGCCCGCACGAGCGGAGTCTCACCGGGGCCGCCGACGATGGCCACGCGGGCGCCGTACTCCAGGATCACGCGGCCCAACAGCTCGCGCCAATGTTCGACGGGCCAGCGCTTGGCTTCGGTCCCCGCGCCAAGATGCATCACGAACCAAGGCTTTGTCAGCCCGCCGGCTTCGACCAGCAGCCCGTAAACCCTGCGAGCGGCGCCGGACGGTGGGTTGAACCAGGGGCCTCCGGCGAGCACATCCGGCGCGTCGACTCCGACCCGGGCCAAGAGCGCCAAGCGGGCCTGCACCTCCGGCCGATCCGGAGAGAAGCGGGCGCGCTCGGTCAGCAGGAAGCCGCCGCCGCCGCAGTCCCAGCCCAGCCGCCGCCGTGCTCCGGCCAGCCAGACGATCAGAACGTGGGGGAACTCGCCGCGGACGTCGATCGCCAGGTCGTAGCGGTAACGCCGCAGCTTCCAGCCCCACCACAACGCCGATGCCAGCCAGGCATGACGGCGCAGGCCGCGAGCAAAGCGGTTGACGCGTGAGACGTGGATCCGATCGATCTCGGGGCAGGCGGCAAAAACTTCGCGGTTCCACTGGGCCGCCAGTACGTCGATGCGCGCGCCGGGGAACCGCGCCTTGAGGGCTGGCAGCACGACGGCCGTGATCAAGGCGTCGCCGATATGATCGAGCTGCACCAGCAGGATGGACTCGACGGGGCCGGCGCGTTCGGCCTCGGGCGTGCCGGAGTGCATTAGATGCGCCACGAGCCTGGCGGCCAGGCAGCCCAGCCAATCGACCACCGCGAACAGGATGCGCCAGTGGAGCCGCACGTAGCGGTAGCAGCCCAGAGTTCGCCGCTGCGCGGGTGAGCTGCGCCGCCGACTGCCGGCGTTGTCGAACGATTTTTTCATGTTCATGTTCATGCGACGGCCCGGCTGCAGGGAGAGTGCTGCACCAGGTTCGAGTAAGTGGTGTTCAAGTAAGCGGCGTTCAAATAAGCGGCCCGGGTGGCCAAGGCGGCCGCGGTCCAGGAATAGTTCTGCCGCACCAGCTCGGCCAGCGCGTTGCTGCGGCCGCGGCGCAGGGCCGCCAGCGTCTCGCGGCGGATGGCGGGCAGGTCGTCGGGCGTCACGTAGCCGGCGTGCCGGCCGAAATACTCGCGGGCGCAGCCGCCCGCGGGCAGCACCAGCGGCACGCCCGACATGCCGGCCTCCAGCGCGACGAGGCCCGGAGTTTCGAACCAGCTCGCCAGCACCAGGCAGCCGCAGGCCGCGTAAGCGCTGGCCAAGAGCGGCCCGTCGCGCTCGACGCGGTCGATGAACTTGACGCGCGGTCCGGCGGCCTGCCGGCAGCGGGCCAGGTAGGGCTCGTGGCCCGGCACGACGCTGCCCAGCACGACGACCGGCAGGTCCAGCCCGGCCGTGGCGCGCAAGAAGCCAAGCTGGTTCTTGCGGGGCTCGATGCGGCCGGCGTAGAGCACAAAGCCGCGGCAGCCGACCAGCGTGGCGAACGGTTTTGGATCGCCGCGGGCGAAGCGCGGCTCGGCCCCGTTGGGCACGACGCGGATCCGCCGAGGCGAAACGCCGAAGTAGCGGATGAGCTGGAGTGCTTCGGCCTTCGAGTTGGGCAGGACGAGATCGGCCGCCTGGTACAAGGCCCTCCGCCACGACGGGAGCCTGGGCAGGGCGGCCCGCGCGACGAACTTGCCGCAGGACCACAAGCGGTGGGCAATCGGCCAGGGCTCGCGCCAGCAGGAGGCCAGGTCGAACCAGGCGACGCTCGACAGCACGACCGGCATGCCGCGGCGATGGGCGGCCTCGACCAAGTCGAGGTGCTCCGGCTCGCTGCCGACCAGGTGCAGGCAGTCGGCCTGGAGCGGTTCCTCCCATGGCCGCCAGGGTCGGGCGTCGACGCCGAGCCCGGTGAGTGCCCGCGCGAGCGCCTGCAGTTGTGTCTCCGCGCCGCCCGGCGCAGCCAGCGCCGTGAGCTTGCCCGCCAGCAAGACGCGCAGGTTCGTGTTCGTAGTGACCCCATTTATGGGGTCGTTCGTAAAGTAGCCCTCACGCACCGCGTGAGGTAGCTCGTTCGTAGTGACCCCATTTATGGGGTCCGCCTTACTCGTCTTCACGCGATTCATCCTCTCCGATCGGATGCTTTACAGACCCGATGAATCGGGTCACTACGAACTACTCAGCCGCCGCAGGGTGCGCTTGGCCCAGCCGCGCCAAGTACGGGTGGATATCTCCCCGGCCGGGGTCACGCGCTCCCAGTCGAGCTGGCGGCGCAGGCCGGCGCGCATGCCGGCGGGCTGCTCGACCGCCACGGTCTCCAACACCGGCGGCGCGGGCCGCCAGTGGAATGCGGCTGCCTGCGGCGAGAAGGTCTGCACGTCGCCATCGATCGGCGCCGTGGCCACCTGCGGGCCTCGCCAGAGCTCGACGCCGAAACGAAAACCGCCGGTCCGCCCCGCGGCCACAATCTTCAGATCGCCGTCGTGCCAGAACACTTGCAGTTGCACACGGGACCGGGCCCGCCACCAGGCCTCGAAGCCGGCCAGGGTGGTCATCCACACGCCGGCCATGCCCGCCACAGTGCTCAACAAATCTCGCAAGACTTCGGGGTGTTGGCCCAGCCGGCCGTCGGGGTGGCCGTAGAGAAAGATCGGCTCGCAGGCCTGGCGCTTGGCCTCGGCCACGCGGCAGAAATGGTCGCGGAGCAGCGCGGCCGCGGCGGCGTCGCTGACCCGGCCGCGGCTCTGGCGGGCCGCGTCGAGGGCAATGCCGAGGCAGATGGGGTGAATCGGTATTTGCAGCACGTCGGGCTCGCCGGCAAAGAACGGGAGGTCGTCGTAGGCCAGGCCGAACTCAGAGCTGTGCGAGACGCCCAACTGGGCCAGCGCATCGAGCAGGCCGCGGTTGAAGCGGCCGTGGGGCGCGGCGAAGCCGGCGGGCTCGAGGCCCGCGGCGGCGAGGGCCTGGATGCCGCGGCCGATGTTACGGTAGTTCTCGGCCTGGTCGAGATAGGTGTGATGAAAGAAGCCGTGCGAGCCGACGTGGCGGCCGCGCAACTGGGCCATGGCCCGCGGGTGGCCGGCGTGCGTCGATGCACACACGTAGTGACTGACGGCGCCGTCATGGCCCGCCAGCGCCGAGAGCGTGGCGTCGAAATCGTGCTCGACGTACTCATCGTGGTCGATGCGGAAGTTGAAGGCGCTCTGGTACGGGAAGGGAAAGGCCGAGAGTTTGAGCCAAACGCCTCCGGCGGCCTCCAGCTCGGCCCGCAGTGCGGTCATCAGCCGTTGCCGCACGGCCCGCTGGTCGACGCGCGCCACGTCTTCCTGCACGACCAGCTCGCCCAGCCGCCAGCCGCGGCGCGCTGAAGAGGCAAGGGGGTGGGCTTCCAGCCCGGACAGGAGGGGGTGGACGTCGATCAGCACCTGGCCATCGGCGAGCGGCGGCGTGCGTCCCCAGCGCGAGTCGTAGAGCACGAAGCGGCCGGCGGGCGGCCCAGGAGCATAGCTCTCGCAAGGAATTCCCTCCTGGTCGAGCGCGCGGCGGAACGTTGATCCCACACGGTCCAGAACCAGCGGCAACAAGGGAACGTTCATAGATCGAAGGGGGGAAGGGGGGATCGGGGGAAGGGGGGACAGAAAGGCGGAAGGACGAGGTCCGCGGGAGGCGGACGAAGTGCCGTATGGCTTTGGCAACACGTTTTGCAATGGTCGATCATCAGCTTCTCACCAGCACTGCTTCTCGATGCCGCCCACGGCGGCAATCTCCAAGCAGTGGCACATCGATCCCCCCTTCCCCCGCTCCCCCCTTCCCAATCAACGCGGTGCCGCTGGGCGAGGACCCAGGCGGATAGGCCGCTGAGGAGACAGAAAGCCCAGCCTTCGGGGCCATCGAGAAAGCCGCGCTTCCAAAACAAACGGCGAAAGACTTCGCGAGGTGGAGCGAGCCACTCCGCGGCGGCGGTGGGCGGTTGGCCGCGGGCCACGCGGGCCGCGGCCTCGAGCGTCGTGTAGCGGCCCATCTTGGCAAGAAAGGCTTGCAGGTCGGGCAAGGTGATGTGCTCCAGCGGGGCACGCAGCCGGCCGATGCGGCCCGAACACTCGATGACCTCGTGGACGTCGCCCGTCCAGCGGGCATGGCCGCGGCGCATGAGGCGGATGGGCCGGTCGTCTTGCGTGCCGGAGAAACGCATGGGGCGGCCGAAGATCGAGCTGCGGATCGGCACTCGGAAGGCGTTCTGGCGGCAGTGCGGCAGGCGTGCGCGGATCTCAGCGGCCAGGGCCGGCGTCGGGCGCTCGTCGGCGTCGATCGAGAGCACCCAGTCGCCGCGGGCCAGCGCCAGCGCATGGTTCCGCTGGCGGGCGAAGGTGTCGAAAGGCCGCCGGTAGACGCGTGCGCCGTGGCGGCGGGCGATGTCGACCGTGGCGTCGGTCGAGCCGCCATCGACGACGACGATCTCGTCGACCCAGCCGAGAGTGTCGAACAGCGCCGGCAGGTTTTCTTGTTCGTTGAGCGTGATCAGGGCGGCGGAAATCATGGCAGGAGTCAGGAGACAGAAGACAGAGTCAGAAGTCAGAGGTCAGAAGTCATTGGTCTGTGGTCAGTGGTTGCAGGTTCTTAGTTCTTGGGGCTTGGGACTTCGTTACTAGGAACTAGCAACTAGGAACTACTCGAGCCTCTTCAATACGAGGGAGTAGCGAGCGATCCAACGCACGTTGTAATAGACGGCGATCAGCGCCAGCTCGGCCGTCAGCCAGCCGCTGGCTAAGGCGGCCACGAGGAGGTGCAGCCGCACGTCGGCGTTGCCCGGCAAGTGCCACAAAGCACGACAAGGCGACAAGGCGACAAGGCGACAAGGGGAGAACGAGACGGCCTGGGAGGGCCGTCCTACCTCGCAGGACGGGCTTCCTAGCCCGTCTTGACGACTCTCGTCGTCCCGTGCCGCGATTTCGCCGGAGGCGGATCGCCTTGTCGCCTTGTCGCCTTGTCGCCTTGTCGTCTCTTCCTCCGCCAGGCCGTACATGAGGAGGTACTTGCCGAACAAAAAGGCGACGAACCAGCACCAGGGCCAGACGGAAGCGGTGAGCGACGCGGCAGCGGCCGCGACGGCCAGGTGCAGGCCGAGATCGGCCAGCTCGTCGACGTTGGCGTCGAGCCAGGCGCCGCGGGGCGAAGCGGTCTGCTGCCGCCGCGCAAGCGCGCCGTCCAGACGATCGCAGAACCAGCCCACGAGCACGATCAAGGCCGCCCAGTGGGCCGCCGCCGGCCGCCAGACGAGGAGGGCCGCGGCCAATACCGCCGCCACGAGCCCGGCGAGCGTGATGTGCCAGGGCCGCACTCGCGTGGCCGCCAGGCGGCCGGCCAGCCAGGCCGCCGCCGGGAGCAGGTACCAGCGGGAGAGGGGATAGGAAGGCAGAAGGCAGAAGGCAGAAGGCAGAAGGCACGCGGAGCGTGCCTGCGAGACGGCCTGGGAAGGCCGTCCTACTTCCTCGTAGGACGGGCTTGCCAGCCCGTCTCGACGACTCTCGTCGTCGCAGTGTCCACTGACTTCTGACTGAGCTGAAAGTCCGTCGCAGGCGGAACTGGGCTGAAAGTCCGCCGCAGGCGGAACCGCTGAAAGGCTGGAGGCTGGAGGCTGGAGGCTGAAGGTCTGTCCGTTCGCCCCTTCCCCCCTTCCCCCGCTCCCCCCTTCGCGCGCTCCTGCCATCCGCGCGAAGGCGAAGCGCTGGAAGAAGAGCCGCTCCGACTGGGCAGCCGCGCGGGGGGCGCGATAGAGGCTGGCGAGGCAGGCGCTCAGGCGGGGCAGGGCCTGGCACAGCGCGCGGGTGAAGATCAGGCGGGCGCCGGGGCGGGCCCAGGGGGCGCGGGCGATGTCGAAGAGGATCCGCGGGGGCAGGGCCGCCAGGTGCCGGCCGACGTGGAGCGGATGCCGCAGGTTCTTCCACTGGAACAAGAGCGTGTTGCGCAGGGCGAGGCGGTGGCAGCCCTCGTGGCCGTAGGCCTGGCCGAAGCTGGCCTGCCCCTTGTGGTAGGCGACCGAGGCGGGCACGTAGCGGGCGTGGTAGCCGGCCTGGTAGCCGCGGAAGGCGAAGTCGAGGTCTTCCAGACGGCCGGGCAGATACAAGGGATCGAAGCCGCCCAGCTCCAGGAATTTTTGGCGGTCGACCGCCAGCACGGCCCCGGCCGAGGCGGTCAGGCCGGCCTCAAGCGCGCCCGGCTCGTGGCCGGGGAAGCGGGCCGTGGCCTGCACCAATCCCCAGCGCCAGCCGACCGCCGTCTTGAGCCCCTCGTACGTCTTGCCGTCGAACAGCCAGCACAAGGGCGCCGTCATGAAGCAGGGGCCCGTCGTAAAGCAGGGGCCAGTCGTGCCGATCAGCGGCTCGACGAGAGGATCGACTGCATCGGCGGCGAGCTTGATATCGTTATTGAGCAGCACGGCCACGCGGCCCGGCAGCTCGGCCAGGACCTCATTGAACGAGCAGAGGCCGCGGTTGGGTTGTGAAAAGACCTGCACGTCCGGGTGCTCGGAGCGCAGATAGTCGAGCGAGCCGTCGGTCGAGCTGTTGTCGATGACGGCCACGCGGCAGTGGTGTTTGGATAGCCGTGCCGCCTCGACGACGGAGGGGAGGCATTGGGCCAGGAGTTGTCGACCGTTGTAGTTGAGGACGAGGAGGAAAACGGAAGGCAGAAGGTCCTCCAAAGGCGGACTTTCAGCCCAGTCAGAAGTCAGAAGGGCAGCCGGCGGAGGCCCGCCGGAGGCGGATTTGCAGCCCCTTACAGGAGGGTCGCTTGTCATTTGTCCTCCGGCCTCAGTAGCAGGACTCGCCAGAGTTCTGGCCGTCTCGCGCGTATCGCCCTGTCGCCCTGTCCCCTTGTCGCCTTGTCGATTCTTCCGGCCTCCTGCCTCAGGTCTCCGGCCTATTTTGCGGGGAGCAACGTAGGGCAGATGCGGTTTGGCGGTCAAGAGCAGCCAGGCAGGCTAGGCGAGCCCGGCTCTCTAGCAAGACGAGGATCACCACCCATCTGAATCGCCGGCATGGTATAATTACGTCATGAAAGACTTCGGAAAGGGCCCGGTTCTGAAGGATGCCTGCCCGTGGCTGCGGGACGATGCCCAGCGCTGGGAGAGCATCCTGGATGTGGTCGAGCGAAACAGCGTCATCGAAGGGCTTCCGCCGTTCCAAGCGGAGACGCGCTTGCGGATCCTGGAGCAACTCAAAGCTCTTTCCGCCGGCGCGGGGCCAGAGCCTGCCGAATCACCTCCACCATCGGACGATAGTCCTTCCTGAAGGCCATGCTCGCGGCATGGATGTACCGCTCGCGCCCCTGATCGCTCTGATCGTATCTGAGGAGCGGACGCCCAGTCCCTTCTTGTTCACGAGGACCGTCTCGTTTTCGTCGGCGTACTGGGCCTCGGCGTTACCCGAGACGTCATACCGATCTCGGTGCTTGCGTGATTCCTCGCCCATATCCGAACTATAGGCGACTTTCGTGACAAGTATCAATTGCCTTGAGGCCGCAAGGGACTCGGCGCTGCTTGACCATCGCTTCGCGCGGGACCTATAATCCCCGGCCTGCGTGAGGCCCGCTGGAGCATAGCGAGCAATACCGGCCCGCCGCGGCTTGGGGAGCAGAGCATGAAAATACACGAGTTCCAGGCCAAGCAAGTCCTCCGCGAAGCCGGCGTCCCGGTGCCGCGCGGCATCGTCGCCAGCACGCCCCAGGAGGCGGCCCAGGCCTTCAAGCAATTGGGCGGAAAGCTGGCCGTCGTCAAGGCGCAGATCCATGCGGGGGGCCGCGGAAAAGGCACGATCAAGACCAACCCCGCCCAGCATGGCGTGCAACTGGTCAAGAGCGCCGAGCAGGCCTCGCAAGTCGCCGGCAACCTGCTGGGCCAGCCGCTGGTCACCATCCAGACCGGCCCCGAAGGGCAAACCGTCCGCCACGTGCTGGTCGAAGAGGGCTGCGACATCGCCCGCGAGCTCTACCTGGGCATCGTGGTCGACCGGGCCTCATCCGGACCCGTGCTGATGGTCTCCGCGCAGGGCGGGATGAACATCGAAGACGTGGCCGCCAAAACCCCCGAGCTGATCTTCAAGGAATCGTTTCAGCCCGACCGCGGCCTGGCCGGCTACCAGGCCCGCAAGCTGGCCGCCCGCCTCGACCTGCGGGGCGCCAGCATCGCCTCGGCCGAACAATTCATGAAGGGCCTCTGCCGCGTCTTCGTCCAGAACGATTGCAGCCTGCTGGAAGTCAATCCGCTGGTGGTCACGGGAGCCGGCGACTTGCTGGCGCTCGACGCCAAGATGACCTTCGACGACAACGCCCTGTTCCGCCACAAGGCGCTGGCCGAGCTGCGCGACCTGTCGGAGGAGGACCCCGCCGAGGTGCGGGCCGCCAACGCCGGTCTCAGCTACGTCAAGCTCGATGGCAACATCGGCTGCCTGGTCAACGGCGCCGGCCTGGCGATGAGCACCATGGACCTGATCAAGCTGCACGGCGGCTCGCCGGCCAATTTTCTCGACGTCGGCGGCGGGGCCAACGTCGAGCAGGTCACCGAGGCCTTCCAGATCCTGCTCTCCGACAAGAACGTCAAGGCCGTGCTGGTGAACATTTTTGGCGGCATCATGCGTTGCACCACGATCGCAGCCGCCATCCTGGAGGCCTACAAGTCGGTCGGGTTCAACGTGCCGCTGGTCGTGCGGCTGGAAGGGACCGAGGTCGAAGAGGGCCGCAAGATCCTCTCCACGAGCGATCTGGACATTATTTCCGCGGAAGACCTGACCGACGCAGCCAGGAAAGTCGTGGCGGCTGCCGCTTGAGCGATTGACATCCGCCGCGGATAGCGATGAACACCGAGAACAACGCGAGATGGTCCTCGAACAGTCATCATGAGCATACTGATCGATAAGAACACGCGGGTGATTTGCCAGGGGATCACGGGCCGGGTTGGGCAGTTCCATACCAAGGGCTGCCTGGAGTACGGCACGAAGATGGTCGGCGGCGTGACGCCGGGCAAAGGGGGCCAAGCCGTGCTGGGGCTGCCGGTGTTCGACACGGTGGTCGAGGCGGTCGCAAAGACCGGCGCCGACGCCACGATGATCTTCGTGCCGCCGGCATTCACCGCCGACGCCATCCTGGAGGCGGTTGACGCCGGGATCAAGACGGTGATCGCCATTACCGAAGGCGTCCCCGTGCTGGACATGACGCGGATTTACCCGCTCGTGCGGCAAAGCAACTCGACGCTGGTCGGCCCCAACTGCCCGGGCGTAATCACTCCCGATGAGTGCAAGATCGGCATCATGCCCGGCTACATCCACCGCAAGGGTCCGGTGGGAGTCATCAGCCGCTCCGGCACGCTGACGTATGAGGCCGTCTGGCAGTTGACCAACCTGGGGCTGGGCCAGTCGACGTGCGTGGGAATCGGCGGCGATCCGATCGTGGGCACTTCGTTCGTCGATCTGCTGGCGCGCTTCGAGGCCGACCCGGCCACCGAAGCCATCCTGATGATAGGCGAGATTGGCGGCACCGCCGAGGAAGAGGCGGCGGCCTTTGTCCGCCAGCGCGTCACCAAGCCGGTGGCGGCCTTCATCGCCGGCCGCGCCGCGCCTCCGGGCAAGCGGATGGGCCACGCCGGGGCGATCATCTCCGGCGGCAAGGGAACCGCGGCCGAAAAAGTCGCCGCCCTCCAGGCCGCCGGCATCGAGGTGGCCGAAAGCCCCGCCGACATGGGCGCCGCCACCGAGCGGGCCCTTCGCCGCTGAGAGCGGCGAGCGACAAGGCGACAAGGGGACATGGCGACAAGGCGAACGACAAAGCGACGAGGAGACGAGGAGACGAAGAGGTCCGGCGGTGAAGAGGGCGGATTATGGCGTTGAGCGTGGGGCGATAATCCACGATTCTGGGTTCGTGATCATCGGACAGCCCTAACCGTCCACAACACGCCGATTCCGGCTTCGGCGAATGGGTTTTTCAGGCTCGGCATCGCAGGTTGGTTCCACGATCTGCTCCCCGGATTTTGCTTCTTCCTGACGCAGGAAGGCGGCTAAGCCAGCGATTCCGCCATGCTGCTGGAGCAATCGGCGACGAATTGAGTGCAATTCGTCAAGGACGGTGTCTGGCGGCGCCTTCATCGGTTTAATCTCCTTCATTAGTCCTCGGAATTGATTTGTCGGTCCTCACTCCTCCTTCTGACGTTGTTCGAGCAAATACGCCAGCAGGTTAAAGAACTCCTCGTCCTTGACGAGGTCGGCCACGTTGCCGGGCATGGGCGAAAGCTGCGTCAGGCTCCGCTCGTCGATGTCGGACGCGGGGACACGCACCTCCTTGCCCTCGGCATCGGCCAACACCAGCACCTCCCCCTCTTCCTGCAACAACAGGCCCGAGATGCTGTCGCCATTCACGGTGGTCAGCACCGTGCTGCGGAAAGCCTGGTCCACGTTGCGGCTCGGGTCGAGCATGTCTTCCAGTAAACGGTCGGCGCCGCGAAGTCCGATCCCCTCCAGGTCCGGACCGATCTTCGTCCCTTCGCCATTCAGTCTATGACAGGCCGCACACGTCTTCTTGAACACCACCCGCCCCTGGTCCGCATTCGTCTCGGCTGCGGCAAAAGCCTCCCTCCGCTGATGGATGAGCTGCCGGATCCGTTCATCGGCAGGGGGCAGATTCGCCGTCAACTCGCTGAGCCGCTGGTCCAACTCGCGGCGGTTGATGGCCCGCAAGCGCTCCTGGACCACGCGCTCCTGCAACAGCCGCGGCGACGCCTTGCCCGCCTGCACCTGGTCCAGCAGCGTATGGGCCCCTTCGGGCCGCAAGGCAAGACCCGCGGCGATTTCCACCGCCAATCGCTCCGGCGCAGCCAGCAAGTGCCTTGTCAGCTCGCCCTGGGCCGCTGGGTCGTTGATGCCGGCCAGCGATGCGCTGGCCTTCTGCCGCAGCGCCATCGGCTCGCCGGCGTCGCCGATGATCTCGCTCAATAGCCCGACCGATCGCACCGGTTCGTTGGCCATGCAGGCGTCAATGGCGGCAGACCGCAAGTTGGCGAAGCGGGAGCCGGCTGCCGCTATCTGATGAAGCTCGTCGTACAGTCCCAGCCGCAGCTCGCGGGCCAGCTCGATCCCGCCCTGCACACGGCCCGGCCGATCGTCGGCCAGCAGTTGTTTCGCCAGCCGGCCCGCCCAGCCGAGAGTCGTTTCCGGCAGTGCTCGCCCCCGGCTCTGCACGGCGCGGTGCAGCGCCAGCAGCACCTCGCGCTGTTCGTTCGGCCGCAGATCGAGCCCTTCGGCCACCTGGAAGACGTTGCCCAGCTTGTTCTCCGCGGCGTAGCGGGCCGCCTCGTATACGGCAGAGCCAAGGGACGCCCCGCCGAGCCGGTCGTCCGCCAGGCAGGCCAGCAGAAACTCGGCGGCCGCCGGCGTGTGAACGCCCAGGCTCACCTCGGCCAGCCGGCCGCGGTACGAGTCGTCTTGCGCCATCAGCTCCTGGGCGGCGGCATACATCGACGGTGCCAGCAACTGGTCGCGCAGTGCCATCCGCGCCACGTGCACCAGGTGCGTGTCCTCGGCCGGCGTCGACGACCAGAGATCGAGCAGCAGCGGCAGGTTGGCCGGGTCGGGATGGCGGCCCAGGGAGTCGGCCGCCGCGCGGCGCACAAAGGCATCGGGGTCGGCCAGCTTGGACCGCACCAGGAGGGCGATGTCGAGGTCCGAGGCATTCCAATCGGGCCGCTCGGCCAGCAGCTTGACCAGGTGTACTCGCACCAGGGCCGATGGGTCGCCGGCCAGCCGCTCGACGGCCGCGTCGTCGAGCCCCTTCAGCCGCTCGGCCACCCACATGCCGTGAGCCCGCCGCCAGGCGCTTGGCTGGCTGTCGTCGCCATGGGGCAACAGGCCGTCCGGCAGCTTGCCGCCGGAGGCGGACCGCCCAACCAACGCTTCCGTGGCCAGCACGCGCAGTGTGAGGTTGTCGGTGCCGAGCAACTCGACGAGCTTCTCGGCCGGCAGCCGCGTCAAGTCGGGGATGGTGGTGGCCGGCTTTGTCTGGCCGCCGGTATAGACGACGCGCCAGATGCGGCCGCGGTGGCGGTCGCGGCGGGGGTGCGTCAGTGGCACTTCGTAGTGGCCGATGATGCAGTTATAGAAATCGGCCACGTAGAGCGCTCCGTCCGGGCCCAACTGGAGATCGACGGGGCGGAACCAGGGGTCGTCGCAAGCGATGAAGTCGGGCTGCTCGATCGCCTTGAACGTCGAGCCGTGGACTTCAAGCCGGTCGCGGTTGACTTTGCCGGTCACCGGGTTGCCGATGAAGACGGTGTCGCGGTACTCGGCCGGAAAATGATCGGCCGCGTAATAGACCACGCCGCCGATGCCGGTGGAACCATGGTCGTGTCCGATCATGGTCGGGCCGAACCCCAGCCCATCGTGCGGCTTGCCGAAGCTGGGATACCAGGCCCCGCGCAGCAACTGGTAGATGGGCAGCGTGTGGCAGTCGGCGGAAAACAGGTTGCCCAGCGGATCGAAGGCCAGGCCGAACGGGTTGACCTGGCCATGCGTGTACTGCTCGACGCGCGAACCGTCGGCCCGCATGCGAAACGTGTTGCCGGAGTGCATGGTCACCTGGTGCCCATCCTGGCCGGCCACTTGCGAGTCGTTGGCAAACCCGTGGCAGGCATAGATCCAGCCGTCGATCCAACGCGTGAACGAGTTGGCCATGCCATGCGTGTCGCGATATCCGAACTCGCTGTAGGCCAGTTCGCTCTTTTCGTGCGGCCCGCCGTCGGGCGGGGTCCGATAGATATTGGGAATGCTGTAGTACAAAACGCCGCCATCGATGGGCGTCACGCCGAGGGGAATGTTCAAGCCGTCGACAAGTCGCGTCACCCGGTCGGCCCGGCCATCTCCGTTCTCGTCGACCAGGACGTGCAAAGCGTCGCGGTGCGGGCTGCCTTCCCCGGCCGGATAGGGGTATTCCAGCGAGCTGGTGACGTACAGCCTGCCCTGGGCATCGAAGTTCATGTTCATCGGCTTATGGATATCCGGCTCGCTGGCCACGAGCTGGATCTCGAAACCCGGCGGCAGGCGAAACTTTGTCCGCTGTTGCTCCGGCGTGAGCGGCTCCGTAGGCGCCACCAGCGACGCCGGATAGGCCGGTTCGTCGGCATTCACCGCTGGAATCGCAGCCAGCAATGCCAGTGCGGACAGACCGAGAGCCCAGAACGATCGAAGCATCGAAGCCACCAGGGGGTTTAGATTGTCGGGTTTTCGATTTTGAATTTGGATTGACCGGCATCCGCGAGACAATCGGTTGGCTAGAGCAAACTGTTTCCACCGTGCCGGATGCCGTCAATCCCGCGTGACGAAGCCATTTTTCGGCCGATCCTTCATCTAGGGGGAAATCAGGGCGAGGGCGGCCCTGCGCCGGATCAGTTGGCCGACTGGACCACGGTTCAAGTGTAAGTGGCCGTTAGGCGCGTCGCAAGACGGGTGGCAGCGAGGCTCAATGGCCGGCTAGAATGCCCAGAAAAGAGGACATTATCGTCCCTCCTTTCGCGTCCGCTCGATGACTTGTTCAAGCCGATCAAGTTCTTCGTCGCTTGGATCGCTCGACGATACATCAAAGACCGCCGCCACCGTGTCGGCTGCCGATCCCTGAAAGAACGTGTTCATCACGTGCGACAGCGCGAAGCGGCTGGCCGATTCCTGCGACTGCGTCGGGCGGTAGATGCATTTCATCCCTTCGCGACGGTGACGCAGAAATCCCTTGCGTTTCGGCATTCCTTCGCCACGCACCTGCTTGTTGCAGGTTACAATATCCGCACGGTCCAGGAGTTGCTTGGCCACAAGGACGTCCGCACGACCATGATCTACACGCACGTTTTGAACCGCGGCGGGCGCGGCGTCCGCAGTCCGGCCGATCTGCTGCGACAGGCACCGCCCTGACGAGCCGGACCGCTGGATCGCATTCGCTCGCCGCGGCCGGTCAAGTGAGCGTTCGGCAGATGAAGGCGGATGAAGAAAGGGTCGTGTGCGTCACCATGACTGCGAGTAGAATGGGACCATGAAGCTTCGGATCTACACGGACACCTCCGTGCTGGGCGGCTGCGAAGATGACCAGTTCCGCGACCCCTCTCGTCGTTTGCTTGAGGCATTCGTACGCGGCGAACTGACTCTCGTGCTGTCTGAGCTCACTTTGCGCGAACTCGAGAGCGCTCCCGAAGGAGTCAGGATGGTCGTCGGGCGAGTGCCGCAGGCGTACATCGAGATCCTTTCGCTGTCCCCAGAGGCGGAGGAGCTCGCGGTTGCCTACATCGACGACGGCGCTATCGGCGCACGGATGCGCGCAGATGCCCTGCACATCGCCCTGGCCACCGTGGCTCGAGTAGACGTCCTCGTCAGTTGGAACTTCAAGCACATCGTCAACCTGAAGCGAATCCACGCGTACAATGCCGTCAACCTCAAGAAAGGGTATCCCCTTCTCGAGATTCGAACTCCCCGGGAGGTTCCAGGCGATGAGTAAACCCTCTTCGAAGACCTTCGATTGCGTCCAGAGCATGCGCCAGATTCGGGACAGGCTCAGCGCAGAAGTAGCCGAAATGAGCTACGACGAACTGGCCCAGTGGCTGACGGCGCATCAGTACTCGGACCCTTTTCTGCAGCGACTGGCAGAGAAGGCTGCCCAACAAGCCGATGCAGCAGACCGGCCTTCGGCCGGCCGCTGATCGCCATGGTGTTATCGCATTTTCCCCCGCCGCCACGCCAATCCGACATGCTCCACACGGCTACCCATCCTGTCCGTCATGGGCAGGGCTCGGAAAGGTTCCGTCGCTAGCTAGTACGACAGGCCGAAGCGGAGCATGACGGTGTCGTCGGGCTCGACGGTGGGGGTGCCGCTGCGATAGATGATCTCGCGGTCGAAGACGTAGCCGATCTCGAAGTAGCCACGCATCGCCTGGTAACGCAGCGCCTCGATGCCCAGAATCAGGCGGAGATCGTTGTAGTCGATCTCGTCGGGCGCGCCGCCCACGCGCTCGATCGTCCAGTTGCCCCCGCCGTACTCGCCGGCCACGTAACCCCAGATGTCGGCGTTGCCCCAGGTGGTCAAGCGCTGGGCCAGCTTCGGATTGGGAAACAACATCTCGAACCGCGTGTCGGTGTTCGGCGTCCAGATCAAGCCGCCGGCCGGCAAGAGCTTGACGCGCATGCGGTCCAGGTACCAGATGCCCGCAGCCGCCTGCCAGCGGGGCGAAAACGTGAAGATCGCCAGCCCGCGTCCCAGCAGCCGCACGCTCTCGCTGTTGACCTCCTGGAAATCGCTGTACACGCCGATCCGCACACCCAGGTCGGCCCCCAGCCAGGGTGTGATCTGCGGCCGCCAACTCGTGTCGAGATAGGCGTCGTACAACTGCGGCGGCAGGTCGGCCGAACCCGGAAAGCCGGGGAACGGGACGGACTCCGGGCCATCCAGAAAGTGGAAGGTGAAACCGGGAGTCACCAGGATTGGCGCCGCGTTGTAGAGGAAGGGGAAAGCAAAAGTCGCCCCGAGGTCGGTGCTGTTGATGTCCAGGTCGGTGCCGTCGTCTCCGGCCAGCCAGGTGTGCTCCACGTAATAGCCCTGGAACAACTGCGTCGATGCCGGCAGAGACGGGTCGGCGCACGGCTGGCCGCCGTACTCGAACTGCCCCGGCTGAGCGTACACGTTCCCGCCGCCATAGGGCGAAAACGTCGGGGGCTGGGTCGCCGGGTCGGCGTAAGGATCCCAAGTGGGAGCCGAAGGTGCGATCGTCCCGTCCAAGGTCGCCGGCGGGGCCTGGCTGGTATAGACCGACCCGTCCTGGCCAATCGCCGAGGGGAACTGCACCCGCTGCGCGCGGGCCGGCGACGCCAGCACAACGAGCGTGGCCAGCAGGGCCGCCGCCCAGCGGGCGGCGGCCTGGCAACGTGGATAGCTTGCGTAAGACAGCGGGATGTCCTCGCGCTCGACTGGTTGTGCGGCCGATGACTCCGGCCGGAGACAAGAACCCATTAGAGGCCCGCGTTCAATAACAGCCGCCCGGGCTGGCGTCAAGGCCGGTTGCCTTTGAACGGCGTCGGGGTACGATAGCACCGCATGTCGGATTCGCTGGATATTGAACGGCTCCGCGGGCAAAGCTGGATCCGGAGCATCGAATACCACGATTCGCTGACCTCGACCAACGACCGCGCCCGGGCCATTGCCCTGGAGGGGGAGCCGGAGCTGCCGATCCTGATCGTCGCCCAGCGGCAGACCGCCGGCCGGGGCCGAGGGCAAAACCGGTGGTGGACCGGCGACGGCGGCCTGGCCTGCACGCTGCTGTTCGACCCGCAGGAACCTGGCATTGTCCCCCGGTACCAGGCGATGATTCCCCTGGCCGCCGCCGTGGCGATTGTCGATGCCGTGGCTAAATCTTTGGCCGGGCGCCAGGTGGGCCTGCACTGGCCTAACGACGTGTTCGTGGCCGGACGTAAGCTGGCCGGCGTGCTGGTGGAAGGGTTGCCTGACGGCCGCCAGATCCTTGGCATTGGCTTGAACGTGAACAATGCGCTGGCCGAAGCGCCGCCGGAGCTGGCCGAAACGGCCACGACTCTGGCTGAATTGACCGGCAGCGTGCAGGACCGGACCGAGGTGCTGGCCGCCTTGCTATGGCACCTCGAGTCGGCCCTAGGCCAATTGGCCGCCAATCCCGAGTCGCTCGGCCGGCGTGCCGACCAGCTCTGCCTGCAGCATGGCCGGCCGCTCTGCCTGCGCAGCGGCAGCCAGGATGTGCGAGGCATCTGCCGCGGCATCGCGCCCGACGGAGCCTTGGTGCTCGAGACGCCGGCCGGCTACAAGTACTACTACTCCGGCGTGCTCGTACACGATGCCGGATGAGAGTCAGGGCTTGACGTTTCCCGCAAGGGCTATTCGCCCCAGGTGAATGCCTTGAGGCGCTGAAGATAGTTGGGACGCTTGGGACGCGACGGCGGATCCACCGCGGCCGGTCGGCCAGGCAGCCGCGAAGGCCCGGATGGCGGTGCCGCTTCGAGCTGCAGGCAGCGGAAGCCGGCGCGGTTGAAGTAGCGGCACCAGTCCTCGTCGGAGGCGAGCCGTCGCCAGGCCTCCAATGCCCGGCGGCGGATTATCTGAAGGGCCGGGCGCCGCGCGGCGGCAGATGCAATCGTACTGCCGGGGTAGGCTGGAATGCGGCCCAGGGCGGCGGCGGAATAACTCACCACCAGGTCGTGCCCCCTGATCGATTGCCAAAGCTGTGAAAGACCGGTGAGCCCGGCTGCTCCGTCGGCTTCGCGGAACAGCACGATCTCGCCCGAGCTGTGCAGCAGGCCGGTTCGCATGGAGGCATGCCGGCCCCAGCGGCTGGGGTGGACGACCAGGTGCACCTGCGGGTATTTGAGGGCCAACTCGTAGGCGACCTCCGAGGTGGCATCGGTCGAGGCGTCGTCGATCATCACCACGTCGAAGCGGGGCGTCAGCTCCGGCACGACCTCGACCAGGTCGCAGACCAACCTGGCGAGCCATGCCTGGCCATTGAATACCGGCAAGAAGACACTGAGCGAGCGTTTCAAGAGCGACTACCCTCGGACCGGACGAGCCAGCGCGGCGCGGAGGCCCAGTGCCCGGGCCGCTCGCCTTTTCTTGAGCATCGGAGGCCGGCCGCCGGAACTAGAGCCATCCGCCAGACAAGCCATTGGCGCCGCATGTGCCGGAGCGGAGGGTCGTAAGGGTCGAGGGCGGCGGTGCAGGGTGCCCGGTGGCGCTGCCGCAATCTTGAAAAGCCAAAATCGGCTTGCGGCCGGATAGGCCGCGGGCTTATTGTCGAAATTGTTTACCCCACGGTCCACGCGGCGGAGTGCGGCGACTATGTCGGATATACGGGCGAACATTCCCGATTTTTCCAAGGGCGACGGGCTGGTGCCCGTAATCGCGCAGGACGCCGAAACGGGCGAAGTGCTGATGCTGGCCTACATGAACGCCGAGACCTACGCCGAGACTCTCGCCAGCGGCCAGGCGGTCTATTACAGCCGCAGCCGCAAGGCGGCCTGGCGCAAGGGGGCACAGAGCGGGCACGTCCAGGAGGTGCGGGCCGTCTTCGTCGACTGCGACGGCGACACCATCCTGCTCAAAGTCCACCAGCGAGGCGGTGCCGCCTGTCACCAGGGTTATCGCAGTTGCTTCTTCCGCCAGGTGAGCGGGGGAGGACTAAAGACCATCGCCGAGCGGGTGTTCGATCCGGCCGAAGTGTACGGGAGGCAGGCGACGGCAGAAGGGGGAATCCACAAAGATGAGCGATGAATTGAGAACAAATGGCCGGATCCGGCAGCGCGGGCTCGCGGCGGCCCTGCTGGCCCTGCTGCTGGTGGGGCCTGGCGCCGCGCGAGAAGACAAGGCCGATTATCCCCTGGTGTTCGAAGACGATTTCGAGCAGGGCGCCCAGCGCTGGCAGCCCAGCGACGAGCGGGCCTGGAAGGTGGTGGAATCGGAGGCGGGCAAGGTGTACAGCCAGTTCAAGCAAAGCGACTACCAGCCGCCGGTGCGCAGTCCGCTCAACTTCAGCCTGGTGCGCGATCTGCACCTGGGCGACCTGGTGCTGGAGGCCCGGCTCCGCAGCACGGTGAAGGACTATGGCCATCGCGACATGTGCTTGTTCTTCGGCTTTCAGGACCCGTCGCACTTCTACTACGTGCACCTGGGCAAGCAGACCGACGACCATGCCAACCAGGTCTTCATCGTCAACGGCGCGCCGCGCAGGAAGATCTCGATCAAGACTTCCTCCGGCACCGATTGGGACGACGAGTGGCATCGTGTCAAGCTGGTGCGGCGCGTCGACGACGGGACGATCGCCGTCTACTTCGACGACATGGAGACTCCCGTCATGACCGCCCGCGACAAGACGTTCACCTGGGGCCGGGTCGGCCTGGGATCGTTCGACGATACGGGCGACTGGGACGACGTGAAGCTGTACGGCGTCGAAACGCAAAAGCCGTGAACCGGCCACTCCTATCCGAATCCGCTGGACTCGCCCGGCGTCGACCACTAAAATCGCCGGCTCATTGGCAGTAGTTTTCTCAACTCCGGAGAGCCCGTCCATGAGCGCCGAGGGCCGCCTGAAAGAACTTGGTCTGCAGCTTCCCCCGCCCCCCAAACCGGCCGGCGTCTACAAGCCGGTGGTCGTCTCGGGGAACATGGCTTACGTGTCGGGGCACGGGCCGCTCAAGGCCGACGGCACGATGATCGTGGGACGGGTCGGCCACGACTTGGATCTCAAGGGCGGCTACGACGCGGCGCGCCAGACGGGGTTGGCGATCCTGGCTTCGCTGCGCGCCAGCCTGGGCAACCTCGACCGCGTCCGCCGGGTGGTCAAGACCCTGGGAATGGTCAACGCGACGCCCGACTTCACCCAGCAGCCGGCCGTCATCAATGGATTCAGCGAGCTATTCTCCGACGTCTTCGGCGAAGAGCACGGCGTAGGCGCCCGCAGCGCGGTGGGAATGGGCTCGTTGCCCGGCAACATCGCCGTCGAAGTCGAGGTGATCCTCGAGCTGAAATGAGTCGTCCTCGACGGCGACAATCGACGCCACCGACTGCGTCTTCGTGCCGGCGGCCACGGGGGAGGTATTGATCTGGTCGGGCGAAGAGTCGCCCGCCCCGCTGTCGCGCACCCTGGTATGGACCGGCCAGGGCTCCGTCCTGCCGCTGCGGGTCCCGCTGGCCTTGTGGCGCCTGAGCGACGGGCGCATGCAGGCCGCCTCGGAAGAGTCGTTCCAGGTCGAGGGGCTGGTGCGGACGGTGTCGGTTGTGCCGGTGAGGCATGGCAGGGCCCGGCGGCTTCCCGGCTCGTGCGGTGGCAGGTGCCCCCTACGTTCGACCCAACCGCCCGGGATCGGCGACGAAAGCTTGAACCTGCCCCGACTTAAGCCCTCAGTGCCCTCAGTGCCGATTTGACAGTCGGGGGTGCGTGACCTAGGGTTTCAGTGCGAAACCAACTTTTGCTCAAACACTTTTGCTCAAACACCTTTTCTCTTCAACCTGTAACGGGGGCTGGGGATTTCAGGAAGGTAGGCCCAACATGGAATCAATAAAACGTTTCCTGCAAGGTTCCGAGGCCGCCACCGCCGTGGAATACGCGGTCATGCTCGCTCTGATCCTGATCGCGGTGATCGGTTCGATTGGAGCGGTAGGCGCCCAGACGGGCGGCATGTACGGCGGCATCCGAGACAACCTGATCGGGGCCGGCATGGGCAACTGATCGCCGAGGGGCGAGCGTTGTCATCCGGCGGCGGCCGCATCAGGTCGAGCGCCGCTTCCTCTCGATCCAGAGCAAGGCGGCCAGCGTCTTGGCATCCTCAATGCGGCCGTCCAATGCCATGGCCACCGCTTCCGGCCAGGCGACAATCAAGGGCTCGATCTGCTCGCCCGATTCCAGCCGCGCGGGGCCGCCGGCCAGGTCGGTCGCCAGGAAGACGAACATCCGTTCGCTGAGGATGCCAGGCGACATGTAGAAACTGGTCAACAGCTCGATCGTGCCGGCATGGTAACCCGTTTCTTCCCGCAGTTCGCGGTGGGCAGCCGCGGCGGGATCCTCGGCCGGCTCCAGGGTGCCGGCGGGCAGTTCCACGAGCGTCCGCCCCACGGAGGGGCGGAAGTTGCGGATCAGGCAGACGCGGTCGGCCCCCAAGAGGGGCACAATCGTCACCGCGCCAGGGTGCACCACGGTTTCCCGCGAATGGCTGGCGCCATCGCTCGTCCGGTACCAATGCCGCAGCACCCGGAAGCGAGGCGTTTCGAGCAGCAGTTCCGGTTCGTGCATGACGCGCCTTGGGGGTTCGATCTGATTGCCTGCCCGGAGGGCCGGTGTTAAGATAGTCCCATCGACGTGATCCTCAAAGCACCCTCCCAGCGGCTATCCGGCCGTCTGCTTGCGCCATGCGCGACCTGCTGAGCTGGAACCTATCGTTAGGGCGTTGGGCCGGCGTCCAGGTCCGGCTGCACGTCTTCTTCTTGCTGTTCGTGGTCCTGGCCATCCATTCCAGCACGCGGGACCAGGACGGGGACCTGCTCTGGGACGCCCTGCTCATCCCAGGGGTGTTGTTTCTCAGTGTGCTGGCCCATGAGTTCGGCCACTGCTACGCGGCCTGGAAAGTCGGTGGAACCGCCGACCAGGTGCTGATCTGGCCGCTGGGGGGTCTGGCCCAGGTCAACGTGTCGCACGAACCGTTCAACGAGCTGGCCACTTCGTTGGCCGGCCCCTTGGTCAACTTTACCGTGTGCCTGCTGACGTTGCCGCTGCTGCTGCTATTCGGCGCGCAGACCGACCTGCTGCGACTTATCCATCCGTTCGCCCCGCCCTGGACCGATCAGACTTCGGTGTGGGCTGCGGCCGAGCTGGTGTTCTGGATCAACTGGATGCTGCTGCTGGTGAACCTGCTGCCGGCCTACCCGCTGGACGGCGGCCGCGTGCTGCGTTCGTTGCTGTGGTTCAGGTATGGCTACCGCACCAGCGTGGTGGTGGTTGCGCGGGTAGCGATGGTGACGGCGGTGGGGCTGTGCGTGCTGCCGTGGCTGATCCCCAAGGATCATCAGGCGTACGCCATGGCGCCGCTGATGCTGATCGGCATTTTTCTGTTCTTCAGCGCCAAGCACGAGGGAGAGCGGTTGCACGAACAGGATCCCGAAGACGCGCCCTTCGGCTACGACTTTTCGCAAGGCTATACGAGCCTGGAAAAGACGCTTGCGCCCCCGAGGAAGCGGGGCCCGGGGCCGGTCCGAAAGTGGCTCGATTCCCGGCGTGCCACGCGGCTGTTAAGGCAGCAGCAGATCGAAGCCGACGAAGAGCGGCGGGTCGACGACGTGCTGGCCCGTTTGCACCAGGGAGGGATCGAGGCGATATCGGCTGACGACCGCGCGCTCTTGGATCGAGTCAGTGCCCGCTATCGCAATCGGCAGCGCGGCTAGCACGCCCGCTGCCTACCCCTCACGACCCTTACGACCGGCGCGGACCGCTGCCGCATGCGCCGTCTGCCTTTTTGCAGCCCGGCGCCCGATGACCTAGAGTTGGCAAGGGATATCGTTCCCACGCTTCTCATGCTTCAGAGCCGGTTAAGCGACATGCCTTCCAGCGCTTCCGTGGGTTCGATACCAATCGCGCCAGCTTCTGCCCGGCTGGCTGCCGATATCGACCGCCAGCCCGGCCGCATTCAACGCACCGTTGCCGGTCTGACCCAATGGTTCGGGAGTGAGTTCTCGCTGGTCGACGGCTTGACCGGCGAGCTACTGCACGTGGCACCCGATCACGCGCCGGCCAACTGGGCCGTGCGGTCCGAGCTTTGCCGTGAGGTGGCCCGCCGCGGACGGCCCGAATTCATCGAGGACAACGATCCCTGGCTGGCCCTGGCCATTCCCCTGGTGGGGAAGCTGGAAGAGTGCCTGGTCGCCGTGGGCTGCTTTATCACGCGCCCGGCCGGAACCGACGATCTCGACCGCCTGGCCGAAGCAAGCGGCATGCAGCCGCCGCAGGCACAGCATTGGGCCGCTCGCCAGACGCCGTTGTCGGCCGACACCCTCCGCCGGATCGCACCGCTGGCCGCTGCCAAGCTCGCCGCCGACCAGACGATCGAACAGCTCGGGCAGGAGGTGGAGCAGCTCTCGGTCCACCTCGGCACCACGTATGAAGAAATCAGCCTCCTCTACCGGCTGACGCAGAATCTCAAGCTCTCCAGCAACGACGAAGAACTGGGCCAACGCGCCCTGGCATGGCTGGCCGAGGTCGTACCGGCCGAAGGGCTGGCGCTTCAGTTCATCGCCAATTCCGAACCCGACTTGCTCACGTCCGACTCGCGCAAGGAGCCGGTGCTGCTGACGCACGGAAGCTGCCCCCTGGCCATTGAGCAGTTCAGCCAACTCGTCGAGCATTTGGGACTCAGCCCCTCCAGCCGCCCCTTGGTCATCAACCGCTCGGCGACCGCCGAGCCGGGCTGGGCCACGCCCGCCGTCCGCGAGCTGGTCATCGTGCCGGTGGCCGAAGGCGACCGGCTGTTCGGATGGCTGGCCGCCTTCAACCAGGTGCACGCCGCCGAGTTCGGCACCGCCGAGGCCAGCCTGCTGAGCTCCGTCGGCACGATGCTCGGCATTCACAGCGGCAACATCGACCTGTACCGCCAGCAGGCCGAGCTGCTCACCGGCCTCGTGCGGGCCATGACCTCGGCCATCGACGCCAAGGACCCTTATACCCGCGGCCATAGCGATCGCGTGGCACGCGTGGCGGTGCGGTTGGCCCAGGATTTAGGCTGCGACGCCGAGACGCTCAAGACCCTTTATTTCAGCGGCCTCTTGCACGACATCGGCAAGATCGGCATCAACGACGAAGTGCTCCGCAAGCCGGGCAAGCTGACCGATGCGGAGTTCGAGCACATCAAGACGCACGTCGAGATCGGCTACCGCATCCTGGTCGACGTCCGCAAGCTGGCTCACATGCTCCCCGTGGTGCTGCACCACCACGAGTCGTACGATGGCCGCGGCTATCCCTACGGGCTGGCCGGCGAGAACATTCCCTACCTGGCGCGGATCGTGGCGGTCGCCGACGCTTACGACGCGATGGCCAGCGACCGGCCCTACCGGGCCGGGATGGAAGACTTCAAGCTCGACGCCATCATTCGGGCCGGCGCCGGCCAACAGTGGGATCCGCGCGTGGTGGAGGCCTTTTTCCGCGTCAGGGACGATATCCGCGCCATTTCCGGCCGCGGCCCCAAGAAGAACGACGAGCTCGAGCCGCGCTGGTCCTAACCAGGGACAGTGAAGACAACAGGACCCCGAGTGCCGGTCCCCGGGTGGCTGGGGCAAAGCGGACTTCGGCGAGCTCAGTCGAGTCGTAGCGTGCCCCAGTGTGCTTCGCAAATTATCCGCTCAAGCGCAGCAGCACGGCCAACGCGATCATCAGAATGGCCAAGCCCAGCGAGGCCATCACGATGTTACGGCGGAAACGCCGCAGCGCCCGTTCTTCAGGCGTGAGCCTGCGCACCGCACCGGGATGCGCGGGCGACTGAGTGCGGCGGGAAGAGCCGTCCGCAGGCTCCTCCGGCGCCGGTGTGCCCGGGGCGGCTGCTGGATCGGGTAGCCGGCCGGGCGCGGTTGGCACATCGGCACCTTCCGGCTCGACGGCAGGCGGCGGCTCGATCGCAGGCGGTGGGCCGGCGGCAGGCGGAGGCCGGCTGACTGCCACGGGGGGAGGCCCTGAGACCAGCGGCGGTTGTCCGGCCATCGTACCCGGTGGCGCCGGCGGCAGAGGACGGCCGGGCCGCGGCGGCCGTTCGATGATGGGAGGCGGGCCGGCGGCCGCCGATTGTCCGGCGGCGGGCACGAGCACGCCGGCGCCGCATCCGGGGCAGTTGGTCTGTCGGCCGGCCATCGAACCGTCGATCTGGGCGATGGCTCCGCAGAGGGGGCAGCCAAACTGGATCGACGCCATGCGCGCTTCCTCGTGGCCTTGAACGAGCCGAACTTCCATGGTAGCCCGGGTTATAATCGTCGCAACCGCCCAGTGAATGTCAGCATGCCTCATCCTCTCGACATCCAGCTCCCTGCCGGTCAGCAGCTCGTGGCCCGCGGCAAGTGGCCGCTCGTCGGCGAGCGTGAACCGTCGCACCCCAGTCCAGCACGCTGGACCGTCGCCGCCGAAGGGCTGCTGGCCGCACCGCGCCAGTTCACCCTCGACGAACTGGGCGAGATGCCGCAGCTCGAAGCGTGCATCGACATTCACTGCGTGACGCGCTGGTCGAAGCTGGCAGTGCCGTTCCGCGGGGTTTCGCTGGCTGCCTTGTTGGCGCCGCTGACGCCGCTGCCCTCGGCCGGGTTCGTTTCGTTCGTCGCCCGCAGCAGCCGCGGCCACAGCACGTCGCTGCCGCTGGCCGAGGCGCTCGAACTAGGCGCGCTGGTGGCGCTCGAGGCCGAAGGAAAGCCCTTGAGCGAGCTGCATGGCGGACCGGTGCGGATGGTGGTGCCCGGCCGCTATTTTTACAAGAGCCTGAAATGGCTGGAGCGCATCGAGCTGCTCGAATCCGATCGGCTCGGCTATTGGGAAAGCGCTGCCGGATACCACAACAGGGCGGACCCCTGGCGCGAACAGCGCTACATGGCTCCCGGTCTCAACAAGCTCCAAATGGCCAAAGCGCTGGGCGAACGAGATTTCGCCGGGAAAGACCTGCGAAGCATCGACGCCCGCGGCCACGACCTGGAACGGCTGGATGCCCGTGGGACAAAGCTCCGCGACGCCGATTTTCGCGGCTGCCGGCTGCGCGGAGCGTGCTTCGAGGGAGCCAACTTATCGAACGCCCATTTCGAAGGGGCCGACCTGCGCAGTGCTTCGCTGGCCGGCGCCGATGTCGAAGGCGCCAACTTTATGGGAGCCGACCTGCGCCATGCGAACCTGGCCGGAGCCTCGTTGCTTGGCGTGACCTTCGCCGCCGAAGCGGCGGACGAGCAGGGCAGGCGCCCCGCCGCGCTAGTGGATGCCACCACGCTGGTCGAGCGCCAGGCGATCGACCAGCTCACCCCACTGCAGGCCGCCTTTCTCGAACAGGCCCTGGCAACTCCCCCCACCGACCCGAAGTGAGCCGGCTTATGCGGATCGACGCGATCGAGATTCATCACGTGGCGATGCCCTTGTTGAGCCCGTGGCGCACCGCCTACGGCGAAGACGCAACGGTCGAGTCGCTGCTCGTCGGCATGCGCAGCGGCGAGCTGGTGGGCTGGGGCGAAGCCAGCCCGCTGGCCGCCCCTTGCTATAGTCCGGAATTCGCCGCCGGCGCCTTCGTCTGCATCCGCGATTGGCTGGCGCCGGCGCTGGTCGGGCAATCGGTCGAATCAGGCCACGACTTGCAGGCCCGACTGGCCCACTTCAAAGGCAACCCGTTTGCCAAAGCGGCCCTCGACACCGCCTGGTGGGTGCTCGAAGCGCGGCGGCGCGGGCAGCCGCTGCACCGGCTGCTGGGCGCCACGCGCGACGCGATCGACGTCGGCGCCGACTTCGGGGTGATGGATTCGATCGGCCAACTGCTCGAGGGCGTGGGGCAGGCCGTCCAGGATGGTTTCCAGCGGATCAAGCTCAAGTACCGGCCCGGCTGGGACATCGCCATGCTGCGGGCCGTGCGCAACGAGTTCCCCACGCAAACGATCCACATCGACTGCAACGGCGGCTACCGGATGGAACAGTTCGACATGTTCTGCCGGCTGGACGACTTCAACCTGGCGATGATCGAGCAGCCCTTGTCGCACGACGACCTGGTCGACCACGCACGGCTGCAGTCGGCCATCCGCACGCCGGTCTGCCTGGACGAAAGCGTCGGCTCGGTCTTCAGGGCCGAGCAGGCCATCGAGCTGGGCAGTTGCCGCTGGATCAACATCAAGCCCGGCCGCGTGGGCGGATTGACGCCGGCCGTCGCCATTCACGACCTGTGCCGGGAGGCGGGCGTCGGATGCTGGGTCGGCGGCATGCTGGAAAGCGCGATCGGCGCCCGCATCGCCACCGCCCTGGCGACGCTGGACCACTTCGCTTACCCGGCCGACATCTTTCCGACGAGCCGGTTCTACCAGGAGGACCTGGCTCGGCCACCCATCGAGCTGGTCCGCGCCGCCGGCGGTGGACCCCAGGTCGCCGCCTCGACCGAGCCGGGCATCGGCACCGAGCCGGACCCGTCGATGCTGTCGGCGCTGTCGCGCAACCGGGCCCATCTCGAGCGCTAGCCGCCGGAGCAACGGCTCCCGGCGGCGGTAGCTCGCGGCCCGGCCGCTTCGATTCGGCGGGCCACACCCCCGATGCCCGAAGCAACGGACAATTTGGGTGTTTTGCGCGAACAGGGCCGGACCCAGTCGCCTCCAAATCTCCGCTTCCAAATCTCTCCAGAAACCGTAGCGGTTGTGCCGATAGTAGCGGCAACTGCCGATGGTCCGCGCTTTGGCCCGGTCATCGACTTGCCGTCCTGACGATTCGCCGCTGCATCCGCTTCCGTTGTCATTTGCACATCTCCGAGGTGCTGGCCGTTCGCGCCTGCGCCGGAGAAACACGAGTAGTGTGGCGCTGGCCAACCGGCCGATAAAGCCAGTGGCAGCGCTGGAAGCGAGCGAACAGGGAGTTTCGCTCGCCGCGCCGACAGGGGGCATCGAGCGGAAGGAGAGGTACCGGCCGTGCCACAAGATATCAATGTTTTGGCGCTGGTGAAGGGTGCGGAACGGTATGTGTTCTTGTACGACGATGCCAGCCGGGCCGAAACGCTCCGCGTGCTGGGACGGTACGCATCCAACCCCGACCTCAGCTTCACCTGGTACGACGCGGCCGTGTTGAGCCAGAAGATCCGCCAGGAGACGGCCGTGCCGCAGCCGGCGCACGCGCGGCGGTTCGACCTGCCGCTGCCCAGCGATACCGACGAGATCCACTAGACGCGCTCCATGCAGACGGCCATCGCGCGGTTTCTCGATTACCTGCGCGTCGAGCGGAACGCCTCGCCGCTGACGATCAAGAGCTACCGCGAGGACCTGGCTGCCCTGGCCGCCTATCTGGCCGAGAAGCAAGGCCGGCCGGCCGATCCGGCCACGATCACCACGCTCGACCTGCGTGGCTATGCCGCCTGGCTCCACGAGGCGGGCTATGCGCGGACCACGATCGCACGCCGGCTGGCTTCGCTGCGCAGCTTCTACCGTTTCGCCCAGCGTGAAGGCTGGACGCGCGGCAATCCGGCCAAGCCGCTGCGCAACCCGCGGAAAAATCGCTCCCTGCCCCACTTCCTGTCGACCGCCGAGCTGGCCAGGCTGCTCGAGGTGCCGCCCGCCGCCGAACCGCTGGGCGTGCGCGACCGGGCGATCCTCGAAACCCTCTATTCGGCGGGACTGCGAGTCAGCGAGCTGGTCGGCCTGAACGACGGCGATTGGGACCGCGAGGCGGGGGTCGTCCGCGTTCGAGGCAAGGGGCGGCGGGAGCGATTGGCGCCGATCGGCTCATTCGCCGCCAAGGCCCTGCTCCGCTGGCTGCGGGTGCGGCGCCTCAGCCCGCGCGAGCCCGAGGGAGGTTCGGCCCCCGTGTTCGTCAACAAGTTCGGCCGGCGGCTGACGACCCGCAGCGTGGGGCGCCTGTTGGAAAAGCACCTGGCCGCGTCGGGCCTGGATCGCCGCACGACCCCCCATACGTTGCGGCACAGCTTTGCCACGCACCTCTTGGACCGCGGAGCCGACATTCGCAGCGTGCAAGAGCTGCTGGGCCACAAGAGCCTGGTCACCACGCAGATTTACACCCATCTGAGCACCGCCAACCTGCGTGCCGCCTACGAAAAGGCCCATCCCCGGGCCCGCTGACTACGAGGAGGCGAAGAGGCGATAGGAAGGCTTCCTCCTTTGAATCACACCAGCCCCTTGCGGACGGCCCAGACGGCGGCCTGGGTCCGGTCGGCCGCGTTGATCTTGCGGAGCAGGTGCTGCACGTGCTCCTTGACCGTTTCGATGCTGATCGACAGCGAACGGCCTATCTCCTTGTTGCTCAGCCCCAGCGCCAGGTGCCGCAGCACTTGAGTTTCGCGCTGGGTCAGCGCGACGTCGACGTCGTGCTGCTTCTGCCGGGCGGCCATGGCTCCGGCCACGCGGCGCATCTCGCCCACGTCGGAAGGCGCCTTTCCGGCGGCCACGGCGGCGATGGCCCCCAGCAACTGCTCGCGGGTCGAGCCTTTGAGCAGGTAGTCGCTGGCGCCCAGGGCGTTGGCCCGTGCCACGTAGGTCGGGTTGTCGTAGGAGGAGAGCATGATGACACGGCATTCGGGCACGGTGCGCCTGAGCTCCTCGAGCGTGGCCAGGCCGTCCATACCGTTCATTCGGATATCCAGGAGCACGATGTCCGGACGGTGCCGGTGAGCCAACGGCAGCGCCTCGTCGCCGCCCGATGCCAGCGCCACCACCTCGACCTGGGTGCCTTCGAGCAGGCTGGCCAGCCCGCTGCGAACGACTTCGTGATCGTCGACAACTAGAACCCGAATCGCCATGCCAACCTCAAAACGGATCGATCGCCCCGCCTGTCTCGTCCATTATAAGCGTATTCATCCGGCGCAATCCGGACAACCGCTCTTGTCCGCGCCGCCGATCCGGCCGGAAGTCTCCAAAGGCGCGCGTTCGCGCGCATTCTCCGGCCACCGCAGGTTGTTGACCCTCGTCAACCCGTAACGTAGATAATCTTCGACAAGGCTTGTCAAGAGCTCCCCATCCGCGTCCAGCAGCCGTGCTGCCGCCGCCCCTTGCATTGCCGGCAAAGGACCGGGAGGCGTCGGCGCGGCTGGCTCCGCCCGCCGGGCCGTGGTTGGAAGAATTGCAGGGTTGGAAGAATTGCAGGGTTGGCATCGATGAAACCAAGCTCGATCTTGCTGGTCGACGACGACCGACACATCCTCGAGTCGATGGCCGACTGGCTGCGCGAGCAAGGATACCAGCTCGACACGGCTGCCAGCCAGGCGGCGGCCGTGCAGGCCTTGGACAAGAAGGCCTATGACCTGGTGCTGGCCGACATCCGCCTGGGCGAAGGCGACGGCTTCGAGGTCCTGGCGCACGCCCGGCGTCACCGCCCTCAGACCTCCGTGATCCTGATCACCGGTTATGGCACCGTCGAGACCGCGGTCGAAGCGATCCGCCGCGGCGCGTTCGACCTGCTGACCAAGCCCCTCTTGGACGACGAGTTGGCGATGGCCATCGAGCGGGCCTTGAACCAGCGGCGCGTGATCGAGGAGAACAAGCATCTCAAGGCCCAGCTCGACATACGGTTCGGCCTGGAGAACATCGTCGGCCAGAACGGCCGGATGCGCAAGGTGTTCGACGTCATCGACAGCATTGCCGACACCAGGGCCACCGTGCTGTTCAGCGGCGAGAGCGGAACGGGCAAGTCGTTGATCGCACGGGCCATCCATCGCCGCAGCGGCCGCCGCGACCGCCCCTTCGTCGAGGTGGCTTGCGGCGCGTTGCCCGAAAACCTGCTGGAGAGCGAGTTGTTCGGCCACGTGGCCGGCGCCTTCACCGGGGCCGGGCACGACAAGGTGGGCAAGTTCCTGCAGGCCGACGGCGGCACGATTTTCCTGGACGAGATCGGCACCGCCAGTCCCGGCATGCAAGTGAAGCTGCTCCGCGTCTTGCAGGAGTTCGAGTTCGAGCAGGTGGGTGGCAACAAGACTTTCCGGGTCGACGCCCGGGTCATCCTGGCCACCAACGAAAACCTGGAGCGGCTGGTGCGGGAAGGCCGCTTTCGCCAGGACCTCTATTACCGCGTCAACGTCATCAACATCGAGCTGCCCAGCCTGCGCGAGCGGCTCTCGGACATCCCGCTTTTGGCCCAGCACTTCCTGGAGCGCATCCGCGAAGAGACCGGCAAGAACGTGCGGGGCTTTGCCGAGGAAGCCCTGGCGGCCCTGCAGCGGCATCCCTGGCCAGGCAATGTCCGCGAGCTGCAGAACGTGGTGGAGCGGGCGGTGCTCTTGGGCAAGAGCGACATGATCCGCCTGGACGACCTGCCCAGCGGGCTGGCCTCGCGGCCCTTGGTGCTGGAAACAGTCGGCAGCCGGACACTGAAGCAGGCCTTGGAGGGCCCCGAGCGGCAGATCATTTTGGAAGTGCTGGAGCTCCACGATTGGAACCGGCACGCCACGGCGGAGGCCCTGGGCATCAACCGCACCACGCTCTACAAGAAGATGAAGCGGCTCGGCCTGGAAGATCACGAGCGCGCAGGCGCCTCGCGCTTCGCCGGCCACCAGCCCGCCTAGCGGCTTTCTTGAATGCGGTCCTCACAAACTCGGTCAGTCGAACCTGGTATTTCACGTTACCTGCCCGACGAGGAGATTCCATACTTCTTCGCGAGGGCCTTCAGCGCCGCACGCGCTAGCTTGGTGCGGCCCGCCTCCACGTCGGCCAGCCCCTGCCGAATCGCCGCCACGGTCTCTTCCCGGTCGCGCCGGGCGGCCAATTCCAAAAGCCGCTGATAGGCCGCGGCGTCCTGAACCACGACTTCCGCCTTGCCATTGACGGTGAGCACCACCGGTTCGCCGGTCTTGTGCAGTTGGTCCAGATAGGCCGCCGTCTGCCGCTTAAAGTTGGTCAGCGAGTCGACGCCGCTTTGCAGATTCACCATCAGCATTCCTTTCGCACTGAATTCGAAGCGAATTTAATGCTACCCGCCGGCGCTCCACGGCGAAAGGGCATTTTCCTGCACGGCGACAAAAGTAGGGACTCCGAAGGGGCGAACGCTCCTGTTCGGGGCTGCAGGGCGGGGTGTGGAGGACAAGTCCGCCGCAGGAACCAAAGGTCCGCCTCGGGAGGAAACCACGAGGTAGCGGTCACTGCATTTTGAGTTGTTTCCCGATTTACGGTGGTTTAAGGGTCAGAAGTCGGAACTGGGTCTTGGGTCTTGGGACTTGGTTCTTTGTTCTTTGGTCGCGTGCCGGAGGTCCGCTGGGGGCGGGACCATGGGCCAATGACCAGAGCTACGGGCCGCTCAATTGAGTTGTTTCCCGATTTACGGTGGTTTAGGGGTCAGAAGTCAGAAGTAGTTGCTGGTTGCGACTCGACTGAGCTCGCCGAAGTCTGGTTCTTGGTTGGTGGAATAGGAGGTCCGCTGCGGGCGGGACCATGGGCCAGTGACCGCTAGCTGCGAGCCACTGCAAATCGAGTTATTGCGCAGTTTTCGGTGATTTAAGCGTCAGAACTGGATGGGGACGTCATTGGTCATTGGTCATTGGTCATTGGTCATTGGTCTTCCGGAGGTCCGCTGCGTGCGGGACCATGGGCACTATTGGCAATTGAGGCAATTGAGTTGTTCAGCACTTTTCGCGACTTTAATCCGAACAATCCGGAACTTGGGGAAGATGGGGGCTTGGTACTTGGTGCTTTGAGCTTGGTTCTTTGGTCTTGGGGCTTTGGGGCTTGTCCGCTGCTCGATCCGGATTCCGCAGGCCAGTAGCTGGCCCCATCGGCCCGCGAAACTGGCTCGCCTTCAAGCCGCGATCGACAGCTTGGGGCTTGGTAGTTGGATCTTGGGGCTAGCTAGTTGCTAGTTGCTGGTTCTTGGTTGCTGGTTTGCTAGGAACGAGGAATTACTCCGGGACGGTGCTCGTCCACTAGCCACTAAGCACTGCCCACCAACCACTCCTTATACATACCGCAGGCGGTGGCCGGATGTCAAGGGGGTGGTCGGAATTTTGAACGGAATTTCGTGTTGTGTTCCGCGAGGCCCGCAAAACTCGGAGGCTAAAAATCCGCAAATCCGTCTTCCCCGCGTCCTCGGTTCGGAAGCCCTATGTTTCCATGGTCTACAACGACACCATGACATAGATTATGTCCGCTAACTTCATCGCCGAGACGAACGCACGGACGTGGGCGAGCGATTTCCCCGAGGAAGTTGTCCAAGTGGCCAGGTTTTCGAAGTCGTCGGCCCGTCCGTTCTCGACGAAAGCAGCGTACGCCGGGCTGGTGCGGGGGATCCGCATGTTAGGAATGACAAACAGTCCAGCAGCTCGTGCCAGCGTGTTCCTGGCCTGTGGGACGACACGCAGTTCGCGGTCTTTTTGCGGAGCGTTCTTTCTTCCGTTGAGGGCGGCCGTAAGAAGCATGGCAGGTCTTGGCCAGTGCTTAACGACGGCGTTCGCGGATGGTGCTCGCTGCAGATTTAGAACCGCCACCCATTTGTCGGGGTCTGTCGATCGAGCTTCTATTCTCTGAATGAGCAGGGCGTCGACGGAAGGATCTTCTAACTCGTCTCGCAGCCGGCCAAAACCCAACTCGCGCTGCTTCTTCAGATACTTCTCTTCAAGAGCATCGATGTCTCGGGAATCGTGAACCTCTTCAAAATGCACGGCATAGTGGGTAGCCAGTGCCGCGATAACATGCTCGCCGCTTTGGGCGCGGGCTCCAACGACGACTGGTCGGATTCGTGTCAAGCATTCTGTAATGGCCTCCTGCTCGAACCCTTCGTCGCCCCACCGGGTGGCCGTGCCCAGGTGCTTTGCGATTGCATCCAAACGAATCAAGTCACCAGCGGTCGTTGCTACCATTTTCCGCCTCAATCGTTCGGCAGGTAATCCTTGACCTTCTTATAGAACCGTACCCAGTCCTGGAGAGCCCAGTCTGCGTCGTGTGCAGCGGATCGCTTTGCGACCAGCGACTCCTTTCCCTGAAGCAAGCGCAACGTGGCCTTGTGCGAGAGGCGAAGCTGCTCGGCTGCGGCCGACAACGCAGCGGGAATCCGGACTTCGTCTTCTGCCTTCGGGGTCTCCCGGGGCCCTTCCAAGAGGTAATCGACGGTGACCTGGAGCACGCGGGCGATCCTTGCGAGTTTTTCACTTGAGACGGCCGACAGCCCTCGCTCGACCTCGGACAGGTACCCCGGGCTTAAGCCGGCGAGCTTGGCCAGCTGCTGTGCGGTTAAGTCGTTCGCTTGCCGGGCGCCTTTAATCCTCCGCCCAACGTCGATCCGCTGTTGCGTTCCAAATTCCACGACCGCGGCACCTTGGCTTGACGCGATTCGCCAAAGCGAATATACTTCGGTAAATCGAATACAGGCGGAACGGCCGCCGGAAGTGATGCTATACCGAAGTCCCGGCGCATTGCAAGACCGGGACCCCTAGAAAGGAGTAGTGACCAATGACGCAGACGGCGGAGCAGGCCAGCTTTTGCTTTGAGGTGGATGGTCTGGCGCTGGCATCGTCGAAGTCCATACTCATCCCGGTGCCGACGAGTCCGTCTGCTTCTCGCCTGTCGACGAAGCTGGACATGTGGAGATGCTCGAGTTCGCGCTGTCCTCGCTCAAACCCGGGCACCCGTACGGCAGCCTGGTGTTTGGGCGAAGGTCTGTTGCGGGAGCCGTTTGGGTCAATCCCGGAGCGAAACCGTTTCCTGTTCGCTCCATTGAGATCGTTGGTGGTCGGGAGACTACATTCCCAACGCTGAATGGCCAGAGTCAACGACCGGGTGAACGCAGATATTCACGGCAATTGCCCGCAATTGGTCGTCTTGGCCAGTTTCGGCTTGGGCGGATACGCGTCGCAATCGTTGGTCTTGGCGGCATCGGCTCGATTGTGGCAAGGACCCTAGCCTACGAGGGTGTACGAAACTTCGTGCTCATTGATTTTGATCGCGTTGACAAGTCCAGCCTTAATCGGCTCGACGGAGCCACGCCGCGAGATGCATGGCTGCGTAGGCAAAAGGTAAGAGTATTGAGGCGCGAGATTCGTCGCATCGCTCCCGACGCACGGGTGTCGATAATTGCGCGGTCAGTGTTTTGCTCCGAGGCATTTGCGGGCCTTGTCGGCTCGGATGTGATTTTCGGGTGCACGGATAACGAAGGCACGCGGCTGTATCTGAATGAAGTCGCTGCGGCCTATCTGAAGCCGTACTTCGATTCAGGGACCGGAATCACGGCTGAAAATGGAATAGTATCTGAGGCTGGTGGGCGCGTAACCGTCGTTCTTCCTGGGAATGGGTGTCTCTTGTGTGCCCACGCGATTGATGTTCGTCAGGCGGGCCACGAACTCTCCCGCCCCGAATTTCGTGCTTTCGCCGTTGCACGGGGGTATGTGGCTGGTGAGGATCTTTTGGCTCCGTCCGTAATGTCGTTGAATCAAACCGTCGCATCTTTGGCTGTGACGGAATTCAAAGCACTCGCCGCTGGGCTCCGGGCGCCTATTCGGCAATTGCTCTACGACCTGATGGAGGGTGCTGTCTCACCAGGACGGTTCACCTGCCAGCGGACTTGTCTCGTTTGCCAGGAGTACGTGGGCAAAGGGGACTGTCTGTCAATCGAGCATCGATACCGGTCGGTCGCCGAAGCGGCCGTTAATCCGCCTGGTGTTTCTTTGGCTGCGGCGTTCCGATCTGTTATCTCGCTGCTGGGGCGATTTCGGAAGAGAACTCCGGTTTGATGATCGCCAGACGATTGCGTCAGTCAGCGTGCGGCGGGAGGCGCTCGAGGTGGTGGTGGAAGGAGGCACGGCGGCCTCGCCGCCGGAATACGCCTCTCGCTGGCGCATTGGCTTGGTGTGCTCGCTGGGGCGACCGGCTGAGGACGAAGGTCGCTAGCGGGAGGAGCCTTTCCCGCCAACCACTCGCGGAGCGAGTGGACCACATCACGCCTCTCGCTGGCGCGTCGGGTTAGTGTCGCTGGGGCGACTGGGGTCTCGGTGGGCGCTTTCTTCGGGGCGGGGGGTCGGGTACACTTTTGTTCACCTTTCCGGCCGGCGGCGAACGATCGGCCCGGGGCATTCGTTGATGAGCTGCGGCTATGACACGCCTGGAAGATATCACCGTCGGGGCCGCGATCGAGGGGGTGCTGCCCGATGGACTCGTGACGGTGGTGGCCGTGCAGTGGATCGGCACGGTGGCCATCAACCTGACGTACCGCGACGCGGCCGGGCAACTGGGCAGCGAACTCTTGTACCGGGAGCGCGAGCCGACGCTCGAAGTGGCCACCGCGGGGAGCCCCTGGAGCTTTGACGGCGACGGCGGACTGTTCCGCCTGGTCTCCGAAGCACACCGGATCCGGCTGGCCTGGCTGTTCGACCCGCTGCTGGCCGTACACACGTCGCTGGTCGAACCGCTGCCGCACCAGATCACGGCCGTGTACGGCGAAATGCTGCCGCGGCAGCCGCTGCGGTTCCTGCTGGCCGACGATCCGGGGGCCGGCAAGACGATCATGACCGGCCTGTTCATCAAGGAACTGCTGGTCCGCGGCGACCTGGCCCGCTGCCTGATCGTGTGCCCGGGCAACCTGGCCGAACAATGGCAGGATGAGCTGGACCGCCGCTTTCACCTGCCGTTCGAAATCATGACCAACGACGCACTGGAGGCGGCGCGGACCGGCAACTGGTTTCTGGAAAACCCGCTGGCGATCTGCCGGCTCGACAAGCTGAGCCGCAACCAGGATGTCCAGGACAAGCTCAAGCAGGGAGACTGGGACCTGGTGGTCTGCGACGAGGCGCACAAGCTGAGCGCCACCTACTTTGGAAGCGAGGTCAAGTACACGAAGCGCTACAGGCTCGCCCAGCTTTTGTCGACGCTGACGCGGCATTTCCTGCTGTTGACGGCCACGCCGCACAACGGCAAGGAGGCCGATTTCCAGTTGTTCATGGCGCTGTTGGACGGGGACCGCTTCGAAGGCAAGTTCCGCGACGGCGTCCATACGGCCGACACCTCGGACCTGATGCGGCGGCTGGTCAAGGAACAACTGCTGAAGTTCGACGGGCGGCCGCTGTTTCCCGAGCGGGTGGCCTACACGGTGGGCTACCAGTTGTCGGATGCCGAGGCGGAGCTGTACCGCCAGGTGACCGACTACGTGCGGGAGGAGTTCAACCGGGCCGAGGCGCTGGAGGGGGGCGGCCAAAGGGGAACGGTCGGCTTTGCGCTGACCATCCTGCAGCGGCGGCTGGCGTCATCGCCGGAAGCGATCCATCAGTCGCTGCGCCGCCGCCGCGAGCGGCTGCAGAAGCGGCTGCGGGAGGAGCAGCTCATGCGGCGCGGCGGCGCCGGATTGCGGGTTGTCGAGGCCGCGGACCTGGCCGCCCTGGCCGCGGAGCGGCGGGAATCGGCCGCCATCGACCTGGTGGCCGGCTTGCCGGCTTACACCGAGGACGACCTGGACGACCTGGAGGATGCGCCCGAGGGGGAGGTGGAAGAGGCCGAGGAGCGGGTGGTCGACCAGGCCTCGGCGGCGCGGACAATCGCCGAGCTGCAGACGGAGATCGGCATGCTGGAGCGGCTGGAACGCTCGGCCCTGCGCGTCCGCCAGTCGGGCACGGACAAGAAGTGGGACGAGCTGTCGCGGCTCTTGCAGAACAACTCGGAGATGTTCGACGCGCACGGCCACCGCCGCAAGCTGGTGATCTTCAGCGAGCACCGCGACACGCTGAGCTACCTGGCCGACCAGATCCGGGCGCTGATCGGCAAGCCGGAGGCGGTGGTGACGATCCACGGCGGCATGGGACGCGAGGAGCGCAAGAAGGCGCAGGAAGGCTTTACGCACGACAAGGAGGTGGAGATCCTGGTGGCGACCGACGCGGCGGGCGAAGGGATCAACTTGCAGCGGGCGCACCTGATGGTGAACTACGACCTGCCCTGGAACCCGAACCGGCTGGAGCAGCGGTTCGGCCGCATCCATCGCATCGGCCAGACGGAAGTCTGCCACCTGTGGAACCTGGTGGCGCACGAGACGCGGGAGGGGGAAGTCTACCAGCGGCTGCTGGAAAAGCTGGCGGAGGAGCGGCAGGCGCTGGGCGGTCAGGTCTTCGACGTGCTGGGACGCTTGACGTTCGAGGACCGGTCCCTGCGCGAGCTGCTGCTGGAGGCGGTGCGGTACGGCGATCAGCCGGAAGTGCGCGCGCGGCTGTACCAGGTGGTCGATCGGGCGATGGACCACGAGCACCTGCGGAGCCTGGTCGAGGACCGGGCGCTGACGCACGACGCCATGGACGTGACGCGCGTGCGGCAGATCCGCGAGGACATGGAGCGGGCCGAGGCGCGGCGCTTGCAGCCGCATTTCATCGCTTCGTTCTTCATCGAGGCCTTCCGGCTGCTGGGTGGGACGATCCACGAGCGGGAGGCGAAGCGGTACGAGATCAAGCACGTGCCGGCGGCGATCCGGGGCCGCGATCGGCAGATCGGCCGCGGCGAGCCGGTGATGCCGCGGTACGAGCGGGTGACGTTCGAGAAGTCGCTGATAAGCGTGCCGGGCAAACCGCTGGCGGCCTTTGTCTGCCCGGGGCATCCGCTGCTGGACGCCACGATCGACCTGGTGGTCGAGCGGTATCGCGACCTGTTGAAACAGGGGGCGGTGCTGGTTGACGAAGCCGATCTGGGGCAGGAGCCCCGGGCGCTGGTGTACCTGGAGCACTCGATCCAGGACGCCCGGTTGGAGCGGGGTGGCGTCCGGCGGATCGTGTCGAAGCGGCTGCAGTTCGTCGAGGTGGACGCGGGCGGCGGGACGCGGTCGGGCGGCCCGGCGCCGTACCTGGACTACCGGCCGCTTTCGGACGAAGAGCGGACGGCATTGGCCGCGGTGGCAACGCCTGAGTGGCTGCGGGCGGACCTGGAGAGCAAGGTGCTGGAGCACGCGGCCGTGCACCTAGTGCCGGAGCACCTGGAGGAGTTCAGGCGCCGGAAGCAGGAGCTGGTGGACAAGACGGCGGCGGCGGTGAAGGAGCGGCTGACCGCGGAAGTGAATTACTGGGACCATCGGGCGGAGCAGCTCAAGGAGCAGGAACTGGCCGGCAAGGTAAACGCGAAAGTCAACTCCGGGCTGGCGCGGCAGCGGGCGGACGAGCTGGCATTGCGGCTGAAAAAGCGGCTGGTGGAGCTGGAGCAGGAACGCAAGCTGTCGCCGCTGCCGCCGGTGGTGCTGGGCGGGGCGATGGTGGTGCCGCTGGGACTCCTGCGGCGGCTGCTGAAGCGGCCCGCGCCGCCCACGTTCGCGGCCGACACCGAGCGGAGCGAGCGGTTGGCGATGGCGGCCGTGATGGCGGCCGAGCGCCGGCTGGGGTTTATTCCGCGGGACGTGAGCGCGGAGAAGCTGGGCTACGACATCGAGTCGTCGATCCCGTCGACGGGTCGGCTGCGGTTCATCGAGGTGAAGGGGCGCGTGGCCGGCGCCGAGACGGTGACGGTGACGCGGCGCGAGATCATGACGGGTCTGAACGAGCCGGAGAGTTTTGTTCTGGCGATCGCGGTGGTGGACGGGGCCGGCACGGATCTGCGCTATGTCCGGCAGCCATTTCAGAACGAGCCGGATTTCACGGTGACGAGCGTGAATTTTCACCTGGAGAAGCTGCTGAGTCGTTCGGAGGCGCCGGCATGAGGAAGGCACCTCGCAAGGCGAAACAGACCGGGCTAACGAGGCGAGCCGGCGCGACGCCATCGCAGGCTGATTTTGACGAGATTGTGCGACTGATTGACGCCGCGCGGTCACGGGCCCTCGGTGCCGTGAACACGGCGTTGATCGAGCTTTACTGGACGATCGGCGAGCAGATCAGCCAGAGGGTTTCGGCCGATGGTTGGGGCAAGGGGACCGTCGAGGCGCTGGCCGAGCACATCCAGACCAGGCAGCCAAACGCACGTGGCTTTTCCGCCCAAAACCTGTGGCGGATGCGCCAGTTTTTCGATACGTATCACGCACAGCCAAAACTCTCACCACTGGTGAGAGAATTACCCTGGACGCACAACTTGCTCATCATGAGCCGTTCGAAGCGAGACGAAGAACGGGAGTTCTACCTGCGAATGGCTATTCGGGAAAAATGGGGCAAACGGGAACTGGAGCGGCAACTTAACGGCGCTCTGTTCGAGCGTGTCGCCCTCTCACCGCCAAAACTCTCACCGGCGGTGCGAGAACTTCACCCCGACGCCGCCACGGTCTTCAAAGACAGTTACCTGGTCGAGTTCCTCCAGCTTCCGCCCGCACACTCCGAGAGCGACCTGGAAAGGGCCTTGGTCGAGAAGCTGAAGCAGTTCCTGATCGAACTGGGGCGGGACTTCTGCTTCGTCCGCAGCGAGTTTCCCGTGCAGGTCGGTGGCCGCGATTTCTCCCTCGACCTGCTGTTCTTCAACCGGGCATTGAACTGCCTGGTCGCGATCGAACTCAAGATCGACGAGTTCCAGCCGGAGCACCTCGGCAAGCTGGAGTTCTACCTGGAGGCGCTCGACCGCGACGTGAAGAAGCCGCACGAGCGGCCGTCGGTCGGCGTGCTCTTGTGCGCGACGAAGGACCATGAGGTCGTCGAATACGCCCTGAGCCGGGCCATGTCGCCCGCGATTGTGGCCGAGTACCAGACCCGGCTGCCCGACAAGAAGCTGCTGCAAGCCAAGCTGCACGAGTTCTACGAACAGGCTCAAGAGCAGGCGGCATTGCCGGCCATCGAGAGCCGCATGCCGCCGGCACGCCAATCCAAGGGGAAGCGGACAAAGGGGAAGTGAAGATGGATGGAGACAACCCGCAAGGATGACGACGTACCGCAAGAAGCTGATTGAGGTGGCGCTGCCGCTGGAGGCGATCAACAAGGCGTCGGCGCGGGAGAAGTCCATCCGGCATGGGCACCCGAGCACGCTGCACCTGTGGTGGGCGCGGCGGCCGCTGGCGGCCTGCCGGGCGGTGCTCTTTGGCTCGCTGGTGGACGACCCGGACAGCGACCCGATGTTCGCCGGCGACGAGAACCTGGCGGCCAGCAAGCGGGCGGAGTTGTTCACTTTGATTGAAGAACTGGTGCAGTGGGAGAACTCGAACAATCCACGGGTGATCAACCGGGCACGAGCGGAGATCGCCCGGTGCGTGGCCGTGCGGAAGATCGAGGGCGGGGAGCTGGCAACGGAGCAAGTGGTTGCCGGCCAGGCGACGGCGCACGACATCAAGCACATGCTGGCGAGGCCGGAGGACGTGAACGCCTTCCTAGCGGAGCATGCGCCACCCGTGCTCGATCCGTTCTGCGGCGGCGGGTCGATCCCCTTGGAGGCGCAGCGGCTGGGGCTGCGGGCCTACGCCAGCGACCTGAATCCCGTCGCGGTGCTAATCACGAAGGCGCTGATTGAGATCCCGCCCAAGTTCGCGGGCCGACCGCCGGTCAATCCCGAGTGGCAGAAGAAGTCGGCCAGTGAGAAGGCGGCAACGACCTGGCAGGGGGCGCAGGGGCTGGCCGAGGACGTGCGCTACTGCGGCAAGTGGATGCGCGACGAGGCGGAAAAGCGGATCGGGCACCTGTATCCCAAGGTCGAAGTCACCGCGGAGATGGCCCAAGACCGCCCCGACTTGCTCCCCTACGTCGGACAGCAACTCACCGTCATCGCCTGGCTCTGGGCCAGAACCGTCGCCTCCCCGAACCCGGTCGCCAACGGCGCTCACGTCCCGCTCGTGCGATCCTTCTGGCTTTCGACGAAGGCGGCAAAAAAAGTGTGGATAGAGCCAATCATTGAACCAAACCGCGTGAACTACCGATTCGAAATTCGATACGGCAACGATCAATCACGCGCCGGCACCGTGGGCAAGGCAGGAGATACCTGCCTGCTCACCGGAAGTCCGATTACGCGCGAGCACATTCGTGAAGAAGGGATGGCAGGTCGGATCAAGACGCGGTTGATGACGATCGTGGCTGAAGGACGGAGCGAGCGAGTATTCCTCGCGCCGAATGCGGAACACGAATCGGCTTCGGGGTTGTGGAAGCCCCCGAACAATCTGTGTGACACTGAAATAATCGGCGATAGCCGCTATCTTACACCCGTAAGCTACGGCATGACAAAGCACCGCCACTTATTTACAGACCGACAACTCGCGGCGTTGGCCACATTCGCCGACTTGGTGAGTGAGGCGAGAGCACGAGTCCTCCGCGACTCAGACGGCAGCCGCGAGTACGCCGATGCTGTTGCACTTTTTCTTGGGCTGCTCGTCAGCAAATGCGCAGATTACTGGTCGAATCTGTGTGTTTGGCGTTCCGATCCGAAGAATCTTGGCATTGGGCACGTCTTCTCGCGTCAAGCACTTTCAATGGCATGGGACTTTGCCGAGGGCAATCCATTCAGTGCTTCTTCTGGGAGCTGGGGAAGTAGTCAACGCTGGACGGAATTGGTACTCAAGGAATCTCGCGCAACGGCGATTGGGGACGTTAATCAAATCTCAGCGAAGAGCCTCGCATGTCCAGTCAGTCCTGTTATCTCGACTGATCCTCCCTACTACGACAACGTCCCTTATGCGGACTTGTCCGACTTTTTTTACGTGTGGCTGCGCCGATGTCTCCAACCCGTCTTTCCAGAGCTTCTTCGCACCGTGCTGGTTCCGAAGAGTGAAGAATTGGTTGCAGACCCGTTTCGCCAAGGCGGAAAGGAGGCCGCTCGTCAGTTTTTTGAACGAGGGATGGGGCAGGTATTCGAGAAGATGCGGGACACGACGGACGCGCAGTACCCGGCGACAATCTACTACGCATTCAAACAAACCGAGGATGCGGACGAGTCAGCGGAAGATGCCGACAACGCCGATGGACCTCGGTCATCGACCGGGTGGGAAACTTTCTTGCAGGGACTCGCTGAGACTGGTTGGCAAATTGATGGGACATGGCCAATACGAACGGAGATGGGAAACCGAACACGGAGCATGGCCAGCAACGCGCTTGCCTCATCCATCGTGCTGGTCTGCCGCCCCCGACCCAGCGATGCTCCGCTTGCCACTCGTAAGGAATTCATGAACGCGCTGCGGCGCGAGTTGCCGGAGGCGCTCAAAAGTCTTCAACAGGGCAACATCGCTCCGGTGGACCTCGCTCAGGCGGCCATAGGGCCGGGGATGGCTGTGTTCACCCGCTACGCAAAGGTCATCGAGACGAACGGCTTACCCATGGCCGTTCGCGCGGCCCTGGGGATCATCAACCAAGTGCTCGACGAAGTATTGGCCGAGCAGGAAGGGGAGTTCGACGGTGACACGCGGTGGGCGCTGGCCTGGTTCGAGCAATTCGGCGTGGACGAAGGGCCATTCGGCGTGGCGGAGACGCTGAGCAAGGCGAAGAACACGGCCGTGAATGGGTTGGTCGAGGCGGGAGTGATCCGGGCGAAGGGGGGCAAGGTGCGGTTGGTGAGCCGTAGCGAATTGAACGGCGAGTGGGACCCGGCCGGCGACCGCCGGCTGACCGTCTGGGAGGCGACGCAGCACCTGATCCGGACGCTGGAGACCGACGGCGAGTCGGCCGCCGCGGCCCTGATGCACAAGCTGGGCGGCTATGCCGAGACGGCCCGCGACCTGGCGTACCGGCTGTACCACGTCTGCGAGCGGAAGAAGTGGGCCGAGGAGGCGCTGGCCTACAATGGCCTGGTGATCGCCTGGCCGGAGCTGACCAGGCTGGCGCAGGCGGAGCGGAATCGGCCGGCGGAGCGGCAGCAAACACTGGAGATGTGAAGGGAGCGGAGAGGGGACAGGGGACAGGGGACAGACGTTAATCGAGTAACACTAACCCGACGCGCCAGCGAGAGGTCTTATGCCGAGCCGTGCGAGGAGCGTACAACTAACCCGACGCGCCAGCGAGAGGTCCTATCCGTCCTCTCGCCGGCGCGTCGGGGCGGTGTAAGGGAGTACGGTCGCTGGGGCGACTGCCTCTCGCTGGCGCGTCGGGTTAGTGTAAGGAGGAGCTGATGGCGCTGAGTAATCGAGAACGAGTAGGCAAGGCGCTTGACCTGCTGGGGGCGGGGCTGGCGCCGTTCGTGGAACGGGAATTGCGGGCCGTGCATGGCGAGCGGTGGCTGGAACTGGGACTGGAGGCGGGCCAAAAACCGGCGGGGGGGAAGAAGCAGAACAAGACGAACCTGGCCGACCCGCAGGTGCTGCTGTCGGCCATGTGGAACCAGTGGAATAACGTGTTTGGGCGGACGCTGGGCTCGGCCGAGCGGAGCCTGGTGAGCGAGCTGCGCGACGTGCGCAACCGCTGGGCGCATAACGAGGCGTTCAGCGGCAACGACGCCTACCGGGCCCTCGATAGCGCGGGACGGCTGCTGTCGGCCGTGTCGGCGGAGCAGGCCGCCGAGGTCGAGCAGATGCGGATGGACCTGCTGCGGGTCCAGTTCGAAGAGCAGCGGCGCGGCGAGATGCGCAAGGCCTCGTTCCAGCCGACCGAAGGCAAGCCGCAAGGCGGGCTGAAGCCGTGGCGGGAGGTGGCCACGCCCCACCCGGACGTGTCGAGCGGGCGGTACCAGCAGGCCGAGTTCGCCGCCGACCTGTGGCAGGTGTATCAAAGAGAAGGCTCCGACGAGTACAAGCACCCGACCGAGTTCTTTCGCCGCACATTCATCACCGAGGGGCTGAACCAGTTGCTGGCGCGGGCGCTGGCCCGGCTGGCGGGGAGCGGCGGCGACCCGGTGGTCGAGCTGCAAACGAACTTCGGCGGCGGCAAGACGCACTCGCTGTTGGCGCTGTGGCACTTGTTCTCCGGCACGCCGGCCGGCGAAATGCCGGGCATCGACGACCTGGTCAAGGAGGCGGGCGTGAGCGTGGCCGAGGGAGTCCGCCGGGCGGTGATCGTGGGGACCAAGATCTCCCCCGGCCAGCCGCACAAGAAGCCGGACGGGACGGTGGTGCGCACGCTGTGGGGCGAAATCGCCTGGCAGCTCGGCGGCAAGGAAGGCTACAAGCTGGTCAAGGAGGCCGACGCGACGGCCACCAACCCGGGGAACGCCCTGAAGGATCTGTTCAACAAGTACGCGCCCTGCCTGGTGCTGATCGACGAGTGGGTGGCCTACGCGCGGCAGTTGCACGAGGGGAGCAGCCTGCCGGCGGGGACGTTCGACACGCAGTTCACGTTCGCACAGACGATCAGCGAAGCGGCCAAGGCGGCCAAACGGACGCTGCTGGTGGTGAGCGTGCCCTCCAGCGACAACGAGATCGGGGGCGAGTGGGGGCAAAAGGCGCTCGACCGCATAAAAAACGCGATCGGGCGGGTGGAGTCATCCTGGCGGCCGGCCAGCGCGGACGAGGGGTTCGAGATCGTGCGGCGGCGGCTGTTTCAGCCGTTGAACAACGAGCAGGCGAAGCAGCGCGACGCGGTGGCGCGGGCCTTCTCGGAGCTGTACGGCTTGCAGCAGCAGGAGTTCCCCAGCGAATGCCGCGAGGCGGATTACGAGCGCCGAATCAAGATGGCGTACCCGGTACACCCGGAGCTTTTCGACCGGCTGTACAACGACTGGTCGACGCTCGACAAGTTTCAGCGGACGCGGGGCGTGTTGCGTCTGATGGCCGCCGTGATCCACTCGCTCTGGGAGCGGCAGGACGGCAACCTCTTGATTTTGCCGGGGAATGTTCCGGTCGATGATCAGATCGTACAGTTCGAGTTGACGCGGTACCTCGAAGACCAGTGGGTTCCCGTCCTGGAAAAGGACGTGGATGGGCCGAACTCGCTGCCGCTAAAGCTCGACCGCGACAACCCAAACCTGGGGCGGTACTCGGCCTGCCGGCGGGTGGCCCGGACGATCTACGTGGGCTCGGCCCCGATGCAACGGGCGGCCAACCGGGGGATCGACGATCGGCACGTGAAGCTGGGGTGCGTGCAGCCGGGCGAGGCGGTGCCGACGTTCGGCGACGCGCTGCGGCGGCTGACCGACGCGGCCACGTACCTGTACGTCGACGGCCGGCGGTACTGGTATTCGACCGTGCCGACGGTGACGCGGCTGGCCGAGGACCGGGGCGTGCAGTTGTCGGACGACGACGTCGACGACGAGGTGGTGCGGCGGCTGCGCAAGGAGGCGGCCACGAGGGGGGATTTTGCCAAGGTGCACGCCTGCATGCCCAGCGCCGACGTGCCCGACGAACGGGAGGCGCGGCTGGTGCTGTTGGGCCCCGAGCATCCTCACACGGCGAAGGACGCCGGCAGCGCGGCCCGGCGCGAGGCGGCGGCCATCCTGGACTCGCGGGGCACGGGCCCGCGAAACTACAAGAACATGCTGGTCTTCGCGGCGGCGGACGCGACGCGGCTGGGCGAGCTGCGGCAGGCGGTCCGGCAGTACCTGGCCTGGACGTCGATCGTGCGGGACGGGTCGGGCGAGAACCCGTCGTTGAACCTGGACAGCTTTCAGAAGCGGCAGGCCGACACCAAGTGTCGATCGGCCGACGAGACGGTGGAGAGCCGGATCCCGGAGACCTATTGCTGGCTGCTTATTCCTGGGCAGCCGGACCCCAAGGGGGACTTGGAATGGACGGAGATCCGATTCCAGGGGCACGACCCGCTGGCGGTGCGGGCGAGCAAGAAGCTGAAGAACGAGGGGCTGTTGATGGTGCAGTTTGGAGGCGTGCCGTTGCGGCTGGAGCTGGACCGGGTGCCGCTTTGGCGGGGCAACCACGTGAGCGTGAGGCAGTTGGCCGAGGACGTGGGGCGCTATCTTTACCTACCGAGGCTGGGGGACGAAAACGTGCTGTTGGGGGCGATCCGCGACGGTCTGGCGCTGATGACCTGGCAGGCCGACACGTTTGCGTATGCCGAAGGGTGGGACGAGGGCCGCGGGCGCTACACGGGGCTGCGGGCGGGGCAGGCGGCCCAGGTGTTGGCGAACGCCGAGAGCCTGCTGGTGCGGCCGGATGTAGCGGCGGCGCAGATCGCGGCCGACCGGGAGGCGGCGGAGAAGCCGGGTGTGGCGGGCGGGACCGTGACGAATGGCGGGGGAGGCACTGGGGGCACTGGCGGCGCAACGATCACGGGTGGGGGAACGGCTGGCGGCGGCGGGGGCACGGTGGTGTCCAGGCCGCCAGAACTGCGTCGATTTCACGGTTCGGTGACGATCGACCCCTTGCGGCTGGGCCGCCAGGCGGGTCAGATTGCCGAGGAGGTGGTGCAGCACCTGACGCGGCTCGTGGGCGCGGAGGTGGAGATTACGCTGGAGATCCAGGCCGAGCTGCCCGAGGGGGCATCGGAGAAACTGGTGCGCGACGTGACCGAGAACTGCCGGACGCTGGGGTTTGAGAGTTTTGGGTTTGAGGAGGGGTGAAGGGGTGGAAGGAAAGCAGCACCCGGCGGGAGCTGGAACGGCAATCGCGTCAAAACGACGCCCGGCCACGGCGCCGGGCAAGAAGCACTTAACTACTGTGATGTCATCCGATAGCGCTTGCATCCCGTCGGAAGCACAATGAGCTGTCAGTCAAACTATGTGCGGGGATCCGCGTGAGCGAAGGGCGCGTTTCGACTGAATTCTTGCTCTTTTTTGCTCCCGAGCAATGGACCGCTGTCACTAAGTTCCGGCTGTTCATGGGTCCGCCCTTCGAGGTCAGTCGGGAGCTATCGAAAGGCGCCAACACTGCGGATAACCATCTTGCAAAGTTCAACGTGTTGGCCGGGCTAGCAAGGCGCTTGAAGGAGCAACTTGCAGAGGACGAGGCTGAACTCGCAGAGAGGGGCCATTCCTCGGCAAGGCGCTCTAAGGAATTCGCCGCGCTCGTGGAGGCTCTGTTCTGCGAGCTGTACGCAGCACTGGACGGTGTTAGGCGGGACGATCTATGCCACCCATCGGAAAGTCAAAGGGGTGCAGAACAAGTCTACCGAAGCGTTGTTCCAACGCGCCAACGAATGCAAGTATGGCCCGGGGTTTCCTGAAGACGTCCGGACAGCCTTAGCGGCGGCGTTTGGTTCATGGTTCCCGCGACTGCGGTTAATTCGGACCGAAGTAACACACGGCGATATCGGGAGCTGCCATATCGACGGTCAGACTCGGAAAGTGGTCTACACGCATCGGGGCTTGGGTTCTGCGACCAGGTGCCTGGTCATCGAAGACGTCATCGCGGAATTGAATCAGCAGGCTGCGTTCGTGCTGGATCTGATTGAAACGATTTTCCAAGCGCTCTTGTCGAGGCTGCTGCCGGTCGAACGGAAAGTCGTTTGCGGCTTCTACAAGGGCAGGATTTATGAGCGGGAAGTTGCCAACGCACCTGAGTTGTCGTTCGCCAGTGGGCGATGCATTTCGCACACGTGGTTCGGGAAAGCGACGGGGTTTGAGTGCCCAATGCGACACACTTGCGGAGCCTATGAACGGGCAGTGCCCGGGAAGCCCGCCTCACCTGGACAAGGCAGCACATAGGCATTCCGCGAGCCCGCGCTTTAGGCAGTGTTCAGTGTTCCGCGGGCAAATCAATGGACAAGTCAACGGCAAATCAAAGCGGAAAGCAAGCAAAGGGGTTGATCGACTAGTTCACGAGCGACGACAGAAACAAGATTCCGTGTTCAACGCGCCCTCTGATCGAAGACAACATCTGGAGATCGAACTTCCCTGCCGAGCCGTGGGTTCCCTCGTTCAAAACGTTGAACAATTGAACGATATTCTCCATGTCTTGCTCTGCGAACTCTTCGAGAGCATCGTCCAACATTCCCTTCTCATGCAGAAAGTACCTAATCTTCGCTCGTCTCGTGGGCTTTCCCTGATCGGTTCGATCACAGTTTGGCAGCGTGCTGAGCACTTGGCCATCTGGGGCTTTGAGATCGAGGATCTGGGTGATAACTTCACGAGCGCTTGTGCAGAAATGTCGGGCTGCGTCGGGGTTGCGAGCATCAAGGGAGAAAACGGCTCCGCGCCACCTATCGTCTAGATCTGCAGAAATCTTTCGAAGTTCGTCACGGAGCGTCAGATCCTCCGGACGTTCAAGTTTCTCCTCGGAGTCCGGTTGAATGCCGAGAAGAGCGTTCATCACCTCCAGGCTGTTGGCGGTTTCTTTCTCGGACAGGTCAAGGACATAGCCGTACTCTGCTCCCAGGGGCTGAGCGTCCGCACGCTGCTCCAACCGTGCGTACGCTGCGTGCATCGTCTGCACGGAAGTGCGCAACACAACGTATCGCGTTGCTGTGGAGTGTCGGCTCAGTTTGGCCAATTCGTTCGTAATCCGCCGGCGGCGAGCTCGGACGTGCGAGTTGTGTGCACGAACTGCTTGATTGTATTTATTGACGGCCTGATTTACCTGCGAATTGCGGCGCCGAATAGCATGATTGATTTTGTTGACTGCTTGTTTCGCTTTTTGCTCAGCGCGCCGCAGTTGGCTCCGCAACTGCGACGCCGAAAGTCGTCTCGCCATCGAAACCTCCTATCGATAACTGCCGTTACGACGGTCTCGCGGATTTTGCGAGGACCGGTCCTCATCTAATGGAAGAGACTTCTTGCTCCGGACAGGTTCACGATCAGTACGGCAAACAATGGCCGATTCTATCGAATGCCGCCTTTTTGTGCCAGCGGTTCCGTCCGCAGCCCGGAAGGGCGGGGCAGCTCGGGACGCAGTTCATTCTGCAACTGACACGGGGATTCATCGGAGGTGGACATGTCGTCCACAGGCGGACTTGCGGCGCGGTTCCGCCGAAGGCGGATGGGGTAGAAAACCTCGCCACATCGCACGCCTATTCTATGAGGCAGGCGGCGTACCCACCCTGTAGCCCGCCCACATGCGCGGCCCGGCGGTTATGGCGGCCAAGTCGGAGCTCGGGAAACAACCACTCGCGGAGCGAGTGGACCACATCAAGGACCGATGCTGAGACATCGGACAGGGCAGGAGACAGAGGTCAGAAGGCAGAGGTCAGAAGGCAGAGGTCGGAGGTCAGGGGACAGGGGTCAGGAGGCAGGAAAGAGGAATCGACCTTTCGGCAAGCTCAAGGCAGGCAAGCTCAAGGCAGGCAAGCTCAAGGCAGGCAAGCTCAAGGCAGGGGACAGGAAGATTGAGGCGGAGGTGGGCGCTACGACCCGGTGAACGCTTTGCGCAGGGCGTCGATGTAACGAGGGCAGGCCTGGCGAGGGTCCTCGGCCTCTTCGTACTCCAACACGATGTAGCCGCGATAGCCGGCGCCAGTGAGCATGCCGGCCAGGCGGGCGAAGTCGGCGGGCTGCCGGCCTTGCCCCTGCGGATGCACCACGACCTTGACCTGCACGTTCAAAGCGTAAGGGGCGAGCTGGGCAAGATCCGCGTACGGATCGGCCGTGCGAAAATTGCCCGTGTCGAGGTTGACGCCGAACCAGTCGCTCTTCACGTCCCGCACCAGGGCCAACGTGCCCTCAGGTGTCGTGGTCAGCCCGCCGTGGTTCTCCAAGGCTAGGAACACCCCGTGCTGCCCGGCGTACTCGCAGCATTCCTCGATGGCCGCCACCGCCTGCCGATGGGCCTCGCCGGCCGATTGCCCGTCGCGGACCGAGCCGGAGAAGATGCGGATCACCGGCGCGCCGAGGATTTCGGCCCGCTCGATCCAGCGCTTCACGTGCGCGATCTGCCGGTCGCGCTCGTCTCCCGCCGGATGGCAGAAATCGTTGCCCACGGCCGTGCCCGACACGTCGAGTCCCAGGCGGAAACAGTGCTGCTTCAACTGCCGCAGATACGCGTCGCTCGGCTCATCGGGAAAATAGTACGACGTCAACTCGGTGCCTTCCAAACCCATCTTCGCGCAGTCCGCGATAAAGTCGGAAAGCGAAAGCCGCGGCGATTCGCCGCTCAGCAGGTCGCGATAGCTGTAGGCCGCCAGGCTGAACTTGTACTTCGGCTCGCCCGGGCGTGCGATCGGTTCGATCGCGCCGGCGCCCCGCCAGGCAAGGCCGGCCGCCAGGCCGCTGAACGTGACGGCCGCGTCGCGGAGAAAACGTCGCCGGTTCGCTGCAATCGACATGGTGGTGTCTCCTGGTGCATTGGTCATTGGTCATTGGTCATTGGTCATTGGTCATTGGTCATTGGTCATTGGCATGGTGGTGTCTCCTGGTGCAAGCTGCCTCACGCGGCGCGTGAGCGGTGCTTTGGACCTGCCCCACGCGGAGCGTGAGGGCGACTTTACTACGGACCCCATAAATGGGGTCACTACGAACGACGCTGAAAACACAAGGACCGATTATAGCCCCCGGATCTTGGTCGAGCGAAGTCCCAAGCGCCTGGCGTCACCCATAGGTCGTCGGCCATGCGTTGACCAATGCCTACTGTCGCCCGCTTCGCGGGCTGAAAGAAAGGTTCATTGATCGGCAACCGGGGGCTTACGCCGCCCGGCTATTAACTGTCGCCCGCTCCGCGGGCTAAGGAATGACCGAAAAATAACTTCGACAGAGTCGAGCGAGCTGGGTGGCTGGGCAATAACGACAAGCGTGTCCCAGTTGCGATGTGAGGAAGTTATTTTTCGGCCGATCCTGAGGGCTGCCGTAAGCGCCTTAGGGTTGCCGCACGGCCGCGGGCGGCTCGACCAGGCTCGCCGCGGGCGGGTCGACCAGGCTGCCGCAGCACGAAAATGCCCGCCGCACGGTATCGGGCGGCACGAACGAGAGGTTGGCCGCCAGCATCAACAGGGCGAATGCCGCCAGCCCGGTGATCGGCACCAGCAGGATCCACATCGCGGCCGCCAGCCAGAGCAGCAGCGGCCGCGCCAGCCGGTTCCAGATCAACACGGCAAAGGCCAGCTCAAAGACCACGATGGCGTGCGTCCAAGCGTTCACCACAAACGGATGGTCCGCCAGCCACGTCAAGTCGGCCAGGCGCTGCTCGGGCCTGGCGATGAGCCACCAGACGGCCGCTCCGCTCCACCACGCGTCGCCGGCCAGCTTGCCCAACGCCATGCCCGCGTACAAAAGCGAGAGGTGCACCTGCATCAGGCGGGTGGCGATGGTCGCGGCCGTGCTCAGATTGGAGGCGCCTGCCGGCGCCGGCTCTGTCCTGGGGATGCTGGCCGCCCGGCGGCGAGCCAGCCAGGCGTCGACCGACAGGTAGCGTCCCGACGGAGCCAGACAGAGATAGAACATCACCAGCGCCAGCACCGGCTCGACCTCGCCGGTCAGCACCGGCCCGCGATGCACGTACGAGAGCACGACCACCAGCGCCAGGCACGATGAAACTCGCGTCCAGAAGCCGACCGTGTACAGGGCCAGCACCGCCAGCCCGGCAACGTGGGCCAGCCACAGGTCCGAGCCTGACTGCATGTAGTCCAAGTACGAGAAGCGCCAGCGGCGCGGCATCGACTCGGGGTCGGGCCGCTGAAGCGTTTCGATCGTCTCCACGGGCAGCAAGCCGCCTGGCCCGAAAAACCGTCCCAGGTCCGGGGTGTAGCTTGCCACCAGGTACAGGGCCACCAGGCCGGCAGCCACGCGGATCACCGACAGAACCAGCGGATCGCGCGGCGTGAACCAGAACCGGTTCCAAGCCTGGCCGAAGCTCCGGCTGAGATCGCCCAGGTATTGCCTCATGCGCCCCTCATGGCGTGGCGGGAGTGGTCGCGGCGGGCGGAGCCACGTCGGCCGCCGACTCGATCTTGAGCAGCTCGACCAGGCCGTCGGAGACGAGTATCCGGGCCTCGTAAAGCGTCTGTTCGCGGCTGTATGGAGCGATTTCGTCCCGGCCCGACCGCAGCACGGCCTCGGTCGGCTGCAGAAAATGCCGCCGGCAGCGGATCGTGCCGCCGGCCGCCCCGTACTGGCCGACAAAATGGGCGGCGATCGCCTGCGGCAGGATGCTTTCGACCGTGGAATTGCCGGCCAACTCCCCCACGGTGGCGGCCAGCCGGGTGAAGCGCCGCTTCCGCTCCGGCAGGCGGAGGTCTGGCTCGGGGAGTACAATCTCGCGAGATGATCCGTCGGCCATTCTCAGCTCGGCCGCCAGCGTGTGATCGGTATCGTCCTCGGCGGCGTGCGTCAGGCTGTAGAGGCCCAGCCACGGCACATCCCAGCCCAGCAGTTGCAGGTAAGGCCGCACCGGCGGGACATCGCGCAGCCTGACGAGCAGCGGCGAGGGGCTCCAGGTGTTGGAAGTGAAGCCGACGGCCAGCGCAAAGAAGTGCAGGAACAAGAGGAAGCTGACGGCGGTGCGGGCCGTTTCGGACCAGCTCGGCGCTGGGTCGCTGGTGCAAGATGGCGGGGCGCTGGCGTGCATGGAAGGCGAACGGCTAAGGATCGGCCGAAAAATAACTTCCTCACATTGCAACTGGGGCACGCTTATCGCTTTGCCCCAGGCACCCAGCTCGCTCGACTTTGCCGAAGTTATTTTTCGGTCATTCCTAAGCGCGCGGGGTTGGGTGGCTGGAATGCCTGACTAGCTTAGCTCGCGCCAAGGGGAGTGGTCGAGAGGTTGCCGTCGGGGAGCCGCGCGTCACGGGGTACGTCAAAAAATAAAAGCCGGATCACCCGCAGGGGGAGATCCGGCCATAAAGCCACTGGAAACCTGAGCCACGCGCGGGTGGCTGGTTTCAATCCAACGTCTAGCGACGGAAGCTGACCCGACGAAAACCGCGCTGGATCCGCGCCTCGGGGGCGTCTTCCGGAGCGGGCGGGGGAGCGTCGAGGTCGCCCGGCGGCGGACCCATGTCGTCGTGCGGAGCGTAGCCGTCGCAACCGGCGCAAGCGGGTGCACCGTGGCAGCCATGGCAGCCAGCGCAGCCATTGCAACCGTGGCAACCGCGACTCCGCCGATGACGCTGGAACAGCCCACCGCGGCGCCGACCCTCGCAGCCGTCGCACGCGCCGGCGCAGCCGTGGCAGCCGCCATAGCCCCCGTCACACCCATGACATCCATGACAGCCGCCGCCATCGCAGCCGGCACAGCCATGCCCGGCCAACACCTGGTTGTCGCCGCCCATCAGGGCGATACCGACCACCGCGAGAAATATCGCGATGCCAAACACAATTGCACGATTCATCCTAGATTCCTCCAAAAACTAAACAGGTACCGTAAGAGCCCGAAACCGAAATCTGGCCGTCGCTTAGTTTTCCCCCCTTGTGACGGCCGTCCAAAGGGAAGGACCTCGGGTGAACTGTGCTGTGTCGGCCTAGCGCCGGGCCGCCCCTCGCGAGCTTAACGATTGCGCACTATAGACACGAATGCACAGGTTAGGTTGCTTAAATTATCACTGCGGAGAGCGATGTCAAGGACCAAAACGATAATTTGTGAGCCCTGGGCTGGCTTGGGGCTTTAGGAGTGCTGCGCTGATTGTCCAGATTTCAATGCGGCGGTCAATGGGAGTTCGGGAAAAATGCGCAAAAAAAATGGCCCCCTGTAGCGGGGGCCAGTCGAGCGCTTAAGTTTTTTCTTTGCCGCAACTTACTTGCGGAAGGGGTCCTCGCTGCTGGATTGGCGGCTTTCCTGGGTTTCAGGGCGGCTGCGGCGCTCCATCTCTTCCTCCGCCATCCGCTGCTTGCGCATCATGTCTTCCGGATCTTCGAAATTCAGCAGCAGGGGCAGCTCCTCGTCGAAGATCTGGGTGGCCATACCGGCAATCCGCCAGCCTTCGGGCTCTTCACGCAGCATCCAGATGATTTCGTCGGTGTGCGGCTGGCCATCCTCGCCCACGTCGGTCCATTTGCAGGTCACGTGCGCGCCGCGTTCGTCTCCTTCGGTGATCATCTCGACGCCACCCACCTCGAAGCTGGCCGTGTCGCTGCCCGGCGGAGCGACGACCATGTCGAGCTCAGCCGTTTTCTGGCGGGCCAGTTGGGTCAGCATGCCGTTGGCCTTGGAATCGTTTCCGGTGCGGACCGCTTCCAGGAAGTCGAAAACCGCCCCATCCGGCCCCTGGGCCTTCGCCGGCTTGGCTTGGGCCGCCTTGGAGCCGGCCGTCGCCGGGGCCTGCTTCTCGTCGCCCGAGCCGGAGCAACCGGCCAGAACGCATGCTAGCACCGTCCCCATTGTCCAGCAGCGCTGCATCGAATGCACCTCCTGCGCAAGAAACGATCATCCGAGGGGGCGAAGTCTCGCAGGAAGGCGTTTCCCGGTCAAGGGCGCCCTTCAGGCGACGCCCAGGCCGCGGTCATAGGCTTCCTGGGCGCGCTGATAGAGTGCCAGCACCGACTCGAACGTTTCGCCGGAGATCTTCCAGGAGGGGTTCTCGTCGGTGTAGGCGTTGGAGTGCGAGACGAAAACCCGGTAGAGGAACTTGAACAGGTGGCGGGGCACCCGCAGCGTGCGCAAGGCTTCGATCAGGCGGCGGTCGCTCACGGAGGGCTCGAACAGATCGCGCAGCGCCGGCGACTTGCCGTCGGCCGCGCAGGCCTTCAGACGCGCATTGGCCACGTCGTACAGCGCCTCGCCCGACCATTGCAGCGACGGGATCAGGTTCTGCTTGTCCAACCGGGCCCGCTGGTAGAAATCGCGGTCTTCGCGGTCGATAAAGTACGAAAGCTCCACGGGCAGCAGCAGCTTGAACCCCAGGCCCGGATGCTTGAGGAACTTGTTGTCCAAGAGCGGCCACAACAGGGCCCGCATCTGCTCCGGAGAGCCGTTGACCAGGTGCGGCTCGTCCACCCGATCGACCAGCACGATGACGCCCGCGAACCCCAGCGACCGCAGCACCCCCTGGAACTTCACCAAGAGCTCGAAGCGGTCGTCGGTCCGCTCCTTGTTGGGCAGGGGCTGGCTCATGATCTCGTCCGAGGCGAAGTTCATCAGCACTTGCCGCAAGGCGTTGGCCTCGTGGTTCACCACCCGCAACTGCCGCGTGATGCCCTTGGCCCGCCAGTACCAGGTCCAGGCCCGCCAGGCATACGGCGCCCAGCCGGCCGCGCCGAAAAGATACGGCCAGGGGCTGGCCAGCCAGTCCCATTTCTGCAGTCCGACGATCAGCCCGAACACGACCAGCACCGAGAGGATGCCCACTGCCAGCGGCCACTTCGAGCGCCAGGTGGAGTAACGCAGCTTGCGGCGCAGGCGGTGCCACCGCTGGCGGAACGTTTCGGCCGACGATTGGTCGTAGAAGGCCGCCAGCAGCAACAGGTCGCGGCTCTGGTGCCGGTCGAGCACGGCCGCCTCGAGCTGGCCCACGTCGCCCGGCTTGTGTCCGGCCCCCGGCGCCTCCAGGATGCGATCGACCAGTTGAGTCACGCCGAGCGAAAGGATGGCGTCCATGTGGTCCCACAGCTTCCACTGCGAGAGCACCTGGTCCTGCCGCCGCTTGCGATGGCCGAGCTTGTCGCGAAAGCGGTCGAGGAAGGGGTTGAAGTCGTCGTACTCGATGACGAACAAGCGGCCCTGGGGATGGGCGCGGTTGTAGTCGTCCAGGTGCCGCACGATCTGCAGCCGCATGGCCGTCTTGCCTGAGCCCTTTTCGCCAAACACGATCGACGTGGCCGGCTCGGCCGGGTCGCCGTAGATCTTGTCCCAAGTGGGATGATAGGTGCTCTGGATGCAGTGTTCCTTGAAGACGGGATCGGTCTGCGCATCCTCATCGGCAAAGGGGTTGCTGGCGATGCCGTGGTGCTGGAGGAACTGCTGGATCTTCATGCGCCAGGTTGCTGGTTGCTAGTTGCTAGTTGCTGGTTGCTAGGAACGAAGAACCATGCTGGTTGCCGCTAGGAACCAGCAACTCAGTTCGAGAGCCCTTCGATCATCTCGCGGAACGCTTCTTCGTGCTCGTTGAGCGTCTGGTTCGGGCCGACGAGCTTGACAAAGTAGTTGCCCGTCGGCTTTTCCTTTTGCCTCGTCACGATAATCGCGCCCAGCAGCCGGTAGTCTTCGCGCTCGATGGCACGGCCGGCCGCGAATGGCGGCTTGTCCAGAAAGGTGCCTGTCACGTCGACCAGGTGCACCTCCTGTCCGGCGATGGTCATCTTCTCGACCTTGGCCGAGTCTTCGGTGGCGCTGCCGTCGGGCTGCTTGAACTGCCCGTACCAGCGTTCGATGTTCTCCTCGACGGAGCCGCCGGCCCCCATCACGGTGACCCGCCCGGGCCGCTTGTCCCCCTTCGAGGCGGGCACTTCGAACTCGTGCTCGATAATGTTGACCTTCGGTTTTTTTCGCTCCCAGGTGTCCGGAGCCGTCAGCTTGAACTTCCCGCCGGCGATATCGATGACGCGGTCCTTTGCGTCGTCGTCGAACCCGCCGGCCGGCTGGCACAGAATCGAGACGGCCAGGACGCAGATGAACGGGGCGAGGCGGTTGAATTGTTTGGCTGTCGGGCTCATGTCGCGAGTCTCCCTGCGCGGTGGTAAGGCGCGGTGGTAAATCGGCGCAAAAGACGGACGGTGCGGATAGTTTACTCAAGCAAAGCTTGACGGCATTCTACCCGTCGGCCGCCGCTGGGCTAGCCGGCACGGGGCCGGCCCCGTGGAACTGGTCGTTCAACACCCGCCACAGCATGTACGACAAGGGGATCATTGCCACCAGCAGCACCACAATGGCAATAATAGGTCCTATATTCGAGCGGCGGCGGTAGCGGACGCCGCGCCTTGCCCCGGCTCCGGAGGGCAATCCGGGATCGACGACCGGCCAACTCGCCGGCCCGCCGCCGGTCGGCGCCCCGACCGCGATCGCCACCGGCGCCGCCACGCTCGTCAGCGGCGCACCCGCATTTCCCACGGGCGCGGCCACGGGGGCCACGGGAGCCAGTGGGGAGAGCGGGGCAGCGGCCTGCACCACGGCCCCTGCCAGCGGTATTTGCCCGGCCAGCGGAGCAACTGGCAACGGAGCGCCCGGCACTGCCGGCCCCCCGGCCGCGGCGGTCGTGGAAGGCCCAGCGGCCGGCAAGCCCGAATCCCGCCCCCCTCCGGCCAGCCCGAAAACGGCCCCCGCGGACCGCCAGTCGGGCCAGTCTTCTCGCCAAACGAGCGAGTCGGCGGCCACGCGGCCTTCGTCGATCCAGGCACGGAAAGCCTCGGCCGACGCCGGCCCATACTGGCCGGTGCCCCCGGCGGGCAGCAGATACCAGCGCAGGTGCGGCGCTTCGTTGATCGCATCCGGCGTCGCCGCGTCCCCTGGGGCGGGCACCGCGCCCGCCTTGTGCGCTTGTGGGGCAGGCGCCTCGACCACCGTACCGGCCGCCCGCTCACCGGCTGCCTGGTCGCCGGCCGTCTGCTCGCCGGGCGCGGTGGCGGCCGCGCCCGTTGCGGCAGCCGCCTGGTCGACCGCGGGGATCTCGATCGCTTGCTGGCAGTGTGGGCAGCGCCCGCGCTTGCCCGCCAACGAACTCTTGACGTTCAGTTGGCGGCCGCAATGGCGGCAGTTAAACCTGATTCCCATTTCGTGCCGTGGTAGCCGTGGTATCTGTCAGGCCGCGGTATCCTCTTCGGGAAACGGCTTCCAATCGATCGTGTTGGCCGGGACCATGGCCTGTTTTTGCTTGTCCCAGCCCATCATCTGGCCGCTGCGCCACGATTCGTTCGCCATGTTTACCGCCACGACGCCGGCCAAACCGAGCTCGGCCGGGCAGTTCAACGGAACTCCCTCGCGCAGGTGGCGGTGCAGGTTGTTGTGGTGCAGGTTGATGTCCTCGCCGCCCGTCCGTTCGTGGCTGGCCAGCGTCTTGCCGTCCTTGTCCTTGGCCACCCAGCCGCTGGGAGTGAAATACAACGTGCCGCGGTAGCCGCGGATCAGGTGATCGATGCCCACGCGGTTGCTCATCGTCCCCAGCACGTAGACCGTCATGCCGCGGGGATACTCGCAGATCATCTCGAAATTGTCGGGCAGGTCGCGGCCGTCGGGCCATTGCCAGATGCCCCCCATGCCGACCACGCGGCGGGGATAGGTGAGCTTGCAGGCCCGCATGATCCGGGTGATGCGGTGGATGAACAGGTCGGTGCAGATCCCGCCGGAATAGGCCGAGTAGTTCCGCCATTCGTGGTAGTGATGCGGGTTCCACTCGATCTTCGGGGCTTTGCCCAGCCAGGCGTCCCAGTCGAGATCGGCCGGCTTGGGCAGGTTGTCGTCGATGCCGGCCCGCCAGGGGCCCGCCTGGTCGTAGCGGCGAACGTACTCGATCTGGGCCTGCACCACCCGGCCGATCACGCCCTTCTCGATGGCCTCGGCGGCCGAGGCGTAGCTGTCGTCGGACATGGCTTGCACGCCGACCTGCAGGGCCAGGCCGGTCGCCTGCTGCTTCTTGACCACCTCCAGGGCCTCGGGGATGGCGTGGGTCATCGGCTTTTCGCAGTAGACCGCCTTCCCCGCGTCGAGCGCCTCGAGCGTCATCCGGGCATGCCAGTGCTCGGGCGTGGCGATGTTGACGTAGTCGATCTGTTTGAGATCGAGCAGTTTGCGGTAATCGCCGAACGCATGGGGCGCGGCGGCCTTCTTGGCTCCCTCGTCGGCCCGCGTGAGCCAGCAATCGGCCACGGCGACCGCCTCGACGTTGTCCGGCTCGCGCAATTGATTGATTGCGTCCAGGTGGGCGTTGCCCATGCCGCCGGCGCCGATAAAACCGATGCCTATCCGGTCGTTGGCCCCAATCACGCGGGCGTAGCTCTTGGCCGTCCAGGCGACGGCCGCGGCCGCGGTGCCGCTGGCCAGAAAATGGCGCCGCGAAACATGGTTGGCTGGCAGCATCTGGGAACTCCTGGGGCCGGTGGGTGTGCGTGGGGGGGGCAGCGGTCGATGCCGTCCAGCATAATCGTCGCCCCGGGAAGCGACAAGGAAGGACAACCCCCGCTGGACCATCGCCTCGGCGATGGCTAAAATGCCGGGTGGTCCCGGCAGGGCAACACATTCAACTCAACCCGCTTGAATACAGGGGGATGGAAGCATGCTTCGTAACGTGAATCGCAAGGCCGCGGCGGTCGTCGGCGCGGTCGTCTTGGCATTTGGCTTGCTCGTCGGCGGCGCTTCGGCGGCCGAAATCAGCGGCAACTACATCGAGACCCGCACCTGCGACGTCTACACGGGTCCCTGCTTTGCCAACGCCGAGATGGGTATCACCGGCCAGCAGGCCATTCTGGCTTGGAACATCGAGGAGGGGAGCCACGAGGGGGTCGACCTGTCGGGGTTGAACGTGGTGCTGGTGGTGCGTGCCGTGGAGACGTTGGGCTTCGCCGAGGCCGTCACGCGCACCGAGCCGATCAGGTCGGTGGTGTTGGTCGACGAGCGGGCCAACGAGTCGCAGCGCGCGGCGCTGGCCGGTTTTGCCCGCCAGCGGGCCGGCAAGCTGGGCGGTGAGACGGTCCGTGTCGCTTCGCTGCCGATCGAGATCAAGCTCGACCACATCGACATGGTGGGCCAGATCCAGGCCGGCGACGAGGTGCACTTGACGACCCGCAAGCTCGCCAAGGGAGACTGCGTGTGCACGAACGAGGAGATCTACTATCCGCCCTTGACCGAGGTGGAGAACTCGGCGCCCGCTTTCACCGTCGACGGCGGTTTCGCCGGCCGCGGCCTGGGCCAGCGTTGGACCAACCCCAACACGCGCAGTGCGTTTCTGGCCACGTTCGCCTATTGAACGGTGGTAGCGAGCGCATCGGCGCGGTCGTTTCGATAATCTGGGCAACACGGGATCCGGCTGGCCGGTCAAGCCATCCGGATCCTGCGCGTTGATGGTCGTTCTGGGCTTGAGTGGTGTCACTACGAACGCCGTGAGGCCGCCCGGCCGCCGGAGGGCTCAAATGAGAGTGATTCGCAGCGCGTCCAGTCCTTCGCCGCTCGTCCGCCGGCCGCTGGCGGGCGCCGTTCTCGCTCTGGTCATGCTGCTGCCGGCGGTGGCGGCCGAGCCGGGCTTCGAGCCGTTGTTCCCCCGCGACGGCGTGCCTGAAGGCTGGCAAGTCCGGCGTTGGAACGACGTCGCCAAACCGGCGGACGAAGGGGCCGAGTGGGTTGTGAAGGACGGCATCCTGCACGGCAGCGAGCGAGGCACTTGGCTCTTCAGCGACCGCGAGTACGACGATTTCGAGTTGGAGTTCGAGTTCAAGCTCAGCGAGCTTGGCAACAGCGGCTGCGCCCTGCGTGCGCCCGGCTTCGGCGATCCGGCCTTCGACGGCCTGGAGCTGCAGATGGCCGATCTGCGTTACAATACCGAGGCCAAGGACTCCGAGCTGACGGGCGGCATCTATCGGGCCATCGCCCCTCGCCGGCAGGTTTACAAGCCGACCGAGTGGAACCGCTACGAGATCCGCTTGAAGGGCCCACGGCTTCGCGTGACCTTGAATGGCGAGCTGATCCACGACCTGGACCTGGACGACTACGGCGAGACAGTCAAGCGGCACGACGGCAGCGACGCGCCTCCCATCAAGGACCGTCCGCGCCGCGGCCACATCGGTTTTCAGGAACTCAGCCGCGGCGGCGACCACGCGCAAATCCGCAACGCGCGGATCAAGGTGCTGGACTGAGCTGGCGCCCCGTAGCGGAATTCGCCAGAGTTCCGGACGTCCAAACGCTGGGCGCCGCCCGCGGGGTCGTCGGCCGCGGAAGGCAACTGTCGCCCGCTTCGGGGCTGAAGACTGGCATGTCGGTTCGCAAACCGGGGGCTTACGCCGCCCGGCTATTGACTAGCGCCCGCTTCGCGGGCTATAGGGCTGGCGTGCATGGTTGGAGTTACAGAGGGCATGCCGGACAGCCCCGGACGGGGCGAAAGTTAATAGCCGGGGTGCGTAAGCTCCCGGAAACGCGCCACCGACAACGCCGTAAGCCCCGAAGGGGGCGACAGTCCCCCTGGCGCAACGTATCGCCGCTAAGAACGACGTCGTGACCGCGCGGGCCACTCCATGAATGCCGGCGAAGAAAATGGCGCAAAAGCAGCTTCAGCGCCACCAACCGCGGAACCCATGACACCAGCCAGGCGGCGGCGGATCATCTACGTGCTGGTCGCCGCCCACGTCGTACTCGGGATTGTGGCCGCCCGGCTGGTTGATCCGCAGCCTTCGCCCACGCCAGGCACGGTTCTGTTTGTCGCGTACGTTTTCAGTGCGGCCGGCCTGGTAGGGCTTTGGGCGGCGCTTTCGCTTGTTTCGCCGCTGCGCCGTCTGGCAGGCACGGCCCTTGGGCTCCTCTACTTGTGGTCTTTGTCGTTCCTGTCGGCGGAGTCACTCGAAGCTGATGACGCCGTGATTTCCTTGCTTCTTGCCGCCTTTTCAATCATGCCTGCCTTCCTGGCCGCGACAATCTTCGGACGCTTCAAGCCGCGCCTTCGCCTCGCCTTGGCTGGAGGGCTTACGGATAGTCGGAGTCCTGTTCAGATCACGATCCGCTTTTTGTTCTGCTTTACCGCGGCCTTCGCCGGCCTGCTTACCGTTTATGATTTCGTTGGGAAGCACGATAGTGACGTCGCCGTCACCTTTATCTTGAGCTTCAGCCTGGGGTGGATTGGCTGGGTTGCCGCATCCGCGACCCTCGTACCCAAAAGAGTCGTGCTGCCGGCGCTGGCGGCGATCACTGCTTGTGCGCCGGTTGGCGCAATCCCGCACCACTACTTGGTTCAGCAAGGGGGTCGAGAACCGGTGCATGTCTGGATGGCATTGGCTGCCTGCCAGGCGGCGATCACGGTCGCTACGTTGCTCGTCGTGCGGCTGTGCGGCTACCGGCTCGTTCCAACGGTCGATGCGAGCCGAGAGAGCCCAGCGGCCGTGCCTGACTCGCTGGATCCGCTGGCGTAGCCGGAGAGCGCCAGAATTCGGGCCGCGTTCCGCCTCCACCAGGATTTCTCCTACCGAAATCGCCTTTTTTTGCAAATTATGCAAATTATTGGACGCGCGGGCCCGGCTGCGGCAATACATAGGTGAGGTTCACGGGGCCGGACGGCAATCCGGCGCGTAGCCGGATGCGCCCGTCGAAGATCCACCTTCGTCGCCGACCTCGCGCGTGCTGCAAGTCCGCCGCAGGCGGAGCCACTAACCACCGACCACCGACCACTAGCTTCATGAACGACGTCGAACCGCTGACGGACGGCCAGCTCCTGGAGCGGTACATCGCCGGCCGGGACGAGGCGGCCTTTGCCGAACTGCTCCGCCGGCATGGGCCGATGGTGCTGGCCGTCTGCCGGCGGGCGCTGGGCGACTCGCACGATGCCGACGATGCTTTTCAAGCCACCTTTCTGGTCCTGGTCCGCAAAGCCCCGTCGATCGTCCCCAGAGACATGGTAGGCAACTGGCTGTACGGCGTTGCCCACCGCACGGCACTCAAGGCGCAAACCATGAACGCCAACCGCAAAACCAGGGAGAGCCGGCCAATTGAACGCGAAATACCGGGCCAGCCGCCAAGCCCCGATCTGCTCGAGCTGAAGTCGATCCTGGACAATGAGCTCAGCCGCCTGCCGGACAAGTACCGCGCGGCCATCGTGCTGGCCGACCTGGAAGGCCGAAGCCGCCAGGAGGCGGCCCGGCAGCTCGGCGTGCCCGAAGGCACCTTGTCGAGCCGCCTGGCCAGGGGGCGCGAACTATTGCGCAGGCGGCTGTCCAAGCGAGGACTCGCGCTGGGTCCGGCGGCCGTCGTCTCCGCCTTGGCCGAGCAGGCGGCCGCCGGCGTATCGGCCCAGTTGGAGGCGGCCACGCTCCAGGCCGCCTCCGCATTCGCGGGCAATACCGTGACGGCGGGCGCCGTTTCGGCCAACGTGGCACTCTTGACACAAGGAGTTATCCAGACCATGGCCGTATCCAAAATGAAAATGGCGCTCGTCGCCTCGCTGGCGACCGGCGTCGTTGCGGCCTCGGCCGCCGTAATCGGTTATCGCGCGCTGGCCGCCGAGCCGGGACCAGCCGATGCCGCACAGGCGGTGGCTGAGCCGGCGGCGGCTCAGGCGACAGGTCCTCCACCAGCCGAGGCCGCCCAGCCGAGCAAGCCGGATGCGAAGATCGCGATGATCGAACGCGCCTGGCAGGCCCGCCAGGCGAAGAACCAGGCGTTTTCGGTCGCCTGGGAGCAGACCGAGTTCGTGGCGAAGAATTCCCATGTGGGTAATTTGAGGAGCTCGCCTGTACGCTTCGGTCCTCCAGAGGATCTCACCATCACCAAGTCCCGTGAGCTTGTATATGATGGACGCCGATTGCGGCATTCGTTCCATGGACCACACTGGATCACCGAACGAGTCGAGTTCCTTCCGCGGCGCTATGTCGACATTTTTGACGGCGTCGAGAGCTGCTCGTTTTTTGGTGCCGATGAGGCCGAAGAACGACGATTCCATGCCATCGGTTTTATCAACCGCCGGGAGAGATCTGATGAACTGAAGAGCCTCCTTCACCTCCCCATCATTCTTCCGCTTCGCCCGTTCGACATGGTGGTTTTTCAGGGCCGTCCAATTCGCCTGGCGGAATTCGAACTCGTGAATGAGGCGGTGGATGTAGGGGGCCGCGAGTGTTGGCGGCTCGATCAGCGAATGGCTGGCAGAGGCCTCCGCTTCTCACTGGTCGTCGATCCCGAGCGCGGCTTCCTTCCAGTACAAGTGATGACCCGTCACGCCGCGGACGCGGACCCCTCGACTCAGACAGAGATCGAATACTCCAAGGATGAAGAGCAGGATGCGTGGCATCCCTCGCGCTGGCAGTTCACGCATTTTGGGAGGATGGCCGACGGCAGCGCCCCGGCCACCGTGCAATCCCGAAGATCGGCCAAAGTCAGCCGTTTCGAGCTCAACCCAAGAATCAATGACGAGGCGTTCGCATTCGACTTTCCGCCGGGGACCAGAGTCAACGACCGCCGAGACGCGGACCGCAAGGGATGGGTGACCTATCTGGTTCGGCTCGACGGCAGTCGGCGAGTCATCACGCAGGACGAAATGAACAGCCGTGCGACCCACGAGCAACTGATGGCCACGGAAACCGGAGAAGCGGTCCCCGAGGGATACCTGGCGCTGGTCGCTAGGATCGAGGCAGCGGGAAAAGCGAATGCCGAGGAACAAGCGCGGTTGCTCGAAGATCTTAAGAAGTATATCGCCAACAGGAATCCGAACGCTGGTGACAACGATCTGGCTGGCATGGCGGTTTGGCGCATTCACGGTTCCGGCCGCAAAGAACTGGCCATCAAGGGCGGAAGGCAGTTAACCCCATTGCTGGGCGAGCATGCCGGTTCGCTGATTGAGCTGGTTAACCGACTCGAAGGAGCCGACCGTCAAGCGGCGTTGCCCGGACACAAGATCGAGGTGACCGGCAAGACTGTCGATGGCAAGGTGTTCGATTGGGCGGCCTATCGGGGCAAGGTGGTGCTGGTCGAGTTCTGGTTCATGGGATGCGAGCCGTGCATCGCCGAGCTGCCGTATTTGAAGCATTGTTTCGAGCGCTACCATGAGCGCGGCTTCGAGATCGTCGGCATCACAATCGACCAGAACGGCGACGTTCTCAAGCGCTTTCTCGACAAGCACGAGATCACCTGGCCGGTGCTGGCCGCCGATGCCGATGGAATACAGCCAACTGCCCAGCGCTATGGCATCAGCAGCTATCCGACGCACATCCTGGTGGGCCGCGATGGCAAGGTGCTTTCCATGAAAGCCGTCGGGACCGAGCTGAACCGCCTGCTCGTCGAAATCATCGGTCTCCCTTGGGAGGCGGAACCCGATCCGCCTGCCCCGAAGGGGCTTGGTGAAAGATAAGGGCGGCACAAGCCACGAAGCTGACCTTGTTTCGCCCTTGCAGGGCTGGATGCAAAATGTACCGTGGGGGTTCCCCAGGGCGGCGCTTTGCGGCTGACGCCGCTGCGCTCTGCCCTGGGCTGATGTCTTGCGGCCCCTTCGGGGCGAATGAGCGAGGCCGAGCGACTCAGTATTTCGGCGTATTCACGCCAGCAGCTCGCGATACAAGGCGGCGTGACGCTCGACCATGGCGGCCACGCTGAAGTGATCGAGCATGCGCTGGCGGCCGGCGGAACCCAAACGATGAGCTAGCGCGGCGTCGTTCAGGATTCTGTGCGTTGCGCGGACCAAGGCGCCCCGGTCGCCGACGGGTACCAGGTATCCGGTCTCGCCGGACACCACCAGGTCGCGATTGCCGGAGATGTCGGTCGCCACCACCGGAACCTGGGCCGCCATCGCTTCCATGATCACGTTGGGCATGCCTTCGTACTCGCTCGCCAGCCAGAGCACGTCGAAGTTGGGCAACAGGCGCGGCACGTCCGGGCGGTGCCCCAAGAAGTGTACCCGGTCTTCAATCCGCATCTGCCGCCGGTACCGCTCCAATCGCTCCCGCTGCGGACCCTCGCCAATCACCAGCAGGTGTACGTCGTCGCGGATGAACTTGAGCATGTCGGCCGCCCAGATCAGGTCCTTGACGCGCTTCTGAGGCCAGAGCCGGCCCACCGCCCCGATCAGCCTGGCACCGGCCGGCAAACCCAGCTCGGCCAGGCACGCGTCCTTGTCGGCGGCCATCGCCGCGCGGACGTCGACGCCGTTGGGAATCACCGTGAACTGGTCCCCGGGCAGCCCGTGCCGGACGTAGAAGTCGCGCACCCCCGAGCTATTGACGACGATCCGATCGGTCCGCCGGGCCAGGCAGCGGTCGATGGCCAGCTCGTGCCAGGCCTTCCATGGGTCGACCGACCGCTCGCCGGCCACGATCCGCTTCACGCCGGCCCACAACGCCGCCGCCCGGCCGTAGCTGTTGGCCGCGAACAGCCAGGTGTGTACCAGGTCGGGCCGCAAGCCCGCCAGGTGCTTTTTCAACCGCACCAGTGCCATCGGATCGAGCTTGCCCTGCTTTCCGATGATCGAAACCGGGACACCGGCCTCGGCCAGCTCGGCCTCCAGCGGGCCACCGTGCGTGAGCACGCAGACGTGCACGTCGAACTCGCCGCGCGGCAGCCCGCGGGCCAGGAGCACCAGTTGCTTCTCGGCCCCTGCGCGGTCCAGCGTCGGAATAACCAGGGCAATGCGATGCGGCACGGGCACGGCAGGGCGATTCGCTTGTTGTGGCGCAGGCACGCCTGCCTGCCGCCGGTTTTCTTATCAGGTTTCTTGTCAAGCCGGCGTCTTGCGACGCTCCAGCAGCCGATCGAACAGCTCCAGGTGCGCTTCGACCATGCGAGCAATCGAAAACCGGGCCTCGACCCGCTCGCGCGCGCTGGAGCCAAGCCGCGCCGCGGCGTCCGGCTGCTCGAGCAGCTCGGCCAAGGCGGCGGCCAGCGCGGCCGAGTCGCCCGGCGGAACCAGCCGCCCATGCCGGCCATCTTCAACCAACGGCGCATTGGCCGCGATCGAACTGGCCACCACCGGCAGGCCGGCGGCCATCGCTTCCAGCAACGCCACCGACATCCCTTCTTCCAACGATGGCAGGACGAACACGTCGGCCGCCAGCAAAAAATCCTCCACGTCGTCGTAAAGCCCCGCCAGCAGGACGCTGGTCGAAAGCCCCAGGTTCTCGATCTGCTCGATCAGCCGCGGCCGAAACGGTCCCTCGCCCACCAGCCACAGCCGTGCCCCCGGATGCCGGGCCAGCACGGCCGGCCAGGCCGACAGCAAGTGATCGAGGCCCTTCATCTCGTGCAGCCGGCCCGTGTAGACGACCAGCGGTGCGTCCGGAGCAAGCGCGAAAACGCCGTCCGCTTCAGCCAGTGCCTGGCGGGCCTCCTGCCGCTCCGACGGCTGGCGCGGCGGCCGAACAGGCACGCCGTTGGGCAGATAGTGGATCCGATCGCGAGGGTAGCCGGCGGCGATCAGCTCGCGCTCGATGGCCGGGCTGGGCCCCAGCAGGGCGTCGGCCTGCATCAGCCGCCGCTTGATTCGCAGGCCGCAGCGGGCGTTGAGCTGCCAGTGGCAGTCGCCCGTCAAACCGGCGCCCTCGGCCCGCAGGGCGACTGGGAAGCCGCCTCGCCGCCCCTCGCCCACGGCCGCGTAGGCGTCGTGCTTGAGCATCGACACGTAGACCAGGTCGAACTGCGAGCGGTTGGTCCGCAGCCAGCGAGCCAGGGCCTGCATGTAGCGCCAGGTGCCCCAGCCGCGCGCGGCCGGGTTGGGCAGCCGCACGGCGCGGACCCCATGGTGTTCGATCTCGGCCGGCCAGTCGGCCTGCCAGCGTGCCGTGAGCACCGTGGTCGCGGCGCCGCGCGACTGGAAAGCGGCGGCCAGCCGGGCCATGACCGTTTCGGCCCCTCCGACCAGCGGCCAGAAGCGGCGCGTGACCAGCACCAGGCGGGGCGGGCTCACGTCAGCGACCCTTCGGACTTCGGCGAGCTCAGTCGAGTCGCGAGCTCCTCGTCCAGGGCGGCCACGTAGGGGAGGTTGCGGTAAGCGTCTTGGTAGTCGAGCCCGTACCCCACCACGAAAGCGTCGGGTATGTCGAAGCCCACGTGGTCCGGCACCAGGGCCACGCGCTGCCGGCCCTGCTTCCGCAGCAGCACCGCCGAGCGGAGCGAGCGGGGAGCGAGCTCGTCGAACTGGGCCACCAGCTCCAGCAGCGTGTGCCCGGTATCGAAGATGTCGTCGACCAAGAGCACGTCGTGCCCCCGCACGGCGGGCAGCAGGTCGGCGTTCACGACCAGCTTGCCCGGCGTCGTGGCCCCGCCCCGGTAGCTGCGGGCCTGCACCACGCCCACGCGCAATGGGATGTCGAGCAACCGGATCAGGTCGGCCAGCAGGACCACGCTGCCGGTCAATACGCCGATAATGGTCAGCGAGCGGCCCGCGTAATGGGTATTGATTTCGTCTGCCATCCGGCGGACCCCGGTTCGGATCTGCTCTTCGCTTAGAATCAGCTTCATGCCTGGCCCCCAGGGCCGCGACCGAAAAAACCCACAATCGTCCCTGCCGCCGGTTGTGTCAAGACGCAGGAGGACCTTAGGAGGATCTTGGCTCTTTGGACTTAGCACTTAGGGAGTTTTAGGATCAGCCGAAAAATTAACTTCCTCACATTGCAACTGGGGCACGCTTATCGCTTTGCCCCAGCCACCCAGCCGCCGACTGCCGGCTGTCCCCTGTTCGCTGTCCCCTATTCCCTGGTATACCTGACTTCGGACTTCGGACCACTGACTTCGGACAGCGCATCACTGCTTCTCGGTCCCCACGGCGCGCCGGGAGCGGGACCTCCAAGCAGTGCCACCCCTGACCCCTGAATCCCGACTCCTGCCTTGGACTTCAACTGGACCAAGATCGAAGTGGCCGGGCACGCCTGCGACGTGTACGAGCCGCCCGCGCGCAACCCGCACGGCTACGTGGTGATCTACCTGCACGGCGTGCACCTGGGCCGCCTGGATCAGAACCCGATCATTACGGGGGAGTTGGCGCGGCACGGCCTGGCCGTGATCGCGCCGTTCACCGCGCGTAGTTGGTGGACGGACAAGATCTGCCCCGAGTTCGACACCCGCTACAGCGCCCAGCATCACCTGCTGGAGCACGTGTTGCCCTACGTGCACCAGCGCTGGCAAGCGTTGCCGCCGCGGATCGCCTTGCTGGGGACGAGCATGGGCGGCCAGGGTGGCCTGCGGTTCGCCTTCAAGTTCCCCAACAAGTTCCCGATCGTGGCGGCCATCGCGCCGGCCATCGATTACCAGGTGCGTTTCCATGACGAGGACGAGGCGACGCTGCCCCAGATGTATCCCGACGCCGAGGCGGCCCGGCAGGACACGGCCACGTTGCACGTACACCCCTTGAACTGGCCGCGGAACATCTGGTTTGCCTGCGACCCGGCCGACCATCGCTGGCACGAGAGCGCCGAGAAGCTGCGGATGAAGCTGGCCGCGCTAGGCATCCCGCACGAGTGCGACCTGGAGACCTCGTCCGGCGGCCACGGGTGGGCGTACTACAACCACATCGGCCCGGCGGCGATCGCCTTCATCGCCGACCGCCTGGAAAGAGAGCGGCTGCGCCTGCTCTGAGCATTGTTTATCAACAGTTTATCAACAGGGTGAGCGGATGACGCCAACAAAAAAGGACGATTCCGTTGGTTCCGGAATCGCCCTTGGCGAATCGTTTGGGTTGCCGCCCGCTCTAGGCGAACAGGCTGGTGACGGCATGGGCCTGCACCAACTCGCGGGGCTGGTTGAGGTGGTTGTAAACCAGCGTCGTGGGATCGATGCCCACCGCATGGTAAATCGAGGCCAGGATCTCCATCGGGTGCACCGGGCTCTCGACCGGGGCCGAAGCGGTGGCGTCGGACTTGCCGTAGACAAAACCGCGCTTCGCGCCGCCGCCGGCCAGCACCGCCGTGTAGCAATACGGCCAGTGGTCGCGGCCGTCGTCGCTGTTCGTATTGCCCGACGTGCTCACGCCGCGCTTGGGGCTGCGGCCGAACTCGCCGATGGCCACCACCAGCGTCTCGTCGAGCATGCCCCGCTCGTCGAGATCGGCGATCAAGCCCGACAGGCCCGCATCGAGCATCGGACCGGCCTGCTTGCGCATCCGGTCAGAAAGCCCCACGTGGACGTCGAACGAGTGGTTGTCCGAGTTGGCCACCTTGGGCCAGTTGATCTCGACAAAACTCGTGCCGGCCTCGACCAGGCGGCGGGCCAACAGGCAGCTCTGGCCGAACGTGTTGTTGCCGTATCGCTCCTTGGTCTCCGCCGATTCCTTACCCAGGTCAAAGGCGTCGCGAGCCCGGCCGGAGATCACCAGCGAGAGGGCCTTTTCGTAATACTCGTCGAGGTCGTACTTGGCGGTGGCTTGCTCGATGGCGGGCATGCCGTCCTTGATCACGTCGCGCAGCCGGGCCCGCCGCTCCAGCCGGGCGCTGGAGACCTCGGGCCGCAGTTGCAAGTCTTCGACCTTGATGCGCGACATCTTGTCCATGTCCATGTCGTCGCCGGGCGGATAGAGATAGTAGGGATCGTAGGCGCGGCCCAGGAACCCGGCCGTGCCCGCTTTGCCCACCACGTTGCTCTCCTGCATCGGGCGGGGCATCATCACGAATGGGAGCATCGGCACGTCGGTCGGCTTGAGCCGGATGATGTTCGAGCCGATGTTCGGGTAGTCCTTGGGGCTCGGCGGCTCGAGCTGGCCCGACGGGCTGACCTTGTCGGCCGTGTAGCCGGTGAGCAACTGGTAGTGGGCCGCCGTGTGGTTGAACAACCCGATGGGCGTGTAGCTCATCGAGCGGATCATCGTGACCTTGTCGGTCACCTGGGCGAACTTGGGCATAATCTCGGTGACCTGCAAGCCGGGCGTCTTGGTGTCGATCGGATTGAAGACGCTCTTGACGTTGTCCGGCACGTTGGGCTTGGGGTCCCACAAATCGAGATGGCTGGGTCCGCCTTGCAGGAAGACCAGGATCACGCTCTTGGCTTTGTTCCAACCGGGCCCACCGCCTTGACCTTCGGCCGCGGCCACCCGCTGCAGCCTGAGGATGTTGGCCAGCGAAATACCCAGCGCGGCCGACCCGCCGACCCGCAGCACTTCACGGCGGGTTACTCCATCGCAGGTGTCCTTGCCGGCTCTTCCGGGAATCACTAGCATCGCTGTTGCCTCCGGAGCTGTCTCGGTAAACGGGTGGGATGTTTGCAGGCGTGAGGGCGTGGCAGGTTCACTGCCAGTGCCGCCGCACCAGGCGTGTCGTCTTAAAGCGCATGGCGGCAGCACTTTCGGCGCAGTGCAATATACCGGGGCGAAACGGCCGCTGTCAAGCTACCACCCCTCACGAGTTCATCGCCCCGCCCCGCCGGCCGGCATTAGCCCAAGACCTGCCGAAAAGCGTCCCTACGGCGTTGCCTGCGGCTTGGCAGCCGCCGCCCGCTCCCACCAGGCGAGCACTCGCCGTGCCGCGTGCGGCGAAACGAAGCGATAGAGCGTCAGCCCGATGGCCCCGCTCTGCTGATCGGAGGCCGGCACCAGGCCGAACTGGTCGGCAGATTCCCCGTGCCGCGCAAGCAGGATCGCCGCCGCCGTGGCGCCCAGTGGGGGCTGGCTCTCGCCGACCACCCTCAGCGAATGCCGCGACTCGACCAGGCCGGCCAGCCAGGCGTCGGCCTCGGGCCACGGATCGCGACGGGCAATCGCCAAGGCGGCGATCCAGGGCCAGTCGTGAGGCGACACGGGATCGGGCGCCGTGAAGCGTTCGGCTTCGATCGCCTCCAGCAGGCCGGGCACCGCTTCGCGCGTCCCCTCGATGGCCAACACCAGGCAAAGCCCCGCATGCGCGCCGCTCCAGCCCCGCCGCGGAGAATCGCCCGGCAACGGCTGGTCGTCGACGGCCAGCAAGTACCGCCCGGCAAACCGCGACACGGCCCCCGGGTCGAGGTGCCGCAGCATCATCAGCTCGGCCTCCGACAACCCTCGCTTCTCGGCCAGCAGGGCCGACAAGGTGCGCTCGCTCAACTCGACCAGCCGCCTGGCCTCGTCGACCTTGACCAGGTACTCGTAAGCCAGCCGGTGCCGCGGCGTGGGCAGATGGACCAGGTGGAACTGGGCATTGGCCCGCTTGGGATGCGGAAATAGCACCCCTACCGGATAGTCCTGGCCGGCCGTCAAGGCGTTGCCGCTGACACAGTGGGCGGTCCGCTCGTCGATCCGATCGAAGTGGCTGGGCCGTTCCGCCAGGGGCGAAAAGCTGGGCACGCCGATCAGCAGGTGCTGGATGCCCAAGTGCCGCCTGGCTTCCCAATACTCGGCCACCATGGCCGGCCGGGTCCAATCCACGAGCTCGGTGAGCCGGGCTTCGGCCCCGGGATGAACGCCCTCGGCCAATCGCCGTTCGATCGCCTGCTTGACTCGCGGCAGATACTCGTCGCGGACCATCAAGTCGACCAGTTCGCGGGCTGGTCCTTCGAGGAATTGTGACGGCCCGGTCCGGCCGCGATCGCGGCCCGATTGTCCGGCGACCCCGCGCGGAAGGCCGGCCGCGATGGTCGCTGCTTCGGGCTCAGGGTCCTCGCTACCCAATTCAGCCCTTGCGTCGTCGCCGTTCCGCCGGGCTGTTGCCGGCCGGCCGCTGGCGCGGGGATCGTGCTCGGCCACCAGTTCGTCCAGCCAGCGCTCGATTTGCTGGTCGGGCACGTCGTCAAGCCGCCACAACCGCGGCTCGCTGGTCAGCCACGCCCGCCGCGCCGTCTGGAGGATCGGCGCCATCTGCTCGCGCAGCTCGGCCGATAAGTCGGGCCCGGCCAGGCTGCCCTTCAACCTCGCCATGATCGGGCAGGCCAACTCCGGCCGGGCCGCCAGCCACTGGAGGCGAGCGGCGGCGCCTTGGCGCATCGCATACGAGGCGGCATCCATCTGGGCGATCAGCCGATCGAGCTGGTCGTCCGAGACGTCGGCCGGGGGCGGCTCGCCGGCCGGCGGCAGCTTGCGGGCCAGGGCGGCCAGCCGGCTGCGGACTTCGAAAGGCGTCTGGGGCGAGAGCAAGGCCCGCTGGACCTGGTTTGCCAGCTCGGCCTGCATCTCGGGCTGCCGCGCCAACTGAGCCAGCTTGGAGGCGGCTCTCTCACGGACATCGTACTCATCGTGGTTCAGTTCGTCGATCAGCCGGTTCACTTCGCCCGCTGCCGCTCGATCGGCGGAAGGGTTTTGCCCGGTGGATGGCGCTGCCGAATTCTCGTCAGCCGCCGGAGAGTCTTGCTCGCCCGGTGGGGCGGCCGGCTCGGCCGAATTGCCCGATACAGCGGACGCCAGCCAACAGGTGGCGGCCGCGGCCAACAGGACTGGCCATGGGGTACGGCGGTTTGCACGGGGTGTTTTCATCTGTCAGTCCCATGATACGCGACACGGGCAAAACGGGCCAAGTCCCGTTGGCAGGCAAGCCGGGGCATCGGCGCAAGTTGGGCATTTGGTCAGCGGCCGGCCGGCAGACACCGCGTCGCAAGCCGCCTTGCGGCGGCGAGCCGATTTGGCTACAAGCCCGCGGCCCGTTGTGGGCTGTCAGGTTCATCAATGAGCGGGCAGCAACTTGTTCTTTTTCTCTTTGATTTCCGGGAGCTTTTTCGCCATGGCGAAGCGCACCGCGTTGGCCGCCTTGTTCGCCTTGTTTGCAAGCTTGTGCTGGTTCGCGCTGGAGCAGGCGGAGCTCCTAGGCGCCTCGGGCGACGCCGGCTCGACAACCAGCGGCGTCACGGTTGATTTGAAGACGCAGCTCGAGAAGGGGCTGAGGGCCCGGCGCGACGTCGAGTTCGCCTTCATCGCCCGGGTGCTGGAGCTGGTCGACCAGGGCGTATTGCCGCGGAGGACGGTTCAAACCGCGTTCAACTGGGCCCGCAAGAAGCCTACAAAAAAGGTCCAGTACTTCGAGTTTGCGCTGCGCGCCTTGGCCCGCAAGCGCGGCATCCGCATCTAGCCCTCTCGCAAGGACGGCCTTCCCAGGCCGTCTCGAACGGGCCAGACGGGCAAGGATGCCCATCCTACTGTGCGATGCGTCCTTCGCGCGCCTATTCCGGCTGCGATTCGAGGATCCGGCGGACCTCGCGGGGCATGCGTCCGGTGGCGATCATGGCCCACATCTTGAAGTCGCCCCACAACGACCAGAGCGGGTAGCTGAACGTGGCCGGGCGGTTGCGCTCGATCAGCATGTGGCTGCCCCAGGCAAAGGCATAGCCGCAAATCGGGACCGCCGCCAGCAAGAGCCACCTCTGCGAAACGACCGCCACAACCAGCAGCGCCAGCGCCAGCGTGGTGCCGCAGAAGTGCCAGAAGCGCGTGGCCGGCCGGCTGTGCTCGCGCACGTAATACGGCCAGAACTCCGCGAACGATTGAAAGCGTGGCTGGGACATCGGTTCGACTCCTGCGACGAGAGAGTTTTCCATCCGCCGGAGGCGGGGCTTCGAGTTGCCGACTTCAGCCGCTCGCCGGCTACAGCGATTTGACGGCGGCGGCCAGATCGAGTACCGCCTTCTTGCCATCGGCAAAATACATCAACGTGTTGTCCATGGCAAAGAGCGGATTGGGGATACCGGCGAAACCGGGGCTCAAGCTCCGCTTGATGACCACTACGGTCCTCGCCTGGTCCACGTTCAAGATCGGCATGCCGGCAATCGGGCTCTTGGGATCGGTGCGCGCCAGCGGGTTCACCACGTCGTTGGCGCCGATCACCAGCGCCACGTCGGTCTCGGCAAAGCTGGGATTGATCTCGTCCATTTCCTTCAGCTTTTCGTAGGGCACGTCGGCCTCCGCCAGCAGCACGTTCATGTGCCCCGGCATGCGCCCGGCGACCGGGTGGATCGCATACTCGACCTCCGTGCCGCGGGCCTCCAGCAGCCCCGCCAGCTCGCGCACCGCGTGCTGCGCCTGGGCGACCGCCAGCCCGTAGCCGGGCACGATCACGACGCGGCGGGCCGACTCGAACAGAATGGCAATGTCGTCGGCCGTGGCCGACTTGACCCGGCCGCCGTAGACGTCGTCGGCGGGCGAGCCGGCCTGCGCCGCTTGCATCCGGCCGAACAGCACGTTGGTCAGCGATCGGTTCATCGCTTTGCACATGATCTGCGTCAGGATCACGCCCGAGGCGCCGACCAGCGAACCGGCGATGATCAGCACGCTGTTGCCCAGCACGAAGCCGGTGGCCGCCGCCGCCAGCCCCGAGTAGGAGTTCAACAGCGCGATCACCACGGGCATGTCGGCCCCGCCGATCGGCGCCACCAACAGCACGCCCAGGACCGACGACAGCACGACCACGGCCAAGTAGGCCCAACCATACTCCGGATTGGCGACCACCAGCGCGCCGAAACCCAACGCCGCGGCCGCCAGCAGGGCGTTGGCCGCCTGCTGCCCCTCGAAGGCCAAGGGCTTGGAAAAATAGAGCTCCTGCAGCTTGGCGAAGGCCACCAGGCTGCCGGTGAACGTGACCGTGCCGATCAGTCCCGAGGCGACCATGGCCACCGTCTCGGCCGTTGCCGGCGGCGAAGCCTTGAACAGCTCGGCGCCGGCCACCAGCATCGAGGCCCCGCCGCCGAAGCCGTTGAGCAGCGCCACCATCTGGGGCATGGCGATCATCTGGACGCGGACCGCCAGCACCGCGCCCAGAATCGATCCCAGCACCAGGCCCACCACGATCCACGTGTACTCAAAGGTCTGCGGGTCGACGAACGTCGCCCCGATCGCCAGCAGCATGCCCAACGCGCCCGACAGGTTGCCCTGCACGGCGGTGCGGGGGTGCGTCATCCCCTTGAGGCCGAGGATGAACAGCACGGCCGAGACCAGGTAGGTCAGATTGATCAGCGAGGATTTGTCCAAAGGTCAATCTTTCCTGCGGAACATTTGCAGCATGCGGTGCGTCACCAAGAAACCGCCCACCACGTTGATCATTGCCAGCACCACGGCCACCGTACCCAGCAGCGCGCCGAACCAAGGCAGGTCGGCGCCGGCGGCCAGCATCGCCCCCACCACGGTGATTCCCGAAATCGCGTTGGAGCCCGACATCAGCGGCGTGTGCAGCGTGGGCGGGATCTTCCGGATGATCTCGAATCCGACGAAGATCGCCAGCACGAAGATCGTCAGGCCGGCCACCAGCGAAAGCCGCGTCGCGCCGCCGGTCACCGGGGCCGCCTGGGCCAAGAGGGTGGTATAAAAAGTTGTCTGGAGCATGGTTGTTTCGCTTGTCGCTCGAGCTTCGTTGACAGCATGCGGTCAATCGGCCGCCGCCCTGGGGGTTGCCGAGGCGGCGTCCAAGGCGCTCTGCACCTGGGGATGAACGATCCGGCCGTTGTGGGCCACCAGCGTCTCACGCGTGATCTCGTCGTCGAAGTCGAAGGAAAACTTGCCCTCCTTCACCAGGTGCACCAGCAGCGTGGAGATGTTCTTCGAGTACATCTGGCTGGCGTGATGAGGGACCGTGGCGGCCAGGTTGCTCGGGCCGAGAATGGTCACCCCCTGGTGTACCACCGTCTCGTCGGGTCGCGTCAGCTCGCAATTGCCGCCGCGCTCGGCGGCCAAGTCGACGATCACCGAGCCGGGCGCCATGGCCCGCACCATTTCCGTGGTCACGAGGATCGGCGCCTTTTTGCCCGGCACCGCGGCGGTGGTGATGACCACGTCGCTGGCGGCCATCGCTTCCAGCATCATCTCCCGTTGGCGGCGGTAAAAACTCTCGTCGAGCTGCCGGGCGTATCCCCCCTCCCCCTCCACCTGGTCCGTTTCCAGCGGCAAGTCGAGGAACCTGGCCCCCAGGCTCTGCACCTGCTCCTTGACCGCCGCGCGCACGTCGTAGGCCTGCACCACCGCCCCCAGCCGGCGGGCGGTGGCAATCGCCTGCAAACCGGCCACCCCCACCCCGACGATGAACACGCGGGCCGGCGACACCGTGCCGGCGGCGGTCATCAACAAGGGAAACATTTTGGGCAAGGCGGCCGCGGCCACCAGCACCGCCTTGTAGCCGGCCACGGTGGCCATCGACGACAGCGCGTCCATGCTCTGGGCCCGCGTGATCCGGGGGATCAGCTCCATGGCAAACAGCACGCCTCCCTGGGCCGCCAGTTGCTGCGCGGCGGCGGGCGAACCGAGCGGATCGCAAAAACCGATCAGCACCTGGCCGGGCCGCACCAATCCCAGGTCGATGATGCCCGCCTGGGGGTTGGCTCCCAGGGCGCGGACCTCGAGGACCACGGCGGCGGAGGCAAAGACCTCGGCACGGTCCGCCGCGATGCGGGCCCCTTTTTCCTGGTAGGCCGAGTCGGGATAGCCGGCGTCCTGCCCCGCGCCCGTCTCGACCAGTGCCTCCAGACCGGCCTTGGCCAGCGGCGGCAGCGCGGCGGGCACCAGCGCCACGCGATGCTCGGCCGGGCAGCTTTCCTTGACGACCCCCACTTTCATGGCCAGTAAGTTACGGCCGACGTCTTGAAGCGACAAGGGTAAAGGGGTAAATTACTCGTTTCTGCCCGCCTTGGCGGGAGCAGCCGAGTACGATTTCTCCCGCGCGAAGAGCTTTCAACGTGGCAAGCACCAAGACTTACATGGCCAAGCCGGGCCAGGTCGAGCAGAAGTGGTGGCTGGTCGACGCCTCCGACAAGGTGGTCGGGCGGTTGGCCTCCGAGATCGCCATGATCCTGATGGGCAAGCACCGGCCCACGTACACTCCGCACGTCGATACGGGCGACTACGTGGTCGTGCTCAACGCCGACAAGGTGGTGCTGACCGGCAAAAAATGGCAGCAGAAGCAGTACACCTGGTACACGGGCTACACGGGGTTGCGCAGCGAGACGGCCGGCCAGCGGCTCGAGCGTAGGCCGGAGAAGATCCTGACCGAGGCGGTGCGGCGGATGCTGCCCAAGAACAAGCTGGCCACGGCGATGCTCTCGAAGCTGAAGGTGTACGCCGGAGGCGAGCACCCGCACCAGGCCCAGATGCCCGAACCCAAGGAGCTGGCTGCCCGATAGCCGCCACCCGGCCGCTCTGGATCACTTCACCCAGCGATTTTATCCCATTCCCCGACCGGGCGGAATTCAACCAACATCCAACCAACAGCCCCGCCAGAACCCGCAAGCAGAAATCTCCATGTCGACTGTCGAAAAACCGTCCGCCAAAAAATCGACCGATGTTTTGGGCACCGGGCGCCGCAAGACTTCGGTGGCCCGCGTGCGGGTGCGGCCGGGGAAGGGCACGATCACGATCAACGAGCGGCCCTACGACGAGTATTTCGTGAACGACCAGGACCGCAACGCGCTGTTGGCTCCCCTGAAGCAGACCGACCGCCTCACGAGCGTCGACGTGGTCATCAAGGTGCACGGCGGCGGCATGACCGGCCAGTCGGGAGCCTGCAAGATGGGCCTGGCCCGCGCGCTGAAGCTCTACGACACCAGCCTGGAGCAGGCCCTGCGCGACGCCAACCTCCTGACCCGCGACGGCCGCATGAAAGAGCGCAAGAAGTACGGCCTCCGCGGCGCCCGCCGCGGCACCCAGTTCTCCAAGCGGTAGCGACTCAACCGGGCAGCAATTGCCGGATCGGCCGGCCCTCGCTCAACTTGATGGGCCGGCCGACCGGCGCCAGCTCCTCGTGCGTCGGATCGATCCCTAACGCCGTCAGCACGGTCGCGTGCAGGTCGGCCACCTCGTACGGATCCTGCACTTCGCGGCCGCCTTCAGGGTCCGTGGCTCCGATCACCTGGCCGGCTCGCAGGCCGCCGCCGGCCACCAGCATGCTGAAACCGTGCGGCCAGTGATCGCGGCCGGCGGCCAGATTGATCTGCGGCGTGCGGCCGAACTCTCCGCCGCAAACGACGATCGTCCGATCCAACAGATCGCGGCCGGCGAGGTCGGCCAGTAGCCCGCTGATCGCCGGATCGAGCGTGCGCACCAGGCCGCGATGGATCTCGTGGTTGTTCACGTGGCTGTCCCATCCGGCCAGTGTCACCTCGACGCAGCGCACGCCCACCTCGATCAGCCGCCGCGCGGCCAGGCAGCCCCGGCCGAACGGCGTATCGCCGTACGATCGCCGCACGGCGGAGGGCTCCTGGCTGACGTCGAAGGCCGCCAGTTGCTCGGAGCTCATCATCGCGCGGGCGCTGTCGATGGTCGGCCGGTGCCGCGTGCCCTCGGCCAGCTTGCGGCGTCCGCGGGCAAATGCTTCTTCCACCCGGTTCAGATCGGCCAGGCGGCGGGCAAAACGATCTTCGGGGACCAGCGACGCCACGTCGGGCACCGGCTGCGCCGGGTCGTAGGTCTTGAACGCGTCGTATTGCTTGCCGAGCAGGCCGCCGATGCCCGGCCATTGGCTGGACAGGATAGAGACATGGCGGGGAATCTCCGTCTTGCCCCGGGGCAACTGATGGCAGCAGATGGCGCCGATCGAGGGATGAACCACCGTTGGGTCAGGGCGGTAGCCGGTCTTGACCATGTACGTCCCGCGCTCGTGGTCTCCCTCCTTGCTCGTCAGCGAGCGGATGATCGAGGCATGCGCTATCTGTTCGGCCAGCCGCTCAAGGCCCTCGGCGAGCTGAATGCCTTTGACCGCGGTCTCAATCGACTTGGTGCCGCCCGAGATCCTGCTGCGCGGGTGCGGATCGAACGTTTCCAACTGGCTGGGGCCGCCCGCCAGCCACAGCAGGATCAGCGACTGGGCCGGACGCCCGGCGTGCCTGCCCTCGACCTGTTCGGCCAGCAGCTCGGCCAGCGGAGTCAACCACGACACGCCGGCAAACCCTCCGGCCAACTGCAACAGGCCGCGGCGCGAGAGGCCCCTTGCCGGACGAGCCTCGCATTGAAAGGGGCTGACCAACGGCTCACTGTTCAATGGTTCCATGAAAACTCCGTCGAATTGAGCAGTGCCCAGTACAGGTCTTCCAGCCGCTGGCGGCGCTGCGGTTTGTCCACGGCAAGCTGGCTCGTGAAGTAGCGGGCCTCTTCGGGCGTCGGACGCCGCGACAGCACCACCAGGTACGTGGTTTCAACCGCTTTGCCGTCGCTGCTCGCCAGGGCCGCTATCCGCGTGACCGCGTTGGCGAAGATGTTGTCCTCGGTCTTGTTGCCCACCAGGCCCCCGTTCATCATCAGCAGGCGTTCGGGAATCGTGCCTCCTTGCGGCCGAAATTCTTCTTCTCCCTCGTCGCCATAGCGTTGGACGAACTCGCTCTCGGCAATCGAGCGGCCGATGCGGACGAAAATGTGCGAATTGTGGTCGATCGTCTCCAGCGAAGCGGATTGCAGCACGGCTCCCACGACCTGCTCGGGCCGCAGCCGGGTGATCGGGAAGGCCGCCCAGGCTTCTTCATGAGCCGGTGTGATCTCGGCCGCCGGGTCGGCTGGGTCGGCGCGGCTGTCGAGCTGGAAGGCCTGGCTGGCCACGATCAACTGGATCAGCCGCCGCAGGTCGTAGCCGTGAGCGGCGAAGTCCCGGGCCAGCAGGTCGAGCACGGGGGGAACCTCGTCGTCCGGGCGAATATCGTCGATCGGCTCGACCAGCGGCCGACCCATCACGAGCGCCCAGATACGGTTGGCGATGGCCCGGCTGAAGGCCAGGTTGTCGGGGTGCGTGACCCAGCCGGCGAGGCGCTCGCGGAGCGTACCGCCTGCCCTCAGCAACTCAGGCTGGAAAGGAACGCCAGGCTGCACCGTCTCCAACTCGCCCGACTCGGGGTTCTCGAACTGGTAAATGCCGTCCCGGTCGCGTATGCCGGTGAACGTCTGCTGCGTTTGACCGAAGTAGGCAGCCAACCCGTGGAAGTCGCCCTGTTTCCAACTCTCGAACGGATGATCGTGGCATTGGGCGCAGTCCATCCGCACTCCAAGGAAGGCCCGCGACACCCGAGCCGCCAGCTTGCTCTCGTCCGGCCCCTGCCCGCCGTCCGGATTGACCGTGACCGTGACGAAGTTGGTGGCCGGACGATCCGTCCACAGGCCGCTGTCGGTGATCAAATCCCGCACGACCTGGTCGTAGGGCCGGTTGCCGCGCAACTGGTCCGATAGCCAGGCCACGAACCGGCGGCGGCGATAGATGATGAACGGCCCATCTTCGACCCCGACGTAAGCCCTTGCCAGCCGCTCGGCCAGGTAGTCGTGGTGCCGGGCATCGGCGAGAATGCCCCCCAGCCACCAATCCAGACGCGTCGCGGCAGGCTGTTGCTCCAGTGCCCGCAACTCCTCCAAGGAGGGAATCGTGCCCAGCAAGGCCAGCGATAACCGCCGGGCAAGTGCCGCTTCATCGGCGCGTGCAGCCGGTGCCAGCCCGCGGGCCGACCACTCGGCCTGGAGGCTCGCGTTCAGTTGCTGGATAGCCGGCCCCAGACCGTCGGCCGGACGAACCACAAGGCGCATGGGCTTCTGGGCGGGGGACAGGCCTGCCGCTAAGGCCGCCACGCCGATGGCGCAAATGCCGAAGAATAAGAGGTTACGCGCCCACATCGTGTTATTTCTCCCCGCCCAGCCCCTCGCAGCGCGAATCATCAATAATACCCGCCGCAGCGGGGCCGATTTTCAACATTATTTCCCCTGCGCGGCGACACCGGCGGCCCAATTCCAGGGTACTTCGTATCGGAGAGCGAAGAATTGGCCAAGATTGCCGGCCGGTTCGCGAACCGCCCTCGGAGGATTGCTGGAGGTGCTGGAGGATTGTTGGCGGTGACTGCGTCTCTTATCACGCTCGAAATCGGCGGGCCGGAGGTGATAACGGCCGAGCTGGTCGCTGCGCCCGGCCTGCGCCGGCCGGGACTGGCCAGGCGCGCGTGGGACACGATTTGCTCGGCGGCCGAGTGGCTGTTCGGCCTGGTTTCAATCGTGCTGGCACTATCCGTCCTGGCCACTTACCCTCTGCTGGGATTGCTCAGCCTCGGATACCTGCTGGAATCGAGCGGACGCATCGCACGGACCGGGCGGCTGGCGGCCGGGTTCGTCGGCGTGCGCAAGGCAGCCAGGCTGGGCGGCATCGTGCTGGGCACGTGGCTGCTGTTGCTGCCGGTCCGGTTTGTCTCTTCGATGGCCGCCTCGGCTCGGCTGATCGAGCCAGGCGGCAAGGCGGACCGGGCCTGGTCGGTTGCGTTAATCGTGCTGACCACGCTCGTCGTGATTCAGGTCGTCGACGCCTGCTGGCGTGGCGGGAAGCTGCGGCACTTTCTGCGACCCGCGCCGTTCCATCTGATCGGCCGAGTAGGGCGGGCAGTGCGCCGCCTGTTTTCGGCTGACGAGGAGCCAGCGCCCCGGGCGCGCGATGCGGTCTGGCACTTCGTGGTCGGCTTGCGGCTGCCGTACTATTTCTGGTTGGGATTGCGGGGCTTCGTGGGCGGCCTGGCCTGGTTGTTCGTGCCGATCACCATGCTCGCGGCCGCTCAGCAAGTGCCGATCCTGGGGTTCCTGGGCGCCGCCGGGCTGGTATGGGTGCTCTTGTACCTGCCTTTCGCGCAGACCCGATTCGCCGCCGAAAACCGGTTCCGCGCCATGTTCGAGGGGGCCGCCGTCCGGGCGCTGTACCGCAAAGCACCGCTGGCCTTCCTGTTGGCCCTGCTGGTGACGCTCTCGTTCGCACTGCCGCTGTACCTGTTGAAGATCGAGCTTTTGCCGCGCGAGGCCGCCTGGCTGCCGAGCCTGGTGTTTGTGCTGTTCATCCTGCCGGCGCGGCTGGTGACCGGCTGGGCCACCGGTTACGCCATGCGCCGCCCCCGCAACCGCCATTGGCTGTTGCGGCTGCCGGTCAAGCCGGCCATGGTTGGCGTGGCGGCCGTGTACGTCTTCTTCGTCTATTTCACGCAGTTCACCTCCTGGTACGGCGTGGGCAGCCTCTACGAGCAGCACGCCTTCCTCGTGCCCGTGCCGTTCCTGGAGATGTGACGCCCAAAGTAGCAGGCACACTCCGTGTGCCGTCCGCCCTCTGCCCCGGGTGCCTGGGGCAAAGCGATAAGCGTGCCCCAGTCTTCGTCCGTATTCCGCCGCGTTCGCCTTGTCCCCTTGTCGCCTTGTCTCCTTGTCGTTCCCCCCCCAGGGGTGTGCCCGGGGGCAAGTCCCGGCGCGCCGGGATGCCCCAGTCATTCGCGAGGAACGTCTTCGCCCGTCCCTCAGCTCACCAGATCGTCCAGCGACGGCCGCCACAGGGGCAACCGCGGAAACAGCACCTGGGCGATTTCGCCCGCCAGGCGAGTCGAGGCGGCCACGCGCCCCGTCTCGATGCTCTCGCCGACGTCGAGGTGCCCGACCACCAGGCGCGTCAACTCAGGCATGCTCAGCGTCAAGTAGCTGCGGCCCAGTCGATGCGGCCGCACTTGAACGCTGCGGCGTGAAACAACCAGGTGGTACTTCTGAGCGTCGACCTGCAAACCCAGTTCGCAGCGGCGCGCCAAACCGGCGCAAACGGCCCGGCGGTGCAGCTCGGCCGCCATCGCCCGCAGCAAGCGCCGGGGGTCGATCAGCTTCATCATCTGCACTTCGCCCTGGAAGGCTTCGGCCTGGTGCAGCGTGCCGCCGGCCGTCTGGAACAAATCGAACAGCCGGTCGCCCGGAGGGACCGACAGCGAGATCGAGTGCTGATCGCGCTCGATCGCCTCGCTGCACGCCCGGGCGAGCAACTGCTCGGCCGCGGTCGGATGGTCGGCCGCGGTGAGCAGCTCGATCACGCGGTCGTCTCTGGTCACGGCGTAGCCCACTACCTGCGAGCCGGCGAAGTCGAGCTCCAGCCGGTCGGGTCCCTCCACGGCCACCCAAACCTGGTCGAACTCCTTGCGGCTGATCAGCCATCGCCAGTAGGCCTCGTTCCGCTGATATGGACCCGCCGCGGTCGCCGTATTCTCCTGGTAGAGCCGCATCAGGGCGGGCAACTCAACCTGGCGCCAGGGACGGATGGTCAGGGGCTGCTCGGCCGGAGGCAGGCCCCGGACGGAGAGCTGGGCCAACAGGTCGCGGCTGCCGGCCCTGGCCTGGCTTTGCCGGCCGCAAACCGCCCAACCCAGCGAGGAAAAAAACCGCGGTTCGCGGGTGGTCAAAACGCTCAGCAGCGTGTGGTTGTCCGCCATGACGCTCTCGGCCGCCTCCAGCAACTGCCGGGCATGGCCCTGGCGGCGGAACTCGGGCAACGTGCCCAGCCAGTGCAGTCCGGCCACCGGCAAACGCGCGCTGCCCAGGCACATCACCCGCTGCGTGAGCTGCAAGTGCGAAATGATTCGCCCGCCCCGCTTGACGACCAGCCGGTCGTGCGGCTCGTAAAAGGGATCGTCGAGCGACGAATGGAAGCCGTCGCGGGTAGGACCCTGGAATACCGCGGTGAGAAACTGGTGGATGGCGGTGTGGTCGCCGGCGCGGGCGGCAACCAGGCGGACGCCAGGGCCTTGCTCGGCCGGCTCGCCGACGGCCTGAGATGGGGCGGACTGCCGATGGCCCCGCTTAGCGTGCGCGGCGGGAGGCGCTCGGCGCATCAGCTCGAATCCCTTCAGCTTGTCGTGATCGATCCATCACGACCAGTAGACTACGTCCCGCCGGGAGGAAAATCCAGCAAAAAATCCCGCAAAGTTTTTTCAGGGTACAAGCAGAAGGCGTATTCGCGCCAGTTCAACGTGGCCAGCGCGCGCCCGGATTGGACCAGCCGATCGTGCTCCGCAAGCCAATGCCGGCGCAGCGGTTCGACCCAAGCCTGCAGCGCTTCGTTGACCGCCCGGATCTCCCGGCAACGCCGGCGGGCGTTGGCCGGCGTCGGCTCGGTTTCGATCCACTGGCGCTTGGTTGCAATCAGCCGCTCCACCGCGGAGACGTCGCTGGGCCGCAGTTGGTCGAGCGCCACATGCCGCTCCGGATGATAGGTCAACTCTCGCAGTCGCTGGGCCGCCCCGCGGGCGTCATGCTCGCAGGCCGGCGGCCGCGGGACCGGCAAGTGCAGCGTGGCCGACAGCACCATCCAGGGCGGCGGCCGAATGCCGAAGAAACGGCGGACGATCAGGTCGGTGAGTTGATCGTACTTGCCGCCGCCGATTCCGTGCAGGAACAGGTCGCCCAGGAACATGCGGGCAAACAAGGTGGTGGCCAGGGCCCGCGTCCGCAACCGGATTCCACGGCCGGGCAACTCCGCCAGGCAAGCCGCCGCCGCGGCGCCGTTGCCGTCGCTGGTCAGCGGCAGGGCCAGTTCGAACCCTTCGCGGTCCGTGAGCAGCGTCTCGCGGCCGCGCGCCCGGGCAAAGACCCGCCGCCGATGCGGCCGCCGGCTGGTCCAAATCCAGAACGGCGCTTCCAGCCAGTCGCCGTCGGCCGCCAGGTCGGGGACGGGATGGTTCAAGCTGCGTATGCGGTGTACGCGGCGATAGAGGGCCACCGAGTCGTTGTAGATGGCGTGCAGCCGCGGAAGCTGCGCCAGCCAATGCGCCGAAAACCAGGCAAAAGGCCCCAGCGTACAAACCCGGCTCAGCGGCATCTCCAGCGTCGAGAGGCCCCATCGGCCTTCGAGCTGGTGCCTGGCCTGGGCCAAACATTCGCCCAGGTTGCCCGTTTCGCGCGAGCGGCCGACCACCATCGGCCAGAATCGCTCGACCAGCGGATCCGCCACCAGCGGAGCAATGACCTCGGCGGCCCGCCGCCCGAAGCTCTCGAACGTGGAGGCATTTTGGATGCCGCGTTCTTCATACGGTATTTCGGTCGTCGGGTCGTCATACGGCACCAGGCGGCTGAACGGTTCTGCCGGCGAACCAGCCGGCACGCGTATCGCGGCGTTCTTGATCGTGTCGCCGTCGATCACCAGGTTGACGGCGGTCCCGCCGTGCCGCCCGGCCAGGTAGCCCAAGGCAAAATTCTTCAACCAGACGCCCGGATGAAACATCTGCGGCTGGTGGCCGGCCAGCAGCACCGGTCCGTCGGCCGGAGGCTCTGGGACGTCGCGGTAACTCGACGTATACCGCCACGCTTCGGCGATGAACTGCGAGCGGGCCTCGGCCGCCAGATCGGCCAGCGCGCGCCCCTGCACGTCGTACCGTTCCGGCTCCCGTCGCGCCTGCTCGGCCAAGAGCGCGGCCGCGGTCTCCAGCGGCGGCTCGATCAGGACGGCCTTGTCCTCGCGCGGCGCCTTGAGCGGCCGGTAGTCGAGCGTGGCGCCGTCGAGCTGAACGAGAGTGCTCACTGACTTCGGTTGGCTGGCGGCGGGGTTGACGTCATCGATTTCGCCGGCGCGGCCGACCAACGCCCCGGCGGCCGTGTCGCCAGCTCCGTTCATCAGGCGCTCTCGCCGCAGGGAGTTCCCTTGGCGGGCGCGGCGCCGCACTTTTCGACGGCCGCCATGCTCCGCGCCAGCACCTCGCGATAATGCGCCAGCCGCACCTCGGCGTCGTCCAGCGAGCCGCCGAACGACCGGCTCTCGTCCAGGTAGATCAGCGGAACGGGCAATTCACGAATCCGCAACCCGGCGTCGGCGGCCTGCACCCACAATTCCAGCGGCATGGCATAACCGTTTTCGCTCAGGCACAGCCGGTCCAACGCCTTCACCCGGTACGCTTTAAAGCCGCAGAAGGCATCGGTCAGGTTCAATCCCAGGAGGGCGTTCAACTCAGCCGTCAGCACCTCGTTGATCCGCCGCCGCTCGGCCGGCGGTTGGCTGTCGCCGCGATACTGCTTCAGATAACGGCTGCCCGACACAATGTCCCAGCCGGCCGAGGCCGCCACAAAACGCGGGATCCGCTTCGGCTCGTGCTGGCCGTCGCAGTCGATCGTCACCAGGATCTTGTAGTCGTTCTGGCGGGCGAACTCGAAGGCCGATCGCAAGGCCGCACCATACCCCAGGTTGCGCTGGTGCGTGACCACCTGGACCGGCCCCGCGTCCGCGCGGCGGTTCCATTCTCGCAGCACGCCGGCGGTGCCGTCGGTCGAACCATCGTCGACGACAAGCACTTGGGGGCTATAGCGTTGGACCTCTTCGAGCACGCCGGCCACGTGATCGACTTCGTTGAAGACGGGCAAAGCGGTCAAAAAGCGGTGCGGCATGGCTGACTTGCTCCGTCGGCCGGTGGGGCGAACACGTCAGGCTATTCTAGGTAGGCCCCTTGGCAAGTCAACGCAGCGCCTCGTAGCTGAAGTCGCCCGGCTTCAGGCCCCCGATGCTCTCCTCTCCGTAGCTGAAGTGGCCAGACTTCAGGCCCGGTGTTCTCCTCTCCGTAGCTGAAGTCGCCAGACTTCAGGCCTCCGATCTGGCTCGGCCCGACTTCAGCTTGCACTTTCCATTCCGACGGGCTTCTCTTCGGGTGCCACTGCTGGCTTGCCCAGCAGCGTCATCTTCGGTGCCCCGTCGTACCTGCTTCCGCCCTGCCGAACAGAAGAGTCCCCTCTGCTCTTACTCTCCTTCTGCCTTCTGCCTTCATCCTTTTTCATTCTGCCTTCTGCCTTCATCCTTCTGCCTTCCTCTCCACCCCCGGCAGCGTCAACACAAAGTCCGGTCCGTAAGCCATCGAAGGGGTCTGATAGCCTGCCGGCGCATCGCCGGCCAGCACGCGCTGGATCACGGCGACTGCCGCTTGCGCCGTCAACGTGTATCCCTCCGGACCTTGGATTCGAGAGACGGCGCGGTTGCCGCCGTCGTCCGAGACTTCGCCCCACAGCCAGCTCGCGCCGCGTGCCCGCTCGGCGTCCGATGGTCCGGGCCGTGCAGCCCGGATTCGCTTTTCCAGTTGCCGTCGCACAAGCTCTCGGCGCAGCAGCGGCGCCACGTACCGCGTTGCCCGAATCGCCAAGCGGCGCACGAGCGGCGCCGCCATGTAGACCTCGATATTCCCGATGCCGGTGCTGTAATACGCGGTCACCACGTCTCCCCACGGGATAGTCACTGCTTTCACCGGCCCGCCGCCGAAGTCGATCGTCCGCGTTTTCCATGCCGCGGGCACGCGCGTCAGCTTTCCGTCGATCCGCACCAGCCCCCGGCCGTGCAGGTTTTCGAGCATCGTCAGCGCCGTTCCGCGCGAGAGGCGGCCTTGAAACTGGAACGCCAGTGCCAGCTTCGTCGCCGACGGCAGCCGCCGCTTGAGATGGGCCGCCAGGCAGTCGGACGGCACCACGTCGAACCCGGCGCCGGGCATCAGCATGACGCCCGCCGCCTTCGCCTCCTCGCCGCGCTCGGCCACGGCCTCGAACACCGCCGCCTCGCCCGTGATGTCCACATAGTGCCTGGCAGTCCGCAGGCAGGTGTCGACCAGCGGCCCGGCTGTCCTTGAAAACGGTCCCGCGCAGTTCAGCACGACATCGACGTCCCGGATCGCTGCATCGACGTTCTTGGCATCGTCCAGGCCGAACACTCGGCCCTCGAGTCCCATGTCGTTTGCAGCGGCCTCGACCGCCTGCTGACTTCGTCCCGCCAGGATCGGCCGATGTCCTCTGGCGATCGCCTCCCGCGCAATCAAACCTCCCGTATACCCATTCGCGCCATAGATCAGGAAACCGGCCATTGCTGGAAGGCAAACATACCAAACTCACGGCTCGGCCACGATGCCATGGGCGCGCAGCCGGCCGCGGCTACAATCAGGATCAACGCCAACGGTCTCGCAAGCGTCCGATAAACGGTCTCGCAAGCACCCGACATGCGGAAAATCGCCATTCAATTGCGCAGCTTGCGGCTGCCTTTCAAGCAGGCACTGCACGTCGCCAAGCAGCTCGGCGCCTCGGCGGTCGAGGTCGACGCGCGCGGCGACATCAAGCCGAACGATCTCTCGGAAACCGGCCTTCGGCAGTTGCGCAAGCTGCTGGACGACCTGGGGCTGTCCGTGGCGGCCGTCGGTTTCCGCACCCGTCGAGGTTACGACGCCAGCGACGACCTCCAGCGGCGCGTCGAAGCGACCAAGCAGGCGCTCGCCTTTGCCCGTTCGCTGCGGGCCGCCGTGCTGGTCAACCAGGTGGGCCGCGTGCCGGCGAAGCCCGAGGGGCAGGCCTGGCATAACCTGGTCCAGGCTCTCAGCGACTTGGGCGCTTACGGCCAGCACGTGGGCGTGATGTTGGCCGCGGAAACGGGCAGCGAAAGCGGGATGGACCTGAAGCGCCTGATCGCCGCGCTGCCGGCCGGCTCGCTAGCGGCCACGTTGAATCCGGGCAATCTGATCATCAACGGGTTTTCGCCGCTCGAGGCAATCGAGGCGCTTGGCCCGGACATTCATTACGTGCACGCCAAGGATGGAGTCCGCGACCTGGCCCAGGGCCGCGGCGTCGAAGTGCCCCTGGGCCGCGGCAGCGCCGATTTTCCCGCTTTGATGGGGGCCCTCGAAGAGCACGCCTACCGGGGCTATTGGTGCATCGAGCGCGAGCGGTCGTCCGATCCCGTAGAGGAAGTAGGTCAGGCCGTGCAGTTCCTGCAAAGCTTGTGAGCGGGGGCAGACGGCCGGTTACAATAGACCCGCGAGCATTACCCACTTTGTGTCCCGATATGCCGAGGCAGTCTGCCATGTCACAGCAACGTTTCGCCGTCATCGTCCTTCTGGCCGCGTGTTTGGGGCTGGCCGTTCTCGCCGGCATGCGTGCCCATGCTCAGCCCCCGAAGGACGAGCCAGCTCAGCCTGAAACGGACCAGCCCGCCACGCCGCCGCCGGCCGCGCCGGTTGACCAGGCGGAATTGGAGCGCGAGTTCGAGGAGACGATGTCCGGGTCAAGGCTGGTCGGCTACTTCACTACCGATGGGCAGGAAGAGGAGAAAGGGCTGAAAGAGGAGAGTTATCGGCTGAAGAAGGTCCAGAAGCTCGAGCGGGGCGACTACTGGTTGTTCGAGTTTCAGTACGGCGGCGAAAACGCGCCGACCATCCCCTTGACCCTGCAGATGAAATGGGCCGGCGACACGCCGATGATCACGCTCACCGACGCGGTAGTCCCCGTGCTGGGCACATACAGCGCCCGCGTGTTGTTCTACCGCGGCGAGTACGCCGGCACCTGGAGCGCGCCGGATCACGCCGGCAAATTGTTCGGCCGCATCGTGAGGGACGAGCCAACCCCCGACGAACCAAAGCCCGAGCCAGCTCCAAAGTAGCTTCGTCCGGCCTTGGCGCTTTGGCGCGAGACCCCGTAGCGTCTTCGTCCGTCACTCTGTCTTCGTGTCTTTCGTGGTTTCCTCTTCTTCGTCCTTCTCCGCGCGTCTCTGCGTCCTCCGCGGTCGCTCTTCCTCTCCCTTCTCCTTCTATTCACTGGCCGCCGCCACCAGCGCCGCCAGATAGCTGACCGCCGTCTCGACCCGCAGCACCCGCGGCCCCAAGCTCAACAAGCTCCAGCCGGCCGCGGCGGCCTGGGCCAGCTCCTCGGCGGTGAACCCTCCTTCCGGCCCGACGGCGAGCACGAGCGAGTCGACCCGGCGAGGCGGGGCGAGCAACTCGAACAGCGACCGGGCCGGCTCACCGCCATCGGGATGCGCCACGGCCCGGTGGCAACGGCTGCCCGCCTGCCGCGCGCAGAACGCATCCCAACGCTCGGGCTCGGCGATCTCCAAGAGCCGCGTGCGGCCGCACTGCTTGGAGGCCTCGATCACCGTGCGGCGCAGCCGGTCAATCGCCTTCTCCACCGGTTGGGCCACGCCTCGCGTCGTCACCAGGGGCACCAGGCGGGTCACGCCCAGCTCGACCGCTTTTTCCACGAGCCACCGCTGGCGGTCGCCTTTCGGCAGCGCGGCCGCCACCGAGAGCTCCAGCGGAAGCTCGCGGTCGACCTTGCGTCGGCCCACAATGGCCAACTCCACTTCACCGCGGCCCACGCGCTCGACTCGCGCGGCGAACTCGCTCCCCAGTCCATCGAACACGAGCACCTCGTCGCCGGGCCTGGCCCGCGCCACGTGGGCCAAGTGGTGGGCCTCCGGGCCAACCAGCGTGATTCGGTCGCCCGCGATGGGCTGTGAATAATAGCGGTCGGCCATTCGAAAACCGCCCCCGCACCCTTGCTTCCGACCAATCGAGTCTACTTCGTATTCGCGAGAACCGCTACCGGAGTCGGTATCAGTATGGGGGTCGGCGTTTCAGGCGGCACCGTTACGTCTTCATCGTTTCCTCTGGCGGCGGCCGCGGGGCTTGGCACCATCGAGGGGCGCTTTTCGACTGCGAGCCGCGCGCCGCCGCCGCACGGGCATGTCGGGCACCAGGTCGCGCACGTTGCCGATGCCCAGGGCCTCGGCAATCCGCGGCCACTCGTCGATGTGTGGAACGTGTTCGCCTCGCAGCCAATACCAGACGGTGTCGTCGCTGCGTCCGATCTGGGCGGCGAAGTCCTTGGCCGCCATGCCCGCATCGCGGACCAACTCTTTGAGGTGGCTGCCGAACTTGCGCGCCGGCGTGACCGGGATCCTGCCCGCAAGTGGCCTGCGTTTTCGCCCGCTGCCACGCGCGGCGCCTTTGCGGGCGGCTTTGGACGACTTGGCGGCAGTTGGCATCCGGACGACCACCTTCCAGGCCCCCACGCCAAATCTTTCCCGGTGTATTGCCCGCCGGGCAAGCGAACCTGACAAGCCGCAGCGCGGTGGGCAGGAAAGCGAGGCGGGGAACTTACGAGCTCCGTCAGTCGGTCCAGGGAACAACTGCCGCCCGGAGCGGCGGCGGGCCCTAGTCGACCGCGGGAGCTTCCTCGATGTACCACTGGCCGGGCGCGTCGGTCGGCACACCGGGCATCTCGGCCGGCGCCTCGTGAACATGCCTGTGATGATGCCCTGGATGGTGGTGCCCCTGGCGGTTCCGCGAACCGCGGCCCGATCTGCTGCGGCTTACCGGCAGACCGTGCTCGACCGGCACCACTTCGTAGCGGACGCGGTGGTTTTGCACCATGCCCAACTGGTGATAGATGGTGTCGGTCCAGACTGCTTCCAACCCCGGGTTGATGTGCTTGGTCCGGCGCTGGACGCAGTGAAGATAGCTGATGCCTTCAAACTCTTCGTACCGGCAGTCGAAGCCATTTCGCTCCATCATGCCGCGGGCCGCCTCGATGGGAGTGCCCGGAGGAGCCGCTTCCATCAACTGCGCCTCCAAGGCCGCCGGCTCTTCAACCAGCCTGATCGATGCAGGGTCCAGCAACGACCGGCAGCCCGCCTGAGCCAGGCAGCAGAATGTCATGATGATCAGGGCCTGCCGCATGGCGTGGTCACTGGAAAACTGGCTGAAACGGTTCCTTGGCAGTCCGGCCCGCCCGGTATGTCCTGACGCAGGCGCCCCAAGTGCGCGGAAAAGGGGCCTTCAAAAGTACAATCGGCAGAAACCGTATAACCCTGCACCCCGTTTGGGGAGAGATCTCGGGTTTTCAGCCAACATGCAGGGGCCGGCGGAAAGGCAGAGTTAGGTAGGCCTCATCCCGGCGCGCCGGGACGTGAGGTAGCTCGCTTAGGACGCGCAAGAGCGCCAGCGTCCGTGCCGCCGTCTACTCGTCGGGTGCGTGGACAAAGCGGCCGGCGATCTCGTAGTCCAGACCGATCAACTCGCAACGGGTGATCTCAATGATCACCTGGACGTTTTGCCCGCGAGGAAGCCGCAGCTCGACGCCGACGTACTTGGCGGCGACCGGCCTGATGTGGACCATGGCCAACCCGTGCGTCGAGATGTTGTGGACGAGGGCCACGAAGGGGTTCCCCTCCGGCTCGAAGTTCTCGTTCAGCGCTACCGCCACCGCCGGAAACGTGGTGACGAAACGGCGGGCGGCCCTGCGGTCCATGGTCGGGTCGACGGTTGGAATCAGTTGCTCGATGTAATCGCGAATCGCCTGCCTCGGATGGCGCATTCGCAGAGCATCGAAGCTGACCGAATCGACGTGGTGCATGGTCTGTCGTCCGCAATCCGCCTTAAAAAAGCGCTTCGCCCCATTAAAAAGCATAGGCCACCGACGCCGTGCCACGGCGCCTTGGAAGCAAAATTCGCGCCGTTCCCGCCCGCCGCGACAGGAGCAGCCCGCGGCATCGCTGGGACTGTGCCGATACCGCCGGCACGACCGTTAAAACCGCGTTGGCGCGGATCGCAGGCCCCGCGCCGTTGGGCGCCGTCGCGGCGGCCGGCTACTGCCGCCCTCCGCCGAACAGCCACAGCACCAGCCCCACGAGCGCCAGCACGGCCAGCGCGGCCAGGATGCCTAACACGCCGACTGACATGCGTTGATACCTCGCTGAACGGCCAGGCCCCGCTAATCCCCGGTTTCCGACGGGCTTGGAGGCATATCCAAGGTATAGCTTGCTCGCAATCGGGGCGAACTTCGGATAAGTTAATGGGCGCAAGCGGCACCGCTCAGAATCCCGCCTGGAACACAGCATGCCCAAGCCCGCCGCCCTGCTCCCGCTGTTGCTCGTCTGCCTCCAATCGGTTGGCCAGGCCCAGTCGCCGGCCGACGAAGATTGGTTCGAGTTGAACATTCGGCCCATCCTGGCGGGAACCTGCCTGAATTGCCATGCTGAGGACGGTGAGGCGGGGCTGCGGGCCGACTCACGGGAGGCGCTGATCGAAGGCGGCCAAAGCGGCCCGGCCATCGTCCCCGGCGAACCGGACAAGAGCCTCTTGATCCGGGCCATCCTCCATACGGGCGAACCGAAGATGCCGCCCGACGAGCGGCTCGATGACGAGTCGATCACCGCCTTCGTGGCCTGGGTCAAAGCGGGCGCGCCTTGGCCCGACCACGAGCCGCCGCTCGGCGCCGAGACGGCCTCTCCGCTCGCGCACTGGGCTTTTCAGCCGGTCGAACGGATCGCTCCGCCCGCGGACACCAGCGGCTGGTCGGATCACCCGATCGATCGGTTCATCATGGCAGCCCTGGCCGACCAAGATCTTGCGCCCCTGCGACCGGCCGACAAGCGTACGCTGATCCGCCGGGCAACGTTCGACCTGATCGGACTGCCTCCCACCCGCGACGAAGTGGCAGCCTTTCTGGCCGATGAGTCGCCGGCCGCCTTCGACCAGGTGGTCGAGCGATTGCTCGCCTCACCGCACTACGGCGAGCGCTGGGGGCGCCATTGGATGGATGTCGTCCGTTACGCCGACACGGCGGGCGACAATGCCGACTACCCGGTGCCCGAAGCCCGGCTGTACCGCGATTACATCATCGACTCGTTCAACGCCGACAAGCCATACGACCAATTTGTCCAAGAGCAGCTTGCGGGCGACATCCTGGCCGGCAGCACTCCGGACGGCGAGGGGCCGCCGGAGTCGTATGCCGAGCGGGTCGTGGCCACGGGCTTCGTAGCCCTGTCGCGGCGGTACGCGACCGCTCCGTTCGAGCTTTGGCACCTCTCGATCGAGGACACGATCGAGACGACTGGCCGGGCGTTCCTCGGTCTCACGCTGCGCTGCGCCCGCTGCCACGATCACAAGTTCGACCCGGTGACCATCGACGATTACTACGCGCTGTACGGGTTCTTCGCCAGCACCCAGTACCCGTACGCCGGCTCGGAAGAGCTGATGTCCAAGGGGTTTCCCCGCAGCCATTTCGTGCCGTTGACCGCGCCTGAGCAGGCCAGGCCGGCGATCGAATCGCATCAAGCCGCGGTCCGGGCGCTGGAAGACCAGATCGCCCAGCTCGAGAAGCAAGAGCCGGTCGATCGGCCGAAGGTCGACGCGCTCAAAGCCGAGCTGCGAATCCTGCGGCGCCCCGGGCTGCCTGCAGGCGTGAGCGGCGCCTACGCCGTAACCGAAGGGCAGCCGCACGACGTGCCGCTGCAAGTCCGCGGTGAACCGCGGGATGCGGGGCCGGTCGTACCGCGCGGCGTGCCGGGCTTCCTTTCCAAGGGAGAAAAGCTGGAGATCCCCTCCGGCGCCAGCGGCAGGCTCCAGCTCGCCCGCTGGCTGACTCGCCCCGACCACCCGCTCACCGCGCGGGTGATGGTCAACCGGGTCTGGCAGCACCACTTCGGCAAGGGGATCGTCGCAACCCCATCGAACTTCGGAGTCCGCGGAGCGCCGCCCACGCACCCGGAGCTGCTCGACTGGCTCGCGGCGGCCTTTGTCGACGGCGGCTGGCACGTCAAGGACCTGCACCGGCTGATCATGTCGTCGAAGACGTACCAGTTGGGCGGCGGAGATGATGAGGCGGCGGCCGCCCGCGATCCGGACAACCGGCTCTATTGGCGGTACGACCGCCGCCGGCTGGAGGCCGAGGCGATTCGCGACGCAATGCTGGCGGCCGCCGGCAACCTCGACCTGGCTCGGCCGGGCGAGCATCCGTTCCCGCCGATCGAGTCGTGGTCCTGGACGCAGCACTCGCCGTTCAAGGCAGTCTACGAATCGAACCACCGCGGCGTGTACCTGATGACCCAGCGGATTCAGCGGCACCCGTTCCTGGCCCTGTTCGATGGTCCCGACACCAACTACTCGACCGACGTGCGGACGCAGGCCACGGTGCCGTTGCAAGCCCTCTACATGATGAACAATCCTTTTGTCACCCGGCAGGCCGAAGGATTTGCCCGCCGCCTGCTCGCCGAATCGGCCGACGCCGCCGGGCGGATCGACCTGGCCTGCCAGACGGCCTGGGGACGCCCCGCGCGGCCCGCGGAGATCGAGCGAGGCCTCCAGTACATTGATCAGTACGCCGCCGAGCTGGCACGCCAGGGCACGGCAGCCGACCAGATCGAGCCGGCCGCCTGGACCAGCTACGCGCGGATACTCCTGACGTCCAACGAGTTCGTTTATCTGGACTGAGCTGGGGGCGTGTCTTAAAACATTGGGATAGGCGACGCCGAGCGCGGGAGGACCAATCATGGCCAAGTGTACGGCTTTCGATCGGCGAGACTTCCTTAAGCACGCGACGTGCCTGACGGCGGCCTGCGGCGGTCTCTACCCGTCGCTGGCGCTGGCGGCCCAGGCTTACGAAGGCCATCCGCTGGCGCCGAAGCGGGCCCACTTCGAACCGAAGGCCAGGCAGATGATCTTCATCTTCCTGACCGGCGGCTTCTCGCACGTCGACACGTTCGATCCCAAGCCGAAGCTCGCGGCCGACCATGGCAAGGTGGTGCCGGCCGAAAGCCTCCGCGAGGTCACGCGCGAGCCGCTGCTGGCTTCGCCGTTTCAGTTCGGCCGGCATGGGCAGTCCGGCCTGCCGATCAGCGAGCTGTTCCCGCACCTGGCCGGCGTGGCCGACGAATTGTGCGTGATCCGCACGCTGCACACCGACATCCTGGAGCACTTCCAGGCCACGCTGGCCATGCACACCGGCTCATCCACGGTGCCGATGCCCAGCATCGGCTGCTGGCTCAGCTATGGGCTGGGGACGTTCAACGCCAATCTCCCTTCGTACATGGTGCTGGCCGAACACCTGCCGTACGCCGGCGCCCAAGTCTGGGACAACAACTTCCTGCCTCCTTACCACCAGGGCGTTCGCCTGGTGCCCGGCAACCGGCCCATCCAGGACCTGGCGTCGCCGGCCCTCTCGGTGACGCTGGCCGATCTGGAGCAGATCATGCTCCGCGACGTGAACGAGCTGCACGCTCGTGCCCGCGCGGGCGACCTGAGCCTGCCGGCCAGGATGGACAGTTTCGACGTCGCCCGTGGCATGATGCGCGAGGCACCGGAGATCTTCGACCTCTCGCGCGAGACTGCCTCGACGCTCGAATCGTACGGGCTGGCCGGCGGCGACAGCACGTCGTTCGCCTGGCAATGCCTGATCGCCCGCAGGCTGTCGGAGCGCGGCGTGCGCGTGCTCGAGCTGATCGACACCGGCTCGCACGACAACTGGGACGCCCACGGCGACATGCAGCAGCACCGCGCCAAGGCGGCCCGCGTCGACAAGGCGATCGCCGCGCTTCTGGTGGACTTGAAGCGGCGAGGCCTGTTGGACCAGACGCTGGTGGCCATCTGCACCGAGTTCGGCCGCACTCCCTGGAGCGACAACGGCAAGGGGCGCAACCACTGGGCCAATGCTTTCACCTGCCTCTTGGCGGGGGCCGGCGTCAAGGGAGGCATCGCCTACGGCCAGACCGACGACTACGGGGCAAACATCGCGGCCGACCCGGTACACGTCCACGACTACCACGCGACGATCCTGCACCTGCTGGGCATCGACCACAAGCAATTGACCTATCGCTACGCGGGCCGCGATTTCCGCCTCACCGACGTCGCCGGCCGCGTCGTCCACGAAATCCTGACCTAGCGTAGTGCCACTGCTTGGAGAGGACGCCCTGGTGTCCCTGAGAAGCAGTGCGCGAGAGGCAGTGCCCGCGGCAGCCGCCACACTAACCCGACGCGGGTCTCGGCGGGCTCGACCCGCCCCGAGCCCGTCGAGGGGCGCCAGCGAGGACGCTTCACGCTCCGCTCCTACAGCGGCTCCTTATGCTGGGTCCCCGCCGCATTTCTCCTCCTTCCTCTTTCCTCCTTCCTCCTTTCGCCGGTGCCCTATCCGATCACCTCGGCCATCGAGCCCAGCCCCACGCCGGCGCCGCACTCCTCCAACGGCGCGAGCTCGTTGGGTGAATCGGCGGCCGATGAGGCGAAGCATCGCTCGGCCAGCAGCTCGCCCAGCAATTCCTCCAGCACGTCGCTGATGTGCCAGAGGCCGTGCGCCGCGGCAGGGCTTTGCAGGCTTGCCAGACCCATGTTTTCTCTCCTTTCGAGGGCCAACTATTCATCTCAGCCGTCATTCTAGCGAGTAGTGTACGAATGTCAACTACATGCCGGCCTTCGGCGTTTCAATCGGCATGAACCAGCCGGAAAGGGCCGAAAAACGCACCCATCTGCCGTTCTCCTTGACGGGTGGTATACACTAGAATACCTGCCGGACGGTTCTCTGCCGCTGTGGCCTGCCAGGCGCTCGGGGCAGCCTGCTTGGTGCCGTCTTGCGCTCGGCGACGCGCGTCGCCGTTGCCCCGCCTTGCCCGGCGGTCCAGCCGCAGCCGTTTTTCTTGGTTTTTTTCGAGGATTGTTTTGCTCACCGAAGCCCTTGGCATGCAGCGCCGGACGGATATCCGCAACCTGGCCATCATTGCCCACGTGGACCATGGCAAGACCACGCTGGTCGACTGCCTGCTGCGCCAAAGCGGCGAGTTCCGCGCCAGCCAGCTCGTGGGCGAACGGATCCTCGACTCCAACGAGCTGGAGCGCGAACGGGGCATCACGATCCTGGCCAAGAACATTGCCATCCCCTACCGGGGCGTGAAGATCAACCTCATCGACACGCCCGGCCACGCCGACTTCGGCGGCGAGGTCGAGCGCGTGCTCCGCATGGCCAACGGCGCGTTGGTGCTGGTCGACGCCGCCGAAGGCCCCATGCCGCAAACCCGCTTCGTGCTCTCCAAGGCCCTGGAGTGCGGCTTGCAGCCGGTGGTCGTGATCAACAAGATCGACCGCGCCGACGCTCGCCCCCAGGAAGTGCTCAACGAAACGTTTGAACTGTTTCTGGAGCTGGGCGCCGGCGACTCGCTGGCCGACTTCCCCTACATCTTCGCCAGCTCGCGCGACGGCTATGCCACCCGCCACGCCGATCAACGGACCGACTCGATGCGGCCGCTATTGGACCTGGTGCTGGAGGCGATCCCCGGCCCCGCCATCGACGCCGACGCCCCCTTGCAGATGCTGGTCACCACGCTCGACTGGTCGGAGTACGTGGGACGCATCGCCGTGGGCCGGATCCACTCAGGCCGCGTCCGCCGCGGCCAGCGCGTGGCCCTGATGCAGTCGGGCGACGTAATCACGCCGGCCCGCGTGACGTCGGTGCAGGTCTTCGACAAGCTGGGCCGCCTCGAGGTCGAAGAGGCTTCGGCCGGCGACGTGGCGGCGGTGGTGGGGCTGGAACAGATCGAGATCGGTGACACGATCAGCGACGCCGAGACGCCGCGGGCACTGCCGCGGCTGGAGGTGGATCAGCCGACGCTGGAGATGATCTTCAGCATCAACACCTCGCCGCTGGCGGGGCGCAGCGGCAAGTACGTGACCAGCCGGCACCTGCGCGAGCGGCTCACCAAGGAGCTGGAAAAAAACGTGGCCCTGCAGGTCAAGCCGGTGGAGGGGAGCGACGCCTTTGCCGTGTCGGGCCGCGGCCTGTTGCACCTCTCGGTGCTGATCGAGACGATGCGCCGCGAGGGGTTCGAGCTGTCGGTGGGCAAGCCGCGGGTGATCACGCGGCAGCGGGGGGGCATCATCGAGGAGCCGTTCGAGACGCTGGTGGTCGAAGTGCCGCCCGACCGGCTGGGGGCAGTGATGGAGCTGGTCGGCGCGCGGCGCGGCCAGATGGTCGAGATGCACACCCGCGGCGAGTACTCGCACGTCATCTTTTCGATTCCGGCGCGAGGCTTGATCGGCCTGCGGACCCGGCTGCTCAACTCGACGCAGGGCACGGCCATCATCCATCATCGCTTCGAGCGCTATCGGCCGCTGGAGGGGGAGATCTCCGGCCGTCCGACCGGCGTGCTGGTGTCGATGGTGGCTGGCCGGGCGGTGGCTTTCGGGCTGGACGGCCTGCAGGAGCGGGCCGAGATGTTCGTCGGCCCCGGCGACGAGGTGTACGAGGGGATGATTGTGGGGGAGAACAGCCGTTCGGGCGACATGCCGGTGAATCCGACCAAGGAGAAGAAGCTGACCAACATGCGGGCTTCGGGCAGCGACCGCAACATCCTGCTGAAGCCGCCGCGGCTGATGACGTTGGAGATGGCGTTGGAGTACATCGAGGACGACGAGTTGGTGGAGATCACTCCCGGCGCTATCCGCCTGCGCAAAATCCTTCTCAGCGAGACCAACCGCCGCCGCGCCGCCCGCCAGCGCGCCTAGCGCAGCAGGCACACTCCGTGCGCCGCAGCCTTTCTCCCAGGGCGTCGTCTTGCCTGCCTTGGCCTGCGCCGAATGAGAAACGGGGATAAGTCCAATATTAGGCTGCGCCGCCTTCCAAATGGCCGACGGCCGAGCAGTTGGACTTATCTCTATTTTTTTGAGCAATTGGACTTATCCCCATTTTTTTGTTCCCAGAGCAAATCCATCCTGTTGCGGCCGACCGAGGTCCACAACGATTAGCCGACGATTTAGTGGCGGGCCGAACACGAAAGCGCAACGCTAGGCAGCGGCAGCTGGGTCTTTTACCATGTAGCCATCCGAGTGGAGGGCTCGGCACGTGCATTAAATTCGAACCGTTGTTGGTGCAGTGTTATTTTGGATCCGAGGAGATTTGGGATGCGCATTGCAAGCATGGCGATCGGGCTGCTGATGGCTGCCGTCGGGACAGCGGCCGCCGCACAGGACCGCGACACCAAGGTCCGCAAGGACCGAGAGGCTTTCGAAGGCTCGCGGGACTGGATCTACAACGATCTGGAAGCGGGCGTTCGCGCGGCGGCCGCGGAGGATAAGCCGCTGTTGGTCGTGTTTCGCTGCATTCCATGCGCGGCCTGCCAGGAGTTCGACGACCAGGTGGCCCGCCGCGATCGCCGGGTGCGGGACCTGATGGACCAGTTCGTCTGCGTCCGCATCGTGCAGGCCAACACCATCGACCTGACGCGGTTCCAGTTCGATTTCGACCAGTCGTTCGCCGCCGTCCTCATGCACCCCGACATGACGATCTACGGCCGCTTCGGCACCCGGTCGAAACATGAGGAATCGCGCGACATCACGCTCGAGGGCTTGCGAAAGGCGATGGCGGCCGCCTTGGAAATGCACAAGCGGCACGAGCAGGTCAAGCCGGCGCTGGCCGGCAAGCAGGTGAGCGAGGCCGGGTTCAAGTCGCCGGGAGATTATCCGAGTCTGGCCGGCAAGTACGAGTCGGACCTCGACTACGAGGGGCGCGTGGCCGCGAGCTGCCTGCACTGCCACCAGATCCGCGAGGCCGAGCGGCTGGTCTACCGCACGGCGGGCGAGCCGATCCCCGACGAAGTCCTCTACCCCTCCCCGAACCCGTCCGTGGTGGGGCTGATCATGGACCCCAGGGAAAAAGCACGCATCGCGGAGGTGGCCGCCGACTCACCGGCCGAGCGCGACGATTTCCAGGCGGGAGACGAAATCCTCAGGCTGGAAGGGCAACCGCTCTTGTCGATCGCCGACATCCAGTGGGTGCTCCACCATGCGCCGCCGAGCGGCCGCCTCAGCGCCCAGGTGGCCAGGAAAGGCGAGAAACTCGACCTGGTCCTGACGCTTGACGAAGGCTGGCGGCGGCGCGACGACATCTCCTGGCGCGCGACCACTTGGGACTTGCGGCGGATGGGGTTGGGCGGCCTGCTGCTGGAGGAGCTGTTGCCGGATGAGCGAAGCGAAGCCGGCCTGCCGGACGACTCGATGGCTTTGCGCGTGAAGCACGCCGGCGAATATGGCGACCACGCCGTGGCGTTGCGCGCCGGCTTCCGCAAGGACGACATCCTGGTGGCGTTCGACGGCCAGCGCGGCCGCATGACGGAATCGCAGTTGCTCGCGCACACCCTGCAAGAAAAACGGCCGGGCGACACGGTGGCCGCCACCGTGCTGCGCAACGGCCAGCGCAAACAGTTCAAGTTCGCGCTGCAGTAAAACACCGGACTTCTCAAGCCGCTTCGAAGAATTCCGCCTGTTCTGCGAATAGGCAGAAGCACGGACGCGCCGCTCGATGGCAGGTTCCGGACCCGCCGCAGTCGCCTCTCGATTCAGAAGGTCATGCATAGGAATTCGAATGTTCTGCAAACCGCTGACGCACGCGTTGCTGGCGTGGGCGCTGGCCGCCATCGTGTGGGTCGACTTGCCTATCGCCACCCGCGGCCAGGACTGGCCGATGTACAATCGCGACGTTATCGGCAGTCGCCATAACCCGGATGAAACGGCGATCGACAAGTCGAACGCGGGCCGGCTGGAAGAGAAATGGAGATTCCCGCCCCAAGATTCGAACCTTGAGATCGGCGTCGTCCATGCGACTCCCATCGTGGTGAACGGCTACGTCTATTTCGGGACGGCCACCGAGCCGGCGTTCTATAAGCTCACACCCGACGGCAAGGTCCGCTGGTCGTACCGCAATCCGGCCCGCGGGACGGCGCCAGCGCCCGAGGCGGGGCAGGATGACGAGGCGGGGCGCAGCGCCCTTATCGCGTCGGGCGCCGAAGGGATCGTTGGCTCGGCCTTGGTCACCGCCGACACGGTGTTCTTTGGCGACATCGGCGGTTGGATCTACGCGCTGGACCGCGCCGACGGAACCGAACGCTGGAAGATCAACACCCGCGCCGACGGGTTCCCCGATTTCCACCCTGCCAACGCCCTGTTCGCGTCGCCGATCATGGCCGGCGGGAAGGTCATCTTCGCGGGGGGCGCGCTCGAACAGCTTTTCGCCGGGAGCCAGTTCTACAAGGGGAGCACCGGCCGGGGTTTTGTCGTCGCGCTGGATCCCAAAACCGGCCGCGTGGCGTGGAAATACAACGTTGGGCCCAAACCCCAGCGACTCGAGCCGCAGATCACGATCACGGACACCTGGGGCGACCACGTCTTCGAGTTCGGGCCGGCGACCAGCACCGTCTGGAGCACGCCTTCGTTCGACGCCGAGTCCGGCACGATCTTCTTCGGCACCGACGTCAACACGGCCCCACGGCAGCCGACCGAGGACGATCCGCGGCTGGCCACCCGCGAATCGTGCGCGGTGATCGCGATCGACGTTCGAGACGGTGCCGAGAAGTGGGTCACGCAGATCAACCCGGGTGACGTCTGGACCAACTCGATGAGGGCCTACGACCCGAAGGAAGGGCGATACAAGGACCAGTCGATCGGCGACACGCCCAAAATCTACGCGATTCCCGTCGAAGGCGCGCCGACCAAGGTGGTTGGGGTTGGCTGCAAGAACGGCGGCTTTTACGTCCTCGAATCCGACGACGGCCGCATCCTCGATCACACCCCAATTTACACCGGACCGCCCGCCTATCCTCTCACACCCGCACCGGACCGGCGAACGCTGGCGCTGCCCAGCCCCATCGGCGGGCTGCAAACCGGCTGCGCGACGGACGGCAAAAGCATCTTTACCAATGGAATCGATGCCCTCCAACTGGGGACCGTGGAGGCGATCGAGGCTGCCGGCGTGCCGCCGACGGGCGGCCGGGTCGTGGCGTTGAGCCCCGATACGCGAGCCGAGCGCTGGCGGCACGACCGCCCCAAGGTGGCGTCGCTCGGCGGCCCGCCCCCCAAGCCCTCTTACACTGACGTCGGCGATCCGGTCGCCTCTGGCATCGCCGTCGCCAACGGCGTGCTCTACTTCACCACTGCCGCCAGCGGAAAGCTGGTCGCACTCGATGCGGCCAACGGCGCCGTGCTCAAGGAGATCGACCTGGGGCCGGTCTGGTGCGGCCCTTCCGTGTCTCGCGGCCGCGTCTACGTCGGCACGGGCAACACGCTGTTCAGTCCCGCGGACTACGAGGCCTTCTTCCCGAAGCAATACACCGGCGTCTTGCTCTCCTTCGGCTTGCCGGGCGAGGACGAAGTCAGCCGTCTTGGTTCGGGAGGGGAGTAGGCGCCTGGGCGAGCGCCTGGCGGAACTCGGCGATCCGCTGCGACATGGGGCGCGGCGCGGGTAACTGGTAGTCGTCGCCCACCGGCTCGACCCGCAGAGAGATGAAGCGGGGCCCGGGCGCAGCCAGGATGCCGGCCGCCGACGACTGCCAGCGGGCCAGGTCGTCGAAGGCCGCCACGGTGGCGAAACCGGCGGCGCGTGCCATGGCGGCAAAGTCCGTGGCGCCGGCCGGCGTCGCCTGGCCGCCTGTCACTTCGTAGATGCCATTGTCGAGCACCACCAGCGTGTAGTTCGCCGCCGCGCTGGCCACCACGGTCACCAGGCAGCCCAGACTCATCAGCATGCAGCCATCGCCGTTGAGGACGATCACGTCGCGCTCGCCTCGGGCCAGGGCCAATCCCAGGCCTAACATCGGAGCATGCCCCATGGCCGAGGGAAGATAATGAAAGTCGAGCGCATGCTTCGAACAGCGAGGCCACTCGCGCGCGGAGCCCATCGTGGTCACCACGATCTCGTTGCGGCGCCGCGCGGCCAGCACCTCCAGCGCCGCCGCCAGCGGCATTGCCCTGCGACTTCGCGGATTCGTTGCCATGCGCGGCCCCCTCAACCACGTCCTTCGGCCAGCAGGACCACGCCCGGCCGCCCGGCCGCCCGGCAAGCCCGATAATGCTCGGCCAGCCGCGGCCCCTCATCGGGGCTTGCGATCAGTACGTAATCGAGTCCCCAGGCCGAGAGCACCGGTTCGGTGAACTGCCGGGCCGTGTCGGTCGAACCTTCGACCAGGTAGCCGCGGTAACCGACGATCGAAAACAGCGGCAGCCGCAGGTCGAACAGCACGTTTCGCAGCGCATCTCCCGATTCGAACAGGCCCGTGTTCTGGATCACGACGACCGGCTGCCGGCCTCCCAAGTGCAAACCGGCCGCGATGGCCCAAGCTTCTCCCTCGCGGCAGACTCGGACAAGCCGCAGACGGTCCGACTGCTCGAAGGCACCTTCCCACGTTCCCAGCGCCGAATCGGGCAGCCATACCACGTGCGTCACGCCCAAGTCGGCCAGCGTGGCGGCAACCCAGGGTCCTGGAAGCAAAACGCCTGGTCCGCCGCAGGCGGATGGGGCGGGCCGTTGGGGGTCGTGCGTCATTTCCGTTTGAGCGTGGTGACCCACAGCAAGGGCTTGCCGGCTTCGTCGACGCGCATTTCGCTGGTGAGCTGCGCCTGGCTCAAAACGGCTCGCAGGACCTTGTCGTAGAACGTCCTGCGCGGCGGCAGCGAAACCTTGACCTCGTGGATGTCGATCCCCTCGCGGACCAGGGCATGATGGTCGAACAGGATCGGCAGCTCCAGCCGCTCGCCGATCACTTTGAGCGTCTCGGAAAGCGGCACGTCGTCGATCTCGGCGTTCAAGAACTCAAACAGCTCCGGGAGAAGTTCCGCCGGCTTGACCTCGGGCGGCCAGCCGACGGGCCAGACCGGCTGTCCCTCGATCGGCAGCTTGACAGCATATTCCACCTGCCGCCGCGTATCCCGCCGCGGCTCCAACGCCAACCCCTCCGCGCGCAGCAGGTAGGCCAGTGCGGTGCCGCTCGAGATGCCTTGCACGTCTTCGCTCACCGGCTCGGCGCGCCCTAAGGCCGCCGCAGCCGCCCGTTCGGCCACCAGGGGCGTGTCGAGCCCGGCGGCTATCTTGTCGAGTGCTTCCGAGAGTTTCAGCCCGGCGGTCGAGATCGGCACCGGACGGGCGAGGTCCTTGTGCGCCGCGGCCAGTTCGGCGCTCGAGAGTCCGAACGGCAGCGGTTTACGCGCCTGGGCGTGCTCGGGCCCATCTTCGCGCAACCGCGTCAGCCACTGGTGCAGCTTCGCTCGATCGCGAACTGAGAACTTGCCACCCGGCAACACCAATTCGTTGCGTGCGGTCAAGAGACCGGTGACCCGGTAAAACGGGCTGGCGGCCCCGCCGGTGGCTTCGATCGCCGGCTGGTCGCCGGCCCGCGCCGCCCGGATTCGCAGTCCATCCACGTCGAGATCGGTCAACAGCGTGTACCACTGCTGCGTGGCGGCGGCGGGAAAGCCCTGCTCGGTGGCCAGCTCGAAGCTGACCCGAGCCGGGCCCGCGGCCAATGCACCGACCGCCGGGCAGCAAACGCCAAGCATGATCAGAACCACGGCCGTCCGCCTCAACATGGCCGCTCCCGGCGCTAAGACAACTGAATTCGCCTATGCCAGTATAGCACCGCGGCCCGCCACGGTCGTGGGGCCAGGCGTCGGCACGCCAGGTCTCGGTACCGGAAGATGGTTGCAGCACCGGATTCAAATGGCAGAATGGGAGCTTCGGCGCACGATTCACCCAGACAGGAGCACCCAATCATGACGCGACCGGTTACGTTGTTCACGGGGCAATGGGCCGACCTGAAACTCGAAGACCTGGCACGGAAGGCCAGCGAGTTCGGGTACCAGGGATTGGAGCTGGCCTGCTGGGGAGATCATTTCGAGGTCGATAAGGCGGTCACCGATGCCGGCTACTGCGCCCAGCGGCGCGAGCTGCTCGATCGATACGACTTGCAGGTGCACGCCATCAGCACGCACCTGGTGGGCCAGGCCGTGCTCGACGTGATCGACGCCCGCCACAAGGCGATCCTGCCGCCGCACGTTTGGGGCAACGGCGAAGCGGCCGGCGTGAATGCGCGGGCCGCCGAGGAGCTGAAGAAGACCGCCCGGGCCGCGCAGAAGCTGGGCGTGGGCGTGGTGAACGGCTTCACCGGATCGAGCATCTGGCACCTCTTGTACTCGTTTCCTCCCACGCCGCCGGAGATGATCGACGAGGGGTTCGATCTGCTGGCCGAGCGCTTCAACCCGATCCTGGACGTGTTCGGCGAGTGCGGCGTCCGCTTCGCCCTGGAAGTGCACCCCACCGAGATCGCCTTCGACCTCTACAGCGCGGAGCGGGCGCTGGAGGCGCTGGACCGCCGCGAAGAGTTCGGCTTCAACTTCGATCCCAGCCACCTGGTCTGGCAGGGGGTCGACCCGGTCGAGTTCATCCGCGCTTTTTCCGACCGCATCTACCACGTGCACGTCAAGGACTGCATCGTGACGCTCAACGGCCGCACCGGCATCCTGGCCAGCCATCTGAGCTTTGGCGATCCGCGGCGGGGCTGGGATTTCCGCTCGCCCGGCCGCGGGCAGGTGAACTTCGAGGAGATCATCCGGGCGTTGAACGTGATCGGCTACGACGGCCCGCTGTCGGTCGAGTGGGAAGACGTGGGGATGGATCGCGAGGCGGGTGCCAAGGAGGCCTGCGAGTTCGTCAAGCAGCGGGATTTCACGCCCAGCCAGGTCGCCTTCGACGCGGCTTTTGCCGAAAAGTAGGCCGCGGCGCACCCGCGGTGGTACACTACAGACGTAGGCCCCGTCGAGCGATTTCGATTGGTCCGCGGTTCTTTCTCCAGGCACGTCAGCAGCCTTGCTTCTTCGCATCTGCCTCTTATCGATGCTTGCGGCGGCCGGCGGACCGGCGCGGGCCTGGGCCGCCTCCGCGGCCGGCGCTCGGGCCGAGCTGATCGAGCAATACGCCGGCGAGCTGGAGCAACTGGCCCAACAGTGCGACGGGCGCGGCTTGCGCGACGAGGCCCAGCGGGTGCGCGGTTGGCTCTTGCCTCAGGATCCGTTCAAGCTTTCGATCCCGCTGGTAGATACTCCCTCTGCCGGCTCCGGCGACGTGGGCCAGCCGCCCGCGGCGAGCGGCGATGCCGATTGGGAGCAAGAGTTCGCCCGGCTTCGCCGGCAGCAGGCCGAGCGCCTCTGGACGCTGGCGCTGGAAGCGGCCGACCAGCGGCGGATGTCGCTGGCATATTCCCTGGTCCACGAAGTTCTCCGCGAAGATCCCCAGCACGGCCAGGCCCGCAGGCTGTTGGGTTACAAGCTGCACGATGGTAGCTGGCTGACCACGTTCGAGCAGGGCAAGGCCAGGAGCAGGCAGGTCTGGCACGACCGTTTCGGCTGGCTGCCGGCCAGCCACGTCGAGCGCTATGAGGCGGGGCAGCGGCTCTACAAGGGCAAGTGGCTGGCCGCGGAAGAGGAGGCTCGTCTTCGCACCGACATCGATCGCGGCTGGGAGGTGATGACCGATCACTACCTGGTCCGCACCAACCACAGCCTGGAGGAGGGCGTGCGGCTCGCCGCGCGTCTGGAAGCGTTGTACACCGCCTGGCGGCAGGTGTTCGTCCGGTTTTATCTCTCGGACAAGCAGCTCGAAGGGCTGTTCCGATCCGGCGCTCCCGCACAAACGGCCACGCGCCGGCACCTGGTGGTCTACTTCCGCAACCGCGACGAATACACGCGGGCCCTGGCGGCCAGGCAGCCGAATATCGGCATCAGCACGGGCTACTACCTGGCCGAGGACCGCAAGGCCTACTTCTTTGTCGTCCAGCCGGCCGAGGAGGAATCCGGGCCTGCGTCCGGTGCTCCAGCGGCGCGCGACGACACCAACGTGTACCACGAGGCCACGCACCAGTTGTTCAGCGAGACGAAGGGCGGCGTCCGCAATCCGGCGAGGGACGCCAACTTCTGGGTTGTCGAGGGAATCGCCTGCTACATGGAGTCGCTGGTCGAAGGCGACGGCTTCTGTACGTTGGGGGGCGCCCAGTCGGTGCGGCTGAGCGACGCCCGCTTCCGCCTGCTCGAAGACGACTTCTACGTGCCGCTTGCCCAGTTCAGCGGCTTTGGCGTGCAAACGCTGCAGCGCGATCAGCGGATCGCCATGCTCTACAGCCAAGCCGCCGGCCTCGCGCATTTCCTCATGCACTACGACCAGGGCCGCTACCGCGATGCACTGGTGGACTACCTGCTGGCGATCTATTCGGGCCGCGACCGCCAGAGCACGCTGGCCGAATTGACCAGCACCAGCTTCGACGAGCTCGATCGGCAGTATCGCGAGTTTGTCACCGCCACCGCGGCCGCCGCCCCTTGATATCTCTCCATCTTCCGAGCAGATCGAATGCGTCCCTGGAAACTAGCCGAGATCAATTACGCGTACACCAAGGAGAACCCCTACGAGGTGGCCGTGCTGCCGCTGGGGGCGACCGAGCCGCACAACCTTCACTTGCCGTACGGCACCGATATGTTCGAGGCGGACATCGTAGGCGACGCGATCTGCGAGGCGGCCCACCAGCGCGGCGCGCGGGTGATCTTGCTGCCCACGATCCCCTACGGCACGGAAACCAACCAGATGGCCTTTCCGCTGTCGATGAACCTGAACCCCTCGACGCTGGGGCGGGTGGTGATGGACCTGGTCGAATCGCTGGCGCGGCAGGGGATCAAGAAGGTCCTGCTCTTGAACAGCCACGGCGGCAACGATCTGAAGCCCTTGCTGCGCGAGGCCTACGGCCGGACCGAGGCCCGGATGTTCCTCTGCAACTGGTATCGCGTGCTGGCCGACGTGGAAGGCGAGATTTTCGAAGACGCCGGCGACCATGGCGGCGAGATGGAGACCTCGCTGATCCTGGCTTATTATCCGCAGCTCGTGGCCCGCCGCCCGGACGGCTCGCTGGCGGCCGACGAAGGGGCGACCGCCAAGACCCGCTTCGAGGCCGTGAACCGTGGTTGGGTGCAGATCACGCGGCCCTGGCACCTGGCCACGACCAACACGGGCGCCGGCAACCCGCACCCGGCGACGGCGGAGAAAGGCCGCCGCATGATGGCCCTGCTTACCGAGCGTCTGGCCACGTTTCTGGTCGAGCTGTCCGCTGCGAGGCTGGGCGAGCGGTTTCCGTACTGAAGATCTTGGCTCTTGGAACTTGGCTCTTGGGTCTTAGAACTTGGCTGTTGGCTGTCGGGGGTGGCTGGGGCAAAGCGGTAGCGTGCCCCAGTCTTTCCTCTCGCTTTGCCGACGCCTTGCCGGCGTTGACCGTTTTGGCGGGCAGATTTATACTGAGCGACTTGCCTCACGGTGGCTATAGCTCAGTTGGTTAGAGCACCAGATTGTGGATCTGGGGGTCACGGGTTCGAGTCCCGTTAGCCACCCCTCTCAGTGGCCGAACTCTTCGTGAGCCATCGTGCCCGCCGCGTTCGGCAATGTCCAGCCGTTTGTTGCTTGTGCTTCGGTTAACTCGCGGGCAAAATTCTTGCGGACGGGTCGCCAAGAACAAGCAATCTCTTGAATCCGTAGAGGAAAGCGGGGTTCCGGAGTCGGGAACGTAGGATGGCAGGTTGGCTGGCGGACATCCTGAGCCTGCTCGAGCTGACCTGGAGCGACCTCGCTTGGGGCCTGCTGGTCTTTGTTGTGACGTCCGTCGGCGGCCTGCTGCTGGTCGGCTTTCTGCTGACCAGGTTGCCGGCTACTTATTTCTGTAGCTCCCGCCCGCGCGGTTTCTGGGTGAACGGACACCCTCTGCTGCGCTGGACCGGATTGATTCTCAAGAACATTGCAGGGGTTTTGATTGTCATTCTTGGCATCGTTTTGTCCATGCCGGCGCTCCCCGGCCCAGGGATCCTGACGATCCTGATCGGCGTCCTGCTGCTTGATTTTCCGGGAAAGCGCCGCCTGGAGCGTTGGCTCGTCAGCCGCCGCAGGGTCTTGAATTCGATCAACCGGCTCCGCCGGAAGTACGGCAAGCCGCCGCTGGTTCTGGAGGACGGCTTCGAGAGCGATCGCGTCCCGGCTGACGACGAGGGCCAAGATCGGGGCTGCGGCGCCTCGGCGCCCCCGCCAGCACACCAGCAGGACTCGATTCCCGCGATACCAAGCGGGCCGCGAACCGGATAGACTGACGGCACTGCCGAGAAGATCGAAGCGCGGCGCGCGCGTCACTTTCAGGCGACCCAAGCCGGGGGCATTGGGAGAACCAGCATGGCGGCCGAAGAGACAAGGGCGCCGCGGCCGAGTCGTCGCTGGCTCACCTTCAGCCTGCGGGGAACGTTCGTTCTCTTCACACTACTGTGCATTTGGCTTGCATGGTTCGCCGTGCAGGCGACGAGTGCCCGAAAGCAAGCACGTGCGGTCAAAGAAATCACGAAACTGGGTGGGGTGCTGCGATTCGACTACGAGCTGGACTCGGCCGGTCAGACGAAGAAAAATGCGAAGCCGGCGGCGCCGACTTGGCTACGAAAAGCAGTGGGCGAGGATTATTTCCGTAGTGTGGTGACAGTGGATTTTGCCTGGGGTGGAGGCAGGGGTCAATCGAAAGCGGCCGACCGTGATCTGGTGGTCTTCGAGAAACTGCCCGGCGTCACCACTCTGGAACTGGGACGAAACCCCGGGATCACCGACGTCGGCCTGATCCATCTTGCAGGGCTGAAGAAGTTGCGGGTCCTGTACCTGTACCGGACAGGCGTCACCGGACCGGGACTCAAGCATCTTGGCGCGCTATCGAACCTGGAGAGCCTCAGTCTGGATCATTCGCTGGTACGTGATGAAGGCCTGGCCCATCTTCGAAATCTCGCCAAATTGCGGTGGTTGCAGTTAAGCAACACGAAGATAACGGACAACGGTCTGATGCATCTTTCGGCTATTCGGTCTCTTGAAAACCTTGGACTCTCGAACACAGACGTCACCGATGCCGGCCTCGAGTATCTCAGGCAACTGCATGGGCTGAAGGACCTGTCGCTCCATGGGACAAACGTCACCGGGAAAGGAGTTGCAGACCTCAAGAAAGCAATTCCGAATTGCACAATCCGTCCCTCTTCCGACGAATTGGAGGCCGTCCCTATCGATGTCGCGCTTTGGCCAATCGACTACAAACCAACGCAGGCGGAGGTCATCGAAAAGATCAAGCACCTTGGTGGGACCATGGACCAGGATATGAAGCGTCCCCAACAACCGATCGTGTCCCTAACGATCATGGACAATAACATGTCCGACGAGAGCCTATTGCGGCTTCTGGAGGAAATGCCCGAACTCGAAAGGTTGAACCTCCGACGCGTCCTGGTGGGAGATCGCCTGGTAAGCGAGCTGCCGCGGTTCTCGAAACTTCACTTCTTGTCGCTCGACTACAGCCGCGTTACCGACGACGCACTCGGGCATCTGGCAAAGATCGCCACCTTACGCCATCTGTCGTTGGTGGGGACACGGACGACCGACCGCGGTATCGATCACCTAGGCGGAATGCCGAGCCTGCAAAGCCTTCACGTAGGGGACACTCGAATGTCGACGGAGGGCGTTTTCAAACTACAGCAGGCTCTGCCCAACTGCCGAGTCTACTGAGCTTTACTCACGATCAGCACCCAAGGTCTCCAGCTTGCGCTCGATCGACAACTTGCGCCGCTCCGCCGGGGCGGTAGTCGGGGGAAACGCGGCCAGCGCTTTCCGCCAGGCGGCGCGGGCGTCGTCGGGCCGCTGCGCCTTGAGATAGACATCTCCCAACTCGTCCAGAAAATCGGGCCAGGCGGCCAGCATGGGATGGGCGGCCAGCTCGTCGAGCTTGGTCAGGCCGTCTGCCGGATTGGGACCTTGGGCCAGGGCCAGCGCGTAAAAGGCGCTGATATAAGGGTTGCCGGGCTGCTGCTGGTGACACTCTTCCAAGACCGTCCGGATTTCGTCGAGCGGGCTGCCGTGCCGCAGCCGCAGGTAGGCGAGCACCGCGCGCTCGGCGACAGTGTCCTGGGCTTGTAGCGCCTCGCGTAACCGCGACTCCGCCTGCTCGGCGTTGCCGAGCTCGTCCTCGACCAATGCCAGCGCGATCCGCGCGGAGACCAGGGCCGGGCTCGAAGGCTCGCCCGCCGCCACGAGCTGCTGGAGCTGCTGGCGGGCCTCGTCGAACCGCCGCTCGACCGCCAAGAGCCGCGCGGCAAGCACGCGGTTATAATAGTCGTCCGGATCGATCTCCAAGGCGCTGGCGATCGTTTGTGAGCATGCCTCGATCTTGCCCAGCCCCAGCCGCACTTCGGCCAGCGTCTGGTGCAACGGCAGCACTTCGATTGGATCCAGCTTGAGCGCAACCAGCCGTGCAAGGATTTCTTCCGCCTCGTCATGTCGCCAGTCGGCCAGCAGCACGTTGGCCAGGGCCTCCAGCGCGGCGGCGTCATCGGCGCGGACATCCAACAGGTGGCGATAGAACTCGGCGGCCGTCTCGTTATCGCCCGTCGATTGGGCCAGCAAGCCAATCAGCCGCTGTCCGCCCAGGCTGACGGATCCAGAATCCTCGGCCAGCATCTCGCGTGCGGCCTGGGTCATCGCCTGCACGACCGCGGCATCCTCGGCAAGCGGCAGCATCGGGTAAACCGCCCACGTCGAACACTCCCCGGCCTCTAACTCGCGCGACAGGAAAGCCAGCCACGGGCGGATGCGTCCTTCGCCGATCCACTGCCTGGCGACGGCCAGGTATCCCAGCTCGTCAACTGAGGCTTGGACCGCTTCGTCAGGGCCGGGTGCTGCGACGGCTGCGATCTTCGCGTCGAGCGCGGCAAACTTGTCGAGCCAGGCAGCCAGCTCGCCTTTCTTGCCGTGGTTGCCGGCCTCAAGGTTCTTGAGCAGGCCGCGAGCGCGGCGCACTGCCAGCCGCGCTTCGGCCAGGTGATCCCGCGTCGGCGCGTCGACCAGCGTATCGGCAAGGTTCCAGCATGCCTGAATCGAACTCAACTGGTGATCCGCCGATGGCACCAGGCGTTGGAGCTGTTCCGAAAGGCTGAGCGAGCTGCGCGCCAGCCAGGCTAGCTCCCGGACCGAAATCACCCGGTAGGCCAGGATTACGACACTGCACCCGTACCGCTCACGCGCCGCCTTGGCCTTGTCCCCCTTGGCCTGGTTGATCTCGTCGGCACGCCGGGAGGCCTCCCTGTGCTTGCCGTAATGCCCCTCGGCGGCCGTTTGGTCGCCTTGCTGAGACAGGACGATCGCCAGTGCTCCCTCGGCTATCCCCAACTGGTTTAGCCATTCTGAATTATCCGGCTGCTCGGCAAGCAGAGCCGTGAATCGGTCGATCGATTGCTCGGCCTCGCCGCGGGCGGTTGCCAAATTCTCCTTGGGCGAGCGGCCCAACTCGGCCAGCATATGCCGATAGGTGGCACACAGCGCCTGGCTGTAAGCCAACGCGGAGCGCCAGCGAGTCGAGCGCGGGTGTTTTTGAAGCATTCTCGCGGCCAGCTCGCACCGCATTTCATCGCATTTCAATCGCTCGCGGATGCTTTCGACATTCTTTCCTTGAGCCGAATAAATGTAACCGAGCGTGTCGTGCGACCCGGCCAGCAGGGCGGCCCACTGGGTATTGTGGGGATCGTGCCGGACGAGTTGACCGGCTCGTTGCCTTGCTACCTCGCACATTTCGAGCGCGGCGGCGAAGTTGCTTTCCGGCTCGTCACCGAGCTGCGCCAGGCTTTGCAAAGTAGCCGCGGCAGTCCAGGGGAGCAGGCAGCGCGCATCGTGCCAGACGTAGTTGCCCGGGTCCTTGGCACTCATCACGCCTGCGAGATCCAACAGCTCGTCCAGTACGGCTGCTTGCTGCTTGAGAGTCCGCACGATCCCGTCCTGGTCGAGGCTGCCCGCGTCGCACACCAGATCGCCCATATTCACCCGGCTGCGGAGTTGCCGCCGGCGCGCCTCGGCGTTATTGGGATCCTGGTCAACCAGCCGCCGGACGATCCGCTCGTGCTGTTCGAACAGCGCCTTCGCGCGCTCGCACTCGCCGCGTCCCTTGACCACGCCGCCGTACCAGACGGCTGCATCCGCCAGGTCGATTTGCCGTTCGACGTTGTCGGGTTCCTCGTCGGCCAGGCGCTGGAGCGTGTCGAAGGCCGCTTGGAAATTCGTCAGCGCTTCTTCGTCCCGGCCTGCATCAAGCTGGGCCTGTGCGACATACTGCCGGCTGCTGGCCAGGTCCCGCTGCCAGCGGGCGCTCGATGGGTCCGCCTCCGCGACTTGCCGGCGATTATCGAAAGCTTCCTGGTGCCGCGCCGTCGATTGTTCGTAATCGCCCTGGATTTCCAGCACAGTGGCCAGCCGATAGAGCCCTCGTGCCAGGTCGCTATTGCGTTCCAGGTCATCCGGCAATCGAGCGAGCAATTCGCGGCGTATGTCAAGGCACTCCTCAAAAGCGGAGCGGGCGGGCATGCTTTGCCCACGCGTGATCATCGCCAGGCCAAGCCGCTCGAAGCTGTCGGCCAGCCCCGATTGCCAAGCCGGGTTGCTCGGCTCCCGCTTCACCAGGGCTTCGTGCAACGATAGCGCTCGCCGCGCGGAAGAGAGCGCCCGCTCGCTGTTGCCAAGATCGATGTAGATCTCGCTGAACAGGTTCAGCATGCGGCCCTGGCCCGCCAGCAGTTCGGGCCGCTGGCCGGCGTCGGCCAGCAAGTTGTCGTAAACGCCGGCCGCGCTGTTCAAAATGCTCTCGACGGTCTCCGCCTTGGTGCCCGCCAATGGTCGCAGCCCCGCCGCCACTTTCTCGACCATGGCATTGGCGGCCGCCACGGCATGCTGGAAGTTTTGCTCCGCTTGCCGCTCCTGCAGCAAGGCGCGGGCCCGCTCGTCCAGAGCGATCTGCTTCTGCCGGCTGACCAGAACCGCGGCGAGCACGGCCATCACGGTTACAACGATCAGCGCCGCCGCCGCGGCGCGGGTCCAGGCACGGTGCCGGCGCGTCCAGCGGGCGAGCCGTGCCGTCCAGGGCTCGGCATAGGCCGATACGGGCTCGTCGGCCAGCCAATGCTCGATGTCGTCGGCCAGCAAGCGTGGCGCCGCATAGCGTTCGGCGGGCGCCAGCGCCATCGCCTTGATGCAGACGGCTTCCATCGCCGACGGCACATCGTGTTTGATCACCCTGGGGCGCGGGAAATCGCCGCGCCGCACCTTGTCCAGCATTGTTTCTACGTCGCGATCCTCGACCGGGGCATGCCCCGTCAAGAGCGCGTAGAGCGTGGCACCCAGGCTATAGACGTCGCTGGCCGGTCCCAGTTGGTCGAGGCGGCCGGCGGACTGCTCGGGACTCATGAATGCAGGTGTGCCGACGGCCGACCCCATCATGGTGCCGCTGGAGCCGGCCGCTGAAGCCGGTCGCAGCGTTCGCTCGTCGGCCCGGCTGGGAGATTCGGTGCGCTGGACGTTCTTCGCCAGACCCCAATCGACGACCAGCGTTTCGCCGTACTTGCCCAGCATGATGTTGCCCGGCTTGAGATCGCGGTGCAGCACGCCGCGGCTGTGGGCATACTCGATGGCGTTGCAAACGTCGATAAAGCGCCCCAGCAGCTTGCGCAGCGCCAATGCGCGTTCGCCCGCGTCGCGGTCCGGCGCTTCCATGCGGTGGAACCGCTCGATCGCGCTTTTCAAACTGTCGCCCTTGATGAACCGCATGGCGTAGAAAGGCCGCCCCTGGGCGTCCTGCCCCAGCCCGTACACCGGCACCACGCCCGGGTGTTCCAGTCCGCCGGTGATCTCGGCCTCCACGACGAACCGGCTTCGACTATTGGGATCGTCGGCGAACTCCGACTGGATTTCCTTAAGAGCCACCTCGCGGTGCAATTCCTGGTCGATGGCAACCCAAACCTGGCCCAGGCCGCCTTTGGCGTGCGGCCTCACAATGCGAAACCGCTTGCCCGATGAGGTGGCGTTGCCTACGACGGCCATGCCGCCCACGGTCAGTGTGTCGCCGGCTGCGTCCGTCGCCGGCTGCTCGCCCGGCACGCGCCTGAGGCTCTCTTGCAAGTCGGGGTCCGGAACGCGAGACAAATCGTCCCAGGCCGACCCCAGCGCTCCGATGGCGGCCAGGCTCTTGGCCGGATCGCGGTCGTGCAGCGCCAGGTGTTTTTCGACCAGCGAATCGAGCAGCACTTGCGTATCGCGCTCCAGCGCCTCCTGGGCGACCAGGATCTCGCCCAGCGTGTTGGACTTGTCCAGAACCCAGGCGTGCATGGCCGCGATCAGCTCATCGCGGCTGATGAAATCCATCTGCAAGGCAAGGATTCCGAACAGCAAATTGCGGTCCGCGCTCATAGCCGATCATGCTGGCACAACCGGCCGCGAAGTCAAGTTTTCCGGCCTGTCGGCAACACCAGCGCCCGGGAGCGGTGCACGATGGAGGGGGGTTGCACACTTGCGGCCGTCGCTGCGGTGGGCAAGAATTGCCTCATTGCGCTGGGTCAACGAAGGCACCCGTCAACCAAAGGACCGCCCATGGCGCCCATCATGCATAGTCGCCGACTGCTAGTCGTGGGGTTCGCGCTGGTCGTTGCCGGCTGCTGGAGCAACGAGGCCAGGCAGAACGGCAACGCCGGCGATCCGGCCGGCGACGAAGAGCGGGCGGCCTCCCAAGGCGACGAGCTGACTCATTCCGTCGTCGAGGAAACCGCCTACTACACCGACGGGCCGCAGCAGGGACGGCCGCCCGACGGCCAACTCGAGGCCGGCACCAAGGTCGAGCTGATCCGGGAGTCGGGCAGTTATAGCCTGGTCCGGACCGAGGAGGGCGTCGAGGCGTATGTAGCAGCCGACAGCCTGAAAGAACTGGATCGATAAGACGTTCTTAAAAAGTCCTTGCCTTGCGGCGCGCTATGTGCATGCCGCAAAGCGCTAGAATTGCAGGCCGGCCACGGCCCTCCCGTCCATGCCCGACAACCCGAAAAAGATGCTGCGATCGCTGCTCGTCTCGGCCACGGAGGAGTGCCAGCAGGCCGGCTGGCACCCCTCGGCCGACGTGTATCGCACGCGCCGCGGCTGGCTGGTCAAGTTCGACCTGGCCGGCGTGCGTCCGGACGAGATTCAAGTCGAGCTTCGAGGACGCAGACTGACGGTCCGCGGCACGCGGCGGGACTGGCTGGTCGGAGAGTTGCCCGAACAGGTCCGCCGAGAAATCGAGTTTGTCACCGCGGAGCGGATCGAGGACGCGATCGCCGCGGCGGTGCCGGAGCTGGCCGACAGGCTTTCGCCCATCCCGGTCTCGTGATGCGGCCCGTTTCGGCAGCCTTGGGGCTGGCGGTGGGGCGGCTCACGGCACCTGGAGAATCAGCCGTGCTGCATCCAGCGGCCGGAACCTGCTAGAATGTCCGCGCCCGACCAAGGGGTTGTCTTTGACAGAGGTGGTTAGGGGGACCAGGCAATGAAGAACCGCTGCAAGCTCGTATTGGCTCTTGTGGCATTGGGGCTGGTTTCGTTTAGCCAGGACGAACATGGCCAGTCCAAGAAGATGGACAAGCCCAAGGACGAACTGGCCCTGCTGCAGGGACGCTGGTCGATGACCACCCGGTTCCCGGACGGGAAGCCGATGCGCATCGAGAAAGAAGTCAAGGATTGGCACGAAACCGTGACTGTATTCGACCCTGACGAGAAAGTCCGATACGCATTCGAGGGCGGCTTCAAGCTGGACAAAGTCGGCAGGGCCCGCGTGTTCACATGGACCAACCGCGTGATGACAGTGGGGCCCAGAAAAGGACGCAAGGTGCCCGATGGCGGCTATGTGTATACGGTGCGCGACGGGCGCTGGGTCTGCGCCCTGGGCATGCTGGAAGACGACCCTCTGCCGATGCAGCTCCAGGTCTTCGAACCGGCCAAGGACAAGAGCATCTAAGAGCTAACGAGCCCCCAGGCCCTTGGCGTTGCCCTTGCCCAGGCCCTTGCCCAGGCCCTTGCCTTTGCCCCTGCCCTTGCCCCCACCGGGTTGCTCGTCGCCACCACCTTCGTCGCCGTCGCCCTCGTCGCCGCTGTCGGCCTCGGGGTCGCCGGCGTCACCGCTCAGCAACGCGCTCAGCTTGCCGAAAGTATTGACCACACCTACGCCAAGATGTTGGGAACCGGCGATCAACACCACGGCCACCAGCGAAATCACCAGGCAATACTCGATCGCGCACGCGCCGCGGCGTTGCCGCCTCACGGCCGGGCCCGGCGCTGCGGCTGAGTTCGCGCCGCCGATCGAAGGTTGGAGCGGTCGGATCACTGCAAGCGTGCCTTGATGACCATATCGTCGCGCCGGTCTGCCCCTGCTGCCGATTCGGTGGCCTGCGGGCCGGGTGTCTCGATCGCCAGACCACGCCGGGCCAGCGATTCGAGCATGTTGTTGAAGTCGGCTTGCATTTCGATTAAGGCGTCGCTGTCGCGCAACTGAATCAACTCGACCGGCTTGCCGGCGGCGACGTCTCGCATGGCGCGGCGGAAGTGATAAATCGGGCCGGCCACGCGATGTGAGAACCGGGCCGCGTCCCAGGCGAAGGCGGGCACCAGCACCAGGAAGCAGATCCAGAGCGGATAGTACTCGGTGCAGAACCGGCCGTATTGCTCGACCAGGTTGCCCTTGCCCTCCGCCAGCAGCCGCCAGCAGAACAACACGTTCCAGAGCGTAAGCTGGTACACCGCCCAGTAGCCAACCACCCTGGCGACCAGCTTGTATTGAAAGTGATCCACCAGCCGGCGGCGGCGCGGTTCACGGTTCTGATTCATCTCGGAGTCTCACAAAGGGCGTAAAATCGCGCCGCAACTCAGGGCACGGCGCTCGCTGGCTATCTCGCGACCAACGCGGTCCAGCCTGGCCGGACCGGTCCAGGCGGTACGGCACTTCTTTTCGAAATGTAGGTTGCAATCGAGACTCGTCGTGCGCCGGCCTTGCTATTCCGGCCGGCGGCGGTAGCGGTTGTACCGCGGATGACGGCAATCCGGGCGGGGCTGTCAGGGTTTCCGCCGCTCGGCTATGATGTGATGCGAACCGTTGCCACCGAAAACGCCACTCCCCCTTGAAACCATCATGACTGCGCCGTTACCCATCCGTGCGCTGCACCACGTGGCGCGGCTCACCAACCGGCTGGAAGCGGGCCGGGCCTTTTATCGCGACGTGCTGGGGTTTCGCGAAATTCCCCGCCCCGACCTGCGGTTCCCGGGCGCCTGGCTGGAGAACTATGGCCTCCAGATTCACCTGATCACCGACGGCTCGCTCCCCGGACCCCGGGGCGAAATTCAAACCCGGGCCGATCACCTGGCTTTTCTCGTGGACGACGTAGACGCGGTCGAGCGGTTGCTGGCCGAGCATGGGGTCGAGCGGCGGGTGAACATCCAGGCCGACACGGGACTCAAACAGGTCTTCTTTCGTGATCCGGACGGCCACCACGTGGAGGTTGGCAGCTATCCGGCCCGCGGCGGTCCGGCCTAGCCGTCAATCCTGTAACAAGGGTGCATCAAAGCCGTCGATGAACCGCGCCCCGGTGTCGTAGCAGCGGTTGCGGATCCGGCGGCATCGCACGACGTGCACAATCCGCTCGCTGCCGTCGATCAGCATCATCCGCATCCGCTCGCCGGGGAAAAGCTGCTCGCTGTGCAGGAAGCCGATCGACTTTCTCGTGATGTCCGTGGTGTACACGCAATACCAGATGGCCGGCCGGGCCAGGTGCGGCAAGGTTTGCCGGTACTCCAGAGCGGCCTGGGCCCGATGAAAGGAGCGGGTAAATCGCCGCCGGTCGCCCCGCATGCAGGGCAACATCCCGGTCCGCTTGAAAAAGTCGTTCCATTTGGCGGGCAGCTCGATATCGCATGGCAGCAGGGCCAGTGCATCGGCTACCGAGCGCTGTTCATCGCTGCCATCCAGCATTGCACCATTTCCTTATCGAATTCGCTTCCCGCCCGCTCATGAAGATACGCCATCGCTTCCTTCACCGGCCAAGGCCGCCGATACGGCCGCTGGCAGGTCAACGCGTCGAACACGTCGACCACGGCGCACAATTTGGCCCAGGGATGGATCTCATCGGCCTGCAAGCGGACCGGGTAGCCGCGCCCGTTCAGACGCTCGTGGTGCTGATAGACCATCATCAACTGACCCCAGGAAAGATCCTGCCGCGGCGACAACTCTTCGAAGCCCACCGAGGGATGCCGCTGGATGACTTCGCGTTCGGGATCCGTCAGCCGCCCCGGCTTGTTCAACAGCGACCTGGGCACGTGCCGCTTGCCAATGTCGTGCAACAGGGCGCCGGCGCCGATCGACGCCAGTTCGTTCCGATCGCTCACTCCCGCCCGTTCGGCCAGCGCCAGGCAGTATCCGCAGACGTTGGTCACGTGGGTGTACGTGTGATGGTCGTGCCTCATCACCCGGAACAGATCGAAGAGCACCATCTCGCGCTGGCAGAGGATGTCGACCACCCGGCCGGCCAGATCCTCGGCAAAGGCGATCATGCGGTCCACCTGCCCGTCCGCAAACGCCTCGTAAAACGTCATTCGCCCGGCGGCGGTCAACGCCTCGAACCGTTGTCCGGGCGGCAGCGAGGTGTTGCTCAGGATCTCCTGGTGCACGTAACGCTGGTAGCTGGCGGCCCCGGTGTCGGGAATGTACAGCGTGGTCACGCCGCGCCTCATCAGCCGATCGACGTCGCCGCGTTCGAAAGGGAAACTGTGCTCCCGGTATAACAGCGCCGGGCCACTGGGGTCGGGTCGAATATAGAGGTCAAAATCGAACGTTGCCGGCGCAAACAGCGTGTCGACCGCCACGGGCAGCAGCGTTCGGGCTTTGGCCACGTCCAGGAAACCTCGTTCGAGCGGCAACAGGGGCCGGACCGCAGAAAGGCAGATGCGAGCGCGCCCACTTCCCCCCAAAAGTGTAGTTCGCGAAAAAGGCCCGCGCCGCGGCACTTTTCGTCGATGACTCCCGCCGCCGTTCCCGTCGCGCGCGGCGGTCCGGCCTAGGCCGCCTTGTGAACGCATAAAGGAACGGTTATGCTTGGCGTGCCTTCCAAACGGTCGGAGGGCTCGTCCATGACTGCCACCCTGCAAGCGCACAATCGGCGCCGCCCCGCCAACCGGACGCGCCGCGAATTCGTGGGCTGGCCGGCATCGCCAGCAGGAACCTGGCAGAGGGGCACGCAGCCTGATAGATCTGGTGTGGCCAAGGCTCAATTCCACGAGAGGAGCCTCGCATGCGCATGATTGCCTGTCTGCAGTTGGGATGGGCGCTTGGGGTGCTGCTCTTGGGCACCGCGGCCCGCGGGGCCGAGTACCACGTATCGCCGGGCGGCAGCTCGGCCGGCGACGGCAGCCCCGATGCGCCATGGGACCTCGAGACGGCGCTGTCCGGCGCCGTCGACCCGGCCGGCAAGGCGCGCATCGGGCCGGGTGACACGGTCTGGCTGCACGGAGGCACGTATCGAGGCGGATTCGCCAGCAAGCTCGAAGGCACCCAGGAGTCGCCGGTCACGGTGCGGCAAGCAACCGGCGAGCGGGCAATTATTGACACGCGGCCGCGCGACGAGCGCGACGACGGCTTGTTCAACGTCGACGGCGACCACTCGGTCTTCTGGGGCTTTGAAGTCACCTGCTCGGACCCTCGCCGCGAAACCAAGCTCAGCGGCTCGTGGCCGGACGACATCCGCCGCGGCGGTTTGTTCAGCCGCGCTTCGCACGTCAAGTTCATCAACCTGATCGTGCACGACACGGCCGGAGGTTTTGGTTTCTGGTCCGCAGGCATCGGAGGCGAAGTCTACGGCTGCCTGATCTACCACAATGGCTGGAAAGGACCCGACCGGGGACACGGCCATGCCATTTACGCACAGAACCGGCACGGGACGAAGCGGCTGATCGATAACGTCATGTTCAACCAGTTCGGCTACGGCATCCATTGCTATGGCTCCGAAAAGGCCTTCCTGAGCGGCTTCTTGATCGAAGGCAACGCCTGCTTCAACAACGGCTGCCTGGCCAATCTCGACGACCGCAGCCCCGGCATCATGGTCGGCGGAGGCACCCGCGTCGAACGCGTGACGATCAAGGACAACGCCACCTATGGCGGCTCGTTGCAACTGGGCTATTACTGGGGTGGGTCGAACGCCGACGCGACGGTCGAGGACAATTACATCGCGGGCGGCCTGTACGTCCGCGACTTCGAGCAGCTCACGTTGCAAGGCAACACGATCGTCGGGCAGAATACTCTGGTCCGCTTCGAAAATCCGCGGCAATTCAAGACGTCCGCATACCAGTGGGATGCCAATACGTACTTCCGAAGCGGCAATCAGTATCCCGCCTTTTCCGTTCTCGAAGGCGAAGCGACCAAGGACTTCGACCTGAATGCCTGGAGGCAAGGCACCGGCCTGGACCACCGGAGCCATCTGGTACAGGACGGGCGGCCCGACAACCGGGTGTTCGTCCGCCCCAACCGGTACGAACCCGGCCGCGCCCACGTGGTGGTTTACAATTGGGAAAAGGCTGAGACGGTCGACCTGGATTTGGGTCAGGTGCTCTCCGACGGGATGCGATACCGAATCGTCAGCGCTCAAGATTTTTTTGGGCCGCCGGTCCTGGAGGGCACGTACGAAGGTCGTCCCGTGCCGTTGCCGATGAGGCCGACCCCGCCGGTTCAACCCGTTGGCATGCCCGACTATCCGCTGCCCGTCACCGAGCCCGAGTTCGGCGTCTTCGTGGTCCTGCCGGTTCCATAAGCCCAGCATCAACTCAAGCAGTCCCGTGTCACCGCCGCCCGCGCCCTGCAGGTTCAGCAGGCCCTGCCCAACGCAAAGATCACGTTCTGACGGCTGTCAGCCCTATCGTGTTGGCTCTTTCCGGCTTTTGACCGTAGAATTGAAAAGATGAGATGAAAGGTTGCGATCGGAAGGGCGCGGCATGGCTACCGACATCGACAAACTGATTGAAGAGGTGCGTGGGCTCCCTCCCGAGGACCAACAGCGCATCCGGACGGTACTCGAGGAGGAACTGTCCTCTCCCTCGTTTGGGCAGCGATCGCCCAAGGAAGAGCTCCATCGGCGCCTGATTCAATCTGGCCTGCTCAAGGAAGTGAAGCCGCCAATAACGGACTTCGAGCCGTACAGGAACCGACAACCTTTCAAGATCGAGGGGAAGCCGCTTTCGGAAACCGTCATTGAGGAGCGGCGCTAGGTGGCGTCATTCTTTCTCGACACCAGTGCGATCGTCAAACGCTACATCAGTGAAGCTGGCACCGGGTGGGTCGTGAGTCTTGCCGATCCCGCCACCAGGAACGACCTCTATATCGCCAGAATCGCCTGCACGACTTTGCCGTGCACGTCGGTCAGCCGGAAATCGCGGCCGGCGTAGCGGAAGGTGAACCGCTCGTGGTCGAATCCCAGCAGGTGCAGCATCGTGGCGTGCAGGTCGTGGATGTGCACCCGGTTCTCAACTGAGCGGTAGCCGAACTCGTCGGTGGCCCCGTGGACGTAGCCGCCACGCACGCCGCCACCGGCCAGCCAGACCGTGAACCCGTAGTGGTTGTGGTCGCGGCCATTGCCGGCCGGCAGCTCGGCCGTCGGAGTGCGGCCGAATTCGCCGCCCCATAGCACGAGCGTCTCGTCCAACAGGCCTCGCTGCTTGAGGTCCTTCAACAAGGCGCCCATCGCCTGGTCGCACTCGCCGGCCAGCTTGCGGTGGTTGGCTTCGATGTTGTCGTGGTTGTCCCACGGCTGTCCCGCGCCATGCCAGAGCTGCACGTAACGGACTCCCCGCTCGATCAGCCGCCGCGCCACCAGCGTCTGCCGGGCGTGCGTGCCGGGCCCGTACAGATCGAGGACGTGCTGCGGCTCGCGGCTGACGTCAAACGCCTCCGCCGCCTCGGACTGCATGCGGAACGCCAACTCGAACGACTGGATCCGCGCCTCCAATTGGGCATCCTGCTGCCGCGCGTCAAGGTGCCGCCGGTTGAGCTGGGCCACCAGGTCGAGCTGCCGGCGCTGCTCGGCGGGCGAGGCATAGTTGTGGCGGATGTTTTCGACCAGCTTCTCCAGGTCGGTGTGCTGCGAGTCGATATAAGTGCCCTGGTAGATGCCAGGCAGGAAGCCGGCCTGCCAGTTCTGCGAGGCCTGGATCGGATAGCCGCCGGGACACATCACGACGAAGGCCGGCAGATTCTGGTTCTCGGTCCCCAGGCCGTAGGTGATCCACGAACCCATGCTGGGCCTGATCAATCGCGCCTCGCCGCAGTTCATCAACATCAACGATGGCTCGTGGTTGGGCAGATCGGCATAGGCCGAGCGGATCACCGCGATCTCGTCGATCGATTCGGCAACGTGCGGGAAAAGCTCGCTGACCTCGATGCCGCTCTGGCCATACTTTTTGAACTTGAACGGCGAAGGATAGGCCGCCCCGGTCGGCCGCTCGGTGGCCAGGTTGCCGGTCGGGATGTTGCGGCCGGCGTACTCGGCCAGGGCCGGCTTGGGGTCAAACGTGTCGACGTGCGAAGGCCCGCCATTGAGAAAGAAATGAATGACGTGCTTGGCCTTGGCGGCAAAATGCGGTGCCCTGGGAGCCAAGGGCTGCGCGGGGTTGGCGGCCTGGGCGGAGGATGCCAGCCAGCCCGAATCGCCGAGCAATTGTCCCAGCGCCAAGGCCCCCAGCCCCATGCCGGTGCGCTGGAGCAGCTCGCGGCGGCCGAGGGCGTGTGGCTGTACAGGATCCGGATTCATGGACTTTTCCTGCTCGTCAGTCGAGCATCACGAATTCGTTCATCAACAACAGGGCGTGGCAGTATCTTTCCCACGGCGTGAGCTCCGGGTCAGCCCTTCTCTCGCTGCCCGAATGGATGTAGCCGAGGCCCAGCTCGATCTCGTCCGGATCGGGCGGCCGGCCGAAGCAAATCGCATACAGGCGTTCGATCCGCCGCCGCGGGTTGGCCTCGCCGGCGATTTCGCCCCGGGCGGCCAGGTGCCGGGCCTGCTCGATCACGAACGGGTTGTTCATCAGGAACAACGCCTGCTGAGGGACGGTCGTCGTGTACCGCTGCGGGCTGTGGGTGTCGGGGATGGCGAAGTCGAATGTCCGGAACAGCCCGGGCAAGTTCGTGCGATCGACGTAGCCGTAGACGGTCCGCCGCTTGCTGTAGGGCGGATTGACGATGTCGACGGGCGGGCCGCCGGCACCGGCATCGAGCTGCCCGGCCACGGCCAACAGCGCGTCGCGGAGCGATTCGAAATCCAGGCGGCGGCGATTCATCCTCCACAGCAGCCGGTTGCCGGGATCGATGCGGCTGGCTTCGGTGCGATCGTCGCTGCGCTGCTGGTAGACGCTGGAGAGCACGATCAAGCGGTGTAATTGTTTGATCGACCAGCCTTGCTCCATGAAACGCGTGGCCAGCCAGTCGAGCAATTCGGGATGGCTTGGCGGCTCGCTGCGCAGGCCGAAATCGCTGGGCGTCGGCACCAGCGCCGAGCCGAAATGTGCCAGCCAGACGCGGTTCACCATCACCCGTGCCGTCAGGGGGTTGCGCCGGTCGACAATCGCGCGAGCCAGCTCCAGCCGGCCGCTGCCTTGGCTGAACGGCTTTCGCCCCTCGCCGGACAGCACGGCAAGGAACTGCCGTGGCACTTGCGGACCAAGATTGCTCGGCTTGCCGCGCTGGAAGACCCGCGGCTGGTGGAGACACAGGGCCGGAGCTTCATCCAGGATCATCGCCCGCGGCGGCCGCAATGACGATGAGGCCACGAAGTCGGCGATCTTCTTGCGCAGCTCGTTGATTTGGGCCTGGCCGGGCCGCCCAACCAAGAACTCCACGTCGGTGATCGGCACATCGACCGGCGAGAGCGGGCCATACAACACGCGCCGCAGCGGCTCGAGCGCGTCGTCTTCGAATCGCGCGGGCGGCTCGCCGCCGGCAGCGGCCGCCTCGCTAAGCGTCTCCTTCCACTGCCGCTCGACGCCGGCCAGCAACTGGCCGTAGCGGTCAGCCACTTCTTCCAGGCTCGCCGGAGCGGCGCCTTCGAAGAGGCTCGCCACCCGGGCATTGATCGGCCGCGCGGGATCGGCGTTGGCACGGATGGCTTCCGCGATGGCCGGCGCCTTGGCGGCAAAGTCGGATGGCGGCAAGTCGGCAAAGGCGTGCCAGGCGGCGAACACCGGATCGTGCCCGCGCTCGGTGCGATCGAGGAAGGCCCGCCAGTTGCCGATCACCAACTGGCTCAGCTTGTCCGGCTCCTCGACGAACATGAAGCGATCGGTCGGCGGCAGGCTTTGGGCCTTGTGTCCCTCGAGCAGGTACTGGGCCACTTGCGAGCGGAAGGCGGCCAACAGCTCGGCGTGCCGCTTCTCGAAGTACTGGTCCAGCTCCGCTTCGCGGGCTGCAAGCTGGCATTCGTGCTCGCGCTCGGCCTCGGTCTGGCTGGCGGCAGAATACAGCGTACGCGTCTTTTCCATCGAGCCGGCAAACACGCCGTACAGCGAGTAGTAGTCGGCAGTCGGGATCGGATCGTACTTGTGGTCATGGCAGCGGGCGCAGGTCACGGTCAAACCCAAGATGCCCCGCGTCACGACGTCGATGCGATCGTCGATGATGTCGTGCAGGTCTTCCAGGAAGCGGCGGCCCACGGTCAGATAGCCCATGGCCGCCAATGAGCGCGTGTCGTCGGCAATGCCGCGTTCGGCCAGCAGGCGATCGGCCGCCAACTGCTGGAGGATGAACTCGTCGTACGGCAAGTCGTCGTTGAAGGCCTGGATCACCCAGTCCCGGAACGTGTAGCCATGAAATTCGTCCGAGCCGAAGAACTTGTACCCCTTGTTGTCGGCGTAGCGGGCCACGTCGAGCCAATGCCGGCCCCAGCGCTGGCCGTAGGCCGGCGACGCGAGCAGGCGGTCGATGGCGCGGGACAGTGCCTCGTCGGACGGATCGTTGACGAAATCGTCGATCTCCTGCGGCGTGGGCGCTAGACCGGTCAGGCCGAATGTTAGCCGCCGCAAGAGAGTTCGCCGGTCGGCGGCAGGCGACGGGGCCAGGCCGGCCGCCTCCAAGCGGGCCAGGATAAACTGGTCGATCGGCGTTCGCGGCCAGGCTGTGTCTTTCACCGCCGGCGGCTCCGGATCGCCGATTGGCTGGAAGGCCCAATGCGATCGCCAGGCATCAGTGCCCGTCTCTGCCCGAACACCGGCCCCTTGCGGCCAAGGAGCGCCTTGGCGGATCCACTCCTCGAGATCGCGGATCGCCTCGTCGCTCAGCCGGCCGTCGGGAGGCATCTGCAGCGTGTCGTCCAGATAGCGGATCGCTTGCACGAGCCGGCTGGCCTCGGGATCGCCGGCGGCGATCACCGGCCCATTCTCGCCTCCTTCGAGTGCTGCTTGCGGTTGGTCGAGCCGCAGGCCGGACTCCTGCTTCTTTTCACCGTGGCAGGCGCAACAATGCTCGGCCAGCACCGGCCGTATGCGCCGTTCGAAGAACTCCTCGCCCGGACCATCGGCCTGGATGTCGTTGCGCTGCCGGCCGTCTTCGCCGCCTGATACCCGGCTAGCTGCTGCGACGAGGCACGCGGCCGCCGCCAACACCGAGGCCGCCAACATGCTCGCGCGAATGCTCGAAGGTTCGTTCATTCTTGGCTGGCCAACGGGCGGGATGGCGGAGGGCTGGTGCAAGCTCGCCCACGGGCCGTGGGCTGTCCTTCACTATATCCGCTGGCGCCGCAGTGGCCCAGCCGGGTGTGGCAGTCGCGACCCCCTTGGCGACGGGGCACCGGCGTTACGACCTGCCCCATACGACCTGCCCCAGCAGATTAATCCGTGCCGTGATTCCAACTGATGGAGCGCCTTGGGGATTCGACGCCCAGGCAGCCCCGAGGCCCTTCCCAGCCGGCCAGGTGAGCTAGGGTTTTAATAGACCCGGACTATCTCCGGCGAGCAGTTTCCATGGGCTATACCTGTCGCGTCAAACTCGCCCACGCATTTCATGAGGCGGGCCATGCCTGCATGGCCTTGATCCTCGGCCGGCCGGCCGGCCCGGTGTCGCTGATGTTCAATCGCACGGGGCCGGGCGACGGGTGGCGGCGGCGGTCGCCCGACGTCTGCAAGCCCGGCCAGGTCCAGTTCGAAGCCGACATCATGATCGGGCTCGCCGGGCTGCTGGCTGAGATTCGTTCGCTCGACATTCAACCATCGCCGCGCCCGCCGGCACAGGCCGGTCAAGCCGAGTTCAGGCAGCCGCCCCAGGTGGCCGGCGCGATTGCGGCCGAGGTGGATCGCGCGCGGATGTTCGGCGAAGCGCGGGCGTTGATGTCGTGTCTGCCGGGTCGAAGTCATCGGCGGATGGCATACCTCGATCGGCTGTTGGCCCGGACGGAGGCCGCCCTGACCCAGCCGGGGTGTTGGGAGGGGGTGTCCGCGGTCGCTTGGGCCTTGGTGTACCGGATGCACCTGCCGGCGGCGGAGCTGGAGCGCCTTTTCTGGCACACGGTCAGCGTGAACCAGGTGGGCGACGGCCTTCACGCCCACCTCGATCCGATGTCGGAGCTCAGGACCTAGCTGGACGATCGAGGCTTTGCTTCTTGGGTCTTGGTGCTTAGGTCTTGGGGCTCCTGTCCGGCGCGGCAGGTGGGCGTGCTTGCAGGGGCGCGTCTGGAGGACAAGCTCGCCGGGCGGCCGAAGGTCCGCCCCTGGAGGAAACCACGACGTACCGGCCAGTGCATTTTGAATTGTTTCCCAATTGCGGACGACCTGCGTGCGGAACTGGTCCAGGCTGGGCCGGTTGAATGGTACGGCGTGATACTGAAACAACACGGATTCAAAGACGCCCATGATTATTTGATTATTTGACGGCTGGCCCTGGACCGCCTATGCTCCGGCCGGGACTCGCGATCCCCTTGGGACGACCACCATGCCGGCCTGGCGTCGCGTCAAGGGGGCCGCGGACGCGCGGCGCTGGTTGTCGGACTGGCCGCTGGTAGTGCCGCGTGACTGGGCCCGCCGGAAATTAGACCTGTCCCAAGACCTGTCCCGTTTTTCCCCTACTGTAGGGCCTACGTATGCACCCAGACAGTCCCGAAGGTGGAAGTCACGTACACTCGCTCATGGTGGAATCCCGGCTACTGGATATATGGTCCCGAGTACACGTGCCTTGAGTGCCCCGAAGGTTCCGAAGAAGCGGAACTCAACGAGGGCACGCAGGCAACCCGCGACAAGAGGGACGACGATCCGACAATACCTGCGCCGCCTCCCGGCAAGATATTGGTTTGGCCTCGTACCCCTAACCCAGCGCGCTCCTAAGCTAATAGCCGGCCAAAGCCGCTATTTCAAGATGCCCACGAGAATGACCCTGCTTTAGGGATGCCGGACTATGCAGCCGCCAAGGGACCTGGACAAGTCTGTTAGACGACTTAGGGTGTCCGCAGGATGCCTTTGGTGTTTGGCTATTGTGATAGGTCTTGGCGCGAGTCTGAGCTTTATTGCCGTGCGCCTCTACATGTTTTGGAAATGGGGGATATGACTGCAGGGGCGGAAAGGGGACGCAGCTCATTGCTGGGGCGGAAAGGGGACGCAGCTCATTGCTGCCGACCAACTGTGGATCAAGCGGCGGCGGAGACAACTTTTTGGGCGGCGTGGGTGAGGTCCTGGGCAGAAATGATGTCCAGCTCGCTGGCGGAAAGGATCTTGCACCCCTTTTCGACCTCGGTGCCTTCGAGCCGCACGTCCAGCGGCACGTTGAATCTACCAATCTACGAGCAGGTGACTTTGAAAAACCCGCTCGGCAAGGTTTGGACGCCCGTATGGAATTCCGATAGCCATCGCGTCGCGAGTGTCGACCCGCTTGGCAATCGGACGTCACCGCGTGCACGAGCAGATCATGCCGGCCATCAACCGCGCCGGCGGCCAGGTCGTGTTCACCGACTCGTTCGTGGTGCACGCCGGGCAAACATGCGACCAGGGGACAAGGCGACAAGGCGACAAGGGGACCTGGCAACGCACGTGCGGCCTACGGCCCGTGGGACAAAAGAGATTCCGCCGGAGGGAGGGAGACCGATGAGGCGAGGGGGCGATGAGGCGAGGCAGGCCAGACACGACAAGGCGACAAGGGGAGACGGAGAGGGCCGGGCGGGGCCGGGAGGGGTTGGAAAAATTCCCGGACGACGCGGAGCTGCTGTTTCGGTTGGGGACGACGCAGTTGCAGCAGGGGCAGGCCGCCGAGGCGGCCGGGACGTTTAAGCGGTTGCTGATTCTGGCGGTGGCCTACGAGGGGATTGGCGATCTGGGGGCGGCCGCTCAGGCTCGAGGGATGGATGAAGAGGGCGCGTGACGGCCCTCACGGCGCGTCGCGCAGCGGCCGGACGCTGACCTCCTTGAAATAGACGACGTCGCCGGGATCGTGATTCTGCAGGCCGAGGTATCCGGACGTTGGCCTTTTCGGTTCCCGCTTGGGCTCATACCAGCTTCGGTCGCTGGGAACGTCGTTGCCGTCGGGGTCGAAGGTGGTGACGGGCTGTCCGTCGAGGTCGACGCGCACGAGGTTTCCATCGAGCGTGATGACCATGGTTCTCCATTCGTTGGACCGCTCGTTGGACAGGCGAGCGGCCTTCGCCAGCGAGTAGATGGCCCCCGTGCGGTGGAACTCGTCGCTCTCGTCGCAAATCTGGACCTCGTAGCCGTGGTGCACCGCATACCAGGGCCCTTGTTCCTGCTGGGAGCTCTCCATCAACGCCTTCAACGACTCACTCGAAAGTTCCCCCTCTTGGCTCCGGCGGACGGCCGCAGGCTTGTCTTTCACTCGCTCCAGGATGCCGCTGTCAATCCGCACGAAGACGCCCGCATTGGACTTGGCATCCTTCGATTTGTAAACGACGCGGATCTGACAGTCGCCGAATTGCTCCTTCTTGTACAAGAGAAGGCCCATTCCCTTCTCGTCACACTGCGTGCGCAGACTGTCGCCATCAACGACAAAGCCGCCCCATCCGACATGGATCCAGTCCTGATCCACTTTGCCGTCGTTGAACAGGGGCAAGGAACGCCAGGGACGGTCCGGCTCGTCGTTTCCGCCTGCGACAACGGCTGCCCAGGTCCAAAGAAGCAGAGTGCAACAAGCCGGCAGCAGCGGCAGCCGGAAGTGGACCGGACGATGGCTGGCGCTTTTCTTCATCGAGCGGAATTTCAGGCGGGTGCCAATGTTAGACGAGGGAGGAGACGAGGACGAGGACGGCGAAGACCACCAGCATGAAGGCGGAAATCCAGGCGCCGATCCGCAGGGCGCCGATGCCGATCTGGTCCATCTGCTCGTGCCGCGTGGCCGCGTAAACCAGGCTGACGACCACGATCAACGGCAAAGCAAACCAGAGATGATTGACCCGAGCCAAGAGCAGGCCCAGCAGCAGCGCGTCGCCGATCATCCACCACCCCCCGTACCGCCTCCCGAGGCCCCTGTACCGCCCCCCGAGGGCTTTGCCGCGCCCGATTGCCCCGCGTCGCCAGGCTCCGGTTCGTCGTCCTTCTTCGCCTTCTGCGGAGGAACGACGAAGGCCGGCCCTCCCCAGGCGTCGTACATCGCCAGGATGTTCAGCAGGCCGGCAATCATAGTGTAGACGGTGCCCAACTCCCAAAAGCGGTGCAGCCGTTTCTGGAGCTGGTCGAGCTCGTCTCCCGCCCCGAACTGGCGGTCTTCGTCGATCTTGGGAGGGACCATGAAGTGACCGGGGAACGGAATGGGGTTGTCGCGGCGGGCCTGCACGACGGCAGTGATCGCCGGCACACCGACGCCCATCTGGCACAAGAAGGGGAGCCGCTTGTCGTTGGGCCGCCACGAGGCATACACCACCCGCCCCTCGCCCAGGTACAGCCCGTAGATGAACGTGCCCATGATGCAGACGAAGAACAACAACGCCTTGCTGCGGCGGCCCTGGTACCAATGGCCCAGGCCGGGAATCAGCCATGCCAGCGCCACGGCCATTACCGGGTCCTTGAGCTCGACCTCCGGCAGCGCCGCCGGCGCGCCGTCAATGGCACGTGCACCCTGGGCGGCTGACTCGGCGGGGTTCGATGATTTGGCCATGCTCCCTCAACAAACCACGAAGACGGCAAAGACGGCGACGGCACACCCGACGTGCCCGCGGCCATGGACCAAGACTCGCGGCTGCGGCTGAACCAAGTAATTCTAATGTCCACCTGGAACATTACCAGAGCAGGTGAGGGGCCGGGCCATGGTACTTCGCCGCAGGATGGCCGATCTTGGCCGTCCGGAGAAGCCGGGGGCGGACACCGGCCGAGGTGAGCGCTGAACGGATACGGGGCAGGATTTCGGTCAACGGAGGGCGGAGCGGCCGATCTGGATCGCCTGGTCCATGAAGCCCAGCTCCTCGTAGACGCCCTGGATGGTGTCGGCATCGACTCCGGGCAGCCCGCGGCCGGCCGCCGCCAGCAGGGCCAGATCGGCCAAGAGCTCGATACGCCGGACAGCCCCGGCGGACAGTTCGTGCAGCCGCACAACCGCGTCGGCATCGAAGATCGGCTCGGCCCGACCGGCCCTGGCCAGGGCATGGTCGAGATAGGCCGCCGTATCGGTCAGATCCCAAGGTTCGACTTCGATCCGCAACTCGGCCAGCTCCAGCAAGCGGGCTCCCAGGCGCTTGACCTCCTTGGGCCGGGACGCCAGCACGATGGTCAAGCCGGCGCGATCGACCTGGGCGGAGCGCACCAGCCGGCAGACCTGCCAGAGCAGCTCGGGAGCGGCCTGACCCGCGTCGTCGAGCAGCAGCAGCGATCGAATGCCTTGCCAACGGTGCTCGATGAGGCGCTGGCCCAGTGCGCGCCAGCAGTCATACGGCGTGTCGGAGGGACGGGGGTCGAGTCCCCACTGAGCGGCAATTCGCCAGAGCATTTCCGCCGGCTCGATGCCCAACAAGCTGAGACGACTGAGGCAGACCGCCTTGCGGGCGAGCTGCCGCGCCAGAACCTCGAGCACATACGACTTGCCGCAGCCGGCCGGGCCAATCACGAGGCCCAGCCGCCGCTGGCTGTCGACCAGGTAGTCGAGCCGGGCCAGCGCTTCGTCGTGCGTCGGCGCCGGATAATAATGGTCCGGGTCGAGGCGATTGCCGAAGGGGTTTGCACGCAAGCCCCAGTAGGTCTGGTACATGGAGACGGCTCTTGGAAGTTGCTTGGAGATTTTAGCGGCGCAGGAGGGCAACGCTGGGTAGTCTCGGTGATCTGGGCGAAGCGACGGAAGAACCGCCGTATCCGCTATCTCTTACCTGATCGGTAGAACATGCCGGGCGACTTGAGACGAGAAGGCTAAGCGTACTCACACCGCGCACCTATGCAGGCGCGTCGATGATCTCGTCGACGATGCGGCCGTGGACGTCGGTCAGGCGGAAGTCGCGGCCGGCGTGCCGGTAGGTCAGCCGGGTGTGGTCGAGCCCCAGCAGGTGCAGCATCGTGGCGTGCAAGTCGTGGAAGTGGACCTTGTCCCGGACGGCATAGTAGCCGTAGTCGTCGGTGGCGCCGTACTGGAAGCCGGGCTTCACTCCGCCGCCGGCCAGCCACATCGAAAAACCGTGCGGATTGTGGTCGCGCCCGTCGTTGCCCTGCGCCGTCGGCGTGCGGCCGAACTCGCCTCCCCAGAGCACGAGCGTTTCGGCCAGCAATCCGCGCGACTTGAGATCCTTGAGCAAGCCGGCGATCGGCAAGTCGACTTCCAGGGCGTTGGAGGCGTGGTCGCGCCGCAGGTCGCCGTGCTGGTCCCACTTGTAGCTGTGCGTCACCTGGATAAAACGCACGCCACGCTCGGCGAAACGGCGGGCCATCAGACACTGCCGGCCGAAGTTGCGGGTCTTGTCGTTGTCCAGGCCGTACAGCTTCAAGGTGGCCGCCGTCTCGTCCGAGATGTCCTGCAACTCGGGGGCGGCCGCCTGCATGCGGAAGGCCAGCTCGAACGCATCGATCCGCCCTTCCAGGGCCGCGTCGGGGCCGGTCGTGGCGAGCTGCTCCCGGTTGATCTGGCGCACGAGGTCGAGCTCCATCCGCTGGACGCCGCGGCTGCCGCCGGCCGCGGTGATGAAGGGGATTCTGGCCTGCTCGGCAGGCACACTGGCGTTGCCCAAGGGCGTGCCATGGTAGACCGCGGGCAAAAAGGCGGAGCTGTAGTTGTTCACGCCGCCGTGCGTCAGCGTGGGACAGATCGTGACGAAGCCGGGCAGGTCCTGGTTTTCGGTCCCCAGCCCGTAAGTGATCCACGAGCCCATGCTGGGCCGCACGAAAGTATCGCTGCCGGTGTGCAGCTCCAACAGCGCGCCGCCGTGCCGCGAGTTCGAGCCGTGCATGGAGTTGATCATGCACAGATCGTCGGCCATGCCGGCCACGTGCGGGAACAGCTCGCTGGCCCACGTGCCGCATTGACCATGCCGGCTGAAACGCCAGGGGCTTTGCAGAAGGTTACCGGTTTCGCTGGAGACCACTCTCGGCTTGTCGAAAGGCAGGGGCTTGCCGTGGTCGCGCTTCAAAAGCGGCTTGTAGTCGAAGGTGTCGACCTGCGACGGTCCGCCGTGCATGAACAAGAAGATCACCCGGCGGGCCCGTGGAACGAAGTGCGGGGCCCGCGGGGCGAGCGGGTCTTCGCCGGCGGCCGCCCCGGCCGCGCGTGTCTCTTCGGCCAACAGCCCGGCCAGCGCCAGGCCGCCAAAGCCGGCGGCCGAAGTGCGCAGCATGTCGCGGCGGGTGAACACCGGAGTGAATCGATGGCAACTGCAGCTCATGGTGACACGCGTGGCAGGGTCATTCGATGTAGATGAATTCGTTGGTAGACATAACGACGCGACAGAGGCTTTGCCAAGCGTGCAATCGCCGCTGCAGCTCATCGGTCTCGACGGCGAGAGCGGCCTGGACGCGCTCGACGAACTGTAGTCCGCGCTGAACCTCGTCGGGGCGCGCGGGCCGGCTCAGGGCGCGCTGGTAAAGCGACTCGACCCGGCCGGCGTCGTCCAAGTCGTGTCGGGCGAGCAGGCCGGCCGCCATCTTGTGGGTGGCATCGTCGACCAGGCCGCTGTTCATCATGAACAGGGCCTGTGGAGCCACCGTGGTGCTGGCCCGGTTGCCGTTGAGCACGCTCGGTTCGGCGAAGTCGAAGGCCTGGAAGACCTCGTACAGGGCGCTGCGGATCACCGGCAGATAGATGCTGCGGCGCTGGCTATCGTAGCGGGCCAGGTTCACGCTGGCCGTGCCCGCCACATACTCCCGCGGCTTGGCGCCCAACAGCGAGCCGCCCATGGCGAGGTCGAGCGTGCCGCCGGCCGCCAGGATCGAATCGCGAATCGCCTCGGCCTCCAGGCGCCGCCGGTTCATTCTCCAGTGGAGCCGGTTGTCGGGGTCGGCCTGGGCGGCCTTTTCGTTGTACGCCGAGCTCATCTGGTAGGTCGACGAGAGCATGATCAGCTTGTGCATCGCCTTGACCGACCATCCCTCTTCGACGAACCGGACCGCCAGCCAATCGAGCAGCCTGGCGCAGGCGGGGTTTGCCGGACGGTCTCCGAGCCTGCCGAAATTGTCCGGCGTGCGGACCAGCGCATCGCCAAAATGCCCTCGCCAGATACGGTTGACCATCACCCGGCTGGTGAGCGGGTGGCCGGGCTGGGTGATCCAACGGGCCAGCTCCAACCGCCCGCTGCGGTCGGATGGCAAGGGCGGCTGATCTTCGCCCGCCAGGATCCGCGGGAAGCGGCGAGGCACCGCAGCGCCCAAGGCCAGGTGGCTGCCACGCACGTGAATGCGGAGATCATTGGGCTGGCCTTCTTCCACGGCCATCGCGGCCGGAAGCTCCGGGGGCGCCTGCTGCTCGATCGCCGCCAGCTCGCCGCGCAGAAGCTCCAGCTCCTTGGCCACGTCGGCCGGATAGAATCGTTCCGGCTTGTCCGGCAGCCGGCAAGGGCCGGCAGGGTCGTGCAGGATCTGCCGCAGCGCCTGGAGCGCCGGGGCCGTCAAGGCCGGTTCCTTCTCGCTCGTCTCTCCGGCCCGCCCGACGGCGGGCTGCTCGACCGCCTGTTCGGCGGACTCGAACAACCGCGCGAGGCGCTCGACGAGCTCCTCTTCGCCCTGGGGTTGTGGGTCAGCGAGCAGGGCCACGGCAAGGGGGATGGCCTCGGTTCCTTGCTTCTCGGCGGATGCTGGGTGGCGGCCGCCCGCGGCGGCCCAGATCGACCAGGCGGAAGCGGGATCCCCCCGGACGGCGAGCAGGTACTGCGACCACTGGTCCAGGACGGCGTGATTCAAGCCCAGCTCGCGGGCCAGCTCGGCGGGCGTCGTGTACGGGGCAGCGGCTTCCCCGTCTTCGAGCGGCACCAGCGCCACTCGATCGAAGTGGGGAAACGGCCCGTCGCGCTGGAGCCGCAGTGTGTGCTTGCCGGCCGGCAGGCGGCAAACTGCTTCGGCGAACCAGGCCTGTTGGGCCGGCTGCCACGAACCGGTCGCCTGGTTGGCCGCCTCGGGCTGGACGACGACGCCGTCGAGCAGCAATTGCACGGGCCGCGGTTCGGCGGCCGCATAGCGAAGCTCGACCTGGAAAACGCCGGCGGCCGGGAGCTCGAAATCGTATTCCGCCACGTTGGGCAATTGTCCCTGGTTATAAACGACGCCGATCATGGCGCCGTAAGTCTCAAAGTCGATCTTCACGTTGCCGCGGTCGAACTTCTCGGCCTCGAACAACAGCGTTCCCTCTGGTGGCTCTTGGCCCATTCCGGCCAGCCGGGGCCCCGGGCGTTGGCCTTGGCGTTCGAGGCGGGCCACCGAGCGCAGATAGTCGCCCGCCCGGCGGCGAGCGTCTGCGACAATCGCCTGGTTGGCCTGGTCGATGCGGCCGTCGAGCTCGGACTTCTTGGCACTCAACTGCCCACGATGGGCCTCGACGCTGGCAATTTCGTCGGCCGAGGCCAGCGGCCGCTCGTGCCACTGGGCCACCACGCGGAAGTTGTCCATGGTCTGGGTGCTTTTGAAGATGCCCGCCAGCGAATAGTAGTCCGACGTGGGCAGAGGGTCGAACTTGTGGTCGTGGCAGCGAGCGCAGCCCAACGTCAGCCCCAGCAACGCGCCGCCCATTGTGTCGAGCTGCTCGTCGATGATGTCCATTTCCATCTTGACCGGATCGTCCTCGGCCAGCATCTTGGCCCCCAGCGTCAAAAAGCCGGTTGCCACGAGGCGCTGGTGATCCACCGCCGGAATGCCGCTCGACGGCAGCAAGTCGCCGGCCAGTTGTTCGACGATGAACTGGTCGTACGGCTTGTCGCTGTTGAAGGCCGCCACCACGTAGTCGCGGTATCGCCAGGCATTGACGTAGGCCAGGTTTTCGTCGAGCCCGTTGGAGTCGGCGTAGCGGGCCACGTCGAGCCAGTGGCGGCCCCAGCGCTCGCCATAGTGGGGCGAGGCGAGCAGCCGATCGATGACCTTGTGAAACGCTTCGGGCGAGTCGTCGGCCAGGAACGCTTCCACGTCGGCCTGATCCGGAGGCAGCCCGACCAGGTCGAAGGTCGCCCGGCGGATCAACGTCCGTTTGTCGGCGGGCGGGGCGGGCCGGAGGCCGTGCTGCTCCAAACCGGCCAGCACGAAGTAGTCGATTGGCGACTTGCCCCAGGCCGGCTCGCGGACCTGGGGCAGTCCGGCCGGCTTGACGGGCGGCTGGAAGGCCCAGAAGCTTTTTTCATCGTCGGAGAAGAGCGGACCGCCGCTTGCTTCCCTGGCGGCCGGCGCGGGGCGGACTTCGGCCAGGGCGGTCCCGCTACCCCAGGCGAGCCAGGCCAGGGCGAGCGGCAACACGCCGCGGACGGAGCGGCAACGCAGCCAGGGCAACGCGGATCGGCGGCGGGTGGTGCGAGCCGGCGGCATGGACGGTCCTTGCGGTAGGGCGGGCGCGGCAAGCGCAGCGGGCAGGCTTTTCAGCTTAACAGAGAAGGCGCCGGGCCCATAGAGAAAAGAGGGTTCGCATGTCGCCAGAACGTAGCCGGAGAGCGCCAGAATTCGGGCCGTTGGAGCATGCCTCCAGAACTCTGGCGAGTTCTGCTACCTCGATCGGCGGCCTTCGATGACGCTGCCCGGCCGGTTCGGTATAATGCCAGCGTGGAGTTGTGCGGCGGCCGGCGGAATAGAGGAGAAGTAGTACGCCCGGCAGGATTCGAACCTGCAACCCTCGGTTCCGAAGACCGATGCGCTGTCCAGTTGCGCCACGGGCGCTTGCAGAAAGGTCAGCATACGGTTTCCCGCCCGGTTGTTCAAGTTCGTGGTCGCCTTGTTCCCGCGCTGGCAGCGTGTTATAAGCGGTGCCACCGGCTCGGGTTTGAGTACGCGTTTGTCAGGCACTTTTTCGGACGCTGTTGAGTCAACGGCCAATGGGCTCGATCACATTGCGGGTTCTCGACGGAGCAGACCGAGGGAAGGTATTCGAAAGCCTCGAGACGCCGATCACGATTGGGCGCGAGGAGGGCAACGTCGTCCAGCTCAACGACGAGCGCGTCAGCCGGTTTCATCTGAAGATCCAGGAAGACCAGGACAAGCTGGTGCTGACCGACCTGGAGAGCACCAACGGCACCAAGGTGAACGGCGAGGACGTGCAACTGCGCATCCTCCGCGTGGGCGACATGATCGGCGTCGGGCGCAGCGTGCTGTTGTTCGGCTCGCGTGAAGAAATCGCCGAGCGGCTGGCCGGGCTGCGGGGCGAGCCCAAGGGCACCGGCACCGTCAGCCATGAGAACGCCGCCGCGTCGCCGCAGGCCGCCAGCCTTGATTTCGAACTCAACTGGAGCGAGAATCCCGACATCGAGACCAGCTATCACGCCTTGGCGCCGCCCGAGCTGCCGGAGCGGCTGAGCCCTGGCCAGGCGGCCCAGATGTCGGAGGTGCTGGAGTACTTGCACATCCGCCTGCGCGACTTGCTCTCGTCGGTGCGCACCAACGGCGAGGGGAAGCGCGTGACCTTGGACGAGCGCCGCTGGCAGAACCTGCTCGATCTGCAAGCGCTGTTGGCCGGCTATCTGCGATCGATCGGCGAGCCGAAGGAAGATTAGGAGCGGGGCGAGCGGGAGGTCAGGGCCTTTCAGCCGCAAGGATTCGTTTCGCCAAGGATTGAGCGACCAAGCATGAGCCAGCGCCCTTTCGTTCACCTGCACTGCCACAGCCATTACAGCCTGCTGGACGGCGCCAGCCCGATCGAGGGACTGGTCGAACGGGCCAAGGCGCAGGGGATGAACGCGCTGGCGCTGACGGACCATGGCAACCTGTACGGGTCGCTGGCCTTCTACCAGCAGGCCAAGGCGGCGGGCATCAACCCGATCCTCGGCTACGAAGCTTACGTGGCGCCCGCCAGCCGCCTGAATAAAGAGGCGGGCAACATGCAGGAGGCCAGCTACCACCTGACGCTCTTGGCGCGCAACCGGACCGGCTTCAAGAACCTGATCCAATTGGCCTCGGCCGCATTTCTGGAAGGTTTTTATCGAAAACCGCGAATCGACAAGGAGCTGCTCGAAGCTCACCACGAGGGGCTGATCTGTCTGAGCGGTTGCGTCTCCGGCGAGTTCAGCCGGGCGCTGCTGCGAGGGAATGCGACCGAAGCCGACCTGGAGGAGGCCGAGAAGATCGCCGCCTGGTTTGCGCGGCTCTTCGGCGAGCACTACTTCATCGAGATCCAGAACAACGGCCTGGAGATCCAGCGGCAGGCCTTGACCAAGGCGGTGGAGGTGGCTCGCCGCATGGGACTGCCGCTGGTGGCCACCAGCGACGCCCATTATGTCAACCGCGAGGACGCCGAGGCCCAGGACGTGCTGTTGTGCATCAACACCGGCAAATACCGCACCGACGTCAATCGGCTGCGGATGGAAGGGGACCAGTTCTATCTGCGCAGTCCTGACGAGATGTATGCCGCCTTCCCCGGCCTGGAAGAGGCGGTGGCCCAGAGCCAGCGGATTGCCGACCTGGTCGACATCGAGCTGGAGCTGGACAAGCGCCATTTTCCGGCGTTCAAAGTCCCCGAGGGCAAGTCGGCCCACGACTACCTGCGCGAGTTATGCCTGGAGGGCCTGCGGCGGCGCTACGCCGAAGACGCCGAGATGTGCCGCGATGAGCAACTGTCGGCGGCGGTGATGGAGCGGTTGGACCGTGAGCTCGACGTGATCAACACGCTGGGCTTTCCCAACTACTTCCTGATCGTTTGGGATTTTGTCCGCTTTGCCGTTGAACAGGGGATCCCGGCCACGGCCCGCGGATCGGGAGTCGGCTCGCTGGTTTCTTTCGCGCTGGGACTGAGCCACGTCTGCCCGCTCAAGTACGACCTGCTGTTCGAGCGGTTCCTGGACGTAAACCGGCTGGAGGCGCCCGATATCGACATCGACTTCTGCAAGGAGCGCCGCGGCGAGGTGATCCAGTACGTCAAGGACAAGTACGGCGAGGCGAACGTGGCCCAGATCGGCACGTTCGGGACGTTGGCCGCCCGGGCGGCCATCCGCGACGTGGGCCGGGCCCTGGGGCTGCCGATCCCGCGCGTCGACGCGGTGGTGGCCATGGTGCCCGAGACCCTGGGCATCACGCTCTCTGAAGCCTTGCAAGCCAGCGAGGATTTGAAGAACAGCTACGACAACGACGGCGAAGTCCGCGAGCTTTTGGACCTGGCGATGAAGATCGAGGGGCTGGCCCGCAACGTCGGCACGCACGCCGCCGCGGTGGTCATCGCCGATCGGCCGCTGACCGAGTATGTGCCCTTGCAGCGGGTGCAGGGCAAGGAGGAAGTCATCACCCAATGGGCCATGGGCGACGTGGAACGCGCCGGCCTGTTGAAGATGGATTTCCTCGGCTTGCGCAACCTGACCGTGCTCTCCAAGGCAGTCGAGCTGATCGAGCAGTCGACCGGCCGGCGGATCGATCCCTATCGCTTCCCGATGGACGACGCCGAGACGTTCGCCCTGTTGTGCCGCGGCGAGACCAAGGGCATCTTTCAGCTCGAGAGCGGCGGGATCCGCGACCTACTGCAGCGGATGAAGCCCGACCATTTCCGCGACATCATCGCCACGAACGCCTTGTACCGCCCCGGACCGCTGGAAGGGGGCATGGTGGACGACTACATCCAGGTCAAGCACGGCCGCAAGCAGGCCGAGTACAAGCACCCCGTGATGAAAGAGGTGCTGGCCGAGACGCACGGGGTGATGGTCTACCAGGAACAGGTGATGCGGATCCTCAATGCGCTGGGCGGCATCGAGCTGTCCGACGCTTATAGCTGCATCAAGGCCATCAGCAAGAAGAAGCTGGCCACGATCGCCAAGTTCCGCGAGGAGTTCATCGCCGGCGCGGTGGCCAAGGGCCTCTCCAAGAGAGAGGCCGGTGAACTGTTCGGCATGATCGAGAAGTTCGCCGGTTACGGCTTCAACAAGAGCCACAGCACGGCCTATGCCCTGATCGCCTACATGACGGCGTATCTGAAGGCCCATTATCCGGTCGAGTTCATGGCGGCGCTGTTGTCCGGCGACATTCCCGGCCGCAACTTCAAGAAGAAGGACTCGCTGGTCGAACACCTGGAGGACTGCCGGCGGATGAACATGGACGTTCGCCCGCCCGACGTCAACAAGGGGCAGGGGGATTTCACCGTCTGCGAGGGGAAGATCCATTTCGGCCTGGCGGCGATCAAGGGGTGCGGCTGGCCGGCCGCTCTGGCGATCAGCGGCGAGCGGCAGAAGCGGGGGCCGTTCCGCGACCTGTTCGACTTCTGCGAGCGGATCGATCCGGCGGTGGCCGGCCGGGCGACGATCGAGGCGTTGATCAAGGCCGGGGCCTTCGACTCGTTTGGCGCCCGGCGGTCGCAGTGGATGAGCGTGCTGGAGCGGGCCTTGCAGTCCGGGGCGTCGGCGTCGGCCGACCGCAAGAGCGGGCAGCGGGGCTTGTTCGAGGAGGTCGAGGACGACGAGGCGGCGACGGCGTCGGCCGGCAGTCTGCCCGACGTGCCAGAGTGGGACGAGCGGCAGCGGCTGGCCATGGAAAAAGAAGTGCTCGGCTTCTACCTGTCGAGCCATCCGCTGGCCGAACATGAAACGGCGCTGGCGACTTACACCACGCACGGCACGGCGGCGGCGGCGCTGCTGCCGCACCGCACGGAAGTCTTGTTGGGCGGGATGCTGGCGGCGATCAAGTTCGCGCACACCAAGAACGCCCGGCCCGGCAGCACGGCGACCAAGTACGCCATGTTCGACCTGGAGGACATGTCGGGCTCGATGCGCTCGATCCTGTGGCCCGAGGAGTTCGCCCGTTTCGGGCACCTCGTCCAGCCCGATCATGTCCTGGCGGCCCGCGGCGTGATCGACAAGCGGCCCGGCAGCGAAGAGGCCAACCTGATCGTCAACGAGTTGATTCCGCTGGCCGACCTGGCCCAGCGGTATACCAAGGGGGTGGTCATCCGCGTCGATCAGCGCGTGCACGGCGAGCGGGTCCTTGAACCGTTGCACGAGATCCTGCGGGGGTATCCCGGTCCGTGCGAGCTGGAGCTGCTGTTGTGTCTGGACGACGGCAGCAAGGTGATCTGCGAGTGCGGCCTGCGGGTGGCGCTTGGCGCCGAGATGCGGGCCCGCGTTGACGAGCTGCTCGGTCCCGGCAACGTCCGGATCCGCGCCGCCCAGCCGGCGAGCAAGCAGGCCCCCAACGGCCGCGGCGCGCATTTCGCCCGCTCTGGGCAGAGAGCCGGCGTGTAGCGGCAGTTCCAGGTGGAAAGACCAGGGCCGCAGACTACGACGATTCCCCACCCGTCCCATGCGTGGGATCCGTCGCGGCTACGGCCGCGTTTCAAGGCCAAGGCAGGAGGTGCCAGCATGAGCGACCAGGCGCGAGGCTTCAGCCGGCATGACGCCGGAGAGACCCGTGGCAGGGCACTGATGGGTGCAGTCAAACGGGGCGTTCACGCCAGGCGAGGCCCGCGCTCGACTTCTCGGGCGTACTGGCTTGCCATTGGGTGCGCGATGTGCTTCGCCGCGGCTCTTGCAGCGGCGCCCGCCAGGGCGCAGGAGAACAGCCGCCAAACGGACGGGTCTTTGATCGACGCTGTTCCCGCGGCCGGCGAGCCCGCGCTTCAAGAATCCGCCGAACCGGAAACAACGCGGGAACTTCGATGGGCCGAGGAACGGTACGACGAGCACGTGGACGAGGCCCGCCGGGCGCTGCTCAGAGAGGAGCAATCGTTCCAAGCCGCCGACCGGGCGCTGCGGCATCGGAACCACGAGATCGAGTCGCATACACAAGAGTTGGAAGAGGCAAAACGACGGCAGGCGGCGGCCGCCCAGCAAGCGGAAAGCGCGGAGCAAGCCTACCAAGCGCTGCGCCAGCAGGTGGAAACGCGCACGGAAGCTGGTGCTCCGGCGGCCGAGCTCGAAGAGCTGCGCGAGCGAACGGAAGAATCGCGGCGGCAGCTCGACCAGGCGCGGGAGGAGACGTCGGAGTACGCCGAACAGGCGAAAGCCGCGGAAACGGATCTCGAGCAGTTGCAGGCCGACCGGCGCGAGGCGCTCGACCGGCTGCGGGAGGCCGAAGCGAGCACGAACTCGGCTCGTAACCGGGTGGAGTTCCTGGAGAGTCCGCTGGCGCCTCACAAGATCGTCCGCTGGCTGCTGAACAAAGGGCCGATGGTGCTGGTGATCCTGTCGGTGATGTTCGTGCTTGGGATGCTGGCGCGGATTGTCGCCAGCCGGATCGTGATGGGCCTGGTCCGGCGGGGCGGGCGGGGCACCAAGGAAGAACGCGAAAAACGGGCCGACACGTTACGGCGCGCTTTTCAAAGCTTGACGGGAGTAGCCATCCTGGCGGCCGGCGTGCTGGCACTGCTGGAGCAGTTCGGCATCGATGTGACGGTTCTGGTCGGTGGGGCGGCGGTTCTGGGGATGGCGATTGCCTTCGGGGCGCAGACCCTGATCCGCGACTATTTTCATGGCTTCATGATCCTGTTCGAGAACCAGTACAGCGTGGGCAATGTGGTCAAGATCGGCGACGTGACTGGATTGGTGGAGGACATCACCTTGCGCATGACCATGCTGCGCGACCTGGAAGGCACGGCCCATTTCATCCCTCACGGCCAGGTGACCATGGTGAGCAACCTGACGTATGGCTGGTCGCGGGCCGTCTTCGATATTGGCGTGGCGTACAAGGAGGATCTGGAGCGGGTGATGGAAGTGCTGATGGCCCTTGCCCGGGAAATGCGAGGGGACCCCGATTTCGGGCATTGGATTGTGGACGAGCCTGAGATGCTGGGCGTGGAGGCGTTCGGCGATTCGGCGATCGTGGTCAGGTTTCTTGTAAAGACGCGACCGCTCCGTCAATGGGCCATCAAGCGCGAGCTACTGCGCCGCATCAAGCAGCGGTTCGACGAGCTGGGAATCGAGATCCCGTTTCCTCACCATACGGTTTTTCACCGCAGCTTCGAGGAACCGTTGGCGGTCGAGCTCCGCGGCGGCAGGCTGCCAGATGGATCGCTTCCGAGCCAAGCCAAATCGTAGCGGATCGGCAGAACCTTATTCCGGAGAACGATCCCCAAAGAGTCGGTCCATCAACGGGACGTGGTCCCGCTGCGCGGGAGCGTCTTTCGCCGCAGAAAGTCCGTGGATGATACGTTGCGCGGCGGCGCGCCCGAAGGCGGCAGCTTGCTCTCTGCGGGGCCGACGATTGCCACCGCGTCGCCCGGCAGCTTCAGTCCGCCGGCGACAGAGTCAATCCCGGCTTCGGAGGCCATCAACAGTTGATCCGGACTTTCGGCAGGCAGGGGAACCACCTGGGGCCGATCGGCCAGGTTGCAGGCTACCGTGATCGGTCCGCGCTGGAGCACAAACCAGCGGTCGTCTTCGCTGAACAGCGTGCGGACCCAGTCCAATCGTCCATCGGTCAAGCTCGATTCCCGGCGGCGGAGCTCGATCAGCTTGCGATGCCACTCGAGCAACCCGCAGTGCGGCTCGCCAGCCAACTCGTTCCATTTCAGCTTCGATCGCTGGAACGTCTCTGGGTCCTGCGGATCGGGAATCTGCTCGGGGTTCCAGCCAAAGGCGGCAAACTCGCGGCGGCGCCCTTCGCGGACCGAGCGGGCCAATTCCAGGTCGTCGAAGCTGGTGAAATACTGAAATGGCGTGGTGGCTCCCCATTCTTCGCCCTCAAACAACATCGGTACGAATGGCGAGCAAAGTACCAGGGCGGCGGCGATCTTGAGCCGGCCCGTGCTCATCAAGTGGCCGCTGCGGTCGCCCCGGGCCCGGTTGCCGAGCTGGTCGTGATTCTGCAAGTACCCCAGGAAGCGATGTCCGGATAAGTCGATCGTGGGCCGGCCGTGCTGCCGCTGCCGATACTCGGAGTAACGGCCCGCGTACACAAAGTGCTGTTCCAAGGCCAGCGCCAGGTCGGCCAGTTGGCCGAAGTCCGCGTAGTATCCCTCGCGCTCGCCGGTCAGCGCCGCGTGCAGCGCGTGATGGAAATCGTCGCTCCATTGGGCATCGAACCCGTAGCCGCCGATCTCCCAGTTGCGCACCACCCGGGGATCGTTCAAATCGCTCTCGGCGATCAGCGCCAGGTGCCGGCCGAGATGCGCCGACAGCTCGGCCACTTCGGTGGCAATCTGTTCCAGAATGTGCACGGCCGACGTGTCGACGATGGCGTGGATGGCGTCCAGGCGCAGGCCGTCGAAGTGGTAATCCCGCAGCCACATCAAGGCGTTGTCGCTGACGAAGCGGCGGACCTCGTAACTGCCCGGCCCGTCAAAATTCACCGCCCAACCCCAAGGCGTGTGATGCCGCTCGGAGAAGTACGGCCCGTACTGGTGCAGGAAATTGCCCACCGGTCCCAGATGGTTGTAGACCACGTCCAGGATCACGGCCAGGCCGCGGGCATGACAGGCGTCGACCAGCCGCTTCAAGCCTTCCGGTCCACCGTAGGCGTGGTGCGGGGCAAACAGATCCACTCCGTCGTAACCCCAACCGTGATTCCCGCCAAACTCGTTGACCGGCATCAACTCGACGTGCGTGACGCCGAGATCGGCCAGGTGATCGAGCTTTTCGATGGCCGCCTCGAAAGTTCCTTGCGGGGTGAACGTGCCGACGTGCAGCTCGTACACCACCGCGCTGGGCAAAGGCGGTGCCTGCCAGCGCTGGTCGGTCCATTCGAACGTCGAGTGGTCGACGGTGCGTGACGGGGCCAGCACGCCCGCGGGCTGCCACGGCGAGCGGGGATCGGGCAGCGGTTCTCCGCCATCGAGCCGGAAGGCGTAATCCGTGCCGCCAGGCCGCTGCTCATCGGTGAGCCACCAGTTGTGTTCTTGTTTTTCCATCGGCACGCGGCGTCCATCGAGGTCGAGCTCGACGCGGCTTGCCTTGGGGGCCCATATGGAAAACATGGTACTGTAGGCTATAACAAGGCCAACGGCACGTCAAACCGTTGCGTTGACGCCCGCGGCCCGGCGGCCTAGAATCAGTGGGAGACGGTGCTGTTGGGCACCGATATCCACTGCGCAAAATTTGGGTACGTGGCTACGGAAGCCCCTTGGCTCGTCGAGAGCCCGCGGGGCTTTTTTGTTGTATTGACTTTGTTGTATTGACTTTGTTGTATTGACCACCGGGCGAGGCGACGATCCACCTGCCTGCTTCGGCCGGCACGACGAAGGACTGGCCAGATGCAGTTCGACGGCCGCAGCCGCGTGGTGATCGACGGCCTGAAACCCGAAATCGACTGCGGCCGCTATCCGATCAAACGCGCCATCGGCGAGCAGGTGGTGGTGGAAGCAGCGGCCTTCACCGACGGCCACGACCAGGTTCGATCGGTGCTGCGCTACCGCCGCGAGGACGCCGGCGACTGGCTCGAGAGCCCGATGGAGCCGCGCGGGCAGGACCGCTGGCGCGGGCGGTTCACGGTCAGCGAGCTGGGGCGATACCGATACACGGTCCAGGCCTGGGTAGACCGCTTTCACACCTGGCGGCACGACTTGGAGAAACGGCACCAGGCCTCCTCGGTTCAGGCCGTCGACCTTTGGGTCGGGTCGGAACTGGTCCGCCAGGCGGCAAGCCGGGCATCGCGCAGCGACGCGGCGCGACTCCATGAGATGGCCGACGTGCTGCGCGGAGACCACGGCCTGGCGGTGCGGGTCGAGACCGCGCTGGATCCCGGTCTGCTCGAGTTAATGGACCGCTATCCCGACCGCAGCCTGGCGAGCAGTTGTGCTCGGGAGCTGGCGGTCGTGGTGGACCGGCCCAAGGCCCGCTTCAGTGCCTGGTATGAACTATTCCCGCGGTCCTCGTCGGCAGAACCGGGTGTGCACGGCACTTTGGCCGATTGCGCGCGGCGGCTGCCCTACGTGGCGTCGATGGGGTTCGATGTCTTGTATCTGCCCCCCGTCCATCCCATCGGCACAACCCACCGCAAGGGAAGAAACAACGCGCCGCAGGCCGAGCCGGGCGACACGGGCAGTCCCTGGGCCATCGGATCGGCCGAAGGCGGACACAAGGTGGTCCATCCGCAATTGGGCACGCTGGACGACCTGCGGGCCCTGGTGCGGGAGGCCGAGGGATATGGGATCGAGGTGGCGCTGGACATTGCGTTTCAATGCTCCCCGGACCATCCGTACGTCAAGGAGCATCCGCAGTGGTTCCGGGCGCGGCCTGACGGCTCGATCCAGTACGCGGAGAATCCGCCGAAGAAGTACCAGGACATTTATCCCTTCGACTTCGAGACGGAGGACTGGCGGGCCCTGTGGGACGAGTTGAAGAGCATCGTCATGTTCTGGATCGACCAGGGCGTGCGCATCTTCCGGGTGGACAACCCGCACACCAAGCCGTTCGCCTTCTGGGAGTGGCTGATCGGCGAGGTCAAGGGCGAGCACCCGGACGTGATTTTCCTGTCCGAGGCCTTCACCCGCCCGCACGTGATGTACGAACTGGCCAAGCTGGGCTTTACCCAGTCGTATACGTATTTCACCTGGCGCAATACGAAGTGGGAGCTGACCCAGTACTTTTCGGAATTGACCCGCACGCAGATCCGCGAGGTGTTTCGTCCGAACGTCTGGCCGAACACGCCCGACATTCTGCCGGAGCCTCTCCAGACTGGGGGCCGGCCGGCCTTCATGGCGCGGCTGGTGCTGGCCGCCACACTGAGCGCCAACTACGGGATCTATGGCCCGGCGTTCGAGCTTTGCGAGGGACGCGCCCGCGAGCCGGGCAGCGAGGAGTACCTGCACTCCGAGAAATACGAGGTGCGGCATTGGGACCTGGCCCGGCCGGACAGCGTCGCGGAATTGATCGGGCGCGTGAACCGCATCCGGCGGGAGAACCCGGCCCTGCAGAGCGACGACAGCCTCGAGTTTCACCAGACGACCAACGAGCAGCTCATCGCGTACAGCAAGCAGGAAGGGTCGAACGTGATTCTGGTGGTGGTGAACCTCGACCCGCACCACACGCATTCCGGCTGGGTTGATATCGACCTGGCGCGGTTGGGGGTCGAGCCGGTCCGCCCGTTCCAGGTTCACGACCTGCTGGGCGACGCCCGCTACCTGTGGCAGGGTCCGCGGAACTACGTGGAGCTGGATCCGCGGACGGCGCCGGCCCACGTGTTCCGGGTGCGGCGTTGGATCCGCACGGAGCGGGAATTCGAATACTTCATGTAACGAAAGCGCAGATTATGGAGAACGGCCGCCGAACGTCCTTTGCCCCGGATCCGCTCTGGTACAAGGACGCCATCATCTACCAGCTTCACGTCCGGGCGTTTGCCGACTACAGCGGCGACGGGATCGGCGATTTCCGGGGCCTGACCGAGAAGCTGGATTATCTGCAGGACCTGGGCGTGACGGCGGTCTGGCTGTTGCCGTTTTACCCATCGCCGCTGCGCGACGACGGCTACGACATTGCCAACTACATGGACGTCAACCCGATCTACGGCACGCTCCGCGATTTCAAGAATTTTCTGCGCGAGGCCCGCCGCCGTGGTTTGCGCGTGATCACCGAACTGGTGCTGAATCACACCTCCGACCAGCACTACTGGTTCCAGCGGTCGCGCCGGGCCCGGCCGGACAGTTCCTGGCGCGACTTTTACGTCTGGAGCGACTCGCCGGCGCGCTACCGGGACGCGCGGGTCATTTTCAAGGACTTCGAGTCGTCGAACTGGTCCTGGGATGCCGAGGCGCGGGCTTATTACTGGCATCGCTTCTACTCGCACCAGCCCGACTTGAACTTCGACAACCCACGAGTTCGGCGGGCCCTGCTGCAGGTGCTCGATTACTGGCTGGGCATGGGCGTGGACGGCCTGCGGCTGGACGCCGTGCCGTACCTGTACGAACGCGAAGGCACCAACTGCGAAAACCTGCCGGAAACGCACGCGTTTCTCCGCGAGCTGCGGCAGCACATCGACGGCAAGTTCTCCGACCGCATGCTGCTGGCCGAGGCCAACCAGTGGCCGGAGGACGCCATCGCCTACTTCGGGCAGGAGGACGAGTGCCACACGGCATTCAACTTCCCGCTCATGCCGCGGCTGTTCATGGCCACGCAGATGGAGGACCGCTTTCCGATCATCGACATCCTGCAGCAGACTCCGCCCATACCCCCTAGTTGCCAGTGGTTCCTGTTCCTGCGGAACCACGATGAGCTGACCTTGGAAATGGTCACCGACGAAGAGCGCGACTACATGTACCGCGTGTATGCCCACGACCGCGAGGCCCGCATCAACCTGGGCATCCGCCGCCGGCTGGCGCCCCTGCTGGGCAACAACCGCCGCAAGGTGGAGTTGATGAACGGCCTGTTGTTCTCGCTGCCCGGCACGCCGGTGATCTACTACGGCGACGAGATCGGCATGGGAGACAACATCTACCTGGGAGACCGCGACGGCGTGCGCACGCCGATGCAGTGGAGCGCGGACCGCAACGCCGGCTTCTCCCGGGCGAATCCGCAGAAACTGTACCTGCCTCCGATCATCGACTCGGAGTATCACTTCGAAAGCATCAACGTCGAGACGCAGCGGATCAACCCTGAGTCGCTGCTCTGGTGGATGAAGCGGCTGATCGCCTTGCGGCAGCACTACCCCGTGTTCGGCCGGGGGAGCCTGGAGTTTCTGTTCCCGGAGAATTCCAAGGTGCTGGCCTTCATCCGGGCCGACGAACAGGCCCAGGTGCTGGTGGTGGCCAACCTGTCGCGGTTCGCCCAATACGTCGAGCTCGACCTGTCGCGGCTGGAGGGGATGGAACCGGTCGAGCTCTTCGGCCGCACGCGATTCCCCACCATTGGCAAGCTGCCCTATCTTCTCACGCTGAACTCGCATGCCTTCTATTGGTTTGCCCTGGAGCGGCAGCCCGCCGCGGTCCCAATCGACGGTGGACCCGCCGGCCAGGAGCTTCCGTTGCTGAAGACGGACGAAGAATGGACCGGCGTCTTCCGCGGGCGGGCCCGCACGCGCCTGGAAGGGGTGCTGCGCGACTGGCTTGCCGGCCGCCGTTGGTTCGGCGGCAAGGCCCGGCCGATCCAGGCCGTGCACTTGTGGGAAGCCGTGCCCTTCAACCACGCGCCGCGAGAAGCGGGCACGTACCTGGGAATGTTGCGCGTCGACTACGTGGAGGGAGAGCCCGAAAACTACGTCTTACCCTTTGGCTTCAGCGCGGCCGAAAGCGCCGCCGACTTCGAACGGCAATTCCCCCAAGCGCCGATTGCCCGCTTGCAACTGGCGGGCCAGAAGGAACCCGGACTGCTCTATGACGCCATGTGGCGGACCGCCTTCGCCGAGGAGCTGCTGGAAGCCATCAGCCGCCGGCGACGTTTCAAGGGTGTCAGCGGGGAGGTCGTGGCCCGTCCCACGCCGGCGCTCGGCCGGCTCAGGCACCAGACCAATGGGCCGCTGGTTGCGTCCGTGCTGCGGACCGAGCAGAGCAACAGCTCGCTGGCCTATGGCGACCAGTTGATCCTCAAGCTCTTCAGGCGCGTCGAGCAGGGGGTCAATCCGGACTTGGAAATCGGGCGATACCTGACCGAAGAGGCCCGCTTCGCCCATACGCCGCCGCTCGCCGGAGCGCTGGAATACCGCAAGGACAATGAGGAACCGCTGACCCTGGCTATTCTGCAGGGCTACGTTCGCAACAACGGCACGGCCTGGCAATACACGTTGGAAGCCCTCGGCCGATACTACGACCAGGCGGCCGTGGAGCCGCTAAAGTTGGAGCCGGCCGACCAGTCCGCCCTGGGCCGCTCCCTGGCGGACATGATTGATGAGCCGCCTTCGCCGCGGGCCGTGGAACGGCTGGGGGTTTATTTGCAGTCGGCCGAGTTGCTGGGCCAGCGTACGGCCGAGCTGCACCTGGCGCTGGCGGCGGAGGCGGACCGGCCGGAGTTCGCGCCGGAGCCGTATTCGCAGCTTTACCAGCGTTCGATCTATCAGTCGATGCGGAAGCTGACGAGCCAAACGCTGCAGATGCTGCGGAAGCGGGGGGCGAAGCTGCCCCCCGGGGCGCAGGAGTATGCGCAGACGGTCCAGGCTCGCGAGCCGGAATTGATCCAGTGTCTGCGCTCGATCATGGGCCAGAAGATCGCCGCTCTGCGGATCCGCTGCCATGGCGACTACCATTTGGGCCAGGTGCTCTACACGGGCAACGACTTCGTGATCATCGATTTCGAAGGCGAGCCGACGCGTTCGATGAGCGAGCGCCGCATCAAGCGTTCGCCGATCCGCGACGTGGCGGGGATGATCCGCTCATTTCATTATGCGGCCTGGACCGCGTACCTGCGGCATCTCGAGTCGGTGGTGGTGGGCGCGGAGCAGCAGCAGGCGCTGCGGATGGCGGCTCGTTTCTGGTACGTGTCGGCCAGCGCCGCCTTTTTGTCGAGCTATATTCGAACAGCCGGGCAGGCGCCGTTCGTGCCGCCGACGCGGCAGGAACTCAAGGTGCTGTTGCACGTGTTCCTGCTGGAAAAAGCCGTCTACGAGTTGGGCTACGAGCTGAACAACCGTCCCGACTGGGTCGAGGTGCCGCTGCTGGGAATCGTGGATTTGCTCGACGCAATTCAATGTGGCTGATCGGAAAACATTGAAAGAGGTCTCAAGCATGCACCAGCAACAGGACGCGCCACGTTCCGCGGCCCCGACGGCAGGGCCCCGTCCGATCAGCGATTCGGGCCTGCTGACCGCCGACGATTTGCACCTGTTCAACGAGGGTACCCATGCGCGGCTGTATGAGAAGATGGGCGCGCATCCGGCCCGGCTCGACGGCGTCGACGGCACGCACTTCGCGGTTTGGGCTCCGAATGCCGAGCGGGTGTCGGTGGAGGCGTACGGCCATGGGAGCCACGCGCTGGCGCCGCGGGGGACGTCGGGCATTTGGCAGGGGTTCGTGGGAGGCCTGACGCCGGGCGCCATCTACAAGTACCGCATCCATTCCCGCTACCACGGCTATCAGACCGAGAAGTCGGATCCGTTTGCATTTTATAGCGAAGTGCCTCCCAAGACGGCCTCCGTCGTCGAGCGGCTGGATTACGACTGGCACGACCTGGAGTGGATGGCCCAGCGCCGGCGCCGCAATGCGCTGGGCGCCCCGATCTCGATCTACGAGATGCACCTGGGATCGTGGCGGCGGGACGACGCGGGCTGGCTGGGGTATCGCGAGCTGGCCCGGCCGCTGGTGGAATACCTGCTCGGCACCGGTTTTACGCACGTCGAGTTCCTGCCGCTGACGGAGCACCCCTTTTACGGTTCGTGGGGCTACCAGACCACCGGTTACTTTGCGCCCACGGCCCGCTACGGCAGGCCGCAGGATTTGATGTACCTGATCGACGAGCTGCACCAGAATGGGATCGGGGTGATCTTGGACTGGGTCCCTTCGCACTTTCCAACCGACGGGCACGCGCTGGGTTATTTCGACGGCACCCACTTGTACGAGCACGCGGACGAGCGGCAGGGGTTCCAGCCCGACTGGAAAAGCTTCGTGTTCAACTACGGGCGCAGCGAGGTCCGCAGTTTTCTGCTTTCCAGCGCCATGTTCTGGTTGGACAAGTACCACATCGACGGATTGCGCGTGGATGCCGTTGCTTCGATGCTCTACCTGGACTACTCGCGCGGCCCGGGTCAATGGGTCCCCAACGAACACGGAGGGCGGGAGAACCTGCAGGCCATCGGTTTCCTGCGGCAGATGAACCAGGAAATCTACCGCACGTATCCGGACGTGCAGACGATTGCCGAGGAATCGACCGCCTGGCCGATGGTCTCGCGGCCCACCTATATCGGCGGTCTGGGATTCGGGCTGAAGTGGGACATGGGCTGGATGCACGACACCTTGCGGTACATGTCGAAGGACCCGATTTACCGCACCTACGAGCACAACAGCCTGACCTTCAGGCAGATGTATGCCTACAGCGAGAACTTCGTGCTCGCGCTGTCGCACGACGAGGTGGTGCACGGCAAAGGCTCGCTGTGGGGCAAGATGCCCGGCGACGAGTGGCAAAAGTTCGCCAACCTGCGGCTGCTGCTGGGCTATATGTTCACGCTGCCCGGCAAGAAGTGCCTGTTCATGGGGAGTGAGTTCGGCCAGCGCCGCGAGTGGAATCACGATGACCAATTGGACTGGAACCTCTTGGACCTGGCACCGCACCAGGGCCTGTTGCTGTGGATGACCGACTTGAACCGGGCTTACCGGAGCGAGCCGGCCTGTTTCGAACTGGACACGGACCCGGCCGGCTTCGAATGGATCGACTGCTGCGATACCCAAAAAAGCGTGATCAGCTACGCCCGCAAGAGCCATTCGTCCGCCGGCACGTTGGCCGTTGCCGCCAACTTTACTCCGCTGCCCCGCCACAATTACCGGATAGGCGTGCCGGCCGGTGGTCATTGGGCCGAATTGCTCAACAGCGACGCCCGCGAGTACGGCGGCAGCGGGCAAGGCAATTTCGGGGGCCACGAGGCAGCGCCGCTGCCCTGCCACGGCCGAGCCTGGTCGATCAATGTCACGCTGCCGCCGCTGGCCATCGTGGTGTTCAAGGCGAGTCAGCCGCCAAGTAGCCCTCCACCGGCCCCATGACCCCACCAACCCCCCCGGCAGTGGGAGTCAGGGGGTCCAAAACAGGCGCCACCCCGACGCGGCAAATCCCTGTCGGTGTCAATCGCGACTCGCCTGACCGGCACGACCCTCCCGGCGGCGCCCAAGGCTTGCAATTCATGGCCACCTCTGGACTTAGGCCGCCTTCACCCCCTCTGGCGTGCTAGGGTCTGAATGAGGGAGCAAAGATTTCCTGAATTCTTTCAGGAATTCATGTCAGGTTTTTCGGGCGAATCTCGACTACTAAGGCGGCGGCGTACGTAACGAACGGCCGCTGAGTTGTCGGTGGACTGCTCCGGCCATGACCGGATCGTCGCTGTAAAGCATGGAATAGCACACGGATTACGCGCGGCCTGGGTTGCACCCTTGGAGTTGTCCACCCTGTTTATTTCCCAGTTTGTTTGTGGAGGATCCTGCTATGTTCAAGTTTCTTGGGCTGCAAAACCGTCCGGCCCCCCGTCGTCGTCCTGCTTCCTCACCTCGCCGTTTCGAGAGGCTGGAGGACCGCTTGTGCCTGACCATGCCGTGGATCACGTCGTTCGACACGTATGCCCACGGTCCCGGCAAGACCGTGAACCTGGGGGGCATGGTGGCGGACGACTTTCCGCTGGGCGTGACGGTCAATTTCACTGGAGTCATGACTGGATCCACGACCGTTAACTCCAGCGGCTCGTTTTCGTATGTCGGGACGGCCACTAGCCTGGGGACGGTGACTGCAACGGCCTCGGACTCGGAAGGTGCCTCCTACCGGGACGCGGCCGTGCGGAGCAACGCGCCGTGGCTCGGCTTCACGGTGCAGGAATCGGGACCGGACCGCATGGTCACGATTACCGGTTGGATCTTCGACGAAGCGCCGGGCGGCCTGACGGTGACATTCACGGGGGTGGTTTCCGGTTCCGCGGTCGCCAATTCCGGTGGCGAATTTACCTATACCACCCAGGCGAGCGGGCTGGGGACCATCACCGCTACCACCACGGATGTGTGGGGGCTTTCGTCGAGTCCGGTCAATGAGAACGTTATCAGCAATGCTCCGACGATCACCTATTTCAATGCCTCGGCTGATCTGGACGGCTTCTGGAAGTTCGAGGGGCACGTTTCGGACGAATGGCGTGAAGGCCTGGTCGTCACCTTTGGCGGACTGCTGGCGGGTCACACCGCAACGGTCAATGCCAGCGGCTACTTCTACATCATGGTGCAAATGCAACCGGGAGCTCAGGGTGAGGTGACCGCCCAAACCACCGATTGGTGGGGCTTGGACTCGAACATCAAGAGTGACTGGGTGGACAACATCTGAAGCTCACCTTCCAACGACACTTCAACTGAAAGGCGAACCATGAATGACGCCGATTCGGCGATTCAGGAACTCTGTAATCGTGTTTCCAGCGGCGACGTGCAGGCGGCGGAGCAGTTCACCGAGGAACTGGCGCCGCTGCTGGCGGTCGTGCTGCGTCGCACGGCCCGCTCGAGCGATGGTCGCTCCCGCCTGTCGCGGTACGTGGCGGCGGGAATTCCGCGGCAGCCAGGCGGCGGGGGGGCGGACGACGATGCCCGCTTGAGCAGACTGGCTCGGCGCCTCTGCGGCTCGATCGTGGCGAAGCTCAGGTCTCGCGCGGTCGATCGCACGAAGGAAACGCTGCCTGCACGCGCCTGGGGCACGGTGTGTTCGTCCGACCCATCGTGCCGAAAAGCTTCGTGATCCGGCCTGCCTCACGGCACCCCGCTCCCAGCGGGGCGGGGTGCCCGGGGCGTGCTCTAGCGTCATAGATGTCATCCTCGTTACAGCCTGCCGGACGGCTGATTGCGGCTGGCCTTCCAGCCGGTTCAGACCGCTCAGCCGCCTGCGGCTGGCCGCGGGCGTCCGATTGTGTCGATAACGTAGAAGGCAACGTACCAGTAGTCTGGGCAGGGAGGCTCGATGGCAATACACCAGGGCCTTGCGTCGTCTGCCGATGGGCGATCAACTACTTCAGCGATTCGGCGCCCGCTACATCCTGTGGGTTCTGCTGCTCACGCGGCTGGTCGGCTCCGTGGGCGGCGTCCTGGTAGTGTACTACGTGCACCTCACGCTGGATCTCGAACCCAAGGCGCGCGACGACTTCCGGGTGATCGCCGCCTTTGTGGTGGCGCTGGCGGTCCTGGCCACCATCTTGATGGGGCTGTGGGAGACCGGAACGCTCCGGCGGGTGCTGTCGCGGATTGAGCGCGGGCAGCCGATCCCGCTGGTGGAGGCGCATCGCGCCAGCCGGCAGGCGGTGTTGTTCGCCAGCCGACACCACATGCTGGAGGCGGTCGTCATTCCGCTGTGCACGATCCCGCTGTGTACGCTGTTTATGTGGAAAGTGGCGGGAGTCGAGCCATACGGGCTGATCCACATCACCGTCGCCGCGCTGTTGGGTATTACCATGTCGGTGCTCTGCACGTTCTTTGTCGTGGAGCGTTCGATGCAACCGGTCATCCGGCACCTGCTGCGGCACCAGGTGCGGATCGAGTTCGACGCGCTGCCGCCCAGCAAGCTGCGCGTGCGGCTGAACGTGTGTTTCGGCCTGATCATCACGACCACCGCCGTCATGATCGGCGCGCAGGCCGCGCAACAGGCGTCGAATATTATCCATCGCCCGGAAATCCACCTGCAGGCGCTGACCCGGCTGCGGATCCATACCGGTTACATTTCGCTGGTGGCGGTGGGCGCCGGCCTGGCCTTCTCGACGGTGCTGGCTCAATCGGTGGCTTCGCGCGTGGGACGGCTGGTGCAGGGCATGAAGCGGGTGGCGCAAGGAAACCTGGACGAGCGCGTCGAGTCGACCGGCAACGACGAGATCGACGTGTTGGCGCGGCAGTTTAACGCCATGGTCGCGCAACTTTCCCATAGCGATTACACCATCCGCGACTTGAATGCCAACCTGGAAGCCAAGGTCCAGGAGCGTACTTTGGAACTGGACAAGAGTCGGCGCGATCTGGACAAGCGCAATCGCGAGCTGGAGTCGGCCTACGGCGATTTGAAAGCGACCCAGACGCAACTGATCCAGGCGGAAAAGATGAGCTCGCTCGGCCAGTTGGTGGCGGGCCTGGCCCACGAGATGAACAATTCGGTCAATGCCGTGTACAACGGCGTCAAGCCCCTCTCGCAAAGCGCCCGGCGGCTGCAAGAGATCCTGCAGCCGGTTGTGCGCGGTCAGGAGCCAAGTCCCGCCGGCACCGACCCCCGCGAGATCGACAAGCTGGTGGAAAGGCTTTCGGTGCTGTCCGGCGTCGTCGAAAACGGGGCGGCGCGCACCGCTCGGATCATCAGCGACCTGCGCAGCTTTTGCCACCCGGGCAACGAGGAGTTCGACGAGTTCGACCTGCACGAGGCGCTGGAGGTCTGCCTGAACCTGCTCTTCAGCGAGGTCAAGCACCGCATTGCCATCCAGCGGGATTACGGATCGGTGGAGCGGATCCATGGCCCTTATGGCCAGTTGAGCCAGGTCTTCATGAACATTCTCAACAACGCCCAACAGGCGATTGAGGGGGAAGGCGACATCACGGTCACCACCGAGCAGCACGAAGGCTGGGTCAGCGTAAGCATCCAGGACAGCGGCAAGGGGATTACCGACGAAGCCCAGTCCCGCATGTTCGATCCATTCTTCACGACCAAGCCTCCGGGCCAGGGGACCGGCCTGGGCCTGACCATCAGCTACACCATCATCACCAGCCTGGGTGGCACGATTCAGTGCCGCAGCATGCCCGGCTGCGGAAGCGAGTTCGTGGTCACTTTTCCGGCCCGTTGCGTCCGCCGCGCCGAGCCACTCGCCGCGCCCGGCCTGCAGGCCGCCGTGTGGAATTTGGCCTGACCGACGTCTATACTCGCGTATTCGCCGGGACGTCCGGGCAGCGATCCCGAAGCGGCGGTCCGTACGTCCCTGCAAGCCACTGGCCTATCTTGAGGATCCCATGCTGAAAAGACGCGAGTTTCTGGCCGCCGTCGGCGCGGGCCTCGCCGCGGCTCCGCTCGTCTCGGCGGCCCCCGCGGGTGACAAGGCTCGGAAGAAGATGGCCGTCGTGACCACCGAGTGGCGGTACTTCTCCCATGCCTGGCACATAGCCGAACGCTTCCTGGTCGGTTATCCCGTTGGGGGACGATGGCACCGGCCGGCATTCGACGTGGTATCGGCCTACGTCGATCAAACGCCCGAAAACGACCTGAGCCGGCAGCGAGCCGGCGAGTTCGGCTTCACGATCTATCCGACCATCGCCGAAGCGCTCCGGAACGGCTCAGGGCAACTGGCGGTCGATGCCGTGCTGATCATCGGCGAGCACGGCGATTATCCGACCAACGAGCTGGGGCAGAAGCTCTACCCGCGCTACGAGTTTTTCCAGCAGGTGGCCGAGGTCTTTCGCCGGGATGGGCGGACAGCGCCGGTGTTTAACGACAAGCATCTTTCCTGGAAGTGGCAGTGGGCCAGCGAAATGGTCGATACGGCCCGCTCGCTGGGCTTCCCCGTTCTGGCCGGTTCGTCGCTTCCTGTCACCTGGCGGATGCCGGCGATCGACATGCCCTACGGAAGCGGCGTGGAGGAGGTATTGTGCGTGGCCATGGGCGGCGTCGACAGCTACGACTTCCACGCGCTGGAAGTGATCCAGTGCATGGCGGAGCGGCGGCGCGGGGGTGAAACGGGCGTGATGGCCCTGCAGGCGCTGCGAGGCGAGCCGGTCTGGAAGGCCATGGCGGCCCCGTCGTGGCAGCAGGGGGGCTGGGATCCCCGCCTGTTTGAAGCATGCCTGTCGCGCAGCCAAACGCTGGCACAACCGGAAACGTTCAGCCATCGCTATCCAACCGTCGAGCAGATTCGGCAGTGGGTCAAGGAGCCGGTCGCCTACCGTTTCGAGTATGCCGACGGCCTGAAGGCGACCATGCTGTTGATGAACGGCCTGGTCGGCGATTTCACGTTCGCGGCCCGGCTGCAGGGCCGCTCCGAGCCGCTTTCCACGCTCTTCTATCTGCCGCCCAACCCCAACGTCGTGTACTCGGCGGCCCTGATGGCGAACGTCGAGGAGATGTTCGAAACCGGCAAGCCGCCCTACCCGGTCGAGCGCACGCTGCTGACGACCGGCCTGGTGGCTGCCGGCATGCAGTCGCTCGCCGGCGGCCAGGCCCGCATCGAGACGCCCCACCTGGCCATTCGCTACCAGGCTCCACGTGAATCGACGTTCTGGCAGGATTGAGCACAAGATGAGCACGACTGAGCGACCGAGCAGCATCGAGGCCGAGCCGCTGGAGCTGGACAGCTCCGAACTCCTGCGGCTGTACGAGCAGATGCTGCTCATCCGCCGCTTCGAGCTCAAGGCGCAGGAAGTCTACAAGAAAGGCGAGATGCCCGGCTTCATCCACCTCTACGTGGGCGAGGAAGCCACCGCCGTCGGCGTCTGCGCTCATCTGCGGCCGGACGATTGGATTACCAGCACGCATCGCGGGCACGGGCACGCGCTGGCCAAGGGGGTGCCGCCCGAGGCCGTGCTGGCCGAGCTCTATGGCAGGGCCGGCGGCTGTTGCGGCGGGCGGGGCGGCAGCATGCACCTTTATGCACCCCAGCACGGCCTGTTCGGAACCAACGGCTTCGTCGGCGGCGGGCTTCCGGCCACGGTCGGCCTGGGGCTGTCGGCCAGGTGCCGCGGCACGGACCAGGTGGCGGTGGCATTCTTCGGCGACGGGGCGGTGAACCACGGCGCGTTTCACGAATCGCTCAACTTCGCCGGGGCCCAGGATGCGCCGGTCGTCTTCGTCTGCGAGAACAACCTGTACGCCACCGCCACGCCGCTGTCGCTGGCCACCCGCAACACCGAGGTCGCGACCAAGGCCGCGTCCTACGGTATACCCGGCGTGGCCGTCGATGGAAATGACGTGCTGGCCGTGTACCAGGTTGCCCGGCAGGCGATCGAACGGGCCCGCTCGGGTGGCGGCCCTACGCTGATCGAAGCCAAGACGTACCGCACCGTGGGGCACCATGAGGGCGATCCGCTGGTCGGCACGTACCGCACGCAGGAGGAACTGGACGAGTGGAAAGGCCGCTGTCCCATCCAGAACTTTCGGCGTCGATTGCTCGAAGCGGGCCGGGCCAGCGAGGGCGATCTGGGGGCCATTGCCGGCCGCGTCGAACAGCGCGTGCTCGCCGCCGTCGAATTCGCCCGCTCGTCGCCGCATCCCGATCCGGCTGCCGCCAACGATCACGTGTGGGGCGAACCGCTGCACCCGCCCCTGCCAGTGACGTCGCCCGACAAGCAAGGCCAAACCGCCGTGCAAGGTTGGCTGGAGGCCGTCCGCGACGGCATTGCCGAAGAGATGCGCCGCGATCCACACATCATCTACCTGGGAGAGGGGACGGGCGAGCGCGGCGGCAGCTTCGCCCACACCAAGGGCCTGTGGCAAGAGTTCGGCGGCAAACGAATGATCGACACGCCGATCGCCGAGCTGGGGTTCACCGGGGCGGCCATCGGCGCTTCGGCCAGCGGTTGCCGCACGGTGGCCGACGTGATGTTCGCCGATTTCATGTTCGAGGCGGCCAGCCAGATCGTCGAGCAGGCCGGCAAACTGCGCTACATGAGCAACGGGCAGATCGGAGTGCCAATGGTCATCCGCGCGCCGATGGGCACCGTCAAGAGCACTGGGCCCCACCACAGCGGCGCCTATTATCCGATGTGGGCCCACTGTCCCGGCTTGATCGTGGTTGTGCCTTCGAACCCGGCCGATGCGAAAAGCTTGTTCAAGACGGCGCTGCGGGCGTCGGACCCCGTGCTGTTCATGGAACCCAAGGCCCTGTTTTCCAGCAAGGGCCCGGTACCCGCCGGCGAGCATCTGGTGCCTTTCGGCCAGGCCCGGGTCGCCCGCGAGGGGACCCAGATCACCTTGGTCTCCTGCGGCGCCTTGGTAGCGCGCTGCCTGGAGGCCGCCGAGCGGCTCGACGCTCAGAACATCTCCTGCGAAGTAATCGATCTGCGCACGATCGTGCCTTTGGACACCGGCACCATCATCGCCAGTCTGGCCAAGACCGGACGGCTGCTGGTGGTGGACGAGGCCTTTTCCATGTGCGGCTTGGGGGCCGAGATTGCCGCCACGATCATGGAACAGGCCTTCGACGAGCTCGACGCGCCGGTGGGCCGCCTGCACACCGACCCCGTGGCCCAGCCCTTCAGCCCTGCACACGAGAACGAGGTGATCGTCACGGTGGAAAAGATCATGGCCGCCGTCCAGGACGTCATCGCCGGCCGCCCGCCGCTGCCCAGGCGTCTGCGAGGGTCGCAGGCACCGCCGCGGCCTGGTGCCGCGGCGCCCGCGGGCAAGGCCGATCAGCCGGCAGAAAAAGCTCGCGAGCCGGGCGGCGCCAAGCAGTCGACGGCCGACGGCGTCCCGCTGATCATGCCCAACCAGGACCTGACGATTACCGAGGGCACGATTGTCGGCTGGTTGAAGCAGGTGGGCCAGAGCGTGGCAGCCGGCGAAGGAGTCGTCGACGTCGAGACCGACAAGGCCACGTTCAGTGTCGAGGCGCCGCTGGACGGCACGCTGGTCGAGATCCTGGCCGGCGAGGGATCGGTGGTGCTCTTGGGCCAGCAAATCGGCACGATCCGACCCAGCTAGAAGTTGCTTCGACAAGACAAGACGAGACTCCATGTCGCTCAGCCATTTCGCTAGCACCGAGGTCGAGAACCGGGCCACTGCCGCTCGCGCGGACCGAGTGGTCGCCTCGCCGCGGGCCCGGCGGGCGATGCGGCAACATGCGCTGGATCCGCGTCGAGTCCGCGGCTCCGGCCCCGGCGGGCGGATTGTGGAAGCCGACGTGCTGGCGGCAGTCGGTCAAGCAGGCGCCGCCCCTTCCATGCGCCGCGGCATCGCCCGCCGCACCAGCGAGAGCTTTGCCACCGCGCCGCACTTCTATCTGCGGGCCGAGGCCGACATGAGTCTGCTCATCGCCTTGCGCCAGCGGCTGATCGGGCCGATCCAGGAGCAAGCCGGCGTGCGGCTCACCTTGACCGACCTCATCTTGCGCGCGCAGGCCCGCGGCCTGCGCGATTGTCCGCGGGCCAACCGCGTCTGGCATAACGACGCCGTGGTTCAGATGCCCTCGGTCGACGTGGGACTCGTAGTGGCCCTGGACGACGGTCTGCTGGTCGGCATGATCCGCCAGGCCGATCAACTGCCCTTGGACCAGTTGGCCAGAAAGCGGTCTGAACTGGTCTCTGCCGCCCGCGCCGGCCGGCTGCCGGCCGCGGCCATGGGCGGCGGCGCCAGCAGTCTCACCAACCTCGGCCCGGGCCGCGTCGACGAGTTCGCCGCCGTGCTGATGCCTCCGCAGAGCACGATGTTGGCCACGGGATCGATCGCGGCCCGCCCGTTTGTCTTGAGCAACCAGCTCACCGTCCGGCCGACGTTGCGCCTCACGCTTTCGGTCGACCATCGCGTGCTCGACGGCGGTCCCGCCGCGGCCTTTCTCAGTCGGATCGTGGAGTGCCTGGAGCGGCCCGAGCTTTTGCTTTAGATCCCTCCAAACTCGGCCGCTCATTGAAACCAGACGGCAAAGGCCAAAAAGCGGCCCGCGCGGGTGCCTGGGGCAAAGCGTTAGCGTGCCCCAGTCTTCGTCCCTCCTCGTCCGTGTCCCCCCTTCCCCCCTTCCCCCGCTCGCCCCTTCCTCATTGGAACCAGACGGCGAAGGCCAGAAAGCGGCCCTCGAAAGCAGCGCTCAGTTGCCGCCATGTTTGCCGGTCGGTTCGCGGGCCGTCTTCGAGATATGGCACCGCGGCCGCGCCGTGGACCCACTTTACCAGGTCGAAGGTCGTTGGTTCATGAAAGACCCTGCGCAAATTGACGCCACGCTCGCGGATCCTCCAGTGCGGGACCAGCTTCTCGCCCTGGAGGATGGCCTCGGCTTCGTCCAGGAAGCGTTTCCAGCTTTGCACGCGCTGGGGAGTCACGGTCAAGGGAGTCAAGCTGGTTTGCCGCGCATTGGGAATCCACTCGCGGTCGTCGTCCGTTTCGCGCATGGCGTGGTGCCAGCATTTGCGGCTTTGGTCGATCATGCTCAACAGGTGGCCGTGCGCCCGCTGGAGCCGTTGGGGTTCAGCCGGCTCGAAGCTGAACAAGTGGATCGCCAGCACCGCCTCGGCGATGCTGTCCACGGGTATCTGCTGGCCCTGGTCCGAACCGGAGCCTATCCCGGCGTAGGGAGACTCCGCCCCGGCGAAAAACAGATGTGCCGTGCCGTTGAAGAACTGCTCCGTGTCATGAGCCAGGTACCCTTCGGCCAGGGCGCGCAGCAGGTAGGTGTAGCCTATCATCCAGTGCACGTCGGCCTTGTCGAAGCCGATGCGGAACTCCTGCTGCTTGTTGTCCAGCTTGGCCGCCCGCCAGGCGACCGCCGTGAACACCCGCCAGAAGGTCTCGTCGTCGCCGGCCTTGCCGTCGCCATCCAAGTCCAACCGCACGAGTCCCACGCGTATCGGCAGCTTCACATCGTCGTCGTCCACCTTGGCCAGCGTCTCCTGGGCGCGAGACAGGTCGTCGATCAACTGCTGGAAGACGCCTCGCCAAGCCTCGTAGGTGATCTTTGCCGGCTCCGGGTTCTTCGGCACGGGTAAACGGACAAACGGCAGGTTGGGCGACTCGCTGCGCAGCCCGTATTCGTGGAGCGACTGCGCGAGCCGCTCGACGGCCTGCAAGATTTCCAGCACTCCCAGCCCAAAGCGGGCTTGCGCGTCGTCACCACGTTCCGCCAGACGGGCGCTCAGCGCCTGGTGTCCTTCGGCGAGCTTCCCTTCGATCAGGTACTTTTCGAGCAAAGGCGCTTCGCCGCCCTGGGCACTTGACCGCCCGAGGAAGCCAGCGGCAAACGCCACGGCCAGACCGAACAACGTGCGTAGCATGCGTCGATTCTCCTTATATTGCGCCAGCCGCCCCGCACCATCCCCATCATTCATACCGCTCGGCCGGGCGGCTGGTTTCACCATCGCTTTCGGCCGTGCAGAGTCCTCGGCGAGTCGCTCCATCCTGCCTCCTTGCTTCGACCTACTGTCGCGTTTCGCCGGATGGACGAGACGAACGCGTCGGACGAGGGATTGCCACAAAGAACCGGAAAAGGTACGAAAAGAAAGTGCGTACCAAAGACATTCAAGCGATGGAGGAGTTGCTCGCTTGCATCGGCGGTCGATCAGCACGCTGTCGAAGTGGTTGGCCCGGTTGAATCGGCCGCAGAGCGAGGCGGAACTGGCCGCCCTTCGCCGGTCGGTAAACCGCGGCGCCCGCTTCGAATCGCCGGCCTCCAGCGTCGAGCCGCCCGCCGTTTGGAGCCTCAGTACACTCTCCACCCTCGCGGTCGCCCCCGCAAGGCTTCCGAAATGAGCTGCCCTTTGCCGATGTCTTCTAGAGCGGAGACCATCTAAAGGTTCCAGGACCATCTAAAGGTTCCAGGAACCGATCCGCTACCAGGAACCGATCCGCTACGCCACCGGCGAGATCGTGCTCTCCGAGACCGACGTGGCGTCGCAAGGTTTTGGCACGCCCTGGGGGCATACCCGCGGTTGCGTCCACCGGCAGGTCCACCAGCAATCGCTGGCAGCGATCGCGGAGGACCGCGGCCAGGGCTGAAGGGGACCGATGAGGCGAGGGGGCGACAAGGCGAGGGAAGGACGGAGCACGGGCGGACGGAGTGGTGGAAACGAGGAACCACTCGCGGAGCGAGTGGACCACATCACGGACCAATGCTGAGACATCGGTCTACGACAATTCCTTTCTGTGGTGACCGTTCCCAGGGCTTGCGCACGTGGGCTATTGACTGCCGGAGCGCCGTTGGGGGGCTAAGAGACGTTTAACAGTGCTCGTCAGGCGAAAACTGCCGAGTGCCTCAGGGCCTCAAGGCGATCGAGGCCGAGGCGGTCGAGATGCGTCGGAACCTGGCAGTGCGGCTGCTCGTTTCTATTGCCGGGGAATGGGGCGGATTCGCCAGGTTCCTACCCTGGCGGTCCGCAATCTCGGCAAAATGCTGGCGACCGCGGCCTCTGCAAGCTATAGGGGTAGTAATGAGGACTCCTCAACCCGACGGCCTTCAGAATGCGGTCCGGCCGGTCGCGCGGCTGGTGCTGATCGCGGCCGCCGTGGCGGCCTGCGCGCCGCAGGCCGCCGCGCAGACGCGCCAAACGCCTACCCAGGCGCTGCAGGCCTGGCTCGCGCACCTGGAGCGCAAGCTGCCGGGCAGGGCCGCCGAGTATTCGGACCAGGCCGCTGCCGATACGATCGAGGCGGCGCGAGCGATCGAACAGTGGGCAGACCGGGTTGCCGAGCGCGAGCTGGCGGGCAGTCCGCGCCAGGTCGTCGACGCCGTGCAGAGCCTGCTGGCTGCTAAAGGACGCGTCGACCGCCTGCTGGACGGCGCATTCGAAACGCGCGGGCAGTTTGCCCGGCTCGACGAGGGCCCCCAGCGCAAGAACCAGATCCGCGCCTACCTGCGGGCGACCAGCGAGTTGATCGACCTGTCGGGACGCTTGCGATACCTGCAAGTCGATGCGTTCGCGGCGGCAGTGCAGCGCGTCGCCGCGCGACGCGAGGCGCGGCAGGAGCTGATGGAGCTGTTCCTGGCCGAGCGCAGCTCGGTGGGTGCCCTGGTAATGGCTCCCTACCTGCTCGCGCCGGACCCGCCCCGCGCCGCCGAGCGGCCGGATGGCGGCGAAATCCGCCGGCTGCTCGAGCTGATCGAAGTCTCTGGCCAGGCGATGCTGCTGCCCAACCTGGCGGCCGTGCTGGAGAGCGACCAGGCACCGCCCGACTTGAAGGTTTTTATCGCGCAGACGATCCGCCGCATCGGCCTGCCGCAGGATGCCCGCCCCGGCTCGGCCGACGACCTGCCCCAAGGGGTTATTACCGCCGGCCGGCTGGCCGAGCTGCTCGCGGCAGTCGATCCGTCGACGCTGTCGCCGGGGGCGGCGGCGCTGCACGGCGAGCTGCTCGGGTGGCTAGAGGTCCGCAAGGCGGAAGGCCTGGCGGAGAGCAGTTACCGTCTCGGCACGTTCGACGTCGAGCCGGGCGATTGGCTCTTGATGCGCAATCCCTCGCCGTACAACCAGTTCACCGATCTCTCGCCGGGGTTGTTTACCCACGTGGGAGTCGTCGCGCTCGAGCGGGGCGGCGACGGCATCGCGCGGATGGTGCTGGTCGATCTGCCGGAACGAGGCACTCACATGCCGGCCACCAACGTCGAGGCCTATGTCCAGCGGACGTTGCACTACGTGTTCGTGCGGCACCCGGACCGCGCGGTGGCACGCGGCATGGCCGAGGCCGCCCGGCAGATGATAGGCAACGAGACGCAGTTCGATCTGTCGTTCCGCACCGATCGGGTGCTGCCGCTGGCGGGCAGGCCGCTGACCGGCGAAAAGATCCACACGTACTGTGCCGGCCTGCTGTTGCTGTGCTCTTTGCAGACGCCGCTGGCGCGTGAGGAGTTCTTTCCGATCACCGAGGCGGCGGCGGGGGGCCGCACGGTGGAGAACCTGGCCACGCTGGGGCTGTCGATCGGCGACGACTTCATTTCGCCCACGGGAGCGCTGTTCGCGCCGGGCCTGGTGCTGGTCGGACGCCAGGAGCCGATGTACGACCCCCGCCGCGAGGTGGAAGAGGCCATTTTCGATCACTTCGCCGACTTGCTGGCCGCCCGCAGGCTGCAGCCGTCGCCCGACCTTTTCCAGTCGCTGCGGCTCAAGCTGGCCGAGGCGTCGCGCACGAACGCGCTGTTGGCGCGGGCGCTGGCCCAGGCGGCCCAGGTCGATGCCGAGTCGGACCTGGTTTCGGCCGCCAAGGCCGCCGCCGTGGTCGAGACGCTCGACGAGATCGCCTTCGGCTCCAGCGGCGAATTCCTCGACGCCCGTGACGTGCTGCGCTCGGGCCCGCTCGAATCGCTGGCCGCCGAGGGGCTGCCGGCTGAAGAGCTGGCCCTGGCCAGGCGCTACCAGCAGCGGCACGCCGGGCTGGCGCGGAGGCTCGAGCAGGGCCGGCTCTCGCCCCGCCAACTCCGCCAGGATCTGGTGGATTACTACATCCGGGCCGGCAAAACGCAGCTCGAACGCCGGTTCTTTGCCTCGGCAGAATGAGTTAGAATGCAGGTAAAGGCTTCCCACGTGCCGCCGTTTACCAGCCACATTTTCGTTTGCTGCAACACCCGCTCCGCCGGCCACCCGCGCGGCTGCTGCAACCCCGACGGCAGCGAGGCGCTGCGGCAGTGCTTCAAGGCGGAGATCAAGCGCCGCAATCTCGGTCCGCTGGTGCGGGCCAACCTGTCGGGCTGTCTCGACCAGTGCGAGCTGGGGCCGACCGTGGTCATTTATCCACAGCAGATCTGGTATGGCCGGGTCACGCTGGCCGACGTGCCGCGGATCGTCGAAGCGACGGTGATCGGCGGGCGAGTGCTCGACGATCTGTTAATCCCGAACAACAGGTTGAACTCGAGCGACTGACTGGGCCGATTTGACTGGGCCGATTGAGCCGGTGGCAACCGGCCTCGGCGGCCTTGATCGGGGTAATCTTCAGCGGGGCTACGTTCAGCGGGCCAACACGGGTCGAAACACACGGGGGAAAGGCATCATGAAACGATACGCGACCGCTCTGGCCGTCTTTGTGCTGGCCGGCCTGCTGGCGGCGGGCAGCATCCTGGCCCAGCGTCCCGGCCAGCGCAACCGGCCGAATGCCGCCGGCCGGCCGAACCCGGCGCAGCAGCGCCAGGCCGAGGAGCCGAAACGTCCCGAGCTTCCCGACGACCCCAAGCTGCTCGAGTTGCACAGGGACTTCGTGGTCAAGGCGGCCCGGCTGGCCAAGGACTACGAGCGCGGCAACCAGATCGACAAGGCCCGCGCCTGCTACGAGCAGATCCTCAAGCTGGTGCCGGGGCATCCCGACGCCGAGGAGGCGCTGGCCGGCATCCGCCAGAAGGAGGCGACGGCCCAGCGTCGAACCATCGAGGTGCACGCGAACAAGGGCTGGCAGGACACGGGCGTGGTTCTGATCGCGGGCAAGCCGGTGAGCGTCCAGGCCGAGGGGAGCTGGAGCTTCCGGATATCGCACCAGTTGGGCCCGGACGGCATGGAGATACCCGAGGAGTTGCGCGATTTCAATCTCGGTTCGCTGGTGGGGCTGGTGGCGGCCGGCGATCCTGAGAAAGCGCGTCCCTTTTTCATCGGGTCGAGCAAGGAGTTCAGGTCCGAGCTGTCGGGTCCACTGATGCTGCGGATGTACGACAGCGATCCATCGGACAACGCCGGCAAGCTCAGCGTCGAGATCCGCGGCACGTTCGAGCGGCCCTGACGGCGGAGAGGGGAAACCACAAAAGACGACGAAGGGAGAACCACAAAGGACACCAAGAACACAAAGACGACGGAGAAAGAAGACGGACGAGGGTGACTTAAGGGATTCCGTCAGCTCGTACTCTCTTTGTGTCCTTTGTGATCTTGGTGGTTTCTCTGCTCTACACCTGTCCGGCGGGCTGCGATACCTCGCGGACGACCTCGGCTGTCTGGCCCTTGCCGGCGTGCAGGGCGACGTCGGCCTGGGCCACGATGCCGCAACAGCAACCGTCGTCATCGACCACCAGGATTCTGCGAATCTTTTCCCGCTCCATCAGGTCGCAGCACTCCTCGAGACTGGCTTCCGGCGACACGGTGACGACCGAGGGCGACATGCAATCGGCGACCCGCATCTCGAGCGGGTTTTTGCCCATCGCCACCGCGCGGCACGTGATGTCGCGGTCGGTGATGATTCCTACCGGCTTGCGATGATCGTTCCGCTCGATCACGGGAATGGCGCCGCAGTCGTGCTCGACCATCAGGCGGGCGGCCTGCTGCAGCGTCGAATCTGGCGTGCAGCAGGCAGGGTCGGCGGCCATGATCTTTTTCACTTTCATGATACGTTCTCCTTTGCAGTTGGATGTCGAAGCGTTTGGCAACTCCTTCCGGCCAAGGCCCACGCTTTTTGACGTGCAAACCCCGAGCCGTAAACAGAAAAAGCCCACCCGCACCAAGGCGCGAAGGGCTTGCTTTGCCGCGAAGCTGCCATCACGGCAACTCCCCAAAGGCATTCTTAGCGCGCCGGGCGGGAAGGTCAAGCATCATGCCCTCCTGCGGTCAGTTACATTCAAAGCGCGCTGGAGGCCGAGCAAGGCCGCCGCGCGTGACAAGTGGCCCCGTTTGTACCTCCAGCCCGGCCGTTCGGTTGTGCCCGGCGGCATCCGCCATGATAATCGGAAGCCGGGCGGTCGTTGTTTACCTTGACCCCTCGTTTGTCCTGAGCCCGGCCGATGACCGCACTGCCGAGCCGCCTCGCGGCCCTCCCGCATCAAAGTAGCAGGCACACTCCGTATGCCGTCGCCTGCCTTCCGCGGCGCCTCCGCATGCTCCTCGTGCTTGTGATTGGGATGATCCACCTGGCACTGGCGCCCAGCCGGGCCGGCGACGACTGGCCGAGCTGGCGAGGCCCGCTGGGCAGCGCGGTCGCCGATGGCTCGCCATTGCCGGTCGAGTGGAGTGCGACGGACAACGTGCGTTGGAAGGCAGCCATCGAGCCGGACGGCTTCTCTTCGCCCATCGTCAAGGACGACTGCGTCTATCTGACGGGGGCCTTCGACGGCGGGCTGCGCAGGGCCGTCTATTGCCTCGATCGATCGTCCGGCGCGGTCCGCTGGAAACGCGAGATCGAAGACCCCGATCCGGAAGTGGCATCCTCGATGACCGGGCACGCCGCCGCCACTCCGGTCACCGACGGCCAGCGCGTGGTGGCCTTTTTCGGCCGGGCAGGCCTGGTGTGTTATGACAAGTCGGGCCAACTGCTCTGGAGGCAGCAACTGGGACGATTCGAATCGGAGCTGGGACTGGCCACTTCCCCGATCCTGGATGGTCCTCGTGTTCTGCTGGTGTGCGACCACGACGGCGACCGCTTCAGCTCGTTCGATTCCTGCCTGCGGTCGTTCGATCTGCTCACCGGCCGCGAGGCCTGGCGCACCGAGCGGCCCGGCCTGTATCGCTCGTTCGCCACGCCGATCATCGTGCCGGCCGGCCAGGACCGGCGCGAGCTGGTGGTCCATGCCCAGGACGAGGTGCGCGGCTACAATCCCGACAGCGGCGAGCTGGTGTGGCACGCCGACACGATGGCGGGCTGGGTGGCCCCCAGCCCGGTCTTTGCCGGCGGCCTGGTCTTTGCGTGCTCGGGCCGCAACGGGCCGTTGATGGCCATTCGGCCCGGCGGGGCGGGCGACGTCACCGGCAGCCACGTCGTCTGGAGCCGCCCGGGCGCCGGTCCTTATGTCTGCTCGCCGGTGGTCTACGGCGACCACCTTTACGTGCATAACGAGGCAGGGGTGCTGTCCTGCTACCATGCAGCCAGCGGGCGGCGGCTGTATCGCGAGCGGCTGCCGGGAAAATTCACCGCTTCGAGCGTGGCCGGAGACGGCAAGGTTTATATAACCAACGAGGAAGCGACCACCTACGTGGTCCGGGCCGGCAGCGAGTTCAAGCTGTTGGCCGCCAACCGGCTGGGCGAGTATTGCCTGGCTTCGCCGGCGATTGCCGGGCGGGCGATATTCGTCCGCACAGCGCGGCACCTGTATTGCATTGCCGGTGAGTAAGGAATAACCGAAGAATAGCTTCGACAGACATGGCAACTGGGGCACGCTTATCGCTTTGCCCCAGCCACCCTGGTCGCGGGCGATCTCGGTGTAGCAGGACTCGCCAGAGTTCTAGCGGAGTGGAGAGCGGCCCGAATTCTGGCGCTCTCCGGCTACGGGACTTCGTGACCGGTTTTTCCTTGCTTTGCCGCCCAGGTTTGGCATCATCTAGGGTGTTGGTTTGGGGCTCGCTGGTTTACTGGCACAAGGTTTCGAGAAAGGAATCAGCCATGACGATCTCGATGCGATCTGTTTCGATGCTGGTCGCTGTTGCCCTGGTGGTCGCGCAGGCCCAGGCAGCCGACCTGGCGAAAGGCCTCACCGAAAAGGGCCCAGCCGACCTGAAGTCGGCCGGACCTCTGGCATTCGGGCCGGAGGGGATCCTGTTCGTGGGCGACCCCCTGGGCGGGGCCGTCTTGGCCCTCGACACGGCCGAACGCCCGGTCGAATCGGCCCGCGGGCCGCTGGAGGTACAGCAGCTTGGCGACAAGGTCGCGGCCCTGCTGGGAACAACGAGCGACCAGATCCAGGTGAACGACCTGGCCGTGAATCCGGAATCGGCCATGGTGTACCTGTCCGTGGCCCGCGATCCTGGCCCCAAGGCATCGCCGGTGATCGTGCGGATCGACCACACGGGCAAGCTCTCCGAGTTGCCGCTCGACGACATCAAGCATGCCCGGGCCGAGCTGCCCAACTTGCCTGGTCCGGAAGAGCGCGATCGGCGGGGACAGAGCCAGCGGATGGAGTCGATCACCGACCTGGCCTTTGTCGATGGCCGGGTGTTCGTGGCCGGCTTGTCGAACGAAGAGTTCGCCTCGAAGCTGCGCTCGATCCCATTCCCCTTTGCCAAGGCCGATTCGGGGACCAGCGTGGAGATCTATCACGGCGCCCACGGGCAGTTCGAGACCCGCTCGCCCGTGCGGACGTTCGTGCCTTACGCGATCGCCGGCGAGCCGTATCTGCTGGCGGCGTACACCTGCACTCCGCTGGTCAAGTTCCCCGTGGCCGAGTTGAGCCCCGGATCGAAGCTGCGCGGCACGACGGTGGCCGAGCTGGGCAACCGCAACCGGCCGCTGGACATGATCGTGTACGAAAAGGACGGCAAGAACTATCTGCTGTTGGCCAATAGCAGCCGCGGCGTCATGAAGATCGACACCGACGACGTCGAGACCGATGAAGGGATCGAGCAAAAGATCGAGGAGACGGCCGGCTTGAAGTACGAAACGATCGAGGGGCTCAAGAACGTGCACCAGTTGGATCGGCTGGACGCGGAGAACGCCCTAGTTCTCGTTCAAACGGAGGGCGGCTCGCTGTCGCTCCAGACGGTTCCGCTGCCGTGAAAGAGCTGCTGAAAACCGGTATCGACCGGTTCGACGTTTGCCGTTCGAGACCGACTCGCCCACCGATGAGCCGCCCGAAAGCGCCGGCGGCTCATCGGTGCTGGGCGGTTGCCGCTCTGGCTCTCGGCCTGCTCTTTGTCCCAATCGGGCTGCAGCCGACGGCCGAGGCCGCTGAGCCGGCGGCGGCGGAGTCGCAGCTCGATGGCCGGCGCCCGTGGTCGATTCGCATGGTCGAGCTTGACGGCGGCGGGGCTGCCTTCGAGGTGACCGCCATCGATCGCGGCAGCCTGGGCGAGCTCGCCAAGCTTCCGGCCCGCGATGACCGCTGGCCGAAGCTGCTGGCGGTGTACGTCGTGGCAGCCGGCCGCGTGCCCGACGACCAACCAGCCATGCTCGGCAAGCATGAGGTTGCCGGCGAGCGCCTGCGGTTCACGCCCCGGTTTGGCGTGGAGTCCTCGGCCCGATACCGGATCGTGTTTGATCCCGGCCGGCTGCCTCGGCTCGGCGAGCAATCCGCGGCCTTGGAGCCGGTGGTGGCGGAGTTCTCGATCCCCGCGGCCCCCGAGCCGGACGCTGCGTTGAGCGAGGTCAGCCAGGTCTTTCCCAGCGCCGGCACTCTGCCTGAAAACCAATTGAAGTTCTACATCCATTTTTCGGCCCCCATGCGCCGCGGCGAAGCGTATCAGCATCTCAGCTTGCTCGGCCCAACGGGCGAGCCGGTCGAGCTGCCGTTTCTGGAGCTTGGCGAGGAACTGTGGGACCCCGCCGGGCGGCGGTTCACCGTGTTTTTCGATCCGGGACGAATCAAGCGCGGTCTCAAGCCGCGCGAGGAAGTCGGGCCCGTGCTGGAAGAAGGGAAGCGGTACACATTGGCCGTCGATGCGGCCTGGCGCGATGCCGAGGGGCGCTCGTTGCGGCGCGGCTATCGCAAAGAGTTCGACGTGGGGCCCCCCGACGACCAATCGCCCGATCCGGGCACGTGGGAACTCGAAGCGCCGGCCGCCGGTTCGCGCGAGGCGGTGCGCATCCGCCTGCCCGAGCCGCTCGACCACGCCCTGCTCATGCGCGTGGTCCGCGTGGCCGACGCCGAGGGCGACCTGGTGGCCGGCCGAGTCGCCGTGTCCGATCACGAGACGCTTTGGCAGTTCACGCCACGCCGGCCGTGGCGGGACGAATCTTACAGCGTCCTCATCGACACGCGATTGGAGGACCTGGCCGGCAACAGCATCGGCCGGCCCTTCGAGGTCGACCTGGTCGAGCCGGTCTCGCGCGCGGTGGAAACCAGCACCGTTAAACTGCCTTTCCGGCCAAGGCGATAAGATTCCTGATTTCGATCCTGGATTGGACGCCCGTTCACCTCACCGGCCCGTCGTTCTTCTCGTTCTTTGCCGTCGCCAACAGCGCAATCGTGGCCCAGGCGGTCGTCGAGATCCGCTGGGCATAACTTTGGCTGCCGGCGGGACGCGTCGTCTCCGGCCAACTGCCTTCTTCAAGCTGCTGGTCCAGCAGCCATTGGCGGCCTGACGCGACCGCCTGCCGGGCCGCGTCGTTTTCGAACCCAGACAATGCCACCAGCGCGATGGCCGTATCGAAGACCTGCGGGGGCGAGCCGCGATAAGGTCCCCATCCACCGCGGGCCGTCTGCCACTCGATCAGCAGATCGATCAGCATTCGCTGCTGATCCGCCGACGGGGGGCCCTGGCTTTCGAGGTACATCAGCGCCACGCCGGCGTCGAGCACGCTGCGAGGCCGCAGGTTGCTCAACCATCGGTCGGCCTTTGCGATCGACTCGCGGAACCGCAGCCCGCCGGCCTTGACGAGCACCTGGCGCGCCGACCAGGTGGCCAGCGGAGTGCCGTAGGTAGCCGGCGAACCGAGCTGGCCAGCGTCGTCGACTTGCCAGGAGCCGTCGGGGCGTTGGAACTTGACGAGCAGTTGGCCGGCCGCGACGAGCGGGGTGTCGTCGGGCGGTGCGGTCTTTTTTCCCGCCTCGAGCGGGCCCGCGTCGCTGGCCGCGGCCAGTGCGGAGGCGAACTGGATCGCGGCCAGCCGGTGGTCGGCGGCTCGGGGATCGCCGCCGTTGTTGCGCCATTCGCCCGGGCGGGCGAGCCAGGCGGACGTCTCGCGGAGGGCCTGGGGATCGACGGCACGCGACAGCCGCCGGGCCATGTACAGGGCCCGGGCGGCATCCCCGTTGTTGTGGCAGGAAAAGCAGTGGTTTTCACTTTGCCAGCGGGGCACCTCACGGGCCAGAAAAGCCAGGGCCCGGCTTTCCGCCGCCGAGCCGGCGTCGCCCGGCTCGCCTCGGCCGAATGCCGTACCCGCCGCCGCGGCCAAGCACAGAGCCGCCCAAACGGTCGCTGGAATCAGTCTGCATTGCATCGAATCCGAGCGTCGCCGAAGCCGTTTCGGATGTCAACCATGAAAATGGCGCCGGCGAACGGCAACCGGCCGAACCGGCGCTGACCATTTTTCCGGGAAGTCCGGGGTTGATGAATCATCAGCACCCTCCGGCGCCGGAATCCGCACGGTTGTTCAGAGCATAAACAGGCTACGGCCGGACCAGCCTGGATGAGTTTTGACCAGCGAGCAGCGCCCGGTGTGCCTGGTTCTCGCGGCCGCGCTGGCCCCGGTTCAGGGAAAAACCGCCATCAAATTCGACCGGTCTGAAGGCGAATCATCAGCTCATTGGTTTGGCACACGTATTGCTTAGCAGAGTGCCCGCAGTCGGGCCCGATGCTGGGGCGCAAAGCAACCTGATGATCAGGCAAGGTCATGTCGCCACCGCAATCCGTGAACATTTACACAGTTGAGTTGCAACACGACAATGGTCGGGAGGGCGGTCGGATGGGTGTTCCAATGCGAGTCGGAATTGCTGAAGACGACCCGGCAACCCGCGACGTGCTGCGGCGGATGCTGGAAGGGTTAGGCCACAAGGTGGTGTTCGCGGTCGTGACCGGCAGACAACTGGTCTCGGAGTGCCTGGCGGCGCCGCCCGACCTGGTGCTCACCGATATCCGAATGCCTGACCTGGACGGCCTGGACGCCATCGACCTGGTCGGCCGATCGATCGCCATGCCGGTGATCGTTGTGTCCGGACACTGCGACCGCGCCTTGATCGACCGGGCCGAGCACAACCAGATCCTGGCTTACCTGGTCAAGCCGATCACCCAGCCCCAGCTTGAAGCGGCCATTGCCCTGGCTGTCCGGCGGTTCGAAGAGTGCCAGTCGCTCAAGCGAGAGACGGCCGAGTTGAGACAGGCCCTGTCGGACCGGAAGCTGCTCGAACGGGCTAAGGGTCTGCTGATGAAGCACCTGGGGGTGGACGAGAGTACAGCCGTCGCCCGGTTGGAGAAACTGGCGGCGAGCAAGAACAAGTCATTGACTGAAACGGCCCAGACTATTCTCAACGCAGTGGAGCTGCTCAACTCCAATAGCAAGCCTGCCGATGGCCGAGCTGCCAGGCAGGCCGATGGACGTGGGGGAAGACACGACGGCCGAGCCGGCAACGGGTCGGCTCGGCTGGGCGGCAACGGCAGGCGGTCGGCCAGCGCACCGCGGATCCGAACCAACCTGTCGAGTCCTCCGCCCGACTGAGATATTCCGGGTAGATATTCCGGGTAGATATTCCGGGGTAGATATTCCGGACTCGGAGCCGATGCGTGGGTAGGTGGAGCCCCTTCACCCCGGCTCTCCGGGTTTGCCTTCTTCCTTCTTCCTTGCAGGATGGTTTTCGCCGACGCGGCCTTCGGTCTTGTCTTTGAACTTCACCTGCCCGCGGAGCTTGACGGTGTAGCGGTGCTCGCTGCCCGGCCCCGACCACTTATCGAACTGCGAGCACGTGTAGCTGCAGAAGCTCTTGGCTTGTTCGAAACCGTCGAAGAGGAATAGCTCGATCAGCACTTCGGCGTTCCCGTCCTTGGTGTCGGTGCCGGAGCGGACCGACCCCAGCGTGGCGCCCGTCTTGGTCCACCAGGTGCAAAAGGTGTCGGTGTGCTGCGGGCGCATGGCCCGCGGGTAGGTGACCTGGACGGTCCATTGCTGACTGGTCCGGCTATGCCCGAACACGTCCTTCATGTTCCCCTCCCCGCGTCCAGAGAGCCATCGCACGCCACGGGTGAACCGGCCCGTCCGCGCCCCGGCGGCGGGCGGTGCGGGCCGATGCCTCGTGCACCTGTTGTGGCGTCTACCAGTCTATTGGGGGTTGCGGTCCCGGTTCAACGGGCCGGGCCCACGGACGACGCTTACATAGGACGACGCTCGGCGGCCAAAAGTTCTGTCGAAACCAGGCCGCCCCTGGCCGGGCGTAGCGGGGCAACGTTGTTATACTTGACGCCATGGAGAAGGCCGCAATAGCCATGCCTGAGGGCTTTTGGTGTCCGGCTCACATCCGGGTCAGCCTGCGAGGCCCGAGCGGGACGATGCTCGCGGCGGAGGTGGACAAGCCGTTTGCGCGGCTGGGAAGCCACACCGACGCCGAGCTGGTCTTGCCCGAGAGCCGCTTCCCGCCGGTCAGCCTCTATCTGCACGGCGCCGGCGAGCGGATCTACTGCCTGGCCCTGCAGTCACCGCACACGGCGGGACCATTGCCCAGCGGATGGCTCGCTCGACGCAAGTTCGCGCGGCTGGGAAAATACCGTGTCATGGCCGATCTGGACGACGCGCCTTTACCGGCCGGGCGGCCTGCCGATCCGCTCGGCGCGGCGCCCCGGATGCTGGTGGAAAAGGACCGCGGGCGGCGCCCGGCAACCGCCCGCCTGGCGAGTCCGTTGACGCTGGTCGGCCGCGGCGCCCGGTGCCGCATTCGCTTGTCGCATCCGACGGTCGCCACCTACCACTGCGTGCTGTTTTGGGACGGCCAGTGCCTGTGGGCCGTGAACCTGCTGAGCGCCAACGGCACCCGGCTCAATGGCCGCTGGATCGACAGCAGCCGCGTCTTGCCGGGTGAGACGTTGAGCCTGGGAGAGGTGCGTTTGACGTACCTGGACGAAAACCCAACGGTCGTTGTGCCCGTGGAAGGCGGCGCGGCGGCCGCCAGGTTGATCTGGCCGCTGCCAGGTTGCGACAATGGTCGGCCGAGCAACGGTGAAGGTGACGGAAACACCAGCCCGCCGGCCGTGACGGTGCCGTCGCCGGTGGAGCGTCAACCGGACACCGCGGACCTGCAACGGCAGATCAAAGAGCTGGATGCGCGGCTGGCCGCCGAGCGCGAAGAGCAAGAGCGCCGAAGGCTTGAACAGGAAGAGCAGCACGCCGCCGAGATAGAGCAACTGATTCGCCGGGCAGCCGAGTTGGCCGAGCAGCTTCGTGCCAGCCGGGCGCCTGCCGCCGACCCGCCGGCGCTGCACCGCCATGTTCGGCAATCGCGCCAAGAGCGAGCTCGCGGCGACGAGCTGCTGCGGGAGCTGGCAAGCCTGCGGCAATCGCTCAGCAGGCTCCAGCAGGAGGACGGCCTCGTCCGCGGCGAGCGCGACGCGCTGGCCGGCCAGGTCGAGCAGCTCAGCCGGCGGCTGGCCGATCTCGAGGCGCTTCCATCCGCCTCCACGCGGCAAGCGGCCGACGCTGCTGGGCGCGAGCAGGGTCTGCGGGACCAGCTCGGGCAGGCGATCTCCGAGAACCAGGAGCTCCAGCGGCAGGCGCGCCGGGAGGAAGCTGAGCGGGCCGAGGCGGGCCGCCGGGAACACGAGTATCTCCGGTTGCGGTCGGCGGCGGACGAACTCGAGCAGCGCTGCCGCGAGCTCGACGAGCGATGCCGGCGGCTGGCGCGGCTGGCGCGGCGACGGCGCGCACGCGCGGCAGACGCTGCTCACCGCGGGCAGCCCGGCGGGCCGGCCGCGGTCCCAATTGGCCAGCCGCCCGACGACGACTGCTCGCTGGCCCGGCTGGTGTACAGCCAGCCCCGCTTCGACTCGAAGGTCCGCCGCCGCATGATCCTGTACACCATCACCTGGTCGGCGGCCCTGCTGGCCCTGATCGTTGCGGCCGGCCTGGTCTGGCTCTAGGAAAGTCGAGTGTATGGTGAGCCACGTCGAAGGACAGCGCCTGCCATGACGAGCCAGCCGTCCAAGCATCGCTGGGCCCGTTTCAGCCTCAGGGGATTGCTCGGCCTGGTGTTCCTGGCCGCGGCCTGTTCCTGGTGGCTGCACGTCGAGGTCGAGCGGGGCCGCGAGCGAGAGCAGTCGGTGGCCGAGTTAGCGAAGCTGGGGGTGCTCACGTATCAGTACAGCCCGAACCGTCTTGGCCGGATGGCTCGCCGGGTGTCGCCCCGTTTCGACGCCTGGTGCCAGGACGTGCTGGGTCACGGCGCGATGCACGACGTGGCGGCGATATCGATCTACCGCACGCTGACCGAGGAAGAGTTTCAGCAGGTGCTCGATCAGTTCCAGACCTTTGGGCACCTGCAAATCGTCGACATGGACGCGTTTCACCGGGGGTACGGCGAGAGGATTGAGCAATCGCTCCCCCACGTGCGGGTGCGTTACAGCGTGATGTTCGATCCGATCCAGGCGAGGTAAAGGGCGGCCCAACCAGCGGCGGCCAGCGGCGGCGCAGCTTGTTTCGCCCTTGCAGGGCTGGTATGGAAGAAGGGTGTACCTGGGGCGATCCCGGGGCGGCGCTACGCGGCTGACGCCGCTGCGCTCTGCCCGCGGGCTGATCTGTTGGGCCCCTTCGGGGCGGAGAATGGTTGCGCGATATCGCGACGCGGCGATGGCCGATATCTTTCTCAACAAGGCTTTCCGGGGCTCGCGTGGTTTGAAATCGGCCCGAACGTCCGTTGCCCCGAAGGGGCGCAACATATCAGCCCAGGGCAACGCCCTGGGGAGAGAGATGACCAAACATCGCGGCAGCCCTGAAAGGGCGGCACAAGCCGAGTACCACCGACATGTCCCAATCGCTCGTGAAGAACCTGATTCATCTCGTCTATAGCACCAAGCACCATCAGCGCTGGATTCGCGAGGCAGATCGCGATGCGTTGCACGCGTACCAGGCGGGGATTCTCAAGGAATGGGAAAGCCCCGCGCTGGCAATCGGCGGCGTCGAAGATCACGTCCACGCCCTGTTCTCGCTCTCGAAAAACCATGCGCTGAAGAAGATTGTCGAGGAGGTCAAAAAGGGAAGCTCGAAATGGATGAAAACGCGAGGACCACGAATGGCGGAGTTCTGTTGGCAAGCCGGATACGCCGCGTTCTCCGTGAGCCAGTCCAATCTCGACGAGGTGAAGCGATACATCGAGACCCAGCAAGAGCATCACCGCAAACTGACGTTCCAGGACGAGCTGCGTGCGTTGCTCAAACGCCACGGGATCGAATTCGATGAACGATACGTATGGGATTGAGTTGTTTTTGCCTTTCGGGACTGAATCGGCCGGACGCAAAGTCCGTTGCCCGAAGGGGCACCAGCAAGGAAAACTACGAAGACGCCGCCAACGAAAGCAAGCCTGTTCGACTTCAGGGCGCGCGTATCGACCAGGCGCTAGCGCGGTCAAAGAGCCCCTACACTCCATCCACGGCATCAGGCTACTCGGGCAGCTCGTCCGATTCATCCGGCTGCGAGGGCCCTGGACGCTTGAACTTGACCACGGTCGGCTGGCGCGGATCCTTTGACAACTGGTCGATGTGGATCTTGATTGTCTGCCATTTTGTCCTGTCGCGCTCTTCCTTCTTGCCGTACGAGCGGACTTCGATCTGACCGCCGGAGTTGGCCATCAGCTTCGCGCGCTCGGCCCGGGACAAGGTCACGCGGAATGAACCGTCCGGCTCGATTGGGCCGTTGGAGTACTCGCCGCCGCTGGGGCCGATCCGATGCGTGAAGCGGGCATGCCAGCGGCCCCCCTGTATCGGCTCACCATCTTTGTAGGTCGCTCGGCCATAGAGAAGTTCCTTGGCCTCGACCTCGACGTTCAAGTTGACGCGCGCGTGCGGGGTGCTGGGGATCGTGAACTTGGGACCGTCAAACGTCCACGCGTGCGTCGCGATATCGAAGTGCACAACCAAGACTGTATATTCACCAGCGGGCAGGGCGTCGACCTCGAAGCGTCCTTCTGCATCCGTGACGGGCAGCTTGATCCATTGAGAGTAAAAATCACCGTTGTTGGTCCGGCGGTCGCCGACATCGCGCGTCAACGTCAGGTAATATTCAGTCAGCGGCTTGCCGTGCTGGTCGTGTACTTCGCCCGACACCGTGCCCGTGCCGTTGGTTGGCGGCTCCCAATGGAGCGTGACAGCCAGGCCTCCACGCGAGTCGTAGACATCCTTGAACCGTCTGTACTCGCCAAGACAGGCCATGCGCTCCGGCTGGGTATCGTAGTGCGCCAAAGACAACGAAAACGGCCCGTCGACCGTATCGAAGTAAGCCATACCCTCTTCATCTGTGCCAAGTTCGTGGTGCTCGATCCGGTCCGGTTGCTTGAAACGTTCCCAAACGGTCAGGCGGCAGAATGGAAGCGGCTTGCCAGTTGAATCCAACGCCCGCACGGACACCGCCCGTTTAAAGTCGATCTTGCTCAAGTCGCCCGCAAAGGCGTCGGGGCCCAACTGGTTGTTGTCTCGGAACTTCGGCGACACACGGACATCAGCGCTAACCGTCTGCCCGGCCTTGATCTCAACGGTCTCCGGCCAGGTGCGGTGGACTCCCAAGGCCCGATGGTCCGGCGGCAGGCCGATCGCCGCACCGAGGTGGTAGCGGCCGGGAATCAACCGCTCGACGGTGTACCGCCCCGGCTTCGGGAACCGGCGGACCTGGACCGGTTCGCTCCGCCACCAGCGGGCGTCAGTAAAGAAGCCTACCAGGATTTCCCCCTCCACCTCGCCTTCCACTTCCAGATCGAGCTCGAGTTGGCCGCCGCCGTCGACGCCTTGCCAGGCAGGTGAATCCGGCGGGGAGCGCGTGGCCACGGCGGCCAGGCGCTGCGGCATGCCGTGCAGAAGCCAGCCTGTGTCGGTTTGAGACAGGATGTACCAGGCTCGAGACTCTTTGCTCCCAGCGGCCTCGTCGGACTTGGAGCCCAGATCGCGCTTGGTTGCCTCGTTCGGCGTTTCCGCCGGCCGGTCGCCAGCCTCGGCGGGCGCAGGCTCATTCGGCTCGGCGGGTCCAGCGGCGGCTAGCAGCGTTCCAACCGTCAAAAACAGCGCAGCCATCGCCATGACCACCAGGCGAGGCGAGCGAACGGCGCGGTCGCGGTGCGAATCCAACAGCCCGGCCACGCGCTGGTCGAGCCGCCAGCGCGAGGCGATGAACGCCAATGAAGTGGCCGGGATTGCAAGCGGCCGGTATCTCTGGGCGAAAGCGAGCAGCGTCTCGGCATAAGCAGGCGCGTCGGCCTGGGCCAGTACATAGTTGTCGCAGACCTCTTCGCGGGCCCGGTCGAGCTGCCGGTTGGCATAGTGCAACAGGAGGTGCGGCCAGTAGACGATCGAGAGCAGCCGCTGTGCCAGGCCTACCCACTGGTCCCGCCGGCCGACGTGGGCGCACTCGTGTACCAGCACGTCCAGAAGCTGCCGGAAGCCGGCATCCGGCGCCACATCGGCCGGCAGGACAATGGTCGGCCTCCGCAGACCCAGCAGCAAGGGGCCGGCGACTGAAGCAGAAAGGCCGATGTGCGGCAAGCTCCGATCGCCCAGCCGTTGCCGCAGTGCGTCGAGCATGCCGTCCCAGCGGCGGGTGTCCAGCGGCTCGAGCTCTTGGGCCAACGATCGGACCATCCGGCAGCCGTGAACCAGCCGCGCCAGCAGGATGCAGGCCCCCGCCGCCCAAACCCAAATGCCGATTCCAACACCGGCGCGCAGCAGGTCAACGGTCGGCCAGAGGCTTTGCCGCGGCTCTCGCGCTGTCTCCACCGCAGGCATAGCCTTCGATGGTGGGGCGGCCGGCCCAACGGCAAGCGCCGTTTTCATGATCGGCTGCTCGCCGTTTACTCCCGGCTGCTGAGCTGTAGCGCCCTCGATCTTCACGGCGATCGCCTGCTCTGGCGGCTGGGCCATGCGGAACGGCCCGGGGAAAGGCAAGTTGATTCGGCCTTGCTCGACGATCAAGACGACCGCAGGCGCAGCCAGAAAGTAGCCCAGCGCGCAAAGCCAGACCGCGTGCCGCGCCGCGGGGCACCGCCGCAGCATGAGAGACAGTAGGACCGCCACGAGAACGACGCCGGCGGTTTGCACCAGCACGTTGACCGCGGCGATGGCCAGCGCGTCGCCCGGATAAAGCCGCGTGATCAGGTTCATTTTCGGGTCCCCCTGGCTCGATCGATCAATTGACGGATGCGGTTCGCCTCTTCGGCCGTAATGCTTCGGCCGTTGAGCAGCGTCATCACCAGGCCCTCGGCGGAGCCGCGGAAGGCCGAGTCGACCAGTCGTCCCACGAGCTGCTTGAGGGTGGCGTCGCGGGGGTGGGCGGCCGTGTAGCGGTAGACGTGTCCGTCGGCCTTGCGGCGCAGCCAGCCTTTCTTGGCCAGGCGCTCCATGAGCGTGAGCACGGTGTTGCGTGCCACCTTGCGGCGCCCGGCGAGTTGCTTCCAGACCTCGCCCACCGTGACCTGGCCCCGGTCCCAGACGACGTCCATGATTTCGAGCTGCGATTCGGACAGCGGCGGCAATTTTTTCAAAGCAGCCTCCCGGCAGTCACCTACGCCCGTCGGCAACCATACTGACACTTGTAGGTGATTGCAAGCGGATTTTCCGATTTTTCCGCAAACGGCAGCCAGCGGATCGAATCAGGACCGTAAACGCCGGACGCGGGCGACAGTAAGGAGAATACGCTCAGCCTTCGGTCCAGAGTCACCCTAACGGCGGGTTTTCAACTGTCGCCTTGGCCCATTCGTCGATTGTTGGTAGATTCTGCCGCGGTGAAGGAGCACCGCAATAGGGCCATGGAATGGCGAAGCATCCGCTCGAACTCAAGTACGGATTGACGGCTGCCGAGCTGCTGGACGCGGTGAATCGGCGGTTCCGGCTGAAGGTGGCCCTTGAAGGGGCCGTTGCCGAAGTCCAAATGGAAAAGAAGATCAGGTCACTCGTGGGCACGCTGATTGAGCGGTATGAAGGCCACGACCTGGATGCGCATCCCGACTTTTCGATCTGGTTGGCCGGTCAGCCGAAGCCGCTCCTTGCAGAGTGCAAGAATATCCGGGAAAGCGGCAAAAAAGGTGGCGAAGCATATCGCAAGGGCGGCGAAATCGTTGCCTACAAAGTCGAGACGCAGAAGACCCGCGCGGCGAAGGCCGACGCCACGAGCCGGTATTACGGAATCGACCAATACCATATCCTCGGCGTGTGCCTGGGGAAGAAGACGGGCAATTGGACTGACTTCCTTTTTGTCCGCACGATTGACCTTATCTGCCACGCCCGGCACGCCGGAAAACTGGCGGTCATGCAGCGCGTCCCGCTCCCAGGTGCGGCCGATCCCCGCCCATGGTATGCTGATCTCGGCGAGCTTTTGCAGCACGTTTCGGATCCACCTTGCCGATGAAACTCCTCTATCAAACCGATCTAGGCAAGGCGTACTGCGCCGATAGCTTAGAGTTGCTGCCGACGTTGCCCGATGCCAGTGTCGATCTCGTGGTGACTTCACCGCCGTACGCGCTGCACTTCAAGAAAGAATACGGCAACGCGGAGCAGAAGCAGTACGTTCAATGGTTCCTTCCCTTTGCCAAGCAGGTCAGGCGGCTGTTGAAACCGGATGGCAGCTTCGTGCTGAACTTGGGTGGCGCCTGGGAACCAGGCGCGCCGATCCGGTCGCTGTATCATTTTCGGCTGTTGCTGGCCCTCTGCGATGACCTTGGTTTCCACCTGTGCCAGGAGTTCTTCTGGTACAATCCCGCCAAGATGCCGGCCCCCGCCGAGTGGGTCAATGTCCGGCGGATGCGGGTCAAGGACTCGGTCGAGTACATCTTTTGGCTTTCGACGTCGAAATTCCCCAAGGCGGATAACAACAAAGTGCTCCAAGCGTACAGCAAGGACATGGAGCGCTTGATCAAGCGGGGCATCAAGCAAACGAAGCGGCCCTCGGGGCACAACATCACCACCAAATTCTCCGCCGACAAAGGCGGCTCAATTCCGCCGAATCTTATCGAGTGCGGCAACAACGAATCGAACAGCCGCTACATCAAAGAGTCGAAGGCGCAGGGCCAGAAGGTCCACCCGGCGCGTTTTCCCGCCGAGCTGCCACGGTTTTTCATCCACTTCTTGACCGAACCGGGCGACCTGGTGCTCGACCCCTTTGCGGGATCCAACACGACCGGAGCCGTGGCCGAGAAGCTCGGCCGTCGCTGGATTGCGATCGAAAAGGACAAGACCTACGCGAAAGATTCCGAGTTGCGGTTCAACGATCCCGCCGAAGACGCCGCCAACGAAAAGCAAGCCTTGCTGTTCGACTTTGGCCGGTGAAGATCGCGCCGGGGGTTAACGGGCTCAACGAACCCGGACCTCCTCGTCGGCGGCAGTGGGGTGGACCAGGCGGCGGATGTGCTCCAGGAGGCGGCGAATGAACGAGCGGCTCTTGGGCAGGACCGGCTCGTCCAGCTCGTGGGCCAGAAACCACTCCATCCCCGCTGGTTCGCCGGCCGCGCCCGTGCCTTCGACGCCTTGCAGGTAGCGGGCCAGCCGGTTGGAAAAAGGCTTTCGCAGGCCCGCAGTCTGCAAGCCTCGGTAGGCCGGATCGTTCTCCTCAGCCGCCAGCCGTTCCAGCCCCTCGATGGTCAGCAGCCGCCGCACCCCACGCATGGCATGCTTGCGGATGCGCTGGTCCGGATGGCTGTAAAACGGCTTAACGGCGGCGGCCACGCGTCCGTCCGCGAAGCGCCCCAGCAGCCAGACGGCCATCCACTGCGCCTCGGCCTTGCCGTAGCGCAGGGTCCAGATCAGGCCGGCCAACGGGCCAGCCCGCAGGAGCCGCCTGAAGTCGTCCTTGAAGGAAATAAGCCGAAGGGGAGTTTCGCCCGCGTGCAGCGCCCGCCAGCGGGCGAGCTGCTTCAGGAAACGGGCGGCCGCGACGCTGCCGGCGGATAGCCGGTATGTCTTGCGGTCGCAGAGAACATAGACCTCCACCATGGAATCCGCGAGCGTAACCCTGAAACGTGGCGGGCGGGCACGCCGCCGTTTCTCGAGCCACGCCAGCAGCACCGCCAAGGCAACCGGCCCAAGGAACAAGGCGAGCAAGCCCGCAATGGTCACTGCCTGATTATCGAGCGAGGCCGCCATGGATGGGGACCTTGCAGGGAGGGGACAAAGGGAGCGGACCTGTTCAGTTCATTGTAGAAACAGCGGCGCGAATTTGCTTGCCAGGACGGTAGAGAAGCTTATAATCCGCGCTGGAACACCGTCACGTCGTCCGTTGCGTTCTGCATACCAAACAGAGGAGGCGTGCCATGCAGGCTCACGTGCGAGCGCGGCTGCGCGGGTTGTCGCTGGGGGCTCTGGTTCTGGGCTGCTGCTGGTCGGCGGAAAAACCTTGTACCGCCCAGGACCCGCCGCGGCAAGATACGCGGATCGAACGCGGCCTGGAGCTCTTCGTGCACGAATGGGTCGCCGGCGACCCGCTGGCCGGCGGCGGCGACGGGCTGGGGCCGGTGTATAACGCCGTTTCATGCGCGGTTTGCCATAAGCTGGGCGGGATGGGAGGCGCCGGCCCGGCCGAGAACAACGTCAACGTCCTCAGCGTCGTGCCGCCAACCAGGCAAATCGGTGGGAAACGATCCGGGCCGCTCGCGCCGATCACCGCGCGGCTGTCGCGGGCGCATCCCGGCCTGACGCCCCAGAATCCGAGCCTGGTCCTGCACCATTTCGGGCCGGGCGCGGAATACGAAGAACTTCGCATCCGCCTCGTGGGCGACGAAAAGCCCTTCAACCAGGCTCCGGCCGCGCGGCAGGCCGTTACGCTCCGCGCCGCCCGGGGCCGGATCGACAGCCGGCCGTTCGTCAGGCGATTGTCGCCGGTCGAAGGGCTTTCGCTGACGCTGAGCCAGCGCAATACGCCGGCGCTGTTCGGCGCAGGCCTGATCGATACGGTTGTCGAGGCGGACCTGGAAGAGATCGCAGCCGATCAGCGCAGGCGGTTCACCAGCGTCAGCGGCCGCATTCCCAGGGCGAACCAGGGAGGGGTCGGCCGTTTCGGCTGGCGCGGGCAGACGGCGACGCTGCGCGACTTCGTGCTGGGAGCTTGTGCCAACGAGCTGGGCCTGACGGCGCCCGGGCATCAACAGCCCTCCGTGCCGCACGATCCGGACTACTGGTCCTATGGCCTCGATCTCTCGCACGACCAGTGCGACGACCTCGTGGCGTTCGTGGCCGCCTTGCCGGCGCCTCGCCAAGTCATACCGGACGATCGGCGGCAGGCCAAGATGGTTGAAGTCGGCGAGCGCTACTTCGATCAGATCGGCTGTTCCGACTGCCACCGCCGCGACGTGGGCGCGGTGGAGGGCATCTACAGCGATCTGTTGCTGCACGACATGGGGCCGCCCTTGGACGACCCCACCCCCGCCAATCCCTCGAGTCTCTCGGATCCGGGCACGACGGGAGTCGTGCTGGGATCGTACTACGGTACCCAGATACCATTGCTCGCCCGCGTGTCCGATCCGGTCCGCCGCGAGTGGCGGACGCCGCCCTTGTGGGGCGTGCGCGATTCAGCACCGTATATGCACGACGGGCGGGCGCCGACGCTCGAGGACGCCATCGAGCAGCATGGCGGCGAGGCCAAGGCAGCGGCCGTGCGCTACCGCAAGCTGACCAGCGGCCAGCGGTCGCGCCTGCTGATGTTCCTGAATACGCTGGCGGCCCCCGAGCTGAACGAGCCCTCTGACCTCTGACTGTGCTGCAAGTCCGCCGCAGGCGGAACCTCTGACCTCTGACTTCTGACACAAAAGGCCCGCCCGCAGCCGGGCCGCGGGCGGGCTTACTTGTCAATCGAGACTCAACGCCGCTCAAGGCCGGGCGTCAAAAATCTCCGCGGTCGTACTGCTGGCGGTCCTCATCACGCGGTTGCGAAGAGCCGCGGGGCTGGTCGAAGCCGCCCTCCTCTTCGGCGCCGAACCGGCCGCCGACGCGGCCACGCGGTTCAAAGCGTTCGCCACGGGAACCGCGCTCGAAATCGCCGCTGAAGCGTCCCTGCCGCTCGGACCGCAAGTCGGAGACATCGGCCCGAAGCTGCTCTACCTCTCGCAGCAGGGTCCGCATCTGCCGCCGCAGCTCGCCGAGCTGCTCCAGCACTTCGGCGTCCGGGTCGGTGCCGCCGAACGGCCGGCGAAGAATCCGGCCAAAGCGATCCTCGATGCCGCGGCCTTGGTCGAACGTCTCGCGGCGCGGTTCCAGTTCCGCCTCCAAGGTCCGGCGCTCACCTCTCCGCTCGATCTCCAGCCTCACGGTGGTCTCGGGGTCGTGCTGGGCAATGACCGACGCCAGTTGCCGGGCTGAACTGACCTGGCGGCCGTCGGCCCGAACGATGACATCGCCCTCACGCAGGCCGGCTTCGGCTGCCGGACTGTCTGGGAGCACCTCGACCACGCGGGCCCCTTCATCGGTTTCTGCGATTAGAACCCCCAAGGCCGCCTGCTCGTCTCGGCCGGGCTGTGTTCGACGGCCGGCCTCGTCCTGGCGGCGCTCGACGGAGTCCTGCTCTCGATCACCGGGCCGGAAGCGGCGCTGTGCCTCGTCACGACGCTGTGCCTCGTCACGACGCTGTGCTTGGTCGCGGCGCTGCGCTTGGCTGCTTTGCACGCGCGAGCCTTCCTGCTGGCGCGTGGCCTCGATCGACGTGACCTTCTTCTCGCTGCCGGTCGTCTCAGTGGTCACGGTGACCTGGTCCCCTTCCTGGAGGTCCGCGGCCTTGGCTTCCTCACCGTCGATGGTCACGCGGACGTCGTCGCCCAGGTCGTGCGAATGTTGCTCCTGTCCCTCCTGGTCGGTCATCGTCAACCGGTTTTCATCTGCTTCGACCACTTTGCCCTGATGCGTGTCGGCAGCCAGGACTGTTGCGGGGACGATCAGTCCCATGGCTGCGGCCACGACCCACGATAAGCTTCCGATTCTCATGCCACGCTCCTTTCATCTGTGCGCCGTTTGGCGACGGCGGGCCGGAGCAACCACCTGTTGCTCCACCGTTGCCCGCCGCGTCCGGGGCGCATTGCACGATCAACCATCCGCGGCGCACAAAAAAACCTCGTCCCCGACACATCAGGGAGGAGGCGATCATGGCCGCGGTTTCAGCCGGTCACCGGCGGATGAAGCTCATCGTAGCCGATCCGGCCCGCAGAGCAAGACAGCATATAGGGTGCCAAGAGCCGGAAGCGTGCCGTGAAGCTGGCCTGATGTGGCAAGTGGTCCGGCAAAGCGAGCTTGGGAGGCCTGGCGGTCAAGCTGCTGCGCGACCGCAAGCACGGCCGTCGTTCTCGCCGGCCATCAGCAGGCCGAGCTGTCCGACGACACCGTCGGTAAGCCAGAGTCGGGTATTTTCTCCCCCATCTCTGGGGGTCTGAAGAGGAAAATGACAAGAGCCGGTAAACGCCGGCAAAAAGGCTGCCACGTTCTCGCTCGACGCCCTAGCTCTTCCTTACCGCGATGAGCTTTCCTGTCTTTTTTTCGGAACTGCGCCAAGAATCAGGGCTGTGCGGCGAATACGGCCCTAGGTGTTCTCTTTTCCGCCTGCCTGCCAGCTCGCACAAAGGACCTGCCGGAGTTCGAAATCATGAAAAAGACCCTTCTTGCACCGACCCTCTGCACTTTCCTGCTCGCCTTCCAAGCTGCCGCCATGGCGCAGCCCAGGGCTGCGACACAGGACTTCGAGCGCGCGTATTTCCTGCAAATGCACCAGAAGGACCTGGTAGGCGCCGCGGAGGCCTACGAAAAAGTCGTGGCCGACACGGCAGCCGATGCGCGACTGCGGGCCGAGGCCGAACTGCGGCTGCGGCAATGCCGGGAGGACCTGGCCTCCGCCGATTTCGCCCGGCTGATGCCGCCCGATACGCTGGCCTACCTGGAAATTGTCGACCCAGGCAAACATATCGCCGCACTCGCCGGGATGCTGGGCCTGGATAGCACGCCGCCGAATGGTGCGGCCGCCACGGACGGCACGCCGCTGGGAGAAGGATTCTTCCTGCCGGACGACGTGTCGATCAGCCCGGCTTTGCTGGCCGAGCTGAACAAGATCAAGGGGGCCGCGGCGGCCGTCACGGCCATCCTTCCCGATGGCAGTCCCCAGGGAATCGCGGTGCTCCACCCTGGCGATTGCGATCTGCTGCGGGGCCTGCTGGAGAGCGCCGTCCAAGTGATCAAGCCCGCCGCCGCTATCGGCGGCTTCAAGACGTACCAGGTCGAAAACGAGGTGTGGATTACCGCGACCACCAGGCTGCTGCTGGTTTCGCGGTCGCGCGAGCAGCTCGAGGCGGCAGTGCAGCGATTGAACGACCCGCAGGCCGACAACCTGGCCGGCCAGGCCGAGTTCCGCGAAACCGATCGGGACGGCGCGCTGGCGTTTGTGTACGTGAATGGCGCGCGGGCCATGATGGTGGCGGGCCCGCAGCTCCGCGGAGAGGAGGCCGCCGTGGCCCGCGCTTTGCTCGACCTGGAGCGGCTCGAAAGCCTGACCGCCGTGCTGCGGACCAACCAGCAAGGGATCGAACTGGAAGTGGCGTTGGCCATGGGCGACGACCACCGCAACCTGCTGTATTCCCTGGTCAGGACGGCCCCGCTGACTCGCGCGACGCTGGGGCACGTTCCCTCGGGCGCGGTCGCCGTGGCGGTGCTCGGACTGAATCCGCAGGCGCAGCCGGCGATAGGCCCAGCGGATGGGGGCCACGCTCAGCCGTCGGCTATGGACGTGGGCCGCGAACTGTTCTCGAACATCCAGGAGATCGCCTTGTTCGTGCTGCCTCCCAGCGGGCAGACCTCCGCGCGGAACCAGATTCCCGAAATCGCGGCGGTGATCGCTTCCAACGACACGCTCCGCTCCGAAGCGCTGTGGAACCAGTTGCTATCGCTGCCGGCCTTGCTGGGGCCGACCGTGGCCCAGCCGCCGGCCGAGATCATGGTCGATGGACAGGCAGGACGGCAATATACCTTCAGGGACGCCCCGCCGATTGCCCTGGTGCGTGTGAGCGATCGGGCCGTAGTGGCCGGCACGCTCGGCGCGGTGGAGGCCGCGGTCAACGCCGGCGACACCGATCAAACAATTGCCGCCGACCAGCGATTCCAGGCCGCACTCGACCAGCTTGGGCCCGACACCAGCAAGGCCGTGTTTGTGAACGGCGGCCGGGCGCTCGAGATGGCCGCAGCCGGAGGACCGCCGGAGCTGATGCAGATGAGCCCCTATGCCAAGGACCTGACGTTGCTGGTAGTGACGCAGGAGTCGCCGGCTCGGCTGGTTCTGCGGGGGAGCATCTCCGGCTTGCCGAGGGTGGCGGAGCTGCTCAAGGCGTTTCGAGCCTCTGAAGGCCGGGCGGTTGGGCCTCGGCGGGCTCGAGCTGCCGCGCCTGCAGCGACGAGCGCAACACCTCAATAAAGGGCTGCCCCCATTGGCCCAGGCGTTGTTCGAGCCGATCGGTGCAGTCGCACTCGCCGCAGGCCCAGGGCTCGGTGCCGTTGAGGTCGCGGCAGCGGTCGCGTGCATGGGCATCCTGGACGCGTACCAGCTCGAAGAACTCCTCCCAGTAGGGGCGTTCTTCATCGAGCGGGATGTCGCAGAAGCAGACTTCGACCCAGCGGACGGTGCCGTCGTCGCAGAGCCGGGCGTCGACCATGTTGCGCAGGTACTCGCCCTCGGCCACGGAGCCTTGGCCCAGTGTCTCGTTGTTGATGGCGTCGAGCAGTTGGGCCTCGCGCCCCTGCTTGACGCGCGCCCGGACCAGGTATCGCATCGCTCAATGTCCTCGCACTTCGGTGCTTTGCCTCGTTTCTCAATTGTAGGCAGCCAGGCCAGCCCCGGCCGGATGTGGAGCGCGGAGGTCCCCCGCCACTCGCTACTTGCCCCACGCATGCTTATGATGGACCCACCGGTTTCCTCGTCCGATTGTGTCGATTTTCACAGGAGATTCACTGATGGGCGGTTCAATCCACAAAGGCAAGCGTCTGCCGGCTCGGATGACGCGCCGCCGCTTGATCGGCAGCGCCGCGGGTGTCGCCGCCGGGATGGCTGCGGGGGCCGCCGGCCTGCAAGCCGCCGCGGCCGAAGGTCCGGCCGCCACCAAGGGCCGGGTCAAGCAGTCGATCGTGCACTGGTGTTTCCAAGAGCACTGGGATATCGAAGCCACCTGCCGAGTCGCCAAGGAGCTGGGGTGCCGGAGCGTCGAGCTGGTCGACCCCAAGGAGTGGCGGACGCTGAAGGAGTACGGCCTGGTGTGCGCGATCGCCGGGAGCCATTGGTTCGACCAGGGGATGAACAATCCCGAGTACCACGAGATGTGCCTGGACAAGATCCGCCGGGCCATCGAGGCCTCGGCCGATGGCAAGTGTCCCAACGTGATCACGTTCACCGGCTTCCGCGAGAACATTCCCGACGACGAAGGCATCCGCAACTGCGTCCTGGGATACAAGAAGGTCGTCGGGTATGCGGAGCAGAAGGGCGTGAATCTGTGCCTGGAGATGCTCAACAGCCGCGTGGCCGAGGAGATGAAGGGGCATCCCGGCTACCAGGGTGACCACACCGATTATTGCATGGAGATCGTCAAGCAGGTGGGTTCGCCGCGGATGAAACTGCTGTTCGACGTGTACCACGTGCAGATCATGGACGGCGACATCATCAGCCGCGTCAAGCAGTATGCCGAGTACATCGGCCACGTACACACGGCAGGCAACCCGGGGCGCCGCGAGCTGGACGATCAGCAGGAGATCGCCTACCGTCCGGTGATGGAGGCGCTGGTCGAGGCGGGTTACCAGGGCTACGTGGGCCAGGAGTTCATCCCCACGCGCGACCCGCTGGAAGGCTTGCGCGAAGCGGTCGCCTTGTGCGACGTGTGAGCGGGAGGAGCGTACAGCGGGGTGTCGGCGAGGGACAAAGAAGACAAGGCGACTAGAGGAAGGCGATGGACGACCCTCGTCGTCCTCGTTCGCCCTGTCCTCGTGTCGCCTTGTCCCCTTGTCGTGTTCGCCCCCGCGTCGCCGGGCGGCGGTGTGCGCTGGTTCCGCCATCAACTGAACCTGCGCACTGCTGGACTTTCGAGTCAAAGTTGCAAAGTCATAGTCGGTCCAGCCCGCCGCCGGCAACGGGAACGTTACGAGCTGGCGCCCGCCGGCTGCCCGGCGCCCAGCCATGGCAGGGAAAGGCTGGCCAGCAAGTCGAGGTCGATCTGGCCGCCAAACAACACGTCGTCGCCATCGCCGCCGAACAGCCAGTCGTTTCCGGCGCCGCCGACCAACACGTTGTTGTCGCTCGACACCGAGGTCGCGACCACGGGCACGGCCTCTTCGGGCACGGCCGTCTCTTCTTCCGACGTGTCCGTAATCACGGCCGCATCCTCGTCGGCCAACTCGACGATTTCATCGTCGCCCGCGGCCTCGTCCAGGATCGTCTCGACCGCGTCGTCCGAAGTGGTTTCGGGCGCCTCATCGGTCACCACGACCTCGCCGGACTCGTCGCTGGAAACGGGCGTCGATGGATCGACTTCGCCACTCTCGGAGTCGGCATGACCGGCGTCGCTGTCGGCGACCGGTTCTTCACTGGTCACTTCCAGCGTCTCATCGGCGTCGCCTTCGAGCGTCACGACCTCGGAATCGTTCGCCCCGTCCTCGCCCGTCGGAATTTCTTCACCGATCGGCTCGGACTCCGGCGACGTCTCTCCGGACTCGACCTCGATGCTTTCAGCGGCGAGCGACTCGTCCTCGACTACCGCCTCGACTACCGCCCCGTCGCCCTCGTCGGCCGCTGCCTCGTCAGAAACCATCTCGTCGGCCATCATCTCGTCGGCTTCGGTCGCCGCGGCCGGGGCTTCGTCGGCCAGGGCGCCATCGCCCTCGGGCTCGCTGGCCACTTCGCACTCCACGGACTCATCGGCGTCGTCGGCCGGCACTTCGCCGACTGGATCGGCTTCATCGCCGCCGTCCGCTGCCTCGCCAGGATCGGTCTCGTCAACGACGGCGCCGTCGCCGGCATCGGCCTCGGGATCGTCGCTGGCATCGTCGTCGCCGGCTTCATCCGCCGGCTCGGTCTCGTCGACAACGTCGTCGGCTGGCTCCTCGGTGTCGGTCTCGCCCGTGTCGGTCTCGCCGGTGTCGGTCTCGCCGGTGTCGGTCTCCTCGGTGTCGGTCTCATCGGTGGGCGCGCTGTCCTCCTCCGGCTCACAATCGTCCATCAGGGGATCCTCGCCCACTTCCACGGGAGCCTCGTCTTCCTCTTCGGCCGGAGCCTCATCTTCCTCTTCCGCCGGGGCTTCGTCATCGACCTCCGACGGGTCCTCGCTGGCGGGCGGGCTGCCGGGCAACAAGGCATTCAGGCCCGCTCCACCCAGCATCGCGTCGTTGCCGCCGTTGCCGAAGATGAAGTCGTCGCCAGGGCCGCCGGCCAGCACGTCGTTGCCCGATCCTCCGATCAGAATGTCGTGGCCTTCGCCGCCAATGGCGATGGCCGGGATGTCGGTCTCGTTCACGAGCACGTCGTCGCCGGCCCGCCCGTCGAAGAACAGGCCTCGCACCTGGTCGCGTGCGAAGAGCTGCTGGTGCTCGCCCACGAGCGCGCCGTCGGCGCCGTGCTCGGCCAGGTTGACCGTGACCTGCTGATCGGCCATGTAGACCTCGGCCACGTCTCGCCCGTCGCCGCCGTTGATCATGATGAAGCCGTCGGCGAAGCCGATGTCGGCCGCCAGCAGCTTGCGGGCTTCGAGACCTTCCAGCCTCAAGCGGCGCCGCGTCGAACTCCCGCTGCCGAGAGGCCTGCGTCCCTGTCGCTGGTTTCCATGTCGCTTCATAGCAGTCTCCTTCAACGAAGTGCAGGCCGCAGCCACGGTTTCCGCCTACGGACGGAACGATCGGTCAATCGACTGCGGCCAGGACAGAACTCCTTCCCTAAATATTCCGGTTTTCGTCCGCGCGGAGCGGTAGCATGTCCCAATCGGGGTTGTCCACTTTTCAGCGGGAAGCGCGGGTAGCAGGACTCGCCAGAGTTCTGGTGAAGCTCCGAGCGGGCTGCGCGCGCTTATCTCCGGCTGAAAACGGAAAGCCAGCGTCGCATCCAGCGAGCTGGTCGCTTGGCGCGATGCTATGGAAAGGTGTTTTTAAGGTCAGAAGAACGCTGGGCGATTAAGGCACATCGCGTGCCGGGACGGCGCGCCGTCGTCTACCGCGGCCGCGTGCACAAGCGGCATGTCGTTGCCGCATCAACCCTTTCCGCCGGAAAAATCGGCCGCCAGATTGGCGCCGGACGCCCAATGCGCTGATACGGCCTTTGAAGAAACTTCCATGCAATCACGTCGTTTTTTCAAAAGCAGGGAAGAAGCAAGCAGGCAGCATCGATCGAGATGGACGACGGAAGTCGTCTGGAGTGGGCGATCCGCGGCCGAGGGCGGCCCGGCCCGAACTCTGGCGAGTCCGGCTACTGGTTTGCGCCGGCCCGAACTCTGGCGAGTCCGGCTACTGGTTTGCGCCGGCCCGAACTCTGGC
>JBBDYJ010000031.1:0-25119 GCA_040901675.1 Pirellulales bacterium | reverse complement strand
GAGTCCGGCTACTGGTTTGCGCCTGCCCGAACTCCTTCATCCTTCTGCCTTGGGTTTCAGCTTTCGTTCCAACCGGTTGCCGGCGGCGCGGTAGGAGAGGATCTGCCAGGCACGCTCGGCGATCACGCTGCCGGCTTCCAAGGGGGGCAGGCCGCCTTGATAGATGTTCGAGATCACGCTGTACTCGAAGCGGATGGCCGGGTTGCCGCCGGCGCGGGCGGCCTCGGCCTGCACGGCGGGGTCGGTGAGCTGGTAGACCAGGTAGGCCGACAGGCTGCGCGAAGCCAGGGCGTCGCCGCCCGGCCGCTCGCCGATCAAAAGGATCGTCAGCCGCGTGCCGAGGACGGCGGCGAGATGCTCGGCCAGCTTGACGCGGGCATAACGGCAAACGATGGGCCGGCCCAGCTCCAAGTCGCGGCTGGCCAGCCCGTCGGTCAAGACCTCCAGCAAGTCGGCCAGGTTGGCGTGCACGGCCTCGGCACTGAGCCCGTCGGCCACCACGATCTGCACGTCGTTGTTCTCCGCGGCAAGCTGCCGGCTGCTCTCGTCCGAAAGGCGGGCTCCCAGGTTCGGCGCGTTCAGATGCGCTTCCTTGTTCGGGGCGGTGGTCCGCAGCAGGCGGAAGTCGGCGAATTGCCGGCACCAGTCGATGTCGAGCTCGCTCTGGATCGCGTCGCGGGCCAGGGCCTGGTTGGCCTGCAGCAGGCGGCTGACGGAGTTGGCGGGGCGGGGGCCGGCGTTCTCGAAGCCGTACAAGGCCGGCGTGGCCCGGCACAGCTCGTCGAATTCGGCGTGCGAGCCGCAGAACATCCGCGCGTTGCCCCAGTTCGGCCCGCGCGCCACCCGGCCATCGACCTGTTCGAAGATGCCGCGGGCGATGGCCCAATCGAGGAATTCGGGCGTGGGCGTGCGGCCATGAAGCTCGCGGAGCGTCTGGTTGTCGTGGCCGCTGGTATCGAAATAGGCCAGCATGCGGTCGTTGTTGAGATACACGTCCATGTAGTAGTTGGCGCCGGCCGAGGCGAGCAGTTGGGTGGCCATCTGCTGGCCTTCGAGCGTGATCCGCGAGTGCAGCGTGTAGCAGGGGGCCATTCCCATCGGCAGGCCGAGCAGCTTGCCCATGAAGTGGTCCTGCAGGTTCGAGATGATCATCTCGAAGTTGTCCAGGTGGGTCTCCGGCCCGATGAAGCCAGTGACGTTGTTGACCATGAAGGGCCGGTAACGGCGGGCCAGGCCATAGCACAAGGCTTCGGTGGTGGTCATGTCGATGCCGTTGTGCTTGCCGTAGGTGTACTCGCTTCCCTGGCCGGTTTCGAAATACATGAAGTTCTCGGCCAGGCCGGCCAGCGGCCCCTGGGTGCGCATCAGCTCCCAGGCCTGGTCCAGCAGCTCGACCGAGATATCGAACTCCGTGAGATTGGTCTGTTCGGTGCCGGCCAAACTTTGGAACATAATCTCGACCGGCGCCCCTTGCTGGAGGCAGACCATCTGGGTGCGGAGGTGGGCCAGCACGCAGATCTGCGTGGGAGCGCCGGCCTGGCGGCGGACCATGTCCATGTGCCGGAGGATGGCCGACACGTTCTCGACGGTATCGACGGCCGGGTTGACGCCGATCAGCGCATCGCCGGCCGCCAGGGAAAAGCCGGCGTAGACCAGCAGCGTCAGCCCGCGCAGGTCGTCGACCGGGTGGTTGGGCTGCAGCCGCGACGACAGCGTGCCCGGCAAACCGAGTTGCGTGCGGGCCTTGCTGGGCCGGTTGATCTTGCGGGCCGCCAGCACCAGCTCGTGCGTGTCCATCAGCTTGGCGACGGCGGCGGCCATGACCCCGGTGAGGGCGCGTCCGATCTGGGCGACTTCATCCGCCGGCCCTTCCAGCAGTATGTCTTTGAGCTGGCCGAGCGTCAGGTGTGCCAGCGACTTGAAGCGCTCGGCATCGATGTCGTAGTTGACGCGCATCACGGAGTCGACGCGCCCGTTGTCGTCGGTGAGCGGGTGTTGCCAGAGATGCTCCAGCGTGAGCGACGAAAGGATCGAGCGGGCCGCCTCGCGCTGGACGTCGTCCGCGGCGGCCAATCCCGCCCCGCGATCGCCGGCCTTGCTGAAATCGGCTGCCCCCAGCAGCCGCTTGAGACCCCTGAACGTGAACTCGCGGTCGAACAGGCTGGTCGTGTAGAGCTCGTCCGGAGGTGGAGCAGGGATGGCGATTTCGTCCAGGGGCGTGAGCGGAGTCATGGCGCGCATTTTAGCAAGTCACAAGTGGGCGGTGGCGAGTGGGCCAGTGGAAGGGAAGACGACAGGCGATATTCTCCATAAGGCCGGCGCCGGCTGTTTCCTGGCTTTCACCTTTCACTGATTCCTGTGCATAAGTGGCTGGTGTGCAGAGACTTATGCGGCCTGGTTTCAACCCGGCAGGGGTCGTGCAAAAAACGTATTCTTTGGTGTTGCGCTGGTTCGGCCCGCTCGGCGTATAAGGTCCGCACGGGGATGCCCCGTGAATTCATTGAATCGCCGCGGGACCGTTGGCAATGGCTCAGGCACTCAGTGGACTCGGCACCTATGCCCCCGTCGGCGCTCGATTGGCTGGTCCCCGGCAGCCTGCGGCAGGACGAAATGGCCTTTCGGCAGGCGAAGCGGGCGGCCGCCTTCTGCCTGGCCATGCTGTTCTGGGTGCCGGTGTTCGCCGTGGTCTACTACCTGATCGGCTCGCCCCGCGCATCGTGTGTCCTGCTCATCGCCGGGCTGGCGGGCATCGGCGCGCTGGCCGTGCTGCGGGTCACCGCCTCCGCCTGGTGGACCGGGCAAGTGCTCACCACGGCCGTGTGCGCCTGTCTCACGTCGCTGGCCTCGCTCAGCGGCGGCACCGTTGCGCCGGCGGTCGAGTGGATGGTCACCGTGCCGATGATCGCCATCGTGCTGTGCGGCATGCGGGCCGGAATCCTGTGGCTCATCTTCAGCACGCTGGTGGTGTCCGCGCTGCACCTGGCGGCTGCCTGGGGCCTCGAGTTCCCGCAGGAGATCGGGCCGCAAGGTCTCAAGACGCTGCAGTATGCCGGCTCGTGCGGGATCATGGCCTGCACGCTGGCCCTGACGCTGATCTTCCAGGCCGGCGAATCGGCGACCCGGCGGTACCTGGAGAAGGCCCGGCTCGACGCCGAGGCCGCCACGCGCGCCAAGAGCGAGTTTCTGGCCAACATGAGCCACGAGATCCGCACGCCCATGACGGCGATCCTCGGCTTCAGCGAGGTGCTGGCGGACGCCGAGGCCTCGCCGGACGACAAGCGCAGCGCGGCCTGGGTGGTGCGCCGCAACGGCCAGCACCTGCTGGAGCTGATCAACGACGTGCTGGACCTGTCGAAGGTCGAAGCGGGCAAGCTGCCGATCCAGTTATCGGCGTGCAATCCGGGGCGGCTGGTACACGACGTGCGCGACCTGCTGGCTGCCCGCGCGGCGGACAAGCACATCCGCATCGAAGCATTGGTGCAGGCCACCACTCCCGCCGCGATCGAAACCGATCCGCTGCGGCTGAAGCAGGCGCTGGTGAATCTGGCCGCCAACGCGATCAAGTTCACGGAGCAGGGCGGAGTGCGGCTGGCGGTGTCGTTCGACAGGCTACGGCGGCGGATCGTGTTCCGCGTGATCGACTCGGGAATCGGCATGACGCTCCAGGAGCAGGCCGGGTTGTTCCAGCCGTTCACCCAGGCCGACAACTCCAGCACCCGCAAGTTCGGCGGAACGGGACTGGGCCTGGCGATCACCCGGCGGCTGATCGACCTGTTGGGGGGCGATCTGACGGTCGAGAGCCAGCCGGGGCGGGGCAGCACATTCACGATCTCGCTGCCGGCCGAGCCGCTGGAGGTCGAGTCGGAGGCGGAGCTTTCCAAGACTTCGCGGCCTGGGGAAAAACAGGCCATGGGGAAGCGACCGCGGCTCGATGGCCGGATCCTGGTGGTGGAGGACGGGCCCGACAACCAGCGGCTGCTGAGCCTGGTGCTGACCAAGGCGGGCGCGCGGGTGACGATCGCGGAGAACGGGCTGGTGGGCGTCGAGGCGGCGCTGGAGGCCCGCGATCAAGGGCGGCCGTTCGGCTTGATCCTGATGGACATGCAGATGCCGGTCATGGACGGTTACACGGCCTGCCGCCGGCTGCGTCAAGCTGGTTACGACGGGCAGATCGTGGCAGTGACCGCGCATGCGATGCCGGGCGAAGTCGACAAGTGCCTGCTGGCCGGCTGTGACGGCTATCTGTCGAAGCCGATCCAGACCGAGTCGTTTCTGGCCGAGGTGGCCATGCGGCTGGGACGTGGGAAGGTCGGCTCTCGGTAGCCCTGACGCTCCGCGTGAGGAAGCCTCGTCACGCGGAGCGTGACGGCTACTCTCTCAGCGGGCGCAGCTCGACCTTGCGGAAGAAAATTTCGGCGCCCTCGGTCTGTAACAGGATCTTGCCGGCGGCGGGAAAGGCGTCGGAACCGTCGTTGACCACCACGCCGTTGACGATGTTGGTGATGCGGCCGCCGCGGGCGATGGCCTCGAGGCGGTTCCACTCGCCGCTGGGGCGTTCGACGTCGCGGGCACCGCGGAAACCGAGCACGTCCTTCCAATCCGGGTCGCGGCCGAACCAGTTGATCCGGCCGCCGTTGAAGGTCCGCCGCGCGCCGCCCTTGTGCCAGACCGGTTCGCCGTCGCGGTCCTCCGTCACCTCGCAGGTCAGCGAGACCGGCACGCTGGAACCGTCGGCATAGGTGCCCGACACGACGATGAAGTCGCCGACGCCGCCCTCGATGAGCTGAAACTCGATCGACGCCATCCAGGCGCCGCTGTTGCCGTCAGGCCCCACGCAGTGCAGGAGGATGCCGGAGTCCATGGTGTTTTCCTTGCGCGGCGGCCAGGTCCGCTTGCCCCACTTGAACTCGGCGACGAGGTGGTAATCCCGATATTCCTGTTTCGTGCAGACGTAACCGAAGCCGTCGCCGGAGACGTGCAACAGCCCATCGTGCACGGTGAACACCTGCCGCGGGTCTTCGTAGCGGGTGTCCTTGAGCCAGGTATACCAGCCGTCCAGATCCTTGCCGTTGAACAGCTCGATCACCTCGCCCGTCGGCGTGATCGCCTCGCCCGCTTTCGGCTCGTCGGCGCGGGCGGCCGATATGGAAACCAATGCGGCAAAGGTCGAGGTCAGCCCTAACCGGTGAAGCTTCATGGATAGATCTTGGATGTTGGGTTCTGGTTTTTTCGGTTCAAAGGACAGTCTGTTTCCGCGGTGTGAGGGATCGGACGAGCACGCGGCCAGAGGTAAGGATCTATCGCGAGAACTCCCGAGTCAATCGAAAAAGCAAGAATCGCCTCGGAGCGTGAGGGCTGCTTTGGACCCCATGAATCGGGTCGCTACGAACCGCGTGCTTGACGCGACCCGGGGCGGGCCTACGATTCCAATTGGGTTGGACTCCGGGAAGCCGGCCGTGACTGGATCGAGCATGTGGAACGACTTCAATCCCAGCGAACTCGAAAAGATCGAAGCGACTACCGTCCAGGTGGGCCGCCAAATCTTCGATCGGCTGGGCGAGCGGCGGCCAGGCCTGTTGGCGCGGCGCTGGTGGGACGACCGGATCATGGCCTGGGCGATGCAGGATGAATCGGTCAAGGTGCAGATGTTCCGCTTCATCGACGTGCTGCCGATGCTCGGCACCAGCGCCTCGGTCACCAGGCACCTGCAGGAGTACTTTCACGACGTCGAGGCGCGGCTGCCGCGGGCGGTGCGGCTGGGGCTGGCGGCGGCCAGGCCCGACTCGATCGCCGGCCGGGCACTGGCGCTGGCGGCGCGGCGCAACGCGCTGGGCCAGGCCCGGCGATTCATCGCCGGCACGAACACGGCCGAAGTGCTGGCCGCCGCCATGCGCGAGCGCAAAGCGCGGCGGGCCTTCACGCTCGATATCCTGGGTGAAGCGGTCGCCAGCAACCTGGAGGCCGACCGTTACCTGCAATCGTACCTGAACCTCATCGAGGGGATCGCCCCCACGGTGAATCGCTGGCCCGAGGTGGCCCAGATCGACCGCTGCGGCCTGACCCAACTGCCGCGGGTGAACGTGTCGGTCAAGCTGTCGGCCCTGGACAGCCAGTTCGACCCGATCGACCCGGAGGGAACGAGCCGCCGGGTGGGCGCGCGGCTGCGGACGCTGCTGCGGATGGCGCGAAGCCACCGCGCGCACGTGCACGTCGACATGGAGTCGTACCAGACCAAGGACCTGACGTTGGCCATCTTCCAAGAAATCCTGATGGAGCAGGAGTTCCGAGACTGGGCCGACGTGGGCATCGTGATCCAGTGCTACTTGAAGGATTGCCAGGCCGACCTGGCGGCCCTGCGCGACTGGGTCGAAAGGCGCGGCACGAGCGTGTGGGTGCGGCTGGTCAAAGGGGCCTACTGGGATTACGAGACGGTACACGCCCACGCCCTGGGCTGGCCGGTTCCGGTGTTCGAAGAGAAATGGCAGTCGGACGCGAGCTTCGAACGCGCCACGCGGTTCGTGATGCGGCACCACGAGCTGCTGCGGCCCGCCCTGGGCAGCCACAACGTCCGCTCGCTGGCGCATGGCATCGCCGTCGCGCGGCACCTGGGGATCCCCAGCTCGTCCTTCGAGTTGCAAATGCTGTACGGCATGGCGGACCAGGAGAAAGACGTGCTGGTCGATATGGGCTACCGCATGCGGGTGTACATGCCCTATGGCGAGCTGATCCCCGGCATGGCTTACCTGGTCCGCCGCCTGCTGGAAAACACTTCGAACGATTCGTTCTTAAGGGCCAGTTTTTCGGAACACGCCTCAACGGAGGAACTTTTGATGAATCCCCAGCTTGTGCCGGGCAACGGCCGACCAGGTTCGCGCGAGGCGGGCGCCACGGCCGCGGACCAGGAACCCGCGGCACACGGCTTGCCCGTGTTTCGCAATGAGCCGCCGGCCGACTTTGCGCGCCAGGACGACCGCCGCCTGATGCGCGAGGCGCTCGCCGAGGTCAAAAGCCGGTTGGGAGGCCACCATGCTCTCTGGATTGACGGACAAGCGGTCGAATCGGGCGGGCGGATCGAGTCGCTCGACCCGTCGCGCCGCGAGCAACTTGTCGGAACCGCCGCCGCCGCCAGTGCCGAGCAGGCCGCCCAGGCGGTGGCCGCGGCACGCGAGGCGTTTCCCGGCTGGAGCGCGTTGGGAGTCGAGGTCCGCGCCGAGTTTCTGCTGCGGGCCGCCGAGGAAATGCGCCGCCGCCGGTTCGAGCTGGCTGCTTGGGAGGTGTACGAGTGCGGCAAGGGATGGCGCGAATCGGACGCCGACGTTTGCGAGGCGATCGACTTCTGCGAGTTTTACGTCCGCGACGCGCTCGTGCTCCAGTCGCCGCGGGGCCTCGACGTGCCGGGCGAGGAGAACCGCTTCAGCTACTTCCCCCGCGGCGTGGTGGCTGTGATCCCGCCCTGGAATTTTCCGCTGGCCATCCTGACGGGCATGACCGTGGCGGGGCTGGTGACCGGCAACACGGTGGTGATGAAGCCGTCCGAACAAGCGCCCGTGATGGCCGCCAAACTGATGGAGGTTTTTGCCGGGCTCGATCTGCCGCCCGGCGTGTTGAATTACCTGCCGGGAATCGGCGAGGTGGCCGGGGCGGCGCTGGTCGAGCATCCCGACACGGCGGTGATCGCCTTTACCGGCTCGCGCGAAGTCGGCCTGTTGATCAATCGGCGGGCAGCCGAGGTTTCGGCCTCCGGCATCGGCTGCGTCAAACGGGTCATCGCCGAGATGGGAGGAAAGAACGCCATCATCATCGACGAGGACGCCGACCTGGACGAGGCGGTGCTGGCCGTGGTCAAGAGCGCCTTCGGCTACCAGGGTCAGAAGTGCTCGGCCTGCTCGCGGGCCATCGTTCTGGAGCGAGTGTATCAGCCGTTTTTGGAGCGGCTGGTCGAGGCGACGCGCAGCCTGCAAGTGGGGCCGGCGGAGGATCCGGCCACCAGCGTGGGCCCGCTGATCGACGCCGAGGCGCGCGAACGGGTGCTGCGCTACATCGAACTGGCCCGGCGCGAAGGGCGCGAGGTGCTCTCGGTCGACGTCGGGCCGCTGGCCGAGCAAGGGTTCTTTGTCGGGCCGCACATCTTCGCCGACGTGCCGCCGGCGGCCCGCCTGGCCCAGGAGGAAGTGTTCGGGCCGGTGCTGGCAGTGATTCGGGTGGCCGATCTCGACGAGGCGATCCGCGTGTTCAACGGCACCGACTACGCGCTGACGGGCGGCATCTTTTCACGCAGCCCAGCCAATCTGGAGCGGGCGCGGCGGGAACTGCTGGTCGGCAACCTCTACCTGAACCGGGGCATTACCGGCGCCCTGGTCGGCCGGCAGCCGTTCGGCGGCTTCAAGATGTCGGGCATCGGCAGCCAGGCCGGCGGGCACGACTACCTGCTGCAGTTCATGATCCCGCGGACGATTACGGAGAACACCTTGCGGCGCGGTTTCGCCCCCGCCGTCAGCTCACAGCAAAGCGATGAGTGAGACGGCAGAGAAGGGAGGACTCGCCGGCGTCCTGGCGAAGCGGGCACGGACCGAACTTTCGAGGTAGCAGGACTCGCCAGAGTTCTGGGGAAGAGGACGGCCCGAATTCTAGCGAATTCGGCTACGGGGACGGTGAAGCGGCTGGCGGCCCGAATTCCGGCGCTCTCGGGCTACGGTCTCCGGCGACGGCTCACGCGAAAACGAGTTGGATGCTGCGGAGACGGTTTTCGGTCTCGGCCATCAAGGCGTCTTCGGCCTTTTCGTCGGCCGCTTCGTAGGTCACCGAAAAACGCAAATAGGCCCCGGCGTCGTCCCAGGGAACGGTCGAGATCGAGTGCTCGGCGATCAGGTACTGGCTGGCCGCCTCGGCCGTGTCGAAACGAACGCCGCCGGCCAGGCCGCGCGGGCTGGCCGTATACAAAAAGTACGTGCCGCCGGGCATGCGGCACTGGAACCCGCAACGGCTGAGCACGGCCACCAGCTTCTCCAGCCGCCGCCGATACTTGCTGCGGACCCGCTCGGGGATCGCGTCGTTGTCCAGTGCGGCCGCCGCCGCTTTCTGGATGGCAATGAACTGCCCGGAATCGCTGTTGTCCTTGATGTCGGCGAAAGCCTGCACGATCCGCTCGTGGCCGCAGACCCAGCCCATCCGCCAGCCGATCATATGAAATCCCTTCGACAGCGAGTGGACCTCGACGCCGACTTCCTTGGCCCCGGGCACCGACAGGAAACTGAGCGGCCGCCCCTCGTAGGTGAGCAGGATGTGGGCCGCATCCTGCACGACCACCACCTGGTTCTCGCGGGCAAACTCGATCACCTTGCCGTAGAACGCGCTGGTCGCGAGGCGGCCGGTGGGACTGTTGGGATAGTTGAGCACCAGCAACTTGGCCCGCCGGCGGACATCAGCGGGGATTGCACCGAGGTCCGGAAAGAAGTCGTTCTCGGCCAGCAGCGGCAACGGGTGCACCTGCCCGCCATAGTAGCGGGTGTGCGTGCCGGCGACCGGGTATCCGGGCACGGTCATCAACGTCACGTCGCCGGGGTTGATGAAGGCGGCGGGCAACATGGCCAGGGCCGGCTTCGAGCCGATCGAGTGGGTCACTTCGCGCTCGGGGTCCAAGCGCACGCCAAAGTGGCGCTGCATGAAGCGGGCGGCGGCCTGTTTGAAATCGGCGATGCCGTTGTCGGCATAGCCGCGGTTTTCGGGCTTGTGAATTTCGGCCGCCATGACGGCCCGGACCGACTCATCGGCCGGTTCGTCGTTCTCACCGATGCCGAAGTCGATCAGCGGGCGCTGGGGATGCTCGGCCAGCGCCTTGCGCTTGGCCCGCTTGATCTTTTCGAACTTGTAGATCTCGCTGCCTTTGCCGTAGGCACCGCCGCCGATCCGCTGGGCAAAGAGGTTCTGGAAGTACGGATCGGACATCGGAATCGGGCCTAGCGTCGGCTCTTTTTGCCGCCGCCGGGTTTCAGGTTCCCGAAGTCGCTGAATGGATCCGACTGTTTGTCGCCCTTATCGGCCGACCCATCGCTGCGGCCTTCGGCCCGCCTCTTGAGATCCTCCTGCCGCTTCAACTCGGCTTCAAAACCGGTTAAGTCCTTGACCTGGCTGCGGATGGCCAGGTTGCCGTCGGGGCCGAGCACCAGCAGCCGCCCAGGGCTCTTTTTGGGTTTGCCGCCCAGCAGCAGGCGCTCGCCGCCGATGAAGTCGACGATCAGCGAGTCGGTGGCGAACCGTGCCTCGCCCATCGAAGGGGCTCCCCGCGGGCTGGGCACCGGCACTTCCTCGGAAAAGTTGGCGAAGGTTCCGCGCGGCACGTTGAACAGCCGCGCCACTTCAACTCCCTTCTCCTTTTCGAACTGGCTGACCATCAGGCTGACCGTGGCATCTCTCGAACCGGAGGCTGGATTGACCTCGCCCGCCAGGATTTCGCTGCCGTGCGGGACGAAAACCTTCTCGGTCGGCTCGCTCCATTCCGTAAGGCGCGTTTCTCCCACTGCCAGGTCCTTGCTTTCCAGGTACCTGGCGGCGACTCCGTAGTTCGGATTGCGGAGCACCAGCCGCACGCGGTAGCGGTAGGTCTTGCCCGGCTCGACCGTGAAATCGAAGAAGCGGAACTGCTTGTATTCAATTCTTGGAGACGCCGAGGTTGCCGCGCGAGCGCTCCGGCTGGCGGTTGCCGCCGCCGGTCTGCGCGCTCTCTGGGACCGCGACAGTGGAGTGGCCTTCTCCTCGGCGGGCTTTTCGTCCTCCTTCGCGGCCGCCGGCGCCGGGGCGGCGAACTTAACGGCCAACGGGATGTCCGGGTGAGAGACGGAGCGAGGATCGAGGTTCTTCGATACTACGGGCGGAATCGGATCGCAAACCAGCGGTTCAACGTAGTTGGGATCGATTACCTCCGGATGGTTCGTTGCGTAATGGTCGATGATGTCGATCAATATCTGGTCGACCGGCACGTCGATCCAATCGCCTTCACCGTCTGGCTGGATTTGAACCTCGAAATTGTAATACATGGGAACGTCAATACTGACGGCGGTCGCATTCTGGAAGACTTTGCGATACTCGCCGGCCTGTTCCCAGGTGGGCACGAGCCCCATCACCGCCACCCATTGCATCCCCCTAGGCTCGGCGCCAGAAGGCAATGGAACCAGCCGCTGCTCGGCCGGAGTGGTGGGTGTGGTGGGCTTTTCTTCCTCTTCTTTTTGCCTGCGTCGAGCAGCAGCCTTCCCCTTGGTGGTACCCGGCTGCATGCCTCTCCCTCCTATGCCGGCACCGCCTCTCATCCCCTCCATGCCGGCACCGCCTCCCATCCCTTCCATGCCGGCACCGCCTCTCCCTTCCATGCCGGCACCGCCTCTCATCCCCTCCATGCCGGCACCGCCTCTCATCCCTTCCATGCCGGCACCCATGCCGGCGCCCATGCCGCCACGCTCTCCCATCCCTTCGCCCATGCCGGCACCCAAGCCACCTACCGCGCCGGCGCCTCCGGCGCCGCCCGCCAAGGCACCGGGCGGTTGCCAATGCCCGCCTTGCTCGGACCAGGCGATGGCACCATAGCCGGGTTTAGCGATCAACGCGCCCACTGCCACGTACTTTGGCTCACCGCGGCGCGTTCTTATCTCGCCCGACGCGGGATCAAATGGCACCAGGGGATACCATTGCGGGTCGATCGTCTTGTTGGCAACTCGCGCCATCTGCGTGAAGGGGGGGATCCGGATGCCCACCTTATCCATGTCCACCTCGGAGGTCCGGATCCTCTCCTGGCGGTCCGCCGCCAGCTTGAGGAGATCCTCCGGCCGCCGCTGGTATGGCTTCAGGTTCAATGCGGAGTAACAGAGCCAAAAGAAACAAATCAGCACGGCGCCGAAGACGATCTTCTCCGCGTGCAGCAGGAAGAACTGCTTGATCTTGGCCTGGTCCAGATTCAACTTGGCTTTCATGCTTCGCGCCTCCTGGTATTGTCCGGCCGATGGGGCCGGCGCTTGACGGCCCCGCGGGGCCTGTGTCCGTCAGCTTGCGTCGCTTCAGAGAGATTCCGCTCAACTCCCGGCGGCCGCCTGGGGTAAGGCGAAGACTCTCTGGCTTGGGTCCGCGGCGCTGCCCGTTCCCAGCTTTTCCTTTTCGGGCCTGTTGTAAATGTAGACGACGCCGCAGACCTCGACCACCGCGTCGTAGGGGCCGGTCTCGACGGGCACACTGGACGCCATACCGCCACCGCCGCCCATACCGCCGCCCGCCATGCCGCCCCTACCGCCCGCCATGCCACCCATACGGCCGCCGGCCATGCCACCCATGCCGCCAGCCATGCCGCCCATACCGCCGGCCATGCCGCCCATACCGCCGGCCATGCCACCCATGCCGCCGGCCATGCCGCCCATGCCGCCGGCCATGCCACCCATACCGCCGGCCATGCCGCCCATGCCGCCGCCGGCCATGCCGCCCATGTTACCGCCGCCTCCACCGCCCGCCTGGCCACCAGCAAGCCGGGTGACGTCGCCGCCGCTAAGTCCAAACGTGATGCGTACACGCCTGACCTCAACCGGAATTGGGGCGTTGGCGCATTGAGCCAAAAGGTCGGGGATGCGCCGCTGGTCCATCACGAACTTCATCCGAACGAATATCTGCTTGAACTCAGCGAACGGCTGGGGAGCATTAAAGTCAATCGGCCGTCCCCTTTCGTCCAGATAGCGGCCTATCAAGAGCTTGTCGTCTTCCGATTTCGCGGACGCCGCCGCCGCGTCTCCACCTTGAGCATCGCCCGCACCGCCACCAGCCATGCCACCCATGCCGCCGGCCATGCCACCCATACCGCCGGCCATGCCACCCATACCACCGCCGGCCATGCCACCGCCGCTGCCGGTCGAACCGCCGTCCCCCGCACCTTGCATGGCAAACTGGGCCACGTCGAGCGACTCGATCCCCTTGATCGGTGCGTTGAGTGCATCGGTGGCTCCGTCGTTGGTGCTAACGACGATATTGGCCAGGGCCTCAAAGACCCACAGGTCTTCCTGGGTCAAGCGCACCCGGTTCGTGGAAGGAGTGGATGCTGTAAGATAGCGCTGGACAATACTGTAGCGGTCATTATCCGGCCAGGAAACCAGGCCCTCGTATTGGATCTCGGGGCGCCCGCCGCGTTCCATCGGCTCCGCCGCATCGTCGGCTTCCTCGACCTTCTGCCGGCGCAGGTCGACGATCTCGAACACGCGCTGCCATTCAGCCAACACCACGTTGTCGCGATACAATTCACGCAGATGGCGATCAATCTCTTGCGGCGGCGGAATGTCGGCGATTGCGGCAACGTCATCAGGCCATTCCAGCAAGCCTTCCTGCCTGCGGTACAGCTCCTCCCACGCCTCAAAGACCTCGTTTTTGAGTTGCTCGTGCAGATCCTGGACTGTTTTCGCGAAATCCTCGTTGGGCAACAGGGCGTTCGGATCGGCGCCAATCTGCTCCACCGAATCATGGACCGCGTCGATCTGCCGCCTATTTGTTTCGAACAACTCCGAGAGGCTGGAGGAGGCGGCCGACCAGGAGGCAAATGCCACGATCGCCACGACACCGCAAAGCACCCAGAAATGGTGCTTCTTGAGGACGGCAAGATATATCTTTCCCTTATCCATGGTTGGCTCCTGGAACAGCTAGTTCGGTTGGGCAGGATCGGCTTGCTCGCCGGCGGATTCGGCGGCCTCGGCCGGCTCGTCCGAATCGCCGGACGGTTCAGATGGTTCAGCTTCAACGGGATCCGCGGGCTCGTCGCCGACGACTTCCGCTGGCGGCGGTGCATCAGCCGGGACCGCATCGGCGGCGGCCGGATGTCCTGGGTGCTGTTCGTGACCGGCCGGGCCGGCGGCTTCGGATGGTTCGGGGTTTGCCTCGACGGCATCCGCCGCCGGAGCGGCCGCCTGGCCATCGGCCGCGGCGGGCTGGCCATCGGCGACCAGGGCGGGATTCTCGATCGCCGGCTCCTTCCAGCAAAACTGGACGACGAAGTCGTATCGCGGGGCCGTAATTAGCTTCTTTTTCCCTGCGGCCGCCCCGGGTTGTGCACGCTCTTGCTCGGCGTCGGGGTCATCCACCTCCAGTTGGTATCTCCAATCGGGCCGGGTATCGACGGTCAACACCGGATGGCCGATGCCGAATTCGCCGACCGGAAACGTCGTGCTTTCGCCCGGGCGCCGTTGATCGGGCGGAATGGCGATCCGCTTTTGCCGCAGGTTTCTCAACAGCGTGTTGCGCAGGTACTGGGCGCCTTGATTCTCTATATCGTTCTTCTGGTTGTGGAAATGGTGCCCCGTGAGCTCGAAGATCCAGCCCGGTCCCGTCGGACCCGTCGATGCGTCGGCGGCGGGCGCGGCGGCTTCAGGCGCGGGCCCCGTTTCGGCGGCGGGAGCGCCGCCGTCGGCCGCGTTCGGGGCCGCTGGCTTCTGGTCGGCCGGCGCCTTGGCAACGACTGCCTTGTCCTTGACACTTGCGTACCAATTTTCGAGCCGTTCCACCCGCCAACACTCGACCGAGGCAATCACCACCTCGTTTCGCTGGGTGAGGTCGTCCGGCCGTTCGCCCCGATGGCCCGGGTTGACCTGCGGCAGACAGAGGTTGATCGCTTTGATGATCCTGAGCCAAACATCACGGTTGGCCACGTTAAGAATCAAGCCCGTGCCGATCTCGCCCGTCCTGCCGTAGTCCTTCTTGGCCGCCTCATATTTGGTCTCATATTCCTTGGCCTGGTTGACGACTTGATTGGCCTGGTCGACCGCCGGCTTGAAGTAGCTGTCGTCCAGCGAAACCGACTGCGCCGCCCGCACGTGGCTGACGTAGCTCACCGTCAGCCCCAACAACAGCGCCGCCGCCGCGCCAATGGCCCAAGGCTTCTTGCCGCGGATCAGGCGGTCCTTGGCGATCTCCCGCGGCAACAGGTTGGTCTTGATCTTTGTGTCGCGCAGACCCTGCAGTGCCAGGCCATAACAGACGCCGAAGCCCAGCACGTTTTCCTTGAAGGCCGGTGCATCGACCACCGCCGTGCCGGAAAGCCCCCGGAACGACTCCAGCCGCCCCAGGTCGAAGCCCAGGTTCTGCGCCAGGTAGCGCTGCAAACCAGGCAGCTTCATGGCGTTGCCCAGGGCCAATCCGCGGCCGATCTTGGCCCGCCGGTCCAGGTTCGTGAAGTAGCCGATCGAGCGCTGCACCTCGGTCAACAGGTCGTTGAACACCGGCCGCATCGCCTGAAACAGCGCCTTGGGATCGTCGGCCTGGGAGGCGTTGCGCTTGAGGTGCTCGGCCGTGGCAAACGTGAGCTTGAGATCCTTGGTCAGCGCCTTGGTGAAGTGGTTGCCGCCGATCGGAATGCTCCGCTGCCAGACGCGAAAGCCGTTGGTCACCACCAGGTCGGTCGTGTCGGTGCCCAGCGACAGCAGCACCAACGACTCCGGCGGGTTGTCCGGATCGTATTCGTCCGGCGGCGGCAGGTCGCGCATCTGATCGAAGGCCGCAAAGTTGAACAGCGCCAGCGGCGTGAGCTGAATGATGTCGACCTCGATCCCCGCCTCGCTGAAAGGCTTGAGTGCCCGGACGACCTGGTCGCGCTTCATGGCGAACAGGCCCACCTCGGTCTCCATGGCAAAGCCTTCGACCACGCTGCCGCCCACCATCTGCTGATAATCCCAGACCACGTCATCCAGGGCGAAGGGGATCTGCTGGCGGGCCTCGTACTTGACGATGTCCGGTATTTTCTTGCTCTCGACCGGCGGCAGCTTGATGAACCGCGCCAGGCCGCTCTGGCCGGATACGGAAATCACCACCCGGTCGCCCCGGACCGAGTTGCGCGAGAGAAACTGCTTTAGCGCGTCGCGCACCAACTCGGCCGGATCGACGTCCGGCTGGCTGAGAATCTTGGGGTACTCGATGTAGTCGAAGGCATCGGCGGTAACCCGCTTGGGATCCTCGTGCGGGCGGCCGCGCAGGGCCTTCAGCGCGCACTGTCCAATGTCGATGCCCCATACGGCGTCGCTTCTCGCCATGGGCTTCCCTCAAGCTCTGTTCGCTCTTATGACTCTGTCCGTTTTCGGATCGCGCCGATCCGCGGGGGCCCGCTGCCGGAGACCAAAGAAGATGGTCGAGGATGGGTAATGAATTGCCCGGCGCACGAACCGCCTCAAACGGTACTCTACCGAGTCGCGAACGAAACTGTCAAACAAAAAATTCCCAGGACCAGCCGTTTATTATACCACCCCACCGCAGCCTTGCCTATCACCGGGCCATTTTGACCGCTATACGCCCGCCGTCAATCCCCGGCCGCCTCGACTTGGCCGGCCCGACCGGCTATCGTGGACTCGTCATGAAGTTCGAAGAGCTGATCGTCCTCCTGCCCTGCCACAGCCTCGAGGACTTTCCGGTGCACCAGGAAGGTGCCCAGGCCGATTCGCTGCTGGCGGCCTGGTCGGCTTTGTGGCATCCGGCACTGCTCGCCGCGGCCGGCAAGCTGCCCACTTGGCACCGGGCCGACGGCCCGCCCGGCGACCTGGCGAACCGGCTGGTGGTGGTTCCACCGGCCAGCGAGACGCTGCTGTTGGCCGGCTGGGTCAGCCGGTCCGAGGCCGAAGGGGCGACCGTTGTCCGCAAGTTCGAGACGCGCGAGCAGATTCTCTCGGCCGCGCTGGCCGAACCGGAGGCGGGCGCGGCGCCGGTCGATGCGGAGCTGGCCGCCGACTTTCTGGCCCTGGGACTCTGTTTTCTGCTGGTCGAGCTGCTGACCCGGCAAATGCGCTACATGAGCAACGTGGACGAGATCCACTTGCGCAATGAAACCGTGGCCGCGGCCCGGGCCGCCGTCGAGGGCGACGCGGCCACCGCCCGCGACCGCCTGCAGCGGTGTTTCGACGTGCTGACCGAGGCCCGCGAGCGGTTCTACCCGGTCGAGGCCTACCTGGTCGACCTGACGCTGACGGCCCCGACCACGCTGGGCGGCGGCCTGCGGCGTGAGCTCGCCGACACGACCCCCAAGAACCTGCTGATTTCGGCCGGCACGTTGGAGCTGATGGCCCAGCGCGAGCCCGAATCGCTGGCCGCGTTGCGGCAGGCACTCCAGCAGGGGCACGTGGCCCTCGTGGGCGGTGAACGGGAGGAGATCGACCTGCCGCTGGTGCCGGTGGAGTCGGTGCTGGGTGAGCTGCGGCGCGGCGCCGAGACGTATCGGAACCTGTTGGGCGTGGCGCCGCTGGTTTTTGGCCGGCGACGTTTCGGGCTGACCCCCTTCTTGCCGCAGGTCCTTTCGCGGCTGGGCTTTCAAGGCGCCTTGCACCTGGCCCTGGACGACGGGCACTTCCCCAAAAGCGGCCAGAGCAAAACCCGCTGGGAAGGGCTCGACAGCTCGGCCATCGATGCCCTCGGCCGGCTGCCGCTGGACGCCGATGCCCCGGAAAGCATCCTGCGGCTGCCTCGAAAAATGGGGGAGTCGATGGATCTGGACCACGTGGCCACTGTCGTGTTCGCCCATTGGCCGGGGCAATCGAGTGTTTATTACCACGACCTGCGGCGGATGGCCCGCTATGCACCGGCCTTGGGCAAATTTGTGACGCTCACCGAATACTTCAGCGGCACCAGCCGCCCCGGAGAGCTGACGCGATTCAAGGCCGACCAGTACCGGACGGCATTCCTCAAGCAGGATGCCGGCGGCCAACGAGCCGACCCCATTTCGCGGCATCCGCGGCACCACGGCCTTCGGGTGCGTGCCGAAGCGGAACAAACGCTGGCCACGCTGGTGGAGTTGATCGGCGGCAAGCTGCCCGCCGGCCGGGCCGATCTGACCGCGCAGGTCGTAGCGCGCCAGTCTGACGACACGCCGGCGGACACACCGGATCCGGATGAGGACCTCTCCGGGCGGATCGAATCGCAACTCCTGGCGACCGCCGCCGCGTTTGCCGCCGCCTTGAGCCCCAAGCGGGGCGACATCGGTTACCTGGTCGCCAATCCGCAAAGTTTTCCACGCCGCGTGGGCGTCGACGTCTCGGACCTGCCGCTGTTGCCGGCCATCGAGGGACCGGTCGTGGCGGCCGAGGAGTCGGGAGACATCAAACGAGCGGTCGTCGAAGTACCGGCCATGGGGTTTGTGTGGGTCGGCCCCGCCGCCGAGCGGGCCAAGCCGGTCAAGCTCCGCTCCAAACCGCCCAACACGCTTGCCAACGAGTTCCTGGAAGTGGTGGTGCACGCGGCCACCGGCGGCATTCGCTCGCTGCGCGATCCGGCGCAGCGAGGCAACCGGCTCTCGCAGCAGCTTGCCCTGCGGCTGCCGGGACCACGCCCCAAGCCGGGCGATCTGTATCGCGACCCTGACGAAGAGGCGATTTACTCGGTGATGGCCGCCGACTCGATCGAGGTCACCGCCTCGGGGGCCGCCCTGGGCGAAATCGTCAGCCGTGGCCGGCTGTTGGACCGGCAGGGCAAACGGCTGGCCGGTTACATCCAAACGGTGCGGCTATGGAGCGGTTCTCGCGTGGCCCTGGTCGACATCGAGCTGGACGTCGACTGCCAGCCGGCCGCCGATCCGTGGACCTCGTACTATGCCTCGCGCTTCGCCTGGGGCGACGAAGACGCCGAGCTGTGGCGGAGCGTCAGCCAGACCGGCCAGTTGACCGACGCCCGGCGGCTGGAGGCGCCGCACTTCGTCGAAATCCGGGCCGGCAAGCCGCGCACGGCGATTCTCACCGGCGGTCTGCCTTATCATCGCCGGGTGGGAGCACGCATGTTGGACAGCCTGCTCGTCGTGAATGGAGAAACGACACGGCGGTTCAAGATGGCGGTCGGCATCGATCTGGCCCACCCGATGCAGCATGCCATCAGCCTTTTGGACCCGCCCACGGTGGTGCCCGCCGTCCCGCGGCCGGCCAGCGGCGCTTCGGCCGCCTGGCTGTTCCAGGTGGATGCCAAGAACGTCGTGGCGACGCATTGGGAAGCGATCCGCGACGGCCAGCGCGTGGCCGGCTTCCGAGTCCGCCTGCTGGAGTGCGAAGGCCGCGGCGGGCCGGTGCATCTGCGGGCCCTGCGGGCCTTGGACTCGGCCCGCCAGCTCGATTTTAATGGCCAGCCGCTGGTGGACTTGCCCGTCGAAGGCGAACAAGCGACGATCGACATGGCGGCCTGCGAATGGGTTGAGGTCGAGGCACGTTGGCGCACCTGATCGAGCCATGATTGTGGCAATCGACGGACCCGCTGGAGCCGGCAAGAGCAGCGCCGCACGCGCGCTGGCCCGGCGGCTCGGCTTCCGCTTTCTCGACACGGGCGCCATGTACCGGGCCGTCGTGCTGGCCGCTATCCGCCGCGGCCTCGGCTGGGACGATCCGGCGGCCCTGGCCCGCTTGGCGCGGCAATTGAAGATCGAGGTCGGCCAGGACAGCGAGGGGCGCGACCTGGTGCTGCTCGACGGCGAGGACGTGACCCGCGAGATCCGCACGTTCGCCATCACCGCGGTCACGCACTACGCCGCCAACAATCCGGCCGTGCGGGAACACCTGGTGGAGCTGCAACGCGAGGCGGCCGGCCGCGACAACGTGGTGACCGAAGGCCGCGACCAGGGGACCGTGGTATTTCCCAAGGCGGAGTGCAAGATTTTTCTCTCGGCCAGCGCGGACGAGCGGGCGCGGCGGCGGCTCTCGGACCTGGAAGCACGCGGCGAGAACCTGAGCTACGAGGAAGTGCTGGCCAACCAGAACGAGCGGGACTTGCGGGACGAGACCCGCGCGGTAGGCCCGCTGCGTCCGGCGCCCGACGCCGTGATCGTGCTGACCGACGGCGTGCCGCCGGAAGAAGTGGTCGACCTGCTGGAGGCGCTCGTCCGCTCGAAGATGTCCGGCTGAAGTGTGCGGTAACGTAGGACGGTCTTCCCAGGCCGTTCAGAAAGGCAATCCCGGCGCGCCGGGACTGTCTTGACCCATCCATGCATGACTGACGGAGCGCGATTGACAGAGCACTGATGGCTGAGCGTTCATTTGCCAAGCGCGCCTGGTATTTCGTGCTTCGCGATCTGTTACGGCTCGCGGGGGCGGTGCTGTTTCGGGTCCGCTATCGCGGCAAGCATTGGCTGCCGGAGCAAGGGGGCGCTTTGATTCTGTCGAACCATCAAAGCCACCTGGACTCCATCCTGGTCGGGATGGCCTCGGATCGCCAGTTGAACTACCTGGCGCGCGAGACGCTGTTCGAATTTGCACCGTTTCGTTGGCTGATCAACTCGTTGGACGCTATTCCCTTGAACCGCGAGGGGTTGGGCATCGGCGGGCTCAAAGAGACCCTCCGCCGCCTCAAGCGGGGAGAGATGGTGCTCATCTTTCCCGAGGGAACCCGCACTGCCGACGGCAGCATTCGTCCGTTCAAGCCCGGCTTTACGGCCCTGGCCCGGCGAGGTCGCGTGCCTTTGGTGCCGCTGGGCATTGCTGGCGCCTTCGAGGCCTGGCCCCGCACGCGCCGTTTCCCTCGTCCCGGGCGGATAGCCGTGCAGATCGGCCAGCCAATCTCGCCGGAGGAAGTGAGCGGCTTCAGCGACGAGCAACTGCTGGCTGAAGTGCATCGCCGCATCGCCGCCTGCCATCTCCTCGCCCGCCACTTGCGCGGCCGTTCGTAGTGACCCCATTTATGGGGTCCCCGCAGGCCCGCGGGCACTACGAAAGGCCGCGGATATCGGCGAGCAGGCCGGGCGAGGGATCGTGAGGCCCGACGGCGGCAATCCGTGCCAAGGCCTCTTCGATTGAGATGCCCTCGACTCGCACCAATGCCGCGGCGACGATGGCCGGTGATCTGCTCATCCCGCCGCCGCAAGCCACCAGCGCCGGCACGCGCGATTGAATAAGCCGGCTGGTCGTTTCAATTGCCAGCCTCAGGACCCAAGGCGCGTTGCCCGCGCTATCGACGAGTGGAAACCGGCAATACACCGTGTCCCTCGGGTATTGAACCGGAGGCTCCTCGGCAGCCAGGTCGATGACGGCCGCGATCCCGCGCCCGAGCACGCTCTTGACGTCTCGCAGATCATGGGCGTTGCCGATCCAGACCAGGTTGGGAACCAGTTCTCGCATCAGAATGCCGGATCGGCGTCTTCGAAGAGCCCAGCCACCCGCCTGGGGATCTGGGCGAGCCAGCGATCAAGAGGCGGTACAGTCAGCATGTATTCCACGCCGGTCCGATTGAGCCGGCCCAATACATCAACCAGGAACTCGCTCTCGGTTCTCACTGCCGACTCGGTTGTCACTGGAGGCTCAGTTCAATTCGTCGCCTCAAGTGGCGCTCCACCTCGTCGGCGTCGGCATCTGGGAATTGCCGTCGAATGCCAGCACGCGACACGTTGCAGACGAACTCGTGCAAGTCGAGGGCGATCTTGAGGCGCTGTTCGCCGGTCATCCCGCGATAAAGTTCAATCTGTCGCTGGGCGGCGTCTTCGGGCGTCATTCTGCCTCCTCCCGGTACGCGACGTGCTCGGCCGGATGACAAAGCCGCCTGCCCTAAGCAGCCGATGAAGAAAGTGGGCGATACAGGGCTCGAACCTGTGACCCCCAGCTTGTCGAGCTGGTGCTCTAGCCAACTGAGCTAATCGCCCGCAGGGCCGCCGCTCGGACGGCCAAGACTACCCCTGATGAATCTGACGCGTAAACCGCCGCCAGTCAAGGGCAAGGAAGACCTTAGTCCTTGGCACTTGGTGCTTGGCACTTGCGGAGGACACCGGAGCCCAAAGCCGAGCCCAAAGCACACAAAGACCTAAGCACAGCTTCGCCTGAACTCTGGCGAGTCCAGCTACGGACCGCTGAATGCGGATCGCCACGAACTGGCGGCCTTGCTGGAAAAGGGGCCGAACCTATACTTTGCGTGCTGGATCTGTGCAAATGGACCTGGGGCACGCTTAAAGCTTTGCCCCAGCCACCCGGGGAAGAACGACAAGGAGACAAGGGGACAAGGCGAACGCGGGGAGATGGAGATATGGACGAGGACTGGGGCACGCTACCGCTTTGCCACCAGCCACCCGGGGAAGAACGACAAGGGGACAAGGAGACAAGGGGACAAGGCGAACGCGGGGAGATATGGACGAGGACCTGGGGCACGCTACCGCTTTGCCACCAGCCACCCAACGGTTCTGACAACCGACCACTGACCACTGACCACTGACCACCGACCACTGACCACCGACCACTGACCACTCATCATGCTGAAAGTGAAGCTGCCGGATGGTTCGGTCCGCGAGTACGAGCCGCCGGTCACCCCGCTGGACGTGGCCCGCGATATCTCGCCGAGACTCGCCAAGGCCGCCCTGGCTGCCGAGGTCGATGGAAAAGTGGTCGGCGTCGATACCAGGCTGCCGGACGATGGCGAGGCGGCGGTGCGGATCCTGACCAATAAGGACCCCGAGGCGCTGGCGGTGATGCGGCATTCGTGCGCGCACGTGATGGCGCGGGCGGTGATGCGGCTGTTCGACCGGGTGCAGTTGGCCTTCGGTCCGACGATCGACAACGGCTTCTATTACGACATGGAAATCGACCGGCCGATCGGCGAAGACGACTTCGCCGCCATCGAGGCCGAGATGTCCCGCATCGTCAAGGCCGACGAACCGTTCGAGCGGCTGGTCGAGCCGCGCGACCGGGCCGTGACGATCTGCCGCGACCTGGGCCAGTCGCTCAAGGTCGAGCATATCGAGACGGGCCTGGCCGACCAGCCCGAGCTGTCGTTCTACCGACAGGGAGAATTCCTCGACCTGTGCCGCGGGCCGCACGTGCCCAGCGCCGGCGCGATGGGACCCTTCAAGCTGTTGTCGGTGGCCGGGGCCTACTGGAAAGGCGACGCCTCGCGGCAGCAGTTGCAGCGGCTGTATGGCACCGCCTGGTTCACGCGCCAGGAGCTGGAAGAGCACCTGCGGCTGGTCGAGGAGGCCAAGCGCCGCGACCACCGGGTGCTGGGCCGGCAGTTGGAGCTGTTCGCCACCAGCCCGCTGGTCGGCTCGGGTTTGATCCTTTGGCTGCCCAAGGGAGCGACCATCCGCGGCATCCTGGAGAACTTTGTCCGCGACGAGCTGTTCAAGCGGGGCTACGAGCCGGTCTACACGCCCAACATCGGCCGCGTCGAGCTGTACCAGATTTCGGGCCACTACCCCTACTACGCCGACAGCCAGTTCAAGCCGATCGAGATGGCCGAGGGCGAGCGGTACCTGCTCAAGCCGATGAACTGCCCGCACCACATCATGATCTACAAGTCGAAGCCGCGCAGCTACCGCGACCTGCCGGTGCGGCTGGCCGAGTTCGGCACCGTGTACCGCTACGAGCAGTCGGGCGAGCTGGGCGGCATGACCCGCGTCCGCGGCTTTACCCAGGACGATGCCCACCTGTTCTGCACCGAGGAGCAGGTGGCCGACGAGTTCCGCGGCTGCATCGAGATGACGCAGCACGTGCTGGAGGTGCTGGGCCTGGACGACTACCGCGTGCGGCTGGGGTTCCGCGACTGGGAAAGCGATAAGTACGTGGGCAGCGCCGAGAGCTGGCAGCGGGCCGAAGCCAGCCTGGAGCAAGTCTGCCGCGGCATGGACCTGCCGCACCTGGACGTCGAGCGGGGCGAGGCGGCCTTCTACGGGCCCAAGGCCGACTTCGTGGTCTCCGACTGCCTGGGCCGCGAGTGGCAACTGGGCACGGTGCAGCTCGATTACAACCTGCCTAGCGCCGAGCGATTCGGCCTGGAGTACATCGGGCCTGACAACACGCCGCACCGGCCGGTGATGATCCACCGGGCGCCGTTGGGATCGATGGAGCGGTTCATCGGCGTGTTGATCGAGCACTTCGCCGGGGCTTTCCCGCTTTGGCTTTCGCCCGAGCAGGTGCGGGTACTGATCGTGAGCGAGAAGTCGGAAGCGTATGCCCGCCGGGTTGAAGCACAACTCAAGGAGGTTGGCTTCAGGGTCAGCGGCGACTACCGGTCCGAGAAGCTGGGCGCCAAGATCCGCGACGCGCAGCTCAAGCTCGTGCCTTACATGTTTGTAGTCGGTGAGAAGGACGCCGCGGCGGGCACCGTCTCGATCCGCGACCGGCTGGAGGGGGACTTGGGGGCCGTGCCGATTGCGGAAGCCATCGCCCGGCTGCGTGGCGAGGTCGAGGCCAAGACCATTCGCCAGAAGCCGAAGCTGCCCCCCGGCCTGGCCAGCGGCCGCGAAGCGAACGAATACTGAAACAGGCTGAAGGCTGAAGGCTGAAGGTAGCGGGACTCGCCAAAGTTCTGGTGAAGCTGAGGCGTGCTTGGCTCTTTGGGCTTTGCACTTGAATCTTGGTGCTTGGATCTTGGGACGCATCCGCCTCCGGCGGAAAGACCTCACGCAAAGGCGCCAAAGGCGCAAAGGAGGAGGAGGGGAAGGGGCGATACGAGGCTTTGCCTCTTGCGGCGCCCGCTTCGGATCGCCGGCCTGCCAGCGTCGAACCGCCCGCCTTTTGGGGCCTCTCCCCCCTCGCGGCCGCCCCGGCGAGGCTCCGAATGAGCTGCGTCCCGAGCTGTGTCCCCTTACCGCCCCGTGAACTTTCCTAAGGAAAGTTCAAGTGCCATTCGAGCTGCGTCCCCTTACCGCTACCGCCCGGCCGACAGGGGCCGGAAGTGGTGCGGGCAGCGTGGCATCGCGGAATGGCATGGCACAGCAGCCACCGGGACCTGTCCACCGGTGGCTGACCTTCTTTCCCGCTCCCGTCCCGCCCGCTAAGCTGAACCCATGGCCACGCCCGACCAGCCCGACGACCGCCAGGGCGAGAACCCGTACCGGGCGCCAGCGCAGCAGCCGGCGCCTGAATCGACGGCAAAACTGGCCACCGGCCGCATCATGATCGCCGCGGCGTGCTTCGTGGTAAATATCGGGATATTTGTAGGGCTGCTGATTGTGGAGCAATCTCGCCACGTAATACTCGGGCACAACCGGCTGCCCCTCTTCATCATCATGTCGATCATCCTGCCCGGAATTGCTTTGCTCGTCACGGTTTGGCAAGCATTTGCCGAGCGTCGCAGGCAACAACGACGCGTGCCAAACCCCTAAAATCCGCTTTGAAACAACATCACTACCCGGCCCGCCGGTCTGGGCCATGTCGCGGAACTGCTTGCACGACGATC
>JBBDYJ010000030.1:78423-115686 GCA_040901675.1 Pirellulales bacterium | reverse complement strand
CGATCCCCCCTTCCCCCCTTCCCGCTGGCGGCCTCTTCACTTCCCGCCGCCAGCCGCCGGCCGCCGCCGTCAGCCGAAATACTCGGGCTCGTTGCCGGCCTTCCACTTGATGTTGCAGCCGATGCTTGGCCGTTGCTCGGCGGGGGGCGCTTTGCCCGCCAGCACGGCGTCGAGCGCCCGGCGCAGGTCCGCGCCGGTCACCGGGATGCCGCTGTCGGGCCGGCTGGAGTCGAGTTGTCCCCGGTACGCCAGCCGCCGCTGGCCGTCGAACACGTAGAAGTCGGGCGTGCAGGCCGCCCGGTACGCCTTGGCGACGGCCTGGCTCTCGTCGTACAGGTACGGAAACGTGTAGCCGCGGGTCTTCACTTCTTCGACCATCCGGGCGGGCGAGTCGTCGGGATAGTTGGCGGCGTCGTTCGAGTTGATTCCGACCACGGCCACCCCTTTGGGCTGGTATTCGCGGGCCAGTTGCGCCAGGCCCGGCGCAATGTGCTTGACGAACGGGCAATGGTTGCACATGAAGACCACCAGCAGGGCGGGGGCCTGGCCGAAGTCGGAGAGCGAGACCTGCTTGCCGTTTACGTCGCTTAAGGTAAAGTTGGGAGCCGGCGTTCCCAGGGCGAGCATCGTACTGGCGGTGCGGACCATCGAGTCCTCCCATTGAGCAAAAGTCCGGGACGGCGAAACTTTTCTGCCGCGATTGTCGTCTTATGCCTGGAGCCTGGCAAGCCGGAAGGAAGGCAGAAGGATGAAGGCAGAAGGCAGACGGGACAGCCTACTCAAACAAGCGAAGGAGCTCATGCGATGCGAAGTATAGTAACCGGCCGGAAGGCTTTCCCGCGGCACTCGGTCTGGATCGGCACCGTGGCAGTTGCCGTGATGGCAGGCTCGCTGACCGCCCAGCAGCCCCGTAGCCAGGAGCCCGGCAGCCAGCAACCCCGTAGCCAGGAACCCCGTAGCCAGCAGCCCGGCAGCCAGTTGCCATTGAAGAAAGTGGTGCTGTTCAACTCGGGAGTCGGATTCTTCCAGCACGATGCCGAGGTCGAAGGCGACGCCCAGGTCGAGCTCAAGTTCAACGTCGAAGACATCAACGACCTGCTCAAGAGCATGGTGCTCGAAGACCTGGGCGGCGGACGCATCTCGACCGTTACTTACGGCTCGCAGGATCCGATCACCAAGACGCTCAAGACCTTTGCCATCGACCTGACCGACAACCCCACGCTGGCCCAACTGCTGGGTCAGATCCGGGGCGAAAAGGTCGAGATCGAGGCGCCCAACAAGATCAGCGGAACGATCCTGGGCGTCGAAACGCGCAAGCAGAAGGTCTCGCAAGACGACGTGATCGACGCCGAGTTCCTGAACCTGCTCACTGCCGAGGGCCTGCGCAGCGTGCCGCTGGCCGGCGTCAGCGGCATCCGCCTGTTGAATCCACAGCTCGACGACGAGCTGCGCCAGGCCTTGACCGTGCTGGCCATGGGGCACGCCACCGACAAGAAGAGCGTCAAGCTCAACTTCCTGGGCCAGGGCAAACGCCCCGTCCGCGTCGGGTACATCCAGGAATCGCCCATCTGGAAAACCAGCTACCGCCTGGTCCTCGGCGACGAGCGCCCCTTCCTGCAAGGCTGGGCCATCGTCGAGAACACCACCGAGGAGGACTGGCAGGATGTGGCCTTGACGCTCGTCAGCGGCCGGCCGATCTCGTTCGTCATGAACCTCTATCAGCCGCTCTACGTCCCCAGGCCGGTCGTCGAGCCGGAGCTGTTCGCCTCGCTGCGGCCGCGGACCTACGGCCAGGATCTCGACGAGGCCGAGGCCGACTTCGCCAAACAGGCTAAAGAGCCCGCCCGCGCTTTGGCTTTGGGCCGCCTGTACCGGGAGCAGGCACCCAAGGCCCCGGCGGCTGACGGCGCCTTCTATGCCGGGGCACGCGTGGTGGAAGAAAGGTTGGGCGAGATCGACCTGGCCCAGGGAGGCCGGGCCATGGCCCAGGCGGCCGACGTGGGCGAGCTGTTCCAGTACGCGATCGATACGCCGGTGACCCTGCCGCGCCAGCAGTCGGCCATGCTGCCCATCATGAACGGGTCGGTCGAAGGCGAAAAGCTGTCGATCTACAACCCGGCGGTCCAAGCCAAGCACCCTTTGAACGGCCTGCGGCTGAAGAACTCGACCGGCCTGCACCTGATGCAGGGGCCGATCACCGTGTTCGACGGCGGGGCCTATGCCGGCGACGCGCGGATCGACGACCTCCCGCCGGGCAGCGAGCGGCTGATCAGCTACGCCCTCGATCTGGACGTCGAAGTCGCCATGGAGACCAAGGGCAGCCCCGAGCAGCTCGTTTCGGTGCGGATCGCCAAGGGCGTGCTCTACTCCAGCCGCAAGTACACCCGGTCGCAGAACTACCTGGTCAAGAACTCCGGCGACGACGCGCGGCAGGTGCTGATCGAGTACCCGTTCGACGCGGCCTGGAAGCTGTTGGCTCCGGCCAAGCCGGCCGAAAAAACCCGCGACATGTACCGCTTCGCCCTGGCCGCCGAGCCGGGCAAGCCGGCCACGTTGGTCGTCGAGGAAGAGCAGGTCGTGCGCCAGGAGGTGGCCGTCAACAACCTGGACGACGGCATGATCCAGTTCTACCTGAATGCCAGGGTCGTCAGCGACGAAGTCAAGCGGGCGCTGACCGAGGTGGTCAAGCGGAAGCGCGAGATCGAGCAGCTCGCGGTCCGGCACCAGGAGCTGGAACAGCAGATCAACGTCATCAGCCAGGAGCAGGCCCGCATCCGCGAGAACATGGCCCAGTTGGACCGGCAATCAGACCTGTACAACCGCTACGTCAAGAAGTTCGCCTCGCAGGAAGACCAGGTCGAGCAGCTTCGCGGCCAGATCGCCGACACCCAGCAACAGTTGACGTCGAAGCGCAAGTCGCTGGACGAATACCTGCTGGGCCTGGACCTGAAATAGCCCGGTCTTCAAGGCATGCCCCGGCCGAGCGCCTCCTGTTCGTCGAACATTGCCTTGACCGAGGGGCGGCCCAGCGTGATGAGTGTGAACACGCCCAGCAGCGTGCCCAAGGGGACCGACAGGCAAATGATGGCGGCGACGACCAGGCAGAACGTGCGGTGCACTCGGCGGGCCAGGTAACGCCCGGCCAGGATCACGCAGCCGGAGAGGATCCAGCCTGCCAGCGAGCAGCCGAACCCGAACGCCGCCAGTCCCCAGCCAAACGCCACGGGTGGAGCATCTGGGCCCTCGAACGCCTCCGGGCTGGCGACCATGGCAATGCCCATGAAAACATAGATCAGCCCAAAGCAGGAGCCCGCCAGGGTCAGCCCGCCAAACACGTAGTGCAGGATCGAAAGGATCTTCAAGTGCTCGAGATCCCGGTTCACATCTGCGTCCATTCTAATTCTCCATGCCAGAACGAGTGCCGCCGCCGGAGGCAATATGTATACCGCCTTCGGCCGGCTGGCCCAAGTCCTGGCGGCCCGCATGCTTGATCCCCAGTGCGGCACAATCTAGCTTGCCTTGATGAGCTCCGCCGGCGTTACCACCGCCATCAAGGCCCGCTACGTCTTTCCAGTCGGCACCGACCCGATCCCGGACGGAGTGGTTACGTTGGCGGGCGATCGCATCGTCGCCGTGGACCGCCAGCCCCTCGGCTGCCTGCCGCGCGACCTGGGCAACGTCGCTATTCTTCCGGGCCTCGTGAACGCGCATGCCCATCTGGAGTTCAGCGACCTGCTTCAGCCGCTTGGCCAGGCCGGCATGCCCTTTCCCGACTGGATCCGCTTGGTAATGGATTGGCGGCGCGCCCGGCCGCCTGCCCAGCCGCCCGCCCCGCCGCCAGCCGTCCGCCTGGGCCTCGAAGAGTGCGCCAGGCAGGGAGTGACCACGCTGGCGGAGATCGCCACCACCGGCTGGCCGGCTGACGAATTCGAGCAGGCCGCAATCGAAGCCACAATCTTCCTGGAATTGATCGGCCTGGCATCCGGCGCCGTGAAAGACAAGCTGGCCGAAGCGCGGAGCCATCTGGCCCGTGATACAGGCGTGCACAACTGGCGGGCGGCCTTGAGCCCGCACGCCCCTTACACGGTCCATCCAGAGATCCTCTCGCAAGCCGTCTCCCTGTCGCCTGTCGCCATGCACCTCGCCGAGTCGCCCGAAGAGATCGAGCTGCTCCGCGGCCGGCGTGGGCCGCTCGTCGAGCTGCTGAAAGAACTGGGTGCCTGGCACCCTGCCGCTTTCACCGGCTCTCTCCGCCCGCTCGATTACCTCCAAGTGCTGTCGCGGGCCGACTGGGGGCTGGTCATCCATGGCAATTACCTCGACGAAGAAGAGATCCGTTTCCTGGCCGGCCAAGGGCGGCATTTGACGGTGGTGTACTGCCCTCGCACCCACGCCTATTTCGGCCACCCGCGCCATCCGCTGCCGCGATTGCTGGCCGCCGGCGCGAGCGTGGCCGTGGGGACCGACAGCCGGGCCTCGAATCCCGACCTGGGCCTGCTCGCGGAACTGCGGTTCATCGCCCGCCACTATCCCGAAATACCCCCCCGCGTTGTGCTGGAGCTCGGCACCGTCCGCGCCGCCCGCGCGCTAGGACTCCCCGAGCCGGCCGGGCAGCTCAAGGCCGGTGGCTTTGCCGACCTGGCCGTCGTGCACCTGCCCGATCACGACGCCCAAGATCCGCACGAGCTCCTGTTCGACTCGCCGTTGGGGGTCGCGGGCACCGTGTTTCGCGGCCGTATTGTCCACGGCGAACACGCGCTGGCGGCTATAACCGGCAGTTCGTGATCTGCGTCTCCAGGATCGCGCTGGCGCCCAAGGCCTCCAACTGTTCCATGATCTGGATCACCTCGCCCCGCTTCACCATCACCCGGACCGCGCACCAGGCCGGGTCTTCCAGCGCGCTGACGGTGGGCGAGTTGAAGCCCGGTGTGATCTTCTCGGCCTCGGAAAGGCTCGTCCGCGGCACGTTGTACTCCAACAGCGAATAGCTGCGGGCGATCACCACGCCTTCCAGCCGCCGCACGACCCGGTCGGCCAGTTCGCCATGACGGCCGGAGGGGTTCTGGATCAGCACCGCCTGGTAGCGGCCGATCTCGTCCAGGACCCGGAGCTGGTTGGCCGCCAGCGTGCTGCCCGTTTCGACCAGGTCGACGATCGCATCGGCCACGCCCAGCGCGATCATCACTTCGACGGAACCCGACAGCTTCACCAGGTGGGCGGCCGCTCCGTGCCGCCGCAGCCAGGCTTCGGTGTTCTTCGGAAAGCTGGTGGCAACGCGGCAGCCGTCGAGGTCGGCCGGCTTGCGGATCGCGCTGTCGTCGAGCACGCAAACGGCCAGCCGGCACTGCCCCACCCCCAACTCCAGCCGCTCGGCCACCTCGGCGCCGCTCTCGGCCACCAGGTCGCTGCCGGTAATGCCCATGTCGATCGCCCCCTCGGCGCACAGCACCGGAATGTCGTCCGTGCGCAGGAACGTGATGTCGATCGGCATCTCCCGGCAGCGGGCGAACAGGCTCCGGTCCGGCCGGCGGAAGCTCAAGCCCGCCTCTTTCAACAGCTCGCCCGCGATCTCGGCCAGGCGGCCCTTGCTCGGAACACCAATCCGCAGGTTGCTCATGACGGCCGCTTGCCTGGGTTACGCGATGCCTTCTCATCCAGCCCCGAAATGCCGACTCGCCGCGCCAGCTCGCTCGCCACGTCGGCCAGCTCCGCGTCGCGGGCGGCCAGCATGACCAGCAGGTGATACACCAGGTCGGCCGCCTCGCGCACCAGGTGCTCCCGCCCCTCGGACCCCGGCTCGGCGGCCGCCTCGACCACTTCGGCGGCTTCTTCCACGATCTTCTCGCCGATCTTATCGACACCGCCTTCCAGCAAATGGCTCGTATACGAGCGGTCGGACGGATGGGCCTTGCGGTCCAGGATGGCCGCCATCAACCGCTCCAGCGTTGCCTGCGGATCGCTCAAACCAGCACGCCTTTCCAACCCAAACGGCACAGACGACAATCGAAAGCTGACCCTCCAATGTAGGCCGCGGCCACCCGGCAGGCAATGTTCGACGCTCGGCACACCTGGTTCCTGGTAGGCGCCACCGCGGTGGGCAAAACGGCGGTGGGGCTGGAGCTGGCGCGGCTGCTGGATGCCGAGATTGTCTCGCTCGACTCGATGGCCGTTTACCGGGGCCTCGACATCGGCACCGCCAAGCCAACCCCCGCCGAGCGCAGCGCGGTCCGCCACCACCTGGTCGACATCCTCGAGCCCGCTCAGCCCTTCAGCCTGGCCGAGTACGTCGCGGCCGCCCGGCAGGCGTGTGCCGAGATCGCGGGCCGCGGCCGGCAGGCGCTGTTCGTCGGCGGCACGCCGCTGTATCTGAAGGCCATGCTGCGAGGCATCTTCGAGGGGCCGCAAGCCGACCTGCCGCGGCGGCAAGCGTTGGAATCGCAGGCCCGCCAGCATGGGGCCAATTGGCTGCACGAGCAGCTTGCCTCCGTCGATCCGGCCGCGGCCGCCCGGCTGCACCCCAACGACACCCGCCGCCTGGTCCGGGCCCTGGAGGTGTATGAAAAGACGGGGCGGCCGATCAGCGAGTGGCAGCGGCAGTTCGACCTGGGCGGCCCGGCCGAGCAGCACAAGGTGTTCGTCCTCGATCGGCCGCGGAGCGAGCTGGTCGAGCGGATCGACCGGCGGGTCGAGGCCATGTTCGCCGCCGGGCTGGTCGGCGAGGTGGCCGGCCTCCTGGCGCGTGGAGGCGTGCTGGGCCGCACCGCCCGCCAGGCGCTCGGCTATCGCGAGGTGCTGGAGCACCTGTCCGGCGAGCGCAGCCTGGAAGAGACGGTCGAGCTGGTCAAGTTGCGGACCCGGCAGTTTGCCCGCCGCCAGTTGACCTGGTTCCGCAGTCTCAGCGAATGCCGCTGGCTGCCCATTGACGGCCAGATCGACCCAGCCGCCGTCGCCAGCCGGATCGCAGCCCGCGAAGCGGGCGACAAGGCGACAAGGCGACACGGCGACAAGGGGAACGAGGAACGGTGAGGCGAGAATCCCTGCCCCGAAGGGGCGCAACATATCAGCCCAGGGCAAGCGCAGCGGCGTTAGCCGCGTAGCGTCGCCCTGGGGGAGACAGCAACCCAACATGTCGTCAGCCCTGCAAGGGCGTAACAGCCACGGCGACACGGCGACAAGAGGAACGAGGAACGGTGAGAATGGGATCAATGCAATCACTTTCAGGCCTTCAGCCCGCGAAGCGGGCGGCATTCAATAGCCGGGCGGCGTAAGCCCCCGGTTTGCGCCCCAGCGCGTCCCCTCTTCAGCCCGCGAAGCGGGCGACAGTTAATAGCCGGGTGGCGTAAGCCCCCGGTTGCCGATCAATGAACCCCCTCTTTCAGCCCGCGAAGCGTGGCGGCAGTAGCCAACGCATGGTCGACGACCTATGGATCGGCAAACGGGAGACGCCACTCGCTGGCGCCCCTCGACGAGCTCGGGGCGGGTCGAGCCCGTCGATACCCGCGTCGGGTTGGTATTCCCAGACGGCCTGGGAAGACCGTCCTACCTGACCTCCGACCTCCGACCTCTGCCTTCTGCCCTCTGCCTTCCTCCTTCCTCCTTCTGCCCTTACAATACCCGGTTTGCCCCGGCCCCGGGCGGGCCGCGGCCGGCGACACGGCGTGATGTGGTCTACTCGCTCCGCGAGTGGCTTAAAGAGGAATACGCGTTGATCCGAACTCATACCTGCGGCGAGCTGCGCGCCGATCACGTGGGGCAGGATGTCACTCTGTGCGGCTGGGTCGATTCGTACCGCGACCACGGCGGCGGCCTGTTCCTCGACCTCCGCGACCGCTACGGCAAGACCCAGATCGTCTTCGCACCCGAGGCGGGTGAAGAAGTCCAGGAGGCGGCCAGGGCCCTGCGCAGCGAGTTCGTGATCGCCGTCACCGGCAGCGTGGCCCATCGCCCCGAAGGCACGGTCAACCGCAAGCTGGCGACCGGGGCCGTCGAGGTCCGCGCCCGCCGGCTGGAGGTGCTCAACCGCAGCCAGACGCCCCCCTTTCAACCGGGGGCCAAGGAGCTGCCGGGCGAGGACCTGCGGCTCAAGTACCGCTACCTCGATCTCCGCCGCCCGGAGATGCAGCGGATCATGCTGCTGCGGCACCGCATCATCAAAGAGATGCGAGACTACTTCGACCTTCACGGCTTCGTCGACATCGAAACGCCCATGCTGGGCCGCAGCACGCCCGAGGGCGCCCGCGACTACCTGGTGCCCAGCCGCGTGCATCCCGGCTCGTTCTATGCCCTGCCGCAGTCGCCGCAGCTCTACAAGCAGATCCTGATGATGGCCGGCTACGACCGCTACGTGCAGGTCGCCCGCTGCTTCCGCGACGAAGACCTCCGCGCGGACCGCCAGCCGGAGTTCACCCAGTTGGACATGGAGATGTCGTTCGTCGACAGCGACGACGTGATCGGCGTCATCGACGGCCTGGTCGCCCGGCTGGCCCGCCAGATCCTGGGCATGGAAGTCTCGATCCCGCTTGCCAGGATGAGCTACGATGAGGCCATGGAACGCTACGGTCACGATGCGCCCGACCTGCGGTTCGCCATGGAGCTGGTCGATCTGACCGACCTGGCCGCCCAGGCCGACTTCCGGGTCTTCCGGGCGGCGGCCGAAGAAGGCAAGCGCGTGCGGGGCATCAATGCCCGCGGCGCCGCCGCCCGCTATTCGCGCAAGGGCATCGACGAGCTCACCGAGTTTCTCAAGGGTTTTGGCGCCAAGGGGCTGGTCTGGTTCAAGGTCGAAGCGGCCGGCGAGCTGGCCTCGCCCACCGCCAAGAACTTCAGCCCGGCCCTGCTGGCCCGCATCGGCGAGCGGATGCGGGCCGAGCCGGGCGACCTGCTCTTGTTCGTGGCCGACACCTTCGAAGCCAGTTCCAAGGCGCTGGCCGCGCTGCGCAAGCGGCTGGGCGAGGAGCTGGGCCTGTACAAGCCGGGGCAGATGCACTTCTCGTGGGTGGTCGAGTTTCCCATGTTCGCCTTCGACGACGAGACCGGCGGCTGGGCGGCTATGCACCATCCCTTCACGGCGCCGCGGCCCCGCGACCTGGCCCTGCTGTCGACCGACCCCGGCAAGTGCCGGGCCCAGGCCTACGACCTGGTGATCAACGGTTCGGAGGCCGGCGGCGGGACGATCCGGATCCACGACAGCCGGGTGCAGCAGCAGGTGTTCTCGCTGTTGGGCATCGACGAGCGGCAGGCGCGGGAGCGGTTCGGCTTCCTTCTGGACGCCTTGAGCTTCGGCGCGCCGCCCCACGGCGGCATTGCGTTGGGGATCGACCGCTTCGTAATGCTCTTTGGCGGGTTGGACAACATCCGCGACTGCATCGCATTTCCCAAGACGCAAAAGGCCGCCGACCTGATGACCGAGGCCCCCGGCCAGGTCGACGCCCGGCAGCTCAAGGAGCTCAGGCTCAGAATCGAAAAAGAAGACTAACCAAGGAGTATCCGCCATGAAGCGGGCATTCGATCGACGTGAAGCGTGGCCAGGCCCCCTGGCGATGGCCCCCCTTGCGACGGCCCCCGTCGCGATGGCCCCCCTGGCGATGGTCGCCCTTGCGATGATCCCCCTTACGATGATCTCTGTCCTCGGCTGCGGCCGCGGCGTAGACAACGGCGGCGCGATTGGCGATGCCCCGGCGGCCGACGCGGCGCGCTCTGAACCAGGCGACGGCCAGCGGCGGGCGGATGGCGATCCGGCGGCGGCCGCCGTTCCCCTTGACGAGCCGGCCGTGCCCGTGCTGCCCGAAGTCGTATTGAGCGAGGCGCACGCGGCCATGTTGCTGGTCAAGGTGGGCCAAAAGTTTCCCGACGCGACGTTGCCCGATCTGGAGGGCAACCAGCAATCGCTGACCGGTCTTTTCGGCGAGCGGCTGACGGTGGTGTTGTTCTGGTCGAGCGACAGCATCTATTCGACGGTGGCCCTGGAGGACCTGGCGGCCGACGTGGCGGCCGCGTATGCGGACCGTGGGGTGCGCGTGGTGGGCATCAACGTGAGCGACACTTCGGAGGCGGCCAAGCAGGCCGCCGGCGCGGCGCAGGCCGCGTTCCCGAACTTGCTCGACCAGGATGGTTCGCTCTTATCGCGTGTCTCGACCGGCCGCCCGCCGCTGTTGTACCTGTTGGATAATGAAGGCCAGGTGATCTGGTTGGACATCGAGTATTCCCGCGAGACCCGCCGCCTCCTCGGCGACGCCATCGCCTTCGTGTTGCAAGAGCCGTAAGTGATCCGCATTCAGTCCGTAGCAGGACTCGCCAGAGTTCTGGCCGTCTCCCTCGCGCAGAGGTCATTGGTCATTTGTCATTTGTCATTGGTTCCGCCTGCGTCGGACTTTTCCGCCGAAGGCGGACCTGCGGCGCGGTTGGCTTGCTCGCCCGGACGGGCGCACGTTGGTTGCAAGGGACTTCCAGTCCCTGGGTGATTGCCCCACCCTATATTCATTTCCGCCCGGCAGGGCGCACGCAGCGCGGCTAATCGCTTCTCCGGGACCTCGCCCCCTCGCTTCCTCGTTCTCCCCTCCTCCGCCTCGTAGTCCACGAAGTCGGGCGGCAGTGAATAGCCCAGGTGCGTAAGCCCTGGGAACGGTCCGCAACACTAACCCGACGCGCCAGCGAGAGGCGTGATGTGGTCCACTCGCTCCGCGAGTGGTTGTTTCCCGAGCTCCGACTGGGCCGCGAGTGGCTCCGGCTTCTCGAACTCTTCGAGAGGACCTGCAACTTCTGAAGAAGGTAGGCCTGGTGGATTCGGGTGGCAGGTCTGTAGCGGCTCGGTGGTGGCTCAAACACCCCGGCCAGAAGCCTTGAGGAGAAAGGCGGAGAAAGGCGGACAAAGGCGGACAAAGGCGGACAAAGGCGACGCCGGACACACCCGTAGACTACCCTCGCCCTCCTCCGCCTCGTAGCCCACGAAGTCGGGCGGCAGTGAATAGCCCAGGTGCGTAAGCCCTGGTAACGGCCCCAAAAAACCTCGTAGACCGATGTCTCAGCATCGGTCCTCTCCTGCCCGGCTCCGCCGCCGTCGGTGAAGTAGCCATCATCCCGGCGCGCCGGGACGTGATGTAGCCCGTTTGTCCTTCGTTTTTCGTCCTTCTGCCTTCGGTCTCCCCTTGTCGCCCGGTCGCCTTGTCACCTTGTCGTGTTTCCTCCCCCACCCCTCATCGCCTCCTCTCCCACCCCCGTTGGCTTCCTACCCGTTTCCCCTCTTCCAGAACTTCGCCCGAGGTTTGCCGAAGGGCCGCCGTAGGAGGAACTCTGGCCGGCGGATCTCGCCCCTTGCAGAAATGAATGCGTCCCGAGTGGCGTGCCTATTGCGCCTCTTTCTTGGTGCCCTTGCTGCTCACCAGGCCATGCGGTAGCTTGAAGATTGGTGCGATCCAAGAAAGGTGGTGTTCTAATGACAATTGAAGCTGCCATTGCGGAATTGATGCGAACTGGGTCGAAGAACGGTCGCCCAGGCAAAAGGGGCAAGACGGCTTCGCCGGGCCACCAATATTACGAGCGGGGACGCGCTCTGGACTACAAGCGCTGCGAGTGCTCGTACGACTCGCCCAACGATGGATATGACTTCATCGCGATCGCATCCAACGGCAAGCCGTGGTACGTTGGAATCAATGGGCGCGATGGCACGATTAGCTGCGGACCAAAAGGCTTCCACTACTACTCTAATACGCCGCCTTGCTTTTCCACGCCCACATTAACCGAAGCCTTTTCGAAAAGGTCGATGACGACCAGAAGATAAGAACTCGCCCTCGTGCGCCGACCTCAAGGAAGCCCATGCAGTTCTCGCGGCTACAGCAGCACAAACTGCCCCCACACCTCCGTCAGCGCCTCCTCCGTCCTGTCGCGCTTCCTCCACCAGTACCGGTTAGTTACCTACGTGACCGCTGCATCTGCTCCATCCCTTCAATGTAGTCCAACAACGCAGAAGTCTGCTTCCTCTGCTTGTTGGAGAAGTCAGAGACCTCCAAAGCTGCCGCCAGGACCTGATCATGTCTCCTGTCCAACTCCTCGTACCGCAACTTTTCTACCCTGAGCGCCTCTCTCACAGTCTCAAGCTCACGCTCTGCTCGGTACCATCCCACGCTCGGAGTACCGACAGAGGTAGCGACAACACCGAAACACGCCGTCCAGACAAGGGTCTCACTTTTCCAGGTAAATCTCATCGTCTTGTTCTCCATACGTGCACGTTCAGTCCTCGGATCGCTGAGCAATGCGCGCGATGACTTCAAGCTGCTGACGGGCGGCTCCTGGCTCCCCGGCTGCCAGAGCATCCAGCCCGGCCTGTGCCGCCTTGCGCACACGATTCCAGGCGCGCGTTTGAACAGCCTTCCTCGCTCGCCGTTTGGCCTTTCGCGTCCGCACGCCCTTGGCGGCCGTCGCCCTACGCTTTCGAGTTCTGGCTGCCTTTGCCCCGGCTGTTAGCGTCCTTTTCTTAGCCATGCTGCCTGCTCCAATGCGGAATCTGGTTTGCTGGCGGCCAGCCTACCACGCTCAGCTTGCCGGAACAAAGCTTTTTCAAATGGCACCACCACGCGCCCCCTGACTGTCGAAGGGCGGCCAAAAGCGGTATCTTATTCCTTACGGGGCGAGAAACGGCGCCCTTCACCCATGACCGGGGAAATCCCTGCAGACGGTGCGAGTTGACAAGGACCGCGGCACGATGAGACAGGTCGTCATCGAAAACCCGATCCTCAACTCGCCGTTCGACGAGCCCAACCGCCATTTCCGCTTCACCGACCAGGGAATCACCGACCAAGTCGTCGCCGGCCGCCGCACCAGCTCCTACTTCGTGCCCATCGCCAGGCCCAAGAAAAAAGGCCGCAAGCAGCTTCAGTTCGACACCGAGTGGACTCAGGACCGGGTCGAGGAGAACCCCCTCGTCAACGACATCCGTCGCCGCGTCGCCCTCTGGCGCCAGGGCGGCTACGTCGGCGTCACGCCCACCACTGCGCGCCTGCTCGCCTACTGGACCGATCCCAACCGCGAAAAAAAACTCTTCTTCTGCCAGATTGAGGCCCTCGAAACCGCCATCTACATCGCCGAGGCCGCCAAAAAATACGGCGATGCCTGGATCGATAACTCCCTCCGCGAAGCCAACGGTACCTCGAACCCAGGCCTCCCCCGCACGGCCTTCAAAATGGCCACCGGCTCCGGCAAGACGGTCGTCATGGCCATGCTCATCGCCTGGCACGCCCTCAACAAGCGGGCCCACCCCCAGGATGCCCGCTTCTCCGACACTTTCCTCATCGTCACCCCCGGCATCACCATCCGCGACCGGCTGCGCGTCCTGCTGCCCAACGACCCCGACAACTACTACCGCCAGCGCGACGTCGTTCCCCCCCAGTACCACGACCAGCTCGGCCAGGCCAAGATCGTCATCACCAACTACCACGCCTTCCAACTCCGCGAGAAGGTTGCCGCCGGCAAGATCACCAAGGCGATCCTCGCCGATGGCCGCGCAAACCCGTTCACCGAAACCCCCGACCAGATGGTCCGCCGCGTCTGCCGCGAGCTGAGCGGCAAGAAAAACATCCTCGTTCTCAACGACGAAGCCCATCACTGCTATCGCCGCAAGCCCGATGGCGAGGACGACCCGCTCACCGGCGACGACCGCGTCGAGGCCAAAAACCGCGAGCTACAGGCCCGCATCTGGATTTCCGGCATCGAGGCCGTCAAGAACAAGATCGGCGTGAAGGCGATCTACGATCTGTCGGCCACCCCCTTCTTCCTCCGCGGCTCCGGCTACCCCGAAGGCACCCTCTTCCCCTGGGTCGTCTCCGACTTCTCGCTGATCGACGCCATCGAGGCCGGCATCGTCAAGGTGCCCCGTGTCCCGGTCGCCGACGACTCGATGACCGGCGACCAGCCCACCTACCGCGACCTTTGGCTGCGCATCCGCGAGCACCTCCCCCGCAAGGGCCGAAAAACCGAGGCGGCCCACGGCGAGCCCAAGCTGCCCGTCGAGCTGCAAGGCGCCCTGCACAGCCTCTACGGCAACTACCAGAAGTACTACCGGCTGTGGGAGCAGAACGCCCAGGCCCGCGCCCGCGGCATCACGCCCCCCGTCTTCATCGTCGTCTGCAACAACACCAACGTCTCCAAGCTCGTCTTCGACTTCATCGGCGGCTGGGAAAAGCCCATCGGCGACCAGGCCATCGTCCAGGCCGGCCAGCTCCCCATCTTCCGCAACGACGACGAGCACGGCGGCTGGCTGCACCGCCCGAACACGATCCTCGTCGACAGCCAGCAGCTCGAATCGGGCGAGGCCATGAGCGACGACTTCAAGAAGATCGCCGCCCGCGAGATCGACGAGTTCAAGGCCGAATACCGCACCCGCTTCCCCGGCCGCGACGCCGAGGGCCTCACCGACGAGGACCTGCTCCGCGAAGTGATGAACACGGTCGGCAAGGCCGGCAAGCTGGGCGAGCACGTCAAGTGCGTGGTCAGCGTCTCCATGCTCACCGAAGGCTGGGACGCCAACACCGTGACCCACGTCCTCGGCGTGCGCGCCTTTGGCACCCAACTGCTCTGCGAGCAGGTGGTCGGCCGCGCCCTGCGCCGCATGAGTTACGCCGCCAACGACGGCGGCCATTTCGATCCCGAATACGCCGAAGTCTACGGCGTCCCCTTTTCGTTCATCCCCTGCAGCGGCGCCACCAAGGAGCCCAAGCCCGGCCCGCTCCCCACCCGCGTCCGCGCCCTGGAAGGGCGCCTCGCCAGCGAGATCCTCTTCCCGCGCCTCATCGGCTACCGACACGACCTGGCCGGCGAGCGCCTCGTGGCCAGCTTCACCGACGAATCAAGGCTCACCCTTTCCACTGCCGACATTCCCACCCGCACCGAGAATGCGCCCATCGTGGGCGAGTCGAGCATTCACACGCTCGACGACCTCAAGCGCCGCCGCACCAACGAAGTCGCCTTCCTGCTCGCCAGCCTCACGCTCGACAAGTATTTCCGCGACGACGAGGGGAGCCAAAAACCCTGGCTTTTCCCCCAATTGCTCCAGATCGCCAAACGCTGGCTGGCCGAATGCGTCACGCTCAAGGACAACACGTTTCCGCAATTGCTGCTGTTGCTTGAGCTCGCCCACGACGCGGCCGACCGCATCTACAAGGCCATCGTCGCCTCGACCGACGGCACCGCCGCGCTCAAGCCCATCCTCCGCCCCTACGACACCATCGGCTCGACCCGCTACGTCGATTTCGACACCACGCGGCCCGTCTTCGCCACCCGCGACGACAAGTGCCACATCTCCCACGTCGTCGCCGACACCGACTCCTGGGAACAGAAGCTGGCCCAGGCCCTCGAAGACATGCCCGAGGTCGTCCGCTACGTCAAGAACCACAACCTCGGCTTTACCATCCCCTACACGCTTGGCGGCGAGGAGAAGCACTACGTCCCCGATTTTCTGGCCTGCATCGACGACGGCCGCGGGCCCGGCGACCTCTTGAACCTGCTTGTCGAAGTCACCGGCGAGAAGAAGAAGGACAAGGCCGCCAAGGTCGCTACCGCTCGCACCCTTTGGGTACCGGCCATCAACAACCACGGCGCCTTCGGCCGCTGGGCGTTTATCGAAGTCGCCGACCCCTGGGACGCGAAAAATACGATCCGTGGCACCCTTCAGCATGGGACAAAACCATGAGCGAGGAACTTCCCGCCGAGTCCCAGGGCAAAATGATCGTCTTCGGGGCCAAGCAGATTCGACGCGTCTGGCACCAAGACCAGTGGTACTTCTCCGTCGTGGACATCGTCGCTGCCCTGACCGACAGCGATAACCCGCGGAATTACTGGAACATGATGAAGGCGCGAGAGCGAAAACAGAGCAAAGTTCAGTTGTCCACATTCTGTGTACAACTGAGGCTGACCTCCTTTGACGGGCGAGAAGAAAGGCAAGGGCGGCAAGGGCGCCACTGCCAACAACCTCTGGGTGCCGCCCATCAACAACCACGGCGCCTTCGGCCGCTGGGCACTCGCCGAAGTCGCCCACCCGTGGGACGCTGCCAATCTTCTGCGCTTCTCACTGATACGCAATACCACAAAGGCACGTACGTCAAGGTCTGTCATGGCACTTAAAGGCAAAGAGTGGTTCTACAAGCGATGCCTGCAGGAGGTTGAACGACACGGTCGATTTTGCCACCTCTGCTGGGACATCCTTAAGAAGGGCATCGGTCAAAGCGACAGCACTCGAGGGCACGTGACCCAAGCCATCGGCGTGTCTCAAGAGTTTTTGGGCACACACTCCGATCTTGTGACAATAATACAAGCTGCAGACCCGACTCGTCCATTCGATGTTCCCGGCAACCCGCGGGTGCAGGAAGCACTTCGGGCGTGGTTGGAACCTCGCAATGGACTGTTTGGTCGACAATCGTTCGGATATAACTACGACACGTTTAAGAATATTGTCACGCGTGCCTTGGGTGGCACTCGTCGCGGCGGAGGCGGTGGCGACGACGAGTTTAAGCGAGTGCTTCGTCTCATGGCCGAATTCCGCTCCTAAGGAATAGGAACAATGCCACGAAAGATATCCGCTCCAGTCGAATCGATCCGACACAAGGACAAGCGGAAGAACATTCCGACCGAGGAGTTGCGAGACTTTGTCGCGGAAGATGAGCATTCCGCAAAGACCGTCCTCTACCCGCGCGATCCGTCGCTCGACCCGCAACTGGTCTGGCAGGGCAAGGACGACCAGGACCGGGAGGATCTGGCTGTTCCTGTCGTCCCGGTCTACATCCAGGACAAGATTCATCCCCAGGCGATTATCGACGCGCTGCCCCGCATCGAAAAGGCCGGCGGCGAGCAGCTCAACCTCTTCGCCGACTTCAACGGCGGCCCGACCGACTTCGCCCAGAAGATCGACTTCTACCACCATGAACAGAACTGGTCTAACCGGATGATCCTGGGCGATTCGCTGCTGGTGATGACCAGCCTGGCCGAGAAGGAAGGCCTCAAGGGAAAAGTGCAGATGATTTACGTGGATCCTCCCTACGGCATCAAGTTCGGCTCCAACTGGCAGGTCAGCACCCGCAAGCGCGACGTCAAGGACGGCAAGGTCGAGGACGCCACCCGTCAGCCGGAGCAGGTACGTGCCTTTCGAGATACCTGGAAGCTTGGCATCCATTCGTACTTAGCCTACCTGCGCGATCGGCTGGTGGTCGCGCGCGATTTGCTCACTGAGACCGGCAGCGTTTTTGTGCAGATTGGCGATGAGAATGTGCATATGGTGCGATGTCTGCTAGATGAGGTCTTTGGAAGTGAGAACTTCATCGCTAATATCGCCTTCAAGAAGAAGAAAATGCCGCTGGGGGAGACATACATTTTCACGATGTGCGATTATCTCGTATGGTACGGAAAAGAGGCGGGACATACGAGATTCAACAAGTTGTTCACGAGTCGCAACGATTCAAACGATGGCGACTATGGATATGTTGAAATGGCGTCAGGCGAGGCCCTGTCGCGCTCTAAATTGTCCGGCGACCCTCCTGTCGATTCGGGAGCCAGACTCTTCCAATCAATGGACCTACGCTCTTCCGGCCGTACGGAATCCTGTGTTTTTCAATTCTCGTTCGCTGGTCAGACATTTTTTCCGTCTGCAGGCAAGAGTTGGAAAACTAATCTCGATGGAATGCGAAAGCTCCTCTTGGCTAACCGGCTGTTCTTCCCAGGCGACTCGCTTCGGTACAAGCTGTATTTTGAGGACTATCCGGTCCAAGAACTGAGTCACATGTGGATGGACACCCAGGGTGCTACCGATAAAGCGTACGTTGTCCAAACTAGCACAAAGGTTGTCGAACGCTGCATCCTGATGACCACCGACCCCGGGGACTTGGTGCTGGACCCAACCTGTGGGAGCGGCGTTACCGCGTATGCCGCCGAGCAGTGGGGCCGGCGCTGGATCACCTGCGACACCAGCCGCGTGGCCCTGGCGCTGGCCCGCACGCGGCTGATGGCGGCCAGGTATCCGTACTACCTGCTGGCCGACTCGCCCGAGGGGATCAAGAAGGAAGCCGAGCTGACCGGCAAGATGCCCCCCGAGCACCCGACCCACAGCGACATCAAGAAGGGCTTCGTCTACAAGCGCGTGCCGCACGTTACTCTTGGATCGATCGCCAACAACCCGGACATCAACGAGGGCATGACGCGCCAGGAAATCGACGCGGCCGTCGCCCGCCACGCCGATACCGAGACGCTTTACGACCAGCCGTACGAGGACAACAAGCGCGTCCGCGTCTCCGGGCCCTTCTCGGTCGAGAGCCTCAGCCCGCACCGCACGCTTAGCGTGGAGGAAAAAAAGCTCCGTTCCGAAGCCGGCAAGGCCGGCTTGAAGATGCAGGTCATCGGCCCCAACGACTTTGGCCACATGATTCTGGAAAACCTCCGCAAGGCAGGCGTTCAGAATACCCGCAAGGGCGAACGGCTCAAGTTCGACACGCTCGTCCCGTATCCGGGCGAGTGGATTCACGGCCAGGCGACTTACACCGAGGCCGACGGCGCCCAGAAGCGGGCGGCCATCTCGATCGGCCCCGAGCACGGCACGGTCGGCGCGATGCTGATCAAGGAGGCCGCCAAGGAGGCGGTCCAGGGCGTGGGCTTCGACCTGTTGATCGTCTGCGGCTTCGCCTTCGACCCCAGCGTGAGCGAGGAATCCAAGCGTTACGGCAAGCTGACGGTGTTGCCAGCCAAGATGAACCCCGACCTGGCGATGGGTGACGAGCTGCTCAAGAAGACCGGTTCGGGCAACCTGTTCATGGTATTCGGCGAGCCCGACGTGGAGATCAAGAAGCAGAAGTCAGGCCAACTCGTCGTCGAGATCAAGGGATTGGACGTCTACGATCCCACGACCGGTCAGATCCGCAATTCTTCGACCGACGACATCGCCTGTTGGTTTATCGACACCGACTACAACGGCGAGAGTTTTTTCGTCCGGCACGCCTACTTCACCGGTGCCGACGAGCCCTATGAAAAGCTGAAGCGGGCCTTGCGAGCCGAGATCGACGAGGCCGCCTGGAGCAGTCTCTACAGCACTGTCAGCCGCCCCTTCGACGCGCCCCCGTCCGGCAAGATCGCCGTCAAGGTCATCAACCACTACGGCGACGAGGTCCTCAAAGTCTTCGACGTGTAGCCGATCTGCTCAATGGCGATTATTTCGGGCCCTGGCCCAGCGTACCGCGGTCTGGTTTCTCAACGAAGCCGTAACACTCATCAGACGGTTCATGCAGTAGAGGCAAAGCCATGGGCACCGGGCCGATAGGGTAGCTCAATGACCGCGATTTGGCAGAATGAGGGAGGGACTTGGAAACTACTGTCGCCGGCGGGATTTCCGGACGAGGCAAGGCTTCAAGACCTGGTGGCGGAGGCGCCGCAACTGTTGCCGCTGTCGGGAAGGCCAGACCTGATCATCGTGGGGCAAGAAGTGCAGCTCGGATCGGGATGGGCTGACTTAATTGCTGTCGAGCCGACAGGCCGCCTGGCGGTGATCGAAATCAAACTGGCACGCAACGCCGAGGCCAGGCGGGCGGTTGTCGCCCAGGTGCTCGCTTACGCGGCCTACTTGTTCCAGATCGACCCACACGCGCTCGAGCAGGAGGTGCTGGGAAAGCATCTTCGGCAGCGGGGTTTCGACTCGCTGGCGAGTTGCGTTTCCGCAGCGAACCAAACCGGTTCCTTTGACCCCGAGAACTTCGCCACGGCCCTTTCGGAAAACCTGGCAGAGGGGCGGTTCCGGTTGGTGTTCGTGCTCGATGAAGCGCCGGACGAGCTCGTGCGTCTCGTGGGGTATCTGGAGTCGGTTACTGATACGCTGGTTATCGACCTGGTGACGATTGCATCGTACCAGATCGGAAGTTCAACGGTTCTTGTGCCGCAACGAGTGGAACCGGAGCGACGCCCCGTCGAGCAGCCCCGTCCATCTCCGGAACGTGCCGCGGGGCAGCTCAGTGTCGGTGTCGAGGAGTTTGTCGAGGCTATTGAAAAGGCAAATGAGGAGGATCGGCCGAAACTCCATCGGTATGTCGCCTGGGCACGCCGCCTGGAGCAGGAGGGCCTGGTGACGTTGAGCACTTTTCACGGCACCAGCGGGCGGCTCACGTTGTTGCCTAGACTTCAGCCGGAGAATGTCGGGCTGGTAACCGTTTGGAACGATGGCCGCGGATACGTGACGTTCTGGCGATCTGTCTTCGAGCGACTAGCGCCGCTGAGTTTGCCGCGAATCGAAGCCGTCATTGCGCCCGACAGTGTCCGGCAGGGGAACGTCTTCCACGATGACAACGAGGCGCTGCTGGAGGCCTTAACGGCTGCTTATCGGGAAGCTGCTGGAAAGAGTTGAGTGTTGGGTAAGCGCAGGCGAGAAACCCCGGCATGTTCTTTTACTTCCAGGCCCCGCGGGCCCCAGCCCGCGGATGTTGCGTCGGTTTACGGTCTCGATGTCGCCTGCCGATCTCTTGCAAGCGAAGCACGACGGATGCGGCGTGATTGGCCCTCCCCCGTTCAAATCCTATCGCCCCGGTGTGTCGGACCGACGCGCCTCGAGATGAATTTCCTAAAGCCGTTGGCGGCCGACTGACGATGTAAACACAATGCGCGCAATCATTGTCGACGTTGGAGTCCAAGTTGGGGACGGCGCAATACTCGGCGATATCGCTTTTTGCAGGCTGCGGCGGCAGCGACCTCGGCCTGCGCGCTGGTGGCATTGAACCAATCTGGGCAAATGAGATTTCAGAATCGGCATGCGCCTTATTCGAGCGCGTAACCGGCTTGACCACGATCCATGCCGGAGACATTCGCAATTATCGAAAGTTTCCGCGAGCAGATATCCTAGCCGGTTGCTACCCGTGCCAGGGCTACAGTCAAGGAGGTCGCCGCAACAATTCCGACGGGATCAACTTTTTGTACCAGGAGTTCGACCGCGTACTTCGCCAAGTACGCCCGTTGGCATTCATCGTTGAAAACGTGGATGGGATGCGTTTTTCGCACAACCAGCACTTGCTGCGAAATCAGCTGACCAGGTTTCGCATTGCTGGATATCGCGTCAACTGGAAAGTCCTTGATGCGAAAGATTACGGACTAGCGCAGGATCGACGGCGGCTCTTCCTCGTTGGCATACGCAGCGCCGAGCGATTGTCGTATGAGTTCCCTGCGCCAACGCACGGCACTGATACCGCAAGGCATCGAACGTTGCGTGATGTCATCTGGAACTTGCGTAAGTCGCCCGACGGCTCATATGATCCCGAACCACTTCATTGGTACTATCTGTCGCGCAACCGAAGGCGAACTTGGGGCCGACAAGCCCCGTGCATTGTAGCACACTGGCGGCACGTCCCCCTTCATCCAGATTCGCCGCCGCTCAAGAAAATCGGACCGGACCGATGGGAATTCACAAGACCCGGAACGTCCCGTCGATACAGCTACCTTGAATGCGCAGCGCTACAAGGATTTCCCGACCCGGCGGCGTTTGACGTGTGCTCCGTCAGACAACGCTTCCGCGCAATCGGCAATGCGGTACCGCCCCCCCTCTTTGAAGCGGTTGCAAGGGCTTTGGTTAGCCAACTCGAAAGCCACTGATAGCGATCGAGATCAGGTCGGCATAAGGCTCCCTCGCCTGATTCGTAACATAGTCAGCAGCCTCCACTGCCAGTAATGCGATCCGCGCGCGATCAAACGTCAAACCAGCCTCTCTGTTCACCTCCGCAAAGAACGCATCGTTTGGAATGTGGCGCGGTGTGCTAAACACTCGTAGGGGTGTGGCGAAAGAAAGCGGCTTCATCCACTTTTTAAGCTTTGCGAAATCCGCACTGATGTCGTAGAACTTGGTTTGATAATCATTGCCGCAAGCACATTGCCCCAAGACGAACAGCTTGCCGGGACGACCATCGGCTATTCCCTTCCACACAACGACATCAAGTCCTTCGTCTTTGACGTGCCGCGAGTCAGGATCGTGAGGAAGGTTATTGTCCGGCGACCACCACCACTCCCCAGTTGCCCCGGTTGCGCTGTGCAGTTGCCTGCTCACATCCTTAAATCGCGGTGGACGGATTTCGTGTCCATCTGGTGGCCAGCCCGTCCGGACGCCGTTGGTTCCCGGACCGAGAAAGCAAACAAGCACATCGCGAACGAGTCGTTCAAAAGCCACAGGCAAGCGGGCGTAGTCGCCCTGGTTTAGGCTAGGCGATTGAGAAACAGCAAGGCAAAACTCATACACCAAAGTAGAACTGGGTCGGTACTGCAAGATATTCCCAGTTAGGTGAAAAGGATATCCTCCCCCTAGAATCTGCTGTCTACGCCGGATTTCTATGCCAATGTCGCTTGTAGCGTTGTCGAGCGCAGCGTCTCGACTTGCCCAGTCTGGTACGGGCTGCGGATCGGACACCTCATAGTCATCCAATGATTCAGCGACTCGATCATCAAATGTGCCCGCCTCGAGATTGCACGAGCCGTACCGAACAGCGGCAATCTCACTTTGGTCTGCGTTTGTAGCGACACGATCATCGTGACGGCGGCTTTCCCATCGCACCAACTGAGCCATTGCATCTAATCCTCATCAGCCTGCACGATGTCAATGACTTTCTTATTGACGTCAACGGCTAGGCTCCGAACTCGTTTGCTAGGCTCCAGCAGATCATCCGCCTCGTGCCCGCCGACTTCCCCTTGCGAAAGCGGCGTAAGCGCGCTTGTTAACGCCTCCTGTGCGTCCAGCAGACTGTCCGCGACGCGCTCTTTCGCCGGCTTCAACAAGTCAGACACTTCTTCGACTCTCTTGCCTCGCTTGAGCAATCTCCGAGCCTCGGGGTTTGCCACGGCCTTTGCCAAATCCGCGATCTGACGCGAATCCGACACCGCCGGCTGGCGACCTTTGCTTTTGTTGCCAAACAGGAACACAACGAGTTCCGCGGCCTCGTCTAGTTGCGCTGCGCCTTTGATCGGTTCCTTTATACGTCCTCTTTGGCCGAGGTCAGTCAAACCGAGCCATTCGCGGATGGGGCCAAATCCCAATGCGGTGTAAATCCACGAAAACGGGTATTCAGGATTGCTCCCCCGGCCTGGGCGCAAGCTGTCCGACGGATTAAACTGTGCAGCACTTATGAGTTGATTGACGAAATAGAATCCTTCGAGCGTCCGTGCGACCGTTTTGTGTTGGTCCCCGATCATATCGCTCACATCTTCCAGTGTGAGGTCGCCAGTTTCCAGCACTCTTGCGACCCACGCAGCCTTTGCGTACGAATCCCACGGCTGTGCTGCCGCGATGTGCCGAACGCCGAGGTAAGAAAGGAGTGTTCGATCGTCCGGGAGTACACGTACTGGAATATCGGTAATCGGCGGCTGTTTGTATCGGCGCTGTAGCGATTGGTACTCGGCCGTACGTTTGCTGTGATTCCGTGCGCGATCGTCACCGGCAAGAATCAGACAAGCAGCGAGGCGCCGATTTCCTTCGGCAATCCGCAGGTGACCGGTTCGCCCCATGCGGACACCCACCAGGGGCTCGGCTTCGAAATAACCGTTGACAGCAAGCGAACTAAGAACGTCGTCGATCCCAAACACGTTGACGACGGTGTCGAGGAGTTCGACTTCGCTCGTGAGTTTCTCTGCTTGGACTCCGAGTCGAGGATTACCAGCGTCCAGATGCAATTTGGAAAGCGGAAAACGAGTCGATTCGACTTCACCTCCCTCGTGTCGCGCCTTTGGCGATTTCTTCGCGTCCTCTCTCGATCCGGACGCTCCTTTCCTTGCCACTTTGTTTTTCCCCATTGTTCGCGAGCATCTTGCTATTCTGATGGTGGTAGACGGCGTCAATCAGGATTTTAGGAACCGATCCCAAAACGGGGACGGGCACCTCGCCACAAGCGTCAGTTCTCGAATCAAACCGTTTCCCGGTCGGAGCAAGTCCCCGTTTTTGGATAGGCCCTAAGTATTGTAATCCCTTGGCACGCTGTCCAGACAGGCTTGGCAAGTCATTGAGATGCACGTTAAGATGGGCAAGCAAAGAACGGACTTGGGAAAGCGGAAAAAGCCGGTGAAACTGTCCGCATGGAAGTTTCAGGATGTTCCCCCGGAACGGTCGCGCAACATGGCCGCGATCCGCTCCCGCGACACGAGTCCTGAGCGCATCGTGCGTTCCGCCTTGCACCGAGCGGGTTACCGGTTCCGTCTTCACGTGCGCGATCTGCCGGGCTGTCCGGACATCGTCCTGCCGAGGCATCGCACGGTTATCTTCGTGCATGGCTGCTTTTGGCATGGACATCCCTGCAAAGTCGGTCGCCGTACTCCCAAGACAAACCAGGAATACTGGAAGGCAAAGCGAGAGAGGAATCGCACTCGCCACGCGAATACGCGACGGGTGCTTCGCCGGAAGGGCTGGAAGGTCTTCACGGTTTGGGAATGCCGGACGCGCGATATCGAATCACTCGTGTCGCGCTTGGAACGGTTGCTGGGCAAGGGACCGGCTCCGTCGGCGCAGAATCCTCGACAGATACACCAGCCCTTGGGTCGCCCACATCCTCAGGTGCAGCCCCAGGCCCTTGCATAATCGTTCGGCGCAGGATGGACGGGCGACATCGTCGAGCATCTGTCGCGTGTCCCGGCTTGCGCGTGGCAGAACGCGGCGGCGCGTCGGTCACATCGACCGATGCGTCGAACGGCACGTCCATCTCGATGGCGGCCGGCAATCAAAGGGGACGCAGCTCATTCTGCACCTGGCATCGGCGGAGGATCCGCCAGAGGGTGGACTTGCAGCCCAGACACAGGTCAGTGAGCCCGCAGAACGAGCTTGCCGAACGTCCGCCCCGGCGGATCGTCCGTTCCGTTCCTCGTCGTCCGTCCTTCGTCGTCACCCCCTCACCCCTTTGCGCCTTGGCGCCTTCGCGTGAGCTCCCTGCCTTGAGCTCGTCGAAGGGTCCGTCTCGTCTCGTCCTCGCCTAATCCCCTCATCGCCCCACCGCCTCGCACGGTCTTCCATCTCCACTCTAAATTCCGTTCAAAATTCCAACCACCCCCCTTGACATCCGCCCACCGCCTGCGGTATGAATAAGCAGTGGCCAGTGGCCGGTGGTTAGTGGCTGGTGGACGAGGAGCCACAGCCGGACCTGCTGCACCGATCACCCGACAGGAACCAAAGACCCAAGCACCAAGACCTCTGCCTTTTTCCGTGGCGTCTCCGTGTTCTCCGTGCCTGCGTGGTTAATCCTTCTTCGTTCGTTCGTTCGTCCGTTCCAAGCACTAGCAACCAGCAACCAGCAACCAGTCCACCAAGCCCCTCTCTCCCCCAGGTTCCGGATTGTTCGGAATAAAGCGTCGAAAAGTGCTGAACAACTCAATTCCAAATAGTGGTCGGTCGCCAGTGGCCAGTGGTCGGCACCGCCGGATGACCAATGACCAATGACCAATGACAGTCCCCATCCAGTTCTGACTTCTGTCCATTAAATCACCGAAAACTGGAAACAACTCAATTGCAGTGGTCGGTGGCCGGTGGCCAGTGGTCAGCACGCGGCGGACCCCCGGCGCGCGAACCAAGACCCAATGACCAATGACCAATGACCAATGACCAATGACCAATGACCAATGACCAATGACTTCTGAGCATCCACTGCCAGCGTGCTAGGCTTGATTGGGACTCGTGAGCAGTTGCTAGTAGCTAGTTCCTAGTTTCTAGCAAACCAGCAACCAAGAACCAGCAACCAGCAACCAACTGCCGCTGCGCGGGAGCCGATGCGATGTGGGGTGTTGTTTGCCGCTGGATTCTTGCGCCGTTGGTGTTCCGAGCGCTCGTGAACAAGCGGGAGCTGCACGGCCTGCTGGTGGCCGAGGGGCCTCATCGGCGATTCCAGGACGAGGGGTTTCACGACGCGGTGGCCGAGGCCTTGGACGTGCTCGAGCGCTACGACCCGCGGCGGTTCGCGCGCGTGGGCCGCAACCTGCGGGCAATCTGCAACGGGCCGCTGGCGTCGACGGCGCTCTACCAGCCGCACACCGGGATCTGCTGGATCGATATGTCGCGCTTCGAGTCGTGGCGCGGGGAGGCGGCGCTGGCCGTGCTGCTGGCCGCGACCATCGTCCACGAAGCGACGCACGGCGAGCTGCGCCGCCTGGCCCGCACGCGGAGAAACCTGCGCGAAGAGGCGATCTGCCACCGGGAAGAGTGGCGATGCTTCAAGCTGCTGGCGAGCAGGGCCGGCATCGAGGTGTCGCAGGAGTGGCTGGAGGAAGTGCAACAGTTCGATCCCAGTTGGCACCGGGAGTATTACGCCAGGCCATGGCTGGCCCACCTGCGGGAACAATGGCGGAGGATCTATGGGGCCGAAGGTTTTTGGGGCTCGCTCCGCCGGGAATGGGGGGAAGGGTGAGGCGGAGGGGAGGAACGACAAGGCGACAAGGGGACAAGGGGACCGGGGGAGACGAAGGCAGAAGGCAGAAGGACGAAGGCAGAAGGACGAAGGCAGAAGGCAGAAGGCAGAGGGCAGAGGTCAGAGGTCAGAGGTCAGAGGTCAGAAGGCAGAAGGCCTAGGTTCCGCCGGAGGCGGACTTGCAGCCCAGGCAGAAGGCAGGCGATCCGCCTGCGGCGGAGGCGGCAGGGGAAAGGACGCTGTCCGTCGTTTTTGCGTCGTTGCGCCTTGGCTCGATATAATCCGGAGATCTGCAACAGGCCGCCTGGAAAGGACAAACGTATGGAATGGCAAGATCGAATCAGCGTGGACCCCAAGGTGCTGGTGGGCAAGCCGGTCATCAAGGGGACGCGCATCGCGGTCGAGTTCCTCATGGAGCTTCTGGCGAATGGCTGGACTCACGAGCAGATCCTCAAGAATTACCCACACTTGACGAGGGAAGACATGCAAGCGGCGCTGCACTATGCCACCGAGACGGTGAAGCAGGAGCACGTGTACCCATTGCCGGTGTGACACATGGCCAAGTTTCTGGCGAACGAGAACGTACCCGGCGAAGTGGTCGAGACTGTGCGGCAAGCAGGCCACGATCTGGCTTGGATTGCGGAGTCGTCGCCGGGAGCCGACGACGATGGGCTTCCCAGCCCGTCTCGACGGCCTCGGCCGTCCCACGAAGTCTATTGCCTGCGGGCGGGGGGTGAGCGGGGGGGGTTGCCAACTGTATACTGTGGTGTAGACGGATAGGAGCAACATGAACCTGGCACAAGGCTTCCTGCTCGACTTTGGCGAGAAGTTCCCGCACTTGGCGGCTGCGCCGATTGCGGAGGCGGTGATCCAGTGGCGGGCCAGGGCGACGAAGTGGCCCGATTCAGAGCAGCTTCGGCAGCATTTGACGGAGGAGCTGCCCAACTACCCGGAGTGCCGTCCTCAGCACCAGTTGGAACTGAAAGCTTGTTGCGAGAAGAGTTAGCGACCGTTTGGGCGGAATGCCGCCTGGAGAACTGGGACGGCTGCCAGGCGGCGGCCGTGAGCCAGGACACGCTACGAAACGCGTATTCCTTCCTGGAGTCGCTGCCGATCGGATTTCCTGCACCGTCGATCGGTGCGGAGCCGGACGGCCACCTGACTCTGGAATGGCACCGTTCTGGACGGCGGACTCTCTCGGTGAGCGTGAGCCCCGATGACGAACTGCATTACGCCGGGCTGTTCGGTCCTGGCCGTGTGTACGGAACGGAAGCGTACTTCGGAGAAGTTCCCAACTCGATTCTGGATCTTATTAGACGCGTGTATTCGGCATGATCGATCCGGCACACCTTCAATCCGAATCATGCCCACGTGGTGGATTGGCCGGCAGACAAGTCCGCTCAAAAAATCATCGCCCAGGAAATCGCCGCGAGCTCCACGTTCGTGGCGCAACCGTGACCAGCGAGGACTGACAGGTCCGCATTGACCAGCACGACGATGACGCATGCCTCCAATGATTCCGACCGATCAGACCGACGACCGCCAGGCCGAGAACCCGTACAGGGCGCCGAAGGGCGAAGAAGGGATCCCCCGGCCCACATGGCGCGAAGCCGCTGCCCGGTTCAAGTCGCGGGAGGGAATTAGCCTGGCACTGTACCTTGTCCTCTTAAGCCCAGTGATGCCAGCTCTGGTGGCGGCTCTGGTGGTGACGTATATGAGCATCCAGGTGGCAATCGAGTGCTACCAGCTTGGCTTTCCTCTCACACTGCTTGAAATTGGGGAGTTGTTCTTGATCCCCACGTCCGCCGCGGCAGCCATGATTTGGGTTGCCCGCCGTGAGCTGGTTCGCGTGCTAAGCCGGTGAGGGCCAGGAATCACGATGAGGCGATGAGGAGAGGGGGCAAGGGGGCGAGACACGACAAGGGAGACAAAGGCAGAAGGCAGAAGGCAGAAGGCAGAAGGCAGAAGGAGGAAGGAAGGACCCACTAGCCAGTGACCAATGACCAGTGACCAATGACAAATGACAAATGACCCCTGCGAGAGGGAGACGGCCGGAACTCTGGCGAGTCCCGCTACAAACGCTGCATCACGCGGAGCGTGATGAGCGCTTACGGATAGACGGCCTGGGAAGGCCGTCCTACTTGACCTCTGACTCCTGACCTCTGACTTCTGCCTTCAGGGCCTGGACGCGATCGGGGCCGAGCTGCTGGGAGGTCACGACGCCGGAAGAAAGAGCGGCGCGCAACGCGCGGGCGCGATCGGAGGTGCGCAAGAGGGCGTCGAAGGCGAGATTGCGGTTCGATTCGCTGTAGTGGGCGATGCCGGAAAGCAGCGCGGCGGCAACCTGGGGCGAGGGGATGTCGGACAGGCCGCTGATGGCGCCCATCTGTAACTCGTCGTGAATGCCCTTGGCCAGGTATTTGGTGAGCTGCTGGTGACACGCTTCCCAGTCTTGCATGGCCACCATCCGCAAGGCGTCGTAACGCGTGCCGGCCGGTACCTGCTCGTCGTCGGCCATCGCCACGGCCAACTCGATCGAACGACGCCAACGGGTCAACAAGGGATCGACGGAGCTGGGCTTGGCGCCGGGTTTGTTGCCGGACTCAGTTCCGGGTTGGGGTGGGGAGGTGGAAGGGGGTTCTGGTTGTCGGTCGAGAAGCTTTTCGAGCTGGGCGCGGGGCCAGGGGCCGGCGAGGCTGATGCCGTTGATGAGGCCGCCGCCGATCGCGACGGCCTGCCAGTCGTGCATCGGCTCGCCGGGCTTGGGCAAGGCGACGTTCAACAGGGCACGCAGCTCGCGGGGGTCGTTGCGGCGGCCGGCCGCGATCGAGACGCGCCAGATCCAGGGGATGCGGCGGTATTCTTCCTTGCGGCTGCGCTCGTTCGCGCCGGGCGTCAGGTCGGCCACCATCACGGCCAAGACCTCCGCGGCCACGCCGGCCGTGGCGTCGATCCGCTCGGCTCGCTGGCCGGCGGGGTGCGAATTGTTCAAGAGGTAACGGGCCAGGGAGGCCGGGTCCTTGGGCTCGCGGGCGCCGGCCTGGGCGAGCTGCGGAGCCTGGCCGGGAGGCATGAGATACACGGCACGCAAGTCGAACAGGGCCCGATTCAAGGGGCCTGCCGGGCGAACGGTGATCTCCGCCTGGCCGGCGGGCAGGTCGATCGAGCCGACGCGCGCCTGCCGGTAGCGGTCCCAACCGCCGGTCGATTCGACGGTGCCCTGCAGCTCCTCGCCGCCGGCCTGGATCACGAAAAGGTTGCCGGCCGAGTCGGCGGCGCACGACCAGTCGAGCCAGACGTCGAGCGACGTTGCACGCGGCAGCTCGACCTGCCAGCGGACGTGGTCGTCAGGGCCGTGCCAATAGCCGACGTTGCCAAAATGCTCTTCGAACGTGATGTCCTGGCCGCGGATCTCGGCCTGGGCGGCGGTCAATGCCAGGCTGCCGTCGGCGGCGGGCCCGGCGAGCGTCGGCTGATTGCCGGCGAGCGCCTTGGGCGGCGAGCGCAGGCGGGAGAACCAGAAGACGAGGTCGGCCGTGTCCTGGAGCGAAAGCTCGCGCTCGAAACCTTCGGGCATCAGCGATTTGCCGGTGTTGGCCAGCTCGTCGATGTCGGCCCGCAGGACCGGCTGCTTTTTGCCCTCCGGCGAGACCAGCGTCAGGCTGGTGCCGGTTTCGTCGATGATGGTGCCGGTGAGGACGCGGCCGTCGGTCAAGGCCGCCACGTAGCTGTGGTAGCGGGGATCGACCGCCTGGTTGGGATCGAACAGGGCGATGAGCAAGGCCTGGGCCGGCTTGGCGGCGTAGGGGCCGAGGTCGGCCCCCACTTCGTGGCCGACGCCATCCAGCCGGTGGCAGGCGGCGCAGCGTTTTTCGAAGACGGCCTTGCCGCGGACCAGGTCGGCCGTCAGGTCGAGGGCGGCCGTATATTGCTCGACGATCCGCTGCCGATCGCCGTCGCCCGGCTTGGCGAACAGAGCCAGGGCCCGCTCGCGGATCGCCTGGTCGGGATGCTGCGTGAGGCGCTGCTGCCGGACGAGGTCGAGAGCAAAGGAGGAAGGAGGAAGGAGGAAGGAGGAAGGAGGAATCGGCAGCCTGCATGGGCGAGGAGGCCTGTTCGAGGGCGTCGAGCAGGGCGGTGGTCCAGTCGGCGCGGCTCAAGAGCAGGTCGATGATCTGGCCGCGAAGCTGGGGACCGTGCGACTGCCATCCGGAGAGCAGCCGCCGTGGCAGGTCGGGGCCTGCCAACTGGGCGAGCATGGCGACGGCGGCCGACTGCAGGGCCGGCGAGCTGCGGGGAACGAGCAGTCCGGCGGCCAGGTCGGCGTCGCGCTGGGCGCCGGCGGCGGCAGGCGAGGCCTGGCCGAGGAACCGCAGAGCCACAATCCGCGCTTCGTCGGGCAAGTCGACGTCGGCAGCCACGGCGCGGGCGTGGTCGACGAGCGCGGCGAGCTCGCGGCGCAGCCGGTCGTCAATCAACTGATCGGGCGGCCGCTTCATTCGGACCAGCGCGGCGAGCATGGAGGTAGCGGTGGAAAGCTGTTGATTCTGGAAAGTTCCATCGCGCGGCTGGAGCAAATCGCCGAGCAGCCGGCGGACAACCGCATCGTCGGCGAGCGAGGCCGCCTGGACGAACATCTGTTCGAGCAAGGCGGGCTGAACCGAATCGGCGCGGCCAGGCTCCAAAACTGCCGCCAGGATGCTGTCGACATTGCCGCGGTTGAGCGAGCTGAGCACGGCCGCGGCCAGGTGGCGGTTCGATTGATGCTGGATGGCCAGCGAGGCCAGGGCGCGGGCGGCGCGGGGGTCGTTCCAATGGCCGAGAGTGAAAGCGAACTGGAGCTGCACCTGGGGATCGGCGTCGTCCAACCTGGCGAGCAGGGAGGCGGCCAGCTCGCGGTCGACTTTGGCGGAGTCGGCGAGATGTCTTTCGGCAAGACGGACCGCGTGGCGGCGGACGCCGGAGGATTCGTCGGAGAGCGCAGCGGCGATCGTCGGTGGCTCCAGCGCGCCCAGGCCGTCGAGCGTGCAGAGCGCCTGGAGGCGCGTCTCGGGCCGCGAGCTTTGCCGGGCCAGTTGCTCCAGCGGCGCGGCGGCTTGCTCGGCGACGGCGGGGTCGTCGCCGCGCCAGAGCAACTGCTGCATCGCCTGATCGCGCTGGGGAGCGTTGGGGCTGTCCAGCGCGGCGACGAGTTGGATCGTATCGAGCCGGTCGAGACGCAGCGGCTGGCGGGGCCGGCCGTCGCGAGGCACCACGCGATAGATGCGGCCCATGTCGGCGCCCGCCCGCACGTCGAGCTCGCGGAGCGTCTCGGGTGGAATCCAGATCGGGTGCTCGATGACGTAGCGGTACATGTCGACCACCCAGAGGGCGCCGTCGGGAGCGGTGCGGACCTGGACGGGGCGGAACCAGGGGTCGGTGGAGGCCAAGAACTCCGAGGCCGCCTCGTCGCCGGCGCGGACGGCCTTGAAGGTGATGCCGTCGGGCATGAGCAGGCGGCGGTGGACGAGATTGTTGACCGGTTCGCAGGTGAAGGCGTTGCCGGTGTACTGGCTGCCGAGCAGGTCGTCGCGGTAGATGCCCAGTCCGCAGGCCGCCGTCACGCCGCCGGGCGGGCCGGAGAGCTTGAAGAGGACGGTGTCGGAGATGGGGAACAGGCGGCCGGGGTCGGGGCCGCTGAGATCAGGGCCTCTGAGAACAGGGACGGCCGGGGCGGGCGGGACGGCGTTGGGGTTGCGGCGGAGATAGTGGTCGGGCATGGGATAGTGCTCGACGAGCATGCCGCTGTTGCAGCCAAACCAGTTGGCCCAATCGTCGCGGACGCGTCCCTGCTGGGCGGCGCCGGCGGCGGGCTCGATCTGACCGGCGTCGGGGCGGATGCGGAAGTCGCGCTGGCTGAGCAGCAATGGGTCGCCGCCGCGGAAGCTGGCGATCTCGCCGCCGAACAGGCCGGCGGAGCCGTGGACCCAGCCGTCGAGGCCATACTCGAGGCTGTTGACGCGGCCCTGGTAGTTGTGCGTGGCGAAACCGCTGTAGAGCTTTTGGACCTGGTCGGCGCGGCCGTCGCCGTCGGTATCTTCGGCATAGAGGATGTCGGGGGCGGCACAGACGAGCAGGCCGCCTCGCCAGACGGTGACGCCGGTGGGGAAGGGAATGTCTTCGAGGAAGGTGGTGGCGCGGTCGAGCCGGCCGTCGCCATCGGTGTCTTCGAGGAACTTGACGCGTCCGCCCGGAGTGAAGTTGTTGTCGGCGCCGCTGGGATAGTCGTACATCTCAGCCACCCAGACGCGGCCATCGGGGCCGAAGTCGATGGCCACCGGGCTGGCGATGAGCGGTTCGGCGGCGACGAGCTCGACGGCGAGGTCGGGTTTGGTCCGCAGGGCGGCCAGCGATTGTTGCGGCGAGCGCGGGAGGACGCCCTGGGTCTTGGTTGGATCGACGGGCGGCTTGAACCCCTCGCCGAGCTGGTCGCGGACGACGGCCACGATGTTGTCTTCGAGGCCGGGGGCGTAGGGGCCGGGGATGTCGTAGTAGACCATGGCGCCGCCGCCTTCGTAGCCGCCTTCGCGGAGGATGCGTTCGGAGGGGATGTAGCCAGGGCAGCCGTTGGCATAGGCGTTGATCCAGAGCCGCCGGCCATCCAGCTCGCGCTTGAGACGCAGGGAGTAGTCGACCACGACTTCGCCGGGCAGGAAGACCATGGCCAGCGCGTCGCCGAACGTCCAGGTCTGGATCGGGTAGCTGATCTCGGAGAGCAGCTCCTGGCCGGCGTCGAGCCTGGCCAACTGGGTGCGGGCGTGGTGGGCGACGGGCGACTGTTCTTTGTCTTTGGCGCGGGCCTCCCACTCGTCGCGCGAGGGGAGCGGCGCCAGCGGCAGGACGATCCGCTCGAGCTGGGCGGCGATGGGGCCGGTGAGGGGGACGAGCTCGCCGTCGAGCAGGCGGCCGACTTCCTGGGCGATTTCGAGGCCGTGCTTTTCGGCGACCTCGGCCTTGTCGCCGCTGACGCCGGTGGAGGGATTGGCGTCGGCGCCGCAGCCGATCGAGACCAGGGCCGCGGCGCCGGGGTGGGCCCGCTGGATCAGCTCCTGGGCATAGCCGGCCCAGTCGCCGCTGATCTGATTGTCGGAGAGGCTGACGCAGTGGCAGGCGTAGTTGACATAGACGGCCCGGAGTTGGCCGTCGGGGCTTTTGACGGCCAAGAGCGGCAGGTCGTGATCGACGGGCCCGCCGGCCGCGCGGCGGTTGGCGGCGAAGCGGACGCTGCCCAGTCCCCAGGCGAGCGTGGCCGGCCGGCGGTCTTTCAAGGCGGCCATGGCGACCTGGTAGAGATGCTCCTTGAGCTCGGCGGTGTAGCGATCGATGTGGGCCTGGTGCTCGGGCGGGATCGGCATGCTGAAGATGGTCGGGGAGACGTTGTTGACCATCGGCCCGGTGTGAGTGTGCGTGGCGGTGACGGCCAGGCGGCTGCGGTCGATGCGGGCGTCGGCCTTCAGCCGGGCGGCCAGCTCCTCGACGAGCGGATTGGGAACACCGAGCGTGTCGCAAGCGATGAGGACGAGCGGGCCGTCCGCGTCGCCGCCGATGGCCAGGGCCTTGGCCCAGATACGCTGCCGGACTCCTTCGGATTCGTCGCGGCGGAAGCCGAAGCCGTTCAGGCGGATCGGGTAGTCGGGGGTGATGTCGACCGCGGCCACGCCGACCGGTGTTTTGGCGGCGGCCGGGGGGAGCGGCAGGATGATCGCGGAGAAGAAAACCAGGAGCTGGACGGAGCGGGGCATGGTGGAATTGGTGTTGAGGGAGCGGCGGGTGTGGGATGGCTTTCAGGATAGTTGAAATCCAAGAGAAAAAGTAGAAGGGCACGTGCGCCCTGCCGGGCGGAAAGAGAGAGTAGGGTGGGGCAACCATCCAGGGACTGAAGTCCCTGGCAACCATCGTGCGCCCTGCCGGGCGGGAAAGAAAATAGGGTGGGGCAACCATCCAGGGACTGAAGTCCCTGGCAACCATCGTGCGCTCTACGGGCGAGGGGGTGGCGTCGGCGTGGGTTTTTGGTTTCCAGGTGGGGCGGCGATTAGGATGGTGAGGGGCTGGGTCGAGAGAATCGGTTGATAGACGAAGACCAGGTGAGAAAGACCAGATGAACAAGACGATGAGAATCTGCACGCTGGTGGTGGTGGTGGTGGCGCTGGTTGGAGGGGAGGCGAAGGGAGACGACGTCAAGAAAACGCCGGTGTATGCGCGGCTGAAAAAGTCGATCGACGCGGTCAGGGCGATCGATACGCACGACCACCTGCGGCCGTTTGCGCAGTTGCCATTCATGGACGCAACGGACAAGGGGCGCGGGATGACGCTGCACAGCGTCTGGCGAGGCAGCTACTACACCTGGACCAACCCGCTGTCGCCGTGGCCGGCCGGGAAACCGTTCGAAGCCTGGTGGGAGCGGGCGCAACACGACTTCGCCGATGCCCGGGCGACCAGCTTCTACCGCTACCTGCTGCCCGCCTTCCGCGACCTGTACGGCGTCGACTTCGAGACGATCACGGCCGAGCAGGCCCGCGAGCTGAACGACCGCATCTTCGCCAACTACCAGGATTCGACATGGCTGGAGGAGGTGGTCACCAAGCGGGCCAACATCGAGCTGATGTTCATCGACCCATACTGGAACCGGCTGGGGTTCGAACGAGAATACGAGTTCTCCGTCCCCGTGCTCAACGTCACGCAACTGGTCAAGGGAACGCACCCCGGCCAGTTCGCCAGCGCCTCGGACAGCCCGTTCGAGTTCGCCAAGCGGGAAGGGATGACGGTCGACACGCTGGACGACTACCTGGCGGTGATCGAGGCGATCTTCGCCAAGGCGGTGGCCGCCGACGCGGCCTGCTTGAAGTCGACGCTGGCGTACGAGCGGACGCTGCGGTTCGAGAATGTGCCGCGGGAGGAGGCCGCGTCGCTGTTCGGGCGGCCTCGGAGCCAGTTAAGCCCCGAGGAGCAGCGCGCGTTCGAGGACTTCATGTTCTGGCACGTGACGGGGCTGAGCGCGAAGTACGAGCTGCCGTTTCAGATCCATACCGGGCAGGCGCGGGTGCAAGGCTCGAACCCGATGCTGCTGGTGGACCTGATCGAGGCGAACCCGCGGACGCGCTTCGTGCTGTTCCACGGCGGGTTCCCGTGGACGGGCGAAACGGGCGTGATCGCCATGCGGCATAAGAACGTGTGGATCGACTCGGTATGGATGCCGATGCTGAGCTACACCATGGCCAAGCGGGCCTACCAGGAATGGCTGGAGATGGTCCCCTCGAACCGGATCATGTGGGGGGCCGACACGGTCGACGCCGAGGGGATCTACGCCGCCACTGAGTTCACGCGGCAGTGCCTGGCCGAGGCGCTGGCCGAGAAGGTGGAGCGGGGCGAGCTGCGGGAAGAGCACGCCGTGCGGATCGGCCGGCAGGTTCTGCGGGACAACGCGCTGGAGTTGTTTCCGAAGCTGCGGCGGCGCGTGGAGTAGGGAAGGGGGACACGAAGGCAGAAGGCAGAAGGCAGAAGGGCGAAGGACGAAGACTGGGGCACGCTACGACTCGACTGAGCTCGCGACTCGACTGAGCTCGCCGAAGTCCGCTTTGCCACCAGGCACCCGCGAGGGGCGATGAGGCGAGGGGGCGATGAAGGGAAAATAAAAACGGCCCGCTTACCGGGAGGGCAAGGGGCCGTTTAGTCGAGTAACCTAGAAGACGGTTCGCTTCGAAAGCGTTAACCGAATTGCGGCGGTCCGCTTAGTGGCAGCAGGTGGGCTCGGGCTCGCAGCAGGTGGGCTCGGGCTCGCAGCAGCCGCGGTCGTGATGGAACAACTTCTTCAAGAAGTCGCGCACCGGGCGGCGATGCGAGCGGCAGCAATCGTCCGGCTCCGGCTCGCAGCAGGTGGGCTCCGGCTCGCAATGGACCGGCTCGGGCTCGCAGCAGGTGGGCTCCGGCTCGCAGCAGCCATAACCGCCGCGGCCGCGGAAAATACGGCTCAGCTCAAACGCCTGAGCTTCGGCAGCGGCCAGCACAAAGAAGCTGCCCACTACCACCATGGCACAAAAGACTCTGGCTTTCATTACGGAGGTCTCCTCGCAAACTCAGTGTGAAAAAATAAAGTTGGGGATTCTAGGCGCCCTGGACACTATACGTCGTATCGACGGGGCGTGCTTCCAGCCCTTAACGTCGCTCCCATTTTCCTCTCTTAGCTATAGCAACGGCGACAAGGGTCGTGCGACTGGATACGAGTTGAACGGTTCTCCGGCGCGAAAATAGGAAGGGGGGAGCGGGGGAAGGGGAGAAGGGGGGACACGAAGGCAGAAGGACGAAGGCAGAAGGTCCGCCAGAGGCGGACCTGCGACAAGGCGACCTCCTTCCACGGATCTTCGGTCGGTGAGCCGCCTGCGGCCAAGTTTACGCCAGGGGAAACGGGGGAAAGGGGGAAGGAGGAATCGATCGACAACGACCGAAACGGTCGTGCGACTCGCTACGAGTTGAACGGTTCTGCCGGGCTCCAGGGGCAGGAAGGAAGGCACGACAAGGAGACAAGGGGACAAGGGGACAGGAGCCAGAGGTCAGAAGCCAGAGGTCAGAAGTCAGGGAACGGACGGGCCTTTCGACAAGCTCAAGGCAGCGACGGACGAGGAGGATGGCCACGAAAAGGCACGACCTTTCGACAGGCTCAAGGCGGGGGCACGAAAAGAGAACGAGGAAGAACGAGGAGACGAGGCGGGCCTTTCGGCAAGCTCAAGGTGCAAACTCAAGGCGGGCCTTTCGACAAGCTCAAGGCAGCGACGGACGAGGAGGATGGCCACGAAAAGGCACAAAAAAGCACGAAAAGAGAACGAGGAAGAACGAGGAGACGAGGCGGGCCTTTCGGCAAGCT
>JBBDYJ010000030.1:0-78323 GCA_040901675.1 Pirellulales bacterium | reverse complement strand
CAAGGTGCAAACTCAAGGCGGGCCTTTCGGCAAGCTCAAGGTGCAAACTCAAGGCGGGCCTTTCGGCAAGCTCAAGGTGCAAACTCAAGGCAGGGAGCTTTGCTGCGGCCATCCGAAAGCTATGTTTGCTAACGCAGACGATTCGGGCCGCACGCAATCGGACGCAGGCGGCAGCCCAGGAGCAGCGGAGCAGCTTTGCCATGTCGAACCAGCAGATGTCGGCCGATCCGATTTACTCGGCCCTGGAATCGGAGCCGGACCTGGCCGAGGTCGTCCAGATGTTCGTTCAGGAAATGCCGGCGCGAATTGAGAACCTGCTGCGCCGCTACGCCGGCGGCGACTGGGACGGCCTGGCCGTGGCCGCCCATCAAGTCAAGGGCTCCGCCGGCAGCTACGGGTTCTCCGCGATCACTCCTTGGGCGGCTCGAGTCGAAAAGTCGGCCCGCGCGGGGCGGTCGAGCGCCGACCTGCGGGCCGCGCTGGACGGCCTGGTGGCGATGTGCCGCCGAGTGAGCTACGGCCGCCCGGCCAGCCACAACGCCTGCAGGTAGGGGACCGGGTTGCCGCCCAGCACGGCCAGCACCGTGCCTCCGGCCGTGAAACAGTGGGTGACCCATTCAGGCCGGCCGTACTTCTCGAGGGCTGCGCCGCCTTCGCCGCCACCCACGTAGACTTCGATCCCGGCCTCGGTCATCCGCTTCAACTGGGATATGAAGCGGCGCGTGCCTTCCTCAAAGCGCGAGTCCTCGAACTTTCCGAAGACGCCGTTGTAGAAGGCCGCGGCCCTGCCGTCGCTTTCCGCGCGGGCCTCGGCGATAAACTCGCCCACGTTTTGCTCGAACAGCTCGCTGGTCTTGGGACCGACGTCGAGCTGCTGGTCCTGCGGGCCGATGCGCTGGGAGACGCGGCCATCGGCCAGCACGAAGTCGACCGGCAGGATGAAGCGGATGCCCTTGGCGCGTCCCTCGGCCAGCATCCGCCGCGCCTGTTCGATCCGCTCCGGGGCCACGTAATATGGCTTGTCGCTGTGCGCCGGATCCTCCGCTACGCCGATGCAGAAATCGCCGCCGCCGAGCTGGGCATCGGCCTTCTTGAGCGCCATCGCCAGCGAGCCCGCCGTGAGCACCCAACCGATCGAGCCGCGGGCGATCATGGCCTCCAGGTCGTCGAGCTTGTCGGCCTTCAGGCCGCTGAACACCACCAGCCTCGCCGCCAGACAGCGGCGCATGGGACCCTCGAACTCGGCGGCCACGTACTTGCCCAAGGCCACCCGGTCCATGGCGGCCGGCACGATTGACGTGGAAACATCCGGGCTTCCGGCGGAGAGGGCCTCGTTGACATAGACGCGCGCCAGCCTCGACATCTCGTTGGCGATCCGCGCCAGTTGGGGAGCCAGCTTGCCGCAGTCGTCCGCTGTGGCATCCCACAAGACGCGCTCGATTTTGTAGCGGCGGGTGTTCTCCAGCATCAGCAGACTGCCCGGCTGCATGGCCGCGACTTGCTTCAGGGCATCGCCGCCCAGCGCCAGCGATGGCTCGTCGAGCCAGTCGGGCACGAGCGGGATATCGAGGCCCAACAGCTCGCCGAGCCGCGTGGCGACGGCCTTGAGGCTGCCTTCGGGCTTGCGGCCGACGTGGCCAAAAACGATCTGCTTCCAGCCTTGGCGGCGGCCGAACTGGAGCGTGTCGATCATCGAGCGGAGGCGGACGTCGCCGTCGCCAATCGCCGCTCCGGGCTTGGCATCCAGATCGCCGCGGACCAGCACGGCCGTTCCGGCTGGCACGTCGGATAGTGAGTCCAAGCGGGGAATGGCGGCCAGGTAGTCATCGAGCGAGAGCTTTGCGCCCGGCCCGGCGGCTGCGAACAGCGTTCGGCACCAGGGCGCCATGGATTCGGGTGTGAGCATGAGGCAGAGGGCAGAAGGCAGAAGGCAGAAGGCAGAAGGCAGAAGGCAGAGGTCGGAGGTTCCGCCTGCGGCGGACTTGCAGCACGGGATAGTATCCAATATTCGGGCGGGGAGTGGTAGAGCCGGCGCTCGAGCCGCCCTCCTGGTGTCTGCGTCCCGCCTTCATTCCTCGGCTGAGATCAGCTCGATTGCCAGGTCGTCGATCCAGACTTCGCCCAGGCCGGTCAGGGCCAGCGTGACGGTGAGCGGACCGCTGGCCGGCGCGGCGCGATACAAGGCGAACTGCCTCCAACCGGAGGTCTGCCCAATCCGCTCGGCCAAGGATTCGCCACCCAGCGAGTCGATGATCATCAGGCCGTCGACGCTGCCGGTGATCGGCGCCGAGATCCGCACCCAACCGCTGATCCGCACGAGCTGGCCCGCCTCGACCATCACGGCCGGGCTCACCAGCCAGAGCGGAGCTGTTTCGACCAGCAGCGGCGACGTTTCCATGTCTGCCGCCCGCGCCGAAAGCCGCAGGCTGTAGGTGCCCGAGTGCGGCTGATCGTCGGCCAGTTCCCCGCTGGCGGCCACGGCCGGCTGAGGATGTTCGAACAGCCTCCAACCGGCGGCGAGCGTTTGCTGCAAGTCTTCCATCTGGCCGCCGGCCAGCAGGTTGCCGGAACCCGTCGCTGGTTGTAACGGGCCGATCCGGCCGACGAGCGACCAGTGATCGGGCAGCGTGGCGAAGCTCGCGGCCAGCGGGCTCGCCATGGGTGAACCGAGCGAGCCGGCCGCCTGGTCCCAATGAGCACGTTCGATCAACCGCAAGGGCCGCATCCCCCTTTGCGCATGCTGCCATGCCGAGAGGTAGTCGCCCGCCTGCAAAGCGCCGTCGGCCGTTTGGATGGCGCGGCGAGCGGCTGCCTGCCAGGCGTCGGACTCGCGCACTCGGCGCCCGGCCAGGATCAAGCGCTGCTCGACTTCGGCGGTCCGGGCGTACTTGAGGCGAGCCAGCTCGCCCTGGAGCCGGGCCGCGCGCTGACCGATGGCCGCCACTCGCCGGGTGAGCATGCTGGTCGCCCGATGATCGCCGGAGAGCAGGATCCGGCTGGTCAGGCTGAGCTCGTCCACGGCCAGCCGCACGCCCCCCGTGCGGCGCTCGGCGGCCAGCTTGCGCAGTCCGGCCGGAGTGATTTCGTAGGCGTCGTTCGCCTCGGGGACTCCCGGAACGACGAACGAGATGCCGTTGCCGGCCGACTCGCCGGGCACTAACTGGCTGAAGCGGCCGGACCAGAGCGGCAGCAACAGGCGTGTGCGGTCCGTCTCCAGCACCGCGGCGCCGACGGCCGGCTCGCTGGAGCGCAGCGTGGCCGACAACGAGGCCCTGGCCAGGATGTCGTGCACTAAGGCCAGCTCGAGGTTCACCAGCTCCAGCGCCAAAGCGCGCTGGCGAGTGGGAGCATCCGATGCATCGAGAGGCGTCGACGAAGTAAAGCAGATCCCCCGGCAACCCGCGGCCAGGGCGGCCTGTACTAAGAGAGAGATCTGTTCGCTTTCGACCGCCGGGGCCGGCGAGCGGCCGTCGGAGAGCAGCTCGACCTGCTCGGTCCATTCCGCGGCCGGCTGGGTCTGCACCGTCGCCCAGAATGGCGTGCCTGGCCGGGCCAGCCGGGGCCGCTCGCGGATCCAGGTGGCGTAGTCGGACAGTTCGAGACTGGTGCCCAGGGGCGAACGATCGATCGACAGCAGGATCTTTCCGTTGCCGATGCGGCTATAGGCCTTCAGCTCGGCGTCGGGGGCGCACGCCAGCGGCCTGGGGTGCGGCGCGTCGGCCCGCTGCACCTGCTCGGCCCAGCGCTTCGTTGTCTCCAGCTCGCGGGCGGTGAGCCGGCTTCCCAAATGCCAGGCGAGGACGGCGTTGTACCGCTCGTCGAAGCGGCCGATCAGCGGTTCGCTGCGCTCGATCGGCGGCGCCTCCAACTCGGCCGAGAGCGACTCGTCGAGCTGCGGCGGCCTGGGCGGCGGGCAGACCAGCCACATCCCCTGCTCGTCCGCCTCGGCAAGGATTGTTTCATCGGGCACGTCGGCCAGTTCGACGGCGTTGAATCCCAGCTTTTTTAGAAAGGCGAGCGATTCGCCCCGATGCTCGACGATCCGCGGAAACAACGGCCGACCATCGACCAGAAGCATGCTGCCCGATAGTTCCGCACGAGGGCCGCTCGGCGGCTGCGCTTGGCGGGAGCCGGCCACCGGCGGCGATGACGCCGCGATGAAGGGTGCGGCCGGCGGCGGTGCTTCCACGAAGCCAGGTACTTCCAGGTCGTCGATCCAGATCTGCGTCCGGCCGGCCCCTCCATAGACGTTCAAGAGGATGTGATCGACGTAAGCCTCGCGGGGGTCGACCTCGGTGGCCAGCTCGGCCCGCAGCGTGCGGGCCTGCGCGGCGACGAGCGCGACGATGCCTTCCAGCCGCAACTGCTGCCATTGTCCGGCGCGTGTATACGAAGGTCCGGCGACGAGCCGGACGATCGGTTTGCCGGTGCCGGGGTCCAGGGTGCGGGGCAATACAACGCGGGCCAGCATTTGCAGACCTGCCCGGTCCGAGCGCAGCCAAAGGCTGGGCATCAGCTCGGCAATGACGCGCGCCCGGCCGATCTCGTAAGCCAGGTACACGCAGGTCCCGTTTTGGCCGGCGGCCACCTGGACCGCCTCGCAAGCGACTCCTGAACGGGCCGTGTCGGCCACGCGCTGATGGAGCTCGATGCGGTATTGCAGATCTCCGCCGGCGTCGCGCCAGGCGGTTTCCGGGGTGTCGAAATTATCGCGCAGTGTGATCTGAGCGGTGGCCTGCGAGAGACGGACTTCGCCCAGCGCAGCTACGACAACCAGGCTTGCAACGAGGCATTTCATCCGGAAGCCACTCTGCATCCTTGCCTTGATGAATGCGGCTGCAATCGGCGTGGCGAAAACAGCACGCGGCCGCGTTGCCGTCCGATTTTTCGTAAACTGGCCTTGTATCAAGATTTGCGATTTTCCTCCAGAGCTAATGTGGCGTTTTTGCGCTGGGTTTGCGGCTGGGGCAGCGGAGCGGTCTGGCTTCGCAACTTATTTGCTGGAAAAAACTTGCCGTCGAATCCCGGGCCGCTGCTTGCAGGGCGGCACGCAGTCTGCTCTAGAAGGGCTATCGACCCGCATCGCGGCGTGGTTGTGCAGGCATTGGGCCTGCGGTCGCCGATTACTCCCCGGAGCAGCCCCCTCATGAGCCAGACCACCCGCCAAATTCATTCGTCCAGCGAAGAGCTTCCCCAGGACCTGGTTGAACTGACGACGGAGTTGGCGGCGCTGCCCAGCGAGATTCGGCAGAGGATCGACCCGATCGTGCTGCGGGTGGTGGAGAGCACGCGGCGTCGGCGGCGGATATTGAACCTGGTGCAGGACGCCCTGAGCCAACTGCGGCTCGACATGAAGTACTTGCTGTTCGACCTCGAGGCCACCCGCCGCGAGCGCGACGACTACCGCCGCCGGTTGGACCAGACATCGTAGGCCTTCCAGCGGGGGGCAGCATCTTCGTCCCCGGCCGTATTAACCGTTCACGACGACTTTTGCTACGTCAACCGATGTACGTTACGGGGCAGCATCTTCGTCCCCGGCCGCATTAACCGTTCATGGGACTCCGGACGCGGACGAGCCCTCAAGGGCGGCAATGCGTTTGCGGCCCTCGCCCGACTGGCATACCATGGCGTTCTGGGAGCAGTGGGGCTTGGAAGAGGCTGTTCGGGTCCAGTGTCTGCCTGGCCGGCGGCAGCGTCATGCCAGCCGATGCGCGGCAAGCCTGGGCCATCGGAAGCGGAAGGGGAAGCGTGCGTCATGCCCGAGCTGACTGCTGAACAGATTGCTCAGCTCGCGTTCGACCTCGACATTTTGGACGAGCGCCAGCTTAACGAGATCTGGGGCCACTTCGGCCGGCGGAGCGTGCCCGCCGAGCAGTTTGTGCAGTTTGTGCTGCGCCGCGAGCTGATGACCAATTTCCAGCTCGATCGGATGCTCAAGGGGGATCGCAGCGGTTACTTTTATGGCGACTACAAGGTGCTGTACATGGTCGCCGGGGGCAGCTTTGCCCGCGTGTACCGGGCCTTGCACAAGGACACCGGAGTGATCCGGGCGCTGAAAGTCCTGCGGAAGCGCTACAGTCACGAACCGGAGCAAACGGAGCACTTCTGCCGCGAGGGCATGGTCGGCATGAAGCTGCGGCACCCCAATATCGTGCCGGTGTTCGAGGTCTATTCCAAAGCCGCGACTCATTTCCTCGTGATGGAGTTCGTCGAGGGCCGCAACCTGAGGGAGTTTCTCAAGGCCCGCAAGAAGCTGGACCCGGTGGAAGCCACGCGGCTGATGATCGACGTGACCAGCGGTCTGAAATACGCCGCGGAGCACGGCGTCCTGCACCGCGACCTGAAGCTCACGAACATTCTGATTTCGAGCAAGGGGCAGGCCAAGCTGGTCGACTTCGGTCTGGCGGCCACCGACAGCGCCCTGAGCGACGCCAGCCTGGCCGATGCCTTGAATCAGCGGACCATCGACTACGCGGGGCTCGAGCGGGCCACCGGCGTCCGCAAGGACGACGCCCGCAGCGACTTGTACTTCATGGGCTGTATGTACTATCACATGCTGGTGGGCAGGCCTCCCTTGTTCGAAACGCGCGACCGCATCCAACGGCTGTCCCGCTCGCGGTTCGTCGAGGTGGTGCCGATCCACCAGGCCGATCCCTCGGTGCCGCGCGTCGCGGCGGCCGTGATCAATCAGGCCATGCACCTGGATCCTCTTCGCCGCCATCAAACGCCGGCCCAGTTACTGGTGGACCTGGCGATCGTGGCGGATCGGCTGGCGGCCGGCGACGACGCGGCCGCCGTGCCGGAAGAAGACCCCGTCGCTGCCGATCCGGAGCGGTGGCAGGTCGAACGGGAGCGCGTGGCGAGCGCCCTGGCCGGCCGGAGCGCCGGCCGGGGGCTGATGTTCGTCGAGTCGAACGCAAAGCTGCAGGACCTGTTTCGCGGCGCTTTGAAGAAGGCAGGTTACCGGGTGCTGGTCACCAGCGACCCGCAGCGCGCCTTGAGCCGCTTTCTCGACGACAAGAAACCGGCCGAATGCGTCGTGTTCAGCACCAGCCGTCTCGGCGAGCCCGCCCTGGAGGCATTCAGCGAGTTTGCCGCCAGCGAACAGACCAGCCATATCCCGGCCGTGCTGCTGCTCGATGCCAGCCACCGCGACTGGAAATCGAAGGTCCGCGAGCATCTGTCGGAACATCGCGTGGTGCTGACGATGCCGATCAAGCTCAAGCAGTTCCTCGCCGTCGTGGCCCGGCTGCTGCCACCCACCGTCGCCGCCTGAACCAGGTCCGGACCCGTCCTACGAACGGACTCCATAAATGGGGTCACTACGAACGGACTCCATAAATGGGGTCACTACAACGAACCCCGTCCATGGGGTCGCTGCGAACATGGTTCAGCTCTCGGCGCGCGCCGCCACGGTCAACCCCATGGCCTGCATCAGCATCTGCATGTCTTCCCACACGTCCTTCTTGGCCGACGGATTGCGCAAGAGGTAGGCCGGGTGGTAGGTGCAGATCACGCGGCTGCCCCGGTAGTCGTGAAATCGCTTCCGCAGCCGCCCGATCGATGCCGTGGTGCCCAGCAGCGCCTGGGCCGCCACCGCGCCCAGGCAGCAGATGAACTGCGGCTGGATGATTCGCAACTGCCCATCGAGGAACTCGCGGCAATTGGCCAATTCGTCCTCCAGCGGATTGCGGTTGTCCGGCGGGCGGCACTTGAGCGTGTTGAGAATGTAGACCTGCTCGCGCGACAGCGTGCAGGCCTCGATGATCTTGTTGAGCAACTGCCCCGCGCGCCCCACGAACGGCTCCCCCTGGCGGTCTTCGTCGGCGCCCGGCGCCTCGCCCAGAAAGCAGAGCCGCGCCTCTGGATCGCCAACGCCGAACACCGTCTGCGTGCGGCCTGCACAAAGGACCTCGCACCGCGTGCAGGCGGCCACCTGGAGGCGAATCGCTTCCAGCTCGGCCGCGCGCTCGCCGGGCGGCAAGAGCGGCAGCGGGACATCGAGCCTGATCTGGCGCTGGCCAGGCCGGTGCTCCGGCGACGAAGGCGGCGAGGCTGCGGTTGCGCCCGACGGTGGGTCGGGTGCGGCTCGGGCAGGGCCCGGCGGCCTGGCAGCGGCAGCCTCGCCCCCGCCGCGGGGCCAGCGGGGCAAGTGCGTGACGCCCGCCCGCTGAAGGCTTTCCAGCTTTTGCAGCAGCATCCGCCTGGCTGGAAGGTCCGCGTCTGGCTGGGGCTGGTCGGCCATCCGATACGCTCGCTCGGTGATTGCGGTTGGGGTTTGCCGATGAAATGACCAAGTGAATATAGCGTCCCGTTTCGGCCCGCCAAGAAGCGGCGCGGCAAGCCGTCCGGCGAGGCGTCTCGATTCGGCCATCGCCGGGGGTACATCCGGCGGCCCGCCATTGGTATACTTTGTAAGTTGGCCTGTCCCGCCCACCCGCGTTGTTTGCTGCACGAGTTCAAGAATGGTGAAACGTGGCGGCGTGTCCTGACTTTTTGCTCTCGCGGCGTCCCACTCGGCGGGAAGTGCTGCGCGCCGGATCGCTCGGCCTGCTGGGCCTGGGCCTGCCGGACTTGCTCTCCGGCAAAGCCCACGCCGAAGCGGCCGGGCGCCAGGCCGAGGGCGGACCAGGCTTCGGCCGGGCCAAATCGTGCATCCTGCTGTTCATGTGGGGCGGGCCGGCACACCAGGACACCTGGGATCTCAAGCCCGACGCCCCCGCGGAAATCCGGGGCGAGTTCAAACCGATCAGCACATCGGTGCCCGGCATCCAGATCGGCGAACATTTTCCGCTCTTGGCCCAGCGGACCGGCAAGCTGGCCATCGTACGTTCGCTCACGCACACCGACGTCAACCACTTGACGAGCACGCACTTCCTGCTGACCGGCCAGCCACCGCCTCCGATCGACGATTTGAGCAAGGACTGGCCCCACGTCGGGTCGGTGCTGGCGCGGCTGGGCCGCGGCCGGGGAATGCTCCCCCCCTTCGTTTCGATGCGTCCCAAGCCGCACAAGGAAAACGACGTGCCGCGGTTCGTCGAACAGAGCCACGGCCAGTTTGCCGGCTGGCTAGGTCAGGCCTACAACCCGCTCACGATCGACGCCGACCCCAGTCATGCCAGTTACCACGTCGCTGATTTTTCCTTGCCGCCCGAGGTGACGGTTGCAAGGCTCGACAATCGGCAGGCCCTGCTCAACGACGTCAATCGGCAGTTGAAGGCCGGCAGTGGCGACTCGGCAATGGCCGTGATGGACCATTACTATCAGCGGGCCTTCGACCTGCTCGGCTCGGCCGCCGGGGCCGGCGCGTTCGACCTCGACCAGGAGCCCGCCGAGGTCCGCGATCGCTACGGCCGCAATCCTCACGGCCAGAGCGTGTTGCAGGCCCGCCGCCTGGTCGAGCGCGGCGTGCCGCTGGTCACCGTGTTCTGGCCGAGCGAGGGGATCAAGAACGTCAGCGTCTACTGGGACACTCACAGCCGCAACTTCATCGACCTGCGCGAGCGGCTGATGCCGCCGGCCGACGTGGCATTCTCCGCGCTGCTGGACGACCTGGGCGAGCGAGGCCTGCTGGACGAAACGCTGGTCGTGTGGACCGGCGAATTCGGCCGCACGCCGCGGGTGGGCCAGGTCAACAGCGACGCCGGCGCCGGGGCGGACGGCCGCGATCATTGGCCCGGTTGCTTTAGCGCCGTTTTGGCCGGCGGCGGCATCCGCGGCGGGCAGGTCTATGGCAGCTCGGACCGCCAGGCGGCCTATCCCGCCTCCAACCCGGTGGCGCCGGCCGACCTGGTCGCCACTGCCTATCATTGCCTCGGCTTGCCGCCCCATCAGACGCTCCAGGATGTTCAGGGCCGCCCGATGGTGGTGGCCACCGGCTCCCCCATCCGCGACCTGCTCCTCTAGCCCCTTCGTAGCCGGAGAGCGCCAGAATTCGGGCCGCCGCCCCCGGTTGCCGAACCAAAACACCCCTGTCTTAGCCCCGAAGTGGGCGACAGTTGTCTTCCACGGCCGACGACCTCCTCCTTCTGCCTTCTGCCTTCTGCCTTCGAAGTCGCCCTTCTCCGGATGACGATAAAGACGCTATAGTTACGCCCCGCGGCCAAGCGGCCGATTGACCAGTCACTTTACGCTCAAGGAGGAACGGATGAGCAGGCAGGGATGTTTCGGTGTTCTGGTTGCTTTGGCGCTTCTGGCCGGGCCGGCCTCGGCCCATGATCGTTGGGGCTTTTCGATCGAGAGCTACGGTCCGCCGGCCTACTACTACGAGCCGCCGGTCGTGTACTACGCTCCGCCGCCGCCACCCATCTATCGGCCGTATGGCTACTACGGCCCCCGCCGCCATTATTATCACCCGCCGGGCCGGCACTATCACTCGCGGCGGCACTACGATCGCCCCGCAGTCTCCCTCTGGTTCGGTTTCTGAGCGAGACCAGGTTCCCGGTTCCCAGTTTTCGGATGGCGCCGCCTCGCTGAAACTCTGTAAACTGCAAGGGGCCTCAGCCGGGCTTGCGTCGTGCGCCGCGCGGCTGCGGCCCTGTTGCTGGACAACTGAAAACCGTGACTGGGAACCTCCTGATGACGTGGATCAAGACAGTGCCGCCGGCCGACGACGAGCGGGTGCGCAAGGCGATCGAGGCGCAACGCTCGATGTACCCGCCCGAGTACGCGGTCAGCACGCATCCGGCCGACGCGGAGACGGCCGGCGTCGTCGCCTCGCACAGCCTCATTCCCGACGCACTGCTGCACGCCTTCAGCACGTTCGGCACGCTGTTGTCGCCCGAGCTGCCCCTGTCGCGGCGGCAGCACGAGATGATCACCACGGTCGTCTCGGCGGCCAACCGCTGCAAATACTGACTCGACTCGCACGCAGAGTTTCTGCGTCGGGTCACGTTGGACGAGGCCTTGGTCGAGGCCCTGGTGAGCGACTACGCGCAGGCCCCGATCACGGCCCAGGAGCGGGCCATGCTCGACTACGCCGTACAGTTGACCAAGGATGCCACGCGGATTACTCCCCAGCACCATGAGCGGCTCCGCGCGGCGGGCTGGGACGACAAGGGCATTTTGCAGATCACGTTGATTGCCGCCTGGTTCAACTACATCAACCGCGTGGCCGATGCACTGGGCGTGGGGCGCGATTGAACGGACGTGCGTCATGTCGGAGCTGATGTGGACCCCGCCGGCCGATCGAGTCGCCGCGGCCAACGCGGCCGCCTTCATCGCCGCCGTCAACGATCGGCACCAGGCCGGGCTCTCGGACTTCCGCTCGCTCTACGAGTGGTCCATCGGCCAGCCCCAAGAATTCTGGCCGGAGGTCTGGTCGTTTTGCTCGGTTACGGCCGGCCGCCATGGGGAATCGGTGCTGGTCGATGGCGACCGCATGCCGGGCGCGCTCTGGTTCGACGGCGCCCGGCTGAACTTTGCCGAAAACTTGTTGCGGTACCGCGACGAGCGCCGCGCCGTCGTGTTCTGGAACGAGGCCGGCCATCAGCGCTCACTGACCTACGGCCAACTTCATGACGAGGTCCGGCGGCTGGCCGCCTGGCTCAAGTCAACCGGTATCCGCCCCGGCGACCGCGTGGCCGGTTGGCTGCCTAACATGCCCGAGGCCCTGGTGGCCATGCTGGCGGCCGCCAGCCTGGGCGCCATGTGGACTTCCACCTCGCCCGATTTCGGCGTCGAGGGGGTGGTGGACCGTTTCGGACAGATCTCGCCCAAGGTGCTGGTGGCCGCCGACGGCTACACCTACCAGGGCCGGACGTTCGACATGCTGCCGCGGCTGGGCCAGATCGTCGAGCGGATCGAGAGCATCGAGCGGGTGCTGGTCGTGCCTTACACGCGGCCCGATCCGCCCTTGTCCGGCATCCGGCAGGCCGTGCTGCTGGGCCAGGCGCTGGACGAGGCCGGCGGCGGTCCGCTGGAGTTTGCCCAGCTCCCGTTCGATCATCCGCTGTACATCCTCTACTCGTCGGGCACTACCGGCTGCCCCAAGTGCATCGTGCACGGCGCGGGCGGCACGCTGTTGCAGCATCTGAAGGAGCTGGTGCTGCACACCGACTTGAAGCGTGACGACGTGATCTTCTACTTCACCACGACCGGCTGGATGATGTGGAACTGGCTGGCCAGCAGCCTGGCAGTCGGCGCCACGGTGGTGCTGTACGACGGCTCGCCGTTTCATCCCACGCCCGCCAGGCTGTTCGACATGGCCGACGCGGAGCGGATCAGCGTGCTGGGCACGAGCGCCCGTTACCTGTCGGCCATTCAGAAAGAAGGGTTGCTGCCGCGGCGGTCGCACGGCCTCGCCGCGCTGCGGACCATTCTGTCCACCGGCTCGCCGCTGGCTCCGGAGAGCTTCGACTACGTTTACCAGCAGGTGAAGCCAGACGTCTCGTTGTCGTCCATTTCGGGCGGGACCGACTTGATTTCCTGCTTTGCCTTGGGCAACCCGATCGGCCCGGTCTATCGCGGCGAGTTGCAGACGCGCGGGCTGGGGATGAAGGTCGAGGTCTACAACGAGCAAGGCCACAGCGTGCGGGGCGAGCGGGGCGAGCTGGTCTGCACCGCCCCCTTTCCCTCGATGCCGATCGGTTTCTGGAACGACCCCGACGGCGCGAAGTACCAGGCGGCCTACTTCGAGCATTTTCCCGGCGTGTGGCGGCATGGCGACTACGTGGAGCTGACCGAGCACGACGGCATGATCTTCCACGGCCGCTCCGACGCCGTGCTCAACCCAGGCGGCGTACGGATCGGCACCAGCGAAATCTACCGCCAGGTGGAAAAGCTCGCCGAGGTGTTGGAGAGCGTGGCCGTGGCCCAGCAATGGCAGGGCGACGTGCGGGTGGTGCTGTTCGTGAAGCTGCGGCCCGGCCTGGCGCTGGACGAGCCATTGAAGGCGCGGATCAAGGAGCAGATTCGCGCGGGCGCCAGTCCGCGGCACGTGCCCGCCAAGATCCTGGCGGTGGCCGACGTCCCCCGCACCAAGAGCGGCAAGACTGTCGAGTTGGCCGTCCGCGACATGATCCACGGCCTTCCCATCCGCAACCGGGAAGCGCTAGCCAATCCCGAATCGCTCGATTATTTCGTCGGCCTTCCGGAGCTCGAAACGTAGAACGGAATCTCATTCCGTTTCATTCCCCTTGTCGCCTTTGTCGCCTGGTCGCCTTGTCGATTCCTCTTTCCTCCTCGCCGGGTGCTTGGTGTCAAAGCGCTAGCGTGCCCCAGTCTTCGTCCCCCGTATTCCGCAGGCCTCCAGCCTCCGGTCTCTCCCTGCCGCAGGTCCGCCTTCCGCTTCTTGTCGCCAGAGTTCTGGCCGTCTTCCCCGTTCCCCCTTGTTTCCCTGCTGCAAGTCCGGTTCCGGCGGATCGCCTTGTCGTGCCTCCGTCCTCCGTCCGTGCTTTCAGCCCACGAAGTTGGGCGGCAGTCAATAGCCCAGGTGCGTAAGCCCTGGGAACGGTCCCCCCAAAAAACCCGTCGTAGACCGATGTCTCAGCATCGGTCCTCGTTCGAGTTCCAGAACAACGGATCGAGGGACCAGATACGATGATCCGCCTCGTCACGAAGTGCACCCCGCGGATCGTTGCGTCGGTTTACGGTCTGGGGCGGACCACCGGCCTTCTAGCTGACGACACCGCACGTCCGTGTACATCGGGCTCAGCGGCTCGCGTCGGCTCGGATGCGGCCGCGGCACGTCAGTTTTTTCGGCAGGTTCCGGCATTCCGGCATTGTAGCCGCATGCTGGACGCGGCCAACGAACAAGTCCCTCGGAACCATTTGGCTGAGATCGAGGCGGTGCGCCAGCCCTAGCAGTCGCCAAGACGGGTCTCTGAACCGGCGCGGCCTTGCCCACAACGCGGCGGGGACAGGCTGACGGCTGGGCCCTGCACGGTGGGACTTGATTGACGGTCGAGTCATCTAATCGGTACACTTCCCGAAGGAGAAGGCGATGAGGTTGTCTCTCTACTTGAAAGGGAAGGCGGTAAATGATGAAGGCACTACTCTCGACTCTCGTGCTGTTTGGCGGTGTCGCTGCTTGCGGCGCAGCCGAGTTCCAGCGTCCCGTGCGGTTGTTTGGGGGCGACGAACCGGTCCGCGTTGAAAGCCCGGGCTATGCCGCTCCGTGTTTGGCCGACGTGGACGCCGATGGCGTCAAGGACCTGCTTGTCGGCCAGTTCAACCAAGGCAAGATCAAGGTCTACAAGAATCTGGGTGACGGCAAATTCGCCGCTGGTTCCTGGCTCGAAGCCGAAGGCGAGGTAGCGGAAGTTCCGGGCGTGTGGTGATGCACCAGCTCAACTCCACAGTTGGTGGACCTCAATGCTGACGGGTACAACGATATTCTCTCGGGTTCGTACTCTCGCATGTCGCAGCCGATGGCCGGATTGTTCCAGGTTCTCTGGGGCAAGCCGGACGGCACGTTCAGCCAGGCCTCCGTGCTGGAGGGCACGGACCGCGAGCCGCTGATCATCCCCGCCGACAAAGAATCGATTATCGAGAACATCTGCACGCGACCGTCGGCCGTCGATTGGGATCGAGACGGTGAGCTTGACCTGGTCGTGGGCAATTTCGCCGGCAGCTTCTACGTCTTTACCGGCGAAGGCCAGGGCCGCTTTTTGCCGGAGCCGAAGCAGATTATGACGGATAACGGCCCGCTAAAGATCCAAGGCCATCACAGCGACCCTTTCCCGGTGGACTGGGATAACGATGGCGACATCGATCTCGTCAGCGGATCGAGTGCTGGCGGCGTCCAGTGGGCTGAAAATGCAGCCCGTGCCGGCGAAGCGCCCGCACTTGAGCCCTTCCGCGATCTGATCAAGCCTGGTCAGCGGATCCAATACGGCGAACCACTCGGTGAAGACGAGCTGACCGGCCCCACCGGCTCGACGCGAGTTTGGGTGGACGACGTCAATGCCGATGGCAAACTGGACGTGCTGGTCGGCGACTCGGTCACGCTCGCCGCTGTGGCCAACGGCCTGACCAAGGAAGAGTTGGACAAGAAGCAATCGCAGTGGCAGGACGACCTCGCCAAAGTCTCGGAAGAGTACCGTGCCGCTGCCGGCGACCAGCAGAAGCTCCAGGAGTACAGCGCGAAGATCCAAAAGCTGCACGCCCAACGCGCCGAGTTTATCAAAGAAGATCGAACGGGCTTCGTGTGGCTCTATCTACAAGAGTAGCAGCAACACGAAAGCGCGACGAGGGAGGATTACAGCGGCAGGTGGTCCTTTGGTTTGCTCACCCGTCTGCCTGGCGCAATTGAGTGGACGCGATGTCCCGGCGGAACTGGCCGGCGGGCACCTCCTCGCAAAGGTCCGCCAGCGGCGGGGGAAGCTCGAGGCTCGACAGTGACTGAAACTCGCCGCCCACGAGGCGGCCAAACACGAGGAACCGGCCGCTGGCCGCCGCAATCCGGTCGATCGCCTGCTCGCACGTTCGACGGTCGCCCCCGTAGTACTTCGGATCGGCAATGCGGGCGATCGTGTCGGCGCCGACGATAAAGGTCGCCGGTTGAAACAAGGCGGCCTTTTCGACAAAGGTCGCCGCCCGCGTGAACCACAGCGTTTCGCGCTTCTCGAACTGCCCCGCGCGCCGGTCCATCTCGATAAAATCGAGCGGTGGCTTATCGACGTTGAGGATCGAAAGCTCGTACTCGACCAGCAACCCCAGCCGCTTGGCGGCCAGCGAGGCCATGTCGCGGTGCGCCTCGTGCAGAGGGTCGAACGCGCCGGGAAAAATCGCCCGCCGGCTGCCTGGCCGAATATGGAGCCCCGCCGCCATGTCCGCGTGCGCCGCCGCCGCGTCGAGCTCGCCCGCAAGCAGCTCCTGCCAGCCCGTAGGCGCAGAGACGCTCGCCGAAGCCGGCTGTTCCTCGTCGAGCAGTGCCAGCTTGATCTGTTCGTCGAGGCCGCAGGCTTGTGCGGCCATGTTGAGCACCGCCGCCGCGGCGATCCGCTCTTCCTCGATCCGCGCGCGGTGGCCCTTGACCAACTCCAGCGACCACTCGGCCGTGACCGAGGCGGTCTGCCAGGCCGCGTGGATGCGGTGCGGTCCCCGCTTCGGTCGATTGCTGGCCAAGCTGGCGGTGCAAGCCACGCCGGCCACCGGCCCCGGTTGCTGCTCGAGTCGGGCGTACCGCAGCGCCCGTTGATATCCGGCCATGGCCATGCTCCGGGCGGTGCGGGCGCTCGAGAACTGCTCGGGCGTGGCGCCCAGCCAGTCGGCCAGCGCCTGGGCCGAGTAGGGGACCACCGCTTCGAGCACCGTCTGCGAGGCACCGGGCACCTCGAGCAGGGCCGAGATGGCTCCGCTGCCGCCGCCGGTGACGGCCAGCACGATCCGGGTCCCAGTGGCGTGAAGCTGGCGGATGAAGCTCGATTTCATCGGCATCGCCCCCTCTCGACCGGGTCGCAGCGGACAGAGTCAGGCACAGGACGAGGCCGGGCGTGCGGGCCAATCGTCCCGGACTTCGGACTTCGGCGAGCTCAGTCGAGTCGCGAGCTCAGTCGAGCCGGGGGCCGGGTTGCGATAAAGCACCTGCGCCAGGTAGTCGCGCGAAGCCGGCTGTCCGGCCGGCCGCTCGCGGTGCCACTCGGGGTGGGTCGGCACCAGTTCATCATACCGAGGCCAGGGATCGAAGGGAGCATGCCCGAGCGCCGCGATGAGTTTGCCGGAGTCCATCGCCACGTTGCCGGCCCGTGGAGGAATAGGACCTGCCTGCCGCCGCGGGCACCCCATCAGGTGGTCGGGATCGTAACCGCCGACGCGATTGATGATCTGGGCGATCTGGTAGAGGCTCAAAGGCCGTGGGCCGCCGGCGTGAAACAGGCCGGCCAGCGAATTGCCCAGCATGGTTTCGCACAGGCGATTGAGGCAATCGGTGTAGGCAGGCGTGCGGATCTCGTCGAAGTAAAGCGTGGCCGGCTTCGATTTCTTGAAGCGCGACTGGATCCAGTCGATCGCGCCGGCGTGGCCGTTGAAGCTGATGCCCATCGGCAGCGAGATCCGCAGCAGGCAGGCCGCCGGGAATCGATCGCAGAGCAGATGCTCGGCGGCCACCATCGTCTTGCCATAGACGGTGACCGGATCGGCCGGCTGGTCTTCCTTGATTCCGCCCCCGCCGTTGCCGGAGAAGACCAGGTCGATCGAGAGGTGGACCAGCCGCTCGTGGCCGCGGATGACGGTCAGCAGGTTCTCGACCCCCTCGACGTTGATCCGCCAGGCCAGGCGAGGGTCGAGCTCGCAGGCGCGCAGCGCGCAGTTACCGGCGCAGTTCAAAACGCTCTGGAAGCGATGGCGGTGGAACAGTTTTTCCAGGCCTTCGCGGTCCTCGGCGTCGCACGCCACCACTGCCGGGCCGACGAGCCGGAAGTTGTCGCGCTGGCGGATGCCGATCACTTGCCCGGGATACCGCGATTGAAACCAGGCCAGGGCGTTGTACCCGGCGACGCCGGCCACGCCGGTGATCAAGAGCGGCAGCGGAATGCGTGTGGGTTGCAGCATGCGTCGGTTGCCCAAGCCAGATTCTCAGCCGACCACCGGCGAGACGAGGCTGCCGATCGAGGCGATCTCGGCCTCCAGGACGTCACCCGGCTTCAAGAATGTGCCGGTCGAGCTGCCGACGCCCGACGGCGTGCCGGTGGAGATGATGTCGCCCGGCTCGAGCGTGACGATGGCGGAGATGAACTCGATCACGGCGGCGACCGGAAAGATCTGGCGAGCCGTCGAGCTGTGCTGCCGCACCTCGCCGTTGAGCCGCAGCGTCAGCTCCAGCTTCTGCGGGTCCAGCTCCGGGTCGGCCGCCAGGATGCACGGTCCGCAGGGGCAGAAGCTGTCGTGCCATTTGCCGTGCAGCCAATCGAAGAAGGCGTCCTTCTCCCGCTGCTTCCGCGATGGGTTGGGCCGGAAACGGCGGTTGCTGATGTCGTTGACCACGGTATAGCCGGCCACGGCATCCAGGGCCTCCGATTCGCTCACCCCTTTGGCCTGCCGGCCGATGACCACCGCCAGCTCCAGCTCCCAATCGATGGCGCCCGGAGAAGCGGCCGGGATGCGGACCGGTTTGCCGGGATCGGTCAGCGTGGTGCTGGGCGGCTTCATGAACACGTAGGGGAAGGTCTCGGCCCGCTCGGCGGCGACGCCGCCCCCCTCCTCGATATGCTCGGCATAGTTGCCGGCCAGCAGAAAGAGCTTGTTGGGACGCGGCACGGGCACCAGCAGTTCCACGGCGGACGGTTCGATCGCCACGCCGTCCAGCGGCCCGGCTTCGCCGCGGCGCGCGCCCGGCGGTGCGGCGGCCACCTTGCCGACCCAGATGGCGAGCTTGCGGGCGGCGGGCAATCGCGGCCCGCTGGGGGGCAGGTACTCCAACAGGTTGTCGCCGCCGTGCAGGTCGAGCTGATCGCCGGTGGCATGGGCGTAGGCGAGCGCGCCGGCCTCGAAGGGCACGATCCGCCGCTCGTGGTACAGGCCCGCTTGAACGCGCCCCTCAAAACGGTATCGGCAAATGCGCATCAGTCCACCGCCGTGGTATGTTTGCCTGAGGCTTAAAGAATCAGCCCGACCAGCCGCCAGCTTCGACGGCCGGCCGGGAATTGTCAAGCGGAAGCGGCCGGCGGGCCGCTGGGAAAAAAGCCGCTGGGAGAAAAAGAAGGGCAAACGATTGACGGCCGGCCAAGGGCTGGCGGATACTCATGTGTCGCGGCGATGCCGGCAAGCGGCGGCCGCCGCGGCACCACGGCGTCTTTTACCCGTCCCATGGTTTAGTAGTGGAGGACGACAGCGATCGAACGGTCACAGAGGATCAATGAACAGATCCGCATTTCGCCCGTGCGAGTTATTTCGGCCGAAGGAGAACAATTGGGAATCATGCCCACCGAACAGGCTTTGACGCAGGCCCGCGAGGCCGACTTGGACCTGGTCGAGGTGGCTCCCAACGAGCGGCCCCCCGTTTGCCGCATCATGGATTTCGGCAAGTTCAAGTACCAGCAGAAAAAACGGCAGCACAAGACCCACACGCACCAGACCAAGATCAAGGAGATCCGCGTTCGCCCCAAGACGGGTGAGCACGACATCGGAGTCAAAGTCAATCGCGCGCGGGAGTTCCTGGGGCATAAGGACAAGGTGAGCGTTTCGGTCATTTTCCGGGGCCGCGAATTGGCCCACGTCGAAGAAGGCCAGCGGGTGGTGCAGCAGATCATCCGCAGCCTGGAAGACGTGGGCAAAGTCGAATCCGCACCCTCCCAGCAAGGCCGGCGGATCGTCTGTATCCTTGCTCCCAAATAAAGCTTCCAGCCGCCGCTTGAAGCGGGGCGGTCCGGCCCGCGGTTTGCAAAGCGGTGACCAAGACGGAGGTGTCCGATGCGCTGCCCGCGACCAGATGTCTTGCTTGCCGGGGTGGTCGTCTGCCTGGCCGTGGCCGCCGCCGGCAAGCCACAAGGCGGCGGCCGGCAGGACGCTCCGCGGGAGGACCGCTTTGGCGAAGTTCAAACCCGCCAGATGCCCCTGCGTGCCGCGGCACACGGAGTGTGCCTGCTGCTTTACGGGCCCCAAACCGGCGCGCCGGCCGCGGCCCCCGAACCCAACGCCAGGCTGCTCGAGCTGGCTTGGAAGGACAATTTCCTCACCATCCGCGGCCCGCGGATTCCCGGCGGCGCGCTGCGGGTCCAGTACCTGGAGGCCTACTGCCGGCCCGGTTCGACGGACCGCGACTGGGGCGAGACGGTGATCAAGCACCGGACCGAGCTGGTGCGAGCCGCCGAGGACGGCAGCCGGCTCGAGCTTGAGTGCCGCCTGGCCGACGGCGTGCGCGTGCGTCACCAGATCACGGCGGGCAGCGACGAGGTCGACTTCCGCCTGGTGGCGACCAACCCGACGCAGCGGGCATCGCAGGCGCACTGGGCGCAGCCGTGCATCCGGGTCGACACGTTCACCGGCATGGGACGCGAGGAGTACATCCCGCAATGCTTCGTGTTTCTGGAAGGCCGGCTGACGCGGCTGCCCACCCGGCCTTGGGCAACCAAGGCCCGCTACGTGCCGGGCCAGGTCTACCGGGCGCCGGGCGTCGGCGCCGACGACGTCAACCCGCGGCCGATCAGCGAGCTGGTTTGTTCCAGCGGCCTTTGCGGCTGCTTCTCAGCGGATGATACGATGATCATGGCCACCGCCTGGGAGCCGTACCAGGAATTGTTCCAGGGGGTGGCGACCTGCCTGCACTCCGACTTTCGCATCGGCGGCCTCGCGCCGGGCGCGACCAAGGAGATTCGAGGCAAGATCTACGTGGTGCCGGCCGACGTGGCCGCGCTGGTCGAGCGCTATGAACGGGACTTTCCCGAGCACGTTCGGGGGAAGTGATTGGTGAGTCATGGCCACGCCGCCCTTGGATCGGCACGATGCAGTGCTTGCCGTGGACGTCCAGAACGATTTTTGCCCGGGTGGAGCTCTGAGCGTGTCCGGCGGGGATGAAATCATCCCGGTGCTGAACGACTGGTTCGAGTCGGCCAAGGCGGCAGGCGGGCCCTCGGTCGCCTCGCGCGACTGGCATCCACCCAATCACTCCAGTTTTCGACCGTTCGGCGGACCGTGGCCCGTGCATTGCGTCCAGCGAACCTGGGGCGCCGAGTTTCACCCCGGCCTGCGGATCGATGGTTCGACGGTCATCGTCAGCAAGGGCCAGGATCCCGATCGCGATCAGTATTCCGCTTTCGACGGCACGGGCCTTGCCGAAAACCTGGCTGGCCGCGGGGTCCGCCGTCTTTGGGTCGGCGGCCTGGCCCTCGACGTGTGCGTGCGGGCGACCGTGCTCGATGCGCTGCGGGAAGGTTTCGAGCTACACCTCGTGCTGCCGGCGACCCGTGCCCTGAATGCAACACCAAGCGCCGTCGAAGCGGTCCTCGGCGAGCTTCGACAGGCCGGCGCCGCCGTGGAGGCGTAGTGACAGGAGTCAGGGGTCAGAGGTCAGAAGTCAGAGGTCAGAGGTCAGAAGTCGTAGAACGGAATTCATTCCGTTTGCTCGAGACCTGCACTTTTCGGGTTAAACGGAATGAATTCCGTTCTACGTGGGGGTAAACGGAATGAATTCCGTTCTACGTACCAGCGGTCTGGGTCTGTTCACGGACCTTTATGAGCTGACGATGGCCCAGGCCTACGATGCCGAGGGGATGCACGAAACGGCCGTCTTCGAGCTGTTTTTTCGCAGCCTGCCGCCAGGACGGAACTTTGCCGTTGCGGCGGGCATCTGGGACGCGCTGGCATATCTCGAGTCGGTTCACTTCACCGACGAGGACGCCGATTACTTGCGGCGGCAGGGTCTCTTCTCGGACGAATTCATCCGGCGATTGCAGGACTTCCGCTTCCAGGGCCACGTGTTTGCTGTGCCGGAGGGAACGGTCGTGTTCCCGAACGAGCCGCTCGTGCAGGTTGTGGCACCCATGATTCAAGCCCAGTTGGTCGAGACCTTTCTGCTCAACCAGGTCCACTTCCAGACGGTCATCGCGTCCAAGGCCGCCCGGATCGTCCTGGCGGCCCAGGGCCGAACGGTCGTCGACTTCGGCGCCCGCCGGGCGCATGGCTTGGATGCGGCCCTCAAGGCGGCTCGCGCAAGTTACCTGGTGGGGGCCGACGGCACCTCGCTGGTCGAGGCGGGGAAGCTCTTCGATATACCGGTTTTCGGCACGATGGCGCACAGCTATGTCCAGGCCCACGACAACGAGCGGTCGGCGCTCGCGGCCTTTGCACGCCGCTATCCCGGCACGACATTGTTGGTCGACACGTACGACACGCTGCAGGGGGTGGGCCGCGTGATCGAGCTAGCCGCGCGGCTCGGTTCCGATTTCCACGTCGGCGCGATACGGCTCGACTCCGGGGATTTGGAAGTGTTGGCTCGCGAGGCGCGGCGGATGCTCGACCAGGCCGGCCTGGCGCAGGTAAAGATCTTCGCTTCCAGCGAATTGGATGAACGGGCGATTAGCCGCTTCGTGGAGTCGGATGTGCCGATCGACGGGTTTGGGGTGGGGACGCACCTGGTGGTGAGCGAGGACGCCCCCAGCCTGGACATGGCCTACAAGCTGGTCGAATACGCGGGGCGGGGCCGCATCAAGCTCTCGACGAGCAAGGCGCTTTATCCCGGCCGCAAGCAGGTGTTCCGCGTGGTCGAGGATGGACGGATGCAGCGGGACATCATCGGCCGATGGGGCGCAAGAGCGGAGGGCAGCGGGCTGTTGGTCCCGATGTTGCAAGGCGGGAAGCGGCTGGCGGGTCAGGAGGAGGACCTTCGAGCGGCCCGCGAGTATGCGATCGAGCAGCTTCGTCGGCTTCCGCCGCCCCTTGCCGCCTTGGAGGCAGCCCAGCCCGCTTATCCGGTCCACGTCAGCGACGCGATCCGGCACGATTTCGAAAGCCTGAAAGAATCGATGCAGGCGATGTAGAACGGGATTTTAGTCCGTTGTTGACGTGCGCCTGCTACTCTTGGAGGACCGCATGAATGCGGGCACTACGAACCCAAGACCGCATGAATGCGGTCACTACGAACGCGCTAGTCGCCGATGACCTGCTCGATGTCGGTCTTGAGACTGCGCATGTAGCTGCGCCACTCGCCGTCGAGGGGCCCCCGGTCGGAGCCGAAGACCTCGTTGAATAGCGTGGTCAGCATCTCGGGGGCAATCGTCATGTCGGGGGGAAACTCTCCCAGCTTCCTGTAGTAGGTGATGAACTTGTCGAAATGCTTCTCCATCAGGAAGTGCGTGAGGGCCCAGGCCTGACCGTAGCCGTGCAGCGTGGACCCGATGTTGCCGGCGTAATCGAAAATCTGGTCTCCCACGATGAAGTCGATGTTCGAGTGCTCGCGGTCCGGTTCCAGCGCCCGGTAGTACTGGATCCGCCGCTTGTTCACGGCGCCGATGCCGCTCCAAGCGCCGTCGTTGGGCGACTCGAAGTAGGCGGCCAGGCCTTCATGGACCCAACTGGGCACCCGCACGTGCCGGGGGAATAGCCCCGTGTTGCCGGCCAACTGATGCGTGGCCTCGTGGCTGACGACCTCGATGTCCTGGCTCTCCTGGGCCAGCCTGGTCAAGAGCTTGAGCGTGTTGGCAAGACGGATGTACTCGCCGCCCCTGCGGGCGCGGACCAACTCCTTGATGCGCGCCTCCATGTCCTTGTTCATCTGCTGCAAGGCCTCGAACCGCTCGTCGGTGCCGTGATCGAAAAAGAAGCTGATATTCACCTCGGGCATGTAAAAGCCGGCGGCGTTGATCAGCGTGGCGTCCAGCCGGACCGAGAAGTCCTTGAAGTCGGCGTAGTTGTTGAACAGCACCACCTTGAGCCGCTCCTTGGGGACTTCCAGGTCCACGCCACGGGAGAAGAACGTCAAGAGGAAGCTCTCGTAGACCTGCTCCAACAGTTCCAGCCGTTCCTCGTGGCGGGGGCGCTTCTGTCCTTTTTCCTTGTCGGGCTGGTCGGGCGTGTCGTACAGCAGGATGAAGTGCTTGCTGGTGGCGATCCTCATCTGCGGCCGCGGCACGAAGGCGCGCAGCTCGCTCTCCTCGACCGACGACTCGGGGAGCGGCTTGTCCATCTCCGCCTTGAGCTTGCGGATCCGCAGCGACTCGGCGTGCTTGGGGTCGAACTCGAGCGCCTTGTCGACGGCGGCATAGTGCTTGTCGAGCATGCCATGCCTCAGGGCCCAAATGCCGGCCTGGAACATCTCGTCGGCGTCCTTCTTCAAGTTGGCCTTGGCGACCAGCTTTTCGTACTGCTGCGAAAGCGTCGGCACCTTGTGAATCTTGACGTCGTACAGGCTGAAATAAAGGTTGCCGAACTTGGCGTGCCTGAACGTGACGGTGCGGCCGGGGTTGGCCGTCGCTTTGCCCTGGAGGATGAACACCAGCCCGTCGCCGACCGCATATTCGATGAAATCGGCCCCAGCCGGTATCGGCCGGGCGACCAACACGGCCGCCGCCGCCAGCAGACAGGTTGCCAGACGCGTCATCGATATCCCTCCCTCAAAGGCGGTCGAAGAGTTCGTTGTCGAATGGCCCAGTTCTTGGGTTGCAGTCAGTTTTTGGGTTGAACGGCGCCGCTAAGCTGTGTCAGGTCGATCGACTCGGCGCCGTGGATGGTACACAGGGCGCGGAACACCGCGGGGTCGATGTCCTTGGAGATCGTCTTGACCGAGCCGTCGGCCATGAGCACGATGGCGCCGCTGCCGGGCGACGTGGCCGAACCAAAGCCGGTCAATGAGTCGAAGTAGGGGGCGCGGGCGCCGCGGATCGTGGCGCCGCCCGCTTGGACCCAGGGCCCCGTCATCTTGCCCGAGCCGATCAGCATGATGGTGTTCGAGGCGCCGTCGGTGATCTCGGCCAGCCGGGCCACCTGGTCATAGCCGAAAATGCCGGCTCGCGGATCGCTGCGCGCTAGCGCGGCCGCCACCACGTTGCGACTGTCTTCGATTCCCGACATCCCCACGTAATGGGTCAGGCCCGGTCCGTCGTCGAGAAAGGGAAAGCCCTTCCAGCGGTGCTGGGGATTCGTCGGATCGAGAAATGCCGGGATGATCGTGCCACTGAGTTGCAGGTTCGTGGTTTCGGCACCTTGGGCTTTCTCGTCCTCGGTCCACGGCTTCTCCAGGTTGAACTTGGAATACACGTCCTGATGGCCCAGATGGGGCAGAAGCGGCACCATCCAGCTATAGCCGGCCAGCACGGGTTTGTCCTTCATCCGCGTGGCGCCCAGCAGCTCGCCCGGCTGCGCGCGCCACGTGTCGACGGCCCGCCCGAGCCCGGCCACGTCGCCCGTCTGCACCACAACCGCCGCAGGCGCCGCGGCGGCCGTGCCGGCCGGTACGCTCGTCGCGGCGCCCGGCACTGCCGTCGTTCCCGCGGATGTCCCCGTCGCGCCTGGTATGCCTGGGGTGCCGACGCCGCCTGCCGGCGCTGCACCCGGTACCGCAGCCGGTTGGCCTGGAACCGCGGCCCCGGGCGTGGTTCCCGGCACGGCGCCGCCCGGTATTCCCGTGCCTGGCTGGCTGGTGTTTCCGGCTAGCGCTCCGGTGATCAAGTTGCCCTGGGGCTGGCTGGCATGGGCGCCGGCGGCGGCGGCCATCGCCGGCTGCGCCGGGGTTGGCGCTGGAGGCGGAGCGCTGCCTGGAGCCACGGCGCCGGATGGCAGCGGGGCGGCGCCGGCGGGCAGGGCCGCGCCGGCCAACGGATCGGGAGCTGCCGGGCCGCCGTCATCGCATCCGGGCGACAGCGAGAGCAGCGCGGCCAGCGATACGGCAACCGACGCGGAACGAAAAAACGAGAACGAGGTCATGCTACCCCCCGTATCCAGAGCAAAAAACTGGCCCCGCCGCCAGGTGCCCCCCGAAGTGCCAACACTGAACTTATGGCAGGCTGCCGGACTGCAAGCCAGACGGGACGTGCCAATGCACCACGCCGCAACCGCGTCGTGCGGCTACCGCAACGACCGCATTTTAGCAGCCGATCAGGCCGTGTCGATCAAATTTCGGCTTTTTTGGCACTTGGGGCTTAGCGCCCCAACTTGGAAGGGAAGCCTGGCACGAGAGTTTCAGTCCCACCACCATTGGCCTTCGGCGAGATGATCGAGCCGGGTCTGGAGACGGTGCTCGTGGACCTTGCCCTCCTTGTCCTGGAGCAGATGCGATGGATCGAGGGCCGTCTCGGCCTCGATGTGCACGCCGCCGCCCACCGGCGTCATCAGCCGGTTTCCCTTCCAGACGCTGGCGACCGCGGTGTCGACCTGCACCGGAGTCTGATAGGTTTCCACGCTCAGCACCGCCTCATTGCCCAGTGTTTCCATGCTCCAGCCGGTTTGGCTGTAATAGTCTTCCTGCTGGATAAAGGCAGCGGCCACGGCCATGTCGATCAGGTTGCGGAGTTGTGCATATACGGGCGACTTGCGGGCCAGCTCCGGATACTTTCGCGTGAATCCTTGGACGAACAACTCACTCGCGCGGTTGGTGCTGCCGGCCCGCTTCCGCTGGCCGTCGGCGCCGACCACTTCGTCCTCGCCCACCAGCTTCACCCCATCCCCCACCAGTTCCATGGCCATGCGATCGCCGCTGACCCGCACGCACTCGTAGTCCGGCGTGAAGAACCACCGCTGCAGGGCGTTGCGGCTGACCTGGGCCGGATCGGCCTTGTCGACATAGCTGGCCAGCTTGACCGGCGGCCGTTCCAGGCCGATGCCGATCAGCTTCATGCGGTAGTCGGCCTCCACCATCACCTGGGCAAAGTGCGTATCGGGCGGGACGCCCAGGACGCGGACCTGCTGCAGGCCGAGGCTGGTCCGCAACCCGTTGACAATGAACTCGGTGTCGGCGGGGGTGGCCCGACCGCCGACCTGGCGGAGAAACTGCTGCATGTTGGCCAGGCCCTCCGGCGTGGGATCGATCGAGCAGCCGATGACCGGCCCTTGCCGCTGGCCGGGCGGATACGCCCGCAGTGCCACGATCAAATCCTGCAGCTCCAGCACGGGGCGCCCGGTCGACAGGCCCACCGGCCTGCCGGCCAGGTCCTGGAACCAGCCTTCCGCCGGACCGGCGATCACAATGTCGCCCGACTCCGGATAGCAAAACACAAACTGGATGCGAGTCATGCCGGCCAGGTACTGCATGTCGCCGGAGATCTGGCGGCCGGCGGCCAACCGTGCCGCGATGGCCCGCTCCAGCCGATTCAACGAGATTTTCCGCAGTGGGCTCTTTCCAGCCAGCTTGGGATCGAGCGTGGCCTTGGCTGCCTCAATCTGCTGGCGGGTCAATTCGCCCGTCGCGTCGTTACGAAAAAGGACGGACAAGACGCCGTTGGCGTCAACCGCGACACCGGCGACGCCCTGCAGGTTCTGGCCGTTGCCGTTGCCGTTGCCCTGCGCTTTCAACGTGGCAGGCACGGTCAGCATCGCCACAGTGAAGAGCAGAGGCAATAGCGCGGGGCGGGCAAACGATCGGGAGACCATGGCGGCTGAAACTCCTGTTGCGAAGAACTGTCCGGTACGCCCCCACCGGCAGGCCATCTACCTGGAAGGTGGGGGCGGTTTGTTGGCTCAAATATAGGCGAAGTGCTGCCACAAGCTGCCGTAGCGCCCTTCGATCTTAATTCGATAAACTGGGTAAATCAAGGAAAAAGGGGCGTTTTTGCCGGCCGGGGGTCAATACCCGTTCAGGGCGGGCTTTCGTCGCAAGCGGCGGGGCTTGCGCTGCCCTTTGACCGCTAGATCCAGCCAGCACGGGCCAGGGTGTGATAGGTGGTCAAACCGGCAACCAGCATGAAAAAGGCTCCGGCCACGAACAAGCTGATTCGTATGGCCCAGCAGGGGCGCAGCTCGCGAGGCAGCAGGATCAGGTTGACGGCCAGGGCGTGCCAGCAACTGAAGCCCAAGGCATAGTTGAAGATGTTCGTCGCGATGATGAGCAGGCGGCCTGGGGGCACGAAGGTGAGCACCAGCAGACCGAACACGGCGTATCCGCAGAGCACACCGAAGTAGACCTTGCCGATCTGCCGCGGATCGACCTGCCGCAGGCCGGCGCTGCCGGTCCAGAGCACGTCGAGCCAACGGCGGACCACGCCGTCGGCGCTGCTGGACATGCTGGGCGCCAGCACCAGGAAGCCGCAAAACACGGTCATGAACCAAAAGAAGCCGCCGATCGTGGGGCCCGAGACGCTGGTCACGTGCTCGCCCACCTTTCCCGCCGTCATGCCGGCCGCGGTCCACGGGTCCGCCTCGGTGCCCCGCGGGAGGAACTCGACGGAGAGAATGCTGGGCAGCGCCAAGCCGATGAAGCAGGCCGGCATCCAAATGACGAGCTGATCGCGCATGACGTGGCGGTACCAGCGCCGCCAGCGCGAGAGCGAGTCGGCAGTGACCTCGAAGACCGAGCCGACGTGCGACAGCTTGATCCGGTGGCCGCCCACCACGCTGGGGATGGCACCGACGTGGTGGCCCATCCCCCAGCCCTGGTCGCGGGTGTAGTTGCTCAGGGGGGTGTTGGACAACCCGCCCTGTCCGGAGATGGCCACCATCGCGCACAACAGGCCGATGGTGGTGAAGTCGATTATGGGAAAGCCGCGGCCCTCGAACAGCGCCAGGAAGACGTTGTCGACGCTGTGGGCGTGTTCGCCGCCTTGAATCGGCACCATGCCGAACTTGAAGAAGCCGGTCGTGATTTCGATCCAGGTTTCGACGCCCGTGTACAGCGCCCCCAGCACCAGCAGGAAACCGAACACGGTCACGATCTTGAACGTCATCACCGCTCTGAGCGAATTGTAAATCTTGCCTCCAAAGATCAGCGGCACCAACGCCAAGAGGAAGATCGCGTTGCCCAACACCTTCAATAGCGTCTTCTCCGTCATCTCCAGGCCGAGCACGCTCACCAGTTCCGTCGATTGAGGATCGGGAAGCTCCCGGAGGATCAGCATGGCCACGGGCGTGGCCGCGCTGGCGGCCAGGTAGGGGAACAGCGCGCCGAAATCGAGGGCGATGTAAGCCAGCAGCCAGAAGGCGGGGCCGGGGGGCGTGCGGAACTTGCCCGTGAAGATCGGCTCGCCCGTGTAGAGCGTGTAGCGGCAGATTTCCAGGTTGTAGATCACCTGGAAGACGATGCTCAAAGTGGCCAGCCAGAGCATGTTGCCCCCGTAGCGTGCCGTGACCAAGGGCCCGGTCAGCCACTCGCCGCCCCCGATCGCCGCGCCGCCCATCAGCAGTCCCGGACCGATCATGGCGGCCCAGTTGCGCCAGGTAAAGCGAGGCGCATCGATCAGTTCGGCCGTGTTCCAGCGCGGCATCGCCTTCGAGCCGGGATGCGGCGCCACAAACGACTGGCTGCCCACGGCAGGTCTGTCCGCCATGCTATCGACCTTTCTTGGGTGGGTAGTGAGGCACGCTGCCGGTCTGGAGTTTACTCGGCCCGCGCCGGCCGTGCCACCGCCTGGTTCTCGGCGAACCGCGCCAGCTTGGCTTGGAAGCCGGACCGCTCGAGCACTGCCGGATTCACCACGTTGGCGGGCGGCTCGCCCCGCGCCACGCGCAGCACCCCCTCGGCCGTGGCCTTGCCGGTCGTTGCCCACACGTCGCTGGTCGAGGCGGACCAGTGCGGCGTGATCACCACGTTGTCCAACCCCAGCAGCGGATCACCGGCCGGCAGCGGCTCGACTTCGAACACGTCGAGCGCGGCGCCGGCGATCCGCCGTTCGCGCAGAGCGGCCACCAGGGCGGCCTGGTCGATCATCGCGCCGCGGGCAATGTTGATCAGGTAGGCGGTGGGCTTCATCATGGCCAACTGCGGGGCGCCGATCAGCCGCCGCACGCTGTCGGTCAACCGCGCGTGCAGGCTGACAAAGTCCGACTCCCGCAGCAGTTCGTCCAAAGTCGTCAGTTGCACGCCCAAGGCCAAGGCCTGGGCCGGATCGGCGTGGGGAGAGTAGGCCAGCACGCGCATCTCGAAGGGGGCCACCAGCCGCACCAGCTCGCGCCCGCTGTGCCCCAGCCCGATGATCCCCAGCGTGCGTCCCTGGATCTCGCTTCCAGTCACCTCCGCCTGGCGCTGCCACTGTGCCCGCCGGGTGATTTCCTGCTGCTCGGCCAGCCGCTTGGCCAGCACCAGCATGAACATCAGCGCCGTCGATGCGGTGGCGTGGTCGAGGCCCCGGGGAGCGTTGAACAAGAGCACGTCGTGCTCGGTGCAGGCCGCCGCGTCGATCTTTTCGTAGCCGGCGCCGGAGCGGCCGATGACGACCAGCCGCTCGGCCGCGGCGGCGATCGCGGGCCGCCTGACGGCCGGCCTGAGCACCACGAGGCCGTCCAGGCCGCGGATCTGCCCGGGGGTGACCTCCATGGAATACAACCGCTGCCAGTAGGCCGCATCGCCGGCCCGCGGCGCCTGGTCGCGGAGAAAGTCGTACTCGACGTAGGGCGCCTGGGCCAGTTGCACGTAGCCATGGTCGCCGTAAGCGGGCTGGCCCTTTTCATCGAGGTAATCGCCCGTGAATGCCAGGCGGAATGTTCGCACTCGGCAGCTCCCTCTCGCGCTGGCTCAGAATTCGCTTTGTGTAAAGCCGGTCAGCCACTGCTTGTCCCAAAGACTGGGGAAGGCGTTGGGCTTGTACGGATGCGCGGCGATGACATCTTCGTCGAGCTCCAACCCCAGTCCCGGCGAGTCGGAGAGCGTGAACTGGCCCGCCTCGAGCGGATTAAAGCCGCGGACCAGATCGTTGTGCCACGGCACGTCGAACTCCGAAAACGCCTCCTGGATCTGGAAGTTGGGCGTGCTGACATCGAAGTGCAGCGCGGCCGCCAACGCCACCGGGCCGATCGAGCAGTGGGGCGAGACCTCGATGTCTTGTGCGGCGGCCATGGCGGCGATCTTCTTGGCGGCCAACAGCCCTCCGCAATGGGCAATGTCCATCTGGACCACGTCGGCGGCTCTCGAGGCGATCAGACGGTAAAAATCGGCCTGCGTATAGAGCCGCTCGCCGGCGGCGATCCGCCCCGGCGCGCGGCGGCGCACTTCGGCCAAAAGGTCGAGGCATTCCGGAGCCACCGGTTCTTCGCACCACGCCGGGCGGTAGCGGGCCAGCGCCTGCATCATCTCTATGGCATGCGTGGCGGAGAGCCGGCCGTGAAACTCGATCAACAGCCCCACGTCGCTTCCCACCGCTTCGCGCACGGCCGCCACTAGCTCCAGCGCCGCCGCCGTCTCGCCGGGCGATATCGCTTTCCAGGCCGTGCCGAACGGATCGAACTTGAGCGCCCGATAGCCGCGGGCCACCACGTCGCGGGCCCGCTCGGCCACGTCGGTCGGGCTGGCGGCCCCGCCGTACCAGCCGTTGGCATAGGCGGGAATGGTCGATCGGCAGCGCCCGCCGAGCAGCTTGTAAACCGGCTGCCCGCAGGCCTTGCCCATGATGTCCCAAAGGGCGATCTCGACCCCGCTGATGGCGGTCATCACCGTCGAGCCGCCCTGGTACTGGTCGCGCACCAGGCCGCCCACGATGTCCTCGACGTCGAAGGGGTCGCGCCCCAGCACGCGTTGTTCGACCCATTCGTGGACCAGGGTCTGGACCGTCTTCTCCTGCCATTCCAGCGAAGCTTCGCCCAGGCCGCGGACGCCCGTGTCGGTCGTGAGCCGCAGGAACAGGTAGTTCCTCAGCCCGGCATTGGCCAGAAAACTTTCGAGCCGCGTGATCTTCATCGCCTACCAGTCGCGGGTGTAGCCGGCGGTCCAACCCCCATCAACCGTCAGGACGGCGCCGTTGATATAGCTCGATTCGGGCGCCACCAGGAACAATACCGCGTGAGCGATCTCCTCCGGCGAGCCCGGGCGGCCCAGCGGCACGTGCGACAAGAGACTGGCGGCCTTCTCGGAGTACGACCCGTCGGAGTCGTAGAACAAGGCCCGCGTGCCGCGGGTCAGGATCGATCCGGGGGCGACGCAGTTGGTGAGGATGCCCGAGGGGCCCAGCTCCAAAGCCATCGACTTGGACAAGTTGACCACGCCCGCCTTGGCGGCCACGTAGGCGCTTTGCAGCCGCAAGGGAACGAGCCCCGCCACGGAGGCCAGGTTGACGATCCGGCCTCCGCCGGCGGCGAGCATCATCGGCACCACGGCCTGGCTAGTCAGGAACACGCCGGTCAGGTCGACGCGCAGGATCTTGTCCCAATCGGCCAGCGGGTACTCGTGGATCGGACGCCGATCATCGAGGGTGTTGATGCCGGCGTTGTTGACGAGGATCCGCGGCGGCCCGAGCTGCCGTGCCACCTCGGATGCAACGGCTGCCATCCGCGCCGCATCGGCCACGTCGCCCACAAAGGCGGCCGCGCGCCCAGCCGAAGCCAGTTCGTCGGCCGTCCGGCGGGCCGCCTCCTCGTCGATATCGACGATGGCGACATGGGCTCCGTTGGCCGCCAGGCTTTGGGCGATGGCCCGTCCGATGCCCAGGGCGCCTCCGGTGACGAGCGCCGTCTGGCCTTGTAAATCGACCCGCATGGCTGGGCCTCCCTTGACGCTGACGGACAGAGATCGAGGTCTGGGGGGCGGTCTTCTCCCCGTGAGACCCGGTGGCCAGTTTATCCCCTGCGCTGGCTCGTGCAACGCAAAGCGGCCCGAATAACGGCACCAAATGGCCGGATGCGGCCCCGGCCGGCAACGTCGGCGGCGCGGCCGCGCTTTGGCGGCGCGGCGAGCGTGAAAGCACGGCGCCGGAACGCCAAAGGCATTGGAGTAGCCGTGTTGTGAGTGGACCAAGGCTTTGATATATTGGTCGGTTCTTTCGAGGGCCCGCGGTTGTTCGCCTTGTCGGCGGACCGGGTGGACGAGAGCAGGCATTTCAAATTTTTTGGCCGATTCCGGGGCGGGATCGGGTGGCTACTGCATGGTCAATCGCAATTTGATTCGGGGGCTCGATCTCAACGAGCAGGACTGGGAAGAGGAACTCACCGCCGCGCTGGCCGGCACCGATCCGGAGGAGATCGAGTGGGGCGGCGAGGACATCACCCTCAACGAAATCGTCCAGGGGCGCGTGCTCAGGATCGAGGGCGAGCTGGTGCTGGTCGACGTCGGCTACAAGAGCGAAGGCACCATCCCGCTCAACGAATGGGGCGAAGAAGAAGAGCCGCCCCAGCCCGGACAGATGGTCAAGGTGCTGATCGAGGAAATCGAAGACGCCCAGTTCGGCCTCGACGAGGCCGGCATGATCAGCCTCAGCAAGCGCAAGGCCGAGAAGATCGAGGCCTGGAAGAAGGTCATGGAGTCGGTGCACGAGGGGGACATCGTCACCGGCACCGCCACCCGCAAGATCAAGGGGGGCCTGCTGGTCGATATCGGCGTGAACGTGTTCCTGCCGGCCAGCCAGGTCGACATCCGCCGCCCGCCCGACATCGGCGACTACATCGGCCGCACCATCCAATGCATCGTGCTCAAGATCGACGAGGCCCGGCGCAACATCGTTGTCAGCCGCCGTTCGCTGATCGAGAGCGAGCGGGCGGAAAAGAAAGCCAAGCTCTTGCGCGAGCTGGAAATCGGCCAGCTCCGCAAGGGCACCGTGAAGAACATTGCCGAGTTCGGCGCCTTCGTCGACCTGGGGGGCATCGACGGCCTGCTGCACATCACCGACATGAGCTGGGGCCGCATCGGTCATCCCTCGGAGCTGGTCTCGATCGACGAGGAGATCGAGGTCCAGATCCTGCACATCGACCGCGAGAAGGAGAAGATCGCCCTGGGGCTCAAGCAGAAGTCGGCCAGTCCCTGGGAGAACGTGGCGGACAAGTACCCCGTCGGCAGCCGCATCAAGGGGACCGTGGTCAACGTGATGAGTTACGGGGCTTTCGTCAAGCTGGAGGAAGGGATCGAGGGCCTGGTGCACATCAGCGAGATGTCGTGGACCAAGCGGATCAGCCACCCCAACGAGCTGGTGCACATCGACGACGAGATCGAAGTCGTCGTGCTGGGGATCAACAGGGAAAAGCAGGAGATCTCGCTGGGCATGAAGCAGACCCAGGAGAATCCCTGGGACAAGGTGGCCGAGCACTATCCGCCCGGCACACCCGTGTCCGGCGTGGTCCGCAACCTGACCAACTACGGCGCCTTCATCGAGATCGAGGAGGGGATCGACGGCCTGCTGCACGTGAGCGACATGAGCTGGACCCGCAAGATCAGCCATCCCAGCGAGGTCGTCGAAAAGGGGCAACGGCTGGAGTGCCGGGTGCTGTCGGTCGATCAGCAGCGGCGGCGGATCGCCCTGGGGCTCAAGCAGTTGCACGAGGATCCCTGGGCGAGCGACATTCCCAACAAGTACCAGCCGGGCCAGGTGGTCACCGGCACGGTGACCAAGCTGACCAATTTCGGCGTGTTCGTCGGTTTGGAGAACGGCCTGGAAGGCCTGTTGCACATCTCGGAGCTGGCCGACCACAAGGTCGAGAATCCGGAGGAGGTGGTCAAGGTCGGCGATGAGATCGAGGTCAAGATCCTACGCGTCGATGCCGAGGAGCGCAAGATCGGCCTCTCGCGGAAACGCGTCGAGTGGGCCGAGGAGGCCGGCAGCCAGCCGACCGACGGCCATCATCCGCCTGGCGGCCCGTCGAGCGTTCCGCCCACCGAGCTCAAAGGTGGAACGCGGGGCGAGAAGGGCCCCTTGTTCAAGCCGCGTGAAGCCGTCTCGGAAGAAGAAGAAGCGGAAGCGGAAGAGTAGCTCAGAGCATCTGGCGGCTTCCGGTTTCCCAGGACTTGTTGCGGCGGGACTTGTCGGCGATCAGGCTGCTCCAGCGCAAAGCGGGCCGCCCGCTGACGCCTGACGCTCCTTTTGCACGTGCCGCGCTGCGGGGTGGGCCCGCGCGAACCTTCCGGAAACTGCTTGCGTCTAATGGGTTAGGGATGGTATGCATTCCAATGGCGGATCCACCCCTGGACTAAAAAGCAACAATTAAGCATGGTACTCGAGCGCCCAACGCTGATCCTCAACCGAAACTGGCAGCCGGTAAACGTGGCCACCGTGGCCCGGGCATTGGTGCTGGTGTGGAACGCGGCGGCCCGCGTGGTCGACCCGGACGATTTCCAGCTCTACACCTGGGCCGACTGGTCGCGGCTCGCTCCGCCCGACGGCGAACCGTGCATCCGCGCCAGCCGGCTGCGGCTGCGCGTGCCGGAGGTTGTGGTGCTGAATGGATATGATCGGCTGCCCGATGCGGCCGTGAGCTTCAGCCGCCGCAACATCTTCAAGCGCGACCACAGCACCTGCCAGTATTGCGGCCGGCAGCCGGGGAGCGAGGAGCTGTCGATCGACCACGTCGTGCCGCGGTCGCAAGGCGGCCTGTCGACTTGGACCAACTGCGTGCTGGCTTGCGTCGAGTGCAACAAGCGCAAGGCCGACCGGACTCCGCAGCAGGCCGGCATGCGGCTGCGCAAGCAGCCGGTCCGCCCGGCCTGGAAGCCGCTGTACGCCCGCCACGGCGTGGTGGTGGCAAGCTGGTCGAAGTTCGTGAGCGAGGCTTACTGGAACGTGAGTCTCGAGGATGAAGGGCCGAAGGCAGAAGGATGAAGGCAGAATCAGCGGGCCCGTAGGGTGGCGGTTCCGCCTTCATCCTCTGTCGTTCATTCGTGTTCGTGGTGACGCTGGAGCCAGACGGCAAGGCGACCGCCTGCAGAGCGGTTTTCAGTGGGTTCGACTCCCACCGGCGTCTTTAGACCTGTTTCATCGCCCGGGCACCGGCCGAGGCGATGCTCTTTCTGGCCTGTCCTTCCGACGGCGCTCATAGGCACATGGCAAGTCGCAGTCCGGCCTGGTCGGCCCAGAGGCGAAGGATGGCCAGGTGCTCTTTGCTCGGCTTGGCATTCAGTTTGCCTCGAGCCTGGCAGATGGTCCTTCTCTTCACGTCCAACTCGATCGTGAGTAGTTTCCGCCTTTCCGCAAGGCTTTCGACTTCCATGGTCCAGATCGAGCAATACCCGCGGGCTTCACATCATGAATGTAGTCGGCGAGCCGTCGAACCTGCAGCTTGTCCAAAGTGGGGTTGGCCAACAGGAACCGCAAGACCGAGAGAACAAAGTCGTCGTGCTCCAAGTCGGTCTCCAGCCAGGTGCCGACAATCGCCCGCGCCAGGCGCCCGGAGCCGCCCAACGCGTGCACCTGGCCCCACCGCAGTGCCCCCTCGACGCTCAGTTCGCTGGGAGCTTGCATGAAGTAGTGGGACATTTTCTTGGTGTATGGCAAAGGCAGGTCCGCCGTGCGGATGTTCTCGCCGCGGCCCAAGTGCAGGAACCAGCCTTGCTGGCGCAGGGCCTCGCTGGAAGCGCCTTTGAACCAAACCGAGTCCATGAACAACGGGACAGGCCAGTCTGCGAAAAGGTGGCGAGCCAGTGAGGAGAATTTCCGGCGCGGGCTGTGCGTGCGCGGCCGCCAGTTCTCGACGTCGCGCAGCCAGCTTGCCGAATGCCTGGCCAGGGCGGCCAGTCCGCCGACGAAGGTGTTTCCTTCCTGGCGGCCCAAGCGGGGAACTACCTGTTCCATCGCCAGCAGGCTGGCGTGCCGCGTTGCATGCATCAGCAGCCGAAACAGATTGCGCTCGTAGTTCGGGCGTTGCTTGGCCGCCTGGCAGGCTCGGCAAATCTCCTTGAAGTAAGGCGCTACAAGCTGATCCTCCACGAGTTGTCCCTGGAAGATGGCTCGAATGACCTTCTCCGGGGCGCGAAGCTCACGCTTTCTCTGGGCGAGCCTGGCCTCGGCAACCGGGCGGAAAAGGAAAGCGCGCTCCCGGAGCCGCTCCCGCCAGCTCTTGGTCAACCGAGTGCTGAAACCATGCCGCTGGCACCACTGCCGGTACTCGCCGGCCGCTGCCAGGCCCAGCGACCGGAAATGAAGATAGGCTTCACGATCCTCCGGGTCACAATCTACGTCTGGGTCCAGTAGTTCTATCAGTTGCTCCAGGTTCATCTTGGATGCCTTCGACAGTGCGTCTACGTTCCGCGAGATGGGTTAACCACGGTCCGAAGAAGCGTGCCGAACTTTGCATCCAAGTGGGTACCCGCATAGCCTGTTTCTCCTGCGACTAGCTCGATCTGTTGGTCTGGGAAGCTATCGAAACCGACACGGCGGCAAGGCCGAGGTTCACCTTGGCTCGGCGCCTGCCAGGCGCGTGCTCGACCTGCCGGCAGCAGCGAGGAATCAAATCCACCTTCCCGGCGAGCATGCGAACCCGGGACGATGGAGCGGTGTCGCACCAGGAAGGGCGGCCCACGGTCGTGAAGCCAGCCGGCTCCCAATGCCGGCGGAGTGTTCGGCGTGACAGATCAAAACGGTTCCCCGGCCTGCCTTCATCCGAAGGATGATCCTCGAACGGTCGATGAATTGATCTTCGCCGCATTGAGCGAGACGGATGAAGACATCGCTTGGGATGCCGTCTGCGCGCTGCAGTATCGCGGTACCCTCGAAGTGCTTCGTCGAGCCGCCGGACTCTGCCGCAGCTCCTGCCCGCACGAGCGCCGGCTGGGAGCCGATATGCTCGGGCAATTGGGCGTGCCCGAGCGGACGTTTCCCGAATACTGTGTCAACATCCTAATAAACGCATTAAGCCGCGAACGTGATCAGAATGTGCTCCGATCGATCCTTGTCGCGTTCAGCCATCTGAGCGACCCGCGACTGATCATCCCTGCATCCCGTTTTCGGCGGCATGCCGACCCGGACGTTCGAGAGGCAGTCGCGCTCGCCTTGGGCGGCTACGAAGATTCAGTTGCAGTCGAAACGCTCATTGAGCTGTCGAGAGACAGTGATCCGCGTGTCCGCGACTGGGCGACGTTCGCGCTCGGCACCCAGACCGAGCTGGACGCGCCGGCGCTGCGCGAGGCGCTCCTGGAACGCCTGCTCGACGCGGACGACGATGCACGCGGCGAAGCCCTCGTCGGATTGGCGAAGCGCGGCGATCAGAGAGTCGTTTCCGCCCTGTCTTGTGAGCTGGAATCGGACTGCGTGGGGCGTCTGGCGGTCGAAGCGGCGGAGATCATCGCGGATTCGAGGCTATACGCGCCGTTGCTCGGGCTGCAATGCTGGTGGGACGTCGACAAAGGGCTTCTTGCAAGGGCCATTGAGACCTGCTCGCCACCCACCAGCACCTCGGCCGAATGACCGCCGACGGCGCGCCGGGGCTTTTCCTCCTTCGTCCTTCTGCCTTCTGCCTTCATCCTTCTGCCTTCATCCTTCTGCCTTCAGATCCCAGACCCGGATCGTCTTGTCGTGACCGGCGGAGATGGCGCGGCTGCCGCCGGGCAGAAACAGCACGGCCCGCACGTCGGCCCGCTCGCCGACGCGCGGATCGTTCTCGATGACCTGGTGACCGTCGAACCGGCGCAACTGCTCGCCCGTTTCCAGGTCCCAAAGGCGCACACTGCCGTCGACGCTGCCGGACAGGGCCCGGCGGCCGTCGGGTGAGAAGGCGACGCACCAGACCAATTGCTCGTGCCCGTCCAGGCGGCGGAGTTCCCGGCCTGTTTCGGCGTCCCACAGCCGAATCGAAGTATCAAGGCCGCCGGAGACGAAATTGCCGCCACCCGTGAGAATGCGAGTGCCGTCGGGCGAGAAGTCGGCGCCGCGGACGACGGCCTGGTGCCCTTCCAGGCGGCGGACCTCCTCTCCCGTCTCCAGCTCCCAGATGCGGACGCTCAAGTCGGGCGGGGCCGACGCGGCGACGACGTATTTTCCGTCGCTCGAAACCGCGACCCCCTGTCCCGAATGTTTTCCGCCGATGCGGCGGACCTCCCGCCCCGATTCCAAATCCCAGAGCCGCAAAGCATTTTCACCTTCGCCGCTGACCGAGACCGCGCGCCGGCCATCCGGCAGAAAGCGGACGCACCAGACGGGGGCCGCCTGCTGGGGGAACTTGCGCAGCTCCTTGCCGGTTTCCAGGTCCCAGAGTCGCATCGTTTTGTCCGAGCCGGGCGAGAAGCGGCCGTTGCGGAACTCGCCGCCGCTGCCGGACAGCGCCCGGCGGCCGTCGGCGGAGGCGGCCACGCTGAGCACGAAATTAGTGTGCCCCTCGAAGACCCGCAGTTGCTTGCCCATTTCCAGATTCCACAGCCGCATCGTCTTGTCGTCGCCGCCCGAGAGCAGCCGGCCTTCGCCCACTGGCGCCAGGCTGGTCACCTTGTCGGCATGCCCTTCCAGGCGCCGGATCTCGCCTGGATCGTCGCCTCCCGCCTCGGCTGGTCTGCCCAAAGAACCGCCAATGGCCAAGGACAGAAGCAGCAGCCACCCAGTACGATGGTTCATCGCTAGCATGTTTGGATAACCTCATGATCGGGTCTTGTGGCAGGCCGAATGCTTGTGGATTGTAACAGTTGGACGAGGGGAGGCGGGAAAAAGGAAGGGAGGGGATTCCTGCCGGGCGCCTGCGGCGGGGCCGCCGGGAAGGCTGCCGCGAACCGCGGCCGCCGGCGGGGTGTCAGGTCGTCACGGGAGATGGCAGTGTTCGAAAGACTGGAGGCCGGTCATGGGCAGCTCACGTGACGAGTTCGTCAAGTACCCGAGGACCCCTCATCTGTTCGGTTCGACCGGGACGCCCGACGACAAGCATCTGGACGAAGCGGAGTCGAACCGTTTCATTGCCGATGAATCGCTGATCGTGGAAGAGAAGATCGACGGCACGAACGTCGGCATTCACTTCACGACCGATGAAAAGATGGTCCTGCAGTGCCGAGGCCATCTCATCACGGAAGGAATGCACCCCCAGTACGACTTGTTCAAGCAATGGGCGGTGGTGAAGCGTGCCGCGCTGGAGAAGCGACTGGAAAGTCGGTTCATCTTGTTTGGCGAGTGGATGTATGCCCGGCACTCCGTCCACTATCGGCAGCTTCCGCATTATTTCTTCGAGTTCGATGTCTACGACAAGGACAGCGAAGTTTATCTAAGTCTGGAGCGACGGCTGGCCCTATTGGGTGGGACGGGAATCCAGACAGTGCCCGTTGTCCATACCGGAAGCCTGACGCGCGACCGACTCGAAGGGCTGATCGGACCTTCGCTTTTCGACAGCCGGTTCGAGAACCCGTTGACGAAGCGCACCGACAACCTCATGGAGGGCCTGTACCTGAGAACCGAATCGGCAGGGGACGTCACGGGTCGGACCAAGTTCGTGCGGCCTGAGTTCGTGGAGAAAGTGAAGCAGAGCACGCACTGGCAGCACCAGGCGATGGTATCCAACCTGTTGCGAAACGACGCGGACATCTGGTCATGACGTGGGCCGAACTTTCAAAGGCATCCCCCGCCGACATCGTGGCATGGGCCAACGATCAGCCATGGTGCCGGGCGATGGCCGCCTGCCAGCAGGATGCCGGGTGGCATTCCGAAGGAGATGTCTGGACCCACACTCAGATGGTCTGCGCACAACTTCCACAGCTTGACGACTGGCCGACGCTGAGCTCGCGAGAACGGACACTGCTCATCTTTACGGCCCTGTTTCACGATGCGGGGAAACCCCTGACGTCGCAGACCGATCCGACGACGGGGCGAATCCAATCACCGAAGCACGCCATCAAGGGCGAACACCTTGCCCGGTCGGTGCTGCGTGACGCGGGCTGTGATCTGACCACACGAGAAGAGATCGCCCGGTTGATCCGGTTCCACGGCCGCCCGGCTTTCCTGCTCGAAAAGAACGATCCGAATCACGAGGTCGTGTCGTTGTCTTGGTGGCTCAGCAACAGGCTGCTCTACCTGTTTGCCCTGGCCGATACCCGCGGCCGCAAGACGGCCGACATGGGTCGTCCCGAGGAGAACCTGCACTTCTGGAAGCTGGTTGCCTGCGAGAACCGCTGCTTCGACAGACCTTACCCGTTTGCCAACGATCATGCCCGGTTTTTGTTCTACCGGCAGCGGGAACCGGACCTGCACTTCGTACCCTACGAGGACTACCGTTGCACGGTGACCGTGATGTCGGGTCTTCCCGGCAGCGGCAAGGACACGTGGCTGGCGACGAACCGCCCCGGTCTGCCGGTCGTTTCGCTCGACGACGTTCGAGCGGAGCTCAACGTCGAAGCAACCGACAATCAAGGCGATGTCGTCCAATTAGCGCGCCAGCGCTGCCGTGAATTGCTACGATCGCGCCAGTCGTTCGCCTTCAGCGCCACAAACTTGTTGCGTCAAACCCGGCAGCGCTGGATCAATCTATTTGCAGATTACGGTGCCCGGATCGAAATCGTGTACGTTGAACCGCCCCTGCCGGTGATCTTCGGCCAGAACAGGCGGCGTGAACGGCCGGTGCCGGAGCACGTCATCCGCGAGCTTGCCGACAAGTGCGAACCGCCGACTTGGGGCGAGGCGCATAGTCTCATGCTGCACCCATCATCGGCCGATGGAGGCACAGGCGTCCCTCTTTGATACTTAGCAAATTGATGCTTAGCAAATTGGCGTGCACCGCCGGAAGCGGTCGTTGGGCCGCTGGAAAACTATCGCCGCTCACTGTCGTGTCGGCTGACCAGGAATTGAATTCTGCCGCCCATGCTGAAGGAATCGCTGTCGAAGACCCGAATGCCTATCCGTGAATCTTTCAGGCCGTGAGAATCTTTCAGGTTCGACGCTGTTTCGCATCGCCGTTCCTCCGCTCCGCGTGTGCGCGGGCCTTTCCCCGTCATGGGCTTCTGAGAAGACGGATTTTATCGGCGCCGATTGCCCGCAGGCAAGCAAATGGGGAGGGTGACGACTGGGCTCGTAGTGACCGCATTCATGCGGTCCATTCCCGCTATTGTCCGGCGCCTCATCGGCCCTTGGGCGGCAGCCGAGAGACAAAATCCTCGGCGCGTTCGATCCAGCGGTGCAACTGGGAATCCGCCTCGAAGCCTTCCGCGTCGACGAGGACCCAGCCTTTCATGGCCCGTCCCGTGATATCGAACCGCCGGACGTGTGGCTCCTCCAGCGCGTCTGCCGCTGCATCCGGACCGAGCCGGGCGATGAGCGAAGTCTTCCACACGCCGACGCAGATGTTTCCGTAGAGCAGGAAGCCGACCCCGCCGAACATTTTTTTCTCTTCAACGCCCTTTCGGCCGGCGACGAGTTTGCGGATCCGTTCGGCCAGCGCTTCGCTGTACACCATGCCTCACTCCGTGTCCAATTCCTTCGACTTGTGAGCTGAAAGTGACTGGCGATTCTGTCGCCATTCCTTACCCTCCGGAGTCCGCGGGGAACGGTTTGCGTGGGCTGGCCTTCGACCTGGCAACGAGGTTCTGAAATGCTTCGTTGGACTCCAGCAATTCACTGGTAAGCGAGTCGTCTCCTGCCGGCTCCAATCCTTGGATGGCAACCAAGCGGTGGTCCGGCAACTCGATGACGAAGGCCTGCCCGGAGTCGGCACATTCACTTAGGGTCCCGCGTGGATCCGCCTCCAACCGGCTAAGTGGGATCCTCTTGATGTTCATGGAACTCCTCTCCTTCGACAACCGGCTTGTTGCCAACCTTCCGGCCCGGATTCGATGCGCCCCACCACTTTACCGGGCTATCGCGGGCGTGAAAATGCCTGTCCGTTCATGGTGCCTCGCCCGGCAACTGGTACAATCGGCCAATAGCGGGCAGCGACTGTTTCCATGCCAAAGACGTGTCGACTGCAAGGCCGGCGATCACCACACGAGCGATGCACCATGTACCAAAGCCCCGCCTTACTGCTGCCTTGGAAGCGCCTCGCCCTGGCCGCGGTCGCCTGGTGCGGCATGGCGGGGGCCGGCTTCGCGCAACCGCCTGAAGCGCCGCCCGATTTCCAGCGCGACGTGAGGCCGATCCTGTCGGACCATTGCTTTCAGTGCCATGGCGCCGATCCGGGCACGCGCGAGGCGGGCCTGCGGCTCGACCGCCGCGACGACGCACTGGCCGGAGGCGACTCGGGCGAGCCGCCGATCATTCCCGGAAAGCCGGACGCAAGCCTGCTGCTGGCGCGGGTCAGCAGCCAGGATCCCATCGAGCGCATGCCGCCGCCCGATGCGGGCAAGCCACTCTCCGCCGAACAAGTCGACGGGCTGCGGCGCTGGATCGCGGCGGGCGCGGAATACGGCGAGCACTGGGCCTTCATACCGCCCGAGCGGCCCGCCGCGCCCGCGGTCGCCGACGAAGCCTGGCCGCGCGGCGACCTGGACCGTTTTGTCCTGGCTCGCTTGGAGAAGGAAGGGCTGCGCCCCGCGCCGGAAGCCGACCGCGCCAAGCTGCTGCGGCGGCTGTCGCTCGATCTGATCGGCTTGGTTCCCTCGCCTCGCGAGATCGACGAGTTCCTTGCCGACAGTTCGGCCGACGCGTATGAGCGCCAGGTCGAGCGACTGCTCGGCTCGGCGCATTTCGGCGAGAAGTGGGCCAGGCACTGGCTCGACCTGGCTCGCTATGCCGACAGCGACGGCTATGAAAAAGACCTGCCGCGCAACCAGTGGCTATGGCGCGACTGGGTCATCCACGCCATCAATGCCGACCTGCCCTACGACCAGTTCATCATCGAGCAGTTGGCGGGCGACTTGCTGCCGGATGCCACCCAGGACAGCCGCGTTGCCACCGGCTTCCTGCGAAACGGCATGGTCAACGAGGAGGGCGCCATCCTGGCCGAGCAGTTCCGCATGGAAGGCCTCTTCGACCGCCTGGATTGCATCGGCAAGAGCGTTTTGGGCCTGACGATCCAGTGCGCTCAATGCCATGCCCACAAGTACGACCCGATCGCCCACGAGGAGTACTACGGTCTGCTGGCGTTTTTGAACAACGACTACGAGGCCACGAGCTGGGTATACACGCCCGAACAACTCCAGCGGATTGCCCGGATTCGCGAAGGTGTCCAGAACGCCGAGGCGGCATTCAAGACGCAGCACCCGGATTGGGCGCAGCGAATAGCCGAATGGGAACAACAGGTCCAGGCCACCGAGCTCGCCTGGGAGACGCTGGTGCCGATCGAGCACGAATGGATCGGCGGCCTGGCCCATCCTCAAAAGCTGCCGGACAACTCCGTGCTGACGCTCGGTTTCCGCCCCACCGACGGCGAGCTGTACGTGGTGACCGACACACAGTTTACCAATATCAACGGGGTCCGCCTCGTAGCGCTGACCCATGGCGACCTGCCGTTCGGCGGCCCCGGACGCAGCCAGAAAGGGACGTTCGCGGTCAGCGAGGTGGTGGTCGAAATGCAGCCGGCCGGCGCGCCTTCCGGGCCATGGAAAAAAGTCGAGCTGGCCGGCGCCGCGGCCGATTTTGCCCTGCCGGAGCAGCCGATCGACGAGTTCTTCCGCAAGGGCGCGGACGATAAGCGCCGAGTCGGGCCGGCCGCGTTTCTGACCGACGGCGACGACGCGACCGCCTGGGGAACCGACCGCGGCCCTGGCCAGCGCCACCAGGATTCGTACGCCTCGCTGCGGTTCGCCAACCCCGTCGGTTCAGCCGACGCAACTCGGCTCAAGATCACCCTGCGATTCAAGCATGGCGGAGCCGACATCCACGGACGGCACAACAACTTTCTGGGCCGCTTCAGGCTGGACTGGACCACGGCCGCCGATCCGACCGCCGACCTCGTGCCGATCCGCATCCGCGATATCCTGAAAATCCCCGCCGACCAGCGTACCGCGGACCAGGCGAGCGCTGTGTTCAGCCACTGGCTGGCCGCCACGGGCGAATTCAAGCCGCACCAGGAGGCCGTAGAAAAACTGTGGGCCGATTACCCCGAGGGCGAATCGGTGCTCAACCTGGCCCAGCGCTTGCCGGAGCACGCGCGCGAGACGGCCATCCTCGACCGGGGCGACTGGCAGCATCCCACGCAAACGGTAACGCCGGGCACGCCCGCCTTCCTGCACCCGCTGGCCGAAGATGCCGGGCCGAACCGGCTGGCGTTTGCCAGGTGGCTGGTCGACCGCCGCGCGCCCACCACGGCGCGGGTCGCGGTGAACCGCGTTTGGCAGGCCGTGTTCGGGGTCGGCCTTGTCGAAACGGCCGAGGATTTTGGGGTGCGGGCCAGCGCGCCGTCGCACCCGGAGCTGCTCGACTGGCTGGCCGTGGAGTTCATGGAGCGGGGCTGGAGCCGCAAACACCTGCTTCGCTTGATCGTGACCTCCGCGACCTACCGCCAGAGCTCGCGCGCCACGGGCGACCTGTTGGAGCTGGATCCGCAAAACCGGCTGCTCGCCCGCGGACCGCGGTTCCGGCTCGACGCCGAGATCGTCCGCGACCTGACGCTGAGCGCCTCCGGCCTGCTGACCGAGCGGGTGGGCGGCCCGAGCTTCTTTCCGCCGCTGCCGGACAACTTCCTGGCGCTGAGCTATCTCAAGGTCGATTTCTGGGACACGGCCTCGCCTCCGGATCGTTACCGCCGGTCGCTGTACATGTTCCGCCGCCGCTCGATGCCCGATCCGCTGCTGGCCTGCTTCGACGCCCCCAGCGGCGACGTGGCCTGCGCCCGCCGAATGCGCTCGAATACGCCGCTGGCCGCCCTGGCCGCCTTGAACGAGCCGGTCCTGGCCGAAGGCGCGCGGGCCCTGGCGCTGCGAGCGCTGAATGAAGGGGGGGCCAACAACTCCGATCGCCTCCGCCATGCCTTCCGGCTGTGTACCGCGCGCGAGCCGACGCCGGCCGAGGCAAGCGAGATCGAAGCGCTGTACAACGCGCAGAAGGCGCGCATCGCCGACGGCTGGCTCTCGGTGCGCGACCTGACGACCGGCGACCCCGCGAAACTGCCCGATCTGCCGGAAGGCGTCACGCCGACGGAGGCGGCGGCCTGGGTGATCGTCTGCCGCGTGCTGTTGAACCTGGATGAGAGCCTGACCAAGAACTGAGGGATCGTGCCATGAACGTCGATGCACCGTCGCGCCGGGAGTTGAACCGCCTGCGGGCCCGCCGCTGGTTCTTGCGCGACTGCGGCGTGGGCCTGGGAACGATGGCCCTGGCTTCGCTCCTGGATGGCCGGCCGGCACGGGCCGAGGGGCAGGCGGCCAATCCGCTGTCGCCGCGGCAGCCGCACTTCGCGCCCAAGGCGAAGCGGGTGATCTACCTGTTCATGGCCGGAGCGCCCAGCCATTTGGACCTGCTGGACTACAAGCCCGAGCTGGCCAAGCGCAACGGCCAGCTCCCGCCCGAATCGCTGCTGAAGGGGTACCGGGCGGCGTTCATCAACCCCAGCTCGGCCCTGTTGGGTCCGAAGTTCAAGTTCGCCCGCCACGGGCAGTCGGGGGCCGAGTTGTCCGAGCTGCTGCCGCACCTGGCCGAGATCGTCGACGACGTGGCGATCGTCAAGTCGATGCACACCGACGCCGTGAACCACGCGCCCGCCCAGATGCTGATGAACACCGGCGCGCAGCAGTTCGGGCGGCCCAGCCTGGGCGCCTGGAGCCTGTACGGCCTGGGGAGCGAGTCCGAGAACCTGCCGGGTTACGTGGTGCTCTCCAGCGCCAACGGCACCAGCGGCGGGGCCGGCAACTGGGGATGCGGATTCCTGCCCACGATCTACGCGGGCGTGCCGTTTCGGGGCAGCGGCGATCCGGTGCTGTATCTGTCGAACCCGCCGGGCATCGATGATGAGGCCCAGGGCGCCTCGCTGGAAACGCTGCGCCGGCTCAACGCGATGCAGCTTGCCGAGGCGGGCGACCCGGAGATCGCGGCCCGCATTCAGTCGTACGAGATGGCCTACCGCATGCAGGCCAGCGCACCGGAGCTGACCGACCTGTCGCACGAGTCGCCCTCGACCCTCGACATGTACGGGGTCGATCCGGCCCAAGCCGGCTTTGCCCGCAACTGCCTGCTGGCGCGGCGGTTGATCGAGCGCGGCGTGCGCTTCGTGCAGCTCTTCCACGAGGCCTGGGACCAGCACGGCGACCTGACCAAGCAATTGACCAAGAACTGCCAGGACACCGACCGGGCCTGTGCGGCCCTGGTCAAGGACTTGAAACAGCGGGGTCTTCTCGACGACACCTTGGTGATTTGGGGCGGCGAGTTCGGCCGCACGCCGATGGTGCAGGGGAGCGACGACGGCCGCGACCACCACAACCGCTCTTACACCATTTGGCTGGGGGGCGCCGGGATCAAGCCCGGCATCACCTACGGCCAGACCGACGAGCTGGGCTTCAACGTGTCCGAGAAGCCGGTACACGTCCACGACCTGAACGCGACCATCCTGCACCTGTTAGGTTTCGACCACACCCGGCTGGTCCATCGCTTCCAGGGCCGCGACTTCCGCCTCACCGATGTCCATGGCGAGCTGGTGGAAGGCATCTTGGCCTGACAGCAGGCTGGCTCTGTCCATGCAGGCGCGGGCTGGGTAGGCGGCTCCCAAGAAATGGCCTGTATTGACAACATTAAAAAAGGGACATATCCTTGAGGGGCCGGGGTTTCGGAGGTGACGGGTGCCGATCGAGCTGCCGCTGCCGAAATCGCTGAGCAAGGCCCGCTGGAAGGTGAAGATTCAGGAGAAGGAAACGAGGGAGCCGCCACACGTCTCGATTCTCCGAGGAACTGACAAGTGGCGGATCAATCTGCGCACGGGCGGATTCATGGACAGACGTCCCAAGCCGTCTGAAGTACCCGACGAGCTGCTCGAAGTGATTCGAGAGAAGGGCAACTGGGAATGGCTGTGCCGGCAGTGGGACGCCAAGTATCCCGATAATCCGGTTTCAAGCGTTCAGGTAAAGGACGATGACGAAGAACACAATTCTGTTGACGCCACGTAAAAGGGCCAAGCGATTTGGAGCCCTTGAACCGAAGGCCGTTTCGTCCAGGGCCCAGATTCGCGCCTCTCTGCCGGAGGTGGGAAGGGACACGCTGTGGATCAGCGACGACCAGGGCCTGGTGGCGCAATTGTTGAAGTCGGTGCATTGGCCGACGAGACGGCTGGGGCGGGCCGTGCTGCTGTACAAGCCCCCCGTCGAGACACTGGCCGCACTGGCGGATTGCTTTGAGCGCATCGCATTCGGCTCCATGGGCAGCTTTCTGCCGAGTGAGGAGCTTGCGGAAGTTCTGGCGGCCAGGAACCGGGGTGATCTGTTTATCGGCGGCACGGTGGATCGAGCAAGCGAGACGGTTTCGTTGTGGCGGGGCAATCTCGACTCGTTGGTGGTGCCTTTCTCGGCCTTCCCGCCATCGGGCGACAAGATCTCCCCGGATTTCGAGGACTTCGCCGTAACGGACTATGGACATACGATTCGCTTGGGGAACTACGAAGCCGCCGGCGACGCGATTCTGTACGAGCTTGATCCGGCATACCGCCGGAGGAAGACCAAGGAGCGTCTGCAGTCGGAACGGACATTGGGCGCCTCGATCCGCCGTTTACGAAAACAGCGAGGACTCCGGCGCGAGGACTTCGCGCCGCTTGCAGCCAAGACGCTGGCCAGGATTGAACAGGGCAAGGTGAACTCGGTGCACGGCAAAACGCTTTCGACCATTGCCAAGGTGCTCGGCGTCGAGCCCGCGGAAATCAAGACCTATTAACGGTGGATCGCCTTGGAGGCTCGCCGAATCCCTGCCTCCGCCGTGCTGCGGGAGGCAGGGCGGCGCGCCGGCTGGGACGATGCGGCAATGGACGCCTACGATGACTACGATGAGGCCCGCCGGCGACAGCAATGAGAGTCCGCCGAGCCGACGTCGTTCTCGTCGACTACCCGTATAGCGATCGCACGGGCTCGAAGATCCGGCCGTGTCTGGGATCGAACAGGGCAAGGTGAACTCGGTGCACGGCAAGACGCTTTCGACCATTGCCAAGGTGCTCGGCGTCGAGCCGGCGGAAATCGAGACGTATTAAGGGTGGATCGCCTTGGAGGCTCGCCGAATCCCTGCCTGCGGGCGCTGGGGCGGGCCGGCTTTTTACGCCAAATTGCGGAGGGAAACCATGGGCGACCAGATGACGCTGTCGATTGTCGATGCCAACGAGGCACGCCATGCCCGCGTGCACGGCGAATTGGCCGATGCGGCCGTGGCGGCACTGGCGGCCGACCCGGAGTCGCTGGCCGATCTGGACGCGGCCATCGAGCGCTATGTCCGCCGCGACGGCACGCGCGGCTTCTTCGAGGGATGGTCGTCCGGCGTCTGCGACGAGCCGTGGGACGGAGGCGTGTGCGTCATCGACCTGGCGGCACGGCTGGCGGCCTGGGAGTCGACCTGGGGGCCGCCGCCAGAGCAAGAGGGAGCGGTCAGCTACCATGATCCCAGCTCGCCGGACGATATCCACCTTAGATACCACCTTTCCGACGCGTGGCTGATCACCGGCATGGAGGGCTGGAGCAGCCTGGCGGGCCAGCGGCGGGCAGAGCGCTTGGCGCAGCCGCCGCTCGATTTCCGCGCGGTCCTGTACGGCAAAGTGGCAGGCCATCTCGCCCAGCAGTGCCTGGCGGCGCGGGCCGATTGGACCGACGCGTCGATCGCCGCAATCCATGCCGCCTGGCTGATGACGCCTCGCGACGATCTCGGCGGCCGGACTTCGCGCGAGCTGCTGCTGGAGCGGCGCCGGGCGATTGTCTGGGACCTGGAGGACCAGGCCCTCACCTGGTCGAAGCTCGGCGCCGCGCCGCCGGGACTGCCGCTGGAGTCGGCCGCCTATCGCTACGGCGGCTGCGGCACGCACGAAGTGGTCCTGTATTACGAGCTGCTGCGGCACGTGTTGGAGTCGGCCCGGCAATGGTTGTACAGCGAGGCAGGGCAGCCGGCTGCCGACGCGGCTGAGCTGGCCGCCCGCCTGGAAGAGGCGCGGCGGCAGTGGCTCGACACGCCGCGCGTGCAGGGGTTGACGCCGCTGGAGGTAATCGAGCTGGAGCGGCGGCGCATCCCGCTGGCGGTCTCGGGGGCCGAGGCGATGATCGACGACGATTGTCCGATGTGCCAGATGATGGCCGACGATCTCGGCCCCTGCTTCGTGCACCTGGACGGCTGCAACATGGACGACGAGTTTCCGTTTGCGTTTCACCTCTCGCGCGACGAGTGGGAGGCCGAGCGGCTGGAGATGGAGGAGTTCAACCGCAAATTCAACGCCGAGTGGGCGGCCCGCAGCGCCGCCAAGGGGCAGGATGTCTCCAGCGAAACGTGGCAACAAAGTTTCTCCGCTGCCGACCTGGCGGCCGGCTCGCCGGAGCTGGCGCTACTGGGGATCGCCGCCCACCTTTCCGAGCTGGGGTTGAAGTTGAAAGAGCTGCCGGCCGGCCAGCCGTGGGTCGAATCGCTGAACCGGCACTTCGGCAACCTGCGCGAGGCCGTCGGAAATCCGGAGGGCGGCCTGCTGGAGCCGGTCGTTCAGCGATTTTGCGACGAGCTGGCTGCCGTGGCCGCCGACCACCCGGTGCTGGGCGGGCAGTGCGCCGACCTCGACCGGCAAGTGCGGCAACTGGCCGAAGCGATGGCCTCCCGGACGGGCGGAGAGGCGCTGCCGTTCTGAGAGAGTTTTATCCATCAGTGGTGTTTCCCGCGATGTGGTATAATTGGCGAGATGGAACCGACTGCGATTCAACATATTGTCAGTACGCCTGGAACCTGTGGGGGCAAGCCCCGCGTGGACGGCACCCGGATCCGGGTGTGGGACATTCACGTATGGCATGACCTGGAAGGACGCTCCCCCGCCGAGATTGCGGCGGAGTTCAGCCAGCTCAGCCTGGCGGACATCTACGCGGCCTTGGCTTACTATCACGATCATCGCGACGCCATCGAGGCGCAGATGAAGCAGGCCGAGGAGTTCGTCGCTCGCATGGAGGCTCAGCAGGGCGCGACCCGGTTTACCCTGCTGCGGGACGGCGGCGCCGCCGATGATGATCCGGTTTCACCTTGACGAGCATATCCATTCCGGCGTGGCCGCGGGATTGCGCGCTCACGGCATCGACGTCACGACCGCCGCTGACGCAGGGCTGCTTCGCGCCGACGACCCGCAGCACATGTCGTTTGCTCTTTCCGAGACTCTAGTGATCGTCACGCACGACGACGACTTCGTCGCCTTTCACGCCCAGGGAATTGCTCACGCCGGCATTGCGTTCTGTCACCAGCGCAAGTATTCGGTCGGCGAGCATCTGCGGATGCTGCTGCTTCTGCACGCCTGCTACACTGCGGAGGAAATGATCGGCCGCGTAGAATATCTATGACCTTGGCGCGTCCGCGTGCCGCACTTATGCGTTGACAGGCATGGACATGGATCAGAACCCATACAAATCACCGCTCTGTGGACTCGAGGCGAACGAAGGTTTCTCCGTGCGCGTAGCCTGCCTGCTCAGGTCGCCCCTTGGGCGGTCTACCATCGGCTGCGTGGCGCTGGCCCCGGCGTGCTGGCTGTTGGGCCGGGCGCTGATTCCGCCGGACGACGCCGCCTTCCGCTTCAGCCTGGCCGCCTGGGCCGCGGCATCGATCGTCTGGGCTGGGCTCGTGTGGCTGAATTCGGCGCGCGCTAACCTATAATTTGGAACGCAGCGCGGCATGGCACAGCCGGCTGGCGGCGCGAGCGATTATCCAACCGGCCACATAGAAAGTGCAGCCCAGGCCGAACAGGATAGGGACGCGCACGGGCCATGGATGCCAACGCAGCCGCGCTCCTCCGGATTCGGTAATCCCGTAAGGCCACGTTCCCGGCTCATAGACAACCAGCCAGACCACGATGGCAATGACTGTCGTTATGGCGAACAGATGCGAAATCTGAAGCTGGAATCTGCTGTCTGGCTTCCGGAGCAGGGTTTCAAACGAAATGAACACGCAAACAAGAACGAGCAGGTTGAACACTACATTGCCCACCGCGCTCGCGGACGAGAAGTCGATGGGCCTCGGCTCGAGTGCAAGCGTCGCTTGGTGCCGCACAAGATAAATCAACGGCCACCCATACCCTTTGGTCCGCCAAGTGCCGAGGTAATCGATATCTCCAACCGTGCCGACCGCTTGGCACCAGGCAAGCGCAGCGCCGACGAGGAGCAAGGCCAGCCACGTTATGCGGTGCCGGCGATACCGGCGTTGTTCAGTCATAACGTGCTGGCATTTCGACAACGAGCTGGAAACGAATCGGCTTGTCGCGGGATTGAAAAGGCGACCGTGAAGGTTGTGCCGCGGCCGACGATGCTCTCGACCCGAATCGTGCCGCCCATGGCGCGAACCAGCGACTGGCAGATCGCAAGCCCAAGCCCGGCCCCATTCTCGTCCGAGCGGGCCGGGTCCACCCGGTAAAAGCGATCGAAAATGCGAGGCAGGTGCTCCGCCGATATGCCGATCCCCGTGTCGGCGACGACGATCGCCAGCAGTCCGTTTTCTTTCCGGCTGGCGAGGGAGACGGTCCCCGGCGCGGCCGTGTACTTGATGGCATTGTCGACCAGGTTGTAGAGCAGGCGACGGAATTGCCGGCTGTCGCCGAGCAGTTGGCACGGCTCATTGCGATCGAGCGCGAGGTCCACCCCCTTCTCTTGAGCGACCAACTGCAGGTTCGCGACGAGGTCCGCCAGCAGCTCGTCGATCTGGACCACCTCCTGGCCCGGCGGTTGCAGCCCGGCGTCCTGCCGGCAGAGAAACAACAGTCGGTCGGCCATGGAGGAGAGACGGTTGGCTTCTTCCAGAAGGTTCTCCAGCACACGAGCATATTCCTCGGCCGAACGGCTCGAGCGAAGGGCCACTTCGGCCTCGCTGCGGATGACCGCCAAGGGGGTCCGCAGCTCGTGGGCGGCATCGGCGGTGAATCGCCGCATCTCGGTGAACGAATGCTCGAGTCGCTCGATCATTTCGTTGAGCGTCTCGGCCAGCGTGCCGAGCTCGTCGTGCGGGTTGTCCACGGCCACCCGCTCGTTCAAGCGGTCGGCCGAGATGCGCTGGGCGGTCTGCGTCATCCTACTGACCGGCCTGAGTGCCCGGCAGGCAAGGAAATACCCGCCGCTGACGGCGATGAGCAGCGTGATGGGACCGGTGACGATGAACGTGAATAGCAGTTCTCGCATTTCATGATCGAACGAAGCGAGCGACCGCCCGACCTTGATCGTGAGCGGTCCCTCGGGGCCTTCTGCTCGCACGGCGACGACACGCCACCGTGCCGGCGAACCCGCCTGTAAGCTCGCGAAGCGCGGCGTCGCGGCGGCGGGAGCACCGGCGAAGGACAACGAGTGCTCGATCATGCGGGGATTGACGAAGAATGGGCGACCGCGGGAATCGGTGATCTCGAAGTCGAACCCTTCGTGGTGGGCAAACCGGCGATTCAACCATTCGGTCAAGCCGGCCGAGTCCTTGGCCCGCTCTACTTCCGAGAGCACGTCGGACAACTCCTCCTCCAACCCCTGATCGATCCGTTCGAGAAACTGGTGCCGCATGACCACGTACACCACGCCGCCGAACAGCGCCAGCACGGCCGCCAGCACTCCCCCGTACCAGACCGTCAGCTTCCAACGGACGTTCAGAGGCTTCATCAATGGTCTCGCAAGGCATACCCCACGCCGCGCACGGTGTGGATCAATTGCCATTCCCCCCGCTGCGCGACCTTCTTTCGAAGCGAGTTGATGCAGACTTCGATGACGTTGGTCCACAGGCCGTCTGGTTCCTTCCAGACCTCACGGCCGATCATTTCCCGGGTGACCGTCTGATTCTTGTGCCGCAGGAGGAACTCCAACAAGTCGAACTCCCGCTTGCTCAGCTCAATCTCGGTGCCGTCGCGGACCACCCGCCGCTCCAAAAGATCCATTTGCAAGTCGCCGCACCGCAGCACCAGCTCGCGCTCGCCGACGTTCCGCCGGCAGTGGGCACGCAGGCGAGCGAGCAGTTCGGCGAATGCGAAGGGTTTCACCAGGTAGTCGTCGGCTCCGGCGTCGAGCCCCCTCACCCGGTCTTCGACAGCGTCGCGTGACGTCAGGATGAGCACCGGCTTGCCGAAGCCGTGCGCCCGCAAATCCCGTAGCACTTCGAGCCCGTTCCTGCCCGGCAACATCAAATCGAGCACCATCACGTCGCACGGCTCGGTCGTGGCCACGTAGTATCCTTCTTCACCGGTGGAACAGGCCCGCACCTCGTACCGCTCCTCCTCCAGGCCTCGCCGCAGGCTGGCCAGCAAACGCTTTTGATCTTCGACAACGAGCACGCAAGTCACGGTCGGTCCCTCCTGAGACCGTCCATTTTGAGCGCCGGCCGCCGGACTCGCCAGCCGGCCCGGAATATTAACGCGTTCTAATCCTGCCGTAATGGACCGGAGAGCCTGCAGCGGGTTATCCTGATCAGCACAGCATCGGCAACTCGATGGAGGTTTTCGGCCATGCTAAGCTCATTGGCAATCGTCCTCGCCGTTGTATCGGCCGGGCTGCAACCGGCCGACGACCCTCACGCCGTCCACTGGGATTTCGAGGATTCCACACGAGAAAGGAGAACTGCCATGAACCTCCGGCTTAACCGGGTCGCCCTGATCGTGCTCATGTCCAGTGGCCCGGCCTGGGCTCCGCCCGCGGTGGTGGCGCAGACGGCGAGCGAGGCGGCCCCCAAGCAAGTCTTTGTCGTCAATACGCAGGATGCCTCGGTATCGCTGGTGGACCTCGATTCGCTCAAGGAGATCGAGCGGTACGAGGTCGGCCCTCGCCCCTACGGCATCGCCGTGAGCCGCGATGGGAAAACCGTGGCCGTGGGCGTCGAGGACGAAGAGTGCGTCAAGTTCTACTCGCTCCCCGATTTCAAGCAAAAGGGGAAGACGCCCATCGGCCCCATGCACAACGACCACATCATCACCAGCGCCGACGGCCAGCACGTTCTGGTCGCCAACTTCTACAGCGACGACGTGGTGGGCATCGACATCGGCACGATGCAAGAAGCCTTCCGCATCGAGGGGTGCAGCGCTCCACACGTCGTCAAGTATGGGCCGCTCAAAAAGCACGCCTACGTCACGTGCAAGAAGATCACCGGCATCGCCATCATCGACCCGGCCGGCCGCAAGCTGGTCAAGTTCCATCAGATCAACGTCAACCCGCGCAGCCTGACCTTCTCGCCCGACGAGTCGAAAGTCTACTTCGGTTCGTTCTGGGTGAACGGCTTCTTCGAGATGGAGACCGAGACGGGCAAGGTGACGCGCCTCTTCGAGCACGCACCGCCGGGGCCGCAGTCGCCTCCGCAGGAAGTCACCTACCACGGCGTCGAAGCCGTGCGGTCGAACATCGTGTTGGGGGCGAACGAAGGGCATTCCTGCCTCGATGCCGTGGACGTGAGCAGCGGCGAGCTCCTCGACCGCCTCACCGGCGTCTCCAAGCCCTGTTGCGTGGAACGGATTCCCGGCCCGACGACCGGCCCGGTGCGGGTGCTGGTGAGCAACATCGGCGACGGCACCTTGCAACTGGTCGAAATGACGGCAGAGGGGAAGCTGAGATCCCTGGGCAAGGCCCGGGTCGGCGCCGCCCCAAAACGAGTCGCGTTCTTGCCGCCCGCTCGAAGCGGTTAATCGGCACCGGCGCGACGATCGACAACTTTCCTTACCGGCCTCATTACTGGAGAACGACCATGAGTCCATTCTCGCGGAGGAACTTTTTGTTCGCCTCTTCCGGAGCGGCGGCAGGCAACTTGCTGGCAGCCGGGCTGGCGCCGGCGGACGAAGCCGGCGGCAACACCTTTGCCGGCGACGCCTTTGCCGAGAGCGGCCTGGTCACCGGATCGCTCAAGCCGCTCAAGCACAAGTCGATTCCGGGCTTCTTGAGCGCCGAGCAGATCGCGCCTCACCACATGGCCCACTACGGCGGCGCGCTCAAGGCCTATGCCGCCGCCGACGGGCGTCTCGAGCAATCGTTCAAGGAAGCCACCCCCATCGACCCGGCCGCCTACCCCACGCTGAAGCGATTGATCAACAGCCGCGGCAACAGCGTCGTGCTGCACGAGATGTATTTCGACGGCCTGGCCCCCCGCGCGGCCGAGCCCGGCCAGGACATCCGCCGCGCGATCGCGGGCCGCTTCGGCTCGCTGGACGCCTGGGCCGACGATTTTCAAGCCAGCGCCAAGGACGCGGCCGGCTGGGCGATGCTCGTGCGGCATCCGGTCAACGGCAGGCTGTACAATGTCGTCAGCGACGAGCACTCCATGGGCATCTTGTGGATGGCCGTACCGCTGGTCGTGATCGACGTGTACGAGCACGCCTTCTACATCGATTACCAGAACCGCAAGGCCGAGTACGTCGAGAAGTTCATGACGCATATCGACTGGGACGAGGCCGATCGCCGCTATCGGCTTGCCAGCAAAGGAGCCTGACGCAATCAGACGACTACCAATGAAGCGATTGCAATTCGCGACAGCGAGTTGATCACGGCATACAGCCTCCTTGCCTCGGTCTCCGCCCTGCCAAGAACGCCGGCAAGCACCCCGGGGGGAAGAGCAGGCATGGAAAAATGCGGGGACATGGTCCGTATATTACTATCTAATATAAATCTCGGCCGAACCGAGTACTTCCACGTACTCTGGAGAAGGCCTGCCAGGATTCAAGAACATGTTGGGAAAACGTAGAGTAGGCATTCGAGTCAAGCCTACATCTTGTCGTCCTGCTGCATTGCGTATCTTGATGGCGATCTGCAGAGCCAGTTTAGCGATCGTTCCTCCCGTTCCCAGGGAGTCCAATTCGTCTAAAGTGGGCAAGCGTCCCTCGGCGATAGCGCGCAAACTGATCACAGGCACCAAGGACGCGGTGTGCCTGTGTGCCGCGGCATAACTATAGGGACCGTCAGGTCTCTGGACATTCAATTGAAAAGCGGGGCGTCCAATGCTTCCCGTCAAATCCGCAAAATGGAGCGGGTCAATGGAAAAATAGAGCGTAAACAGCCCGCCGGAATCCGTCACTGCGTAGAGATTAGGGCACTGAAGCCCATTTCCGTCATGAAGCGCCAAACGGCCTAAGCCTCGAGAGGGATCACCGGTAACGTGATTCAATCCCACCAGCGCGGCGTCAACGGGTCGATCCGTGACGCGGTCACGCACTTCGCCCACGATTAGACCTGGAATCATGGCTTGTCTCTCCTTCCAGATGGCTAGGGTCATCAATACGCGTCAAAGAGAACACGCCGGCCCCGCTCAGCGATCTCTTTACGGCAACGACGAGTCCGGCATGGAACCTCGTTTGGGTCCATGACGAGTGTTCTTCGTGTCCGCTGCCCTGGATCGGGCGGGCCGCGGGGCTTCGCTCAACACGCGCGAGGTCTCCCGGGCCCAGATTTGTGGCCGTCGCTCCGCACCAACCTTCATTATCGATGCACGGTGTCGCGAGTTGCGTAGAAAGCGCGCGGGGCGGCTTCACCCTGTTCTGGTGCTCACAATCGAAAGCGATACGCCCAGCCACTTGATTGCTGCTCCACGGCCTGCCGTCGCGGCTCAGACATGGTGCCAGGGCTTCGCTTACGCAGGCTGCCCAGGGAGGCGCCTCAAGGACAAGGGCGCGCCGGGTCGTCTCCCTGGTCGCAATCGAGGCAGACCGTGCGGTCGGGCTTCGGTTCGGCGCCCAGCAGGTTGCCCCGCCGGTCGAACTCGAACGTGCAGCACTGGTCCAGCACGCTCTTGAGCATTGCCCGGCCTCGTTGAATCCGCGATTTCGCCCCCGAAAGCGACAGGCCGAGCCGCTCGGCCACCTGCTGCTGCGTGCGACCCTCGATCTCGCACAACTGCACGGCCTGCCGGTACTTGTCCGGCAGCTCACGGATCAACTCGTCAAGCCACTGGCCGGCCTGGCCGCGCAACTGGCCGCTTGCGGCCTCATCGCCGGAAACGGAGTCGGAGTCGGCGAGCGCCACGGTGTTTGGCGCCGCCTTGCGATAGTGGTCATGGACAACGTTGCGGGCGATCTGGTAGACCCAGGCCGCCAGGCGGTCCGATTCGTTGAGGCGCTCGATATTGCGGTGGATCCGCACGAACGTCTCCTGGAGCAGATCGTCGGCCAGGTGATCGTCGGCGACCCTGCGGCGGATGAACCGCCGCAGGTCGCCGCTGAGTTGCAACCAGACCGATTCGGTGGAAGGCCCCGCCGTCATTCAAAGTCCTTTCAGGTCAAGCTTGCCGCCGAGCACGAGCAGGCCGACGCCAGGTCAGGCTTTTGAGCCGGCATTGGGCCTGCCGTCTCGAATGCCGACCTCAGGGCCGACCAATCTTCCCGCTGGACGGCCTCCCGGATGTCGCCCATTTGCGGGCAGCACGCCGTTTGCGACGAATGGTGCTGTGATCCCTCGTTGTCCAGCACGACATAAACTTCCCACTTGTTGCCGTCAGGGTCGGCGGCCCAGATCTTGTTCTGCACAGCATAGCAGCAGGTCACGTTTTCTTCGACCTCGATCGCGGCCCCAGCCTTTTGCAGCCGTTCGGCGACCTGCTTCACGGCCTCCGTCGACTTGACCTGGATGCCGAAATGAGCGACCGGGTTGTTCGGGCCGGTCTGGCCGCCGACCTCGTTCAGCGCCAGGTTCACCGGCGGCTGGGCCACCTCGAATTTGGCGTAGTGCGGCCGCGTCTTCGTCGGCTGCCGGCCGAACAGCGTCCGGTAAAAGGCGACCGACGGCTCCAAGTCCCTCACAGCCAGCCCCACGTGGATGCGGCTGGCTGTCTCGAATTGCACTGCTGATTCCTGGCTCATGACTTTCTCTCCTGCATAGGGGTATGGCTCGGCTGGTTCCAAGCAGCCTTCAGCCTCTCATCCATCCAGACGCGAGCCGCAGAAAAAGGACGCAGGCGTGCGGGGACAATGAAAGAACGATGAGGCGAAGAGGCGAGGGGGCTAACGGACCCAGTGCGGTCGCCGATCTAGCTCATGGCTCGGGGTTTGTGGAACATGGCTGATGAGAGGGCTTGCCGCTCTGGATTCGGCTGTCTGTCATTCCCGATCGGGAATACATGTGCTGTGTGGTAGGGCGAATTCCGCCCACCCCCACAGGCTCTTTAATGAATTTGTTCCCGATCGGGATTATTATTGTTGATTAGCCGCTTCGATGGCGTAAAATTTCTTAAGATCAACGGTAATTGTCCCGTTCGGGAATAGTGTGAAAATCAAAAGCGAGGCGTTTGTGGCCCAGGAAGTTGGACCGGGGATTGGCGAGTTTGTTCGCGGCCGACGAAAGGCGAGCAAGCTCTCCCAGAAGGAGCTGGGAGAACTGGCTGGGGTCGGACCGCGTTTTGTCTCTGAGTTGGAGCGGGGTAAGCCATCGGTGCGCTTAAACGCGGTCAACAAGGTGCTCGCCGTCTTCGGCAAGACGCTGGGCATTGTCGAGCCTGAGATGAAGGACGATGCACCATGAAGCCGCGCACGGCAATTGTCCGGCTCGACGGCCAACCCGCCGGCCTGTTGACGGAAGCCGGAAAGCAAGTCACGTTCCGTTACGACCCCCACTGGCTTGCCAATCCCCAGGCGGTGCCCGTGTCGTTGACGCTGCCGCTGCGTGAGGAGCCGTACGTGACCGATGGTCTGCATCCCTTCTTCGAGAATCTCTTGCCGGAAGGCTGGCTGCTGGAGCTGGCCACGAAAAAGCTCAAAATCTCCAAAGACGATGCGTTTGGCCTGCTTGTGGCCACCTGCGCCGACTGCGTCGGCGCGGTGGAAATCATCCCGGCGGCAGGGCAGGAGGTTTCGTGAACGGCATCTGCCGGATCTGCCTGGGAGACGTTCGGGGGGACCACGACTACCATCCGCGCTGCCTGCGCGCGCTGTTCGGAACGTCCAAGGCGCCGCGCTTCGACGTTGAAGTCGGCAAGCTGCACACGGCCGCCCTGGCGATGATCGGGCATACGTCGCTGTCCGGCATTCAGAAGAAGATATCGGTCGACCTCTCGGCCGACCGCAAGACGCTGCAGGTCGCGGCGTCGGGCGGGCGGTACATTCTCAAGCCGCAGACCGAGACCTACCCGGCCTTGCCGCAGAACGAGCATCTGAGCACGCGGCTGGCGCAACTGTCGGGCATCGAAGTCGGCAAGTACGGCCTGGTGTCGCTTAAGGATGACTCGCTGGCCTATGTCGTCCGCCGCTTCGACCGGCTGCCCGATGGCCGCAAGGTCCGGCAGGAGGATTTCTGCCAGCTCGCCGAGAAGTCGCCGAAGGACAAGTACGACGCTTCGGCGGAAATGCTCGGCCGATTGCTGCGACGCTACGCCAGCGAGCCGCTGATCGAAATCCTGAAGCTGTACCGGTTGCTCGTCTACTGCTGGTGGTCGGGCAACGGCGACATGCACCTCAAGAACTTCTCGCTGCTTGGCGACCCGCAGGGGATAGTGCGGCTCACGCCGGCTTACGACCTGGTCTGCACGCGGCTGGTTATTCCCGATGACCCGCTCGCGTTGCCGGTCACGGGCAAGAGAGACAATCTGGATCGCGATTGCTGGCTCCGATTCGCCGCTTATTGCGGGTTGCCGGAGAAAACAGCGCTGCGGGTGCTGAAAAAGCAGGCCTCCGTCCTGGCCGAAGCCTCTGCGCTTGTTGACCGCAGCTTTCTCCCGGCCGACCAGAAGGCCGAATACAAGCGGCTGATCTGGGATCGCACCGCGCAGCTTACCGGGTAACGGTTCGCCGGGGCGGCAGCGTGAGAGCGTGCGGCTTGACCGCCCCTTTCGGGCCCTCCGATAATCGGGAAGTCCTGTCCCGGCCCCGTTTTCTAGGGAGTGCCGCCATGTTCCGCTTCTCTCTTCTCAGCCTGCTGGTTGCCGTTGGGTTGGTGGCCCTTGGCTGTGCCGCGCTGGTGTACGCCACGCCCGTTTGGGCAAGAATCGTCGTGACTGCCACGCTTGCCGCCCTGCTGGCCGCCGGCGTGGGCGCCTTTTATCTGCCGGACAAGTCGAGGGCCTTTGCAGGGGGGTTTGCCATCTGCGGCTGGGGATACCTGCTGTTGAGCCAGCAGCCCTGGCTGGAGAACATGAAGGGCGACCTTCTGACCACCGCGGCCCTCAACCAGCTCGAGCCGATGCTGAAGGACCCGAAGCAACCGGTCGCCGACTCGCCCGACATGCGAGTCGTCATGATGCAGGATCAGCTCCGCAGAACTTTTCGGCCGCTCGGCGTTGTCCCGAATTCAAATTTCCAGCAGATCGGCCACTCGCTCTGGGCGATCCTGCTGGGCTGCATCGGCGGTGGGCTGGCGAGCGTGTTTGACGCCAGGAGGCGGAAGGGCAAGATGGTCTAGAGCAACCAGGAGGAGGATTGCCACAAAAAACACAAAAAGGCACAAAAATGGGACAAGGGAGGGCAGGACGGGGATAGTGCTTGCGCCGGCGATTCTTTTACCTTCTTCTCTTCGTGGCTTTTCGTGTTTTTTGTGGCAATCTCTTTTCTGTTTTCTTTTGGCAACTCGTCTTTGATTTGTCCATGACAGGAAGGTTCGAGCGGTGAAGTTTCGATTCGACCTGCGCCATCTTCTCGTGGAGGTGGCCTTGATCTGTACATTCCTGGCACTGCTCACCTGGGCGGGGCGCACGGGCGACAGCGAGTTGGGAATCGTGCTGGCCCCGATCCTGGGAACGCTCTTGTTCGTGACCGCCGGAGCGGTGGTGGGCGGGCTGTTCCACCGCATCGAGCTTGGCGCACTGGCGGGGCTTGTACTTTTCTTGGGGCTGTTAATCCTCCTGGGGTTATTCGCCCTGATGCTGGCCCTGATGCTTCCTTAGCCTAGCGCCGGTTCAACCCATGGGCGTGAAGCGAGCCATCATCAGCGACATCCACGGCAACCTCGCGGCGCTCGAGGCGGTGCTGGCGGATATTCGCGAGCAGCGAATCGACCACGTCGGCTGCCTGGGCGACATTATCGCTTACGGCCCGCATCCACGCGAGTGCATATGACACAAGCTCCCCCATCGCAGTTCACCGTCCGCGGAATGTTGTTGGCCGCGGCTTGGGTGGCTTGCGCCTGCTGGCTGTTCATCCTGTTTCCGCCGTGCGGCCTGGTGATGGTCGCATTGGCCGTGCACCTGCTGCTGCTGCGGCTGGATGCCTGGGCCACATGGCGCCGGCTGCGGCAGGGGCCGCCCGAGCGAGACGCACTGATCCAATTCTTGCGCGGACAGGGCGCGGGCGGCCGCCTCCAGGCAACCCGGCCGTACCTTCAGTTCAGTTTGCGGACGATGCTGTTGGTGACGACCGCCACCGGCGTGTTCATGTCGGCCGCCGTGGTCGTCACGCTGCCCGTCGCCATCGCGTTCCTGGTCATTCTGGCACTGATTGTGACTCTGTTCACCGGCAGTATGCTGGCCGCCCACGGCAACAGGGCGGGCTACGCCATCCTGCTGGCGTTTGTCTTCGGCCCCTTTTTATTCGTTGCGCTTGCCATTCTGGCCTCGGCCGTCGGATGGTCCTAGTACACGATCCGGCAGGCCGGCAGGGCTTGCTGCAGGCTGAAAAGTCCATGATCGGTCACGTGCGTTTCACGAACGTCCAGCGCTTCCAGTTTCCGCAGCGCGGCCAGGTGCAGCAGCCCGGCGTCGGTGACCCGTGAATCGCGCAACGACAACTCGCGCAGGTTTGCCAGCCTGGCCAGATGCCGCAGACCTGTATCGGAAATGCGGCTGTCGACGAGCGCCAGCGACGACAGCTCGGCCAACTGGCGTAGCCCTCCCGCAAGGCGATCGCCGACCAGGACCGTCCGCAGGTTCAACTCCTTGAGGCGCGGCATTTCCAAGAGCAGCCGCAGCAAGCTTTCGTCCGACACATCGCTGTAGGAAAGCCGGAATGCCACGACAGGCTGCTGAGGCCGGTCGTTGTCGAGCGACATCCCCGCCTCCAGCTCCAGGACCTTGGCGGCGAGTTGCTGGTGCGTGGGCCGGTAATCGTCAGGCCAGGGGACGGCGTCGCGCGCCTCGGCATACAAGGTGTAGTAAGAGGCATCAATGGAGCAGCCGGGAAGAGCGTATCGAAGGGCCGCAACGCCGTGAGCGGTTCCATTCGTGGCTCGAATCGAGAGTTGCTTGAGGCCCGTCAGCCGCCAGAGGTGTTCCAGGCCGGCATCCGTTATGCCGGTCTGAGCCAATTGAAGCCTTTGCAGCGAAATAAGCCGGGGCAGTATCGACAATCCCTTGTCGGTAATCCTGGTCGCCGTCAGATCGAGCGATTGGAGACGCTTATGGCATCGAAGTTCGGCCAAGCCGGCGTCGGTCAACGGTGTGGCAGCCAGGCCGAGATGCTGAAGATTTGGCAGTCGCCGCAGATGCCGCAGTCCATGACCCGCGACAGCGGTTCGATCCAATGAGAGCGATTCCAGTTTGCTGAGACCGGCGAGATGCGCCAACCCATCATCGCTGATGCCGGGGGTGTTCCGGAGGTCGAGAACGCGGACGTGGGGAAGGTCGTTGAAGACCGCCAGGTCGTGGTCCGTTAACAGGCGTCGGGCACGAAGGGGCTGCCCACGATGGGCTGCCAGCCAGACCGATTCAACGCGGCGAAAGTACTCCTCGCCGACCGCCCGCCGCAGCCAAGCCGGCGCTGAAGGCTGCCCGGGCGACACTCCCGGTTGCCCGTGAGGATTGTAAGAATCATAATTGAAAAGAACCCCTCCCCCGAACGCCTCGATCTGCTCGATCGCGCGAGCTTGCTTTCTGGCCCGTTCCACCTGCATACCCAGCCAGATGCAGAACACGGTCAGAAGAAGCAGAAGGCCTCGCAAGCTGAATCTCAGCCGGCGTCCGCGGCAACCTTTGGAGTCGGCGCTTCGCATGGCGGGTTTCCGCTGGTCTTGCGGGCCGGGCCGGCATCAATGCCGGCCGTTGCTAGTATACAACCGCCGCGGAGCACTTATTCGGGCTTCGAGGGCCGGCCTTCGGGCGGGTGCTCGCCCGCGCCCGCGGCAACGGCAAATCCCTGCGGCCGGTTTTCGATGACGGCTTTCAGATACTCCATCGAGCGCATAGCAGGGCAAGCCATGACCGCCCGCTGAAAATCAACGGGCGGTGAATAATCATGAGCGTCCATGTAATGCAGGATGAGCGACGGAGCTACGTACAAAAACCCTTCCGCCGGCACGAAAAGATTCGATGTTCCCATCACAATTCCCGCGCCAGCCGATTTTCCTGCAAGTCGAAACAGGGCGGGACCGCCCGTCAGCCGGCAGAAGCCGCAACGGTGGGTCCCGACAGCGATCGAGGGCTGCCAAGGATTGGCAAGCAATTCAACCAAACGTTGGACGAACGGAGGATCCGCTGCGCCGCGGGCGTAAGGCTGGCCAGGCTCCAACCATCCTACCGCCCTCAACCGGCCTTCAACCAAAAAATACTCGTGGCACGGCGATAGGTCGGGATAATGCGCGGCGACCTCGCAGCCAACGGGCTACCTGGTGCGGCCTTCGGGCGGGGGCTCGCCCGGCATTTTCCAACCGCCGACCAGCCGTCCTCCGAGCCAATCCAGGAAACACAAGAAAAGTATTGGAACCACGTAGACCGTCAGGGCAACCAGCAGACGCTGAAGCGATGTCATACAGGCGGCGAGTATGGACCCCCCACTGGACCGTGCAGTCGGCCCGGGCGGCGCCAGTAGGGACTCGACTGCCGTCCGGAGCATGACCAGCCAGCCCAAGAGCGTAGCGACCGCCGAACAGAAAAGCAAAGGCAACCGCCGGCTATCTGGCTGTGCGTGCGCGGCTCGCGCCCCTTGGCCCGCTCCGCCAGAGCCGGACGGTCTGGTCGACGCTGGCTGAAACCAGCCGGCCCCCATCCGGGGAGAGTGCCAGGGACCACACCGGCCCGTCGTGCGCCGCCAGTTGCAGAACCTCCTGGCCGATGACCGGATCCCAAATGCGGATCGAGCCATCCTGGCCACCGCTGAAGAGCCGGCTGCCGTCTTTACCCCAAGTCACGGACCAAACCGCCCCTTGATGCCCGCGCAGCGGCGGCAATGGTTCGCCCGTCGAGGTTTTCCAGCAAAGGACCAGCCCTTCGTGCGTCGCCGCCGCCAGCCACTGGCCACGGGGGCTGAAGGCCAGCGAATTGAGCGCTGTAGTCGCAGCTTGGATTCTGCGCTGCAATCTCCCCGTCTCCGCGTCCCAGATTCGCAGTGCGGCCTCGCCATCGGCCGTCGCCAACCAGGTTCCATTTCGGCTCCAGGCCAGGCAGCGCACGCCGCGCGCATGTCCGTCCAGCGTCCGCAGTTGATGGCCGGACCGGGCGTCCCAAATCCGGACGGCGCCATCGCCGCCGCCACTGGCCAGCACTCTCGCGGCCGGGTCCCAGGCGATTGTCCAGACCGGTCCTGAGTGCCCATCCAGCCGTAATACTTCCTGGCCCTGGGGCACGGTGAACGCCACGACCGCTTCGTCCCGGGCCAGGGCGAGCTGCGTGCCTTTGGGATGCCATGCCACGCCGGTGGCCCCCGTCGCTGTTTCTTCGATCGATAGTCGCGGCCGGTTCGCTCGAGCATCCCAGACGGTTGTGATGCCGTCGATCGCGCCAAGCGATCCAGCGGCCGTCCGGGCTCCAGGCTGCATGTCGCACCGGGCTTGCTCCCCGCGCCAATGGAGCACCAGGCGGCTGCCTGCCGGCTTTCCAGATTTTGATCGTGCCGTCCGCGCTGGCCGAAGCAATCCGGCCTCCGTCGGGCCGCCATGCCAGGCCGCTTACCGCCTGGTGGTGGCCGCGAAGTTGGGCCAGCGGGTTGCCGTCCGCATCCCAGATCGTCAGCATCTTCGACGACCCGCCGGTAACCAGGTGCCGGCCGTCGGGACTCCAGTCCACGCCGGCCAGCACCTCGCTCTGACCGGCCAGGCGGGTAAACGCCTCGGCGGCCGAAAGCCCTCCGCCGCCGATCCGGTTGACCAGGTCCCATACGCGCAGTTCGCCATTCTGCGTGACGGCCGCCAGTCGGCCGCCGTCCGCCGACCAGGCGGTTGCGTTCACCCAACCGCCTGGGCCCTGGAGAACTTGCTCGCCATCGCCGTCGGCGTTCCAAATGCGCACGGTGCCGTCGTCGCCGGCCGAGGCGATCCAGTTGCCGTCGGGGCTCCAATTGACATGATTCACGCGCTCGCTGTGACCCTGGAGGCGGCGTGTGACGGCACGGGCGGCGACATCCCAGACGATCACGGCGTCGTGCTCGGCGACGGCAATCCGCGCCGCGTTTTGCGACCATGCCACGGCTCGCGACACCGTGCCGCCGTCGCGCAGTTCATCGACCAGCGCGCCCGTGGCGGCGTGGAAGATGCGGATCGTGCCGCCCACGGAAGACGTGGCCAGGCGATCGTCGAAGGGACTGAAGGCCACCGCCAGCGGCGCGTCGGGATGATCCGTGGCCCACAGCTCACGCCTTGCCGCGGCATCCCAGACACGCAGCGTGCGGTCGGCGCCAATCGAAGCCAGCCGCCTGCCGTCAGGACTCCAAGCAACGCCGTGAACGGTTGCCGAGTGTCCGGCGAGGGATAGCTCGAACTGCCGCAGCAATGAATTCAGGTATCCCCACTCCCACCCCCGGCGGTCGGACTTGCCCGCTGGTGGAACCTGCAGCTCGAGCAGTTGCTCGGCCTCCGCCAGGCTGCCGTTTTCGATCGCCTGCCAGACGCGGTGGGTACGCGATAGATGCAAGTGGCTCTCAGTGGAATTCCGTTCTCGCCGCAGCTCGCGCGCTATCCTGAATTGTTTGTCGCGGCTCTCTTCGACTTCCGCCAGGGCCGCCGCGGTTGTTAACCAGGCCGTCGTGGCGACTCCCGCGACGCTGAACAGGGCCAAAAAAACCGTCGCCGCCAGGGCGAACCAGAGCGGGTTGCGACGGCACCAGCGGACTGCGCGCCGGGCCGTGGAGATGGGCCGCGCCTGGATCGGCTCGCCCTGCAAATAGCGTCCCAAGTCCTCCGCGACGGCCCGGGCCGTCGCGTACCGCCTGCCGGGATCCTTTTCCAGGCATTTCAGCGAGATGGTCTCGAGGTCGCGGGGCAGGCGAGCGTTCAAGAGCGACGGCGCGACCGGCTCGGCGGTCCGCACGGCGAGCAGTGTGTCCAGAGGCGTTTCTTCTAAAAACGGCGGCCGGCCTGCCAGCAGCTCGTAAAGAATCGCACCCAGTCCGTACACATCGCAGCGGACGTCGAGACGCGCCGTACCTGCCTGCGTTTGCTCGGGCGCCATGTAGCTGGGAGTCCCCAACAGCACACCGCTGGCCGTTATCGATCCTTCGTCGAGCTGCCGCGCTAAGCCGAAGTCGGTCACGCGAGGCTGGCCTTGCTCGTCGAGAAGGATGTTCGACGGCTTCAAGTCGCGGTGCAGCACGTGGTTCGCGTGAACGTAATCAATGGCCCAGGCGACAGCCTGCACGCAGCGGGCCGCCTCGTGGGCGCTCAAGGGGCCTTCGCGGATCCGCTCCGCCAGCGACCGGCCGGCAACGTATTCCATCGAGAAGTAATACTGGTCCTGGTGTCGGCCGACGTCATAAATGGCCACCAGGTTGGGATGCTGCAGCCGAGCCATCGCCTTGGCTTCGGACAAGAATCGCTGTACGTGCTTATCATCGGCCAGGCGACCCTCGAGAATCATCTTGACGCACACGATCCGGTTCAGCCTGGTCTGGCGTGCCTTGTAGACCAGGCCCATGCCGCCCCGGCCAAGCTCCTCCAATAGCTCGTAGTCGCCGAATTCGGCGGGCAGCGGCAAACGCTCTTCGCCTTCGCCGGCGAAACTGCCTTCGACGATCACCCCGTCGGCGCGCCGCGCTTCGAGCCATCCGGCCGTGGTCAGGGCGGCCAGTTCTTCAATGCCGTGCGTCTGGTCCAAATAGTTGCGCAGCGCCAGGACCAATTTGTCCGGACCGGCGAGCTTCTCGCGCTCGGCCAGGAACCGCTCCACGTCGCGAGAGCGGTTGCGATCGACCCAGTCGAAGAAGTCGGCCAAGAACGCGTCGAACTCTTCCGAGTCGATCGTGGAGACGCCGGATCGACCAGGCATGCACTACACCTCCCTATCCACCAGCCGCCGCCTCAGCGCCTGCATCCCCCGCTTGACCAGCCCCGCCGCCGCCGAGCGCGAGCGGCCCAGCTCTTCGGCGATCTCGGCAACCGACAAGCCTTCCAGGTATCGCAGCCGCACTGCTTCGCCCTGGTCGTCTGGAAGCTCCTCGATCGCTTGCAGAAAGCCGAGCGTCTGTTCGATCCGCATGGCATGGACGCTCGGAGTCGAAGCGTCCACCGCGACGTGGCCGAGCGCGGAGCGACTGCCCGCGGCGTCGAGCGACTGCTCCAGTCCGAGGGCCCGCTTCTGAGCGATAAAATGGTCCCGGATCGCATTAGCCACGTTGCATCGCAGGATCCGCCGCAGCCAGGCCAACAGCTCCGGCTCTTCGGAGCCTGCAAACCGCCCGAAGTTCTGATGCGCCTCAAGAAAAGTCTGCTGCACCAGGTCCGAGGCGTCGAACCGCTGGTTCAGCCGGCTGTCCAGCCGCCGGGCCGCGATCGTGCCCAGGTAGTGGCGGTAGAGTTCGAGCAGCCGGCCCACGGCATCCCGGTCGCCGGTCCTGGCCAGCTCCAACAGCGTCCGGGGGGCGACTGGGTCGTCAGTCATCAACATCTGCCTGCTCTGCGTGCCGCGGGATTCTGTGCCCATGGATCGCCTAATGCGACAATATGTTAATCACCGTCCAGCGGCAACCGGGGCGCGCCGGCACCGCCATTTTGCAAGAACGGATCGGGGAGGCCGGTTTTGCGGCTCTTTTTCCAACCAGGCGCCCCAAAGGCGGACCAGTGGTGATTCTTTCAGTAGCAACGTTTTGCGGCCCCTATCTAGCTTTTCTTCGCTTGCAGAGGAGTTTCCTTCGATGTCGCCTATCCAGACTCTCACTCGGTTGGGCTTGAGCCTGGCGTGCCTGGCAGCCGCAGCCCTGCTGGCTTGCATGTTGGCCGCATCGGGCGGCGACGGAGAGCCACAACCCGAAACGGACCTGATCGAGATCAGCGGCCGGGTGGTTTCGCCCGGTGGCGCGCCGCCGGCCGAGGCGGAAGTCCTGATGGTATTCGGTCAGTGCATCGCCGCCGCACGGCCCGATGCTGAAGGGACTTTCGAAATCGCGGTCAAGAAGTCATCGATTCCGCGGCGCGGCGACTGGAGGGACTGGAAGCACGCTTGCCTGGTGGCCCGCGCGCCTGGCCTCGGGCCGGCCTGGATCCGGCTCGGTGAACTTCGGTCCGACGCCCAAGTGGTGCTCGAGTTGGTCGAAGACGACGTTGCGATCCGAGGCCGCATCCTCGATTTGAACGGGAGCCCGGTGGCCGGCGCGCAATTGCGCCTCACGACGATTTACGGCAGCGATCGCCAAAACTTGGACCCCTATTTGAAAGTCGTTCGCGACGATCCCACCAACGCCTGGATCCATCAGCGCGACCAGATGCGGTATCTGCCTCCGGAGGCGCTCAACATTGCCGCCGTCCCCCAAGCGACCGGCGAGCGGAGCGAAGCACCGCTGCTGACGACCGACGGCGAAGGTCGCTTCGAATTGCGCGGTATCGGCCGCGAGCGGACTGTTGACCTCCGCCTGGAAGGTCCAAGTATCGTGAGCGAGTCGTTCACAGTAATTACGCGCCCGCAAATTGAGGCCAAGTGGAAACGCAGCAAGCTCGGCCGCGCAACCCGACTTTATCTCGAAGGCGGCGCCAGCCTGCCGATCGTGTATCCAGCCACCTTCAACCACTTTGCCGGGCCGAGCCGGCCGATCCGGGGCACGCTGGTCGCGCACGACACCGGCGAACCGCTGGCCGGTTTCCACGTGTCCGGCAGCATCCGCGGACGGCAAAGCCATGCGTATGCCGCGAGCGCGGCCAACGGCCAATTCGAACTCAACGGCCTGCCCGCCGAAGGTGAACTGCAATTAGTGGTTTCGCCCGCTTCCGGAGCGCCCTACCTCGGGTCGGCCCGCGGGCCGATCAAAATGACCGCCGCCTCGCCTCCCACGGAAACCGATTTTGAATTGGTGCGGGGGCTCGTGGTGCGGGGCCGCCTGATCGACGGCACTACGCAGCAACCCGTTCAGGGCCGAGTCGAATACTTTGTCTTCGAGGGCAATCCGAACGCGGCCCAATTCGGCGGCGAACTCCCTCCGAGTATCTCCGCGTTCACCGACGGCGACGGCCACTATCAGCTTGCCGTCCTGCCCGGGCCGGGACTTCTGGGCGCTCGCGCCAGCGACGAACGTTACCAGGTTGCTCGACCCGAGGACTTCGGCCGCCCTCCCGACCAGCGCGGCTGGTTCAGTACGGCCAATCGCGGCCTGGTGCGGCCGAGCGAGTTTCACGTGGTCAAGCCGATCGATCCGGCCCCGGGCGCCGAGCCGGCGTCGATCGACCTCGTGTTTACGACCGGCAAGGAGATCGTCGGCCGGTTGCGGGACCCGCAAGGGCGAGCGGTCACCGAGGTCGAGGCCGATGGTCTCAGACCGCGTGGGGGCCCAACGCGACTATTCTCCGACACGTTCGCCGTGAGCGGCCTCGCGCACGGACAAGAGCGCACGGTCCTCTTCCGCCAGCCCGCCCAGCGGTTGGGTGCGATGATTGTCGTGAGCGGAACGGAAAAGGAGCCGCTTTCGGTCACGCTGCGCCCCTACGCGACTCTCACCGGCAGGATTGTCGACTCCCGCAGCCGGCCGCTTCCGCAAGCCCCGGTTGCCGTGATGTTGGCCGGCACCACACGCGATTGGCTTCGATCGATGAAGGAGAACAAGAAACCCAAGGGAACACGACCCGTGGAGCTGCACGAGACACGCACCGATGCCGACGGCCGCTTCCGCATGACCGATCTGATCCCCGGATGTGATTGCGAGTTGTTCGCGGCTCTGCCGCCCGAGAACGATGGGCCGCCCGAGAACGATGGCAAGGTCGAGCCCGTGTTCATCGAGCGGTTCTCCTTTCGATCTGGAGAGAACCGCGATCTGGGCGACGTTTCGCTCGACACCGCGGTCGAAAAACCCGGCGAGCTTGCCCCGAAAGGTGCCCGATGACGCCCGCCCCCGCAACCGAGGGCCCGCCGTCCTGGGCGCCGTATCGCCCCAAGGCCGATGCACCCTGGGATCTCCGCCGGGTCGTTCATCTGCACCGCCGGGCCGGCTTCGGCGCGACCTGGAACGAGATCGAGCGCGACCTGGCCGAAGGTCCCGAAGCTTCGCTCGATCGCCTGCTCGCCGGTTCGAGACCCGACGGTGAAACCGGCCGCTTTGAAGAGACCGCCGCCCGCCTGGCCGAGGCGGCGGTGGCCCGCCGGCAGCCGGGGCAGCTCCAGGCCTGGTGGATTTACCGCATGCTGCGCACGGCCGACCCCTTGAGCGAGCAGTTGACGTTGATGTGGCACAACCATTTTGCCACCAGTAACCTCAAGGTGGATGACGTGGAGCTGATGTGGCGGCAAAACGAAATGTTTCGCCGCTTGGGCCGCTCACCGTTCGGCGACCTGCTGCGCTCAGCGGTGCACGATGCGGCATTACTCGTATGGCTCGATGCTCCAAGCAACCGCTTTGGCGCCCCCAACGAGAACCTGGCCCGCGAGCTGCTGGAGTTATTTACGCTGGGCGTCGGCAACTATGCCGAGGCCGACGTGAAACAGGCCGCCCGCGTCTTGACCGGCTGGACCGTGCGCGACGGCCAGTGGCGCGACGACCCACAACGGCACGACCCGGGCGGCAAGACCGTGCTGGGTCGGAGCGGCCCTTGGCGGACCGACGACCTGGTTGGCATTCTGCTTGATCACCGCGCCACGGCCCATCGAATCGCCTGGCGGATCTGTGATCACTTTCTCGGCTCCGCAGCGCTCGACGCGACGGCCGTGGACGAGCTGGCCGAGGGGCTCCGCAAACACAACCTGGACATCGGATGGGCCGTCGGCACCGTGCTCTCGTCGGCCCGGTTTTTCGACGAAGCGAGCATCGGCTCGAGGATCGTGCCGCCTGTCGACTACGTCCTGAGCGCGGTGCGTGGCCTGGAGCAAACTGCTTCCGGTCCGTCTCCCGCGGTGCTGGCCGACTGGGTCGCCGAGTTGGGCCAGGAACTGTTTTACCCGCCCAACGTAGGCGGTTGGCCAGGCGGCCGCAGTTGGCTTTCGCCGCGGACCATGATCGCTCGAGTCCGCTTCGCATCCGAGCTCGCCGAAGGGCGGCTTCGACATCCCGCCGGCCCGCCGGACGTCGCCGCGCTGGCACGGCAGCACGGTTTTGGGCACTCGACCGAGCAAGTGCTCGACTTCCTTGACCGGCTGCTGTTCGGAGGTTCGCTCGACCAGGCAGGACGAGCGCAAATTCTATCCGCGCTCGATCCGCCGGGCATGGCGAGTGGCCGCCTGTTGGCCCGGCTGCTTGCTTCAACGAGAGCCCAGCTTGGCTGATCTGCCGTGCGATCCCGCAGCGCCCGCCCCAAGGAATCCAATGACAACCAGGAACCTCGAAAGGAGCGTGTTCATGCCAACGCGACGCACATTCCTGGCTCGCAGTCTCGGTGGCTCCATCCTGGCCTCGCTGTCCGCCTCCGTGCCCGCCTTCATCGTCCGCTCGGCCGCCTGTCGTGCGGGCGACGTGGCGGCCGGCCATGCCGACGAACGTATCCTGGTGGTGATCGAGCTGGGAGGAGGCAACGACGGAATTAACACGGTGGTATCCTTCCGCGACGAAGGGTATGCCCGAGCCAGGCGGGCCCTGCGTCTGCCGACGCGCGAGTTGATCAAGCTCGACGAGGAAGTTGGCTTGCACCCGGCCTTGCGCCCGCTGACCGGCCTTTGGGAGTCCGGACGACTGGCCATCGTGCAGGGGGTCGGTTACCCCAACCCCAGCCGCTCACATTTTCAGAGCATGGCCGCCTGGCACACGGCCCGGCTCGAAGCGGGCGAGCAGACGAGCCTGGGTTGGATCGGGCAGGGACTCGACGAAGCCGAGCGGCCGCCGGATAGCCCAACAGCGATCAGCGTCGGCCCGCAGGTGCTGCCGGTGGCGTTGCGCGGCCGCCGCTCGCGCGGGACCAGCGTCTATCGGCCGGAGCAATTCCAACTGGCGAGTTGGCAGGCCGAGTTGCTCGGCCGGCAATCCTCAGCCAGGGATCCGAAAAAACCGGCCAGCGATTTGAACGAGTTCGTTATTCGCACGGCCGTGGACGCCGCTCGAACGGCCAGCCAGCTCGGCGGGCTGGGCAACGTCGATTCCAGCGCCTCCTATCCTCCGACGCCGCTAGCGGCGCACCTGAGGTTCATCGCGCGCCTGCTGCGGGCCGGACTGGGGATGCGTGTCTTTTACACGCAGCAGCCAGGGTACGACACACACGCGGGACAACTGCCACAGCATGCCTCGTTGCTCGGCGAGCTGGCCGCCGCCCTGAGGGCATTCTTCAGCGATCTGGATGCAGACATGCTGTCGGACCGCGTGGTGGTCATGGCCTTCAGCGAGTTCGGCCGCCGGGTCAAAGAAAACGCTTCCGCCGGTACCGACCACGGCACGGCGGGCCCAGTGTTCCTGGCCGGCGGCGCCGTGCGAGGCGGCCTTGTCGGCGCGATCCCCAGCCTCGGCGACCTCGATCAGGGCGACTTGAAGTCGTCGGTCGATTTTCGCAGCGTCTACCAGACCCTGCTCGCAAACTGGCTCGAGCTGCCGCACCAGGCCGCCCTGGCCGGCACGTTTCCGCTGTTGCCCCTCTTCCGGTAGCTGGCCAGCGTCGCACTTGAATGCCTCCGCAGTACCCGGTCCAATTGAGCGCTCGTCCGAGCCGTGGGTTGCTTCGCGAGGTTGTTCAGCATGGGATGTTCCAGCGAGCCGTTGTGCGCCGCTCTGGCCGCAGAAGCGGGAAACGAGCTGGCCGATGCGCTGGGCAAGATCGAGCATTGCCTGGCCCAGTTGACCGACGAGCAGGTCTGGTGGCACTCGTGCGAGTCGACCAACAGCATCGGCAACCTGCTGTTGCACCTGGCGGGTAACCTGCGGCAGTGGATCGTCTCGGGCCTTGGCGGCGCGGCCGACGTGCGCGACCGCCCCAGCGAATTCGCCCAACGCGGCGGCATCGGGAGCCAGGAGCTGCTCGGCCGATTGCGGGGCGTGGTGGGCGAAGCCAAGGCCGCCCTGTCGTCGCTTTCGCCGGAAGAGCTGCTCCGGGTGCGGCGGATCCAGGGATTCGAGGTGAACGGCCTGGCGGCGATTTTCCACGCGGTGCCCCACTTCCGCGGCCACACGCAGGAGATCGTGCATCTGACGCGGCTGCAGCTCGGCGATGCCTATCGGTTCGCCTGGCAGCCGACCACCGCTGAGCAAGGCGGTGTGGAAGGATGAAACAGGGGGCAGGTTTCCGCATCGGAGTTTTTCCGGCGTGAGCGATCGAGTGCATTATCACCCTGGCCTTGTCTTTTCGCCTGGAACGCAGGTAGTCGCCCTGGTCGATGTGCCCGGCGAGGCAGGCCGCATCCTGCACCCGAAGGGTTCGGTCGGCATCGTGGTCCGCGCGCCGGCGGACAAGGAACAAGGCTACCGCGTTCGGTTCCTCGATGGGCTGGAGGTTGCGTTCGAGCGTGAAGAAGTGATGCTGCTGGCCCAGTATAAAGAAGGGGCGATCGGCGACACGGACGTGACGATGGCGCGCGGCGACCTGTTTGAGCGGGTGATTTATCGCTGCGTCATCGGCTCGCAGGCGTATGGGCTGGCCGACTCGCAGTCGGACATCGACCGCCGCGGCATCTACCTGCCGCCCGCCGAGCTGGAATGGTCGCTGTTCGGCGTGCCGGAGCAGCTCGAAAACCACGAGACGCAGGAGGCCTACTGGGAGCTACGGAAGTTTCTCATTCTGGCGCTCAAGGCGAACCCGAACGTGCTGGAGTGCCTCTACACTCCATTGGTCGAGCGAGCGACTGCCCTGGCCGAGGAGCTGCTGGCGATGCGGTCGATCTTTCTCTCCCGGCTGGTGTACCAGACGTACAACGGCTACGTGATGTCGCAGTTCAAAAAAATGCAGGCCGACATCCGCAATCATGGCGAGGTCAAGTGGAAGCACGTGATGCACCTGATCCGGCTGCTGCTGTCCGGGATCGAGGTGCTGCGCACCGGCTATGTAGCGGTGCCGGTCGACGCTCACCGCGACGAGCTGTTGGCCATCCGGCGTGGCGAGATGGATTGGGAGGAGATCGAGAAGTGGCGCGGCAGTTTGCACCACGAGTTCAATCTTGCTTTCGAGAGGACCAGTCTGCCCGAGCGCCCCGATTACGAGCGGGCAAACGAGTTCCTGGTCCGGGCCCGCCGCCAGGCAGCCGAGGAGGGCCGGGATGAACCCTCATGAAGACGCTGTCACCCTCTATCGACCTGTCGGCCGGCAAGAGCTGGACCTGATCCGGGAATCGGGTTGGCGGAAATTCCCTCCTCGGCTGTTCTGGCAGCCGATTTTCTACCCGGTGCTGACGGAAGATTACGCAATGCGGATCGCCCGTGAATGGAATTCTCGCGATCCGGCCGTGGGGAATGTTGGTTATGTTCTGAGATTCAGCGTCCGCAGCGAGTACATCGGCCAGTTTGTCCCGCAGCAGGTGGGCGGGCGGGAGCTGACGGAGTACTGGATCCCGGCCGAGGAGCTGGAAGCGTTGAACGCCAACATTGTGGGACTGATCGAGTTGCGGCACGAATTCCGGCATGGCAAGCAGTGGAATGAACCCGAATGACAGTCGACGCCCGCCTGGCCCAACAAATCGAGAGCCATCCGTACCCGCTGTTGTTTGCAACCATCAGCGGCGCGCACTTGTACGGCTTTCCGTCGCCCGATTCCGACTACGATTTGCGGGGCGCGCATTTGTTGCCGCTGGAAGAAGTGGTCGGGCTCAACACCGGCCCCGAGACAGTCGGGAAATCGGGGGTTCAGGATGGGCTGGAGATTGACCTGGTCACGCACGACGTGAAAAAGTTCTTCGAGTTGCTGTTGAAGAAGAACGGCTACGTGCTGGAGCAGGTTTTTTCGCCGCTGGTCGTTCACACGAGCCCGGAGCACGCCGAGCTGAAACAGGTCGCCGCCGGCTGCATCACCCGGCACCACGCCCACCACTACTTCGGCTTTGCCGAGACGCAATGGAAGCTCTTTCAGAAGGAGGATCCGCCCCGCATCAAACCGCTCTTGTACGTCTACCGCGTGCTCTTGACCGGCATTCACCTGATGAAGACCGGCCGGATCGAAGCCAACCTGCCCCGGTTGAACGAGTCGGCCCGGCTGCCTTTCATTGACGAGTTGATCCGGCAAAAGACCGAGAACACCGAGCAGTCAGCGCTGACCGAGGCCGACCTGGAGTTCCACAGCGGCCAGTACGAGCAGTTCCGAACCGAGCTGCAAGCCGCGTTCGAGGCCACCTCTCTGCCCGAATCGCCCACCGCCGCCGCGGCTTTGAGCGATTTGCTCGTGCGCCTCCGCCTGCGCGGTTGCCAGTGAACGATGATCAAAAGACCTCTCGCAAAGGCGCAAAGGCGCAATGAATAAATAGATCGCAAAGAAGAAATGGGGATAAGTCCAATTACCTGGCGCCGTGCGGCGATCAATTGGACTTATCCCCGACTTATCCCTCTTTTTCGCTCGAGCTGGCCGATGCGCTGGGCAAGATCGAGCATTGCCTGGCCCAGTTGACCGACGAGCAGGTCTGGTGGCACTCGTGCGAGTCGACCAACAGCATCGGCAACCTGCTGTTGCACCTGGCGGGTAACCTGCGGCAGTGGATCGTCTCGGGCTTTGGCGGCGCGGCCGACGTGCGCGACCGCCCCAGCAAACTCGCCCAGCGCGGCGGCCCCGGCAAGCAAGAGCTGCTCGGTCGCCTGCGAAGCGTTGGTGGCGAAGCCAAGGAGAAGCATGAAACAGGGGGCAATGAAGGAGAAAAGGGGGATAAGTCCAATTAGCAGGTAGTCACGTCAATCAATTGGACTTATCCCCATTATTTATTCGAAAGTAATACGGCAGCAAGACTCCCAGGATCAAAGCGGCGGCGAGGAGCAATGGCCATTCCCTCCATCTTTCCGAAGGCGGGCATGACTTGTCCGAGTGCGAATAACACCGCCACAATCAATGTCCAAAGGAAGACGTGTACCAGCCTGAATTGCAGCCCCTCCCGACTGGTGATCCTCTCCTCGGATGGCAATCTCGCCAGCCGGCTTCCGCGAAAGCGCAGAGCGGCAAGCGGCAGAGCGACAAGACCCATGTACACCAAGTGGATCGCGGTCATCACGGCGACGATCGTTATCTTCTCCAGCCAAGCGAGGGCCGCAAGGTTCGGTGCAATCATCAGGAAAACGTGAATCGTCACAAAACAAAGGACAACGCAAAGGCGACGAGACCGCCGAACACGACTCAGCCCGAGCCAGATCGACGCCAGGCCTAGCTGGCTTGCGGACAACGACTGGTGGAACACTGCCAGCGGGTACGGCAACGAGAGCCACTTGGTGGCGGTCCACAGTCCCAGCACGGCCAGTGCGTGAGCGCTGACTAAAAGGACGGTGGCAACCCTATTGGACACGGCATGTTCCCATTCAGGGATTCATTCATGGATTATTGTACGTAAAACCGCGGCGCAATCCGATGGCTGAGACCAGCCCCGCCGTCGAATCTGGCCGTTCTCATGGACCTTGTTCGTGCGTCGTCTTTGCGCCTTAGCGCCTTGGCGAGAGCCAGCGTCCGTCGTGGCGTAGCGTCAGTTCATATCCGAAGACGGTGGACGGCGGCCGGCTGCCCGCTTAGATTGGTGCCCAACGGCTGATTGACCGAGCAAGCATAACGTCAGCAAGAGGAGCGGATCGAGCGCGTGGGCGTCTACGAGCAACTGGGACTGAAGACGATCGTTAACGCTTCGGGGGCGGTCACGCGGCTGGGCGGCGCGCCGATGGAACAAGCGGTCCTCGATGCGCTGGTCGAGGCAAGCGCGAAATCGGTCCCGCTAGAAAAACTCCAGGCGGCCGCCTCGCGAAGGATCGCCGCCGCCACGGGCACCGAAGCGGGACTGGTCACCGCAGGGGCCGCCTCGGCGTTGACGCTGGGGGCAGCCGCCATCCTGTGCGGATACGATGCGGCCCGCATGGAGCAGTTGCCGCATTGCCAGGGCTTCCCGCACGAGTTCGTCGTCGCCCGCGAACAGCGCAACGGCTACGACCACGCGGTCCGCGCGGCCGGCGCAAGGCTGGTCGAAGTGGGCTTTCATGAGCAGGTGGCCAACGCGGGTGTCCGGCGGGCCGAGGCCTGGGAATATGCGACCGCCTTCGGGCCGGGCACGGCCGGCGTGCTGTACGTGTACGGCCCAAACGCGCGGCCGCCGCTGGCCGAGGTTGTGGCCGCCGCACACGCCCGCGGGCTGAGCGTGCTGGTCGATGCGGCCGGCGAGCTGCCGCCGCGATCGAACCTCAAGAGCATTGCCGCCAGCGGCGCGGACCTGGTGGCGTTCAGCGGCGGCAAGGCGATTCGCGGCCCGCAGGGAACCGGCATCCTCTGCGGCCGCCGCGACCTGATCGGCTCGGCCGCGCTGCAACTCTTGGATATGGACGATCACTACCGCCTGTGGGAGCCGCCGGCCGAGCTGATCGATCGCACGCGGCTGACCGGGATGCCGCGGCACGGGATCGGCCGGGCGCACAAGGTGGCCAAGGAGCAGATCGTCGCCCTGTTGACCGCCCTGGAGCTGTTCACCGGTGGCCATTACGATCGCAAGCTGGCCGGATACCGCGATTGCCTGCGGACGATTGTCGATGCGCTGGCGAACTCGCCGGCCCAGTGCAAGGTGATTGATCCGGACGACGGCGAGACGATTCCGCTCTTGGAGATTGCGATCGACGAATCTGCCGAGGGTGGGTCGGCGCTCGACGTCTGCCGCAACCTGCGGTCGGGCGAGCCGCCCTGCTATGTCGGCCAAGGGCGGCTCGACGAAGGCCGGCTGACAATCAACCCGTTGCACCTCGACCGGCAGGCGGCCATGCTGCTTGCTACCCGCATCAAGGAGTTGTTGAGAGGCCCCGCATTGAAGGCAGAAGGAGGAAGGAGGAAGGAGGAATAGGAACAGGGACGAAGACTGGGGCACGCTACGACTCGACTGAGCTCGCCGAAGTCC
>JBBDYJ010000029.1:0-115928 GCA_040901675.1 Pirellulales bacterium | reverse complement strand
TGAACGCCGGCAAGACGGCCATCACGGGCCTCACGTTCGCGCAGGAGTGGTCGCTGGACGCGACGGGCAACTGGGCGGCCTTCAAGGAGGACGCCGACGGCAACGGGACCTGGGACCTCGATCAATCCCGAACGCATAATCAGGTCAACGAGATCTCAACCATCAGCGCCAGTGCCGGTGCCGATTGGGTCGATCCCATGCATGACCGCGCAGGAAACATGGTTCTCATCCCGCAGAACGCTGATCCAACGACCAGCTACAGAGCGACGTGGGATGCGTGGAATCGGCTGATGAAACTGATGAATGGCGGGAGCACGGTCGGAGAATACGCCTGCGACGGCCTCTTCCGCCGAACGAAGAAGCTCGTCTCGGGCGCCACCAGCCATTTCTACTACTCGGACAAATGGCAGGTGCTGGAGGAACGGCTCGGCATCTCCACCGCCGCTGATCGCCAATTCGTCTGGGGGCTGCGCTACCCCGATAATCTCGTTTGCCGAGATCGAGACACAAACGCCGACGGCACACTGGACGAGCGGCTGTACGCGATCGAAGACGCAAATTGGAACGTGACGGTGGTAGTCAATGCATCCAGTGCCGTGCAAGAGCGATTTAACTATAGTGCCTACGGTGCCACGAGCGTCTTGACGGCGGCGTTCGGCGACCGACCGTCTTCTTTGTACGATTGGGAAACCCGTTTTGCAAGCTGTCGGTGGGACGCCGATTCAGGTCTCTTCATCCTTCGTCGACGACAGTTGCACTCCGGCCTCGGTCGGTTTCTGAACCGTGATCCGCTGGGCTACAGCGAATACGGCTTGCACCTTTATCGCTTCGTTGAGAACGATCCCATCAGCCTGGTTGACCCGCAGGGTATGCAAGCCGTGCGTCCCGATCCAGAGAAAGAAGGCGCTGAGGGTCCTTGCGATTGCTGTAATGCCAAAGTAAAGGAACTCCCCCTTGAAAAGTACCGCTATCGGGGAGGCAAAGGTACCTGCATTGCGATGGTCGAATGTCGCGAGACATGCCCAAACGACCTTCTCGGCTATACGGCGCCACCTAGGAACGTCGCACCAGGACAATACCTCATCGACGTCTGCATATCGTGCAAAATTGCCGATAACTCTCTTGATGCGGTAATAGCCCACGAGCTGGTTCATGTCGAACGTTTCTGCGCCGCGGGCTCTGGGATTACAAATTGCACTAGCTGCAAGATTCAGGAGGGGAAAGCCTATGAAGAGTCGTGCGAATTGGCTTTTCCAGATGACGCTTCAAAGCGAAAGCGTTGTATCAAATGCGGAGTCTACTTTGGATGCAAGCACCTTAAGTCTGATTCCGGGAAGGGGATTTGCATTCAGAATGAGGACCCACCATGCGAGTTCAAGGATCTCGGTATAGAAGTGAAACCGTAGAAAGGCTCCCACATGTAAGACGTGGCAAGGACGGCACGCAAAGTCTGGCGAAACGTGATTGCCGAACGCGTTCTGGGTAAGGTACTACGTTCAGGAGAGCTTCAATGCCACTCAACCGCTGCCAGTTCCGTCTTCGCACATTGTTTGTGTGTATGTTCGGTCTCTCAATTTGCATGGCTTGGTTGGGTTGTGGGGTCCAGCGCGCGAAAAGGCAGGAAGAGGCGGTGGCCGCGCTCAAAGGTTGTGGAGCGGTCGTCGATTATGACTACGAAATCAATACTGATGGCCAATTGACTGGCGCGGCCCCGCCAGGCCCGCCATGGTTAAAAGCCATACTTGGCGACGATTGTTTTCGCGCTGTTGTGGCCGTGCACTTTCGTCGTCGCTCGCGCATCACTGATGCGGACCTGGCGCCCCTAAGAAGCTTAACGAGCTTGGAGGAAGTGAATTTGCAAGGTACGGCAATTTCGGGACTGGGGCTAAAGCACGTCGCGTGTTTGCCGCGATTGCGTTCGTTAAATCTAGGTCATACGGAAGTCGGCGACACGGGGATAGCGTTTCTGAGGTCGTCGAGGAGCCTTGAATGGCTGGCGCTTCATTACACCGCCATATCTGACGACGGCGTCGGATATCTTAAGGATCTGCACAACCTTAAGTGCCTTGACTTGACTGGCACACAGCTTTCCGACGCGGGACTTAGACAGTTGGGCGAGCTATCCAATTTGGAGTTTCTGTTCCTTCGTGAAACAAATGTTACCGAAGATGGAATAGAGTCCCTCACGCGCAGACTTAGGCGATGTGAGATCGTGTCTAAGTGAGAAGGGATAAAGGACGCGACTCATTGTTGCCGAACCGGGGTCGTCGGCAGCCCCGCAACCGCCGGTAAAATGGCCGTGTCCTTCCTGCAAGGCTGTAAATTCTGCACGGCGCTGAGGCCGCGGCGTTGCACCGACCGCCGCAACGATTCCAGTTCACCTTTCGTCTCGACGCGATTCACCCGCACCAGCCAATTGCTTGGCCGGGGAATTGGCCAGTCGCACAGAATGGCTCGCGACGATGGCGCCCCCCGAAGCATCCGCCACGCGCTCGACCAAGGCCACGCCTCGGCTCGGTCCGCCAAGTTCGCTCGCACCGAATTGCGAGGAGAAATAAGACACCCATCCTTTGATCGGCACCTGCGCCGATCAATGGGCCTAAATAACTGTATCGCAAGGACTTGCATCGTAGGGGCCCTCCGCTTTGCGCCTACATACCAGGTTCCAGGAACCGATACGCGGCGAGCGGACGGCGTCGAGCTCGTCGGAACCGATGCCAAGCGCATCGTCAGCCGCGCCGCCCTCCTGTTGACCGACCCCGCTGCACACGGCGCCCGCCGCATCGCCGTCAATCCCTACGGCGATTTTCCTGACTCCCGACTCCTGACCTACGCGGCCGCTTCTTCGGCGGGGTCGGCTGGCCGGTCGGGCAGGCGGATCTCGCCATTGTCGCTCACGTCGTCGAACCGGACGGAAACCCGCTTCGATACGCCCGATTCCTGCATCGTTACGCCGTACAACGTCGTGGCGCAGGTCATCGTCTTCTTGGAATGCGTGACCACGATGAACTGTGTCCAGGCCAAAAACTCCTGCAGCACCGCGATGAAACGCTCGATGTTCGCTTCGTCGAGCGACGCATCGACCTCGTCGAGCACGCAGAAGGGACTGGGCCGGTATTGGAAAATGGCCAGCAGCAGGGCCACGCAGGTCAGCGTCTTCTCACCCCCGCTCAACAGCGAAATACTGCGCGGCTCCTTGCCAGGCGGCCGGGCCACGATCTCGATGCCGCTGTCCAGGATATCGACCCCCTCCTCGAGAATGATGTCGGCCTGCCCGCCGCCGAACAGCTTACGGAACAAGCCCTGGAAATGGCCCTTCACGGTCTGCAGCGTTTCGCAGAAAAGCCGGCGGCTGTCGGCATTGATTCTGCCGATGATCTGCGCCAGCGAGTCCTTGGCCTTCACCAGGTCGTCGTACTGGGCCGACAGGCTGGCGTGCCGCGACTCCAGCTCGTCCAGCTCGGCAAGCGCGTCGAGGTTGACGTTGCCGATGTTGTTGATCTTGCGCCGCAGCTCGGCGATCTCTCGGTCGACCTCGTCGCGCTGCCGCGCTTGTTCGTCGCCCGCCGGCGGCGCCAGCTCGGCCAACTCCACGCCATAATCCTCCCGCAGCCGGTCAGCCAAGGCCGAGCGCTCGTGGCGGACCTCGTTGGCGGCCAATTCCTTGGCATGCTGCCGCTCTTCGAACTGCCTGGCCGACGCCCGAGCGGCCTGGGCGCGGGCCACCAGGTCGGCCCGCGACCGGCGCTGCGCCTCGCGGCCGTTGATGAGCACCACCGTGCGGGCCGCCAGTCCTTCTTTGGCCAGGTAGAGCTGCGCCACTTGCGATTCGGCCGCCAGGATGGCCTGCTGCGACTGGCGGGCCCGCTGGCGGCATTGAGCAAGCTGCGCTCGGCATTCGGCAATGGTCCGCCGCCGTTCCTGCTGGTCGTCGTCGAACTGGCGCAGGCGGCCTTGCAGGTTGGACAGCCGCTCTTCGCTCTTGGCCAGTTCGACCTTGGCCGCCGTCGCCTCGCGCTGGCACTGCTGGCGGCGCGTTTCCAGCTCGGCCATTTGCTCGGCAATCGCGGTGTCGGCCGCCTGTAAACGGCACAGGCGATCCTCCACCTCGGCCAAGCGCTGGCGCGATTGTTCGAGCCGGCTGCCCGCCGCCGCCAGGCGCTGCGACACTTCGTCGAGCTGGACAGTGAGCAGCTCGCTCTGTTCGCCGATTTGCTGGTGGCGGCCCTGGGACGCTTGGACGCGCAGCCGGTGCTCGCCTAGGGCATCGGCCGCCCGCTGGTGCTCGGCCGCCAAAGCCTGGCATCGCTCGGCTTCGGCGGCCATCTGGCGATCCAACTCGGTCAGGGCCGCCGACTCGTCGCGGATGGCACTGGCCAACTGGGCAAGCTGCTGCTTCAGCGCCCGCAGCTCGCTGCGCCGCGACATCAGGCCGGTTGCGGCGTAGCGTGGTCCGACCGACAACGTGCCGTCGGCGGCCAGCACCTCACCGGCCAGCGTCACGAACGACAGTCCCCGCCCCATGCCCTCGGCCAAGGCCCGGGCGTGCGACAGTTTTTCGACAATCCAGGTGCGGCCCAGGAGACGCCGGGCCAGCGGCGCCAGCTCGGCCGGTGTATCGACGAAGTGATCGGCCCGCCCCTGCACTCCCGGCTGACCTTCCAGGTCGGCCGGTTTCTCCCAGCCGGCCGGATCGCGCTCGGCAAGACGGATAAAGCCGACGCGTCCCTGGAAATGGTACGTCTCGCGCTCGACGAGCGCCACCAACTCGTCGTCCTGACTGACCACGAAATACTGGGCCCACTCGCCCAGGGCCGCCTCGATCAGCGGGGCCATCTCCACGCTGACGTGAAACAGGTCGGCCACCAGGCCGCGAACATGACGAAAAGGCCCGTCGGCCGCCTTGCGGGCCTCGGCCAGGACCTGCCGCACTCCGGCGCCCAGGCCTTCCTGCCGCTGTTCGAGTTCATCGAGCAGCTTCGATCGCTCCGCCGCGCCGCTCTCGCGCTGGCGCAGCCGAGCCAACTCGGCCTGGCGGGCCTGCTGCTGATGGCGCAGCTCGGCCAGCCTGGCCTGGGCATGCGACCACTCCGCCCCGCGGCGGTCAACGGCCTCCACGAGTTCCTGCTGCCGGCGCGCGAGCTGGTTCAACTCGCCGGCCAGCGCCTGGCGGGCTTCGTCCAACTCCGAAAGGCGTTCGACGTGCCGGGACCGCTCGCCGCGGGCCGCCTGCACCTGTGCTTCGAGCGATTGCACCTCGCTGGCCAGGGCCGCCGCCGCCCGCGTCGCCTCGAGGCACTGGCCGCGGTCGCGTTCGTACTCGGCTCGCATTTCGGCCAGCGCCGCGGCCAGCTCGGCCAGCGACTGTTCGCGCGAGGCCAACTGCGTCTTGCGGTGGGTGTGCTGCTCGTCGGCCTCACGCACGGCCGCCGAGGTTTCCCGGAGTTGCTGCTCGAGATCCCCCGCCTTGACGCTCATGGCCGCCAGTTGCCGCATGTGGCGGGCGACCTCCTCCTCCGCCTCGCCAACGCGGGCCCGCTGGTGCTGGATGGCCGCCTCGTGCGTGGCGATCTCGCGTCCGTTCTCGGCGTGGGCGGCCTCACTGGCCCGGATCAACTCGGCCTGGTCGGCCAGGGCGGTTTCCAGTTGAAGCGCTTGGGCTTCCAGCGACTCGGCCTGGGCCGCCGCCTGGTCGCGCTGATCAGCCAGGACTCCGGCTTCGCTTTCGAGTCCGGCCAGCCGGGCGGACAGCTTCCGCCAATCGACCAGTCCCACCTGGGTCCGCAATTGCTGCAGGCGGTCGGTGTGTTCCTTGTACCGGCGTGCCTTGGCGGCCTGCATCCGCACGCTCCGCAGACGGTTATCGACCTCCTCGACGATGTCGCTGAGCCGCAGCAGGTTCTGGTCAACGCGCTCCAAGCGCCTGAGCGTTTCGATCTTCTTGGCCTTGAAGCGGCTGATTCCGGCGGCCTCCTCGAAGATGGCCCGGCGGTCGCGGGGCGAGGCCTGCAGCATGACATCGACTTTGCCCTGCTCGATGACGCTGTAGGCCTCGGTGGCTACGCCGGTGCCGGAGAACAGGTCGCGGATGTCGCGCAGCCGGCACGGCTGGCGGTTGATCAGGTACTCACCCTCGCCGTTGCGGTAGACCCGCCGCGTGATGTGCACTTCGGCAGTGTCGATCGGCAACACGCGGCCGGGGTTGTCGAAAGTCAGCGTGGCCTCGGCGGCGTTCAGCGCGTGGCGGCTGCCCGAGCCGTTGAAGATGACATCGGCCATCTCCTTTCCACGCAAGCTCTTGACGCTCTGTTCGCCAAGCACCCACTTGATGGCGTCGACGACGTTGGACTTACCCGACCCGTTCGGACCGACCACCGTGGTGATGCCCTGCGGAAACTCGAAACGAGTCTTATCCGCGAAGCTTTTGAAGCCGACGAGTTCCAGGGCCTTGAGCATGAACGGGCGGATTTGGGCCGCGGTTGATCGGCCGAACCGAAGGACGTGCTAGCGGTCGCGCGAGGTTATTTTACCAAACAGCGACTTCTTGGGGGCCGGTTTTTCCTCCTGGACGCCCGTGGCTTTCTTCTGGTCGGGGTCTCTGTTGCGCGGTCCGCCGAACAGGGCCGGCAAGGGGTTGCCCACCACCACCTCGCTGGCCTCCGTCTCTTCTTCGCCGTCGGAGCGTTCGTACGTGCGGCCGGCAGCGGGCAGGGCGTCGACGGCCAGCCGGCTGGTCAAAGCCCGGCTCGCTTTGGCTTGCTGCAGGGCCTGGACCACGTCGGGATACGTGCCGCCCAGCTCGACGACGGCGCGGATAATCTCGTCCAGGCTGGTGGTCACCACCCGCTTCTGGTCGGGTTCGTTGGCCGCGAAGCGGCTGACGGTGACGTTCGCGTCGTCGTGGGCATTGATCATGATCTTCTTGCCGGCCTCCACGACCGCCGGCGCGGCCAGCCGCTGTTTCGGCCCGAACAGCACGATTTCGGGCCGGTGGCTGCGTGTCACGTGGACCATCGGCGGGCCCTGGGTATCGAGCAGGTGATAGCTGAACTGATCACCCAGGTTCTCGCCGCGCACCAGCGGATCCAGCGAGTTCATGGCCCACAAGGCACGGAAGGCTCCGTAACGCGTCTCCGCGCTGTCGACCGAGAGCAGCTCGGCCAGCGCCTCGTAGGCGCTGAAGTCGTCCATGGCGCTCAAGGCCGCCAGCGCATAGGGCCGGAAAGCCGGTTCCCCGGTCGCCTCGGCCAACGGTGCAATGGCCTCGGTCTGATCGAGATAGGCCAGTGCCTCGGCGGCATAGAACCGCACTTCGGCCTGGTCGGCCTCAATGCCTTTGAGGAGCGCCTTGACCGCGTCCTTGCCCACGGCCTCCAGCCGCAAGGCCGCCGCCGAGGAGGTGATGGGGTCGAGCAACTGCCGTTCGAGCAGGGCCAGCCGGCTTTGCTGCTGTGCGGTTGTTTCCCGGACGCTCAAGGCCCGCAGCACCTGTAGGTAGCGGGCGATGTTGTCCTTGTAGCGGGGGTGGACCTCCAGGGCGATGTACTTGTCGTTCTGTGGATTGGCCACGCCTTGTTTGATGCCGGCGCTGAACATGTGGAAGCGGCGGTTGATGGCCGCGCCGATCTGGCCGCTGACCATCACGTTCTGGTTGTCCGGCTTGAGCACGAGCCCCATCTTCCGCGTCTCCATGGCCACTCCGCCGCCTAGGATGCGGCCGCGGGTCAGCTTGACCCGGTCGTCTTCGCCCCTGGCGGCCGGGTCGACCAGGATCGGGCCCTGCGCCAGCGCCAGCACCTTGCCTCCGCGAACGCGGCCATCGAGGACGGCCATTTCCTTGAGACGGGTCTCCATCAGCCTGCCTCCGCGCAGGCTGCTGGCTTCGCTGCGGGAGGGGACGCGGATTTCGACGTCGAAGTGGTCGCCCTTCTGGATTCCGGGGCGGAGATAGCCGCGGACGAGGACCAGCTCGGTGGTGGACGATGCCAGCACCTGGTTGGGATAGGGGACGCCCCGCTTCTTCATTTCGTCGATCAGCTCATCGCGCTGCGGCGACGGTCCCGGATCGCTGCCGGTTCCGGGCAGTCCGGCCACCAGGCCCACCGCCTCGATCCGCACCGGGTGCATGCCGAACGGCACCGCCAGGTCGCCTACCAGGCGGACCGGCGAGCCGGCCGTGTCGCCTTCGTCCGGGCTTTGCGGCCGGATGGCCGGGGTGGTGCAGCCCCCCGCTCCCAGCGCGGCCGCCATCATGCCGGCCGACGCCGAGCGGAGAAAATGACGCCGCCCCCAGTCTGGGCCGCCTCGACCGGACGAGTGCCTGGGCTTCATGCCTTGTGCGCTCCGTGTGCTTGCCTTCCGGCCGCGTCGCCCGCTGCGCGCAGTGCCGGCCTGGCCTCGGTTGGGTCAACCGCGCAATGGTTCGTTGAAAGGGGGAAAGGTGTCGCGGCGGGAAGGTAGTGAATCCCCCCGGCAGCGTCAAGACGTTTTGGGCGGGGGTCGAGGGTGCTAGCGACGAACGCGACGGACGACGGTCAACCACAAAGGACACAAGGGACACAAAGACCAGATAGGGTTACGACCCTACGGACGGGGGAATAGCAAACCGCGGAGGACGCAGAGACGCGGAGAGAAAAGAAATTTGGCCAAGTCTCAAGACATTACAGGCGGGCGGGGACCTGCCGCGCGGCAGAAGCACGGGAACCGATAAGGTTTGGATGGCGTCTAATGTGTCGAGTGTGTCGAGCGAAGGGGCGGCCAACCAACTTCGACTATAGAGGCCTATCGATGTCTCGACTCTTTTTTGGCGCGGCGATGTCCGGCGTGCTCCTGCTGGCCTGGTATGGACCGCCGGCGGGGTCGGCACCCAAGGGAAAACAAGACAGCTTTGCGCCGCGCGCTCTGGGGATGGAGGTTCCCGTCCTCGCCGCAACTGATGATCGGGATGAGCACGTAGGGCGGCTCGTCGCTGTCCGCGGCACGGTCAGCAAGTCGAAGATTCCGCATATCGCGGGCGTTCAAGTGGGGGCAAAGGACTATCTCCGCGGCCGCGAGAGCTACGCCGTTGGGATTCTCATCAGATGGACCGTTACGGAGGAAGACCTCCGGAAAGCCGAGGAACGTGCCGGCGGCCCTCTGCCGAACGATGGTCCCGGAACCAAGTACGCGCTCTACTTCGATCTGTCGGGACGGATGGCACAGGCCAGGCCGCTTCCGAACCAGCAGTGATAATGATGGATTGGGAACCATCGAGCGCATCGATAAGCCATGCCGCGAAGACGGACGGCTGGGGCACGCTTAGCGCTTTGCCGCCAGGCACCCGCGCCGGTTGTCCGATTCCTCCTTCCTCCTTCCTCCTTCCTCCTTCTGCCTTCCTCAGGGCGGGTCGTAACCGCCGGGATGGAAGGGGTGGCAGCGGAGGATGCGAGCAAGGCCCTTGAGGGCGCCGCGCCAAGCGCCGTACTTCTGGACGGCAGCGATGAAATAGTGGCTGCAACTGGGCTCGAACCGGCACTGACCGCCCAGGAACGGACTCAAGGTACACTGATACAGGCGCACCAGAACGATCAACACGTGGCTGGGCAAGTTGCGAAACACGTCGGCTCTCAGTCCGCCCAACTCGGCTCTGCGACTTTCAAATGTGCTTCGGGGGTCCATTAATGCTTCAGGCGGCGGGCGATCCGGCCGGCGAGCTTCGGTAATGACTCGACCAGCTCTTCCAGCCGAGGCTCGACCCCCTGCCTCGGTATCACCACCAGATCGATTCCGCCGCCAAGCTCAGGCCGCGAGAGCCGAAAGGCCTCCCGCACGAGCCGCTTCCAGCGGTTGCGCTGCACGGCGCCACCCAACTTGCGCGATACCGACAGGCCAAGCCTCGGATGCCCCAAACCGTTCTCGCAGCCAAACACCAGCAACCGCTGGTCCGAGGCGCTTTGGCGCCGGCGATAGGCGCGCTCGAAATCGGCCGCTCGCCTGATCCGATACTGTTGGCCAAAGCCGCGGTCGGCCGCGGCCTGGCGAGGCGGCGAAGGTTCAGCCGTCAAGATTCACCTGTTGTCGTCGTCGTCCGCCCCTCCCATGCCATCGTCTGTATCATACCCGCCGTCGGAGTCGTCTTCGCCCTCCTCCTCCTCCTCCTCTTCATCGTCGTCCTCGTAGGTGAACTCGCGCGCCCCGGCCCGCTTCGGCTGGTACCAGCGGTCGGCTATCTGGCCGCCGGGCGGTTTCGAGTCGCGGGTCATACGGCGAACCATCCGACCGCCTACCATCGCCAACAGCATCAATCCAATGCCGAGGATCACCAGCCCCAGCAGGGCCATCATGAGCTTAGCCCGCGTGGCAGGGTCGATCGCCGCGGCAAGCAAGCTGGGCAGCGATGGCGGAGCCGCGCCGGACAGCCAGTCGTGGTCTACCATCGCAGGTCTCGGCGTGGATTGAGCGGGTGCCGCGACTCGATCTGGCGGATCGACTCCAGGCTCTGCTCGTCGAGGCTGGAGGGCAGCACGATCTGAATCTCCGCCAACAGATCGCCGGCGTCGCGGCCCTTGGCCGCTACGCCATGCCCCTTGATCCGCAGCCGCTTGCCGCTGGACGTGCCCGGCGGCACCCGCAGCGACACCGTGCCGTTGGGGGTTGGCACGTCGACCTTGGCGCCCAGGGCCGCCTCCGCGAGCGTCACCGGCACCTTGACGTGCAGGTCGTCGCCGCGGCGGGAGAAGTGAGGGTGCGCGCCGACGCGAATCGTAATCAGGATGTCGCCCGCCGGGCCGCCGTCGTTGCCCGGCTGCCCTTGGCCCCGCAGGCGGATTTTTTTGCCGTCGTCGATGCCGGGCGGGATCTTAACCGCCAGCGTGTCGCGCTTGCCCCCGGCACGCGGCACCGCAAGCTGCGCTTCGCCTCCGCTGACGGCCATGTTGAAGGGAATCTCCAGCTCGTAGGCCAGGTCGGCGCCCGGCGCGCCGCCGGCCCGCCCGCGCCGAGGACCCGAGCGGGCCCGGCGGAACTGGCTGAAGATGTCGGCGAACCCGGCGTCTCCCGGATCGCCGCCGTAACGCTCGCCGAAGAACTGTGAAAAATCGAAGTCCTCGAAGCCGGGCGCCGCGCCGCGCCCCCGACCGGCCCCTGCTCCCGGGCCGCCCCGCGCGCCTCCCGCGGCACTCTCGAAAGAGCTGCCGTAGCGGTCGTACAGCTCGCGCTTAATGGGATCCTTCAGCACGTCGTAGGCCGCCTGCACCGCCTGGAACTTCTTCTTGGCCGTCTTGTCGTCGGGGTTCACGTCGGGGTGGAACTTACGCGCCAGCGTGCTGTAGGCTTTGTCGATGTCGGCCTGCGAGGCGTCGCGCGCCACCCCCAAAGTCTTGTAGTAGTCCTCGGCCATCGCAGGCCATTTTATGGCCGCGCCCGGCCAGGCAGCAAGGCGGCCGGATTCGCCCGGCAAACGGCGCGCTTGGCGCGCCGCCAGGCCGCATCGGCGATTATGCTAGATTTGGGCATTGGGCTGGTGATCTAGCAAATCGGTTGGTTGATCTCATGGTTTGCACCCGTTTTCTGTCGGCTGTGGCGTTTTCCATGCTATGGCTGGGGCTGTTGGCGGGCACGAGCCGACGGGCGGCGGCGGCCGGAGGCGAGCTGACGCTGGTCGTCGTCGATGCTCAAACCAGGCAGCGCATCGCCTGCCGGATTCACCTCTCAAACGCCAAGGGCCGGCCGCAGAAAGTGGCCCGAATGCCGTTCTGGCACGACCATTTCGTCTGTCCGGGCCAGGTGAAGCTGAAGCTGCCGCGGGGCGGCTACACGTTTGTCATTGAGCGCGGGCCGGAGTATGTCGAGCAGACCGGCCACTTCACGATTGACAACTCTGCAGAAGATGAACACACGGTCGAGCTGAAGCGGGCCGCCGACATGGCGGCCGAAGGCTGGTGGTCGGCCGATCTCGACGTCCACCGGCCGCTGGAGCACGTCGAGCTGTTGATGCAGGCCGAGGATCTGCACCTGGGACAGATCGTCACCTGGTCGAACCGGGGCAAGGCCCGAGGCAGCGCTCGCCCCGCGCCGGTGCGCAAGCCCACCCGGTTCGACGGCACTCGCTATTACGCCGCGGCAGGGCAGGACGAGCGGCAAGCCGGCGCTGTTTCGTTTTTTAACGTGCAGCGGGCGCTGGACGTGGCGGGGGCGCAAGGAGAGTTTCCTTCGCCGATGAGCTTCCTTCTCGAAGCCCGGAAACAACCGGCAGCCTGGATCGACGTCAAGCGCCCGTCGTCCTGGGACCTGCCCGCCTGGCTGGCGGCCGGCGCGGTCGACTCGATCGCCTTGGCCCATAGCCGGTTTTGCCGCGACCGCATGGAGAAGCCGGAGCACGGCCGGCGGCCCGCCGGCCAGGCATCCGGCAACCCGCGTGCCCAGCCGCAAAACGCGGACGGCCCGTGGTCGCAGGAGATTTACTACCACCTGCTCAACTGCGGCCTGCGGATCAGTCCCTCCGCAGGCAGCGGATCGGGCATGGCGCCCAACCCGGTGGGCTATAACCGCGTTTATGCCTGGGTCGATCCCGAGGCGTTCAGCTACGAGGCGTGGTGGGAAGCGTTCAAGGCGGGCCGCGTCGTGGTGACCAACGGCCCGTTGATGCGTCCGCTGGCCGATGGGCGGCATCCGGGGCACGTGTTCAAGGCGGCCGCGGGCGAGACGCTGTCGCTCGACGTGATGCTGAACTTTACGACCCGCGATCCGATCGGCTACTTCGAGCTGATCAAGGACGGCAAGGTGGCGATGACCGTGCCCTACGAGCAACTGGCCAAGACCGGGCACTTTCCGCCGCTAGAGTTCGACGAGAGCGGCTGGTTTCTGGTCCGCGTCGTGGCCGACGTGAAGGAGACGTACCGCTTTGCCTCCAGCGGCCCCTGGTACGTCGAGATCGGCGACACGCCACGGCGGATCAGCCGCCAATCGGCGCAGTTTTTTCTGGACTGGGCTGCCGAGCGTGCCGGCCAGATCAAGCTCGACGATGCCGACGAGCTTCGCCAGGTACGCGAGTGGCACGAACAAGCCGCCAGGTTCTGGCGCGGCATGGTCGCGCGGGCCAGCGCGGACTGACGGCGCTCGCAAAAAAGCTTCAGCCCGCTGAGGCCGCTCATACCTGCTGGACCGCCTGCTCCACGGCCAGCTCGCCATTGCCCGACAACTCCGGCTCCGCAGTGCTCGTAGTCGGCCGGATGCCCAGCAGCTCCTCCTGGCAGCGGTAGCGGGCGTCGCCGTCGGAGGGCTGCAGCCGGTAATGGCTGCCGTCGGGCTGCAAAATGCGGCTCTTGACGTTGTCGCGCAGATACGCGGGCACGATCTCCTTGAGGATCCGCTCCTTCAGCTCGGGGGCCTCGATCGGGAACATCACCTCGACCCGCCGGTAGAAATTGCGGGGCATCCAGTCGGCGCTGCCCAGGTAGATCTGGGCCTCCTCGTCGGGGCTGAACACCAGGATCCGGCTGTGCTCCAGAAAGCGGTCGACGATGCTGCGCACCCGGATGTTCTCCGAAATGCCCGGCATGCCGGGGCGGAGGCAGCAGATGCCACGAATCAACAAGTCGATCGGCACCCCCGCCTGGCTGGCGCGATACAGGGCCTCGATCACCCGGTAGTCGACCAGCGAATTGATCTTGGCGAAAATCCGCGAAGGACGCCCTTCCTGGGCACGGTGGGCCTGTTCGTCGATGAGTTCAATCGTCCGCCGGTGCAAGTCGGCCGGCGCCACCACCAGTTTCCGCCAGGCATGTCCCTGCGAGTAGCCGGTCAGCAGGTTGAACAGGGCCGAGGCGTCGGCCGCGATGTCTTCGTTGGCCGTGAACAGTCCCAGGTCGGTATAGACCAGGGCGGTGGTGGGATTGTAGTTGCCGGTTCCCAGGTGGACATAGCGCCGCACCACGCCGCCTTCCTGCCGCACGATCAGCGACAGCTTGCAGTGCGTCTTGAGGTCCAGGAAGCCGAACACCACGTGGACGCCGGCGCGTTCGAGCTGGCGGGCCCAACTCACGTTGGCCTCCTCGTCGAAACGGGCCTTCAACTCGACCAGGGCCGTCACGTGCTTGCCGTTCTCGGCCGCCTGCATCAAGGCCCGCGTGACGGGCGAATCGCCGCTGGTGCGGTAGAGCGTTTGCTTGATGGCCAGCACGTTGGGGTCTTTGGCGGCCCGGCTGACGAACTCGACCACCGGCTCGAACGAGTCGTACGGATGGTGCAGCAGGATGTCGCCGCGGCGGATCGTGCTGAACAGCTCTTCGCCGCCGCGCTGCCGGCGGCCGCGAGGCAGGCGGGGCGTGAACGGTGGATCGCGCAGGTGTTCCCGGCCCGAACCGCGCATCAGCTCGATCATGCCGGTCAGGTCCAACGGCCCTGGGATCCGGTAGATCTCGCTGTACGAATCGGGCGAGCCTTCCACCGCCACGTGGATTTCCTCCGCCTCGACGATCATCCGGATCAGCTCTTCGTCGCCGGAGGCGGCCACTTCGAGCCGGACGGCCTGCCCGCGCTGCCGCGCCTTAAGCCGGTCCTCGACCAGCCGCAGCATGTCGTCGGACTCCTGCTCCAACAGCTCGATGTCGCTGTCGCGCGTGATGCGAAACGTCGTGCCGCACTCCACCTCGAAGCCGCCAAACAACTCCGGCAGCCGGGCCGAGACCGCGTCCTCCAGCAGGATGTATTGATGCTCGTCGCCCTGGCCGAGTGGAACCAGCCGAGGCAGCACTAGCGGCAACTGCACCACCGCGAACAAGTGCTTTGGCCCCAGCCCGCTGTGCCGGTGCAGCAACGTGGCCAGATACAAGCCCCGATTGTGGTAACGGGGGCTGGGGTGGGCCGGGTCGACCGCCATCGGCGTAAGGATCGGGAAAGCCCGCTCCGAAAAAAAGCGGTCCAGGATCGCGCGCTGCTCGGCGTTGAGCTGGTCGTGACTCAGTAGGCGGATCTTCTGCTCGGCCAACTGGGGCAGCACCAGCTCGTTCCAGCAGCGGTACTCGGCGGCCACCAACTCCTGCGTGCGGGCGGCAATCCGCTGCAATTGGGCGATGGGGCGCAGGCCGTCTGGCGCATAGTCCTCCGGCGCGCCGTCGCCAAACGCCTGTTCGCGCAGGCCCGCCACCCGAACCATGAAAAATTCGTCCAGGTTCGAGCTGAAGATCGATAAGAACTTCAGCCGCTCGAACAGGGGGTTCGTGGCATCCTGGGCTTCTTCCAGCACGCGCGCGTTGAACTCCAGCCAGCTCAACTCGCGGTTGATGAAATGCTCCGAAAGAAAAACCTGCTCAGCCACTTCCGCATTCCTTGCAAAACTTCTCAGAATTTGATTGGGACATCCCGGCGCGCCGGGACCTGGCGCACCCAGCCGCCTTCTACCCTACTCTGGGCCTGTACAATCTTAAGCCCCGGAATACTTGCGGAAAGGACACAATTAGCATATATGGCCCTAAACGTCTCTATTTTAACGAAAAACGAGCGGTCGCGGGCCTTTATCCGCATTCCGCAGTTCGGGCCCTCTCGGCCGCTTTGACGAGGATCATGCCCGCAATCGAGCCCTGGCGAGCCTTGTATCCCTTCGAATCGCACTATCTGGCGATCGACGGCCGCCGCTACCACTACCTGGATGAAGGCCACGGCGAGCCGCTGCTGTTGGTCCACGGCAATCCTACCTGGTCGTTCTACTGGCGGGAACTGGTCAAGGGCTTGCGGACCCGTTATCGGCTGATCGTCCCCGATCACATGGGCTGCGGACTGTCGGACAAGCCGGGCGACTATCCGTACCGGCTGGCCAACCATGTCGGTAACCTGCGCCAGCTCATCGCACACTTGGATCTCCGCCACGTCACGCTCGCGGGCCACGACTGGGGCGGAGCCATTGGACTGGGGGCCGCCGTCGCCGAGCCGGAGCGCTTCTCCCGGCTGGTGCTGTTCAACACGGCGGCCTTCCGTTCGCGGCGGATGCCGTTGCGGATTCGCATCTGCCGGACGCCGCTGTTGGGCCGGCTGGCCGTGCAAGGCCTCAACGCTTTTGCCAGGGCAGCCCTGTGGATGGCCACGTCCCGCCGGGAGCGGATGACGCCGATGGTCCGCGCCGGTCTGCTGGCCCCGTACGACTGCTGGTCGAACCGGATCGCAATCCACCGCTTCGTGCTGGACATTCCTCTTTCCAGCAGACACCCCAGCTACAGCACGCTGGCGGCCATCGAGTCGGGGCTCGAACGGCTCGGCGACAAACCGGCGATGCTGATTTGGGGGATGCGCGACTGGTGCTTCACGCCGCATTTCTTGGAACGGTTTCTGGAGTTTTTTCCCTCCGCGGAGGTCCACCGCCTGGCCCAGGCGGGACACTACGTGGTCGAGGACGCGCACGAAGAGATCGTTGGGCTGGTCCAGGACTTTTTGAACCGCAACCCGCTCGGCCGCGGCCAGCCGGCCAGCCGGGTGCCGGCGGCGCATGGGCCGCCCGACCATTCGCACTTGCCGAGTACAGGGCCGTGAGCACGCCGCAGTCCGAGCACGGTGCCGACAGCCGGCTGTCGATCGGCCAGTGTGCCAGTTTGGCCTGCCTGTTGGAGGCGACGGCTCCCAAGCCGGGCAACGTACACCGGGGTGCCGATTTCGAGGATCTCACGTACCTCGACCTGGCCGCCAGCGCCGTGATGATTGGGCCGCCGCTGGAAGCTGCCGCCGCACCCGGCGCGCGGTTGGGGCCAACCGTGCTGGCGGCCGTGAAGGCGACTCGGCTCGCGGTCGACACCAACAGCAACCTGGGCACCATCCTGCTCATGGCGCCGTTGGCCATGGTGCCGCGAGATCGGCCGCTGAAGACGGGGGTAGCTGCCTTCCTGGGCGACCTCGACGCCAACGACGCGCGGCTGGTCTACGAGGCGATCCGGCTGGCCCGCCCGGGCGGGCTGGGCCGCGTCGCGGAGCACGACGTGGCCGGTCGGCCGCCGGACGACCTGCTGGCCGCGATGGAATCAGCCAAGGACCGCGACCTGGTCGCCCGGCAATACGCCAACGGTTTCGCCGAGGTGCTGGGGCTGCTGGTCCCCTGGCTGGCCGACGGCGCCGGGCGCTGGCCGCTGGCGGCCGCAATCGTCCGGGCGCAATTGAGGCTGATGAGCCGGCTGCCCGACACGTTGATCGCCCGCAAATGCGGGCCGGCCGTCGCCGAACAATCGGCCGCCCTGGCCGCGGGCGTGCTGGCGGCAGGCGAGCCCGGCGGCGAGGCATACGAACAGGCGCTCTCGGATTTCGACTTTTGGCTGCGCTCGGACCACCATCGCCGGAATCCGGGCACGTCGGCCGACCTGATCGCGGCGGCTTTGTTCGCGGCCTTGCGCGACGGCATAATCAAGTTGCCGGTGCGGTTCTATGCGCCGAGCGAATCCTAAGGGGCGCGTTGTCTTTGGCAGGCAGTCGGCACATGTCGGAAAGCTACTGGGTCCGCATCACCAAGGACTACCTGGTCTTCAGCGCCGGGCATTTCATCACGTTCGACGGCAACGTCTGCGAACGCCTGCATGGGCACAATTATCGAGTCACGGCCGAAGTGCACGGCCCGCTCGACGAGAACCATTACGTGGTCGACTTCATCGCCTTGCGCGACACGCTGCGGGCGATTGTCGCCGAGCTGGACCACCACATGCTGTTGCCGGCGTCGCATCCGCAAATCAAGGTCTCGGCGGGAGACACCAGCGTTGAGGTGGCTTTCGAGGACCGCCGCTGGGTGTTTCCTCGTGGCGACTGCATCTTGCTGCCGGTGGCCAACACGACGACCGAGCTGTTGGCGCGCTACATCGGCCGCCGATTGCTCGACGACCTGGCGCGTGCCAAGGGCTGGCGTCCCGCTCTGCTGAGAATCGAGCTGGACGAATGCGAGGGGCAAGTTGCCGTGTGCGAGCTGCGCGACGAATGAAGACAGGAAGGGGAGAGCGGGGGAAGGGGGGACGGGGGGACGAACACGGGCGTCGGGTGGCTGGGGCAAAGCGATAAGCGTGCCCCAGTGGATTCTAGACTCCCTCCGTTAACCGGTGGAAAGCGGGGAGCCGAACGCTTGCGCTCCTCGACGGATTCGGGGCGCGTCGCTCGCGAGCCTCGAGCCTGTCAAAACGGAGCCCCCGAGGCGCGCGTTCCTTGATTCCACCTTCCTCCTTCCACCTTCCTCCTTCTGCCTTGACCTCCGGATCTGGCTTTCGACCTGCCGGCAGGTACACTAGGACCAGGGAATGGCCGAAAAATAACTTCCGCATATCGCAAAGACGCCGTGCTGGCCACCGGATGCTAGCACTCGCGAAATCGGGAAGTTATTTTTCCGGCGTTCCAGGGTCGCCGCGAACATCGTCACATTGAGGAAGTCTTTCCATGAACGCTCGCCGCTCGAACATTGCCTCGCTTGCTGCCGTTGTTGGTTTACTTCTCTCGGCCCTGCCAGCCTTTGCCGACAAGGAGAAGGAGGGCGAGTTCAAGCCCTTGTTCAACGACAAGGACCTGACCGGTTGGAAAGCGATCGATGGGCCGATCGACAGTTGGAAGGCCGAGGACGGCATGCTGTCGACGACCGGCAAGGAGGGGGGCTGGCTCTCGACCGAGGACGAGTACGCCAACTTCGAGTTGAAGCTCGAGTTCCGCGTACCTGAAGGGGGCAACAGCGGCGTGTTTCTGCGCGCCCCGCACAAGGGGAACCCGGCCTTCGCCGGCATGGAGGTCCAGGTATTGGACGACTATGACGAGCAGTATGCCGATTTGCAGCCGGCCCAGTACTGCGGCAGCCTGTACGGCGTGGCCGCGGCGGAGCCTCGCGTGAGCAAGAAGGCGGGCGAGTGGCAGAAGCTGCACATCGTCTGCGACGGCAATCGCGTCCAAGTCGAGCTGAACGGCGAGCAGGTCGTCGATGCCAACCTGGACGAGCACACCGACAAGGTGAAGGAGCATCCCGGCATCGAACGGAAGACCGGCTACATCGGACTGCAGAACCACGGCTCGCCCCTCGATTACCGCAACATTCTCATCCGCAAGCTGCCGTGAGGCCGGCTGCGCGGTCTTCGAGCAGTACGGAGTTTCGCGGCTCTGGTAGCAGCCCAGCGACACCGGCTCCACCGCTTTTTCTCAAGTCCAACCGCCCTGCCTGCCGATAAGGCTGACCGCGCGGAGCAGGTCTCCGCGACTCACGTCGCACCAGGGCCAGCCGCCGTGCCGCACTCGGAGATCCGCAAAGCCGCCGTGCTGCTCGCCAGCCTCCCGAAAGCGGAGGCCGCCCAATTGATGGCTCAGCTCAGCCCCAAGCAGGTTGCGCTGGTCTCTACCGAAATCGCCGCAATCGGGACGCTGAGCAGCGACGAGCAGGAATCGGCCATCAGGCAATTCGCGGAAGCCACGCCCGGCTCGCTGCGGCCGGGCCCGGGCGGCCTGGGCAGAGGCCCGATCGAAAAAACCTGGGGAGAAGACGCCTCCGGCACCAGCGAGCTGGTCCGGCAGCGGATCGAGGCCATCCCCTTCGACTTTCTGCGGAAGGTCGACAGCCAGAACCTGCTGCCCTTCATCCTGGACGAACATCCGCAAACGATCGCGCTGATCCTCTCGCACCTGCAGCCGGCACAGGCGGCCGACATCCTCAGCAGCCTGCCCAGCGACCGGCAACCGGCCGTGATCCGCCGGATTGCCGGCATGGGGCGGATCAATCGCGAGATCATTCATGAAGTGGAGACGGGGCTCGAACGCCGCCTGTCGAGCCTGATGAGCCAGCAGTCCGAAAGTGCAGGCGGCGTCGAGCGCGTGGCGGATATCCTCGGCGCGACCGACAGCGCCACCGAGCGCAGTCTGCTCGAGAGCCTGGCCCGGGAAGACCCGGAACTGGTCGAGGAGCTCCGCCGCTCGACCATCGTCTTCGACGACATCTCCAGGCTTCCGTCCAAGGCCGTTTAGACTCTCGGCCGCTCATTCGACGGGCCGCCGCGCAGCCGCGTCTTTCGGCCGGCCATGCCATCTGCTAGCATCGCGGCCATGGCCGTCACACCCATGATGCAGCAGTATCAGGACGCCAAGGCAGCCTGCCCGGATGCCCTGCTGCTGTTCCGCATGGGCGACTTCTACGAGATGTTCCACGACGATGCCAAAGTGGCGGCCCGCGTGCTGGGCCTGGCGCTGACCAGCCGCGACAAGGGGGAAAACCCGATCCCCATGGCGGGGTTTCCCCACCACCAGTTGGAGAGCTACCTGGGCAAACTGATTGCCGCCGGATTCCGGGCGGCCGTCTGCGAGCAGGTCGAAGATCCCAAACAGGCCAAGGGGCTGGTGCGGCGCGAAGTGACCCGCGTGGTCACCGCCGGCACGGTCACCGACGATGCCTTGCTCGACCCGCGCGAGAGCAACTTCCTGGCCGCGCTGGTGCACGGGCCGACGGCCGGACTGGCCTGGGTCGATCTATCCACCGGCCGCTTCCAGGCTTCGCAGGTGCCGGCCGATCGCCTGGGCGACGAGCTGGCGCGGATCGGGCCGGTGGAGTGCCTGGTGGCCGACACAAGCGATGGTGCCGACACTCCGCCCAACGGCGAGATGCTCATTACGCGCCGCCCAGCCTGGGTCTTTTCGCACAATGCTGCCCGCGAAGCGCTGGCACGGCATTTTGGCACCCAGACGCTCGAGGGCTTCGGCTTTGCAGACGCCGACGTGCCGGCCATCCGGGCCGCGGGCGCCGTGCTGGAGTACCTGGCCGAAACGCAAAAGACGTCGCTTGCACACATCGACCGATTGCTCCCTTACCGCCCGGGCGACACGCTGGAGATCGACGAGGCGACCCGCCGCAGCCTGGAAATCAGCCGCACGCTGCGCGACGGCCGCCGCGACGGTTCGCTGCTCGATGTGCTGGACCGCACGGTGACCGCCATGGGCTCGCGGCTGCTGGGCGAGTGGCTGGCCAACCCGCTCACTTCGCCGGCGGCGATCGACGAGCGGCTCGACGCCGTGGCCGAGCTCGTGGCCGACACCCGCCTGGCGGACGATCTGCGCGGCTCGCTCAAAGGCGTGCAGGACGTCGAGCGGCTGCTGGCCCGCGTCACCACGCAGCGGGCCAGCCCGCGCGATCTGCACTCGCTGGTCCGCACGCTGCGGATACTGCCGATGCTGAAGGCACGGCTCACCGCTCGCGTTAGTGCGGCCCTGTCGCGGCTGGAGGGCACCATCGACTTGTGCCCTGAAATCCGCTCCAGGCTCGATGCGGCGCTGGAAGATGAGTGTCCGCTGACCAGCCGCGAAGGCGGTTTTATCAAGGCCGGCTTCAGCACGAAGCTCGATGCCCTGCGCGACCTCACCGTCGGCGGCAAGCAATGGATCGCCCGTTACCAGGCCGAGGAAGCCCAGCGGACCGGCATCGCCAGCCTCAAGGTCGGCTTCAACCAGGTGTTCGGCTATTACCTGGAGGTGACGCACGTCCACCGCGGCAAGGTCCCCGACACGTATATCCGCAAGCAAACGGTCAAGAACGCCGAGCGATACATTACCCCGGAGCTCAAGGAGCATGAAGAGAAGGTGCTGGCCGCCGATCAGACGGCCAAGGACCTGGAGCACGAGCTGTTCCTCGAGCTGCGCGAGCTGGTGGCGGCCGGCGCCCGCCGCCTGAGGGCCACGGCCGAGGCCTTGGCGCAGATCGACGTGCTGGCGTCGTTGGCCCACCTGGCCCGCGAGCGGGGCTACTGCCGGCCCAAAGTGGTCGACGAGCCGCTGTTGCGGATCGCGGCCGGGCGGCATCCGGTGCTCGACCTCAAGATGTCCGAGGGCTCGTTCGTGCCCAACGACGTGGTGGCCGGCGGCGGCGAGGCGGGCATGCTGTTGATCACCGGACCGAACATGGCCGGCAAGAGCACCTACATCCGCCAGGCGGCCCTGATCGTGCTGTTAGCGCAGATGGGCAGCTTTGTTCCGGCTCGCGAGGCGACGATCGGCGTGGCCGACCGCATCTTCGCCCGCGTGGGCGCCAGCGACGAGCTGGTTCGCGGCCAGAGCACGTTCATGGTCGAGATGATCGAGACGGCCCGCATCCTCAATATGGCGACGGCCAAAAGCCTGGTCATTCTCGACGAGATCGGCCGCGGCACCAGCACCTACGACGGGGTCTCGCTGGCCTGGGCCGTGGTCGAGCACCTGCACGATTCGGTCGGCTGCCGCACGCTGTTTGCGACGCACTACCACGAGCTGACCGACCTGGCGGCCTCGCTGGGCGGGGTCAAGAATCTGAACGTGGCGGTGCGCGAGTGGCAGGACGACGTGGTGTTTTTGCACAAGATCGTGGAGGGCGGAGCGGACAAGAGCTATGGGATTCACGTGGCGCGGCTGGCCGGCGTGCCGCGGAGCGTGTTGGAGCGTGCCAAGCAGATTTTGGCACGGCTGGAGCACGACCATCTCGACGAGAGCGGCCGCCCGCGCCTGGCCCGCCGCGGCGCCGGCCGCGCCAAGGGCCAGATGCAACTGACGCTGTTTGCCGGCGAGCACCCGCTTTTGGACAAGATCCGCCAGGCCGAGCTGGATTCGCTGACGCCGCTTGAGGCGCTGGCCCGGCTCAAGGAGTGGCAGGATGCGCTCAAAGGCTAAACCCCCCTTGAAAGTCACAACCAGCAACTAGCAACCAGCAACTAGCAACCAGGAGACCTCCCATGCCCAAGTACGTGATCGAGCGCGACATGCCGGGCGCCGGCAACCTGACGGCCGAGCAATTGAAGGGCGCCTCGCAGACATCCTGCTCGGTGTTGAACAAGCTGGGCCCACAGATTCAGTGGGTCCACAGCTATGTGACGGCGGACAAGATCTATTGCGTGTACATCGCGCCGAACAGCCAGATGATCGAAGAGCACGCCCGGCAAGGCGGCTTCCCCGCCAACCGCATCTCCGAAGTCAAAACCATGATCGATCCGACGACCGCGGAGCGGTAGGGGCGAGCCATGGCGCCGGGCTCTGAGCTGCCCCCAAACGAACAGTGTGGTATATATACCACATGTTCGCTTGACGGCTAAAGAACATAAGTGTTTACGCTGTCCTGTCTTGTGTTGGTTGGGCCCAACCGTTCAGACTAGCGCAGTATATATACTGCCGAGGGCTTGGTTAAAGCGATCAAGGCAGCAGGTCGGCCACCGGGATGTCGCCCAGCGTCCGGCCGTCGAGCGTGAGAGGCACGGCAGCGCCGTGCGGGACGAGCTGCCGTAGACGGTAATCGGAGGTTGCACTTCCTGGCTGCACCAGAGGGTCGCGGTGCACTTCGATCTGCCGGCTCAGGAGGTTGATGATCCAGTACTCGGGGATGCCGCCGGCCGCGTAAATGTGCAGCTTGTCGCCACGGTCGAGCCGCAAGGTGGTGTCCGAAACCTCGATCACCAGCCCGACGTCGCTGCCGCCCGGGTGCTGATTCGGATTCTTGGCCGCCGGGCTCCGAACGACCGCCAGATCGGGCTCGGGGACGCTCGTTGCGAGCGAGAGCGGCTGCTGAATCATCAATTCCCAGCCGGCTGGGAGCAACTGCCCCAGGCTGCGCGCCGCATTCTGGACGGCGGCCCGGTGGGCCGGCCCGATCGGCGCCATCTCGATAATCGCTCCATCGACCAGTTGCACGCGGTCGTTTTCGCCCAGGATACCGCCGGCGATCATCTGCTCATACTGCTCGACCGAGAAACGGTAAGGCGGTTGCTCCGACGTTTCCAGCGGCACTTGCAAGGGCTCGTGAATGCTCATGGCTCCTCCCCCTCCGATTCCAACTCGAACAGATGCCGGACGGGACATGAGAAGCCGGGCAGAATCGCGGGGAACTCCAGATTGTCATCCGCCGCGAGCGTTTGCTCCGGGCGGTCAGGATAGTGGATCACCACGATTCTTCGTTTCGGATCCACCACGCAAACGCACAACACGCCGACGTGGAGATACTCGGTAACTTTTTCGAGGACCTTCCGCGGGCGGTCGTCCGGAGAAACCTCGAACACGAGTTCGGGCGCAACGCCCGCGTAGACTTTCGGCCGTGGCCCCTTGGGCACCCGCTTGTAGCTGTAAAACGCCACGTCAGCACCACGGACTGTATCGGGACTTCGTTGGGTGACGACGCCCGAGTCATTATTCAAAACGTGGCCCAAGCGATGAACGTAGACAAAATTGGCTAGAAGCTGGCCAATTCGATTGCAAATCCAACCGTGCCGCACGCCGGGCCTGTTCATCATGACGATCTTTCCCCGGACCAACTCGGTCGGGCGGCCCGCGTCGGGCAGCCTCGCGTACTCCTCGGCCGTCAACAGGGTTTCGGTCGTCGCCATGATTAAACGCCCTTCGTCAGCGGAGGACACCTCGTCACTCGAACAGCCGCCGCAACGGCAATGCGAAGCCGGGCAGGATCGCCGGAAACACAAGCTCCTGATCGAATGCCACGGCCTGCTCCGGCAAGTCCGGGGAATAGACGCGGGCCGTCTGCCGCTGGGGATCCACTACGCAAACGCAAAGCACGCCCGCTTCGAGATATTCAGCCACTTTGGCCAGCACGTGCTTCCAACGGTCATCCGGCGAAAGCACCTCGAACACCAGTTCTGGCGCAGGCGGCAGAAAGGATATCGGTACTTCGTCCTTGGGCATCCGAGCGTAGCTGTAGAAGCACACGTCCGGTCCGCGAACGGTGTCGGGATCATGGGAGGTAATCACGCCGGAATCGTTGCTGAAGACGTGGCCGAGGCCGTGATCGTCCACGAAGTTCGAGACCAACGTGCATACCCGCCCACATACTTTCCCGTGCCGACCACCGGGCCGATTCATCATGACGATCTTTCCTCGGACCAGCTCGGTCGGCTGTCCCTGGCTGGGCATGCGCAAGTAATCTTCGGCCGTCAGCAGTGTTTCAGTCGTCATGATTCGTCCCTACCCCCTCGTGCACACCGCGGCATCCCGGCGCGCCGGCCAATTCCCACCGGCCAGGGATGTCTCCGCTCCTGTACAAATGGAGCATCCCGCCGGCCGGGACTTTGCCGCCAGCCCCCGGAGCCCCTTGGTTGTTCGATCTCCCCGCCGAGGCCCACCCTACGCCAGGCTCACCGTCACCGTCTTGGTCTCGGTGTAGGCGTCCAGGCCCTTCTCGCCCAGCTCGCGCCCCATGCCCGACATCTTGAAGCCGCCGAACGGCGCGGCCGCGTCGAACACGTCGAAGCAGTTCACCCACACCGTGCCCGCCTTGATCCTGGCCGCCAGGTGATGCGCCTTGGACACGTCGCGGGTCCAGACGGCGGCCGCCAGGCCGTAGAAGGTGTTGTTGGCGCGGTCCACGATCTCGTCGACGTCCTTGAACTTCAGGATCGACATCACCGGGCCGAAGATCTCGTCCTTGGCGATCGCCATCCCGTCGGTCACGCCGGCGAACAACGTCGGCTCGATGTAGTAGCCCCGCTCGCCGAACCGCTTGCCGCCCGACAGGCACTCCGCCCCTTCCTTCTTGCCGATGTCGATGTAGCGGAGGATCTTGTCGAACTGGTCCTTGTCCACCTGCGGCCCCTGCTCCGTGTCCGGGTCGAGCGGATCGCCGAGCTTGCGCGACTTGTTCATCGAGACCATCTTGTCCACGAACTTGTCGTACACCTTCTCCTGCACGAACAGCCGGCTGCCGGCGCAGCAGCATTGCCCCTGGTTGAAGTACAGCCCGAAGTGCGAACCGACCGCGGCCGCTTCCAGGTCGGCGTCGGCAAACACGATGTTGGGACTCTTGCCTCCCAGCTCGAACGTGAGCCGCTTCAGCGTGCTGGCGGCGTCGCGCATGATGATCTGGGCCGTCTTGTACTCGCCGGTGAAGGCCACCTTGTCGACGCCCGGATGCTTGACGATCGCCGCCCCCGCCGTCGGCCCGAAGCCGGGCACCACGTTGATCACGCCATCGGGGATGCCGGCCTTCTGGGCCAGCCGCGCCAGCCGCAGGCAGGTCAGCGGCGTCTGCTCGGCCGGCTTCATCACCACGGTGCAGCCGGCGGCCAATGCCGGCGCCCACTTCCAGCAGACCATCAGGATCGGGAAGTTCCAGGGAATGATCTGGCCCGCCACGCCCACCGGCTCGCGGCGGGTGTACGTGAAGTAGTTGCCACGCACTGGAATCGTCTGGCCGTGGATCTTGTCGGCAAAGCCGGCGTAGTACCGCAGGCAGTCGATCGACAGCGGCAGGTCCGCCGCCCGCGCGTCGCGGATCGGCTTGCCGTTGTCCAAGGTTTCCAGGGCCGCCAGCTCGTCCTGCTCCTCTTCCATCAGGTCGGCCAGCTTGTAGATCAGGCGTCCCCGGTCGCGGGCGTCCATCCGCCCCCAGGGCCCGCTGTCCAGCGCTTCGCGGGCGGCGGCCACGGCTGCATCGACGTCTTCGGCATCCCCCTCGGCGACCTGGGCAATCACCTCCTCGGTGGCCGGATTGATCGTGTCGAACGTCTTGCCGCTGGCGGCAGGCACCCACCTGCCGCCGATGAAACATTCCGTGTGCTTGACCTGCGGACGGGCAGCCCGCGCGGGCTTGGTGATCGTCGCCATAAGACACCTCCTGGTCGAAAGGATGATTGAGCGGTTCTTCCGGGCCGCCCGCCGTGGGCGCGCCCGGCCGGCTCAGCGATAAGCCATCACCTCAATTCTATCCCTCTGCCCGTGCAATCGCCAGCGTTGTGCCGGGTTGGCGGCCATGGAGGCGAGGACCGTTGCTGTCTGCCCAATGACAGCCCAAGTGCCGCGCGCTTGACAGCACCCTACCGCAGGCCGCAGAATTGCGTCTTGCCGGCCCGAGCGCCCGATCGGGCCCTCCGACCACCCCTTCGAGACCTACCTGCCTTGAAAGACTTCGAATACGCGAGTGCCACCACCGTCGATGAGGCGGTCGGTTTGTTGGCATCCCGGCCCCAGCGGGCCAAGGTCCTGGCCGGCGGCACCGACCTGTTGGTCCAACTGCGCGAGGGGCTGCGCGAGGCCGACCTGGTGCTCGACGTCAAGAAAATCCCCGAGCTGACCGAGCTGTCGTTCGACCCCAAGCGGGGCCTGCGGCTGGGAGCCGCCGTGCCTTGCTATCGCCTGTATGAGGACCGGACCATCGCGGCGGCCTACCCGGCGCTGGCCGATGCGGCCCGCATCATCGGCGGCTGGCAGATCCAGACGCGCGCCAGCATCGGCGGCAACCTGTGCAACTCGTCGCCGGCCGCCGACTCGATCCCCGCCCTGATCGCCCACGACGCCGTGTGCCAGATTGCCGGGCCCTCCGGCAGGCGCTCGGTCAAGGTGGCCGGGTTCTGCACCGCGCCGGGACGCAACGTGCTGGAGGCCGGCGAATTCCTGGTGTCGATCGAGCTGCCGCCGCCGCAGCCCCACGCGAGCTCGCGCTATCTGCGGTTCATTCCCCGCAACGAGATGGACATCGCCGTGGTGGGGGCAGGCGCCTGGCTGCGGCTGAATTCGGCCCACGACAAGGTCGAAGAAGCACGGATCGCCTTGGCCGCCGTGGCCCCCACTCCGGTCGAAGCCGTCGAAGCGGCCGCCTGGCTGGCCGGCAAGCCGGCCACCGACGAATCGTTTGCCGAAGCCGGCGACCGTGCCCGCCTGGTAGCCAAACCGATCACCGACATGCGCGGGCCGGCCGACTATCGCGTTCACCTGATCGGCGTGTTGACCCGCCGGGCGCTGGCCACCGCGGCCGAGCGGGCCGGCCGTCCGGCGTGACGGCGATGGAAGAGACAGCGCCAATCAGCAACTCCCAAGGAACTCAAGGTGCCGAAGAAAGCCCGCCTCTCCGCGACCGTCAACGGCGAATCCGTCGAGGTGCTCTGCGAAAACCGTCACAGCCTGCTGGAAGTGCTCCGCGACACGCTGGGGCTCACCGGCTCCAAGGAAGGCTGCAACAACGGCAACTGCGGCGCCTGCACGGTGCTCATGGACGGCCTGCCGGTCAATAGCTGCCTGGTGCTGGCCGTGGAGGCCGAGGGGGCGTCGATCACCACCATCGAAGGCATCGCCGGCAACGGGCGGCTGCACCCCATCCAGCAATGCTTCCTGGAAGACGCCGCCTTGCAGTGCGGCATCTGCACGCCGGGGTTCATCGTGGCCGCCAAGGCCCTTTTGGATCGCAATCCCAATCCGAGCGAGCAGGAAATCCGCTTTGAGCTGGCGGGCAACCTCTGCCGCTGCACCGGCTACGACAAGATCGTCCGCGCGGTCCAGGATGCCGCCAAGACCCTTGAGGAGGTGAAGAGCTGATGGCAATTGATACGCGCCCCGAATCCCAGTCCCCCGCCGACAAGTCCCCAACCGACTCCTCAACCAAGGCCGGCGACAACGGCAACGGCCGAACGTACAAAGTGATCGGCACGCGGCCCATCCGCCACGACGGCGCCGACAAGGTCACGGGGCGGGCCATCTACGGCAACGACGTGCGCTTGAGCGGCCTGGTCCACGGCAAGGTGCTGCGCAGCCCGCACGCCCACGCGCGCATCAAGTCGATCGACACCAAGGCGGCCGAGAAGCTGCCGGGCGTGTATGCGGTCGTCACGTCCGCCGACCTGCCGGACCTGCAGGACAAGATTGCCGACCTGGGCGAGGGGCGCGTCAACCTGGCCCACCTGGGCGGCAACGTGCTGGCCCACGGCAAGGTGCTCTACAAGGGGCACGCAGTCGCCGCGGTGGCGGCGGCCGATGCCAACCTGGCCGAGGAGGCGCTGACGCTGATCCGCGTCGAGTACGAGCCGCTGCCGGCCGTGACCTGGGTGCTCGACGCCATGAAGCCCGATGCGCCGCTGTTGCACGACAACGTCTATACCGAAGACATGGTCAACCAGCGGGTGAGCGACGGGCCGAGCAACGTCAGCAAGTACCTTTTGTTCGAGGCGGGCGACATCGAGCGCGGCTTCGCCGAGGCCGACGAAGTCATCGAGCGCGAGTTCAAAACCGCCAGCGTCCACCAGGGATACATCGAGCCGCACGTCTCGACGGCGCTGTGGAACCACGACAACCACCTGACGATCTGGACCTCGACGCAGGGCGCCTTCACGGCCCGCCAGCAAACGGCCGAGCTTTTGCAGATTCCTGTCTCGCAGGTGACGGTCGTTCCTTGCGAGATCGGCGGCGGATTCGGCGGCAAGATTCCCGTGTACCTCGAACCGGTCTGCGCCCTGTTGAGCCGCAAGTGCGGCCGCCCCGTCAAGATCTCGATGAGCCGGGCCGACTGCTTCGAGGGCACCGGCCCCACGCCCGGCTCGTTCGTGCGGGTGAAGCTGGGCGCCAAGCTCGACGGCCGCATCGTGGCCGGGCAGGCCTGGCTGGCCTACGACGCGGGCGCGTATCCGGGCGGGATGATCGGCCCCGGCTGCATGTGCGTCTTCAGTTGCTACGACATCCCCAACTACCGCGTCGAAGGGTACGACGTGGTCCTCAACAAGCCCAAGACGGCCGCCTACCGGGCCCCCGGCGCCACCCAGGCCGCCTTTGCCGCCGAGCAGGTCGTCGACGAGATGGCCCAGCGGCTGGGCCTGGACCCGATCGAGTTCCGGCTGCGCAATGCGGCCAAGGAAGGCACCAAGCGCGTGGGCTGGCCCGATTATCCGCGGATCGGGCTGGTCGAAGTGCTCGAAGCCACCCGCAACCATCCGCACTACAATGCGCCGCTGGAGGGCGAGAACCGCGGCCGCGGCGTGGCGGCCGGCTTCTGGTTCAACATTGGTCTGAAGAGCAGCGCCTCGGCCAGCGTCAACCCGGACGGCACGGTGACGTTGATCGAAGGCTCGACCGACATCGGCGGCACGCGCACCAGCGTGGCCATGCAGTTGGCCGAGACGCTCTCGATCGCGGCCGAGGACGTACACCCCCGCGTGGCCGACACCGACAGCGTGGGCTATACCGACGTGACCGGCGGCAGCCGCGTGACGTTCGCCACCGGCCTGGCCGCCTACCACGTGGGTCTCGACATCCTCCGCCAGATGACCGAGCGGGCAGCCACGCTCTGGGACTGCCAAGCGTCAGAAGTCGCCTTGGACGACGGGGTCTTCCGCCACGGCGACCAGTCGATCGGTTTCAAGGAGCTGGCCGGCAAGCTGAACGAGCTGGGCGGCCCGGTCGTCGGGCGTGCCAGCGTCGACCCCGCAGGGCCCACCAACGGTTTCGGTACGAACATCGTCGACGTCGAGGTCGATCCGGAGACGGGCAAGGTGACGATCCTGCGTTACACGGCGATCCAGGACGCCGGCAAGGCGATCCATCCCAGCTATGTCGAAGGCCAAATGCAGGGGGGCACGGTGCAGGGGATCGGCTGGGCCTTGAACGAAGAGTATTTCTACGACGACCAATCCCGGATGCGCAACGCCAGCTACCTCGACTACCGGATGCCGACGTCCTTGGACCTGCCGATGATCGACACGCAGATTGTCGAGGTTCCCAACCCGGCCCATCCCTACGGAGTGCGGGGCGTCGGCGAGACGCCGATCGTGTCTCCGCCGGCGGCGCTGGCCAACGCCATCTACCAGGCCACGGGCCTGCGGATGCGCGAGCTGCCGATGTCGCCGCCCAAGGTCTGGGCCGCCCTGGCAGCCAGGCAATAGCCGATCGTTTCATGGCGACCGTTCACATCCCGGCCCAGTTGCGGACGCTTTCAGGCGGTGCCGCGCTGGTGGCGGTCGAGGGGAGCACGCTGGGCGAAGTGATCGCCGCCCTGGACGCCGCCCATCCCGGCTTGGGGCAGCGCCTAAGGAAGGGAGACGCGCTGGCGCCCGGCCTGGCCGTCTCGATTGACGGCAGCTTCACCAACCGCGGCCTGCTCGCCAAGGTCGGCCCAGCCAGCGAAGTGCACTTTCTACCCGCCATCGGCGGCGGCTGAACGTTGAAACGAGCCACTCCGTCTCGCCACTACTGGGGGCCAGCGGAGCCTGGACACGACCACAGATGGGCGGTCGGGGGGCGGCCGTCAAACCGAATTGTTTTTATCCGTCTTCGCTATTGCGTCAATTCTTCCTCGCTCCGCGTGTAAGAGACCTTGCACTTTGGAAGAGCCTTCCGAAGCCGGTCAACGCCTCGTCCAGTCATCTCCGTCTCGTACACATCAAGATATCGGAGATGGGCCATGCGCTGAACAAACGGAACGCACGAATCGTCTACCTTCGTCCTGTCAAGCCGCAGCAGGCGTAAGCGCGGCAAATCCACCAGGTGCGTCATTCCATCGCTCGACACATCCGTCTTGCCCAAAGACAGCACTTCGAGCGACGACAGTTTGCTGATGTGCTTCATCCCTTCATCGCTTATTTGTGTGCCGCTAAGGTCCAGGACCTTAAGGTCTGGAAACTGTTCTGCGATTAGCTCGGCACCAGCATCTGTAGTATTAATGCTACGAGCCACGTAGAGAACATCGAGTTCACGAAGCCCCGCCAATCGCGTTAGCGCCCGGTCAGTAATGTCTGTGTCTATCAGCCCTAGCTGTCGAAGCGCCGTAAGACCGCCGATGAACTCGATGTCACGGTCTGCGAGCGTGGCTCCGGAAAGGTCAAACTCTCGAAGAAATGGGAGCGATGTCAAAGGGCCCTCCAAGCGCTTCAGGTCGGCGGGAGTTTCCCCGAAGCCGATTCCGACGCCTACGATTCTTTCGGCTATCTCTACTCCGACCGCTCTTGCAATATGTGCCGGAAGCCCCGGCTCGACGGTTACCATACTCTGCGGGTCAGCGGCAAGGATAGTAGAAACCGCATCGTCCTGAATTCGGTATGGCTTCACGAGCGACCATGCAAAGAGCCCCAGGGCAACCAGCGCGCCTGCCGCCAGGATTCCCGCTAACGCACGTCTCCTCCGAAGTCCGTACTTCGCCGGTCTCATTTTTATCCGCCCTCATAAAGGTCGGCCCAACCAGCGAAGTGCACTTTCTGCCCGCCATCGGCGGCGGGTGAACGTTACACGCGGTCTTCTATTGCCTGCCGCTCTGCCAGGCTACTCTTCGGCCGTTCCTGAAACCTTGTTTGATTTGTGGAATGGCCAGAAGTGGCGTCATACTAAACTCTGACCCGAATTGACCAAATGCCTCAGAACGATGGATTGACTCGGGAATAAGGGCCGCCGTCTTTGATCCGATGCTCCAAGTCTTCTACAACTCGCAGAAACCAAATGCGTAGACAATCGGTCGAGCAAAAGTATAGCTCGACCTGCAGCGGAACAATCTCCGGCTTCGGACAATTTTCGTGGCTGCGATCAAAGTCTGTACCAAAACAGGTGCCCTCATAGTCCTGCCAGCCAATCGTTAGCTCTGCGACCATACCTTCAAGACGACTTCGGCTATAACACTCATGCACTATCCTACTGTCACCATCACCATTGACCTCCGCTGCGTCGCGGTCGTCGTCACACCCTGCAACAACACCAAATGATAGAAACGCAAACGAGTGTGGTACACCAACTGGCTTCTCCCGTCTACAGCCAAAGCACTGCACAATCGCCTCCTTCGCAGGCGCTGTCCGCTAGGGCTCACGCGACGTATGGCAGGCCATACGGCTCGCGGTAGGCCTTGGTCAACAACTGGTTGGCTTCGGCGCAGTCGATGAACTGCTGGGACTGGGGATCAAAATCGACTCGGCCGGTCGTCAGATAGGCGATCTCGCCCAAGTGGACCAGCGCGCAACTGCGATGGGCGATCTCGGGAGACGAACGGGTCGGCGTCCGCCGGCGGACGGCGTCGAGGAAATCGGCCATGTGCTCGGGGTAACCGGTCTTGCCACGCAGCTCTTTCCCCTCGGTCGGACCGGGAGTCCCCTTCGGACCCAGAAAGACGCTGAAGGCGCCGCGGCGCGAGAAGATCATGTAGCCTTCCGTGCCGTAGAACACGTTGCCGTTGTCGAAACCGTGCAGCCCGTAGGCGGTGAACGGGTAGTTCTCGTAGATCAACAGCCGGCCGTCGGGATACTCGTAGGCCACGTTCATGCTGTCGGGATACTCGCTGGCATGGTCCACAAGCATCATCCGCCCGCCGCGGGCCGTGATTTGCTTGGGCAGCGTGTCGACGCCCAATCCCCAGGCGGCCATGTCGAGGTCGTGGATGCCGTCGTCGCCGATCTCGCCGTTGCCGTAGTCGCGGAACATCCGCCAACTGCCGTGAAAACGGTGCGGGTTGAAGGGGCGCGCGGGCGCGGGACCCAGCCAGCGGTCGTAGTCAACACCCTCGGGCGGCACGCCGTCGGGCAGCGGCTTCGCCTCGCTGCGCACCTCGGCCGTCCAGGCCCGGGCCACCTTCACCTCGCCGAGGATCCCTTCCTTCAAGAGCCGGCCCGCCTTTTCGGTCACCGGGCTGCTGCGCATCTGGCTGCCATGCTGCACCACGCGGCCATACTTCTTGGCAGCCTCAATGACCAGCGGCCCCTCGTTATAGACGTGCGAGATCGGCTTCTCGACGTAGACGTCTTTTCCCTCCTGCATCGCTCGCAGGGCGATCGGGGCATGCCAATGGTGCGGCGTGGCGATGATGCAGGCGTCGACGTCCGCGTCTTCGACCACTTCTTCGTAACGCGAAGTGCGCTTCGGCGGCGCGGACTGGAAACCCGAGACAAGTGCGGCCGTCTTGTCGATCTGCCGCGGATCGACGTCGCACAACCAGGCAAACGAAACCGCCTCGCCTCGGCTGACGAGACCTTGCACGTGATGCCCCATGATCCCGCCGCAGCCGATGATCCCCAGCCGGACCACCGGCGGCTCCTCGGCGCCGAAGGCGTGTACGCCTCCCAGCGTCGAAACCGCGGCCGCCAGGGCCGCCGCTTCCGTCGATTGTTGCAGGAACTTCCGCCGGGTTGTTTCTCGCAGCACGTGTTACTCCTTGTGGCGTAGGCGCGCTGGTGATGTCCGCGGCGCGCGGGGGTTGGATGGGCTAGGAATCGGCCGAAAGAATAATTTCCTCACATCGCAACTGGGGCACGCTTATCGCTTTGCCCCAGCCACCCAGCTCGCTCGAATCTTTCGAAGTTTTTCGGTTGCGTCTAGGCGATCAGCTCGTGGAGTATGCGCCCCTCGACGTCGGTCAGCCGCATCTCGCGGCTGTTGTGGAAGTAGGTCAGGTTCTCGTGGTCCATGCCCATCAGGTGCAGGATCGTGGCGTGCAGGTCGTGGACGTGGACCCGGTTCTCGACCGCGGCGAAGCCGAACTCGTCGGTCGCCCCGTAGGCCTGCCCCCCCTGGATCCCGCCGCCGGCCATCCACATGCTGAAACCGCGAGGATTGTGATCGCGTCCGGCCCCGTTCTGCCCGGTCGGAGTGCGGCCGAACTCTCCACCCCAGACCACCAACGTTTCATCGAGGAGGCCGCGTTGCTTGAGATCGGTCAGCAGGGCCGCGATGGGCTGGTCGGTCTCGCCGCAGTGCAACTCATGATTCTTGTTCACGTCGGTGTGGGCGTCCCAGTTCTCGTCGTTGTGGCCGCCGCCGGAATAGACCTGCACGAACCGCACGCCCCGCTCGACCAGGCGGCGGGCCATCAGCGCCCGCGTGCCGAACCGCTCGGTCATCGGGTTGTCGAGCCCGTAGGCGAGGCGCGTGTGAACCGTCTCCCGCGAAAGATCGACGGCGTCGGGCGCGTGCGACTGCATGCGGAAGGCCAGCTCGTACGTGTCGAGCCGCGCCGCCAGCTCGCCGTGCCGGGCCACCGCCCCAGTGTCCAGCTCGCCGAGCTGCCGCAGCAGGTCGAGCTGCCCGCGCTGCTGCGCGCGGCTGATGCCAGCGGGCGGAGTCAGATCGATGACCGGGTCGCCGGCCGTGCGAAACTGCGTGCCTTGGTACGTGGCCGGCATGAAGCCGGCGCCCCAGTTGGGCGCTCCGCCGATCGGGCCGCCACGGTGGTCGAGAAACACGACGTAGGCCGGCAGGTTCTGGTTCGGCGTGCCCAGCCCGTACGTGACCCACGATCCCAAGCTCGGATATCCCTGCCTGATGAACCCGGTGTTCATCTGCAACAGCCCGGATCCATGGGCGAAGCTGTCGGCATAGCAGGAGCGGATCACGGCGACGTCGTCGATGCGGCCGGCCAGCTTCGGATACAAGTCGGACACCTCGACGCCCGACTCGCCGTGCTTGCTGAACGGATGCGAGCTGCCCAGCAGGGTGCCGGGATTCCGCACCTTGAACAGCGGGTCGGCATCCAAGTTGGGTATCGGCTGGCCGTGCCGGCGGGTCAGCTCGGGCTTGGGATCGAACAGGTCGACCTGGCTGGGGCCGCCGTACATGAACAGGAAAATGCAGGCCTTGGCCCGGGGGGCAAAGTGCGGCGCCTTGGGCGCCAGCGGCCCCGTAGGGTTCGCTTCCTGGGCGCCGGCCCGCTGGACGAAAAAGCCGTCCTGCGCCAGCAGCCAGGTCAAGGCCGTCCCGACAAAACCGCCGCCGGCCTGCCAGATGAATTCGCGGCGGGTGCGGCCGCACGGGGTAGCGCCCGGCAGCCGCCGAGCCGGCTCGATCCGACCGCCATCGCTTGCGCTTTGCATCGCTCTCTCCGACTCTTCTCTTTATTGGTCGCCGAGTGGTCCCTGCGACTCGGCGGGCCCTAACGCATGTAAACGAACTCGTTGGTGTTCAACAGCACCAGGCAGAGTTGCTGGAGCGCCTGTTGGGCGGCCTGGTCCGCGCTGCCGCCGGCCGACTGGGCTTCGTCACGGATGCGCTGCTCCTGCCCGGCGAGAAACGCCAGCACCGCCTGGCGCTCATCGTCCCTGGGAGGCCGGGCCAGCGCCAGGGCGTAGGCCCGCTCGACCCGCGCCGCCGCGTCGGGCGCTTCGCGCATCAAGCGCTCGGCGAAGTGCCGCGATTGCTCGTGAATGAACTGGCCGTTCAAAAACGTCAGCGCCTGCGTGGCCACGGTGGATACGGCCCGCTGTTCGCAGGTGTTGTTCGTGTCCGGGAAATCGAGCACCTCCAGCTCGGGAATCAGCAGCGTCCGCTTGACGAACATGTAAATGCCGCGGCGGGCCGCCTGCTCCGGCTCCGACTTCTCCCAGCCGCTGCCGGGTCGCGACTGGCTGGCCAGCACCTCCGGAGCGATCGGTGGAAACACGCTGGGGCCGCCCATCTGGCCGTTGAGCCGGCCGCTGACGGCCAGGATCGAATCGCGGATGGCCTCGGCCTCCAGCCGGCGAGGCGTCCACCGCCACAAGCGGGCGTTGTGCCGGTCTTTCGCCTCGGCTGCGGCATTCGGCTCGGCCGACATCTGATACGTGTTGGACAGCAGCATCAAGCGGTGCACGTGCTTGATGCTCCAACCGCTGCAGACGAACTCGGCGGCCAGCCAGTCGAGCAGGCCGGGATGCGTCGGCGCCTCGCCCATCACGCCGAAATCGTTCTCGGTCCCCGCCAGGCCGTCGCCGAAATGCTGCTGCCAGATGCGGTTGACCATCACCCGCGCGGTCAATGGGTTGTCGGGCCGCGTCAGCCATTCGGCCAGTTGGCGTCGGCGGCCCGTGCTGTGGGCAGTCGGCGTGGCCGGGGCCAGCGGCCCATCGACCAGGATGGCCGGCACGCCCGGCTCGACCTGCTCCAGCCGCTGGCGCGGATCGCCGCGCGCAAGCACGTATGTCGGCGGCGCCTGGGGCGACTTCTCGTACCAGATATAGGCCTTGGTGGGCTCCGGGGGCATTGCGGCCTCGGCCTGTTCGATATCCCGCAGAAGGCCGGCCAGGAGGTCGCTTTCCTCCGGCGTGGCGCCTTTATCCAACAGGCTGCGCAGTTCCTTGCGATGTTTTTTGACCATCTTCTCCTGGTCGCCGTTGCGCTGGGCCGGTTCGACCTGAAACGCGGCCAGAGCGTCGGCCACGAGCGTCAGGGAGAGGGCCGGAGGGCCGGCTGCTTCCGCCGCTTCGGCCGCCGCTGGATTCGCCGGGGCGCCGTCGCCGGCCACGGCCGCCTGATCGGTGCTGGCGGCTGCGGCCGTGAGCACGCCTGCCTCGGCCAGGCGGCGCACGACCCGCCACTCTGCCTCGTCGAACTTGCGCCGCACCTGGACGACGGCATCCTTGGCCTTGGCCAGCGCCTCGTTGTATGCGGCGACCTCGCTGGCCGTTCCGACCGGCCGGTCGAGGTCGGTGCGATCGTCCCGCGGGCGCTCGAGTGGCTCGAAGACGGCCAGCAGCCTGGAGTAGTCGCGCTGCGTGAACGACTCGAATTTGTGATCGTGGCAACGGGCACAGCGCACGGTCTGGGCCATGAACGTGGCGGTGGTGGCGCCGACCAGGTCGTCGAGCTGGTCGTAACGGTCGACCTCGGGGTCGGCCGGCTCGTCGTCCCAAGGGCCGAGCCGCAGGAACGTGGTGGCAATCTGCATTTCGGCGTTCGAGCCTTCCAGCTCATCGCCGGCCAGTTGCTCGCGCAAGAAGACGTCGTAAGGCTTGTCGCGGTTGAACGAGTCGATCACGTAGTCGCGGTATCGCCAGACGCTCGGTTTGGCGCCGTCGCGCTCATAGCCGTTCGACTCGGCATAGCGGACGACGTCCAACCAATGCCGGCCCCAACGCTCGCCGTAGGCGGGCCGCGAGAGCAAATCGTCGACCAGCCGGGCTACGGCGCCGGGCGATGTGTCGCTGAGAAACGCCTCTTGTTCCTCCGGTGTGGGAGGCAGGCCGAGCAGGTCCAGGTACAGCCGCCGCAGCAGCGTCCGGCGATCGGCCGCGGGCGCCGGTGTGAGCCCGGCCTCTTCCAGCCCGGCCAGGACAAAGGCGTCGATCGGGTTTTTGACCCAGGCCGCGTCGGCCACCGCGGGCGGCCGGGCGCGCTCGACCGGCATGAAGCTCCAGTGCTGCAAGTCCGTCTCGTCGAACTGGAACCGTCCATAAGGCTCTTCGGCCGCAACGGGGTGCAGGATCGAAGTGAGCAGCAGTCCCAGCGCGGCGAACAACAGGGCCCGGCTGGCTGCCCGGCTGCTCGCGGTTGGCACGCTTCGGGCCAGCCACCGGCGGGGGCGAGGGGCGTCCGCCGGTATTGAAGGGACAGGGAGCGTCGAAGCGCACTGGCGACTCATTGGCTTCGAGTCCTCCGAGCGTAGCGATGCTGTTGAGGCGTCGGGCGGTTGCGATCGCTGGGCCGCATGCCACGCGCCTAGGCTGGTATTCCGCCCCGCTTCAGGATACCAACTCGCCGGCAGACGGCAACCCAATTCCTTGCCCACTGGAGGTTTAGGGTCCGCCCCCCCGGCCAGCCATGACTCGATGATCATGTTGCGGTTTGAGAACGGTATTGAAGCGGTCAGGCAGGCAGGCGAAAATAAAATAACACGGGACACCGAGGCATTTTCGCTGCGGATGCGTTTGCCTGGCCACGATCAATCGCACCCTGAACTATCTCGCCGCGAAGGCGCAGGCAAGACCATGACCACTTCATTGCGGGTGGGCATCGCGGACGACGAAGCGCCCGTCCGCGCCGCTCTGGAGAAAATGATCTGTGCCTTGGGGCACGAAGTGGCGTTCCTGGCCTCGAGCGGGACCAACCTGGTACGTGAATGTGGGGCGACCCGGCCCGACCTGGTGATCACCGACATCCGCATGCCCGACATGGACGGGCTCGACGCGGCGAAGAGCATTTATCAGGACGTGCCGACCCCCATCATTCTATTGTCGGGGTTCACGGATCGAGAGCTGATCGAGCGGGCCCAGGAGAACCACGTGCTGGCCTACCTGGTGAAACCGATCGGCCAGCCTCAACTGGAGGCGGCCATCGTGCTGGTGATGCGGCGGTTCGGCGAACTGCGGGCCCTGGAGGAGGAGGCAACCGATTTGCGGCAGGCACTGGCGAACCGCAAGATGATCGAGCGGGCCAAGGGGCTGGTCATGAAGCACTGGAACGTCGATGAGCCGGAGGCGTTCCGCCGGCTCCAGAAACTGGCCAGCAGCAAGAACAAGAAGCTGATCGAGATCGCCGAGATGATCCTGACCGCCGCCGAGGCGCTGGGCGGCTGAAACCGGGCCGGTCGGTGCGCGTCAGGTTTCCGCGGTCGGCGGGCAATATAGGCGGGAGTTTCTTTCCGGTACCTGCGAACGCGGAACACCACCCTCTTGAACCGGACGGACCGGCTTTCTTTATTTCGCACTCGGCCTCACGGGGAGCCAAACGGAGTGACCTCTTCGCTGCGAGTGGCCCTGGCCGACGACCACGCCGAGATTCGCGGCGTGCTCGCGCGGATGGTCCAGTACCTGGGGCACCGGGTGATCTGCACGGCCGCCACCGGCCAGGAACTGGTCGAGCAGTGCCTGGCCACGCACCCCGACCTGGTCATCACCGACGTCCGCATGCCCGACATGGACGGCCTGGAGGCCGCCCGCATCATTCTGGAGCTTTTCCCCACGCCGGTCATCGTGCTGTCGGCCTACTACAGCCGCGAGCTGGTGCAGCGGGCCGCCCAGAGTCAGATCCTCGATTACCTGCTCAAGCCGGTCAGCGCGGCGCAGCTCGGCCCGGCGATCGCCCTGGCCCGGCGGCGTTTTGAGGAAATGCGGGCACTGCGGCGTGAGGCCGACTCGTTGCGGCGCTCTTTGGCCGACCAGGACGCCGTAGAGCGCGCCAGGCAAGTGTTGACTGAACAACTGGGTCTCGACGAGACCAAGGCCCGCGCCCGGCTGGAACAGTGGGCAGTCAGGCAGGACCGCGACCTCGTCCAGGCAGCCCGGGCATTCCTGGCCACCGAGGAGTTGCTGCGGCCGGGGGCGCACCAGGAGGGGCTTTAGATCTGGGAGCTTGGAGTCAATCTCGAAGCGCGGTGAGCGCACCAGCCTCTGACTTGGAAGACTTTGGCGTGTCCTTCTCCCCTCGAAGTGAACGCAACGACAGAGCGATCAGAACGCTCGCGATCTGGCCAGCCGAAGGTGAAAAACCGGGAGACGCCACCTCGGCGGCGATATCTTCAAGCTCTTGCCACTGCTTGTGACTAAGTGGGATCTTGACGCGACGAGAAGTGTCCGAGAGAGAGGGGCGCCCGCCGCTGGAGTGCAGCCGCTTAAGAAGCTCCTGACGGACTTGCAAGGCGGACAGCGGTCCACCCCCGACGGGAAAAGTGACCCCAGAGGGTTCGGCCCCCAAAACGGACGCGACCTCCGATGGCTCGATGCGCGGCAGCGTCTTGCTCGTGTCTTGGATCTTTCCGTATGCCTGCCGCGACGAATGCTTGTTAGCCATTGCTCACTCTTTCAGGCCCTGGATCCACTCGCGGAAGAGCTGGACGGCTTGCTCGTCGACTACGCTGGTGGCGAGCTGGGGCATCTGGCCGCGGTCGCGGATCGAGATGCGGTGCAAAAGCACCGAGCGCGATGGATCGCCGGGGGCCACCAACCGCGGTTCCGCCAGGTCGAACGTGTGGTGGACGGGCGGAACATTAATCAGCTTCATCTTGTCCAGCGGCGTCGACCAGGCCAGTTGCATCTGGGCGTTGCCGCCGCCAGCCTCCACGTGGCATTGGGCACAGTTGGCGTGCAGGTAGGATCTGACCCGTAGCGTCAAGTCGGCCTGCGGATCATACGGATCGACCAGCGCCGGATACTGCTCGCCACGTTTGAACAGCAGCGACGAGGTTTTCGGCTGCCGCTGGTTGCGGGTGGCCGTGAGCCGCCGCAGGTCATCGTCGGCCTCCTGGTCCGACTTGCCGGCCTGCTTCAGCTCCTCGCGCAGCGCGGCGTGCTGCTCGGCCATCCAGTTCACGCGCAGCGCGCCGAGCCATTCGAGCACTTCCAACTGGTTGGCCTGCACTGGGCCGTAGTCGTGCGTCTTGTTGAACTGCGGCGTGGAAAGACCGAGCAGGTAGTTCGCCGCGCGGCTGTGGCAGACCATGCACTCGGCACGGCTGGGATAGTGCCACGACTGGCTGCGGACGCCGCCGTCGCCGGCGAGGGCGTCAAACGATTGATCGAGTCCCGGAGCGTCGACCAGCTCCGCCTCGGTCTGCTCGCCGTTCCAGCGGTAGCTGTAACCGACCCACTCGCCCTCTTGCTTGACCAGGAGCCGCGTCTCGATCCAGCGGCGCCCCTGGGGCGTGTCGAGCGCGAACGACTTAACCGCGATCGCGCCGTCCGGCAAGTTCCAACCCTGGTCGCCGCTGGTGAAATCGAACTTCGCGACCTGCCCGGCCCCCTCGCCGCTGCCATCTCCCGGGGGCGCGGGGGGCAGATAGAGGTAGCGGTCCTTGTGCGCGCCGTCGGACCAGAGCGGCGCGTTCACGCTGTACGGCAAGAGGCCGGGATGGACCTGGTGACCGGCCACCGAAGTGAACAGGCCGGTCTCGCTCAGCTTCCGGGGAAACGGCCGCGCCGCCGGATCGACGGGATTGGGCTCGAGCGTGTACAAGCCTCCTTCGCCGCGATGATCGCTGATCAACAGCTCGCCCTCGGCATCGACCGCGAAGCAGGTGATCTGCAGCGTGGTGTCGGCGAGCTCCCGCTGCCAGACGGCTCTTCCCTCCCGAACCTTCACTCCCCAGATCTTGCCGGTGGAGTAATCGCCGTAGATGTAGGCCCCGCGCAGCTCGGGGAACTTCCGGCCGTAATACACGACGCCACCGGTCAGCGAGCGGGCCTCGGAGTGCGGATGCTCGACCGTCGGCTTCGACACGGGCGTGGGACCAAGCCGGCGGTTGGGATAGAACAGGTGCGACCCCTCGTACACGCTCCAGCCGTAGTTGGCGCCGCGCTCGATGAGATACGCTTGCTCCCAGAGATCCTGCCCGTTCTGCGCGACCCACACGTCGCCCGTTTGCGAATCAACCGTGATTCGCCATGGGTTGCGGAAGCCGTAGGCCCACGTTTCCGCCCGGACGCCCGCTTGTCCCACGAAGGGATTATCCGGCGGCACCGAGTAGGCTCGCCCGTCGCCGGGCCGATCGACGTCGATCCGCAGCAGCTTCGACAGCAGATGATCGAGGCCCTGGCCGGTGACGTCGGTGTCGGAGTCGCTGGTGCCGTCGCCCGACGTGACATAGAGCATACCGTCGTGGCCGAATGCCAGGGCCGCCCCGTTGTGACCGTCCGAGGGCCAGTCGATGATGGCCAGCGCGGAATCCTTCAGGAGCGAGTAGGGCTTTTGGCGGTCGACCGTGTGGCGGGTGACGATCGATCGCTTTTCGCCCCCTTCCCCCGCGCCGTTCCAACCGACGTAGAGGTAGCCGATGTCGGCATAGTGGGGGTGCAGGGCAACGTCGTAGGCGACGCCGCCGGGGGGGAATTCCAGCAGGGTTTCCAGCTCGCCCGGTTGCTCGGTGGTGCGGCAGATCCGCGTCGACCCGTCCGGACGCAGTTGATCGATCAACAGCAATCGCCCGCTGAGCGGCTCCACCATCACGTAGATCGGAAACGACGGCTTGAGCTCCGGCATCACGCGCACCGCCCGGTACGGCAGCGGCGGATCGGGCGAGCCGGCAACCGTCGAAGGAACGCGCGAGAGCGCCTCTTTGATCGCGAGCAGCCGATGCATCTTGCCGCCGGCGCCGCCAACGCGATCCGGTCCCTCGAACTTCAGCGTGGCATAGTCTTCGAAGTGATGAAAGTTGGGATGCGGCAGCGAATCGAGCGGGGCGCACGTCGACAGCTCCGGACCTTCGAAGTCGACCGAGTAGTCGTAGCGGCAGAGAGTGAACTTCCACGTCTCATCGACCTCGGGCCGTCCCCCGGTGCGGACGAAATCGCGCCACGGAATGCGGCCTTCGACGGTCCAGCCTTCGTCCCGGTCCTGCCACTGGTTGAGCGTCGCGCGCAGCGCTACCTTGGCTTCGACGTGGAACTCGCCGTCGCGGGCGAAGCGGCGATAGCCACCCGCCCCGCGCCGCGGCAGAAACATGTCGAGCACCGTGCCCGCCGGGTTCACCTGGAACTCGTAATAGCCCGGCTTGTCGTCGGCCGGCTTGAAGAAGAGCTCGAAGACGTCATTGTACCAGGTCTCGCCGTCGTGCTCCTCGACGTCGGCGTACAGGTCGGCGTCGTTCATCTCGGCCAGGAAATAGAAGTGCTCGCGGTCCCACAACAGCCGGGCCCTGGTCGACGAGCGGGCCTTCGCCCGATCCTTCTGCCACGGCTGGTAAAAATGGTCGATCAGCTCGGCCGACTGCCAGGCCGCTTCAGCCGGCTTGCCGTCGATCGTGATCGGCTCGGTGGTGAAGCGGCAGACGAATTCCTGTTTTGCCGGTTGCTCACCGCCGGCTTTCGCCAGCAGCAGCCCGCAGAAAATCAGCGACAAGAACCAGCGATGGCAATCCACAAAGAAAACTCCGGCGGCGGGACGGGACTACACCGGCAACACGGGGCGGGATCAACCCTCTCGATCGTACTGGCAAGGCGGGGCGAATGGAACAGGCCTGCGGGCTTTTTGCCGGCGCGAGCCTGGGCGTGCTGGCCGTCAGGAACCCCGATTTCTTCAACTTCGCCGCCGGCCCAATGAGCAACCCCGACGGCAGTCCGCGTCCGGTCCACGGCTACCACACTCTGCCCGACGGCACGCTGGCGCCGCTGCACGTGGTCATGGCCTTGATCGTCGCCCACGACGGCACGATCTACGCCACGACCATCTACTCCTTCACCCTATTGAAGATCGAAGGGGTGAAGGGGGCGAGGTAGAGGCTTCGATTCACGGAATGCCGTGCTTGATTCGGGCCGCTTTCATGGCCGCATTGATCTTGGCGCGATCCGCCTTCGCCCGTTCTTCGAGTTGAGCAGCTTGGGCCGCTCTGAGCCGCGCCTCTCGCTCATCCTCCAGCCGCGGCCTTGGCGCGTCGCCCAGCAGCACATACAAGGCGCACAAGCCGGCCGCCATCAAGAACAACGCGATCTTTTGCTTCATGGCAGTGTCCTGCTCTTGGGGTTCGGCATGCCAAAGTCTACGGCGCAACCGACCGGGCAGGTCGAGCCCTCCAGGTGCTCGCCCGTGGCGTTTCGGATGCCGTCAGGCAAAGGCGAGCGATCCTGGTGGGCTTTTCGGGTCTCTCGCCAGGTGTTATCTTGGGTGCGGTGGGTGTCGTGACGGGTGTAGTCCGGAACTTGGCGGTTTCATCCTGGCGGCTAGCTCGTTGAAAACATCTGAAAAAGGGCAGTTTTGCGTACGGCGGCGTAGCTCAGTTGGTTAGAGCAGCGGAATCATAATCCGCGTGTCCGGGGTTCGAGTCCCTGCGCCGCTACTTGGGTCGGGTCGTGGGTGAAGGGACCGAAAGATGCGGTGTTATGACTTTACCCTGGTGCTTGATGTCGACCACGTCTCCGAAGCGGACGCCGACCGCCTCTACGGGGAGTGCGACGATGCAACGATCTGGACAAGTGAATTGATCAGCCGGGTTGGCTTTTCGCGCGAGGCGCCCTCGCTCGAGCAGGCGATGAAGTCGGCCGTGGCCGACGTCGGCCGGGCCGGCTTCAAGGTGCGCCGGATCGAGTTGGACAGCCCCGAATACTGCTCAACCCCGGGCTGATTGATTTGTCGCCTCTCAATCGAGGCGCCGGCATTGGCTCAAAACCAAGCTGCCTTGTTGACCACGTTCACCAATGCCTCGCCGCGGATGAAGCGGCGGATGTTGTCGAGCAACACGCCCAGGTGGCGCTCGGCGATGCGGGGCGATTGACCGGCCACGTGCGGCGTGATGATCACGTTGGGCATCCGCCATAAAGGATGGTCGGGCGGCAAGGGCTCGATCTCGAACACGTCCAGGCCGGCGCCGGCTAGCTCGCCCGCCTCCAGCGCGGCCACCAGGTCGGACAGGTCGACGATCGCGCCGCGCCCGATGTTGATCAGATAGGCGGTCCGCTTCATCTGCCGCAGTTGCGGGCGGCGGAACAGCTTCTCGGTGGCCGGCGTGTGAGGAGCGGCGATGGCCACAAAATCGCTCTCGGCCAACAGCTCACCCAGCCGCTCGGCAGGCCAGAGGGCCGCCACCCTCTCCGGCGCGGCGGTGCGGACCGGATCGACCGCCACGACCCGCATGCCGAAAGCACTGGCGCGGCGGGCGATCTCCGAGCCGATGTGCCCCAACCCCACCACGCCCATCGTCAGGTCGGCCAGGTGCAGGTGCGCGCGGTCCATGTCGCTGACCGTGCCGGGTCCGGCGGTGAACGTGCTGCGGGCCGCCTCGCCACCCACCGGCGCCCAGCGGCCTTGAAGCTGGTTGCGGATGTAATGGTGGAAGTTGCGGGCAAAACAGATCACGTAGCCCATCACGTGGTCGGCAATGATGTCCGAATAGAGTCCGCGCATGTTCGTCAGCGTCAGAGGGTGCGCGACGAGCTGCGGGAACATGTAGTGCTCCAGGCTGGCGGTCGGCGACTGCACCCAGCGCAGCCGGCCCGCGGACGCGAGCAGGTCCGGAGTCAGCTTGCCGAAAAAGGCCTCGGCGTCGGCGATCTCGGCCTGGGCCGCCGCCTCGTCGGGTGCATTGACCACCCGCATGCCGCCCGCGGCCGCCTCGATTTTTGCCAGCCGGTCGGCCTCGATCGGGGGATGGATCACAAGCTTCATCGAAATTCGATCTCCCCTTTCAATCATCACGACATACAGGTCCGGGCAACTCCGGCCAGGCCGGCATTCTAGCGTACTGTACCCGACACCGCTGGACCTGCCGGACAGCGGGGTAATAATCAGATTGTTGCGAGCTTAGGCGGATTCGAGCGGAAGCTTTACGGCCAAGGAAACAGCCATGCGATTTCCCTGTACGATCGAGCGAGGGCCCGGCGGCAATTGGCTGGCGCGGCATTCGAGCAAGGACCTGGGCCAAGTGGAGGTCCAGGCAGCCAGCCGGGACGATACGCTGGAAAAAATGAAGAACGAGCTGCGCTACCGGCTCGAGCTATGCCCCTGCACGGGCGAGTCGTACCGGCACATCGATGTCGAGGTCACCGAGGCCTAAAGCCGACAAGGGGACAAGGGGACAAGGCGATCAGGCCGTGGAGCCGGCCCTCGTTCGTCTGTCGTGCCCCGTGTCCCCTTGTCGTGTTCACTCCTCCTTCCTCCTTCCACTTTCCTCCTTGCCGAGCGGCAGGATCAGGTCGGCGTGCCAGTGGTGCCTGAGGTCGCGGACGACGGCCAGGAACTTGTCGAGGTCGACCGGCTTGGTGATGTAGCTGTTCACGCCCAGTTGTTCGCACCGGGCGCGGTCCGCGCTGGCCTCGGAGGCGGTCAGCACGACCAGCGGAATCGACTTGAGCGATGGGTCGGCCTTGACCTCCGCCAAGACTTCGAGTCCGTCTTTCTTGGGCAGGTGCAGATCGAGCAAGACCAGGTCGGGCCGGGGAGCGCGGGCGAAATGGCCCATCCGGTGCAGGAAATCCATCGCCTCGGCGCCGTCGCGGACCAAGGTCAAGCGGTGCTGCACTTGCCCCTTTTGCAAGGCGCTGATCGTGACCCGCGCATCCACCAGGCCGTCCTCGACGAGAAGAATCTCCATCGGGCGGCCGACCGTCTGGCTACTCATGGCAGGCAGACCTCCCAGGAGCATCGCCCCGTTGGAATGGAGGTGTTTGCGCACCTATTCTAAGCGACTCCGGGCCGTGCTGGAAGATTCAGCGGTCGCGGACAAACTTCTGAAGGGCGTGGCAGTCGGCTGGCACCTTGCCTTGCTTGCCGCCGGCCGACATCACGACCTCGCCCACGTAGAGGTCGCCGCGGGTGTCGAGGCACAGGTCGTGCGGAGCATAGAAGTTGCCGGGCGCGCACGGATTGGCCTTTTCGCCCCACCGCGCCCGCACGACGCCCGAGCTGTCGAAGATGCTCACGCGTGCCGCCGGCGCATCGGCTGCCGGCGGCTGTTGCCAAGGATAAAGGCCGGCGTGCCAGCCTACCTCGCTCACGAACACGTTGTCGTCCCGGTCGATGCAGACCTGCATCGGGCGGGCCACGTCGGTCCACTCGGAAACGAGCCGGCCTTCGCCGGAAAAGATCTGCACCCTGCTATTTTCCCGGTCGGCCACGTAGACGCGGCCCTGGCTGTCGACGGCAATGCCGTGAGGCAGATTGAATTGGCCGGGCCCGCTGCCCGGTTCGCCCCACGACAACACCAGCCGGCCGTCGGGGGTGAACTTGTGAACGCGGGCATTGCCGTACCCGTCGGTCACGTACAGCATGCCGTCAGGCCCGATGGCCAGGTTGGTCGGCCAATGGAAGGGAGGCGCGCCGCGCCGGATCGTGCGGTAATCGTTGCCCTGAATGCCCGTCTCGCTGCCTTGCCCGCTCGTGCCGAGCGTCATGAGCAGCCGGCCGTCGGTGGTGAACTTGCGGACCGTGTGGTCCAGATCGTCCGTGCAGTACACGCCGTCGTCCGGGCCGATCGTGATGCCGTGCGGCCGGACGAAGAGTCCAGCCCCCCACGAGCTTTGGAACTTGCCGTCGGGCGAGAAGACCATCACCGGATCGGCGCCGCGGCTGAACACGTACACCCGATCCTGGCTGTCGGTCGCGACTCCCGCCACTTCCACAAAGGTGCGTTGCGGCGGCAACTGCTCCCAGCCGATCAAGGCCCGGAAGCCGAAGCCGTTCGAACCGACGCGTACCCAGTCACCGTGCAAGTCAGATGGCATCGAGTAGGCCTTTCTTAAGCGATTTTTCAACGGCCGCCAGCCGGCGAAGCGCCCCCAGAATACCGCCCGGCAGGGCGAACAGGAAACAAAAAAGAGAGCCTGGCCGCCCGCGGCCTGCCGCTCCGGCGACGACGCTCCGGCCGTCCTGAACGTTACGATCGGTGAAACCGGTCCAGCTCGACCGGCTTGCCACCCCCAATGCGGAGGGCAGGCGGCCGATCGCTAACCTATGTTTGAAAAATTTGCCTCGATCGGCCCCTTACGACCTCCACACCAGACCTGGCAGACTACCGAGCATCCTCGTTTCGCGGGAGAACACAGACTTCATGGCCCACGTGCTGGTCGTCGACGACAATCCCGACAACATCAGGCTCTTGGCGCTGGAACTGGGGCGCCAGGGGCACCAGGTGATCAGCGCGCACTCGGGCCTGGAAGCGCTCGAAAAAGTGGCATGCGAGCGGCCCGACCTGGTGCTGCTCGACGTGGTCATGCCGGACTTGAGCGGCTTGGAGGTCTGCCGCCGCTTGAAGGCCGACGAGCAGTTGCGCTCCATACCGGTCGTGATGGTCACGGTCCGCGGCTCGCACGACGACGTGCTGGCCGGGCTGGAAGCCGGGGCCGACGACTACATCAGCCGGCCCTTCGATCGGCGGGTGCTGACCGCACGGCTGCAGGCGGCGCTGCGGACCAAGGACGACTGCGACGCGGTGCGCGAGATGAACCAGCGGCTCGACGAGGCCCGCCGCATGGCGGAGCTTTCCAGCGCGGCCAAGAGCGAGTTTCTGGCCAGCATGAGCCATGAGATCCGCACGCCGATGACGGCCATCCTGGGCTTCGCCGACCTGTTGCGCGACAACCTGTCCGACGCCAACGACCTGGAGGCCGTCGACACGATCAAGCGCAATGGCGAGTACCTGTTGGAGATCATCAACGACCTGCTGGACCTTTCGAAGATCGAGGCGGGGCGCTTCATGGTCGACATCGGCCCCTGCGCGCCGCGGCAGGTCCTGGCCGACGTGCTGGCCTTGATGCGGCTGCGGAGCGACGCCAAGGGCCTGTCGTTGGACATGGTGGTCAAGGGACAAGTGCCCGAGATCATCCAGTGCGACGCGCTGCGGCTGCGGCAGATCCTGGTCAACCTGGTCGGCAACGCGATCAAGTTCACCGAAAACGGCAACGTCCGCATCGTGCTGCGGCTGCTCGAGCCGCCCTCGGGCGGGCCGCTGCTGCAGTTCGACGTGGTCGACACCGGCATCGGCATGAGCGCCGAGCAGATCCGTGCCCTGTTTTACCCCTTCAGCCAGACCGACTCTTCCGTTACGCGGCGGTTCGGCGGCACGGGATTGGGTCTGACGATCAGCAAGCGGCTGGCCGAGCTGCTGGGGGGCGACATCACGGTCACCAGCGTGCCGGGCATCGGCAGCACCTTCAGCCTTACGGTGGCTGCCGGGTAGGCTCGCAGGCTCGTAGTGATCCGCATTCATGCGGTCCTGGGCTGGGCTGAGTTAGCTCACAAGCCTTTTGGAATTCAGTAGTTGCATTCCTTAAGCAGGCCAACTCCGGATTTTCTCAATTGACTCGCTGGGCCCTTTACCGATACAAATGTACATCAATGCTAGCATGCCCCTTTAGCCCAAGCCATGAGACCCAAAATCAACCTGCCGCTGACCATGACCCTGGGGCACGCTACCGCTTTGCCCCAGCCACCCACCAAAGACCAGAGGCCAGAGATCCTGGGGCACGCTAACGCTTTGCCCCAGCCACCCGCCGGAGACCAGAGGCCGGAGATCCTGGGGCACGCTACCGCTTTGCCCCAGCCACCCACCGCTGGAGACCTGCGCCACACGCGAAGCCAGCTCGTGGCCAGGCTGCGCGAGGAGTTGAGCCGCCTCGAGCGAGCGCGCCGCCCTGAGGGCGGGCCATCGATCTCCACCGGCTGCCCGGCGCTCGATCGCCTGCTGCCGGCCGGAGGCCTGCTGCGCGGCACGCTGGTGGAATGGCTGGCGGCCGACGAGGCCAGCGGAGCGGCCTGCCTGGCCCTGGCCGCTGCTCGCGAGGCCTGCCGCGACGATGGCCCCCTGCTGGTCGTCGATGGCGAAGAAAAGTTCTATCCTCCGGCCGCCGCCCTGGCGGGCATCGATCTGGAGCGATTGATCGTGGTGCGGGTCTACCAGCCCCGGGATGAAACCTGGGCCTTGGACCAGGCGCTGCGCACGCCGGGCCTGGGAGCCGTGCTGGGCTGGACCAGGCAGCTCAGCCAACGGGCCGCTCGCAGGCTGCAGTTGGCGGCCGAGGCCAGCGGAGGCCTGGGGCTGCTGGTGCGTCCCGAACAAGCCCGACACGAACCGTGCTGGGCCGAGGCGCGGCTGCTGGTGCGGCCCCAAAGCGGCGAGGCCGGCAGGCGGCTGCAGGTGGAGTTGTTGCGGGCACGGGGAGCTGCTTCGAGTTCGATGGTGGAATTGGAAATCGACGATGAAACGGGTGTTGTGCGTCTGGCTGCCCAACTGGCCCCAGCAGGGCGGCGGCAGCGCTCGGCGGGAGCCTGACGGCTTTGCCGATCGGCAGGCCTTGCTGCGGCTGGTCCCATGGTGCGAGCAATTCAGTCCCACGGTAGGCCTGGAGGAGTCGCCGGCTCCGGAAAGCCTGCTGCTGGACGCCACCGGCTTGGGCCCGCTGTTCGGCGGCGAAATCGGACTGCTGAAATGCGTCTGGCAGGAGTTCCGCCGGCACGGATTGAAAATCCGCGCTGCCTTGGCCGACACCGTCGGGGCAGCCTGGGCCGTGGCCCATTTCGGCGATCCGGGCGGACCGCACATCGAACGCCTTTGCGGCGAAGCGATGCTGGTGGCGGCGGGGCAATCGCCGGCCGCTTTGGCGCCGCTAACGGTGCGGGCCCTGCGTTTATCCGGACCCACCTTGCAGTTGCTCCAGGAATTGGGGCTGAACCAGATCGGCCAGTTGCCGCCGTTTTCACGAGACAGCCTGGCAGCGCGGTTTCCCGCTGAATTGCTGGCGCGGCTGGACCAGGCCGCCGGCCGGCTCGCCGAGCCGATCGTGGTGCAGCAACCCCCCAGCCAGGCGCGGGCCGAGTGGACCTTCGAGCAGCCGGCCGACCGGATGGAGTCGATCCAGCATGCTCTCGCACATCTGCTGGCGCGCGTCGCCGGCGAGCTGGCCGAACAGCGCCGCGGCGTCCAGCAGCTCCAATGCACGTTGCGCTGTGCGAGCGGGAAGCTGGATGTGCCGATCGGCCTATTCCGGCCCACCGCCGCGGCGCGGCACCTGGCTGAGCTGGCGGCCATGCAGTTGGAGCAAGTGAAGCTGCGCGAAGCAGTGACGGCGATCCGGGTGGCGGTGACCGCCAGCGCCCCATTGGAATGCCGCCAGCAGGAGCTGTTCGAGACCTGCCCCCGCCGCCACGATCCGCGGCCTTTGGCCCTGCTGGTCGACCGCCTCAGCAGCCGGCTGGGGCGCGAGGCGGTGGTCCGCGCGCGGCTGCTGCCCGAGGCCCAACCCGAATATGCCTGGCGCTACGAGCCCTTGATCGGCGGCCCATCACGCGCGGGGAGCAAGACGGGCCGGCACGGCATGGCCAAGGCGCTCTCGGGGATTGCCGGGCGAGCAGCGGCCGCCGCGCCAGCCGGTCCGCGGCAGCGCAAAGGGCGCAAAGCCCGCCCGCCGGCCCCCTTTGTGCCGTGGCGAGGCCGGCTGTCGCGCCCGCTGCGCCTGGTGCCGCGGCCGGAACCCTTGGACGTGATCTCGGTGGTGCCCGATGGCCCGCCGCTGGCGTTTCGCTGGTCGGGCCGCGAGCATCGCATCCGCCGCAGTTGGGGACCCGAACGGATCCAGGCCGGCTGGTGGCGGGGCCGCTCGATTCATCGCGATTATTACCGCGTGGAGACCGACAACGGCCAATGGTTCTGGCTGTTCCGGCAGGTCGCGGCCGGGCAGTGGTTTTTGCACGGGACATTTGACTAAAGATCGATCCGAAGCCATGCCCGAGCTACCTCCTTCCAAACGAAGGCGGCCGCTGGCCGCTCATCATGCGTCGACGGATCCCACGGGACCCGCCTATGCCGAGCTGCACGCCAAAACCAACTTCTCCTTTCTGGAAGGAGCTTCGCACCCGGACGAGCTGGTGGCCCAGGCGGCCGCCTTGGGTTACCGCGCGCTGGCCATCACCGACCGGCACAGCCTGGCCGGCGTGGTGCGGGCCGCCATAGCTGCCAAACAAGTGGGGCTCAAGTTGTTGATCGGGGCCGAAGTGCTGCCGGCCGGCACCGCGGCCGCGGTGTTGTTGGCCACCGATCGGGCCTCGTACGGCCGGCTGTCGCGTTTGTTGACATTGGGGCGTCGGCGGGCTCCCAAGGGCCAGTGCGAGCTGGTGTTCGACGACGTGGCCTCGCACTCTCAAGGACTGTTGGCCTGCGTGCTGGACGGCCCGGACCTGGACGATCGGGACGGAGGCTTGCACGCATATCGCGATGTTTTCGGCGACCGCTGCTATGCCCTGGCCGAGCTGCACCAGGGCCCCGACGACCAGCGGCGGCTGGAGCAGTTGGTCAGCCGGGCCCGGCGGGCGCGGGTGGCGCTGGCGGCTGCCAACGACGTGCGATACCACGTGCCCGCGAGGCGGGCGCTGGAAGACGTGTTGACCGCCATTCGTGCAGGCTGCACCGTGGCCGAGGCGGGCGAGCTGTTGTTTGCCAATGCCGAGCGGCATTTGAAGCATCCCGGCGAAATGGCCGCCCTGTTCGCCCGGGCGCCCGGCGTTCTGCGCCGCACGATCGAGGTGGCCGGCCGCTGCACGTTTTCGCTCGACGAGCTGCGATATGAGTATCCCGAAGAGCTCTGCCCCGCCGGCGACAGCCCGCTGGAGTACCTGGCCCGGCTGGCCTGGCAGGGCGCCCAACTGCGTTACCCGCGCGGCGTGCCGGAAAAGGTGCGCTCGCTGGTCGAGCACGAGCTGCGGCTGATCGCCGAGCTGAAGTACGAGGCCTATTTTCTCACCGTCTGGGACCTGGTGCGGTTCGCCCGCTCGCGGGGCATCCTTTGCCAGGGGCGCGGCTCGGCCGCCAACTCGGCCGTCTGCTATTGCCTGGGGGTGACCTCGGTCGATCCCGAGCGGCTGGACGTGCTCTTCGAGCGGTTTGTCAGCCGCGAACGCAACGAGGCCCCCGATATCGACGTCGACTTCGAGCACGAGCGCCGCGAGGAAGTGCTGCAGTACGTCTACGACAAGTACGGCCGCGAGCGGGCCGGGCTGGCGGCCGAGGTGATCACGTATCGGCCGCGGTCGGCGGTGCGCGACGTGGGCAAAGCGCTCGGCTTGCCTCTGGAAAAGCTCGACGCTCTGGCCAAAACGCTGGAGGGCTACCATGGCCAGGCCGGGCTCGAACAACGCCTGGCCGGCGCCCAAATCGATCCCGCCTCGCAGGCCGGGCGGCAACTGATGGCACTCGTCGGCCAGTTGATCGGTTTCCCACGACACCTTTCGCAGCACGTGGGCGGCATGGTGATCACCCGCGGCCCGCTTTCGGAAGTGGTGCCGATCGAAAACGCGGCCATGCCCGATCGGACCGTGATCCAGTGGGACAAGGACGACCTGGACGAGCTGGGGATCCTCAAGGTCGATTGCCTGGCGCTGGGCATGCTGACCGCCATCCGCAAGTGCTTCGACCTGATCGAGCGGCACGAGGGACGCCGGCTCAGCCTGGCCCAGGTGCCGGCCGAAGACCCGGCCGTGTATGCCATGGTCAGCCGGGCCGACACCATGGGCGTGTTCCAGATCGAAAGCCGGGCGCAGATGAGCATGCTGCCGCGGCTGCGGCCGCGCACGTTTTACGACCTGGTGATCGAGGTGGCCATCGTGCGGCCGGGACCCATCCAGGGAAACATGGTACACCCCTATCTGCGGCGGCGGAGCGGGCTGGAGCCGGTGGAATTTCCCAACGACGCGATCCGCCAGGTCCTGGAGAAGACGCTGGGCGTGCCTATCTTCCAGGAACAAGCGATGCGGCTGGCGGTGGTCGCGGCCGGTTTCACGCCCGGCGAGGCGGACCAGCTCCGGCGGGCCATGGGGGGCTGGCGCCGGCCCGGAGTGATCGAAGAGTTCCGGCAGAAGCTGCTGGGCGGCATGACCCGCCGCGGCCTACCGGAAGAATACGCCCGGCGGGTGTTCGAACAGATCCGCGGCTTCGGCGAATACGGCTTTCCCGAATCGCACTCGGCCAGCTTCGCGCTGTTGGTCTACGTGTCGGCCTGGCTCAAGCACTATTACCCGGCCGCCTTCGCCGCGGCCTTGCTCAACAGCCAGCCGATGGGCTTCTACGCGCCGGCCCAGTTGGTGCGCGATGCGCGGCAGCACGGCGTGCGGGTGCTGGCGGTCGATGTGAATGCCAGCGACTGGGATTGCACGTTCCAGCGCGTGGCCGGCGAAGGACAGCGTCCGCCGCGCTTCGCGCTGCGCCTGGGGTTTCGCCAGGTCCTGGGCTTCTCCCAGACGCATGCCATGGCCATCGAGCAAGCGCGGCGGCAAGGGCCGTTTCGTTCGATGGAAGACTTTGCCCGCCGCACGGGGTTGGGCGGCGCGGTGCTGGCCCGCCTGGCCAAGGCCGATGCCTTTGGCTCGCTCGATCTCGACCGCCGCGGAGCCTTGTGGCAAGCCTTGTCGCAGCCGAAAGAACCCGAACTGCCGCTGTTCGCCCGGATCGAATCGGCCCAGGCGGATCAGCGCCCCGGCGAGCTGCCCGGCCTCGGGCGGTATGAGGAGGTGCTGGCCGACTACCGCACGGCGGGCTTATCGCTCAAGGGGCATCCGATCGCCTTCCTCCGCGCCGAGCTCGACAAGCGCCACGTGGCCCGGGCCGCCGATCTGTCCCGCCTGCCGCCGGGCCGCTTCCTGCGTGTCGCCGGCCTGGTGCTGGTCCGCCAGCGTCCGGGCACGGCCAGCGGGATCACGTTTGTGACCCTGGAGGACGAAACGGGCGTCGCCAACCTGATCGTGCACCCCAGCGTCTGGGAGCGCTATCGCCAGGCGGCGGCTTGCGCCTCGGCCCTGTTGGCTTATGGCCGGCTCCAGCGGCAGGGGCTGGTGATCCACATCCTGGTGAGCAAACTGGAAGACCTGGTCGGCCTGTCGCGCGAGCTGACCAGCCGATCGCGAGATTTCAGGTAAGGGTCCGTACTCGGCCGCGGTCGTTATTTGGACGCGGTCTGCTCGGCTTCTTCGACCCCGGGCAGCTTGCCTCCGGCCAGGCGATCGCCGAAGGTCGGCGCATCCTCGGCCTCGCTCACTTTTTCTTCAGCCACCTTGTCCAAGGCCTCGCGGATCTTGTCCTTGTTCTTGATGTCGTCTTTGGTGAGGAGCTTGCTCAAGGCGGTGCCGTAGGCATTGCGCACTTTGTATTCGATCTTGCCTTTGTCGTCTTTGCCGTGGCAGACGTTGCACTTGACCTTGTCGACCTGATCCTTCAGTGCCTTGCCCGTTTCCGACTCGTCGTCCGCCTTCAGGTACCTGGCGCGAAACGCGGCAAAGAACTGCGGACGGGCGCTGGCCGAATTGACCGACAGCATCGCCAGCAGGGCCAGGAACGACAAGATCCAGATCGCCTTTTTCATGCACGATTTCTCCAGGAAAACCTTTGTTTACGGCAGCGGCTCGAGCCATTTCGGCGGAAAAACCCTCAAAGCCGGCAACCTCGGGCGGCAAGGCGCACACCCAGGGACGCTGCAAGGGCCAGTTCGATTTTTTCCCAGCACGCTTCAGGCAGGTCATTTATCCGCGCCAGCGGACGATGCAAAGCGTTTCAGGCAGGGCCACTCTTCTTAATCGCCACCGTAGTAAAACACGCCAGGGCCGTTCTGTCAAGGAGGCGGGCCGGGGGCATGGAGTTGCGATCTGAGCATGCTTGGAACTCCCACGGTGAAAACGACTTAAGACGATAAGGATGGCGGGCGGGTGGCTTTCGCCTCAGACGGCTATCGGCAACGCGCGGTTGAATCGCCGTGCCACGAACACGAAGCCACAACTGACGAAGACCATCATGAGCGTCATCAGCGCGAAGTACCAACCGGGCGGCATGAAGTCGTAAAAATAAGCAAACGGCGCGTGCAAGAGGTTCCCTAAGAACACCGTCGCCAGCCAGCAGGCGGTAATGAAGCTTTTCATCTTTTGCGGAGCCGCGGTGAAGGCCAGCTCCAAACCGACGACCGAGATGCAGATTTCCGCGACCGTAATAATGACATAGGCTCCGACCTCCCAAAGCACGGAGGCCTTATCGCTCGGCGACGTCAAAAATCCGGCCGCCGCCATGATAGCCATGGTCACCGCGGTAAGAATGAAACCGATCAGCATCTTGTCGGTGGCGCGCAAGGGGAGGCCATGTGCCGCCAGGAATCGCCAGAAGAGACTCACCGGGGGGAGCATCACGATGATGAGGATGGGGTTGGCAGCTTGGATTTGATCGGGCTTAAGCGTTACGCCCCACAAGTGAAGGTCGAGGTAGTTCTTCGCGAACAGCACCCACGTGCTGGCAGACTGGTCGAAAATGCTCCAGAAAAACGTGACGGCGGCGAAGATGCCGGCGATGCGTCCGATGGCCCGCCACTGTTCCTTTTTTTCGGCGGCTGTCTTCTCCGTGCGCGAGATCGTTTCTACCGCATAAAACTTCTTACCCGATGCGAAGATGGCAAATGCAATCACCATCAGGCCGGCCGGGAATAGAAAGGCGGTCGAGTAACCCCACGCCGTTCGGATCGCTGGAACCGCGATTGACGAGATGGCAGCCCCAATATTGATCGACCAATAGAACATGGCGAAGGCATCGCTGCGGAGCTTCTCCTTCCCGGGGCGCTGCTGGTCGTATGTCATCCCCATCAGAGTGGAAATGTTCGGCTTAATCACTCCACTGCCCATGGAGAGCAAGACCAGAGCAATCACGAGAAACGGAATGCTCTCAATTCCGAGGATTACATGTCCCAGGATGTACGGCAGCGAAAAGCCCACGATTGTCCAGTACTTGCCGAATACATTGTCCGCGATCCAGCCACCGGCAAGCGGCGTCAGATACGTCCCCGCGATGAAGAGAGCCGTGGTGGCGCCGGCCTGTCCCTCGCTGAAGTCCAGCCGTTCCAGCATGTACAACGTCAGGATGGCGCGCATCCCGTAATAGGAGCAGCGCTCGGCCAGTTCGCCCCAAAAAAAGAACCAGAACCCAATTGGGTGCGCCAGGAACCATAGGCGAAGCCTCTCCCACAGCGGCAGGTTCAATCCCGCCGTACTATCCGGCGCAGTATACGGGTCGAGGGCTTCATTCTCTTGGGGTTGCATCCAGGCTCTCGCACAAGAAGTAGGGTTCAAACGAAGCCAGTTCGCGCTCGTACAGCCGTGGAACGAAGCTTCGAGCAGGATCAAACGCCGGCTTGCGCCGATCGCAGCCGACTTTATCGAGCCAACCGTAGTCGATCCAGGCCGCTTGGGCAACAGCGCGCGGGTGCACTCGGCAGCCAAGAGACAGTGACTCGCCCGATTCGCATCGGTGGGCCGGCGCCGTCAATCCGCTGACTCCGTGGCGGGCAAGCGGTCGTCGGGCACGCTGGGCAGCTCGGCGCTGACCAGGCCGGCGTCGAGACCGTCGCTGGACCGCGAGCGGGCCGGGTTGCCGATCGCCTGCTGGTCCAGGGCGTAGTCGGCCGCCGTGTGCGTGTGCATCGGGCGGTCGGCTTTGGGGTAGCGGGCCCATACCACCTGCGACAGGCTGGGCCGGACCTCGCGGGCCTCCTTCCAGAAGTCGCGCCATGGGCCGAACGACCACTCCAGCGGCGGTCGGGATGTGTCGGTCTGGATCCTCCAGAACGTGCTGAATCCCTGGTAGAGATTCCATTCGCCGTTCCAGCGAAAGCGCTGCTGGAAGCCGGCCAGGCTGCTCACGCCCAGTTGTTCCACCAGAGACGCGTCGGCCGCCGCCACCAGGATGCTGTCGGCGCAAGCGATCTCAATATCCAGTTGGGCCGGCGCGTCGGCCGTGTTGCTCAGGCGGCAGAGCCCCTTGCCCAGCACGGCCGTCAAGTGCTTGAGCTCGACGCGGCCCTGGCCGCCGCCGCCCGCGGCCGACGAAACCGCCCCCTCGGTCGAGAGCAAGCGCTCGCTGATGGCCAACAGGCCGTTGTCCCACGAAAGCCGGAAGGGCTGCAAATCGCCGGCCCGCAGGAAGGTCGCTTCGCCACGGGCGATGCAATCGTCCAGGCGGATCTCGACCGCCTCCAGCGGCATCATTCCCTTGGAGGCCATCATCGAGTCGACGCCCGGGGCCGACTTGACCCGGAAAAAAGCGACTCCCTGATGATATGCGCCTCGCTGGTCGGAGGCGTTGCGGACGGTGAGCACGCACTTCTCCAGCGAAATCGAATCGGCGAGCTGCGTTTCGAACAGCGACCAGTTATCGGCCGGCAGGTCGCGGGGCACCTCCAACTCGACCGAGACGTTGACCAGCTTCAAGCTGCCGCCGGCCACCGTGATCATGCTTCGCGGCGAGGTGATCGGATCGGGCTCGCTGGGACGGAACACGATCACCGGCCGGAACGGTTCCACCGCCCGAATCGTCAGCTTCTGGTTGGCCAGCGCAATCGGGTCGGACAGTCGGCGGCCGCTGTACTGCAGCTCGATGACCTCGTTCTTGCGGGCTTTGGCACACGCTTCCCGCAGCGTGGCAAAATGCTGGGGCCCACGCACCGTCTCGCTCACGTAGAGCACGCCAGGCTGCACGTCGTCGGCCGGCCCCGGCGCGGCCGTAGCCGCTGCTTGCGACGCCGAAGCCGCCTGGTCGGGCGCCTGGGCCGCCGCGGGGCGCTGCGAGAGGTCGCCGGTCGGAGTGGAGGTCGTGCCCGGCCGCGCGGTGCCGCCGGTGCGGACATTCGAGGGATCGGCCGGCGTATCGCTCGATGCCCGACCGGCCGCATCGCCGGCCGGCGCGACGGAAGGCGATTGCGACGAGGCGCCCAGCGCACCCGCGGCCGACGCGCGGCCGATGGCATCGACGGGATCGCTCGCGACCCGCGCCGCGCCGCCGCTGGCTGCCCGACGGCTTTCGATCGAATCATGGTTGGAGCCACCGGGATCCACCAGGTGGGAACCCGGCTCGGGGATGATCCGGCTCGCGCTGTCACTGCCGTCGTCGGCGCCGGAATTGGACTGTGAAACGCCGGCCCCGCTGCCCGGTACGCCGGACGGCTGAGCGGACCGACCTGGTTCGGCTCCTCGAGCATTGAAGTCGGCTTGCGTCGCCGGGTTCGCGCCGGCACCGCCCGCTGCTCCCCGCCGCTGAAGCGACCGCGGCCGCGGGTCCTCCGCCGGCTGAGTCGACGGCGCCGGGCCGCCGCGGGCAAAGCTCGGCCGTGCCGGCTCGCCTTCGAGCGACGGCCAGGCCCGATCCATGACGAGCACGATGCACAAGAGAGCCACCACCGGGATCACCCAGGGGACGTGCCGCTCCCAGGTCGAGACCGCCGCCGGACCGTTGGCCAGCAACACCAATCCACGCGCGGCGGGCGTCGGGCAGCCCAGTTGCTCGGCCAACAGCAGCATCTCGGCAATCAACTCGCTGGCATTCTGGAAACGGCGCCGCGGGTCCTTGGCCAGCATCTTGCGGACCAGGGCGGAAACCTCTTCGGGCAAGGCGGGACTGAACTCCCTGGGATCAGGAGGCTCGTCGCTGTTGTGCTGCAGCAGTTTCTGCAGCACTGTGCCTTCCGGAAAGGGAGGCCGCGCCGTGAGCATGTAATACAACGTGCAGCCCAAGGAATAGATGTCGCTGCGGACGTCGGCGCTGCGCGGGTCACGAGCTTGTTCGGGCGAAATGTAGTCGAACGTTCCCAGCGTGACGCCGCTGGCAGTCAGCTCCTCCGCATCCGGATTGACCTGGTGCAGCCGGGCCAGTCCCATGTCGACCAGCTTGGCCCGTCCCTCGGCGGTAATGATCACGTTGGAGGGCTTGATATCGCGGTGGACCACGTCGCGGCTGCTGGCGTGGGCCAGGGCCTCGGCAACCTGCAACGTATAGCTGATCGCCTCGGCCAGGGGCAGCGGCCCCTTGCGCTCGACGACCAACTCGCGCAGATTGACCCCCTCGATGAACTCGAAAACGATGTAGTTCAGGCCCCGGTCCTCGCCCACGTAATACACGCGGGCAATATTCTCGTGATCGAGCCGGGCGGCCGACTGGGCCTCGTTCTGGAAGCGGCGGCGGGTTTCTTCGTCGGCTCCCTGGTCCCGCGAGAGGACCTTCAGGGCCACCTCGCGATTGAGCATGGTATCGACGGCGCGGAAGACCGCGCCCATGCCCCCGCCGCCGACGAACTCGCGCAGCTCGAAGTGGTTCAGCCGCTCGCCGGCCAGCAGCTTGCCCAGTTCCACGGGGGCCGTCTGCCGCGCGGGGCTGGCCGCCGGGGATGGGGGACGCTGGGAGATCACGGTCCGCTCGTCGGGGTCGCAGCCACCATCGACCGGCGCGGGAGCGCCGCGCGATCGTTGGATCAGCGGAGTCAATTCCAGCGGCTGATGACTCGAACCGGCGTTACTCATCGGACACTTCGGCGCTTCGCTCCCAAAGAGGAGAGGAACCCTCTCTTCGACCGCAGCCCTCCCGCCTCCCGCGGGATTTGTACCGTACCTAGTTTTCCGCCGAGGACGAACGTCCTGAAGATTTGCCTATGGCTCTTCCATGGCTCCACCCCATGGTATTTGCTGAGTAATGCTCGGTCAACATATTTAACGTCCCACGCCTGTTAAGTTTGCGCAGCCGGACCAGCCATCCCAAAACGGCCGCCCCGGCGCGCACGCGCCCGATTTTTCCTCGCGCACCTCCCCACGCCTATCCGGTAATCGGCGCCAGCGCCTCGGTGGCCACGGCTGCACTGGACACTTTGGCGAATTGGAAACGGGGCTCTTGCACACTTTTTGAGCAGGCCGGGCGGTGCCCCGGCCAGGGCAGCCATGCACAAAAAAAGTGCAAACGGCTGCTATCGTCCTAAGTGCTAGCAGCGTAATGCTATCGGTCCCAAGCTTGACCGGCCGGCCAAGATTCTGGCAAGTGCGGCCAGCGCGGCCGCTGGAAATGGAATTCACCATTCAAACCGTAAGGAGAACCAGACAGATGAGCTCCAAGGAGCAACAGATTCACCGAGTGGCGACGGGCCTGTTCCACCAGAATGTGGATTGGGTCACCTTTTACCGGGAGATCTTTGGCGTCGGCGGACTGGTTCGGCGGACCTTTACCGACGCGGCCGCCTTGGCCACGTTCGAGCAGACCAGCCAATACTCGGAGATTCAGCAGATGCTGGCCAGGCTGCGCGCCAAGAGCGCCCCGCTGCCCGAGCCAACCGAGCCCACCCGCGTGATCACCATCCGGCTGCCCAAGAGCCTGCACGATTCGCTCAAGTGCGAGGCCAGCAACCACCGCACCAGCATGAACAAACTCTGCATCTCGAAGTTGCTCCAGATGGTCGATGGCGAGTTGATCCCGGTCGCCGCGACGGCCAACCCGACCGAATAAACCCGAGCGCGCCCTCAACGTCGGCCGCACGGACAGGGACGACGGCTTTCTCCAAGCCGTTGCGACGGGCATGGAGGCCCGTCCTATCTCATACAAAGCAAGTTCGCAGCGGGCCTGTAAGCCGGGTTCTGTCTCCACCGCAGCCAGAATCAGGCTGAGGCAGTGGATGGCCATTTCTCTAGGAGGCCGATTGCTCGGCCCCTCGAGCGGCCTACCCGGAAGTCGGTAGCGGACCGGACCGATCCGCACCGGCCGGCGGGCGGGATTTTCCGCCAGCCGGCTGGCTTGCTTCCTGTTTGGCCTTGCTCCGGGCGGGGTTTGCCTAGCCAGGCCGGTCACCCAGCCTGCTGGTGAGCTCTTACCTCACCGTTTCACCCTTACCGCGCGGACCTGGCCCGCGAGGCGGTTTGCTTTCTGTTGCACTTTCCCTGGCCTTGCGGCCGGTGGGCGTTACCCACCGCCCTGTCCTGTGGAGCCCGGACTTTCCTCCCGCGGAGTGCGCTTCCGCGCCGGCACGAAGCCGGCGCGCCACGCTTTGCTCCGCCGGCAGCCACCCGGCCCGCTGCGAGCTTGCTCTGTCAATTCTATCGTCGCAGAGCGGTCGGCGCACGGTTTTAGCAGGCCTCTACCAGTTTAGACGCAGCGGGCGCCTGGTAGGTTCGTCCCTGCCACGTGTCGCGGCGGCAAAACTCGGCGTCCAGGGCCGATCGAAGACCGTGCTTGTCGAGGCACCAGCTTGGGCCGACCAGGTAGTCGGGCGGCGCATCGCCGCCGATCCGCTCGACCAGGCACTGGGGCGGCAAAAGCTCGAGGAAATCGACCACGGTCCGGACGTAGTCTTCGCGTGACATCAAGCGGACCTGGCCGCAGCGGACCCACTCGGCCAGCGGCGTGTTGCGGACGGCATACAGGTTGTGCAGCTTGACTGAGTGAACCCCCAGGCGGGCCAGCTCGTTGGCGGTGGCCAGCATGTCGCCGTGCGATTCGCCCGGCACGCCCAGGATCACGTGGGCGCAGATCTCAAAGCCACGGCCCCGGCTGCGCTCGACGGCATCGACGAAGGCCTCGTGCCTGTGCCCGCGATTCATCCATTCGAGCGATCGGTCGTGCATGCTCTGCATGCCGTACTCGACGGACAGGTAGGTTTGTTCGGCCAGCTCGGCGAGCAGGTCGAGCACGCCGTCGGGCACGCAATCGGGGCGCGTGCCGACGGCCAGCCCGACCACCCGCGGATGGGCCAGCGCCTGCTGGTACAACCCCCGCAACCGCTCAAGGGGGGCATACGTGTTGGTGGCCGGCTGGAAATAGGCCAGGAAGCGGTCGACGCGGTATCGGCGCCTCAGCCGGCGGATGCCCTCGTCGAGTTGGCCCGCGATGGTCGTGCGGGGCAGGCGCCGGCTGGGGCTGAAGCTTCGGTTGTCGCAGAACACGCACCCCCCGACCGCGACGGTGCCGTCCACGTTCGGGCAGGTGAAACCGGCGTCAAGGCTCACTTTTTGCACACGACACCCGAAGCGGCCGCGGAGGTAGAAGCCGTAGGCAAAAAACCTGAGCCCGGCCGCGCGCCAAGAAGGAATTTGCGATTTTTGCATTGGTCCGAGGCCAGCGAGGATGTTTTGTTTGTTTGACGCCGGCGGCGAGCGAATCTAGACTCAGAAGCTGACTGTTATATATTTATCGAAAATCCTTACCGCGGATCTTAGGACCCCGCGGCGCCTGGAACAAGAGATCGAGCACATGTACGGCGAGCTCATCCCGGTGGGTGGGGGCGACACGATTCCCCTCCTGAAAGAAAGTTTGCTCGTGGGACGCCGCGAAAGCTGCGACATCGTCCTGCGATTCCCCAATGTCTCGGCCCATCACTGCCAGTTGACGCTGATGAGCGGCTACTGGTACGTGCGCGACGTGGGCAGCCGCAACGGCGTCAAGGTCAATAACATGCGCGTGACCGAGAAGCGGCTCGATCCGGGCGACAGCCTGGCGATCGCCAAGCACCGCTATCAGATCAAGTACTCTCCGGCCGACCTGGGCGCTGTCGGTCCACCCCCAGGCGACGGCGGTATCGCCGAGGTCTTCAGCAAGTCGCTTTTGGAACGCGCCGGCCTGGCCAAAGACGGAATGGACCGCGGCCTGGGCCCCAAGAAGCGTTACGATGTGATGAATGACGAGGCGGGCCAGATCAAGAACCCGAATAAACCGGTCTAGCGGCCCGCTCGGCGAACCCCAAAAGAAGAGCGCTTGGCGAAGCCCCCAAAAAAACACCGGACCGAATTCCGCAAGAACCGCGGTGCCCGCACGCGAAGGGACGACTGGACCAAGAAGTTCCAGCAGGCCGAGCCCGACGACACCCCCAAGGACGAGCGGATCAGCGGCAAGGGCGATCTGACCCGCAAGCGGACCGTGAGGGGCGTGGCCGCCGGCCAGCAGGCAGGCGGCGGAGTGCTGCTGGAGGTCGACGAGAGCGCCTGCCTGAAGGGCCGCGTGCTCAGCATCCACGGCCTGGTGAGCAGCGTCGAAGCCGAAGACGGCGCCATCTACCAGTGTGCCACCCGCCGGCTGCTCAAGACGCTCGCCACCGACCAGCGGCACGTGGTGGCGGCGGGCGACCGGGTGCTGTTTCGCCCGGCCCAGGGGCAGGAGGGCGTTATCGAGCGGATCGAGCCCCGCCATGGCATCCTGAGCCGGGCCACCCGCGGCCGGCAGCACGTGCTGGTGGCCAACGTCGACCAGTTGGTCATCGTGGCCAGCGCCGCCGAACCGTACCTGAAACCCAACCTGATCGATCGCTTTTTGGTCAGCGCCGAGCAAGGAGGGCTGCAGGCCTGCATCGTCATCAACAAGGTCGACCTGGTCGATGCCGCGTCGCTGGCGGCCCTGGTCGGCGTCTATAGCCAGATGGGTTACCAGGTCCTGCTGGTCAGCGCGCGGACGGAACAGGGGGTGCCGCGGCTGCGCCGTGCGATGGCCGCCAGGCAAAGCGTGATCACCGGCCAAAGCGGCGTGGGCAAGTCGTCGCTGCTCAATGCGGTGCAACCTGGTCTGGGGTTGGCGGTGGCCGAGGTCAGCGCCGACTCGCAAAAGGGGCGCCACACGACCACGACCGCCCGGCTCTTGCCCCTGGAGGGTGGGGGCTACGTGGTCGACACGCCGGGGATCCGCCAGTTCCAGCTCTGGGACGTGATTCCGCAGGAAATCGCCGGCTGCTTTCGCGACTTGCGGCCGCTGGTCAGCCGCTGCGATTTTCCGGACTGCACGCATACCCACGAAGCAGGCTGCGCGGTCAAGGACGCCGTGGCCGACGGCTGGCTCGATGCCCGCCGCTACGAAAGCTACCGGCACCTTTACGAGGGAGACGACTGAGGTTATGGATTTCCGGTTTCCGAATTTCCGTGCTTGCAGCCGCGGGGCGAACAAAAATCCGGTTCGGGTGTCGTGGTATTATCGAATGTCCTGCCTGCCGGTACAGCCCCACGGGGCACTGGGGGGCCGTGGCAGGCAATCCTGGCTGACTTGCTTGCCGGCTCGGCATATACTTGCCATGGCGGCCGGCAGGATCGCCGCCCCGGCAAGCTGTTGTTTTACTCTCCAAGAGAAACAGGAGGACCCCAACCCCCGTGACTGAAACGAACCGCGCCGACAGTGTCGTGAGCGAGGCTGCAGTGCTCGTCGGTGTCGTGCTTCCGGACGACCGGTATCCAGGCGACCCGCTTGACGAACTGGAAGGGCTGGCCACCACGGCCGGCGCCAGGGTGGTTGGCCACCTGACTCAACGGCGGCTGGTGCCGGACAAGACCACGTATCTGGGCAAGGGTAAAGTCGATGAACTGCGCGTGCTGGGCGAGGCCTCGGACGCGGACGTCATCATCTTCGACAACGACCTCACGCCCGCCCAGACCCGCAACCTGGAGCGGGCCACCAACCTCAAGGTGCTCGACCGCAGCGAGCTGATCCTCGACATCTTTGCCAGCCGCGCGCAGACGCACGAAGCCCGCCTGGCAGTCGAACTGGCCCAGCTCCAGTACTCATTGCCGCGGCTCAAACGGATGTGGACCCACCTCTCGCGCTTGAAGATGGGCATCGGCATGCGCGGGCCGGGCGAAAAGCAGTTGGAAGTCGACCGCCGCCTGGTCGAAAAGCGGATCCACGACCTGCAGACCGAGCTGTCCGCAATCGAGCGGCGCAAGGAGCGGCAGGTGGCCGCCCGCGGCGACCGCATGACCGTTTCGCTGGTCGGCTACACCAACGCCGGCAAGAGCACGCTCTTGAACACGCTCACCGGGGCCGACGTGCTGGCGCAGGACAAGCTGTTCGCCACGCTCGACACGCGGACTCGCCGCTGGCAGTTGCCCGGCTGGGGACCGGTGCTGTTGAGCGACACGGTCGGCTTCATCCGCGATCTGCCCCACCATCTGATCGCCAGCTTCAAGGCCACGCTGGAGGAAACGCGGCAGGCCGACCTGTTGTTGCACGTGGCCGACGCCAGCAGCCCGGCCGTGTACGAGCAGATTGCCTCGGTGTACAAGGTTTTCGAGGAGTTGGGCATCCAGGCCAAGGACACCTTGCTGGTCCTGAACAAGGCCGACGCGTTGGCCGACCGGGCCCGGCTGGATGGGTTGCTCAACCGCTATCCCAACGCGATCGCCGTCAGCGCTCGCCGCGGGCACGGCCTGGCGCAGTTGGCCGGCGCCGTCAGCGATGCCCTCAGCCGCAACTTCCTGGACGTCGACGTCGAGACCGACGTCTCCAACGGGCGGTTGCTGGCCTACCTGTCGGCGCATGGCGAAGTGCTGTCGAGGCAGTTCACCGACTCGCGGGTGGTGGTCCACTGCCGGCTGCCGCAGAAGCACCTGCGGCAGGTCGACGCCGACGGAACTTCGGTCCGCCCGCATCGCACGAACGGCCAGGTCTGGCACGGCCTGCCGAGTGACGGGGATGGGTTTGGCGGCAACGGCTCGATTGCGGGGCGCGACACGATCGGACCGGCGCCGGCCGGAGTTGAAGAAGTGGCGTGAGCCGTCGCTCGATCCGCCAGAGCCGCTGTCTCGTCACGGGTGCCTCCAGCGGCATCGGACGGGCCCTGGCGGTGGAGCTGGCCCAAAACGGGGCCCGGCTGATTCTCAACGCGCGCCGCCGCGACAAGCTTGAAGACCTGGCCCGCGAGCTGAAGGCCGCCGGCAGCCAGGTGGTTGTGGCCCCCGGCGACGTCACCCAGCCGGACGACCGCCGGTTGGCGCTGGAGGCCGCCCTGTCGCACTTTGGCGGTCTCGACGTGCTAGTCAACAATGCGGGCATCGGCGCCTGGGGCCGCTTCGAGGATGCCGACCCGGAGCGTCTGCGGCGGATCATGGAGGTGAATTTTTTTGCCCTGGCCGAGATGACGCGCGCTGCCCTGCCGCTGTTGAAAGAGGGGAGCCAGCCGCTGGTGGTCAACGTGGGGTCGATCCTGGGCCATCGCGGCATCCCGCGGACCAGCGAGTACTGCGCCAGCAAGTTCGCCGTGCGGGGTTTGAGCGAGTCGCTGCGGGCCGAGTTGGCTCGTCACGGTATCGGCCTGTTGCTGGTCAGTCCGGGCACGACGCAAAGCGACTTTTCCGAGAACCTGATCGACAAGCAGGGCGGGATGCCCTGGCCCGAGCAGCCCGGCATCCCCGCCTCGCGCGTCGCCCGGGCCACGGTCCGCGCCATGCGCCGCGGGCTCAACGAGATCATCCCCAATCCGCGCGGCAAGCTGCTCGTCTACTTGAACCGCCTCGCGCCTCGCCTGCTCGACCGCTGGCTGAAGCGGTACGGCTAGGCTAAGAGGAGCTGTGCCACTGCTGGACGCCAGGCTGGCGATTCTTCGTCTGCCTTTCAGCGGACCGGACACGCCGGCAGCCAAGCAGTCGCAGGCTGGAAACCTTTCTTGAACTATGCGGTCGCAAGGACTTTCTCGACGCGCTTTCGCTGCCAATCGGACAAGTGGCCGCCACGGCGGGAGAGAAGCTCCCTTACAAATTCGGGGGTTTCGCAAGCGCGGATCAAGTTGTCGTGCGTTGCTTCCTGAAGCGCGCCCCCCTCGTATCGGTTAACTGTCGCTTCACTCATTCCCAGCAGAGCGGCAAATGACTTCTGGCTGAGCCTGTATTGTTCGCGAATCGACTTGATCCGATCGGGATCAAGCAAACCGTGCCTTTGACGATAAAGATCATAAGCCATCCGCACGGGGTCTCCGGTAAAAGCCGGGTCCACCTCCTCGGTACCACAAGTCGTGCAAGCCATTACCGGCAGAACAACCTGGACCGTTTCGCCGCGCAACTGGTATTCCACGGTCCGACGCTCGCGACGCAATTCCCGCTCTCCGCCGCACGCGAAGCAGAAGCATAGCTCTGTAGTGGCCTTGGTCATTTCCCTTAAATACTATCATACGATAGTATCCGTTCACGTCAACCAGGCCGACCCGCAACCGGTTGGCGGCAAGGCGCATCCATCCCTGCGGCGCTTGCACGCTTTGAATCCTCCAGCGCTGGCCTGATGTCGAGCATGCTGGCCGGAAGGCGGCCTGTCTGCTAGGCTGGTAGCCATGTGGGGCGTGGAACCCGCCTGCCTTCCTGCCTTGGGAGTACCAGTCCAATGACTCTCTTTTCCCGACGCCGTTTTCTGGAAGACTCGATGTTCGCCGCCACCGCGGCCGCCTTGGCCGGTTCGACCGCCGCAAGGGTGCAGGCGGAGGAAGAGCCACAGTCCACCAGTCCCAACGAGCGGCTCGGCGTGGCCGTGATCGGCGTCCGCAGCCAAGGCAACGGGCACCTGGGGGCGTACTCCAGCCGGCAGGACACCGAGGTGATTTGGGTCTGCGACGCCGACCGCGAGGTGGGCATGAAGCGGCTCGAGGAGACCGCCTCGCGCCAAGGCCGCCGGCCCAAGTTCGCCCAGGATATGCGCGAAGTCTTCGACGATTCATCGGTCGACGTGGTCAGCACGGCCACGCCCAACCATTGGCACGCGCTGACGAGCATCTGGGCCATGCAGGCGGGCAAGGACGTGTACGTCGAAAAGCCGGTCAGCCACAACGTGAGCGAAGGCCGCCGCATGGTCGAGACGGCCCGCAAGCTGAACCGCATCTGCCAGACGGGCACGCAATGCCGCTCGACGGCCGGCACGATCCAGGCGATCGAGTACGTGCGGGGCGGCAAGATCGGCCAGGTCAAGGTGGCCCGCGGGCTGTGCTACAAGAGCCGGCCGTCGATCGGCCCCCTGGGGCAGTACGAGGTGCCGGCGAGCATCGACTACAGCCTCTGGTCGGGCCCCGCGCCGATCAAGCCGCTCACGCGCCCGCAACTGCACTACGACTGGCACTGGGTCTGGGACTACGGCAACGGCGACCTGGGCAACCAGGGCATCCACCAGATGGACCTGGCCCGCTGGGGCCTGGGGGTGGATACGCTGTCGAACAGCGTGGTCAGCTACGGCGGCCGGCTGGGCTATGAAGACGCCGGCGAGACGGCCAACACGCAGTGCATCATCCACGACTACGGCGACAAGTCGCTAGTGTTCGAGGTGCGGGGCCTGCCGACCGACTCGCTGCACGGCGCCAAGGTGGGCGTGGTCTTCGAAGGGACCGAAGGCTACGTGGTGCTCAGCAGCTACGACGGCGGGGCGGCCTTCGACAAGGACGGGCAGATGGTCGAGAAGTTCCAGGGAGACGGCGACCATTTCAGCAATTTCCTCGGCGCCGTCCGCAGCCGCAAAGTCGAGGATCTCAACGCCGACATCCTGGAAGGCCACTTGTCCAGCGCGCTGTGCCACCTGGGCAACATCTCCTATCGCCTGGGCTCGCAGATCCCGCTGGCCGAGGTGTTGCCGCGCTTGCAGGGCTACTACCACGCGGCCCTTGATTTTGGCCGATTCGCCCAGCACCTGGCCGATAACAGTCTGCCGTTGGACTCGACGCCGATCCAGTTCGGCCTGCCGCTGACGTTGGACGTCGCCAACGAGCGGTTCGTGGACAACTCGCCGGCCGACGCCATGCTCACCCGCGAGTACCGCGCGCCGTTCGTCGTCCCGGCCGCCGGCGCGGTGTGATCTGGGACGGCGGCCCACCCAGTAGCAGGACTCGCCAGAGTTCTGGCGTGTCGCAACGGGGCGATGCCTTGACGGCAGTCGGAAAATCGAAAGATCACTCCAGCGGCGTGAGCTCGATGTTGCGGAACTCGATGTACGAGCCCTCCGACTGCAGGCAGATCTTGCCGGCGATCTCCTCGCAGTCGGTGGCCTCGTTCTGCAGCTCGCCGTTGACCACCAGCCGCACGGCGCCGCCCTCGACGGTGATCTCGTACTGGTTCCACTCGCCCAGCGGCTTCTCGTTGCTCTCCTTGAGCTTCTTGGTCCGCCGCCCCTCGGTGCGGTCCTCGTCCACGGTCATCTCGAACATGTCGATGTTCCAGAAGTCGCCGGCGTTGCCGCTGTGCAACTGGGCCTCGATGCTCTTGGGCCAGACCTTGTCTTCGCCCACCATCCGCAACAAGACGCCGCTGTTGCCGGCGCCCTTGTCCGGGTCGAACCGCCACTGGAGCTTCAATACGTAGTTGGTATAGTCGTCTTCGGTCCGCAAGTACCCGGCCGGCTTGCCTTGGCAAGCCAGCACGCCCTTGTTCACGCTCCAGACGTCTTCGGTCTTCGCACTCTTGTCCGGCGTATGGAAGGTCCAGCCGTCCAGGTTGCGCCCGTTGAACAGCTTGATCGGCTTGTCGTCCTTTTCATCCGAGCGGGCGGCGGCAGCCAGGCCACAGGCGAGCACGAACGCGACGGGTAAAACAAAGAGGCGCGGCATGGTGACTCTCCGTACTTTGGGTTTCGGGAAAATGGGTTTCGGGAAAACGGGATACTTTGGTATTGGATTGTCCAGACCGATTCTAATCCCTCGGCCCGCGGCGGTCCAACGAACCACCGCGGCTCGACGGGGCCGGTGCTGATGCTCGAACCTGGCTTCGATCTGCTCTACCGGTCGACGCGCGTGCTGGCGGCCTTGAAGCCGGCTGGCCTGGCCACGCAGGCGCCGCCGGGAATCGACAGCTTGGAAGCGCGGATCAAGGCCTGGCTGCGAGAGGAGTCGGCCGACTATTCAGGTTACCTGGCGGTGCCGCACAGGCTTGACCGCCCGGTGTCGGGCGCCATGGTCTTCGCCACGCACCCTAACGCCGCCCGCAAGATCTCGCGCCAGTTCGAACGCCGCCAGGTCCGCAAGGTGTATTGGGCCTGCCTGGAGGGGCACGTGCAGCCAGCGGAGGGAACCTGGACCGACCACGTCCGCAAAGTCTATGGTCATCCCCGGGCCGAGATCGTCGCCGCGGACCATCCCGAGGGCCGCCTGGCCGTACTGCACTATCGCACGCTGGCCGAAGCCGCTTGGGGGGTCTGGCTGGAAGTGGTGCTCGAGACGGGTCGCACGCACCAGGTGCGGATCCAGGCCTCGTCGCGGGGCCATCCGGTCCTGGGCGACGTCTTCTATGGAGCCGCCTCGGCGTTCGGCACACCGCACGAGGACGAGCGGCTCCGCGCCATTGCGCTGCACGGCCGCGAGTTGGCGTTCCGCGATCCGTCGACCGGCCAGGATGTGTCGGTGGTGGCTCCGCTGAGCGACGACTGGAGGCGGCTGGGGCTGCTGATTGCAAAGGAGGAAGGAGGAATGCAGAAGGAGGAATAACGAACGAAGACTGGGGCACGCTACGACTCGACTGAGCTCGCCGAAGTCCGCTTTGCCGCCAGCCACCCGACTTCGCCAGAACTCTGGCGAGTCCTGCTACCTCGAAGTCACCGCCCCACTTTTATCCGGCGCCGAGGCGGGCCCACTCCATGTGCAGCAGGAAATCGAGCAGCCAGGGGTGCGTCCAGGGATTCCAGGTCGGATAGCTTGCCGAGAGGACCGACAGGCACAAGAAGACGATCGCGAGGCCCCGCCACCAGGGCCGCTCGGAGAACTGGTCAACCGCAGGCAGCATGCCAATCAGCCACAACGGCGCAAACCAGAACATCCAGCGGAAGCCGCTGCTCATGCCACCGTAGTTGCGGTCGTGGAACGGTCCCAGGTAAAACGCCAGGCAAACCAGCGACACGCCTCCCACCAACAGGCCCAGGGCACGCAGGTTCGGCTGGCTGCGCCAGCACATCGTCACCACGCCGGCCAGGCTGAACAGCCAGATCGGCGTCAGCGAAAAAATGCCGTGATGCCCGACGAGGACGTGCAGGGCATACGTCTGGGGCGACTTCTCACCCTGGTCGATTGGGCTGCGGTCTTCGATGTTCGACCAGTAGCTCTGGCGCACCTTGCCGTCCCGCACGAACTGGTAATCGTACCAGTTGTCCCCCTCGGTGCGGTGCACGTATGGCGGTGCGATCGAGTGGTGGGCCAGGTAGTTGGTCGCCATGGATGCGGCCAGTACCAGAAAGGCCGGCGGCACGAACGCCCGCATCGCCGCGGCTGGCGAAACGAGCAGCAATCCGACGGTCATGGCCACGAAGAAAGCCAGGGCGGGCAGCTCGCAGGCCGCCGTGAGCGCGGAAAACGTGCCGGCCAGGGCGAACCACCACAAGCTTCGCTCGCCGTCGTACCAGATCTTGGCGGCCGCATAGAGTGCCACGGCCGCGCAGACGGCCGCGGGCAAATGGTTGTTGATCGCCACGGCGAACGTGGTCAGGAACGTGCCGAAGGCAGCGGCGGTCATCGCGTACATCCGTCCCCAGTCGCTGTCGCCGAACCGTTCGATAAGCTGGGCCACCACCCACAGGTAGACGATCATCGGCACGATGTTGAAGAGCACGATCAAGCCCCGGCCGATGGCAAAGGGGTGCGTGGCCAGCGTGGCGCCCGTGAGCCGATGGATCAGCCAGTAGGGGCCGGCCATCAGCGTCGCGATCAGCGGCGGTTTGCTGGAGTACAACCGCCCTTCATTGGGCCCCGGCGCTTCGCGGCCCCTTCCGTCGTGCTTGACCATGTCGATCGTGTCCCAGTTGGGCTGGCTCACGATCTCGTCGATCGAATACGTTCCGTGCTCGACCAGGGCGCGCACGGTGGCCCAGCGGCTGCGGTCGTTGGCACTGAGAAACGGTCGCTGCTTTTGCCAGTCGCTCCGCCCCTGGTCCTTCAGGTGCTTTTCCAGCCGCACGTGGTCCACCGAATTGACCGCGAAGGTGCGGCCCAGCATGCTGCCCGTGCTGGCGGTGATCAACAACAGGTAGACGGCGCGGCGCAGCCGGCCGCGGGGATCGTCAGGCGGAGTGTTCATGGCGTGCTTGCCCTGCTTCCTGGTGGGCCGCGGTTTGCTGATGAGGCGGAGTTTCCTGGCCGATCGAGTACGTATCGGAATCGCGGCCGTGATAGGCGATGATCAGCTCGGCCAGAAAGCCGATCGACATGAGCTGCCCGCCCAGCAACAGCGCGCCCAGCGAATAGTGCAGCAGCGGGCGCTCGTGCAGGTCGACGTCGGGGATCTCGACCGACAGCCGCGACACGCTCCACAGCACCGCCAGGTAAATCATGCCCGCCGCCCCCAGCACGAAGCTGAGCAAGCCGATCGCACCTAGCATGTGCTGTGGCCGCTGGCCGAAGCCGGTCAGGAACTTGACCGTGAGCAGATCCAAAAAGCCTTTGACGAATCGCCGCAATCCGTACTTCGAGTAGCCATAGCGGCGCGGCCGGTGGCGGATGACCAACTCGCCGACCTTGAAACCCCGGGCGTGCGCCAGCACGGGCACGAAGCGGTGCAGCTCGCCATAGAGCCGCACTTCGCGGAATATCTCGCGGCGGTAGCACTTCATGCCGCAGTTGTGATCGTGCAGGTGGACGCCCGTCAAGCGGCTGACCAACCAGTTGAAGACCCGCGAAGGAAAGACCTTGTGCCATGCATCGTGGCGGATTTTTTTCCAGCCGCTGACCACGTCCAGGTTGTCGTCCATGGCCGCCAGGAAACGAGGGATCTCGCGGGGGTCGTCCTGCAGGTCGGCGTCGAGCGTCATGATCAATTCGCCGCGGGCCGCCTGGAAACCGGCGCTCAGGGCGGCCGCCTTGCCGAAGTTCCGCCTGAAGCGGATGCCGCGGACCCTGGCATCGGCCGCGGCCAGCCCTTCGATGATCGCCCACGAGCCGTCGGTCGAGCCGTCGTCCACGAAGATCAGGTCCAGCAGGTAGCCCTCGGCACGGGCCACCTCGTCCAGCTCGCGATAGAGCGTCGCCAGGCTCTCGGCCTCATTCAAGACGGGAATCACGGTCGAAAGCATGCCGGCGTCCTAGGTTGCGCCTGATCGAGGCCCGCTGCCGCGCTGCTCGCGAGGCCCAAGTTCCCGGCGGTGGAAGCGGCCGCCGACATATAGAATACCCGAAATCAGCACCTCGGCCACTAGCCAGACCAGCCTCGCCAGCACGGCCGAGACGAGCGCCTCGGCACGTTCGAAGTGAGCCGCCAAAAGACCCAACAGCACCGCCTCGCGCACCACGAGGCCGCCGGGGATCAGCGAAACAAAACCAGCCACCACCGCCAGCGCCGCGGCCGAGGTGCAAACGGCCAGCTCCGCGAGTCCCTGGCCGGGCTGGGTATATCCGGCCGCCTTGAGCACCGCCCAAAGGCTGCCGCCGGCCAGCAGCCAGCCGCAGCCGATCAGCACCCAGCCGCGGCCGAGCGTGCCATAACCCAACGGTCTCAGCCCTTCGGAGGCGATGGCGGCCAAGCGGGTTTTGCCGCCCCACCGCACCAGCCGGTCCAACACCGGGGGCAACGTCGGCAGGCCCGCGGCCAGGCTCAACAGGCAGGCCAACAGCAGCAAGCCGCGCTGGTCCGGCAGCCAGACGACAAGGATAGCCGCGGCCAGGAAGGCGCCGACGGACATCATCGTCAGCGTTTCGTAGAACACGCTGACGGCGGCCAAGGCGGTATTCACCCGAGTCCCGCGGATCAAGCCGGTCCGCAAGATGATGACCAGTGCCTTGCCCGGCACGTACTTTCCCAGGTGGCCGATATAATAGGCCCGCACCGCTTCGCCCAGGCTCGGACGCTGCCCCAACCGCCACAGCACCTGGTGCCAGAACAAAGCCGAAGGGAACAGCCCCGCCAGGTAGAGGCCGGCCGCCGCCACCAGCCAGGCCGCATCCGGCCGCGCGGCTCCGAAGCCCTGCTGCTCAAGGTCGCTCCAGGCCCCAATCGCCGTGCGGTGTATGCCCCAGACCACCAGCGCGAGCACCAGGCACTTGCCCAACAGGATCGCCCAGCGAAACGGGCCTCGACGGGGCGGCGGCGAGGCAGCCGGGGCTTGTGGGCGAGGTTGCTCGTGCGTCATCCGGCCCACCTGGTTGCCTTGGGTTTGCAGCTTCCTGCTTTGGGGCGCGTTTCCAGCCTTTCGTCCATCGCCCCGCATCATCTACCATATCTCATCGTTGGACCACCGGTCCGGCAGGCACTGAGCAGCGCCGGGTGGCTGCCAAGGAGAACAGCATGGCCCGCATCGTGTCGTTTGTCGTCTTGCTGGCGATTCTGTTGGTGATCGTGGCGCTGTTCTTTCGGGTCATGGCAGGCTTTCTGCTGCCGTTGTTTCTGGCCGCCTTACTGGTGGTGATGTTCGGCCCGCTGCACCGCTCGATCGTGGTCCGTTGCCAGGGGCGCGAGCGACTGGCGGCCGGGTTGACCACGCTGGCCATTCTGATCATCGTGCTGGCGCCGATGCTGGGGATTCTGGGAAAGGCCGCGGTGGAGGCCGCTGAATTGGCATCGGGCTGGAACCGGCAATCGACCGAGGAAAGGGTCGACAAGCTGCGCAGCCGTCTGGGCTTGAACCTGCCGCCGGCCGACGTGCAGTTGCTGCTGGACGAGCTCGGGCTGCGGCTGCGCGGCTGGGCCGACCGTGCGCCCGCGGAGCTGCCAGACCCGCTTGAATTGGAAAGCGCCGGCGACCAGGTGGAGGCGCTGGCCGCGCTGATCGCCAAGAGCGAAGAGGCCAAGGACGCGGCCTTTGAACCGGGCGAGAATTGGCAAGACTCGCTGGCACAGTTCAGAGTCGAACTCGACAAGCTGGCCCTCCTCCACGAGCCGGCTCGTTTCGATCGGCAGGCCGATGAAGTGCTGCTGGCCTACGCGCGTTTCGAGCAGGACCTGCTGGGCGGCCCGATCAAAGCCTGGCTGACCCGGCTGGTCAACCCCGACCAGGAGCACATGGCCGCCTTACGGACCCGGTTGCAGGAGTTCGCCGGTCCGCTGGCACTGGGAGGAGCGCAGTTCGCCGGCGGCTTTCTGGCCGAGTTCCTGATTGGACTGGCCGTGATGATCGTCTCGCTTTACTACTTCCTGGCCGACGGACCGGCCATGATCGCGGGGATCATGCGACTTTCGCCGCTCGACGACCGTTATGAACGGCAACTGCTCGAAGAGTTCACCACGGTCAGCCGCGCCGTGGTGGTGGCCACATTGCTCTCGGCCGTGGTGCAGGGAGTTCTGGCGGGCTTCGGGTACTTTTTCGCGGGCCTCGATTCGGTGTTCCTGCTGACGATGCTCACGATGCTGTTCGCCTTGATTCCGTTCGTTGGCGCGACAGCGGTCTGGCTGCCCTGCGCATTGTGGCTGTTTCTGTTCGAGGATCGAACCACCGCCGCCGTGGCGTTGGCCGTCTACGGGGCCCTCGTGGTGTCGATGGCCGACAACGTGATCAAGCCCTTGGTCCTGCAGGGCCGCTCGAACATGCACCCGCTCTTGGCCCTGCTAAGCGTGCTGGGAGGCGTGAAGGCCATGGGCCCCATCGGGATCGTCGTCGGACCGATGGTGGTCGCCTTCCTGCAGCCGCTGCTGGTCATGCTGCAGACCGAGCTCAAGAGCCTGGGGAAGACAGAGACGGGAAAGGCAGAAGGATGAAGGCAGAAGGCAGAAAACCGTGCCACTGCTTGGAGGACGCGCCTGTCGCGTCCGAGAAGCAGTGCCGTTCCTTCGGCTTGTGCCACGGGCCATGAACTTCCGCCCCGCCAGCACCTGGCAGGCTGCCGCATCGCCGCCGCGAACCGCCGACAAGGATGCGTTGGACCTGGCGGAAAGGTAAACTGAGTGGCTGGGCCCGACGCTTTACGCTTAACTTGGAAACTGTTATGGCTCGTCTATTTATGCGGCACGCCGCCAAGATGTTGTGGGCCGCGGCACTGGCCTTTATGCCGACCGTAGTCTGGGGGGTGGAGTACGGCTGGCAACCGGTCGCCGGGGGTGGAATCGAGTACATCATCCAGATCGAGCCCGAGATGCTCGATGCGCTCAAGGAGGGGGAGGACATCTTCAGCGACCTGCCGCCCGCCACGGCGAACATCCGTGGCTACCGGATCACCGTGGGGACCGGGAAGCTCCCTCACCAGGGCGAACCGCTGCCCATTGAAAGGCCCGACGAGACGGATGCACGAACTTCGGCCGCGGCGCCGTTCGGTTCGCCGCTGCCGGCCGGGTTCGACCAGCCCCTGCCCGGCCCCGATTTCGACTCGGTGGAATCCGGCCAGGCTGGTCCGCCGCGCGAGTTCCTGCCGGCCACTGCCCGCGGCGCGTCGCGGCTGGTTGCTATTCCGGGCGGCCCCAGGCTGGGCGGTCCGGCCAACGCACAACCGGACGAGCCCGCCGAGGACGATCTGGATTCAAGCGAGGCTGAAACCGATCCGGCCGCGCAATCAACGTCGCGGAGCGATTCGGACGACGATCGGGGCGATGCGGATGCAGCCGGATCAGGCGGGACCGGCGATCGCCCCCCCGCCTTCGCCGGCGGCGAATCGCCGATGCTTTCCAACAAGGCCCGCGATCGCGACGTCGCGTCGGCCGGTGGCAATCGGGACGAGCGTTCCGCCTCCGACGAGCAGGGGGCGTCCGGCGGCGAGGAGACTGAGGATGCCGCCGGCAACCTGGCTGGTCAAAAGCCGTGGCTGCCGCTGAGCCTGACGCTGCTGGGCTTGTTTGCATCGCTGGGCGCCAACGTCTACCTGGTTTGGATCGCAGCCGGCCTGCGGCGCCGTTACCGCAGCGTGATCCACCGCACGCCGCCCGACGCCGGCCATCAAGAACAAGTCGACGGGCCGGCCGACCCTTGGGAGCCCGACTGGGAGCGGATCTATTCCCAAGGCCAGAGCGAGCCAGGCAGCAATTAGAACTTGGTTCTTGAATCTTAGACTTTGGGACTTGGCTCGAAGGCCTGCCCCAAGCCCTAAGTTCCAAGTTCCAAGCTCAACTCACGGTACTGGGCATTGCAGGTCGGCGCGAAGGCGACTCGCATTCGCCGCGACTTGGGAAAGTATTGCAGCGAAGCGGTCGTGTGCCAGTAATCGCTGTGCATGCAGAGCGTGGTGCCGCTGGCCACGCCCTCGTCGCCATGATCGCTCATCATCCGCGCGAGCTGGTCGGGATCGAGCGGCTCGCCTCGCTCCATCAGCCTGGCCAGCCGCCGGTCGCGCATCTCGGACGATTCCATCACGCGGCGGCCCCGCAGCGCCAGCGGCGCCCGCGAGGTGAACACCGCGTCGGTCGGCGCCTGGACCGCGCGCATCGGCTCGGAGCAGAAGGCGTTGGTATGGAACAGTGCATCCTGCCCCGGCTCCGGCCGCCGCAGGTGGCTGCGGCTGTTCGAAAGCTCCAGCGAAGCGATGTCTCCGCCCGCGTCGGCCAGCATCAGGATGCCGCCCCCCCAGCGGGCCCGCGAGGCAATCAGCTCCGCCCCCTCCGCCACGGTCGAACAGCGACCCATCGCCTCGGCAATGGCCATGGTGATCGGGGTACGCGCCGACGGCGTGTCGACCGTGAAGGCATAGTTGTACGTGATGGCCAGTCCCTGCTCGTTGAGCCCATCGACTGCGCCGGCCAAAGGCGCGACGGTAAAGTCGAGCGACCGGTTTCGCCCCCGCGGCCGGCTGTCGCGGAGCACGTAGAACGGCTGCACCAGGGGCAGGTAGTCGAAATTGCGGGCAATCATCGGCTCGCCGCTCGCCGACCGGCTGCCGCGGACCGCCAGGGCCGAACAGGCGCCCAGGCCCGGCCGCACGGTGCGGCCTTCGACGCTCGACAAAAACGACTCCAGCGCATTGAGCAGATACAACGGGCCGAGCCGGACGCCCGAGCCGGCGGCGATGCCCGTCAGCCGCTGGTGCATTTCCGGGTGTTCGCGCGCCAGGGACTGGGCCATCAGGCGTGCAGCGCGGCGCTCAGCCAGGTGCCTGAAGGCGGCAAACGGCAGCCAGCGGGGCTGCTCCAGCCGAAAGGCTTCCAACTCGGCAAGGGCCCCGCGCGATGCGCGAATCTTGTCTCGCAGGCCCTGGCCCTGGATCAGTCCCATCTGGTAGGGACTTCCCTGGCAGACCACGTCGACCAGGCTGGCAGCGCACGTTTCCGTTGGCATGGCGGCATCCCGAGGCATCGTGGCGACGCCATGATTATACGGTCGGCCGGGCCATTAGTGGTCAGTGGTCGGTGGTTAGCGGGCGGAGGAACAGGGAACAGAGGTTCCGCCGGAGGCGGACTTGCAGCACAGAGGACGGAGGCTCCGCCTGCGGCAAATCCCAGGCATTAGCCTGGCAGCTAGCAATCACAGAGGGCACGCTCCCGCGTGAGGCAAGCGCGTCATGCCCCAGCGTGACGGCTACTATCAGGCGGCCTCGTCGTCTTCCTGGTCTTCGAAGTCGAGCTGACTGTCGTCCGCTTCATCTTCATCCTCCTGGTCCGCGCTGGCCGGCCAGGAGTACTCGTCGGCGTCGTCGAAAGGCTCGGACGGTTCTTCCAGCTCCCTCTCGTCGGCATCTTCATCCGACTCGTCTTCGACCGGATCGTGCCAGATCGCGTTGGCAAACGGATCGTTGCCGCGCCGGCCGCGAACCACGATCACCTTGTGAGCCGGCGGGCCGTGAGGCGCCTCGGCCGGCTCGTCTTCGTCCGATTCGTCCTCGTCGCGCGGGTCGTCGTTGTCCTGCTCGTCTTCGAGGTCGTCCGGCGCGGCCGACTCTGCATCGTCTTGCTCGTCTTCGTGCTTCATTCCGTCTTCCATATCCAAGTCGTCGTCGTACTCGTCGTCATATTCCTCGTCGGCAGCTTCCTCCTCGAGTTCTTCTTCATCCGCGGGATCGTCGGCAATCTGCACTTCGAACCGATCGTCGTCGATCTCGATCATCCCGCTGCCGTTGGCCGACATCCACTCGGCGGCCGGCCGGGCCGGCTGCTTATTCGGCTCCTCGGCCGCGGCAGGCGGCTGCCAGGTCACCGTCGGCACATCGGCACAGTCGTTGGCCGGCAGCCGCCGCGCCGGCACCTTGAGCGACTTGAACAGCTTGAGCACGTGTTCGTGGCAGGTGAACACGAACACCTGCCGCCCCTCGGCGGCAAAAGCGCGCAACAGGGCGGCCGCCGCCTTGGCCCGCCTGCCGTCGAAGTTCACCAGCACGTCGTCGAGCACCAGCGGCAGCTCGACTCCCCGGCGGGCGTACGAAGCGGCCAGAGCCAGACGCAGACACAAGAACAACTGCTCGCGCGTGCCACGGCTGAGCGATTCGGCCCCCAGGCAGCTCCCCTCGGCGTCGTCCACCCGCAGGCCGCTTTCGCCCAACGGCGTCCACACACGCGTGTAACGCCCCTCGGTCAGCCGCGCGAGATACTCAGAGGCCTGCCGCAGCGTTTCCGGCTGCCGGTCGGCCTCGTAGAAGCGCTTGATCGATTCCAAGATAAGCTGCGTGACCGCCAGCACCTGCCAGCGCTCGATCGCTTCGCGCAACTGCGCCTCGACCACTCCCAAGTCCACCAACCGGTTGGCCAGCCGCCGGTCGGCCGCCAGCGCTTCCAGCTCGTGCGCCAGCCGTCCCCGGGCTTCGAACAGCTCCTGCAACTGTTGTCGCATGCTCCGCCGGCGGCCCGTCGCCTCGTCCCACGCGGCCTCCAGCTCGCCGGGCGCCGGATCGGAAAGCCGGGCTTGCACGTCGTCTTCGGTCGCCCGGTTGGCCAAGGCCGCCGCGATCTGGCGCGACAACGCGCCGTGCCGCTCGCGCAGCGACTGCCCCTGCGCCAGTTGGCGAGCCAGCTCGTGCAACTCCTGCTCGTCGGTGGCCCCGGCCCGGCGCAACAGCTCCTTCCGCCGCCGCTGCCAAAGGTGCAATCCTTGAGTGAGCTTCCGCTGGTGACGCCGCAATCTCCTGGCCCGCTTCACCAGCGCCAGCCGCCGAGTTGCCGATGCCTGGTGTTCGGTCAAGGCCTGCCGCAGTTGCCGCAGCCGATCGGCGGCCGCTTCGCCCTTTGTCCCGATGCCCACGTCGGCCATGACCTGGTTCAGACGTGCCACCAGCGATTCGAGTTCCCGCCGGCGCTGGTCGAGCTCGGCCCGATGACGTTCGATCCGGCCCGCCAGGTCGCTGAACTGCCGCCAGCCCTTCGACAGACGCCGCAACTGGGCGTACGACAGCTCGCCCGGCAAGCCGGCCGCGCCCAGCGCCTGCTTCCAGCGGCGGAGGGCCCCCCGGCAGTCGTCGCGAGCTTGCCGCACGGCCGCGCGGGCCGCATCGGCTTCCTGCTGGGCCATTTGCCGTCGGCCATCGAGCGACAGCAGGTCTTCCAAGGCGGACAGATCCTTTTCGGCGGCCTGCAAGCGGGCCAGCATCGGCCCGCCGCCGCGCGGCAATTGGGCGTCGAGCCCTTCGCGCTCTTCCTTGGCCTGCTTGATTTGCAGCGCCAGGATTCCGGCCTGCTTCTGGCAAGCTTCCAGTTGGTTGCCGGCCGCGCGTTCCAACATCCACTTGGCGCCGGCGGCCGTCGCGGTTCCCCCCAGCCCTAACACGGCCAGTGCCCAGCCGGCTGATCCGACGACCGACGTCGGAAGGAACAAGCCGGCCAGGATCAAGACCACTCCGAACACGAACAGACCGCCCAAGGCGGCCAGCACCCAACTGGGGAGCAACTGCCGATCCAAGAGGTGCCGGCTCTGAGTCTCCAGCTCGACCTGGTGCCGGCCCATCTGGGCCAGCCTGTCGTCGAGCTGCACGCGCCGGCGCAACTGCGTCACCAGCCCGCCTGCCCGCTCCAGTGCTTTGGCCAGGTCTTTTTCCGGCCGGCCGCTCAATGCCGAGCGAATCTCGCCCGCCAATGTCTGAGCCGTCTCGGCCGCATGGACCATTTGCGACCTGGCTTCGCGCAATCGGCGGCGAGGCTCGCGGACCGTGCGGCCCGCTGACCGCAGCGCTGCCAGCGACCGTTGATCGAGCTTGAATTGTCCCCGCAGCGGCTGGCCCGTCCCCCCCTCGCCGGTGCCCAAGCCGAGCCTGGCTTGTTGGGCGGCCGCCTGCTCGTCGAGCTGGGCGAGCTGTTGCTCCAGTTGCCGCACCTGCGTCTCGAGCGTGGTGATCCAGTTCTCCTGCTCGGCCAGGGCTTCGATGCGCGGCGCATGCCGGGCCATGGCACGGTCGTAACCCAACTGGCGCTCGTCGTGCCTTAGCGCCTTGCGGGCCCGCTCGATCTTGGCGATCCGGCGGCGGCGGGCGGCCAGGCGGGCGGTGATCAGCTCAAACCGCCGTGCCGCGTCGGCGTCGAGGCCGGGCCGTGCCGCCAAGGCGGCGATCTCGGTTTCCAGGGTGGCCCGCTCTCTCCAGGGTTCGCGGACGGCGACGGCCGCTTCGATCACCCTGGCCGACTGCTCCAGCTCGGCGCATTGTGCCTCGCGCTGGGCGATGGCCGCTTCGATTTCGTTCCGCTCGTGGGCCAAGGCGGCATAACGGTGCGAGACGCCGCGAAGCTGATCGACGTCGGCCAGGATTCTCTCGCGTTCGGCCAGCAAGGCGGTCACGCGACAGCTTCGGCCATCGGCGGCCAGCAGCCGCTCGCGCGAGGCGGCCAGCTCGCCCAGCACGTCGGCCAGCGAGACGCGGTCCAGGCCGCTGGTCAGCCGGTACAACAGTTGGGCAGCCGAAGTGTCATCCAGGGCGGCGAGCTCCTGGATCTCCTTCAGGCCGACGGCGAACACGTTGTTGAACGTGGCTTCGTCGACGTCGCCCAGCAGCAAGTCGAGCACACGCCCGGTTTGCAGCGTGCCGTCGGCGGCCAGCAGTCGCAGGTTCCCCTCGACCGGATCGCGCGCCTCGTCGGCGTGCCGGCTGACGTGGCAGGTGCCGGCAGGGCCGGTGAGCTTCAGCGAGCCGCCGGGTCGCCCGCCCCGCAACGGCGGCAAGTAACGCCGACGGCGGTCGTCGGCAAACCCGTACAGCACCGAGCGGACAAACTCGAGCAGCGTAGTCTTGCCCGCCTCGTTGGGGCCGTACAACACGTTCAGACCTGCCGACAGCGACTCCAGCCGAAGCCCGCTCCAGACGCCGAAGCCGTCGACTTCCAGTTCAACAATATTCACGTCTTTGGCTCCTCGCCGCGTAACAGATCGGCGCCCAGCGCGGCCGCCTTGGCCAGCACGCGCCGCCGGGTCTTCTCGTCGCCGAGCCGCACGCCGTCGGCCAGGGTCCCAGCCCGGTGCCGCTCGCTGAGCAGGTTTTCCAAGCCGGCCGATAGTTCAACCAGGTCCAGCATAGGCGCCTCGCTCGAACTACCGCCCGCAGCCGCCTTGCGATGGGGCACAAGCCGGCGGACCGTGCGGACAAAGTCCCCCAAGATCGTGTCCTGTTCGCACCAGTCGGCAGGCCACTCGCGAAGCGGGGCGACCGCCAGCCGCGTGCTGAAGACGGCCGGGCGCCGGCGGCCGAATTCCTCATTGAGCCCCGCCAGGAGCCGCGCGGCCAACGTCCCGCGCCCTAGCTCGTCCAGCAGTTTTCCCCCTCCGTCAGCCGTCCACGACACCAGCAGATCGAGTCCGGGAGTCGCCGCCGCCAGCGACTGCAAGCGCCGGCCGAGCATTTGCCGCAGCGCGTCGGCCGTCGTCGTCTCATCGACCTCAACCGCCTCGTCGAGCCAGCGCACTACGTCGCAAGGCACCTGGCGCAGTTGCGGCGGGCCCTCGATCACTTGCACCAGCGTGCAGCCGCGCGGACCCGGTTCAGCCGGCTCGCGTCCTTGGACTGTGCCCGGATAGTGCAGCAAGCAGCGGCCATCGTGATGTGTGTCTTGAGTGTGCCGGCCGCCAAGGGCCCAGTAATCGATTCCGCGCGCCGCCAGCGCGGCGTTGTCGCCAGTGCCATAGGTCAGGGCGATCGAGAACGGCCCCTTGGAATCGGGCCAGAAATCGCCGGGACGAATCTTGTGGCCTCGCCGCCTGCTGAAACCAACCAGGCGTGCCAGCCGTTCGCCGTCGCGATGGTGTACGACTTCTTCCGGCCGTTGGCGGGAGAACACCCGGACGTTGTCGGGCAAGGCAATGCTCGCCGGCCAGGCCTCCGGCGGATCGACCTGGCCGCCGGCCCAGTAGACCGCAATGCCCCGCTCTTGAAGCCGCTTGAATTGTTCGACCAGAAATAGCGGGCCTCCCGGCCCAGCCATCTCCGGTTCGGCCAGGTCGCCTGCCAGCACCATGAAGTCGACCTCTTCTGCCAGGGCCGCATCGAAGACGCGGCGGGCCGCCAGGTAGGGCGCATCGACGAACAGCTCGCGGAGGTGTTCGGGCACGGCGGCCAGGCCGAACAGCGGGCGTTCGAGGTGAAAATCGCTGGCGTGGATAAAGCGAAATGGACAAGACATGGGCGCCTCCGTGCCCCCCCTCTGTGCAGCTTCCGACTGCGTAGTGTAGTTAAACGGGGGAAACGGTGCTAGTTCGGAATCCAGCGGGCCCGAGGGTGTTTTCGATGGCTCGGGCTTCGAAACCGAGGTCAATATCGTAAAAGCTCTGCGTGACGCGCTGCGGCATGTGCCGCCTGCGACCGCCGGGCGGGTTTGCCTCAGCGTCTCATACGTCGGCCGCGCGGCCGCCGCTTCCCTGTGTCGCCCGGTCCCCTTGTCGCCGTGTCGGGATCTCGCGCCTTGCCCAAAACCTCGGACAGGAATCGGCTGGGCTGCGTGGGGCGCGGGTTGCCCCACCTGGTGCGGGTCAGGGCCAGGCTCAGCCGGTCACGGGCGCGGGTCGCGCCCACGTATTGGAAAAAGGGGATAAGTCCAATTAACGCAGGCGCGAAATTGGACTTATCCCCTTTTTTTCCTCGGCGGGTTTGCCTCAGCTCCTCATACGTCGGCCGCGCGGCCGCCGTATCGCCTTGCCGCCATGTCCCCGTGTCGCCGTGCCGGGCTTCTGCTCCTTGCCGACGAGTTCGAAGAGGAACCGGCTGGGCTGCGTGGGGCGCGGCTTGCCCCATTTGGTGCGGGTCAGGGCCAGGCTCAGGGTCAGCCGGTCACGGGCGCGGGTCACGCCCACGTAACACAGCCGGCGCTCCTCGTCGATCGCCGAACCCTCGGCCGACACCGATCGATGGTGCGGCAACAACCCCTCCTCCATGCCGACCAGGTAGACCTGCGGAAACTCGAGTCCCTTGGCACTGTGCAGCGTCAAAAGCAGGACGGCGTTGCGCGCCAGCTTGTCGTCCCGATCGTCGCGCTCGTCGCGGCCCGTAAGCGCTACGTCCTCCAGGAATCCCGACAACGTCGGCGCGGCGGCACGCTGCTGGTAGGAGGCCACGGCGTTGACCACTTCCTCCACCGTATTCCAGCGGGCGATCTGGTCGGCCGGCTCCTTGTATTGACGGTTGATCTCCTGCTGGTAGCCGATGGCGTGTACCAGGTCGGCCGCCAGGTCGGCCAAAGGCTCGTGCTCGAGCCGATCGCGATAAGCGTTGATGAGCGCCCGGAACTTGCCGACCGCTTCGGCCGCCGCCGGCACCGCTTCTTTGACGGCCGCCGGCGATGCGAGCAGCTCCCACAGCGGCTTCGATTGGCTGACGGCGGCGGCCATGAGCAGCTCGACCGCCTTGGGGCCGATGCCGCGGGGCGGCGTGTTGATGATCCGCAGCAGCGATACTTCGTCGCGCGGCTGCGTGAGCACGCGCAGGTACGCCAGGATGTCGCGGACCTCTTTGCGGTCAAAGAAGCTCATGCCGCCGATCAGCGTGTAAGGCAGCTTTGCCCGCCGCAGTTCCTGCTCGAAGGCCCGCGGCTGCTCGTTGGTGCGAAACAGGATGGCGAAGTCGCGCGGCTCGGCAATCCGCCGGAAAATCCACGCGCCGATCTCGGCCACGACCTGCTTGGCCTCGGCCGTTTCGTCCGGGAACTGCAGAACGCGCGGCGCCTCACCTCCTTCGCGCCAGGCCCGCAGCACCTTGTCGTGCCGATGAGCATTGTGGCGGATCAGCCGGTTGGCCAGCGTGAGAATGGCCTCGGTCGAGCGGTAGTTCTCCTCCAGCCGCACCACCTTGGCATCGGGCCAGTCGCGCTGGAACCGCAGGATGTGGGCCACCTCCGCGCCACGCCAGCCGTAGATCGACTGGTCGTCGTCGCCCACCACGCACAGGTTGCGGTGCCCGGACGCCAGGGCCTTGATGATGCGATACTGCGAGCCGTTGGTGTCCTGGTATTCGTCGATCAACAGATGGCTGAAGCGGCGGGCCTCGGCGGCCAGGCTCGCCGGGAAGCGGCTGAACAGCTCCTCGGTACACAACAGCAAGTCGTCGAAGTCGACCGCGCCGGCCGCCTTGAGCGACTGCTGGTAGCGGCGGTAAGCGGCGGCGGCCAGGTGCTCCTTGTCGCTTTGGGCCACGGCGGCCGCCTGGCCCGGCCCGATCGACCTGGTTTTCCAGCGGCCGATTGTTTGCAGCAGGTCTCCCGGCCGCAGCACTTCTCCGGGCACGCGGATCTCCCGCAGGGCGGCGCGGGCCAGGCTTTCCTGGTCGCCCCGATCGTAGATGGCAAACTCGGCCGGATAGCCCAACTGGCCGATGTGCCGCCTCAGGATCCGCACGCAAAGCGAGTGGAAGGTGGAGATCTCCGGCTTCTGATCGGGCTTCAGCCGTTTACCCAACAGGCCGGCGGCGCGCTGGTGCATTTCGCCGGCCGCCTTGTTGGTGAAGGTGACGGCCAGGATCCGCCCCCCCGGCACGCCGCTCTTGATCAACTCGGCAATGCGGCAGGTGACGACCCGCGTCTTTCCGGTGCCGGCGCCGGCCAGAACCAACAGCGGCCCATTCAGCGTGCCGACTGCTTCCCGTTGGGCCGGATTGAGCTTGGCGTCCATGCACGATTGATTCTGGATTCGGAGGTACCGTGGGGCCGGCCAGAATGCCGGCAGGGTCTCATCAATAGAGCGGTACTTGGTACGCGTGACAACCGGCCAGGTGCAAAGAACCAAGATCAAAGTCCTAAGTCCAAAGCCCCGGTTCCTCCCCTCCTTGTACGCCTCCCCCTGTTCCCAACCCCCTTTGGTTTTGGTAACCTATAAGCCGCTGCCGATAGATCAGACAGAATCCCCTGCCAAGGCGAACCGCCATGCTCAATATCCTCGGTTCGACGCGGAAGCTGTGCGGAGGCATGAACCGCCGCGATTGGTTGCGCGTGGGCGGCCTGGGGCTGGCCGGTTTGACACTGGCCGACATGGTCCAGTGGCAGGAGGCCTCGGCCCGGGCTGGCGAAGGCCGTCCGCGGTCGTTCGGCAAGGCCAAGAGCATCATCCTGGTGCACTTGTACGGGGCGCCGAGCCAACTGGAAACGGTCGATCCTAAGCCGGATGCGCCGGTCGAGATTCGCGGCGAGCTGGGTTGCATCCCTTCCAGCCTGCCGGGGCTGAACGTTTGCGAGCTGCTGCCCAACTTTGCCAAGGTCATGGACCGCACCACCGTGCTGCGGTCGCTGACGCACCCCTACCCGCTGCACGGGGTGGCCTTCGCCCTGACCGGCGTGCCCGCCATCGACGTGCCGATGGAACTGAACCCGCACGATCCGCGGCACTGGCCCTTCTTCGGCTCGGTGGTCGACTTTGTCGATTCCCAGCGCGCCAAGGACCAGCCCGGCAAGCCGCCGGCGGTCCCCTCGAACATCGCGCTGCCTTGGCAGTTCAGCAGCCGCCGCGTGGGCGAAGTCCCCAGGGCCGGCCCCTACGCCGCTTTCCTGGGCGGCGAATACAACCCGATCTGGACCGACTTCGTCGGCACGGCCACCAAGGGCCTGACCAAGACCCTCGCCCAGCAGACCTACACCGACAACGACCCCTACATCGGCCTGTCGAGCGATAGCCACTTTGTCGTTCCTTCCGCGACCAGCTTGCAAAACGAAATCACGCTCGACCGCTTGAACAGCCGGCGCTCGCTGGTAGGCCAGTTGGACCAGGCTCGCGAGGATCTGGCCAGGTCCAGCAGCGGCAGGCAGATGAATCGCTATCGCGAGATGACGTACAACCTGCTCGAATCGGACCAGTTGCGCACGGCGCTCGATGTCAGGCTCGAATCGGCCGCCACGCGGCAGTTGTACGGCGAAACGCTGTTCGGCCAGGGATGCCTGGCCGCTCGAAGGCTCGTCGAAGCCGGCAGCCGCGTCGTGACGCTGTTCTGGGACGAGTACGGCCTGGCCGGCAGCGGCTGGGACACGCATTGGAACCACTATCCCCGCATGCGGCAGGAGCTGTGCCCCGGGCTCGATCAAGGCTGGTATGGGCTGATCACCGATCTCGACCAGCGAGGCCTGCTCGATGACACGCTGGTGGTTTGCACCAGCGAACATGGCCGCACGCCGCAGATCACCAGCGGGCAGGGCGGCGGCCGCGATCACTGGTCGCGGGCTTACTCCTCGTGGATGGCGGGCGGCGGCGTGGCGCGGGGCCGCGTCGTGGGCGCCTCCGACAAGCACGCTTCCGACGTGGCCGATCACCCGGTCAGCCCCAAGGATCTGCTGGCCACGATGTATCACCTGCTGGGCATCGACCATCACCTGATGGTGCGCGACAGCCTCGATCGCCCGTTGCCCCTGGTACACGGAGAAGTGATCGCCGACGTGCTGGCTTGAACACCTGCTCGATTCGTCCCACTCAGCCGGCCGATACGCCGGCCTTGCTGGTTCTGGCCCAAGAAACGGGCGTTTTCCGGCCGCTCGAAATCACGGCCCTGGAAGAAGTGCTGGTCGATTTCCACGCCGCCAATCGCGCCTTGGGCCACCACTCAGTGAGCTATGTCGAAGGGGACCTGATCGGCGGCTTCGCCTACTTCGCTCCGGCGGCCATGACCGACCGGACCTGGCACCTGTACTGGATCGCCGTTTCGCGGACGCTCCAAGCCCGTGGGATCGGCGGCTCGCTGCTGGCGCACGCGGAAGACGCGATCCGCGCTCTCGAGGGGCGGCTGTTGTTGATCGAGACCTCGTCGCAGCCGCACTACGAGCTGACTCGCCGTTTTTACCAGAAGCACGGCTACGTGCAGGCCGCGACGCTCAAGGATTTTTACCGCGACGGCGACGACATGCTGGTGTTCAGCAAGCGGCTGGAGTGACTCGCGTCGTCGAGCGGCGTCGCAGGCTAGGCTAGCAGGACTTCGCCTTCCGACAGCCCAAAATTGTCGCGGATTGCTTGCTCGATCTTTTCCATTGTTCCAGGTTCCACTTCGCCCAGTCGTCTACCCACCCGCCGCTTATCGACGGCTCGAACGTGCTCAGTGATGATGCTCGATGGCTTGGTGAGGCCACCTTCAGGCGGGTCAAGTGGAATCCAGTGATAGTAGCGGTATTGGCCTGACGTGACGGGCATAATGATAACGACATCGGCGAGTTCATTCAGGTGGTCGCTTGACACCACGACGGCTGGTCTGGTCTTATGGATCTCATGACCTCTGGCCGGATCGAACGCCACCCGGTATACCGAGCCACGGCGAGGGAATGAAGGCCTGTGTGCCATTTAGTTTTGGCCTGGCCGCTTTGCATCCAGCTTCGCCCAAACTTCATCTGATAGCGGGTCCCACGCCTCAGACAACTTGCGGGAATGCTTTGCCGCGGCGGCATAGGATTCCCGGAGCCTGGCGGTGTGCCGGACCTTTCGAAGGTGGTCAATATACGCACGGATCGCTGCCGCGACGAATCCGCTGCTGTTTCCGTTGTGAAAGGCGCCGGCAAACTGCTTTGCTTCCGAGACGAGATCCGGGGGTAGGCTGAATATCACGCGTTTATGGGGGGCCTTGGTCCGCTCGGTATTGCGAGCTTTACTCATGAGAATCTCCTTATGCCGAGAATGATCATCCTCCCTTGAGTATATACTGCGGTATGCATTGCAGCAAATCGCTCGGATGGACGCATTCGTCGGTCCGTTGGCCCGTTCGCCCCGCTCATTCTATCGCCTGCGCGTGAACTCGATGGCGGCCACCAGATATATCCTGGGACCGAGGTCCCACCGCCACGGGCCGCGGAGGCTGGCTTCTTCGATCAGCGGGCCAATCATCGGATCGGTGGTAAACAAGCGGTGCAGGACCTGCGGGTTGAGGCCGTGAAAAAAATTACCGGCCGCCAGCAACCGTCCCGCCAGCGCGGGCAGCTCTTGCTCAGGTGCATCGGCTAGCCCGGGCACGGTGTCCGACGAAACAAAATCGGTCACGAGCAGGCCGCGGCCGCCAGGCCGGACAAGTTGAACCAGCATCCGCAGGTGCGACGTGCGGATGGCAAGGATCAGCTCCAAGAGGCGAGGATGATTGTGGCCCAGCGCCGCCACGGCCCCCTCGATCAGTTGGCTTACGAGGCAGAGCGACGCGGCCGCATCGAAGGGGGCCGGAAGAGCGGGGCCGGCGAAGCGCGTAATCCGTTCGATGCATTGGTCGAGTTCGTGCGGCGTGGGTGGCGCCTCGGGGGACCAACCGGCCAGCAAGTGCCAGGCGCCGCTGACGTCGACTTGCCGGTGCAAGTGGATCCTGTCCCGCATGGCCGGCCGCTGATAAACAAGTCCAAACTCGAGCGCCTCGCCGTCGAGATCCACCAGGTGCACCTCGGCAAAGGCGCTGGTAAGCTGGCCGAGGTCGATGTCGTTGGCGTTGCCTGCACCCAGCACGCAAAGCCTGTCCGCCGCTGAGCAAGCAGCGCCGGTCAACGGTTCGGTGACCCTGCGGCGATGCGCTTCAAACGCCTGCCAGCGGTCGCGGCCGGCCAGGTTGCGCCGCGCCTGCTCAGCCGTGAGTCGATTCATCCCGGTGATCTTTGCGCCTTTGCGAGAGCGCTTCTTCGTTTGACACGCAAAACGCCCCTCGTCATGCTGTACTGACTGTAAAACATGGGCCGCCCTTTCGATAGGACAACTGACCAGAATGGCTCCCCAAACAAAGCGAACCGTGCCCATGCACTCCGGGTTGATTCGAACGGCTGCAGCCTCACTGGCGCTGGTCGGCTTGTTGTTGCCGGCACCCTGGTGTTCACTCCTCGCGGCCGACGGCGACGTCAACCCCGAGCACCTCGAGGGCTCGCCGCCGGTCGGCGCTGACGGCACACGGCTGAACCTCGATCTGGAGACCGGGACGCTGGAAGGCTGGCGGGCGGAGGGAGACGCCTTTGCCAAGCAGCCGATCGAAGGCGACACGGTGTTTGCCCGCCGCCAGGACATGCGCAGCGGGCACGCCGGCAGATTCTGGATCGGAAGCTACGAGCGGGGCGGAGACCAGCCGCAGGGAACCTTGACCTCCGTCCCCTTCAAAGTAACGCATCGCTACGCCAGCTTTCTGGTCGCCGGCGGGAGGCACCCCGAGACGTGCGTCGAGATCGTCGATCGCGAAACCCTCGACGTAATCCTGCGAGCGTCGGGAGATGAAACCGAGCAGCTCAAGCCGGTGGCGGTCGACCTCCGACGGCACGTGGGCGGCGAGATTTTCATCCGCCTGGTCGACCGGCACAGCGGCCATTGGGGCCACCTGAACTTCGACGACTTCCGCTTCCATGAACAGCGGCCCGATGTGCCCAACCGCACCGACGTCTACGCGCATGCGGGCCTGGATGCGGTCGAGGCGGCCGCCGCCATGACCGTGCCCGAAGGCTTTGCGGTCACGCTGTTCGCCGGCGAGCCGGACGTGCAGCAGCCGATCGCGCAGGCCATCGACGGCCGGGGCCGGTTGTGGGTGGCCGAGGCCTATTCGTATCCGTTTCACGTGCCGGACGAGGAGGCCCGCGATCGGATCCTGATTTTCGAGGACGTCGACGGCGACGGCCGGTTCGATCGCCGCACGGTGTTCATCGACAAGTTGAACCTGGTGAGCGGCATCGAGATCGGGTTCGGCGGCGTTTGGGTCGGCATGGCGCCCTATCTTTTGTTCATCCCTGACCGCGACGGCGACGACGTGCCCGACGGCCCGCCGGAAAAGCTGCTCGACGGCTGGGGTTTCGAGGACACGCACGAGACACTGAACGCCTTCACCTGGGGGCCGGACGGCTGGCTCTACGGCTGCCACGGCGTGTTCACGCACTCGCGCGTGGGCAAACCGGGCACTCCCGACGACCAGCGGGTGCCGATCAACGCGGGGATCTGGCGGTATCATCCCACCTGGCACGAGTTCGAGGTCTTCGCCCACGGCACCAGCAATCCGTGGGGCATCGACTTCAACGACCAGGGCCAGGCGTTGGTCACCGCCTGCGTCATCCCCCATCTGTTCCACGTGATCCAGGGTGGGCGATATCAGCGGCAGGCGGGGCAGCACTTCAATCCCTACACCTACGCCGACATCCAAACGATCGCCCTGCACCGCCACTGGGTGGGCGCCAATCCGCACGCCGGCAACAACCGCTCCGACGAGGCCGGTGGAGGCCATGCGCACGCCGGCGCCATGATCTACCTGGGGGGCAGTTGGCCCGAGCCATATCGCAACCAGATCTTCATGAACAACATCCACGGCGCGCGGCTGAACATGGACCTGCTGGCCCCGCGCGGCTCGGGGTACGTGGGCGACCGTGCCCCCGATTTCCTGCTGGCCAACGACGCCTGGTCGCAGATCATCAACTTGCAGTACGGTCCCGACGGCCAGATGTACATGATCGACTGGTACGACAAGAACCAGTGCCATCACCGCGATCCGGACGGCCACGACCGCACCAACGGCCGGATCTTCAAAGTCAGCTTCCAGGGGGCGCGCGGCGTCACGGTCGACATGGCGGAGAAGACGGACGAGGAACTGGTCGAGTTGCAACTCGAGCCCAACGACTGGTACGTGCGGCACGCGCGGCGGCTGCTCCAGGAGCGCGGCGGCAGCCCCGGCGTCCACGAGGCGCTGACCCGCCTGGCATTCGAGCACGCCGACGAGACGCGGCGGCTGCGGGGCTTGTGGGCCTTGCACGTGACCGGCGGCCTGACGGCCGAGCGAACCGACCGGGGGCTGTCCAACGATAGTCCGCTGGTACGGGCCTGGACGGTCCAGCTTGCCATGGAGAGCGGCAACCCGAAGGCGAGCTTGTTAAAACGCTTCGCCGAGCTGGCCGCCGCCGATCCCTCGCCCGTGGTGCGGCTGTACCTGGCTTCGGCATTGCAGCGATTGCCGCTCGACCGCCGAGCGGCGATCCTCACCGCGCTGCTCGGGCATTCCGAAGACGCAACGGACCATAACTTGCCGCTGATGTACTGGTACGCCGCCGAGCCGTTGGCAAGCGAAAACAATCTCGATGCGGCGCTGCGGCTGGCCCAGGCTTCGCGGATACCGCTGGTCGATCGATTCCTGACGCGCCGCCTGGCCCAGCTTGGCACCGAGCGGGCGATCGAGATGCTGGTACACCGCGTCGGCCGCACGGCGAACTCCTCCCTCCGGCAAGCCATTCTGGAAGAGATGAACGAGGGATTCAAGGGCAGGCGCGGCCTGGCAATGCCGGGCAATTGGCGCAAGGTCTACCAGGCCTGCACCGAGTCGGACGAGCCCGCCCTGCGCTCGCAGGCCATGGCGCTGGGGCTGGTGTTCGGCGACCCCAACGCGCTGCGCGCTACGCGGAGCCTGCTCACCGATGAGGCGGCCGATGCGGCTGCCCGCGAGCAGGCGCTGGCCGCCTTGGTCCGCGCCCGCGATCCCGAGCTGCCGCCGGTCCTGCAGTCGTTGGTGGCCGGCGTCGAATTGCGCCGAGCGGCCTTGAGAGGCCTGGCCGCCTACGACGACCAGCAAACCCCGAAGGTAGTGCTGGACGCGTATGCCGGGTTCGACTCCGCCGCCAAGCGCGACGCGCTGGGCACGCTGGCCTCGCGTCCTAAGTACGCCGGCCCGTTGCTCGACGCGGTGGCCGCTGGGCGAGTTCCGGCGGGCGATCTATCGGCCGACCTGATCCGGCAGCTTCGCAACCTGAACAACGACGAGCTGAATGCCCGGATCGCCGAGGTCTGGGGCACGGTGAACGACACGCCCGAGGAACGCCTCAAGTTGATCGGCTACCACCGGGCCATCATCAACTCCAAGCGAGGCCAGCCGCCCGACCTGGCGCTGGGCCGCGCGGTTTACGCCAAGACCTGCCAGCAATGCCACGTGCTCTTCGGAGGCGGCGGCAACGTGGGCCCCGAGCTGACCGGCTCGAACCGGGCCGATCTCGACTACATGCTCTCCAATGTGATCGATCCCAGCGCGCTGATCGGCAAGGATTACCAGGCCGTCGTGATCCAGACTACCGACGGGCGGACGCTCACCGGCATCATCAAGGCGGAGGACCGGGACTCGCTGACGCTGGCCACCGCCAACGAGACGGTCGTCATCCCGCAACAGGAAATCGACATCCGCGAGGTGAGCTCCAAGTCGATGATGCCCGACGATCAACTCAATCCGATGTCCGACCACGAAATCCGCTCGCTGGTGGCGTATCTGGCCAGTCCCATCCAAACGCCGATGTTGGCCACGGTCGACAACGCTCCGGGCTGGTTCAATGGCCGCGACTTGTCCGGCTGGCATGGCGCCGCCGAGCTGTGGAGCGTCGAAGACGGCCAGATCGTGGGGCGCACGAGCGGCCTGGATCACAACGAGTTTCTGAAGAGCGAGTTGCTCGCCGGCGACTTCCGCCTCTCATTGGAAGTGAAGCTGGTCGACAACGAAGGCAACAGCGGCATCCAGTTCCGCAGCGAGGCGCTGGACGGAGGCGAGGTCAAGGGTTACCAGGCCGACGTCGGAGCGGGCTGGTGGGGCAAGCTGTACGAAGAGCACGGACGCGGGCTGCTCTGGGACAAGCCGGGCGAAATGCACGTGAAGCCGGGCCAATGGAACCGCTACGAGATCGTGTGCGAAGGCACCCGCCTGCGGACATGGATCAACGGCCAGCCGTGCGTCGACCTGGACGACCCGGAAGGGACGAGGCGGGGCATCTTTGCCTTGCAGCTTCACTCCGGAGGGCCGACGGAGGTGCGGTTCCGCAACCTGGTTCTGGATGTCGGCGGCCCTGCCGGCACGGCCGCGGGCAAGTGAATTCCGAACTTCATTGCCATGAACGAGGAACCGTCCGCGCCGCTGGCCTACGATTTTTTGGCGCCGGGCCGGATCGTGTTCGGCTGGGGCCGGCGCCGCGAGGCGGGCAGGCTGGCGGCGAAGCTGGGCCGGCGGGCCTTCCTGGTCGAAGGCTCGCGGACGCTGCGGGCCAACGGCGTTTTGGACGAGCTGGCCGCCGCCCTGCGCGCGCAAGGCGTCGAGCCCGTGCCGCTGGCGATGTCGACTCGCGAACCGCAAGTGGAAGATGTCGACGACGCCGCGGCCTGCTTACGTGACGCAGGGGCGTCCCAGGGAGACCTGCTGCTGGCGATTGGGGGAGGCTCGGCCATCGACCTGGCCAAGGCGGCCGCAGCATTGGCCACCAACGCCCAGAGCAGCACCGTCAAGGATTACCTGGAAGGCGTGGGGCGTGGGCTGGCCATTACCGAGCCGCCGTTGCCCGTGTTGGCGATGCCGACCACGGGCGGCACCGGCACCGAAGCCACCAAGAACGCGGTGATCTCTTCGTACGATCCGCCGTTCAAGAAAAGCTTGCGCTCAGACCTGATGGTGCCGCGCATCGTGCTGGTCGACCCCCAGCTCAGCGTGAGCCTGCCTGCCGAAACGACCGCTTGGACCGGCATGGACGCCATCACGCAACTGATCGAAAGCTATATCTCCCGCAACGCACGGCCGATTCCCAGGGCATTGGCGATCGAAGGCTTGCGGCGGGCACTGCCAAACATCCAGCAGGCCGTGCGCCGCGGAGAGTCGCGCCCGGCGCGGGAAGCGATGGCCCACGCGGCCCTGTTATCGGGTCTGGCCCTGGCCAACTCGGGCCTGGGCATGGCGCACGGCGTGGCGGCGGCCCTGGGCGTACACGCCCGTGTAGCCCATGGACTGGCCTGTGCGGTGATGTTGCCGGCGGCCCTGCGCGTGAACCGCCCGGTGTGCCAGCGCGAGTTGGCCGAGTTGGCCCGGGCTGTGCTGGGGGCGAAAACGGCGGATGACCAGGCGGCCGCCGGAATGTTCGTGGAGCGGATCGAGGCGATTTCCAGCGCGCTCGGCGTGCCGCGCAAGCTGACGCAGTTGGGCGTGCGGCGGGAGCAGATTCCCGAGCTGGTGACCGCCTCGCGCGGCAACAGCATGAGCGGCAATCCGCGCCACCTATCGGACGATGAGCTGGCCGCCGTGCTGGAGGAGATGATGTGATCCTGGTCGCCGGACTCACTCCCGCCTGGCAGCAGATCCTGCGATTCGACTCGTTGCGCCTGGGGCAGGTGAACCGGGCCAGCGAGGTCCGCTGGTGTGCCTCGGGCAAGGTGCTGAACGTCGGCATCGCGCTGGCACATTTGAAGGCCGACTGCCGGGTGCTGGCACCCATCGGCGACAACGCGCGCCAGTCGATCGAGCGCGAGCTGGCTGAACTCCGGGTGCCGGCCCATATCGTCGCGTCTTCCTCCCCGACGCGGATCTGCACCACGCTTGTGGATGCGGCGGGCGGGTCGGTGACGGAACTGGTGGAAAACGCCCACCCGCTGGGAGAGCGCTGTCTCGAGCAATTCATTGCTGCTTATGCCGGCGAGGCTGCAGCGGCCGACGTGGTGGTGCTGAGTGGTTCGTTGCCCGCGGGGACGCCAGCAGGCTGGTACGCCGATCTTTTGAAGCAGACGCGGTCAAAAGCAGTGCTCGATGCACGAGGCGCTGAGTTGCTGGCGGCCTTGGAGCAGCGCCCGTTTTTGGTCAAGCCCAACCGCGAGGAACTGTCGCTCACGCTCGGCCGCCCGCTGGCCGGCCAGCAGGATTTGCTCGCCGCAATGCGCGAGATCAACGACCGCGGCGCCCAGTGGGTTGTTGTCACCGAAGGCAAGCGGGCCGTTTGGGCCGGGTCCGGCGGTGAGGCATGGCGGCTCGAGCCGCTCGACGTGCAGAAGGTCGTCAACCCGATCGGCTGCGGCGACTGCCTGGCCGCCGGCTGTGCCTGGGCGTTAGCCGACGGCTATGAGACGCTCGACTCCCTGCGGATCGGCATGGCGGCGGCAGCGCAAAACGCGGCCCACTTGCTGCCCGGCCGGCTCGACCCGCAGGTCTGCGTGGCTCAGGCAGAACATGTGCAGGCGGTCAAAGTTCACGGTTGAACGTTAAGTCAACGAGATCTCGACTTGCGCCCGCCACGTCTGGCCGGGTTGGAGGAGGTTCAAGCCGGTTTCGACGCCTTGCGAAGCCAGGGAAAAAGCGTCGGGCACGGTCGTGTACGGTTCAATGCAGATTGTGTCGCGGTGCGGCGGGTTGTAGACGACGCAATTGCGGAACTGTTCGCTGAAGGATACTTCCAACATGCGGCCGTTCGTCGGATCCTCGATCGTGGCCCGGCACCAGCCGTCGGCATACGAGAGGCCCGTAAAGATGTCGTCGAGCCGGGCCTCGCCAAACCTCAGGCCGTGGGCCAGGCCGCGCGGGCCATCGGCCAGCAGCCGCTTGCCGGTGGGTAACATGTCTTCGAGCTGCCAGTACTCGGTCGCCGGCACGGTCAGCCGGCAATCGTCGGGCCGCCCCTGAGGACCCAGCGGCAGGCGGAAGTAGGGGTGCAGCCCCAGGCCGAACGGCAGTGGGCCGTCGCCGGGCTTCAAGACCTCAATCTGGCTCAGCAAGCTGCCGGCCCGCACTTCGTAGGCGACGGTCAACCGAAAGTCGCTCGGCCAGCGGCGGATCAAGCCCGGCTCGTCGATCGAGGCCTGGAACTCGCCCACGGCGCGGTTGGGCGTATTCTCGACCACTCGCCAAGGCCGATTGAGCACGAATCCGTGGATCGCATTGCCCAGGCCATCGTCGCTGCCCAAGGGGTAAGTGCGGCGCTGATACATCAGGTGCGAGCCGCGCAGCCGGCCGGCAAAGGGAAATAGGATCGGGATGCCGCTGTGCGAGGGCTTCGACTGCCCGGAGAGAATATCTGGATCCGACCAGAGCAATTCCAGCGGCACGCCGGACGCCATCGATTGAAAGCTGTAACAATTGAAGCCAAAGCCGGGGACGATCCTGGCCGTCGCGCCGCTCGACTGGTCGGTAATCGTAATGGGTTCGAGCGCCATCGCATGTCCGCGTGCGAAGTTTCCATGGCGGCCGGCGGCCACAGCCTCCAGCATAGGGTTCTCAATGCCCTCTGAGAAGTCGCCGCAAGGCCCTTGGGTCGTCAGCCTCGCCGGCGGCCGGTCTTCAGAGACGACCGCCTGGCGGGCGCGGTGCCTGGCCGCCACCATCAGCACAACCACTACGACCATCAGGACCGCCGCGGGCGAGATGTGCCGTCCCACGGCATCCCAGCTCAAGGCAACCAGGCGATGCACCAGCGCCAGTGAAGCCAGCAAGCCCGCCGTAAACAATCCAGTCGCCAGCCAGTCGGCTCCCAACAACCATTCGCGAGACGGTTCGGGGAGTGTGGCCAGCAGATACATGCCGACCAGCAATTGCAGCACCGTGGGAACCAGTGCAATGCGCCCGCCCCAGGCAACCACCCTTTCGCTGTATGCGCGATCGATCCTGCTCAGCCGCAAGCCCAACACCGAGACGGCCAGGCCGGTGACCGCCAGCGATGCCAGGGCAAAATGCAGCGCTCTGGCCAAAACCTCGGCATCGAGCATCAGCGACGTGAATTGCGCACCGCTCCCCCAGGCGGTGGGGCGCGTGCTCAGCATGCCGATCACGGCAAACAACGGCGGAAAGTGATACAAGAGGTTGCTGCCGGCCAACAGCAGCAGGGCAGCGGCGGCCCAGAAGCCGCGTCTGCCCGAAGGGGCGCCATTTACCTCCGGCCGACCGGGTTTTTGAACTTCTGTTGGCACGTCCGGCCAGAACGCCAGGCAGCCCGCCAGGCAGGCGAATGAGAATCCCAGCTCGACCAGCGCGAACCAATAGCGTCGCTGGGGGATCTCACTGGCGGCCTGGGTGATGGTGTGGGGATATAAGAGCCAGAGCAGCCCGGCAGCCGCGCTGCCGAGTGCGACCGCCACGGCGAGCGCGCCGATCGAGCTCTGCGCCAGCCGGAGGCCCAGTCGGCCGGCCATCGGGTCCCCCGAACGCTGTCGCCACAACAGCCAGATGGCGACCAGCGGTCCGCCGGTGGCGACGTTGACCGCCAGCAGGTGGGCAGCAAACACGAGCACGAGCAGCAGATCGAGCAAAGCGAGCTCCAGGCAGGCACGTCGGTGGGGAAGCGGTGCCTCGATTATAGACACAACGCCGCCGTGTTGAATTGACATGACGCGCCGATGCGCTCTACGATCCAGGAGCGGCTTCCGGGCGATTAGCTCAGTCGGCTAGAGCGCCACGTTTACACCGTGGATGTCGGGGGTTCGAGTCCCTCATCGCCCACTGGTTCTGCCACTCTTGACGGATGCCGGGGTGGCCTGATGGCAAAACCGCGCCGAACGGCTGCAGCCGTCGCGCCAGGTTTAACGGCTGAATCAGTTGCAGCGGCTGCCCGGCCAAACCAACCGGCGCCCCCTCTTCCACGCGGACGCGCGATACAGGCCGCACACCTACCTTGATTGGCCGAACCTTCGCTTGACGAGCGCCCGTTACAAGCCATGCTTTCCATTGGGTAGACGCCGAGTTATTTCGGCCATGTCTCGTCCACCTGGGGCTGAGGAGCTGTCCCACAACAAAGGCAACTGGCGGCGAGCCCACGCCCATGGGTCGGTCGGCAATGAGCGACCCGCTGACGGTGAGAGGGAGTCCGTGAATGCGGAACGCCTGAACAGGCGACCCGGGCCGCGGTGGGCACACGAAGGAGATAGAAACATGCAACGGAAACGAAAACTCGCTCGGCGGGGAACGATCACCGTGCTGGCCGCCATCCTGCTGGCGGTCTTCCTGGCGCTGGTGGCCTTCTCGGTGGACGTGGGCTACATCGTCCACGCTCGGACCGACCTGCAACGGACCACGGACGCCATCGCGCTGGCGGCGGCGCAGCACTTGCCCGATCAGGCGGCCGCCTTAAATGCGGCGGTCCAGATGTCCGATGACTACAACAGCGCCAACGCCTCGCTTTCTTGCACGCTCAATCCCGCCGACGTGGTCTTCGGCTATTGGGACAGCGACGACGCCGTGCTCCACAGCCCCCCGCCGGCGAAGCGTTCGGTGAACGCCGTGCGGATTACGATGCGCCGCACGGAAGCCACGGGCAATCCCCTCTCGCTGTTCTTCGCCCCGGTTCTGGGAGTCGATTCGGCCAACGTGGAGGCCAGCGCCACGGTCATGGCGGACCGGGGCCTGTGCGGCCCGCTGATCGGGATCGAGTATATTCGCGTGCCGGGCACCCCCCTCACCGACAGCTACGATACCGTCGAAGGTGCCTACGATGCGGCCACCGCCGGCCACGAGGCCGGGCTTTGCAGCGACGGGCCGATCACCGTGAATGGCACCGCGTTGGTGCAAGGCAGCGCCCGAGCGGGCAAGGGATACGACGTTACGATCACGGGCAGCGCCACAGTGACCGGCGAGATCGGCTCGCGGCTCAAGCCGCTCAACATGCCGCCGGTCGATGCCAGCCAGGCGGCGATAGTGAACGACAATGCGTCGCTTCCACCGATTCAGCAAGGCAATTCGTGGGTAAGTCCCTTGGACGCCAACCGCAACTTCCACCTGAACGCCACGAAGACGTACGACATGCCGCCCGGAACGTACTATTTGAACGATCTCACGCTGGAAGGCCAGGCGGTCCTGAACTTCAGCGGGCCGACCACCGTTTACCTTACCGGCGACCTGAAGCGCGCCGGCGGCACAATGGTCAACAACAACACGCAGCTCCCGTCCAACCTGCGAATCCTGATGACGGGCGGCACGGCCAACGTCACCAGCAACAATGACTTTCATGGGCTGATTTATGGGCCGAACACGGAGATCACCATCTCGGGCGATTCCGACTTGTTCGGGGCTGTGGTCGGCCGCACGCTCACAGTCACGGGAACCGGCGCGGTTCATTACGATGAATCGCTCGACCTGGGCGTGGATGAGTTTCCCCGCCGGATCTCCCTGGTGGATTGACCGAGCGTCGCCATGAAGCAAAACGGCGGCCCGCGACGACTTGCCCTTTGAGGCGGAATCTCTGCATCTACCGGATTGCCGGCCAAAAACGGCATATTGTGTTTTGGCTCAGCGTCGCATGCAAACTTTGGCTTGACAATCGTCCGGCATGAGCCATGTTTGCCATTAGGTGGATTCCGAGTTGTTTCGGCCATGTCTTGTCCACCTGGGGCCAGGAAGAGTCCCGACAACTACATGCGAGGTGATCGATGCGAGTCATTGCCAATCATTGCGATACGCGCACCAGCGCAGCGCAGGACAGGCCGGCCAGCCGGCCGAACCGCTTGCGCCGCCGGTCGCGGCGCCGCGGCGCGGCGGTCGTGGAGTTTGCGTTCGTCGCTCCGATCTTCTTTCTGCTGGTTTTCGGAATGATCGAGTATGGGCGGATGCTGATGGTCCAGCAGGTGCTGACGAACGGTTCGCGGGAAGGGGCACGGCGGGCCATCCTGGAGCAGTCGACCTCCTCGGAAGTGAAGACGGTGGTGGAGAACTACCTCAAGAGCAACTCGGTTTCGGGCGCCACCGTGACCGTGTCGCCTTCCAATCTGTCGTCGGCCGGGATGGGCGATCCGGTAACGGTAAGCGTGAGCGTCCCGTTTACTGACGTGAGTTGGCTTCCCAGCCCCTGGTTCTTGAAAAACACAACGCTGTTCGCGCAGTCCGTGATGAATGCGGAGCGTCCTGAATAGGCAACCCGGACCGCGGCGGGCACAACGAGGGGAGATACAACATGCAACCGAAACGAAAACACGCTCGGCGGGGAACGGTCACGGTGCTGGCCGCCATCCTGATGGCGGTCTTCCTGGCGCTGGTGGCCTTCTCGGTGGACGTCGGCTACATCGTCCACGCTCGCACCGACCTGCAACGTACCACGGACGCCATCGCGCTGGCCGCGGCGCAGCACTTGCCCAATGAGGCGGCCGCCTCGGCTGCGGCGATCCAGATGTCCATCGATTACAACATCGCCAACGCCTCGCTTCCTTGCACGCTCGACCCCGCTGACGTGGTCTTCGGCTATTGGGACGACGACGACGCGGTGTTCCACACCCCGCCCCCGGCGAAGCGTTCCGTGAACGCCGTGCGGATTACGATGCGACGTACCGAAGCCTCGGGCAGTCCCCTCACGCTGTTCTTTGCACCGGTTCTGGGAGTCGATTCGGCCAACGTGGAGGCCGACGCCACCGCCATGTCGGACCGGGGTCTGTGCGGCCCGCTGATCGGGATCGAGTATGTTTCCGTGCCGGGCACCCCCCGCACCGACAGCTACGATAGCGTCGAAGGGGCATACAACGCGGCCACCGCCGGCCACGAGGCCGGGCTTTGCAGCGACGGGCCGATCTCCGTCGAGGGCACCGCGCTGGTGCAAGGCAGCGCCCGGGCAGGTAAGGGATACGACGTCACGATCACGGGCAGCGCCACAGTGACCGGCGAGATCGGCTCGCGGCTCAAGCCGCTCAACATGCCGCCGGTGGATGCCAGCCAGGCGGCCATCGTGAACGACAACGCGTCGCTGCCCCCTGTTAAGAAAGGCAATTCGTGGGTGAGCCTCGTCGACGGCAGCGGCAACTTCCTGCTCGACGGCACCAAGGTTTACGACATGCCGCCGGGAACGTACTACTTCAACAACTTCACGTTGGAAGGCCAATCGGTCCTGAACCTCAGCGGGCCGACGACGATTTACGTTACCGGCGACATGAGGCGCGCCGGCGGCACGTTCGTTAACAACAACACGCAGATCGCGGCCAACCTGCAGTTCCTGATGACCGGCGGCACGGCGGACATCACCAGCAACAACGACTTTTATGGGTTGATCTATGGGCCGAACACGGCCATCACCATCGACGGCGCCGCCGACATGTTCGGGGCCGCGATCGGCCGCACGCTGACGATGACCGGTGGCGGCGAGGTTCATTACGATGAATCGCTGGACCTGGGCATCGATGAGTTCCCGCGCCGGGTGGCCCTGGTGGACTGAGCGCTCGCCGTGAAACTGCCGACCTGGCGCTCGATTGCCGTCGTTTGCATTGTCGCCGGGTCGGCTTTGGCCCTGGGCAAGTGGAGTGCCTGGACGTTCAGTTCATGGCCGGTGGCCAGCGCCGGCGTTCCAGACGCGCCACGGCTGGCAACCGGCCGGCGGGAACGCGACCTAGGCCGTCTCCGGCAGGGCACCACGCATCGCGTAGCCTTTGCCGTGTCCAATCGGGGTACGCGGCGGCTGATTCTCACCGACCGGGGCAACTGCTGCGGCGAGGAAACGCCGCCGGTTCAACTGGTCGTGCCCCCCGGCGAGTCGCTAAACGTAGTGATCGAGCTGGACACCTCCCGCTGGTTCGGCCAGGTCCGGCACATGGCCGAGTACGACACCAACGACCCCCAGGCTCCCAGCCTGGCCTTCACGATCACGGCCCTGGTCGAGTAGGTCCGGTTTCTACCGGCTTGGACGCTCCCGTCCGCTACAGCCGCTGCGACCGTTACGCACGCGCTGCGGGACCCCGCACATAAAGCGGCCCTCATCCCGGCGCGCCGGGACGTGAGGCACCTGTCCCGGCCGGATCAATCCGGTCGCTGCGAACTGGAGCGTTTCGGCACGCCGGCCGGGCCAAGTGCAAGCTACGTTTTTCAGGCTGGTCTCGCCTCTCCAAGCAGCACGAGCAAGAAGTGATCGCGCCAACCATCAAAGTCCTTCTGGTGGAGGATGACCCAACCTTCTCGGAGTTGGTTCAGTTTGCGCTGGGCTCCAGCCGCACCCGGCGTTTCGAATTCGAGCACGTGGACCGGTTGGCAACCGCATTGAATCGCGCCGGCGAAGGTTTCGACGTCGCGCTGCTGGATTTGACCTTGCCCGACGAAGTCGGCATCCGCTCGCTGACGCGCCTCCGCGAACATGCTCCCACGATGGCCATTGTCGTGCTGACGGTCGTCAACGACGAGGAGTTGGCGCTCGAGGCGATCCAGGCCGGGGCCCAGGATTACCTGCCCAAAGCCTACCTGGACACCGACTCGCTGGCCCGGTCGATCCGCTACGCCATCGAGCGAAAACGGATCGAGCTCGAACTGCAGCAGGCCAAGGAGGCGGCCGAGGCAGCCAACCGCGCCAAGAGCGAATTCCTGGCCAACATGAGCCACGAGATCCGGACGCCCATGACGGCCATCCTCGGCTTTGCGGAGAACCTGCTCGACCCCGACCTTGGCCCCGGCGAGCGGCAGGTGGCTCTGGACACCATCCGCCGCAACGGCGAGTACCTGCTGGAGATCATCAACGACATTCTCGACCTGTCGAAAATCGAAGCCGACAAGGTCCGCATGGAGTCGATTGCCTGCTCGCCTCGCCAGGTGCTGGCCGACGTGGCGGCCCTGATGCGCGGACGCGCCGAGGCCAAGGGCCTGCCGCTGGCCGTCGAGTTTCGAAGCCCGTTGCCCACCGCGTTTCGGAGCGACCCCATTCGTCTGCGGCAGATACTGATCAACCTGGTCGGCAACGCGATCAAGTTCACGGAAACGGGCGAAGTCCGGCTGTGCGCCCGCCCCCTCCACAGCGGCCAGCCCCGCGTCGTGTTCGACGTCATCGACAGTGGAATCGGCATCGCGGCCGAACAGCTCGAGCGGCTGTTTCAGCCGTTCACCCAGGCCAACCCGGCCACGACGCGCGAGTTCGGCGGTACCGGCCTCGGACTGGCGATCAGCCGGCGGCTGGCGCGGATGCTGGGCGGCGACGTCACGGCGGTGAGCCAGCCGGGCCGGGGCAGCACATTCTCGCTGTCGGTGCCGATCGGCCCGCTTGACCGCGGCGGCCTGAGCGAAACGCCCACGAATCGAGACGCGGTGGAGCCGGACGCGGGACAGGACTACGGGACACTCAACCTGCCGGGCGCCCGCTTGCTGCTGGCCGAAGACGGCTCGGACAACCAGCGGCTGCTGTCGTACATCCTCACCAAAGCAGGCGCCGAGCTGCGCGTCGTCGAGGACGGCCGCCAGGCGGTCGACGAGGCGCTGGCGGCCAGGGCGGCGGGCAGGCCGTTCGATTTGATCCTGCTCGACATGCAGATGCCCGTGCTCGACGGATACCAGGCGGCAGCCGAATTACGCGGCTTCGGCTACCCGGGCCCGATTGTGGCCTTGACCGCTCATGCTATGAGCGAGGATCGCGAGAAATGCCTGGCCGCGGGCTGCAACGACTTTGCCACCAAGCCGATCGACCGCGCCAGGCTGCTACGGCTGATCCGGCGATTACTGCCGCAGATCCCGGACTGGACGCGAAGCTAGCAGCCGGATCCCAACTGTCCCCGTGCCACTGCTTGGAGGAGCCGACATGTCGGCTCCGAGAAGCAGTGCAACTCGAGCTGCTTTCGCATAACGACGATGGCGCAGGATCGGCCACCATGCGCGCATCGCGACCACGGACTTTGTTTTGCCCGTGCCACAGCTTGGAGTGGCCGACGCGTCCGCTCCGAGAAGCAGTGCAATCCAAGCTAGCTTCCCCATGCACTTTGCCGCCTCTCTAGCGGCAGGCACGGCTATCGCTGAATGGGGGCCCCATCGTGTGCCACTGCTTGGAGGAGACCCGACGTGCCGGCTCCGAGAAGCAGTGCAACCCGAGCTGCTTTCTCCGTGCAGCAGGCGCGGCTCGCTGAATGGGGGGTGCCGCGCAGTCGGCTCGATGCCCGGATGGGAAAAGCGAGTGATCAGCTCGGCCGGCTCAAGGCGGGCATCGAACTTGCGGAGCGTGGGGCTCCGAACGCTGACGGATTGTTCGTCAGAGCGTTTTACTTTTCACCCAAAGAGGGAGTACACGGATGCACACGTCAGTTCGCATCAAGACCGCGGTGTTTGCACTGGTGCCGGCGCTGGCACTGGCGGGCGCCGCCTGGAGCCAGCAGTCGGATGACCCAAGCAGAGAAGGGCAGGACCAGGCCACCCAGGCGGGGTCCCAAGCCAGGCAAGCCAGGCAGGCCGGGCAGGCAGGCCAGCGCCAGCAGATCGCCCGCCCACAGGCGGGTCGAGCCCAGCAGGCCGGGCAACTCGATCCAATGCTGATCGCCTGGCTCGAGATCGGCAACCAGGGCGAGATCGCGCTGGCCGAGTTCGCTCAACAGCGCGCGCAAAGCGACGAGGTCAAGCAATTTGCCCGCCAGATGATCGAAGATCATCAGCAGTTCCTCGATCAATTGCGGCAAGGCACAGCCGCGGCCGGCGGCAACCCCCAAAAGGCGGGCGCCCGCGACGCCGAGAGCCCGCAGGACCGGCTGAACGCGCAAGGCCAAGCCAACCGCCAGAAGGCGGCGCTCCAGGCAGGCCGCCAGAACCCGCAGGGTCAAGCACGCCCGGCGGCTGGTCAGCAATTGGCCGGCGCCGGCCAAATGGACTCCCAACTGATCCAGCTCAAGCGGCAGATCGGCCAGCAGCACGTGGCCTCGCTCCAGCGTGAGTTGGAAGAGAAGTCCGAACAGGAATTTGATCGCTGCTACCTCGGCCAGCAAGTGCTGGCACACATCGAAATGCTCGACACGCTGAAGGTGTTCCAGCAACAGGCCTCGCCCGAACTCAAGCAGACGCTTGCGCAGGGCCAGCAAACGGCCCAGCAGCATCTGGAGCATGCCAAGGAGCTTTTGAAGCAGGTCGAGGAACAAAGCGGCGCCGACACTGCCCGCCGGCCGGCAACCGGTCAGCGCCGGCAGAACTAGGCCGCTTAGCGGGGCAGATCCGCCTGACCTGTCTTCGAGCGAGAGCCTCTCCACTGGTGGAGGGGCTCTCGTTTTCGGTTTGGCCGCAATCTGGAGACTGCCGGTCCGAAGCGGTAGGCTGAAGGTGGCCGGTCGTCCGCCGGCCGACCGCCCTCTTGCCTTGAATGCACCACCGGCCATGCCCGCCGACAGCTTCCATCGAGACCCGGCAACTGAGAGCACGAGCTGCCTCGAACTGCTGCTCGGCCAGGTTCCACGCCGGCAGTTCATCGACGAGTACTTTCTCAAGCAGCCCTTTGCATCGGCGGGCGGCGCCAGCCAGTTCACCGCTCTGGGGAACTGGGACACGGTCGAGCGTCTTCTGGCCCATGCCGATGCCGACGTGCTCGTGGTGCGGGAGGGCCGCCGTGTGGAACTGGCCGAGCCCCCGTCGTACGACCAGGCGCGGCGGCTTCATGACCAGGGATATACCGTGCTGGTGCGGCATGCCGAGCGGCACGATGTCCGCCTGGCGGACCTGGCGGGCGGTTTGCGGCGCGATTTCCTCGGCCCGGTCGACGTACACCTGTACTGCACTCCCGCTCGGCAGCACGGCTTTGGCTGGCACTATGACGCCGAAGAGGTGTTCGTCCTGCAGACCGTGGGGAGCAAGGAATACTGCCTCCGCAAGAACACGGTCCATCCCTGGCCGCTGGTCGAGACACTGCCGGCCGACATGCGGTACGAGCGCGAGATCATGCCGCTCAGCCGCTGCTTGCTCGAGGCGGGCGACTGGCTGTACATCCCGGCCGGCTACTGGCACCGGGCGCTGGCCCAGCAGGCGTCGATCTCGCTGGCCATCGGCGTGCTGCCGCCGACGGCCATCGACGCCTACGACTTTCTGCGGCGGCATCTCCTGGAGTCGCTGCGCTGGCGGCAGCGGTTGCCGGTTGCCGGCCAGAATGGCCCGATGGGAGACGAACAACTGCTGGCGCTCTACCGCACGGTCTTTGCGGACCTGGCCGCCGATCTCGGCCGGACACTGCTGGACGACGGCTGGCTCCGCGCGTTTGTCGCCAGCCGGTCCGGAGAGCCCGGAGAGCCCGCTATCCAACCGTTTGGCAAGCAGGGCGGACCTTGATGGTTGGCGCGGTTCGGTGAGGATTTCCGGCGGCGTCGACTATCCCAGTTCAGCGGGACCAGGATGAATTCGCCCGCCGCCCAAGGTCGATGAATTCAATCAAGTGCTGCCATGCCCTTGCGCCACGGCACGATGTCGCTCGAGAACCATCTTTCGAGAAGCCCACTCATGAAAAGCCCGCTGGCCAGCTTTTTTGGTCGTGCCTCACTCTGCTTGGGGATCCTCGCGGCCGGCGCCGCACGGGCCGAACTGTATGACTTTCCGGACGAGGCCGTCATGCCGGCGGCCGCCGAGGAAGTTGACGCCTTGGCCGAACGATCCGCCGCCGCGGATCACCGGGATTGCGGGACTTGCTGCAAGCCGAAGTCGTGTTGCAAGTGTCTGTGCGGGCCGTCCGGCAGATTCTGGATCCGGGGCGAGTACCTGCTGTGGTGGACCAAGGGCGACTCGCTCCCGCCGCTGGTCACCACGAGCCCGGCGGGCACTCCTCGCGCGCAAGCCGGCGTGCTGGGGCAGCCCGGCACCGTGATCCTGTTTGGCGACGAAGACGTCAACGACGGGGCCCGCTCCGGCGGCCGCTTCACGGTCGGCACCTGGTTGGACGACTGCCAGACCTGGGGAATCGAGGGGGACTACTTCGCGCTGGGCGAAGAGGTCACCGAGTTTTCGGCCATCAGTGCGGGCGACCCGATCCTGGCCCGCCCGTTCTTCAACGTCATCACTGGCCAGGAGGATTCCGAGCTGGTGGCCTTTCCCGGCATCGTGACCGGCTCGGTCAACGTCCGCGCCAGCAGCGACTTTCAAGGAGCCGGTGTCCGCCTGTTGCACAATATATGCTGCCGCACTTCCTGCGGGCACAAAATCTGCAACCGCAATTGTCACCGCCTCGATCTGATCGCCGGCTACCGTTTCCTCAAGCTGGATGAGGACGTGGTGATCGGCGAACAGTTGATCTCCACCGACCCCGCCGGCCTGATCCCCTTGGGCACCCAGATCGACCTTACTGACCGCTTCCACACCCGCAATGAGTTCCACGGCGGCGAGCTGGGCCTGTTGAGCCGCATCTACCGGGGCCGCTGGTCGTTCGATGTCTTGGGCAAAGTGGCCCTGGGCGGCACCTGGAGCACGGTGACCATCGACGGCGCGACCACCGTCACGGTCCCCGGTGCGGCTCCGGCTAGCCGCGGCGGCGGGCTGTTGGCTCAGGGGTCGAACATCGGCACCTTCAGCGAAGAGAATTTCGCTATCGTCCCCGAAGTGGGGCTGACGCTGGGGTACTTCGTCAGGCCCCGGTTGCGGGCGCTGATGGGTTACTCCTTCATCTATTGGAGCCACGTGGCCCGGCCGGGCGATCAGATCGACGTGGCGCTCAACCCTCTGCAGTTGACGCCCGGCCCCTTCATCGGCCCCGAGCGGCCTGCCTTCGAGTTCCGCGACAGCGACTTCTGGGCGCAGGGCCTCAACTTCGGCCTCGAGTACACCTTCTAAAGCGCGGCTACGGAGGTAGCAGAATTCGCCAGAGTTCTGGAGCTGTTTTACGCCGGCCACCACGGCCCGAATTCTGGCGAATCCGGCTACAACACCCACAACTAGAATTCCGCGTTGCCGGGCGTGCGGGGGAAAGGGATGCAGTCGCGGATGTTGCCCATGCCGGTGATGAACTGCACCGCCCGCTCCAGACCCAGCCCAAAGCCGGAGTGCGGCACGGTGCCGTAGCGGCGCAGATCGGCGTACCACCAATACTGCCGCGGATCGAGGCCCTGCTCGCGCATCCGCTCTTCGAGCACGTCGAGCCGCTCTTCGCGCTGGCTGCCGCCGATGATCTCGCCCACCTTGGGAACCAGGATGTCCATGGCCCGCACGGTGCGGCCGTCGTCGTTGACACGCATGTAGAACGGCTTGATCGAGCGCGGGTAGTCGTAGAGGATCATCGGCCGGCGGAACTTCTGCTCGGTCAGATACCGCTCGTGCTCGGCCTGCAAGTCGCTGCCCCAGGCGATGGGAAACTCGAACGTCTGGCCGCTGGCGGCGAGCACCTCGACCGCCTCGCTGTACGACATCCGCACGAACTCGCTGGCGATGATGCTTTCCAGCGTGCTGACCACCGTGTCGTCGATGCGGGCCTTGAAGAACTGCATGTCCTCGGCCGACTGCTCCAGCACGTCGCGGAAGATCCGCTTCAGAAAGGCCTCGGCCAGGTCCATGTTGTCGGCCAGTTCGTAGAAGGCCATCTCCGGCTCGACCATCCAGAACTCGGCCAGGTGCCGCGAGGTGTTCGAGTTCTCGGCCCTGAACGTCGGGCCGAACGTGTAGATCTTGCCCAGCGCGCAGGCGAAGATCTCGCCCTGCAACTGCCCGCTCACCGTCAGGTAGGCGGGCCGGTTGAAGAAATCGCGCGAGAAGTCGACCTGCCCGGCCTGCTTCGGCGGATTGGCCAGGTCCAGCGTGGTCACCTTGAACATCTCGCCGGCGCCCTCGCAGTCGCTGGCGGTGATGATCGGAGTCTGGACGTACAGAAAACCCTGCTCCTGGAAGAACTGGTGGATCGAGCGCGACACGCAGTTGCGCACGCGGGCGATCGCGCCGAACGTGTTCGTCCGCGGCCGCAGATGCGCCAGGGTCCGCAAGAACTCGAACGAGTGCTGCTTCTTCTGCAGCGGGTACGTTTCCGGATCCGCCACGCCGTGGACCACCACTCGGCTGGCGTGCACTTCGGTCTCTTGGCCCTTGGCGGGCGAGGCCTTGACCACGCCGTCCACCGTCACGCTGCAGCCGGCGCCCAACTTGCGGATCTCGCTCTCATAGTTGGCCAGCGAGCCGTCGGCAATCACCTGGACGTTCCCCTGCGACGAGCCGTCGTTGAGCTCCAGGAAGCTGAAGCCCGCCTTCGAGTCGCGGCGCGTGCGGACCCACCCTTGCAGCCGCACCTCGCGTCCCACCGTGTCTGCCTGCCGCGCCGCGGCCACGCTCATCTTTTCCGCCGTCATCTTCGACTTCCGCCTTCTCGCCTCTGACCTCTGACTTCGGTCCGGGTGGCTGGGGCAAAGCGGACTTCGGCGAGCTCAGTCGAGTCGTAGCGTGCCCCAGTCTTCATCCGTGTTCCTATTCTGCCTTCGTCCTTCGTCCTTCTGCCTGTATCAATGCTGGTGTGCCAGCCAGCGCTCGGCGTCCAGGGCCGCCATGCAGCCGGTGCCGGCGGCCGTGACCGCCTGCCGGTAGTAGTCGTCGGCCACGTCGCCGGCCGCGAAAACGCCTTCGACGCTGGTGTTCGTGCGGAAGGGGACCGTCCACTGGATGTACTTCTTGGGCGTCAATTCCAACTGGCCTTCCAGGAACCGCGTGTTGGGGGTGTGCCCGATGGCCAGGAACATCCCCGTCGCCGAAAGGTCCTGGATCGATTCGTCCACGGTGCTCCGCAGCCGGACGCCGGTCAGCCCGTCGCGTTCGTTGCCCAGCACCTCGTCGACCACGCTGTTCCAGACCATCTCGACCTTGGGGTTGGCCAGGACGCGCTCGGCCATGATCTTCGAGGCCCGCAACACATCGCGGCGATGGACCATGTGCACCTTGCTGGCGAACTTGCTCAAGTAAGTCCCCTCTTCGGCGGCCGAGTCGCCGCCGCCCACCACCACCAGCGGCTTGTTGCGGAAACGAGGCAGGGCGCCGTCGCAGACGGCGCAGGCGCTGACTCCCCGGTTTTTGTAGGCGTCCTCGGAGACCAAGCCGAGATAATTGGCCCTCGCCCCCGTGGCCACGATCACCGCGGCCGACTCGGTCACTTCGCCGCTGGACGCAGTGAGCTTGAAAGGCCGCTTCGAAAAATCGACCGCGACGATGTCGTCGGTGATGATGCGCGTCCCGAAGTTGGCCGCCTGCTGCCGCATCAGCTCCATCAACTCCGGCCCGCTCACGCCATGCCTGGTGTGAGGCGCCATGTACTGCCGCCTTTCCCTGTCGGTCGCATCATCCAGGTAGGCCTCGAGATTGCCGGCCGGGAAACCGGGATAGTTCTCGACTTCGGTGGTCAGAGCCAGTTGGCCCAAGGGGAGCGTGCCGTTGATGCGGTTCTCCTCGGTGACGGCCCCCTCGAACACCAGCGGCCGCAGCTCGGCACGGGCCGCGTAAATCGCCGCCGCCCATGCCGCCGGGCCGCTGCCGATGATCACCACTTTTTCAGCCAATGCTCGAACCTCCTGGCGCCGTTGCCCTGTTCGTGGGCCATTATAGGCCTGCCCCCCATCCCGTCCACCGAGGGCGGCCCGCCTTCCCGCTGTCCGCCCTGCTCGGCCCGCTGCACCCGACCGCGTGGGGCGCAACCCACAGTCGCTTCAAAGCTTAAAGCGGCGGCTCCGGGCTGGCTTGCCCCATCCATCGCAGGGCCTATTCTTAACTTGGACCCGTCGGCTTGGGCAGGCGGCGGACTGGCCATTCTCGTAGCCGGCCGCGGGGGCTCCCCCTTGGCGCGCTGGGTGGGCTGAAGCGGATTCTGCCCGGTTCGCGTCCGGGCCGCCTTGGACTTTTATGGAGACTCGCCATGGCACTTTCGACATTGACCACCACCGACTGGTTGGGACGGCACTTGATCGCCGGCGAGTGGTTCACCGCCGGCCACGACCGGTTCGAGAACACCAACCCGGCACGCAGCCAGGAGGTGCTCGGCGTCTATCCCAAGGGGACCGCGGCCGACGTCGACCGGGCGGTCGAGGCCGCGCGCGGTGCCTATGACAGTTGGCGCCGTACGAGCCGCATCCGCCGAGGCGAGCTGTTCAAACGGCTGGGCACCCTGATCGAGCGCGAGGTCGACAGCCTGGCCCGCATCATGGCCCGCGAAAGCGGCAAGGTGCTGGATGAAGCCCGGGCCGAAGTGGTCGAGGGGCTGCACATGGTCGAGTACGTGTTCGGCACGGCCCGCCAACCGACCGGCCAGGTGATTGCCTCGGAGATCGAGGCCAAGGACCTCTATGTCCGCCGCAAGCCGCGGGGCGTGGTGGCCGTGATCACGCCCTGGAACTTTCCCTTCGCCGTCCCGCTGTGGATGCTCGCGCCCAGCCTGCTGGAAGGCAACACCACGGTGTTCAAGCCGTCGGAGGAGACGCCTCAGATCGGCCAGCGGCTGGTGGAACTGTTCGTCGAAGCCGGTTTTCCGGCCGGCACGATCAACCTGGTCCACGGCTTCGGAGATGAAGCGGGCGACGCGCTGGCCCGGCACGGCGACGTCGACGTGGTGGCCTTCACCGGCAGCCACGAGGTAGGCTCGCACATCCGCCGGCTGGCTGCCGAGAGCGATCACAAGACCTGTGCCTGCGAGATGGGCTCCAAGAGCGCGGTGATCGTATGCGAGGACGCCCAATTGGACCTGGCGGTGAACGCGGCCTTGCTCAGCGCCTTCAAGACCACCGGCCAGCGGTGCGTGTCGGCCGGGCGGGTGCTGGTCCATCGCCGCGTCTTCGATCGCTTTGCCGCCGGCCTGGTCGAGCGGGCCCGCCACCTCCGCTTTGCCGATCCCTTCACCGGCGGCGCCTTCGCCGGCCCGCTGATCAACGCGGCCGCCGTCGAAAAAGTTTCGCGGTACAACGACCTGGCCCGCCAGGAAGGGGCCGACGTGCTGCTGGAGGGGGGCCGCATGAACGACCCCCAGCACGAAGCAGGGCACTTCATGTCGCCTTTTATCTACCGGCAGCAGCACGCGCCGCACCTGCGGACAATACGCGAGGAGGTTTTCGGCCCGCACCTGGCATTGATTCCCTTCGACAACGACGAGCAGGCGATCCACATTTACAACGACACGCCTTACGGCCTGTCGATGGCGGTGATCACCGAGGACTATCGCCGCTGGCGGCTGTATCGCGACGAGTGCGAATACGGCATGGGCTACGTGAACCTGCCCTGCATCGGGGCCGAGGTGCACCTGCCATTCGGCGGCGTCAAGCGCAGCGGCAACGGCCAGCCGTCCGCGGCCGCCCTGGTCGATGCGGTGACCCACCGCACGGCGTTCACCGTCAACCACGAGCGGCGCATCATCATGGCCCAGGGAATGAGCGCCCAGACGCCCGAAAGCGATTAACACACATCGATCTCCCACGACGGGAAAGCTGATTGAGAGGAGAGCCCATGGTTACCGTGAACACCAGCCAGCACAAAGCGCCCCTGTTGAAGACGGCGCTGCCGGGCCCCAAGGCGGCGGCCTGGATCGCGCGCGACGACCAGGTGATGTCCCCCTCGTACACGCGCGGCTATCCGCTGGTCGCCGCGCGCGGCCAGGGCTGCGAGCTGGAAGACGTCGACGGCAACTGGTTCCTCGACTTCACGGCCGGGATCGCCGTCACGGCCACCGGGCACGCCCACCCGGAGGTGGTGGCGGCCATAACCGACCAGGCAGCGCGGCTGATCCACATGTCGGGCACCGACTTTTATTATCCGCCCGAGATCGAGCTGGCCGAGCGGTTGGCCCGGCTGGCGCCCGGCGACAAGCCGAAGCGCGTGTTCTTCACCAACAGCGGGGCCGAGTCGATCGAGGCCGCCTTGAAGCTGGCCCGCTACCATACCGGCCGGCAGCGCGTCATATCGTGTTACGGCGCCTTCCACGGCCGGACCTACGGTGCGATGTCGCTGGGTGGCTCGAAGGCGCTGCACCAACGGGGCTTCGGCCCGATGCTGCCCGGCGTACACCGCATCCACTTCAACTGCAAGCGCGAGGAGCTGGAAGAGCAGTTCGCCACCGTCTGCCCGCCGGACGAAGTGGCGGCCATCTTTGTCGAGCCGGTCCAGGGCGAGGGCGGCTATCGGGTGCCGTCGCCTGGTTTTCTCGGCATGTTGCGCTCGGTCTGCGACCAGCATGGCATCCTGCTGGTGGCCGACGAAGTGCAGTCCGGCATGGGCCGCACCGGCGCCATGTTCGCGGTGGAGCACTTCCAGGTTGTTCCTGACATGGTCTGCCTGGCCAAGGGAATTGCCAGCGGCATGCCGCTGGGCGCGATGGTGGCCGACGCGGACCTGATGACCTGGCCGCCCGGCAGCCACGCCTCGACGTTCGGCGGCAACCCGGTCAGTTGCCGAGCGGCGCTAGCCACGCTGGATCTGCTCCAGCGTGAATACCTGGAAAACGCCCGTCTGCGCGGCGCTCAGCTCATGGCTGGGCTGGAGCATCTCGCGAGAAGCTGCGCCAACCTGGCCAACCCGCGCGGCCTGGGGCTGATGTTGGCCATCGACGTGGCCGATTCCCAGGGCAAGGCGGACCCGGAGTTGCGCGACTCGATCGTCGACGAGTCGTTCGAGCGCGGCTTGTTGCTGTTGGGTTGCGGCCGCTCGGCCATCCGCTTCTGTCCCGCGCTGTGCGTCACCGCCCAGCAGGTCGACATCGCCTTAGGCATCCTCGCCCAGGCCTGCTCAGCCGCCACGGATTGAATGATTGAATGTTCGTAGTGACCGGATTTATCCGGTCGAGTTGGGCTACCTGGTCCGCCGTGCAGCCGGCCTGCCTGGTTGGAGGTGGGTCTATTGGGGTTGCGAAGTCATTCTAGGAGCAACCCGCCGCCGGGCCGAAGGCAGTCCCAGCTTACAAGTCGGCAAGGCACGTTGCAGCGTCTTCGCCCCTTCGGCCGTTACCTTTGTTCCGTAAAGATTGAGCACGCGAAGGCCCTTCAGACGCCCTAGCGATTCTGCTGCTGCATCAGTAATCCCGTCGCCGTCCACTACGAGGACCTCGAGATGGCGCAAGCCTTCGAGATGCGCAATTCCAGCATCCGTCACGTTGGTCTGAAGAAGCTGGAGGTTCTCGAGACTCGGGCAGCGCGCCAGGGCTCGTAGACCTTCATCGCTCACATTCGCGCCCGCCAACAGCAGCGTTTTGAGGGCCGGCATCTGCGCCAGGTGTACCAGCCCCGCATCCGTCACGCTTGTGTGAAACAACGTAACTATCTCCAGCGATGCTAACTTGCCAACCATTCTCATTGCATCGTCCGTTATGCTTGGTCCTCCCAATTCCAAATGCCTGAGATTAGACAGTGCCTCAAGGTGGAGCAAGCCCTGATCCGTGACTGGTGTGTCGCCGAGAAAAAGGATTTCCAGGGACTTCAGGTCCGCCAGATTCTTCAGCGCATTGTCGTCGACGCGGCTTCCACGTAAGTTGAGCGTCTTGAGGCCCGTCGCCTGACTTAAGCGTTTTAAGCTGGCCCCCGTGACACAGGAATAGCCAAGGTTAACGTGCTCACCTGCCGCCAGCCGCTCGTGCGTCGAGCGCGTCAACGGCCCGCTATATCCCGAGTGTCCCTGCGCTATCATACCGCCTATCCGGACATCCACGCCCGGCCGAACCTCCCAAAGGTCAAACACCCCTTGATCGGTGACTTTCGTCCCATCGACACCGAGCTTCCGAAGTTGCTCTAACGCGGCCAAGTGTTCTAAGCCCGCGTCAGTGATGCCGGTGGAGGATATGAATAAGTGCTTGAGAGTACGAACCGCGGGCAACTCGGCCAGGCCCGCATCCGTGATCGCGGTATCACTCAGAACTAGCAGTTCGAGAGAGGGCAGAGAGCCGAGAAAGCCCAGTCCCGCGTCGGTTATCTGGGATCCCCGAAGCGACAAGCGTTCGAGAGAGTGCAACGTACCGATCACGGGCAATGCGCGGTCAGTAATTTCGGAGGAAGCGCTTAACTCACGAATTGGATGTAACGAGTTGAGGTCCTTAAGGTATTGAATCGACTCATCCGTCGCACCGGGGTTTAAGGAAATCCTTCCCTGAATCGGGGCCTGTAATTATTTTTGTGTCAGGCAAGCAGGGAACGTCATTTGCTGCCTTGC
>JBBDYJ010000028.1:3335-117524 GCA_040901675.1 Pirellulales bacterium | reverse complement strand
TGGGCGTCATCACGCCCGACGCCTATTGACATCAACCGTTCCATCTGTAAGGGCGGCACAGCCAGCGGCAGCATTCAGCCGTCTTTCCCGAAGAGCTCTTCAAGCAGGCGCTCGGCTCGATCGAAGCCTTCCTCCGTGAAGACGACCGATTTGGCCTTGCCGCGAGGATCGGAAATATAGCCCTGCTCGTGCAATCGATGCATGGCTTCCCAGTCGAAGCCCTTCCAGGCCCGCGCTCCGTTGTGCAGCCCGAGGAACAAAAGCGCCAGGACGGCGTCGTCAATCTTGTCCGTATCGAGTTCCATAGTTCTATCGTTGGGAAGTGGGAAACGCGGAGCGCGGCCGTCCCGGCCTTCGTCCGCCGCCGCTACGGCACTCGGGCGGCCACACCAACCCGACGCGCCAGCAAGAGGCGCGCCGTCCAGCAGCGAGCCGCGATGGGCACTGCCGACTGCCGCGGTGTCATAACCGCGAGTTTAACCGGGCTCTGGGGCGGCAACAACGTGCGCCCAGGGCCTGCGGGCCCGATCCGTTGGGACCGAATCGGCGCACGGCTAGATTAGAAGGCAGAAGGCCGAGGGCGGAAGAAGCTAAACGGCAACGCTGTCGTCACCGCTCGTCCCCTTGCCGTTCTTCCGTCCCCCCCTTCCCCCGCTCCCCCCTTCCCCCCTTCCCTGCCCTCTACCGCCACATCCGCTTGTACCAGGGCTCGCGCGCCGTATACGGCAACTCCTCGTCCTCTTCTTCCGCGGGGGGTTGCGAGCGGAACTGGTCGACGTCGCGCTGGTAGCGTTGCGGCGCCGCCGGCGCTGGGCGGCGGGCGAATTGCTCGCCTGGCTCAGGTGCGAATTGGCCTTCAAAAGACTCGTCAGTCCGCTCTCGCGAAAAGAATCGGCTTGCCTTGGCACGCATGTCTCGCGACCAACGCACGAAACGGTTTGGCTGCCGCTCGGCGGATGCGGCCTTGATATCCTCCAGCGAGTCTTCGTCGAACCAGCTCGCGCGCCGCTGGGCTGCGGCCGGTGTGGCGTCGGCCTTGGTCGAATGAGCGTCAGTTGCCGGCAAGCCGGGATGGCGGAACCCCGATCCGGCAGCAGCAGGTCCTTGCCGTGTGCCGCCCGCCTCGTCCGGCCGGCGCTGCCCGGCGGCGGCGGTCGCCGAATTGAGCTGGGGCCGCCGCGCCCAATTGGAGTAGGGCGAAGATGGCGCCGCGGGGTTCTGCGGCGGCTCGGCCGCCGGACGTTTTTCGGGAGCGACGGCGTTGGCGGAGGCGTCGCTCGTGCCGCCGCTCGTGTGGGATGCGTAGCGCGAAGCGTCGGTCTCGGGATAGCGGATCGGCGGAGAGCCGGCCGGTGCGTTGCGGGCCAGCCCGACCGTTTCGCCGGCTCGCAGCGGATGCTCGCGGCGTTCGCCGGTTGCAGGATACCTGCCGCCAACCTCGTCTGGCAAAGGTGGACGGCGGCCAGGCGCGCCGGTCGCCGAGGCGGCCGGGCCGTCGTGCGCGTCGTCGCTGATCACATAAAACCCGTTGGGGTTGGGCCGAGCCTGGCTGCCCCGCGGCTGCCCGGCGATCGATGGCCCGCCGCCGGTCGCGCGGGCCCGCGAGGCCGCATCGACCGCCTGGACGAGTTGGTGCTCGCCGGCGGCCCGTAGTTGATGCTTGAACTGGTCCAACAGCTTGCTGCTGTCGGCCGACAGCCGGGGCGTGCTCCAGGGACCGGCCAGCCGGGCTTCCGCTCGAAGCTCGCCCAGGCGGTGCAGTCCTTCGTCCCAGACCACTGGGTCGAGGTGTACCAGCGGAAGCTGGCTGAGCACGGGGGTATCAAGTTGCCGGGCTTCGACGCGGACAGCCAGCTCCAGCCCGGCCGAGGTCATCCAGCCGTCGCCGTCGAGGTTGACAGTGCCCCCCCGCACGACCACGACACGGCCGGCCTGGTCGCGGTCGACCAGCTCGGCCAGCGGCAGATCATAGGCACGAAAACCGGCGGCGTGCCGGGCTTCCGGCTCGTGAAGGCGGAGATCCGCGAACACTTCGGTCCGCAGCTCGGGAGCTACGATCTGCACGCGCGTGATCCCCGCGGCGCCGGCCGGCCTACTCGACAGTTGCGACAGCTTGAGCATCGACTTGCCCCCCAGCTCAAAGGCCGCCAGGTCTTCGGCCCGCAGCCGTTCGATGAGCAAGCGCGGTTGCGGCCGCCCCAGCTCGCTGCGTGCCGGCCGCGACGCCGTACGCCGCGCGGCAACGCCTCGTGCCGGGCGGAGTGGTTGTTCGACGTTGGCCAGGGTCTCGGCGGCCTGGACCAATCGGCCCAGCCAGCCGAGCTGGACTTGGATATCGCTCCAACCGGCCAGATAGGCATCCAGCGGCAGGTCGTGCGGTTGGGCCGGCACAAGCGTGCCGCTGGCCTCTTGGTCGTCGATCGCCGGCCGGACGCGGATTCGCTGCGCCGCCTGCCGCCGAGCCACGTCGCAGCGGATTTGTTCCAGCCGGATATGCTGGACGTGCAGCCTGCCCCGCAGCAGTTGGCCGCTGTCGAGTTGTCCCGTCAGGCGGCCCACCTGCAGGCGGTCGTGATCGAGGCGGTCCGGATCGGCCATGGCCAGTTCGTCGACGGCGAGCCGGCCGTTGAAAACAGACAACTCGACGCGGCCCGCGGTCACCTGGGCGCCATTGAGTTGCGTCAGTTCGGCCAGGATTGCACGGGCGGCAACGCGGGGAACGATCACAAAAGGCAGCCATCCCGCGAAAAGCAGGAGCACCAGGCACATGGCCCAGCCGTATGGTCGCAGCAGGCGAGGTTTCGCACCGGTCGGGGGCGGCAGGCAATCGACTTCGCCCCCCAACCACATCTGTGCCGCCAACCGCTGGCCCAGCGACAACTCGTCCGTGGGGCTGCCGGAATGCCTTTGCGTTGCGCCGCCCAGTGCCCGGATCAAGCGGGCCGTCTTTCGCGAAGCCGGCAGGCTCAACAACAGTCCCAGCGCAATTCCGCCGACCAGCGTATAACGGTCCCAGCCGAGCATCGCGGGGACGGGGCCGTCGCCGAGAATGGAAACAAGGCCTCCCAAGGGGGAGCCGTCCAGCAGCCACTGCCCGACTCGCCACGTTACGGGAGTGAGCAGCCAGGATGCAGACATGCCGGCGGCCCACGCCAGGGCGAAGGTCCTGCCATGGACATTCAAGAGTGCCGCCGCGGCCAGCAGGGCCACGCCGGTCAGGTTCCAGCCCGTGGCAAAACCGGCCAGCAGACCAAGCGCGACGGCCAGCGCCACGTCGCGCGGTTGGCAGCCGCCCTTAACCAGGTCCCCTATTCGACGCAATAGCCCATGCATGTGTAAGGGTCCGTTAGGTTAAAAGGTGCCGGTAGTGCAGGTGGTATCGAACGTATCGGCACCGTGGCCCGACCGGCTTGAACAAACAGGCGGTTTGCCTAAAGTCGGCCACGGCCCGCAGTCTCGACTAAAATCGGGCCTGCCGGACGCCGGCCGGGCTGGTATAATTTGGCCGTAGAACGGAATTTCATTCCGTTTGTTCGGAAGAAGTAGAACGGAATTCATTCCGTTTTTTTTGGAGGATCCCCATGGACAGAGAGTTGAGCGATCGGGCCGCGGCCATCCAGGAGCGGATTACGCAACTACGGGACTCTCTTTGACTTTGATGCCAAGCGGCAGCGCGGCAAGAGCATCGAAAACCAGATGGGGCAGCCCGGTTTCTGGGACAACCAGGAACGGGCCCAGGCGACCGTGGCCGAGTTGAAGGCCTTGGGGACCTTGCTGAAGCCGATGAGCGAGCTCGTTCAATCGGCCGAGGATCTGGGGGCGATGCTGGAAATGGCCGACGAAGACGCGGAAATCGCGGCCGAGCTGCCTGGTGAGCTCGATCGACTGGAAGCGTTGTTGGACGAGCTGGAGCTCAAGGCCTTGTTGAACGGGCCGCACGACGCCAACGCCGCCATCCTCTCGATCAATGCCCGCGACGGCGGCGTGGACGCCAACGACTGGGCCGAGATGCTGCTGCGGATGTACATCCAGTGGGCGCAGAAGAACGGCTACGAGACCGAGCTGCTGGACCGGCAGGACAACGACGAAGCGGGCATCGCCAGCGCCACGATTGTCGTGCGGGGGCCGATGGCCTACGGGTATCTGAAGGGGGAGACGGGCATGCACCGGCTGGTGCGTATCAGCCCGTTCAATGCCGAGGGGAAGCGGCAGACGAGTTTTGCCGCGGTCGACGTCTCGCCTGAGATCGCCGACAGCGCCGAGATCGAAATCCGCGACGAAGACATCCGCGAGGACGTCTTCCGCGCCAGCGGGGCCGGCGGCCAGCACGTGAACAAGACTTCCAGCGCCATCCGGCTGACGCACCTGCCGACGGGCATCGTGGTGCAGTGCCAGAACGAGCGGAGCCAGCACAAGAACCGGGCCATGGCGCTGAAGATGCTCCAGTCGCGTCTGGCCCGCATCGAGGAGGAGAAACGCGAGGCGCAGCAGGCGGCCAAGTACCAGGCGCAGGCCAAGACCGGCTTCGGTTCGCAGATACGCAACTATTTCCTGCACCCCGACCAGCGGGTCAAGGATGCGCGGACCGGCTACATGGTGGGCAGTTTTCAGAGCGTGCTCGACGGCAACCTGCAAGGTTTCCTCGACGCCTTCCTGCGGTGGCGGGTGGGTAAGGAAGTGACCGCCGCATGAACCGGCCATCGAGCGGCTCGAGAGCTTCGCGTGCCGCCGTGCGCAGCCGTTGCCCGGCGCGGCGGACGAAGAATCGGTTTGCGCCGCGGAGCCCTTCGAGGTGAGCCGCGAGCAGGCAATCGGCGGCGGCGGCGTGCGCGTCGTCTTCGATAAAGCGGCGGACCGCTACGCACACCGCATCGAGCTGACCGACGAGGCCGGCCTGGTGGTGCTGGAGTCGATCGAAGGCACGCCCGGCGATGCATGGCCGCCCAGTCCCCCGTTGAAGGAGATCCAGATCGAGCGAGAGGCCCGGGGCGGTTGGTTGGCCCTGCTCGTCGGCATGGCGGGGCGGAGCCACTGGTCGCTCAGCGTCGCGCTCGATCCGCTGGCGGCCCGGCTGACATTCGACGCGGCTTGCCGGCTGGGGCAAGAGCCGGCCTGGCTGGGGAGCCGCTACAGGCTGCTGGCCCAGCCGGCGTCCAGCCAGTGGCATCGTGCCTGGCGGTTCGAGCCGTGCGAGACCCTCGGCGAGCTGTCCGAAGTGACGCTGCACGAGCCCCGCCCGCTGCCCTCGAGCGGGGTTTTGCTGGAGGTGCGGCCACCCTCAGCGACAGGAGCAGGGCCGCGCACGGTGCGCTGGAAATACTCGGTCGCCCGCCTGGCCGTTTCGTGACTCGTCCGCCGTCGGAAACCGTGCAATGCGTGAAAGCGGCTGCACGCCATCCATTTCTGCGGGCCGGGAATTGACCCTCCAGGAAAAGCGAGGGTACACTCGTAGGTTTGCATGCGCCGCGGTGGAGGATCGAGTTGACTACTCGCTGCATGACCGACGTTGTGATCAAGCCGGTAAGCTCGTGGCGCGACCGCCGGCGCTTCATCGACTTCGCCTGGCAACTATATCACGAAGACCCGAACTGGATGCCTCCCCTGAGGCAGAACCAGCGGGAATTGCTGGGTTACCGGCCTCATCCCTTTCATCAGAACGCCGAGGTACAGACATTCCTGGCCTTGCGGCGGGGCCAGGTCTGCGGGCGGATCGCGGCCATCGTCAATCACGAACACAACCGGGTGTTCAACGAGCGGCGGGGCTTCTTCGGCTTCTTCGAGTCGATCGACGACGGCGCCGTCTCGAACGCCCTGTTCGATACCGCCCGGCAGTGGCTCGCCGAGCGCGACATGCAGCAGATCCGGGGCCCGGCGAACCCGTCGATGAACTACGAGTGCGGCTTGTTGGTGGAAGGCTTCGACAGCCCGCCCATGTTCATGATGACCTACAATCCGCCCTATTACGTCCGCCTGGTGGAAGAATACGGCTTCCGGAAGACGCACGACCTCTTTGCCTACATCGGCTATCGCGACCAGTTGCCCCAAGTCGACGGGCAGCTCGGCCCGCTGGCCGAACAAGCGCAGGAACGATCGAATGCCATCATCCGGCCGCTCGACTCGGCGCGTTTCATGGAAGACGTCGAGCTGTTTCTCGACCTCTACAACCGCTCGCTGGTCGCCATGTGGGGCTTTGTGCCGCTGCCCCCCGATGAAATGAAAAAGCTGGCGTCGTCGCTGCGATACTTGTTGATCCCCGAGCTGACGTTGTTCGCCGAGGTGGACGGCCAGGGAGTGGGCACCGTGATCGGATTGCCCGATTACAACCCGCGGATCAAGGAGATCAACGGCCGGCTGTTCCCGTTCGGCTTTCTGAAGCTGCTGGCCCACCGCAAGGACATGACGCGGATGCGCGTGATCAGCATCGCCGTGGTGCCCGCGTACCAGCGTTGGGGCCTGGGCCTGGTGCTGTTGCGGAACCTGGTTCCCAAGGCGCTCGACATCGGCGTCCAGGAGGTGGAGTTCTCCTGGGTCTCCGAAGACAATGACCTGGCGCGGCTGGGCCTGGAGAAAGGCGGAGCCAAGCGATACAAGACGTACCGCATGTACGATCTCGACGGCTGAGCGCCGGAATTCTGGCGAATTCCGCTACGCCATGCGCTCGGAACTCTGGCGAATTTCGCCACGCGTGTCGGCTGAGGTCCTGGCCGCGCGCCACAACTCGCACAGCGAGGCCCACAGCCCCGGGCTTTCCGTCCGCCGGTACGGCGAGTCGGGCGGCAGTTCAGCCATCAGCCGCCGGTGGGCTTCGGCCAGCGAGTGATACGGCATCGACGGGAACAGGTGGTGCAGGGCGTGGAATCGCAGTCCCACGGGGCCCCAAAGGCCGGAAATCAGCGGGTTGCGCGGATAGTTGATCGAGTCGAGCAACTGTTCGACGAACGACAGCTCTTCGCCATCGTGCCGAAACCGGTGCGCCCCCAGTGTCCGCACGTGGTTGACCATGATCACGCCGACCGCCGTGAGGTAACCCTGCGCCAACAGCTCCAGCGGCAAACGGCCGCGAATGAACAGCCAGGCCGCTCCGAAGGCGTAAAGAAAGCAAGCGGCCTCCTGCAGCCGCCAGGCCCGCAGCTCCTTGGGCGTGGGCAGCGGCCGCACGTAGCTGGGATCCATCACCATCGAGCTGGCCCGCTGGTGGACGAAACGGCGGAAGCGAGGACTGATCCAGGCCACCGGCGTGAAGAGCAGGAACCGCACCACCGCCAGTACCGGGATGACCAGCGGCTGGCAGAGATAGACGAAGATGGCCCGTGCCGGACCGGCCCCCAGTGGCAAATACTCGCCGTCGTCGTGGGTGCCGTAGTGCTTTCGCGCATGGTGGGCCATGTGCGTGTAGTACAGAAACGAGGGCATCAGAAACGGGATCCCGCACAGCAGGTTCCACGTTACGCGGAAACCGTTGAACGTGCCGCTGCGCAGATGGACCAACTCGTGGATAAACAAGGCGGCCCGGTACAGCGCCAGGCACGATATGGCGTACAGCAGCAGTTGCCCGATGGAAAACGGCGGCACGCGCCGCACCAATTGAAATGCTGTCCCACCGATGCCGATCGAGAACAGAAAGTCAGTCCAGTAGATGGCCGGCCGCGGCACGAACAGTTCCTCGACGATCCGGCGCGCCTGGCGAATCGAAAAAGCGGTATGGTAGCGGGGTGCTGTCGCGACGGTGGATGCGGTGGCCATGACGCGGGAGGGAGTCCGGCGGGTGTTGATAGCACAAGGTGCAACTCCATCTTTTCGCCCAGGCCCGGAAAAATCAAGTATACGCGGCTGACCCAGGTTGCCTATTCCACCGAACGGCACGCGGCCGGTAAGATGACTCTATGGGTGGGCTGGGAGAAACCGGTGGCTTCTGGTATATATCCTTTGCCTGCCACGGTTTAAGCATCCCCTGCGCGCCCAAACGGACAATCTTTTCCGGCACCCAGTGCCCTCCGACAGGCTCTTAAAAGCACCTCGAGCAGCATGTCGCTTGCACGCGAAGTGGTCATCACGGGTCTGGGCGTCGTCAGTCCGATCGGCATCGGGGAGGAGGCCTTTTGGGCCTCACTCAGCTCCGCTCAGAGCGGCGTCCGGCGGTTGACCGCCTTCGATGCCAGCACTTCGCCGATCGACTTCGGCGCCGAAGTCGTTGGATTCGATCCCAAGCAATACGTTAAGCCGCGGAAGAGCCTCAAGGTGATGTCGCGCGACATCCAACTGGGTGTCACGGCCGCTGACCTGGCGTGCAGCGATGCCCGGATCGCCGCCGAGTCGATCGATCCCGATCGATTCGGGGTCGTGTTCGGGTCCGACATGATCCAGTGCCAACCGGAGGACGTGGCGGGAGCCTTCCGCCGCTGCCTGGTGGATGGCACGTTCGACTTCCGCGAGTGGGGCCGCCGGGCCATGGAAGAGGTCTATCCGCTTTGGATGCTGAAGTACCTGCCCAACATGCCGGCCTGCCACATTGCCATCGCTCATGATGCTCGCGGGCCGAACAATTCCGTTCTGCTGGCCGAATCCTCCAGCCTGCTGGCACTGTCCGAGGCGGTGCGGGTGATCGAGCGGGGCCAGGCCGACATCATGATCAGTGGAGGCACCGGGTCTCGGATTCATCCCACGATCTGGGCCCGCAACCGCCTGTTGTGCGTGTCACAGCGGGTGGAGGATCCGGCCGGCGCTTCGCGGCCATTCGATGCGCTGCGCGACGGTTTTGTCAACGGCGAAGGGTCGGCCGCGGTCATTGTGGAAAGCCTGGAGCACGCCAGGCGCCGCGGGGCGAACGTGCGTGCCCGCGTGCTGGCTTATTCGAGCTGCTTCGAGCCGCAAGCCGGCGACCGGCCGGCGACCGGATCGGCCATTCGCCGCGGAATCGGACAGGCCTTGACGATGGCGGGATTGAAGGCCTCGGACCTGGGCCACGTGAACGCCCACGGACTGAGCACGCCCCACGACGATTGCATCGAGGCCAAGGCCATCCGCGACGTATTGGGTGCGGTTCCCGTGACGGCGCCCAAGAGCTTTTTTGGAAACCTGGGTTCCGGCACGGGGGCGGTGGAGTTGGCCGCGAGCCTGCTGGCCTTGGAAAAGGGGCTGGTGCCCGTGACGCTCAATTACGAGCATCCCGACCGCGAATGCCCGGTGAGCGTGGTGCGGGGCGAACCTTTGGCGGGCCGGCCCGGCACCGCCCTGGTACTCAACCAGTCGCCCGCCGGCCAGGCCGTGGCCCTGGTGATTGCCAGCCCGCAGTAGTCTGGTCAGCAGTAGTCTGGTCAATCGAATGACCGAATGACGAGTCGACCGCAGGATGCCACTTGGGCGCAGCCTGCTGCCGGTGGCGGCCCAGGGCAAGTTTTGCTATTCTGTCGGATTGCTCTAAGGGACCTCCAGCGGACTGAACCGCCCAATGACTTCGCCTTTAAAATCGCTGATAGCGTCCGGCACGAAGCTCTGGCTCGATTCGATCGACCCCGATCTGGTGGCCGGCAACCGCGCCTTGGGCGCTAGCGGCGCCACCTCGAACCCGATCATCATTGCCGACCTGATCAAGACGGGCCGCTTCGACGACGAGCTGGAGCGGCTGATGCAGCAGGGCCTCGCCGACGAGCAGATCGCCTGGCAGCTCACCGACAAGCTGGTCCGGCAGGCCCAGTCGGTGTTCTTGCCGGTTTGGAAAGAAACATCGGGGAACGACGGTTACGTGAGCTTCGAGCTCGATCCGCTGCTGGAGGATCCCGAGCAGGGACCTGTGCACGACGAGCGCGTGGCGCGCTATATCGAGCTGGGCAAGCAATGGGCCCGGGGGCACGAGAACCGGATGATCAAGGTGCCGGCTACCGAGGCCGGCCTGGCCGCGCTGGAAGAGCTGGCGGCGGCGGGAGTCACGCTGAACGTGACGTTGACCTTCTCGCCGCGGCAGTACCGGGCCGCCCGCGACGCCGTGTGGGCCGGTGCGCGGCGGCGCAAGGACCTGTCGCGGTTCAAGAGCGTCTATAGCATCTTTGTCTCCCGCTTGGATGTTTACACCGAAAGAGCAGTGCCGCAACTTTCGCCGGCGGCCCAGGGAATGGTGGGCATCGTGAACGCCAAGCGGATCTGGGCCGAGAACCGCCGGTTCTGGTCGGACAAGGGCACGCCGCTGGCCCAGGAGATAATCTTTGCCAGCACCGGCACCAAGAAGCCCGGCGACCCCCCCTGGAAGTATGTCGAGGCGTTTGCCGGCAGCGACATCGAAACCAATCCGCCGGCCACCAACGAGGCGATCGAGCGCAGCGGCCGAACTTTCACGTCGCAGATCGAGCGCATGCCGGAGCCGGCGGTGCTGGCCGAAATCGATCGCCTGGTCGACATCCGCACGTTGGAAGAAACACTGATGGCCGAGGGGGTCAAGAAATTCGCCGACCCGCAAAAGGTTCTGCTCCAGTTGATCGGCGACAAGCGCCGCGCCCTGGCCGGCCGGCAGGCGGGCTGATCCAGCGCACAACCTACAACTTCCCAGCGGATAACTTCCCAGGGGACATCGCTTCTCATGAAGATCGACGTTTACAGCCCCTGTCCGGGCGGCACGGGCAAGAAGATCAAGTTCTGCTGCAGCGATCTGGTGAGCGAGCTGGACAAGGCGTCCCGCATGATCGATGGCGAGCAGTTCCAGGCCTGCCTCGACCATCTCAATCGGGTCGATGCCAGGTTTCCGGGCCGCCAATGCGTGCTGACCGACAAAGCGATGCTCGAGCTGCACCTGGACCGCAAGGAAGAGCTGGCTGAAACGGTCCGCCGGCTGCGAGAGCTGCACCCGGACAATCCGAACGGCTTGGCGATGTCGGCGATGATCGCCATGAGAGAAGAGCAGCTCGACCAGGGCATTGAGCTGCTGAGCAAGGCGATTGCCGCTTCGACGCAGGGCGTAACTCCGCACGTGATGCTGGCGCTGCGGTACGTCACGTTGGCGCTGTACGCGGAGGGCCGCATCCCCGCGTTTTTGGCCCACGCCAACGTGTATCAGCAGCTTTCCGGCGACGACGAAACGATTGTGGGCCTATTTGGAAAGTTCGTGTCGGCGCCGGACGTTTCGCCGTTGCTGAAGGATCGGCCTCACGACCCGCTGGGAGACGTTTCGAAACTGCCGTCCAAAGACGAGTTCGAGGTGGCTCTCGCGCAGGTCTGGGCCGGCGATTGGTGGTCGGCCCGGGAGGGCTTCACCAGGCTTGCCGAACAGGCACCCGACGCGCCGGCGGTTTGGCAGTATTTGGCCCGGGTCCGCTTGATTCTGGCCGACGAGGCAGGCGCTGTGGCCGCGCTGCGGCGTCTGGCCGCGTTGGACGTGCCGCCCGACGACGCGGTCGAGGCCGAAGCGCTGGCCCAGATACTCGATCCGGCGGCCTGGCCCGAGGTCGACCTGGTACAGATCGAGTATACGGTGAACGACGCCGAGCAGGCCGAACGGCGGCTGTCGGCTTCGAGGTCGTTCGGTCCGATGGATCTGCCCGACAGCCTGCAGACCGAGGAATACGGTCCCCCGCCGCGCTCGTCGTTTGCCGTGTTTAACCGGCCCTTGCCGGCCAGCGGAATCGGCTTGGCGATGGACGACGTCCCGGAGCTGCGGGGCAACCTGTCCCTTTTCGGGCGCCAGACGGATCGGCCGGCGCGGATTGAGCTGGCCGCCTACCGGGACGAGCTTGCCGACGCGACCAGCCAGTTGGCGGCTTGCGTGGGCGACGCCTTGGGCCCGCCGGGCGCCGAGCAAGTGGTCGGGTCGGCGCCGCTGGCCAAGCGGGTCTTGGTTCGCTCATGGAACCTGCCCCACGACACACCGGCCGACCATGCACGCGCCTTGATGAAAGTCGGCCGGCGGCGGGTCCTGTTCGAGGCCTGGCCGGCGCTGGCGAATCCTTTGTTCGAGGGGCGTACCGCGGCCCAGGCCGCCGCCGATCCGACCCAGCGGGTCAAGCTGCTGGCGGCGATTCTGCAGCTCGAGCTGGCCCACCAGGTGTCGACGCCGAACGAAGATCTTGACGCGCTGCGGTCGCAGGTCGGCTTGCCGGTGCCGCACCCGATCGATCCCGCATCGATCGACATCAAGCAGGTGCCCTTGGTCCGCCTGTCGCGGCTGATGGTCGATAAGCTTTCCGACGGGGACCTGCTGTTCGTGTTTGACAAAGCATTCACCTTCCAGGTGAGAGGCGCCCTTTATAAGCTGGCCCGTGAGGTGCTCGCCCGTACGCGTATCCATCCGGATGCGAACCTGCACGCCCTCTACACCGCGCTGGCGTTGACGGCCGCCACGACCACGCAGGCCCTGGACTACGTGCGGCAGGGACGCGCCGCTCTTGTGGCCGCCGGTAAGTCGTGCGGCTTGCTCGACGTGGATGAGCTCGCCTTGTGCATGACCAACGGATTATTCAGCGAGATCATGCCGCTGATCGAACACATCGTCAGAGTTCACACCGGCGAGCCGGATGTCCGCAGCAAGTTCTTCCAGCTCTTGCACGAGGCGGGCCTGATCGACGACGATGGCAAATTGCACTTGCCGGTGGCCGACCAGCCGGAGCCCGAGATTGCCATGCCCGGTGAGGCAACATCCCAACGGCCCGGAATTTGGACGCCGCACAGCGCCGAGGTCCCCGGCCGAAAGTCCGCCATCTGGACTCCGGGCTCGGATTGAGCAGGCGGCCTTGGCAACCTTTCAGCACATGAACGAGCCGCAGCTCGACCGCTGGCTCATGACACGGGCCCTGGAACTGGCGGCCCTGGGGCGAGGCGGTGCCGAGCCGAACCCCTTGGTGGGATGCGTGATCGCCCGGGGCGCCGAGATCATCGGCGAAGGATGGCACCGCCGTTATGGAGGGCCGCATGCGGAAGTCGAGGCCCTGGCCGTGGCCGGATCCCGCGCCTCCGGCGCCACGATGTACGTGACCCTCGAGCCATGCTGCCACCAAGGCCAGACGCCTCCCTGCACCGAGGCCATCATCGCGGCGGGGCTGGGCCGCGTGGCGGCCGCTCACCTCGATCCGTTTCCGGCCGTGCAGGGGGGCGGCATTGCCCGGTTGCGGGCGGCGGGGATCGAAGCCGAAGTCGGCTTGCTGGAGCCGGAGGCGCGGCAGCTCAACGCGCCGTACCTGAAGTTGATGGCGCGGCAGCGGCCCTGGGTGATCGCCAAGTGGGCCATGACGCTCGACGGCAAGCTGGCGACCCGCGCTGGGCATAGCCGCTGGATATCGGGCGAAGCATCGCGGCGGATCGTCCATGAGTTGCGCGGCCGCGTGGATGCGATCATGATCGGGCGCGGCACGGCGATGGCCGACGATCCGCTGTTGACGGCGCGGCCCGCGGGCCCGCGCACCGCCACTCGGCTCGTGCTGGACAGCCAGGCCAGCCTGACTTCGACCAGCCAGTTGGTGCGGACGGCCCGGCAATTCCCGCTGCTGGTGGCAGTCGGGCCGCAGGCCCCCGAGGCGGACCGTCGCCGGTTGCGCGAGGCTGGTTCCGAAGTATTTGTTTGCCAGGCCGCCGGTGCCCACGAGCGGCTGGAAGAATTGCTGGACGAGCTGGGCCGCCGGCGGATGACGAACGTGCTGGTGGAAGGGGGGGCCGGCCTGCTGGGCAGCCTGCTGGATGCCGGCCAGATCGACGAAGTGCACGCTTTCATCGCGCCGAAACTGATCGGCGGCTTGGGAGCGGCATCGCCTTTTGGCGGCGAGGGCCTGGAAGACATCGAGGCCGCCTGGCGGTTGGAACACGCGCAATGGCGGGCGGTGGGCGACGACATGTACTTCACGGGGAGGACTTCTCCTAATCGCGGGCCTGCGGGCGGCGGCGCTGCCAGCGGTGATTGACAGGTAATTGACTGGGGACGCTTCCAGGGCCGGGCATTGCTAGCATGGGGGGCGAAAAATGCGGAAAAAAAAGCGGAAATTGACCTTGCCCTTCGCTCAGACTTTCCGGTACAAATCCCCTCCGACTGGCGCGTTGCGCGGGCATGGAGCCCACGGATATGAATCGCCCCGGCTCAGCCGTATCGGCTAGCCGCTGGCAGGGGGCGCGATTCTCCCAGACGCTGACCGCATGGAGGTCGGGCAACTCGCCGCGATTTTCCGTCTCGGGCTCGTGAGCGAACGGGCGCGCGTGACGACTCTGTCGTCGCTGCGCGGAGGACGGCTAAATCGTGCCCCTCATGGCCGGGGGGCCCCAACACGTGTTGGCCGGTGGTCGGCTGCGCGTGGTCTGGCCCGACACTTGGAAAGGATATCCGCAATGCTCGTACTCTCCCGCCGTCCGTCTCAGAAGATCGTCTTTCCGTCCATCAGCGCCTCGATCGAGGTGCTGCGTGTCAGGGGCAACACGGTGCGCTTCGGCATCGAAGCGCCCCGCGGGGTTCCCGTGGCGCGCGAAGAACTGCTCGGCGTGCCCTTCTCGCCGGTTGCCCACTGGCAGCCGGCCAACGACCAGCGACCCGCAGCCCATGCAATCGCCAACCAAATGCACGCGACCGGAATGGCGCTGGCCCTGTTGCGAGAGCAGTTGAACCGGGGCATGATCCCCGAAGCCCATTCAACGATCGACAAGCTGGAAGAGGAGTTGAAGACAACGGTCGCCGCCTGGCGGCAAGCCAAGGAGCCCCAGGCCAGCAAGCCGGCGCTGGCGGGCCGAAAGGGCCTGGTGGTCGAGGACAATCAGAACGAGCGGGAATTGCTGGCCGGGTTCCTGCGCCTGGCCGGATTCGAGGTGGCCACCGCGGGCGACGGCGCCGATGCGCTCGACTATTTGTCCGGGCAGCCGCGTCCCGACTTCATGCTGCTGGACATGATCATGCCTCGCTGCGACGGGCCCGCGACCCTACGCAGCATCCGATCGGATCCCCGCTTCGACGGCCTGAAGATCTTTGCCGTCTCGGGCGCCTCGCCGTCGCAGTTGAGTCTCGCGTGCGGTCCCCAGGCGGTCGATCGCTGGTTTCCCAAGCCCGTGGACCCCAACAGCCTGGTGCAGGCCCTTCACCACGAGCTTCGCCCGGCGCTTGAATCCGTCTGATTAGCCGCCGCCTGCTTCGCACCAGCCGAGCCGAGCGCGGCGGCGGGCCGTCGCTGCGCATTCAGCGTGGGGTGCGGCGGGCGCTCGCGCGCAAATGCCAGGCCGGCACCCGCCAGCGGCTGCGCGGCGTTTGGGAGACGGCGGGCGAGGCGGTGGAATCGACCAGAGCGGCGAACCGCGTCCCCCAACGGCTGGCGCTGTACTGGCGTTCGACCAGCTCCCGGGCACGCGCCCCCATGGCCGCCCGCAAGGCGGGATCGGCGGCCAGCCTTTCGATCGCCCCGGCCCACTCACTGGGCGATTCGGCCAGGAAGCCGGTCTGGCCATCCACAATCATCTCTCGGTGAACGCCGATCGGGTTGGCGATGACCGGCAGGCCGGCGGCCATGTACTGCAATACTTTCAATCCGCACTTGCCCAGGCTCCAAGGATGATCCGGCAGCCAGCTAATGCCGATGTCGGCGTCGGCCAGCTCACGGGCCTCGGTTTCGGACGACCAGCGTCGGGGCGCGACGGTAATCTCGGGCAAGGCCGCGGTGCAGTCGCAGATGAGCCGCAGCTCCAGCCCGCCCAGGCGGCGGCCCGCCTCGGCCAGGCCGCCGGCGGCCAGGCGCAGCGATGGCATGGTGCTCTTGCTGCCGATCCAGGCCAGCCGCGTTTGGCTTCCGCGCCGCGTATGCCGAGCGAGCGGGTACAGGGCCGGATCGACGCACGTCGGCAGGCGGTGTACGCGATGCGCGGCGCCGTGTGCGGCGGCCTTGTCGGCCAAAAAGCCATTACCCGCGGTCACGGCATCCGCCAGCCGCACGGTGGCCCGAAAGCGTCTGATCCTGCGGGAACTGGCGGCCGGCTTGGCGGCGTTGCTGTCGCGGAAAAACATGGCGTCGTCCAGGTCGTAGATCAGCACCTTGGCCGAGCGGCGCAGCAGCCATAGCCACCACGCCGGCAACAGCCTTCTCTGCAAGACGACGGCATCGGCGGCGGCAACATCCTTCAGTTGGCTTAGCCACTCGCGATGCGTTCGCGCCAGCGGTGCCGCCTGCAGGCTCCAGTTGCGCTCGCTGAGCGCCTGGGCGTGGGCCTCCAGTCGATAGCGGTAACAAACGTGCCCGGGTTTTTCGATCAAGGCCAACAGGCGCATTGCGTTTCTCCACCCAATCAACGACGGCCAACGAGCCGTGCTTGTCAGTAAGTCAAGCCACCTCACTCGCGCTCGGCCACGACGAGGACGTTATCGGCCATGCCTCGACGCTCGGTCCAACGGGCCACTGCCAGCGCCAGCGGTTTCCAGCGGCACACGCTCAGCCATTGGCGGTGGCCGGCTGCGGCAACCTGGCGGGCCGATTGCCGGATCCAGCCATCGATGGCCACCTGTTGACTGCGTCGAACGTGGAAGCCCGTAGTCTGCAGAAGCCGCGCCAGCGTGACGGGGGTGAAATGCGTCAGGTGCCGGGGCAGGTCCAAGGCGAACCAGTGCGGACCGAACACCCGAAACGACCAGCTCTGGAGGTTTGGCACCAAGACCACGATCGTGCCGCCGGGACGCAATAGTTCGCGGGCGCTTTCCAGCACGCGCCGCGGCTGGTGTACGTGCTCCAGCGACTGCCACATGGTGATGCAGTCGAACGAACCCGTCTTCAAGTCGCCGTGCGGCAAGCTGCCCACGTGCACTCGAATACCGGTCTGCCGCTGTACGCGGCGGGCGACCGCGGCCGAGACGTCCAGCCCCTCGACATGCCAGCCGTGTGCCTGCATCCGGCGCAGGAACGAGCCGGCCCCGCAGCCAAAGTCGAGCAGGCTGCCCGCTCCCTGGTATTCAATCCAGCCGGCCCGGTGTTGCGAGCTTCGGATCCAAACGCGGCCCAGGCATCCGGCCAGAAGTGTGGCCATGCCGGCCGGCTGCGGCGGGTAATTGAAAAACGCCCTCAGCACGTGCCCTTCCAGGCGGCGCCGCCAGCGGGCACGCCGGCGGGTGTCCCAATTGCCTCGGACGTCATGGCAGCCGTATTCGGGCGGGTAAAAGTGCCCGATGTCGCGCACGATCGGCCGCGGATTGGTGAAAGTCAGTTCGCAGTTCTGGCAGCGCACGAGGCTCGGCAGACAGCCAGCAGCGGCTAAATCGGTCGCGGCGGGCCAGACAGGGGGAATGAAGTCGCCGCAGCCGCAGGCCGGGCAGTTGACGGTTTCCCACTCAACAGGGCGCGTGCCGCGCCGTGACAGCCGAAATTGACCGCCGCTGATCGTGGAACTCATCCGTGGAACCGCCTCGGCCGGGTGGCGACGTGCTCGACACAGGTATGTCGGTCGCTTGGGCGGCGTAACTTGGGTCGTTTCCGCGAGATTTGCCGGTTCGACGGGTGGTACTGCTCGTTGGACAGCTAAAGACGAGCGGGGTCGAAGCCTGGGCAAGATAGGACAAGCGGCCAATGATCTTGACGCACCGTTCGGGGAAGACTACACGGCTGCACGGCTGCTTGCGCCGCGAGATCTGTCAAGCGATCGATGAACGAGCCACGAATATGGGCCCTCCAACCAGACGCCAACTCGCGCTCGATGGCTGCTGGCTGATAGCATGTCTGGCCGCTTCCGCCGCCTGGTGCTTGTCGGCCTCGGCGCGGCTCAGCGCCACCTTCGACGAGCCGGTATATCTCGCCAGCGGCTTGGAAGCCTGGCGCACCGGAAGCCATGCACGGCTGATGCACATGGGCACCATGCCGCTGCCGATCGACCTGGCCACTTTGCCCCCGTATGTGTGGGAGCGTTGGCATGGCGTCGAGCTGGACCCGGTAGCTGATATCGAGCGGATCTTGCCATGGGCGCGGGCCGGCACATTGGTGTTCTGGAGTATTTTGCTCGTCTACGGCTGGCTGGCCGCCCGCCAGTTGGCTGGTCCCTGGGGAGGCAGGCTGGCGGCGGCCTGGCTGGCGTGCGAACCGAACCTGCTGGCTCACGCCAGCCTGGCGACGACCGACATCGCCGTCAGCGCTTGCCTGCTGGCGCTGGTCTATCACTTCAGGCACGGGCGCGATCGGACATGGTTTTGGAGAGTGGCTTTGCCCGCTTGCTGGTTTGCCGCGGCCGTGCTGGCCAAGGCGTCGGGGATGGTGTTCGGGCCGCTCTGCCTGCTGGCGATAGAGGTCGAACGACTGCTGCGCGCCGGAGCGCTCACCGCGCCGCCCGCCGGTGGCCACTCGCAAAGCGCCGCCGCCCGGTGGCGCCTGTTGGGCTCATCGCTATGGGAACAGTTGCGTCCCTTTTGGCGCGACTTGAAGCAGTTGCTGGCAATCGGCTTCGTGCTCGTGTTCGTCTACTGCGGGTGCGATTGGCAGCCGCAGCCATCGTTTGTCGAGTGGGCCCATGAACTGCCGCAGTCGCCGCAAAAAACCGCCATGGTCTGGGTGGCCGAGCACCTCTGCGTCTTTAGCAACGCGGGCGAAGGCCTGGTCCGGCAGATCAAGCACAACATGAAGGGCCATCACGGCGCTTTCCTGCTAGGCCACGTGCACCCCAAGGCAGTCTGGTACTACTTTCCCCTGGCCCTATCGATCAAGTTGACGTTGGCCTTGTTGGCGGCGCCGTTGGTCGTCCTGCTCGCGCGGCGGCGGGCGTTGGCCAACTGGGCCCTGGCGGCGGCCGCGGCCTTATTGCTGTTCAGCGTCAACTGCCGAGTGCAGATCGGCATCAGGCTTGTGCTGCCGCTGGTCGTGCTGTTGATCGTTGGTTTATCCGCTGCCCTGGTCAAGGCGGCCCGAACTGCACACCCTGCCTGGCGGCGCGGCCTGGCCGGGGCCTGGGCCGCCGGGGCCATCCTTTGGGCAGCCATGTCGGCCGGCAGCGTGTGGCCGCACGGCCTGTGCTACGTGAACGAGCTTTGGGGCGGCCCGGCGAACGGTTACCTGCTCTTGAGCGATTCGAATTACGACTGGGGCCAGGGGGTCAAAGAGCTGGACGGTTGGCGCAAGAGCAGGGGACTCGCCCAACTGGACGTTTGGTATTTCGGCACCGACCCGGCCATCGGCAATCCGCCACTTCGCCACCTGCCGCTGCACGTGCTGCCGCTCGATCGACCGGCCGACGTGCTGGCGTTTGTCGAGTCCGACTATCTGGCCGTGGGCACGACGCTTTTGTATGGCACAACGACGCGCGAGGCCGCCGCCAACCAGGCGAAAGCTGTCGAGTTCCTCAGAGCACAGCAGCCGGTAGCGCGGACGACGACGTTCTTGATTTACGATCTGTCGAACCGAACTGCCGGCGCGGCCGGCGCCGGGCACCGGCAGGCCCACGCGCCCAGCGGGAGCCGGCAATGAACACGTCCGAGCAGGAAGGCGCCTGGAAACGTTGGTTTGTCGACCGGCGGCACGTTTGGCGGCGGGTAGTCATCGGCATCGCCGTGGCGATTGTCGTCGTGCAATGGACCAGGGCGGCTCGCAAGCCGCACGACGGCGATTTCTTTCTGCACTGGAAGTTTGCCGGGCGGTTCGTGGCCGGACAGATGATGTATGCCGAAGGGCTCGACATCCCCTATCCGCCGTTCTGGGGCATGGCCTGGTCGCCGACGGCGGCCTTGCCGCTGCCGGCAGCCAAGACATTGCTCTATCCCGTCAGCCTGGCGTCGCTGGCCGTCCTATTGTTCGTGCTCCACCGGCTCACGCGGCGTCACTTGCCGTTGGAGCGCGAGCCCTTGTTCTGGACCACCGTGATCGCGCTGGCGCTGGCCGCACGTTTTCTGGTCCGCGAGCTGCCGGAGTGCGGGCCGAACCTTGCGCTCTTGGCCCTGTCGTGGCTGGCCGTGTATGGCTGGAGCCAGCGGCGCGAGGTGATGGGAGGCGCCTGCCTGGGGTTTGCGATCGCGCTGAAGTGTACGCCGGCGCTGATGTTGGCCTGGTTCGCCTGGAAGCGGCAGTGGAAGATGGTGGCGACGACAATGGCCGCCGCCGGCGCCTTCACCTTGGCTCCCGCGCTGTGGCAGGGCGGGGGCCTGTACGCCCAGCACATGCAGCTTTGGCTGGCGAACGTCCGGCTCAGCGCGGGCAATCACGACCCTTCGCTCGGCGCCCTGGGAGACGAGCCGGTGCAGAACCTTTCGCTGCGGCCGGCAATCGCCCGCTACCTGATGCGGCTTCCGGCGGGACACCTGGGGCGCCCAGACCACCCTTGGTACGCCGACTTCCTGGACGTCCCGCCGGCGGTGGCAGCCAACATCTGCAAAGGCGCTCTGTTGTTGCTGCTGGCCGGCGTCGCCTGGACGTTCCGGCAGCCGGTTGAGCGGCGGCACGATTTGGCGGTTGTCTGGGAATGCGCGTGCGTCTCGGTGCTGGCCTTGCTGTTGTCTCCCATCACCTGGGGGCAGCACTGCGTGGCCCTGTTGCCCCTGCTGTACCTCGTGTCGCGCGCGGCCGTGGCGCTGCGACGGCCGCCAGCCTGGGCGCAGGCGGTGCTCGGCTTCTACGTGCTCGTAAACCTGGTGCTCAATCGCGGGCTGATAGGCCGCGATCTCACGCTGCTGCTGCACAGCTACCACCTGGCGACGCTGTCGTTTCTCGGGCTCCTGGCGATCGGGCTCGCCTCGCGAGCACAAGCGGCCCGCGCGGCGCAGCTTCTCTCCACGCCAACACGGCCATCGCCACCGCAGGCCCCGCTGCGGCGTGCCGCATAAGGTGGAACCGTAGCCTCGGGTGTAGCAGGACTCGCCAGAAGCGGAGGTAGCAGAACTCGCCAGAGTTCTGGTGAAGGGTTTGTAGTGACCCCATTTATGGGGTCTTGGAAATTGTAGCAGGACTCGCCAGAGTTCTCGTGAAGCAGGTAGCAGAACTCGCCAGAGTTCTGGTGAACTGCAGAGCGGCCCGAATTCTGGCGCTCTCCGGCTACCCCGATATCGAGCTACTCGGCTTTCTCCCAGCGGCCCGTTTGTCCCGACCGCCTGAGCGCCTCGATCACCCGCATGTTGGCGACCGCGTCGCCGATGGGTGTCGGGACGGGAGTGTCGTCGAGCACCGCGCGGGAGAACAGCTCTCCCTGGATCGCGTACTGGTCGCAGATCGGCAGCTCGATCTCCTCGATGGCTGAATGCCTCTCGTGCCAAATGCGGCAAGGCCGATCCGGAGGCGCGTTGAAAGGGATTTCGATCTCCACGCGGCCCTCGGTGCCGAAGATGTTCACGCGCTGGTAGGGACAAAGCTGCGTGCTCGAAGTGAACGTGGCCGTGCCGGCGCCGAAGTCCAGTATGGCCGAAGCCAGGCGGTCGGTTTGGAAGTCCGGGTCGTACTCGACGATGGCGCACACCCGCCGCGGCTCGTCCGCGAACAAGAACCGCGAGAGCGAGACCGGGTAGCAGCCGATGTCCATCAGCCCGCCGCCGCCGATATCGGCCTGGTTGCGCACGTCGTCCGGGTTGCGGTTGAAGTACGAGAAGAAGGTCTGGATCGTCCGCAGCCGGCCCAGGCCTCCCTCGTCGACCAGTCGCTTCGCCGTGACCCATTGCGGATGGTGGCGATACATGAAGGCCTCCATCAGCTTGAGCCGCGGGTGGGCCTGGCCGGCCGCCGCCAGCGTCAGGGCCTCGGCGCTCGCCAGCGCAATCGGCTTTTCGCACAGCACGTGCTTGCCGGCTTCCAGGCAGCGGATCGACCAGGGCACGTGCAAGTGATTGGGCAGCGGGTTATAAACGGCATCGATCTCGCCGTCCGCGAGCAGCTCCTCGTACGAGCCATACGCCTTGGGCAACCCCAGCCGCGAGGCGGCAGCGCGCGCCTTATCGAGCGAGCGCGAGGCAATGCCGACCACTTGGCAGCTCTCGGCCCGCTGCATGGCGGGAATCACTTTCTGGACGGCGATGTTGGCCACGCCCAACACGCCCCAACGCACCTGTTTCATGGCGGGTCTCTCGGCGAAACGGAATCATGGCTGAGCAACCGCGTTGGTCCGACCGGCTAAATCCGGTCACCACGAGCCCATTCTTACCATGCCGGGGCCTCGGCCCCAACCAGCCCAAAGATTTCCACGTCGACCGTTTCGCAAAAGGCCGCGTGGCGAACGGGGCCGGTTGGATGGATCCGGTTCGACTCGACGAGCGACTGCTCGATCGTCAGCACGCGGGCTTCGCGGATCGAGTAGGGCGGATGGTGGACTCGTGCCTTGAGCAAGCGTCCCGCCCGCGAGGTGTACAAGACATACCGCTCCAGCAGAAAGTGCTCCAGCGTGCCGGGCAAGGCGTATCCGGCTGGGAGTTCGCGCTGGGGCACCTCGTCGCCGAGCAGGCCGCCCAGCGAGGCCTCGACCAGCGCGCCGGGGCCTGCGCCGCTGGCCGCCTGCCGCGTGCTGGAATAACGAACATGGCCGGCCTTTCGCTCGATCTGCATCCGCGCCAGGTGGTAGTTCAGGCCCCATCGCCAGCGGGCGATCCGCACCGCCAGCCGGCTCGCGGCATCGAGACTGAAGAACCATACGCCCGGCTCACGGTCGGGATAGCGGACATAGGTCCGCACGTTGGTCTCATGGAACGTCGAGATGCCGGGCACCGGCGGGAAGAACCGGGGACGCACACCCGACATGTGAAACAGCACCAGCCCGACCCATGCCTCGCCTTGCCACGTATCGAGCGACAGGCCCTCGGGCAACAGGTGTGCCACTTCGCTGGGGGCGATCGTCCAATGGACAAACAGCAGGTTGCTCCAGCGGTGAAACCCGGCCGGTGAACTGGCCGGCCGGCGGGCAGTCGCTGGACGATCGGATGGGCAGGCAACCAGAGTCATTCTCGCCCTCGCGTGTCTCATCCCGAACGCGCGCGGCAGCGCGGCGCGGTTCGCCGGCCGCGGCCGCCGGCCCCACTGATCATACGACCGCAAACCGTCCGGGCGGATTAACGGCCACATGGCAAGACGCTTAAAACGGTGCTGTCTGGTACTCCATGAACTCGATCACTGCCCCGTCGTTCGACTGGTAGAAGCCCACGCGCAGCCCGGCCAGCGGCTCGAACGGCTCGATCAAGACGGCCAGCCCGCGGCTGGCGGCGGCAATCGAATCGACCCGGTAGGCCACGTGCGGCTGTGTCCGCACCGGCCCCGTCACCGGGCTGTCAGGCTCGAACCGCAGCCACTCGACGTGAAAAGGGTGCTGGACGAAATCGGTGATCCAGACCCGCGTGGCCTCGACGAACACTTCACCCGGCCGCGGTCGATCGCTGATGAGCCCGATGTGCGAGAATTGCATCGGTGAAGCTCCGGCTCTTGTCCGTTTGCATTTGGCGCAACGGGCCGCGCTAGTATAGCAGCCTTGCGGCGATGCCGCGTCCGAGGCGCATCGCTTCCGTGTCGTGCTTGCGTCCGGCGGGTGAGCCACTTAGACTTCGCCCTGTGACCCAGCTCGACGATTCCACTACGATTCGGCATGATCCCGCCCCTGCCGAGCCGGCCAGCAGCGTCCGCTACGTGGTGCTCGCCTTCATGGGCTGCCTGGCCTTCGTCTTGTACCTCGATCGGATCTGCATCGGCCAGGCCGTCAACTCCATCCGGGCCGATCTCGACCTGACCAGGGAAGAAATGGGATTCGTGTTGATGGCCTTTACGGTGGCCTATGGCTTGTTCGAAGTGCCGACGGGCCATTGGGGTGACCGTTACGGCTCGCGCGGCGTGCTCACGCGGATCGTGCTCTGGTGGTCGGCCTTCACCGCGCTCACCGGCGCCGCCACCGGCCTGACCACGCTGGTCGTTATCCGCTTTTTGTTCGGGGCCGGCGAGGCCGGCGCCTATCCCAATACGGCCCGCGTGCTGGCCCGCTGGTTTCCCGACCACGAACGAGGCATAGCGCAAGGCGTGGTGCTCACGTGCGCCCTGGTTGGAGGCGCCGTCTCACCACCCCTGGCCGCCTATCTGATCGAGTTGGTGGGTTGGCGCTGGACATTTGTCTGGTTTGGCAGCGTGGGAGTGGTATGGGCCGCCGCCTTCTACTATTGGTTTCGCGACGCACCGGCCGAACACCCCGCGGTCAACCAGGCCGAGCGGCTCTACATAGCCCGGGGAACCGAGCCACGGTCGGCCGGCGAAGAACATCGCCGCGTTCCATGGCGGCTGGTGCTGACCAGCCGGAACGTCTGGTTGCTGGGCACAATCCAGAGTTGCGGCGCCTTCGCGGCCTATTTGTTTTTCTCCTGGTACCCGACGTACATGAAGGAGGGGCGGGAGCTGGGCGAGATCGCCTCCGGCTTCGCCTCGTCGCTGCCGCTGGTTGGCGGCGCCATCGGCACGATCGGCGGCGGATTTTTCGCCAACTGGATCGTCCGCCACAGCCGCAACCGTGCCCGCGCCCAACGCCTCTATGGTTGCGTTGTGATGCTCATTGCAGCGGTCTTGATGCTGGCCAGCATCCACGTGGATTGGCCCTTCGGGTCGGCCTTGTGTACGGGGGCGGGCTGCATGTGCTTCCTGTCGCAGCAGGCGACCTGGTGGGCCGTCGTTACTCAAATCAGCGGGCGCCACCTGGGCGCGCTGTTTGGACTGATGAATTCGATGGGGGTGCCGGGCGCGATGCTCTCGCAGTATTTGCCCGGAGCAGTGGCCGACTGGCGCGAGAGCTTGGGCTACGCCGGGCGAGCGCAGTGGGACCTGATCTTCTACGTCTATGCCGCGGTTCTGGCGATCGGCGCCTTTTGCTGGCTGTTCCTCCAGCCCGGCAAGTCGGCCGTGGAAGAACGTGAGTAGACGTAGCCGGCGCCAGAGTTCGGGCGGTGACCCGCCTGACAAACTCAACGTAGCCGGACTCAAGGTAGCCGAACTCGCCAGAGTTCGGGCCGTCACGCACTTCGCCAGAATTCTGGCGAATCCTGCTACAATTCTGGCGAATCCTGCTACGCCTACACTCCGAACACGCGTTCGACGTTGTCGCGCAGCACGCGCCGCGCCAGGGCGACGGCCCGCTCTTCGCTCCAACCGCGATCGATCACGAACCGCTCGGCCAGGATCTTGGCCAGGATCCGCTTGTACATCGCAAACTTCGGCAGGGCGAACTCCAGCTTGTACATGTCGCTGTAGTAGCCGATCTGCTTGGTCGCGGGCACGGCCTCCAGCCGGGCGCTGGCGTCGTGCTCGATGAACGCCGGCGTGTTCGAGTACCACCAATGGCCATGCGTGACCACGTTGGGGAAGATCCAACTGTAGCTCGTCAGCTCCTGGTTGGTCACGCTGGCCAGCACCGAGATGGGGAACACTACCTGCGGGAAGGCATTGAACAGCTCGCGGTACTGAATCAGCGAGACGCGGCTGTCGAACAGGTCCTGGCCCTGGTGGACGCCGGCCGCGTAGACGCCCCGGTTGACGCCGATCATCAAGTCGAACGGCAGCTTGAACTCGGCGCAGAACTCCGCCAGTGTCCAGAACACGAAATGGGCCAGCTCGCGCCGCCGCTCGGCGGGGGCGGCCGTGCCTCCGGCGAACACGGCCGATACGGCCGCATCGGCCGCGGCCTGCGGCACCCGGACCGGTGAGAAGTCGGGAGGCAGCGAGATGGCGCAGGCCCTGGCGCCGTGCCCTGCAAAGTGGGTAAACAGCTTGCCGATGGCGGCCCGCAACGTGCCGGCGCCGCCCACGCCGACGCCGCTGGCCTGTTCCAGCCGGCGGCGGACTTCGCTCTTGGCCAGGTGGAAGACCAGGTCGTCGGTCCTCAGGCAGGGGATATAGACCCGCGTGTCGAAGCCTTCGAGCGCGTCGTCGAAGTCGTTAGTCAGAAAGACCGCTTCCAGCTTGCTGCGCTGGAGCACCTCGGCGGCCCAGCCTGGTGCGCGTGCCTTGGCGGCGGCCGCCTCGTACAGCCCCTGCCAATTGTCCGGGGTCAGCCGTTCGTCCTGGAAATCGAAGAACTCGCGGGCCATCTCGATCAGCCAGCCATACTGGACCGTGTTCTCCAGCGGCTCCAGCGCCTCGACGAGCCGGCGGGTTTTTTCCCTGGGATCCAGCCGCTGTTCTTCGATCCGCTCCTTCGGCAGGCCGGCCGAATGGGCCAGCTCGGTGTAGTAGTGGTATCCCAGGATGTCCGCCAGGTTCGTCGAGGCCGGCGCATGCGGGTTGATGTGCGTATGCGGGTCGATCAGGACCCAGGAGTCGATCTCGTCGAACAACCGCTGGCGTAGGGTTTGGCTCATGGACTTTCCGCGTGGTTCACGCCTCGTTGCAGGTATCTGTTATAGCCGCTTTTGTGATATCCTTGTCAACAAGGCCTTTGAATCTTTGAACCGCGCGCCACCGAGGGGGGCGTGAACAGAGTTAGACGGTGTCGAACATGGCGAGCAAACGAACCTATCGACGTTCTGCCCAACAGGTTCAACGTGATTTGGAGGTGCGGGCCAGGTTCGATGGCGAGAAGCCATCTCTTCAAGATCTGGTCAACAGCGGCGAGTTCGCGGAGCCGGTGACGCAGGGTGAATGCCTGGCAGCCATGGCTTTTGCTTTCCACCTGAAAAAAGTGCGAGAGCAACTTAACGTGAGTCTGACGGAGCTGTCGAGCCGAAGTGGAATCGACAAGGCCGCCATCAGCCGGATCGAGAACGGCGTGGCCGTCAACCCCACGATAGGGACTCTCGAACGGCTTGCGCGGTCGTTGGGCAAGCGACTGAAGATTGAGCTGGAGGATAATCTCTCCAAGGGGACTCGCTAGGCCAGCCAAGCGGTAGGACCGCTTCAGCGCGGGCATTCGTCGCGCCGGATCCATGAACAGCGTCGTTCAGACCAGTTGCGCCTGCCAACCGACCGCTGCGTGCCTTGACACTCGCCGGCGGGCGGGCTGTAATCAAGGGTTGGCCTGCCTGGATAGCTCCGCGGCCACGCGCCGCTTGCCCACCGACCTTCTGGAGCTGAAAAAATGCGTCGGCTCCGACCCCGCCTATCGGGTCCGCGACTGCTCGCCGTGCTGGCCCTTGCGCTGGGCGGCTGGTTCGCGTCGGCCCAGGCCGCGGACGAGGCGGCTGGCGATTCAAAACCAGCCAAAGCGCCCATCGGCAAAAGCGTCTCAACCGGCCGGCACACAACCAAAACGAAACCGGCAGTTTACCCCCTTATCCCCCAAGGCCGGCTGGGTTTGAAGCGCCCACGCGTGGCTGGTTTTGAAGCGCGCTTTGACCCAGACAGCGACTGCCCTTTCGAAAGCGTCTTCCCGTCTGCTGTGTTTTAGTCGGGCACACCGAGCCGATCCAGCTCGGCTTCGAATTGCGCTCGGTTCATGATCTTGATTCCCTCATACGCACCGACACTAAGCACGTGAGCGTCCTCCGAGATGATATAGGAAGCGCCGGCCTCCACGGCTGCCGCAATAATGGCATCATCCTTGGGATCAGCCGGCACGACACCGTGCAGGTGGAGGGTGCCTTTGAGCGTGCGACCCAGCAGACTGGGAAGCTGCTGCACGAATCGCTCGATCTCTTCGTCCGAGAGCTTTAGCCATTTTCGCAATGGTTCCTTGGTGAGCAGCTTCTCGCGTACTTCTGCCAGAATCTGCGGGGAGACCGCAATCACGTGCCCCGAGGCTTTGAGGCGCAAAAAAAGACGGGACGATCGAGAGCGTCCCGTCGGAATGCTTAACGGAATAATAACGTTGGTGTCGAAGACGACGACCAGTTTTTCTTCTGAAGACATCCGCGCCGGCTGTTGTCGTCAGTCGTCCGTCAGGATTTCCCGTAGCACGTCGTCTTCGGTGACGCCCAGGTCCTTGAGCGACCTGCCAACTTTTCGCTGAATCTTTTGGATTTCTCGCCAGGCCCGTGCTCGCTCGTCCGGCGTTGCGTCGACGAAGTCAGCGTCCGCCGGCTCCTTTGCGGGAAGGGCTCGGATCACGACCTTCCCTTCCATCACCACGTCTACGGGCTCCTTGATTTGGACCAGCTCAACGACGAATTCCCGGACCTGCGCGGCCTTTTCCGTGACGTCTATCTGGTGTGTCTTGGTTCTCGTGCTTTTCCTCTTCCCCATAATCTACTCCCCCCTGGAACGCTTCGCAATGAACTGATCTACCCTTCTTCCCTGCTTATAGCTTACCGCAAGGGCAGCGTTAATCTAGACCGACTATGGCTAGCAGCCAATACTCTTCACTGGATACGAACTCCACGACGATCTCGAGGGGGCGGCTGATTGGCGAGCTGTCCCGTCCATTAGTCGAGTTCCTGTTGGACGTGACCCTGTTGGACCTGACATTGTCTGGCACTAGCCGCGCGGTGGCTGACTTCGACACGCTTCTCCTCGACTTTGGGACTAGCGGCTTGCGACCTGCCTTGACACCTGCCGGCGGCGGGGCTGTAATCAAGGGTTGGCCTGCCTGGATAGCTCCGCGGCCACGCGCCGCTGCCCACCGACTTCTGGAGCTGAAAAAAAATGCGTCGGCTCCGACCCCGCGTATCGCGTCCGCGACTGCTCGCCGTGCTGGCGGTTGCGCTGGGCGGTTGGCTCGCTTTGGCCCAGGCCGCGGACGAGGCGGTCCAGGAAGCCGGCGGGCCGAATCAAGACGCAGCGCAACCTGCAGGCAGTGGCGAGGCCGCCCTGCCGGCGCCCTCGGCCGAACCGGTCGATTTTGCCCGCGATGTCCAGCCGATCCTCGCCAAGCATTGCCATTCGTGCCACGGTGCCGAGATGGCCGAGGCGAGCCTGCGACTCGATACCAAGGACGATGCCTTGCGCGGCGGCAATAGCGGCCCGGCGCTGGTGCCGGGCAAGAGCGCCGATAGCCGGCTGATCCGATATGTCACGGGACTCAACGAGGACGAGATCGTGATGCCGCCCGACGGCGAACGGCTCTCGGCCGCCGAGATCGGGCTCTTGCGGGCCTGGATCGACCAGGGAGCCGACTGGGCCGATGAAACGGCCGCCGCGCGGGCGGGCGGCGCCGATCATTGGTCGTTCAAGCCGATTGAGCCGGTGGCGGTGCCCCAGGTGGCCGATGCGGGCCGCGTGCGCAACGGGATCGATGCTTTTGTGCTGGCCCGGCTGGAAGGGTCGGGCCTGGCGCCCTCGCCGGAGGCCGACCGCGCTACGCTGATCCGCCGGCTTTCGATCGACCTGTTGGGCCTGCCGCCGGCGCCGGCGGAGGTGGACGACTTTCTCAGCGACGCGCGGCCCGATGCGTATGAGGGGCTGGTCGACCGGCTGCTTGCTTCGCCCCACTACGGCGAGCGCTGGGGCCGGCACTGGCTCGACCTGGCCCGCTACGCCGACAGCGACGGCTACGAAAAAGACACCGGGCGGCCCCACGCCTGGCGGTACCGCAATTGGGTGATCGAGGCCTTGAACCGCGATCTGCCGTTCGATCAGTTCACGATCGAGCAGTTGGCCGGCGACCTGCTCGGCGAAGACGAGTCGGCCCGGATCGCGACCGGCTTTCACCGCAACACGCTGACGAACCGCGAAGGCGGCGTCGATCCGGAAGAGGACCGCGTCAAGAAAACCGTCGATCGAGTGAACACGACCGGCTCGATCTGGCTCGGCCTGACGGTCGCCTGCGCCCAATGCCATACGCACAAGTACGACCCGCTCGCCCAGCGCGAGTACTACGGGCTTTTTGCCTTCTTCAACAGCCTGGACGAAGTCGATCTGCCCGCGCCGCTGCCCGAGCAGGCGGCCGCCTACCGCGAGGCCAAGCAGGTATTCGACCAGGAGCAAGCGAAACTGGCGGCGGAAGTCGAACGATTCGAGCGGGAGGAGCTCGCGTCGCGCCAGGCGGAGTGGGAAAAGGGCCTCGACCTCAACTCGCTCACGGTTTGGACGGTGCTGGAGCCTGAAAGTGCCACGTCGGCCGGCGGTGCGACGTTGAAGACACAAGGCGACGGCTCGCTGCTGGTGGAAGGAAAAAAACCCGACACCGATACGTACTCGATTACGGCCGCCACCGATCTAGGGACCATTACCGGCCTGCGGCTGGAAGTCCTGTCCGATCCGAGCTTGCCGGCCAAGGGCCCGGGCCGCGTGGCGCATGGCAATTTTGTGCTGTCTGAGCTGCGTCTGGCGGCCACGCCGGCGGGCGCTGGCGGCGAGCTTCAGGCCGTTGAGCTGGCAGGGGGACAGGCCGACTTCGCCCAGGATGGTTTTCCTCCGGCCAATGCGATCGATGGCGACACCAAGACCGGTTGGGCGGTGGCGCCGCAGTTCGGGCGCGATCACGTGGCGGTTTTCGAGACTGTTTTCGAGACTGTTTTCGAAACCAGGCAGCCGCCGGCCGGCGAGGGGAGCCGCCGGTTGACGTTCACGCTGGATCAGCAGCATGGCCAACAGCACACCATCGGCCGGCTGAGGATCTCGATCACGTCGTCCAACGGTCCGTTGGACGCCAAGGGCATTTCCAGCCGGCTGGCCGGCATCCTGGCCAAACCGGCGGCCGAGCGGACGGCCGACGAGCTGTCGGAGCTGGCCGAGTTCCACCGGACTGCCGATCCGGAGCTGGCAAAATTGAAGCAGGCGTTGGCGGAGCATGCGGCCAAGGCGCCGGTCGATCCCGGCACCGTGACCAAGGCGCAGGCGGTGGCCCAGGCGAGCACGCCGCGCGAGACGCACATCCTGCTGCGGGGCGATTTTTTGCAGCCGGGGGCGCGGGTCGATCCGCACACGCCGGCCGTCCTGCACTCGATGCAGCCGCGAGGCCCCCAGCCCGACCGGCTGGATCTGGCCGCGTGGCTGGTCGATCCCGCCAACCCCCTGACGGCCCGGGTCACGGTCAACCGTGTGTGGGCCAGGCACTTTGGCCGTGGCCTGGTATCGACGGATGACGACTTCGGCACGCAGGGCGAGCCGCCCAGCCACCCGGAGCTGCTCGACTGGCTGGCGGGGCAATTCATGGCCCACGACTGGAGCCTCAAGGCGCTGCACAAGCTGATCGTGACTTCGGCCACCTATCGGCAGTCGTCGCGGACTTTGCCGGAGCACCTCCAGCGCGATCCGAGCAACATTCTGCTGGCCCGGCAGCGGCGGCTGCGCGTCGAGGCCGAAGTGATCCGCGACCTCTCGTTGGCTGCCAGCGGCTTGCTGAACCCGACGATCGGCGGCCCCAGCGTGCGCCCGCCGCAGCCGGCCGGCATCTCGGAGCTGACGTACGCCGACAGCGCCAAGTGGGTCGAGAGCAGCGGAGCGGACCGTTATCGCCGCGGGCTGTACACCTGGTTCCAGCGGACCAGCCCCTACCCGATGTTGATGACGTTTGACGCGCCCGACAGCAACGTGGCCTGCACCCGCCGCGAGCGGTCGAACACGCCGCTGCAGGCGCTGACGCTCTTGAACGACCCGGTGTTTTTCGAGTGCGCTCAAGCGCTCGCCCGCCGGATCGTGGCCGAGGCGGGGGACAGAGATTCTGCCGGCCCCGATTCGGCCGGCTTCGACGCGGATCACTCAGTCGAGCCACTCGCGGAGCGAGTAGACCACCCTGGGGAGCGGCTTCGCTATGCTTTCCGGATTTGCCTGGCACGCTCGCCCGGCGATGATGAGCTAGCGGATCTCGCCGCGCTCTACGAGGCCGAGCTGGCTCTTTGCCAGGCCGACCCGGCCTCGGCTGCCCAACTGGCCGGCAGCCAGCCGAGGCCGGTGGCGATATCCGACGCCGAGCTGGCCGCCTGGGTGGCCGTGGGGCGAACGCTGTTGAACCTGGACGAATTCATTACGCGGGAGTGACGCCGCGCACAGGTACTTTGACATGAGCCCAATCGACGAACGCATTCTCCGCTCGCGGCGCGAGTTTCTGACGACTTCCGCTGGAGGCATTGGCGGCGCAGCGTTGGCTTCGCTGCTGGCTGCCGACGGTCTGTTGGCAGCCGATGGCGCCGGCGCGGCCGGCACGGCGTTGGCGAGCCCGCTGGCGCCGCGGCCGCCACACTTTGCGCCGCGGGCCAAGGCCTGCATCTTCATCTTCTTGGAAGGGGCTCCCAGCCAGATCGACCTGTTCGATCCCAAGCCCAAGCTCAACGAGCTCAACGGTCAGAAGCTGCCCGAGTCGATGACCACGAACGTGCGTTTTGCCTTCATCCAGAAGGAGTCGGCGGTCCTGATGGGCTGCCCGCGCACGTTTGCCAAGTACGGCGAGTGCGGCATGGTGCTCTCGGATCTGCTCCCGCACCTGTCAGGCTGCGTCGACGACATCGCCCTGGTCCGCTCGATGCACACCGAGGCCTTCAATCACCACCCCGGCCAGTTGCTGATGAACACCGGCGTGCCGATGTTCGGCCGCCCCAGCATGGGGTCGTGGCTCAACTATGGCCTGGGCAGCGAGTCGCACGACCTGCCCGGCTACGTCGTGCTCACCGCGGGCCGGGGCACCAGCGGCGGGGCCTCGCTCTGGGCGAGCGGCTTTCTGCCGACCACGTACCAGGGCGTGCTGTTCCGCAACCAGGGCGATCCGGTGTTGAACCTGAGCAACCCGGCGGGGCTTTCGCCCCAGATGCAGCGCGAGAGCCTCGACGCGCTGGCCAGGCTGAACCGCAAGCGCTACGAGCACCTGGGCGACCCCGAGATCGCCTCGCGGATCGCCTCGTACGAGCTGGCCTTCCGCATGCAATCGGCGGCGCCCGAGCTGATCGATCTGTCCGATGAGACCGCCGCCACGCTGGCCGCCTATGGCGTCGACCGGCCCGACGAGCCGGACCAGAACTTCAGGGGAGGCGGGCGAGGCGTGATGCGGGCCTTTTCGGCCAACTGCCTGCTGGCCCGCCGGCTGGTCGAGCGCGGCGTGCGGTTCGTCAACCTCTATCATGCCTCTTGGGACCACCACAGCTATATCGATCGCGAGCTGGCCTTCAACTGCCGCATGGCCGACCAGCCGGTGGCCGCCCTGCTCAAGGACCTCAAGCAGCGAGGCCTGCTCGATACGACGCTGGTGGTGTGGGCCGGCGAGTTCGGCCGGACTCCCTTGGGCGAAAACCGGGGCGGCCGCGAGTCGAACACGGGCCGCGACCATCACCCGTTTGCCTTCAGCCTCTGGATGGCCGGCGGAGGAATCAAGGGCGGCCAGACGATTGGAACAACCGACGAGATCGGCTGGAACGTCACGGAAGATCCGATCCACATCAACGACCTGCACGCCACGATCCTGCACCTTTTCGGCCTCGATCATCTGAAGCTCACGCATCGCTTCCAGGGCCGCGATTTCCGGCTGACCGACGTGGGCGGCAAGCTGGTGACGAAGCTTCTGGCGTGAGGGAGGAAAGGCAGAAGGCAGAAGGACGAAGGCAGAAGGAGGAAGAGACGAGGACTGGGGCACGCTACCGCTTTGCCACCAGCCACCCGCCGTTCTGACCACCGTCCACGGACCACTGTCCTGGGGCACGCTGACGCTTTGCCACCAGCCACCCCCGTCAGCCACCCAGTTTGCAGCGCAGTCCGCCTCAGGCGAGGATCACGTTCTGGCGCAGGAAGGCGTCGACCTCCTTGTAGAAGTGCTCGATGGTTTCGCGCTTCCGCCAGCCGTGGCCTTCGCCCTCGTAGACGTGGTACACGTGGCGGGTGCCGTTGCGGCGCAAGGCCTCCACGATCGAGTCGGACTGCTCGCGGGGCACGACGTTGTCGATGTTGCCCTGAAAAACCGCCAACGGCCGGCGGATCGATTCGGCATGGAACACGGGCGACCGCTCGCGATAAACGGCGGCCGCCTGGGGCAATGGGCCCAGCAGCGAATCGAGATACCGGCTCTCGAACTTGTGCGTGTCGGCGGCCAGGCTGAACTGGTTGGCGACGCCGTACAGGCTGACGCCCGCGTTGAATGCCTCCGGCCGGCGGGCCATCGTCTCGAGCACGGTGAAACCGCCAGCGCTGCCCCCCATGATCACGGTCCGCTCGGGATCCACGCGGCCCGAATCGACCAAGTGCTCTTTGCCGCTGACCACGTCTTCGATGTCGTACACACCCCAGTTGCCGCGGAGCTTGAGCATGTAGTCGCGGCCATAGCCGGTGCTGCCGCGGTAGTTCACCAGCAGCACCGCGTAACCGCGCGTGGCGAAGAACTGGGCTTCGCCCCGCCAGCCGGCCTTCGCCTGGCCCGTGGGACCTCCGTGCACCAGCACGACCAGCGGTGGCAGCCCTTCGGAATAAAAACGCTCGCTGGCGGGCATGTACACCAGGCCGTGCGCCTGCTCGCCGCCGGCCGTGGGCCACGAGATGCAATCGCACGCGGCCAGAGCGGAGGGGGGGACGGTTTCGCCGCCGGCGCGGGCCACCACGCGCGACTGGCTGCTCTGGGGGTCGAACACGACCACGCGATTGGACACGACCGGCCCGCTGCCGATGAAGGCAATGGCTTCCTTGGCGGGGGAGGCGGCGATGTCGGAAATCTCCGAGTAGTCGGACAGCACCGGCGGCTGGACAACGTCGAGCGTTTCCAGGTCGATCGTCACCAGGTGCTGAAAGCCGCGATTGCCGAAGGTTGCCGTCACGCGCCGTCCGTCGGCCGCGATCGCGTAGGTCCGCATTTGCTGCACCCAGGCCGGCATGCCGCACTCGACGCCGTCCGGGCTGATCCAGCGCCGCTGCCCGCCGCTCAGGTCGTGGGCGGCGATGCGGCCCCAGCCGCTTTCATCAGAGACGTATAAGAGCTGCCGGCTGTCGGGCGTGAACTCCGGCTGGAAGATGGCGGTGTCGTGGTCGCCGGCGATCGCGCGCGGCGCGCCCAGGCTCGGCAGGCCGTCGCGCGGCGTCTGGACGTCGGCCAGGTACAACACCGTCCCGTCCCAGGGCATGTTGGGATGGTCCCAGGCGATCCACGCCAGGTGCTTGCCGTCCGGGCTCCAGCGCGGCTGCATATAGAAGTCGTGTCCGGATGAAAGAATCTGCGGCCAATACGTCCCCGACGTATCGACCACCGCCAGGCGGTCGTTCTGCTCTTCGTCATGGTGGACGTAGGCCAGCCAGCGGCCCTCGGGTGAGACGACGGGTGAGGCGGCCTTGCCGAAGGCAGGCGTGATCGGGCGGGCGCTGCCGCCCGCCAGCGGCTGCCGGAAAACGCGGCCCGTCTTGTACACGACGAAATAAACGTGGCCACTATGAACGGTGAAGTCACCGCCGCCATAACCGACCTCCGCCCGCACGCTCAGCTCGGCCGTCAGCTCGCGCGGTGCATCGGTGCCCGCCTGGGCCACCAGCACGCCCCGCCCGCTGCGGCCCTCGAGCCAGACCAGCGTCCGGCCATCCGAGTCCCAGCGCACGCCATCGAGCCGCTTTCCCTCGGCCAGGCTGGCGGGGCTGATCGGGCTGTCCCAGAGGCCGTATTGCCGAAGCGTCTTGTCCGTGGTCAAAGCAAGTCCTCCCTTCGTCGCGCAGTGGTATTACTACGGACATTGAAACGTGTGCTTCACCGCCGGGCAATGCCTTGCTGGCCCTGATATCCGTATCTCAGCAAGACAGGAAAGCTGCTTGGCCGAAGGTCGCCCCAAGGGCGCCTGCTGGCGAACGAACAACCGCTCCCTAGCCGAACCGTGCCAGCGATTCGGCGCTGACCAGGAGACGGACGCGCACGTCGTCGGGGGTCAGGCCTTGCCTGAGCTGGCTGAGCCAGAACTGGGCACTGCCGGGATCGGGCGGCCGATCGAGGTCGCTGGCGTACCAGCTTGTGATGCTCGCCAGGCGGAGCTCGTCGCTGAACAAGAATCCCAACACGATGTCGCGGGTGTCCACGGCCGCCAGCCGGTTGGTCCAGAAGCCGATCTCAGCGGAGCTGGCACTGCGGCCGAGCAAGTTCTGGTACAGGGCCAGCACCCAGGCCTCATCGGTGCCGCCCGACGACGCGAAGAACTCCGGCGAGGCGATGATGCTGGCCTGGATCTGCTCCAGGCTGCCGGTGGCGTCCCAGACGGCGATCCAATGTCGCAGGCCTTCGGCGTCCGCCGCGCGGCCCAGGTATTGTTCGTACAGATCGCCAATCACGCCGGTCTTGCGCTCGACGCTGTCGAAGAAGGCGTCGGCCACCTGCGCCATGCTCACGCCGGCGTTAATCGTGTTGGACCAGCTCACGATGTCTTCCAGCGAACCGGGCCGGCCCAAAACCCGGCGAAACAGGGCGTCGACGAAAAACACCGACCCCGGAGGCGCGGAAGCAAAGAAGTCCTGCTTGGAAACATCACCTCGGCCACGTTCTCCGAAGCAATAGTCCACTCCCACAATCCCGGCCGGCAGGACGATATCGGAGAACATGTCGTTGGTGACCGTGCCTCCCAGGCTGCCCAGCACCTCCTGGCCGTCGACGAAATTGGCAGGCTGCGTCTCGGTGAGCTTGTACGTGCCCGGACGCAAATTGTCGAAGCGGAAGTTGCCGTCGCTGTCAGTGACCGTGGTCAAAAGCACCTCGTTGCCCAGGTCGTCCGTTCCCGTCAGCGTGATAGTCACGCCAGGAAGGCCAGCCTCGCCCGCGTCCACAACGCCGTTGTTATTCGCATCGACGAACACGCAGCCTGCCAGAGCCGACAACTGCGCGGCGTTGGCGAAGTTGAAGCCGCCCGGCCCCGCGATGGCCGCGCCCACGAAGTCCAACTGAAAGTCGACGTCCGGCACGCCGCTGGAGTTGAAGATGAACTCCAGGCTGCTGATGTTCTCGAAGCTGAATCCGCCGGATGTCGTGAAGCTGGAAAACGGGACAAAAAAGATCGAAGGCCCGATGCTCTCCGGTATGGCGCCTGTGAACGTGGCCGCCGCGCCGCCGGGGCCGGTGGCGCGGATCTCCACGTCCAATTCGGTCTGGAGCAGGCCGGCCTCCAGGGTTTCAAAGTCGAGCCGGACGCCGGTGGCGGTGCCGCCGGCCGTCACGTCGGCCGAAAGACCCTCCGCGTTGATCAGCGACGCCGGCGGCCCCGGCGAGTCGGCATCAACTCCGTCGTATTCGAGCACCGCCATGGTGCCCGGGGCGGCCGTGGCGAACGTGAAAAAGCCGCCGGTCCCGTCGAAACCGACTTGCCCGCTGGCGGAAATCGGGTTCGCGGTGCCCAGCACGTCGATGAACACGTCGCGCTCGCCGCCCAGCGCTCCGCTGGTCACGTGCTTCAGCAGCGTGGGATCAAGATTGAAGGCGTTGATGAAGAACGTCTCGCCCGGCGAAGGGCTTTCGAAGTCGTCGATCGGCGCGCCGCTGGAGAACGCGTCGTCGCCGAGCACGTCGACCGTGTAAAAGGCCGGTCCGCCGGTCTGGATCGAGCCGGCAGGCACCTGTTCGCGGATGAAATACCGGCCGGTCGCCAGGTTGTCGAACTGGTAGCCGCCGGTGATCGCATCGGTTACGTCGGTAGCCAGCAGGAGGTCGCCGGCCGGGTCGAACACGCCGTCGCCGTCGTCGAGGAACAGCTCGATCGTCACGCCGCCCTGCGGCACGTCGTCGGGGCTGAAGCCGTCGCCGGTCAAGTCGGCGAACTTGATGCCGCTGACCGAGGCCAGGACCTCGCGCCGTTCCAACCGCTCAAAGCTAAGGAAACAACCAGGGGGCAGGGACCTTCGGCTGCGTGTCATGTGTGTCTTTCCGGCATCGTGGTTGCAAATGATCAGGTTGCTTCGCCGTTCGGCCCCGTACAGAACAATCCAGGAACCCGCGGGTGGGCGGGTTCAGCGCGTTCAATCGCATCCGGCCGCGGGCCGAGTGCCGACCGTGGCAGGGCCGGCACGCCGGCGGGCTATTGTCGCTCGATTGCCCCTGTCGCTGGTGTACGGTTAGGCAGCCGCACCACGGTTCGGCCCGGCAATGCGAGGCGTTAAGCAGACGAGAAGATGGCCGGCTGGTTGCGCCGGCCGCGCGACTGCTTGCGGCCGCGCCAACCGTGGACCAGCGGGTAACAGGCCGCCAACCCGAACAGCAGGCAGCTCGTGGGCTCGGGGATGACGCCGGCCCGGATGGCGTCGATTTCGAAATCGACGTGCGGGTCGCCCCGGCCGTTGAAGCGCAAGGTGATGCTCTCGACCGCGGTCAGTGAGAACTGTCCCAGCAGGCTGAACTGGCCATAGGGGGCGAAGTACGTGAACGGGCCGTCGCTTTCCGCCACCAGGTCCGAATAGCTGGCCGACCCCCCGCTGCTGGTGATATCGATCTCCAACTCCAGGCCCGGCCCGATCGGCGTATCGACCGAGAGAAAGTCGATCAGGATGCCGGTGCCTATCAGTCCTTGGGTCAGGTCGGCCGACAGGCCGCGTGCATCGTTGAGGTCCGTGGTGTCGGCGTCGATGCCGTCGTATTGCAGCGTCAGGATGGTTCCGGGGGCGTGGGTTTGGAGTTGCAGGGCCCCCAACTGGAAATCGTCGTCAAAACCGATCAGGCCGTTCGCCGAAGCGGGCCGGGCGACGTCGACGACCTCGATCAGCACATCCCGCTGTCCGCCGAGGATTCCCAGCGTCGAGCGTTGAATCAACGTCGGGTTCGGGTCGCCCATGCCGGGCGGACCCAGGATGAAGAAGCGGTCGGCCGGCTGCGGACGGTCGAAGTCGTCGATGACGACCGCGGCCTGTAGACGGCCGGGGCCCAGCAGCAACCCAGCCAGGGCCACGACATGTAAACCGGCTCGAGCCATGTGCATCACGGGCATTAGGAATAAAAAAGCCCCTGTCGTGCCGCTGCACAAACCTGTCGTGCCGCTGCACAAAGGGGCGTTCGTCGCCAATTCAACACTGCCTGGTCCGATCAACTGATCGCGGCAGGCTGCCCGGTTGCAGAGAGATTAACTCCGGCCGGGAGTTAAGTCAATAGGTCGGCAAGTTTGTCCAGTGCCATATGCGGGGCTGCGGTGGATCCGCCGCTGCTCGGATCCTGACAAGCAATCACAAAAAAATCCCGTAGCTGAATTCGCCAGAATTCAGGCCGCCCGAGCTGGATGCGCGAGACACAGCCGACCGGCCCTGACCTGGATTTTCCTCCCCGATCATTTTCTAGCTTGACTCTCCCCTTAGTGGAGGCCGTATCGTGGTCTGCTGTTCAGCGCGTCGTGGATAGGATGTGGCGCCCGGCGAGAGGGATTTGCGTTCAGCATCGGCGAGTTCTCGAAGATCACGGGGCTCACGGTAAAGACGCTCCGCTTTTACCACGAACAAGGGCTGCTGGTCCCTTCGTGCGTGGGCGAGGAGACGGGCTATCGCTACGGGCGTCAAGGATGATGAACAGAGGCCGTGATGGGCAGGTCGCCGACCCAGAGCGCGTTCTGCTGCTGCGGGTAGTGGTGGATGAACTGGGCCAGGATTTGTTGGATGACCTGCCGCCGAGAGTTGCTGTAGTGCCAAATCTGGCCGTTGAGGAACAGGCCCATGTGCTTGTTGGGCACGTTGGCAAGCACTGGCCTGCTGCCGCCGGTCTGGAAATTCCGCGGCGCGCTGACAAAAATCAGGGCCTCCATGTACTGCGGGCAGACGTCAAGCTCGCGCGCGTTGGGACACTGGGCGAACAGCTCCTGGACACGGACGTTTCCGGCCGGGCCCTTTCGCTGGGAGCCCGCCACCAGGTTGCCGCACGTCATGCCGAAGGAGAGGTTGAGGACGTGGCTGACGAAGTGCGCGCAATGGTTCTCGCTGTCAGCGTGGAAGGCGTTTGGGCAGATTTGGGAAATGTGCTTTCCCAAGTAGCCATTGAGCAGTGTTTCAGTAAGCATCGGATGGTACCTCCCGTTGAATAGTTGGATCGGTGCGCCGGCGATCTGGGCGGACCGCCATCGCATGACGGCACGGCCGCCTGAATTGATTCTCGTGCGCACGGGCCAGACGTTGCGTGAAATCTTGGGCCCGGCGACCGCTGACCGCGAGACCTTGCTTACGTGCCATTTGGCAACTAAAATGTGCATGAGTGGCATAATGTCCGACGGCGGCGGAGAAAGAAGGCATCTATGGCCGTTTTTGGCAACCGACCGACGACGGATGCGCCGGGCCCGCACGACGTGTTCGCTGTGCCCGGCGGCAGTTTGGGGCTGAAGAGCTCGAATCTGGTGCAGGTTGTCCGGAAGCTCAAGAGCGGTTTGCCGTATCAGTCGCTGGCCGCGTTCCAAAGGAACAGCGGCCTGCAGCTGGAGATCATCGGCCAGGTGATCCAGATTCCGCGCCGGACACTGGCCCGCCGAAAGGTACAGGGGAGGTTCACTCCGCAGGAGTCCGAACGGCTGTTACGCCTGGCCATGGTCTTCGAGAAGGCGGTCGAGTTGTTTGAAGGCAGTGTCGCAGCCGCGCGGCAGTGGCTCTGCTCGTCCAACAAAGCTCTCGGAAACAATACTCCCCTTGCCATGGTCGAGACCGAAATCGGCGCCCGGGAAGTCGAGGACCTTATCGGGCGGCTCGAGCATGGGGTCTTTTCGTGAGCATCGCCGCATGGAGGATTTTCAAGCCCAAGCATGCAGCCAGCGCGTTCACCGGCGAGGGGGCACGGCAGTTCGGCGGACGATGGAACAGCAAAGGGACCGCGATCGTTTACACGGCTGGCAGCGCCGCGCTGGCGGCACTGGAGATGCTGGTGCACATTGCTTCGCACGAACTTCTGGAGGCGTACCAGCTTTGCGAAATCACTCTGGAAGACGCGTTCGTCGAACAACTCGACGCCGCAAGACTTCCGGCGAACTGGCAGTCGGAGCCCGCTCCCGTGGAACTGAAGCAGGTCGGCGATACATGGGCGGGCAGCAACTCATCGGCCGCGCTGCGGGTGCCCAGCGCGGTTGTTGAAACGGAGTTCAACTACCTGTTGAATCCGTCGCACCCGGACTTCGCTCGCCTTCGGATCGGTGCTTTCAGGCCCTTCCGATTTGACCCCCGACTGATCCGCTGAGCCGCCGCTCGTCCAGCAGCTTCGTGACATACAGGCGGTAAGCCTCCCGTTCGCGTTCGTTCCAGTCAGCGAAGGCCGGCTGGACCAGCCCGCACGCGTCGTCGATCGGCACCCCCCGCTGAAATTCCCTTTCCAAACACGCCAGCGCTTCTTCATCGGGGAGCATGCCGGCCGGCAGCGAGGCCAGTGGAACTTCGAAGCTTTTTGAAAATCCAAACTGGACATCGTCGTCGCTGGCAATCGGCTCCTGGTGCGATTCTCCGGCGCCGCGGCCGAAGCGGAACTCCCAGCGCCGCACGCCGTCTTCAGTGCTCGAGCGCAACGACGCTAGGGGTGGTTCGCGACGTTGCCGGCGGCCGAGCATGACGAACTGCCCGACGGCCCAGCCCAGCACCAGCAGCACGGCGATCGAAAAGTAGAACCACTCCCCCTGGTTTCCGTCGCCCCAAGGCCTGCGGATGATCACGAAAGCAACCACCGCCACGACCGCCGCCACGATCACTCCCAACAGTAGCCGGTAGAACGTGACCACGATGCGCTCGAAGCCGTCCAGGCCCCTCAAGAACTGCTGGCGCTCTTCGGTAGACCATTTCATATCTGGCTCGCTGACATGAGGTCATGAAAAGTGCCGCCTGGCGATGGCGGCACGCCCTGGCGCCGGCCCGGCACACCAAAGGATAACTCACAATAACCGGGTGGGCGTATCGGTTTTGCCGACCGACTCGGATACAAGCCCGAAGCGAGCGAGCGGGCGCCGGCCCAGGCCGGCTCACTCGGTCGCTTCGGTCCTTGCGTTGCGATCGCCTACTGCTTCGCCTGTTCCCACAACCCGCAGACGTTCCCCTGCGGATCGACGATGGCCGCGACGGCCCCGACGCCCGGCACCGGCGTCTTGGGCAGCGCCACTTGGGCGCCGAGCTTGGTCGCCTTCTCCATGGCCGCGTCGATGCTCGCCACGTCGACGTAATTCATCCACGGCTGGTCGGCGTTTTGCCGCTGCATCACCGCTCCGTTGATGCCCGGCCCGTCCGAGCCGGTGTCGCAGAGCCAGTATTCCAGATCGGGGATGGCGGCCTTCTGGAACTTCCAGCCGAACAGTTCGCTGTAGAATTTGGTCAGCGCCTCCGGCCGCTCGGCGGGAATCTCGAAGTGGACGATGCGGTTGCCGGCCATGACGGGCTCCTGCTCAGAAGGTGGCGGGTTTTGAGCTGCTTCACCGGCGACTGCTTTTTTTCGCCGATAATTGATGGTCACGATGGTGGACCATTGGCCGTCTTCTCCCTGCACGGAAGAGGTGAAAACCTTGTGGTCATCGCTCTTGACCTCGATCACCTCCTTGAACTTGGCGAGCTTTCCGGGCGCGCCGTGTAAAGGGCCCTCGGTTTCCAGCGTCAGGACCTTGCCCGCCGCGTCTACCGTTCCCTCATAATTCCAGAGGTAGTTGGACACGGAATCGATCCACGTCCCCACGTACTTCTTCTTCTGAGGGTCGTGGCCCAGTGTCAGAACGCCCGTGATGGGCACGTCCATGAAGGTGCCCTTGTTCTCGGCAACGACCCAGAACCCGCCGATCATGCGGGCGCTCTCCGTCCCCTGGCATTTCATGGGCGGCTTGCCGGGCTCCAGGAATGCCTCGGCCTCCGTCTCCCACTCGCCCGCCAGTTGCTGGAGCCACTCGTGCTCCTTTTCCGGCGCGGGCGGCTGCCCGGCGTCCTGCGCCTCAAGCATGGCCGCCCCGGCTACCAGCACCACGGCCAACAATGCAATTGCGAACTTCTTCATGATGCTCTCCTTGGGTAAAGACAACGAACGAACTAGCAGACATTGCCCGCGTCACCGACGGGAGGGAAGCGCTCCTTCATCCACGCCTGCCACAAAGGCTCGGCGCGTGCGACGGCGGCCGGCGCCTGGTCGCAGTACAGGTAAAGACGGATCGGCAGGTAAACCTGGCCGCCCATGGGCATGGCGAACATATGGGCGATGCCGGGCGCCGGCAGCTCGAGCCGCAGCAACAGCTCTTCGGGGTGCTCCGGCTGGCCGGCCCGTTCGACCAGCCCGGCCAGGGGCGGCGCGCCGGCGCGCGTGCTCACCCGCTGGCCCACGGCGGCCCCGGCGAGGCCGAGTGCGCCGGTTAATACACTCCATGCGTCGGACTTGGGCTCGGGGGCGACGCCCATCAGTTGAAAGGCGGAGCTGGGCAGGCCGCGGAAGTGCGTGAGATAGAGCCGCAGGATGCGGAAGAAGGCCGGCCAGCCGGACTCCCAGCCCTCGAGCTGACCGTCCCAATCGTCGCTGCTCGCGAAAAGGCTATGAACCACGCGCACGACGCAGGTGCCGCCGGAGCGCGCCTCGACGATCCACTCCGTGGCGACCGTCGGATCGTTCGGGCCCAAGTCCTGGCTCTCGGCGGCGAAGCGGTGTGGCGGGTCCCAGGCCGTTACGGTGGCGATTGAGTCCATGCTCCCGCCTGGGCCGAAGTGGGAGACAACACGCACCGGGACACCGCCCTCGCCCCCTTCGACCTCGGTCGGAACGAACCAGGACGAGACGCCGGGCCCTGTGGCGATGGCCTGCCAGACTTCCTCCGGCGTGCCGGGGACCTCGACTTCGACCTGGACCGATCGGCGTCCGGAAGCATCTTTCTTCAGGCTCATGATGGCTCCTTGGTGCGGGATTCGTGCGGCAAGGGATGCGCCACGACCACCAGACGGTGCATTCGGCCGCCCGGGGCCGATTCGTCATGGTAGCGCCCGGCAAGTGTCGTTATTGCTTTGGTGAGTTCGTCGGAGAAGGCGGCGCGCTCCGCCGCGGACCGGAACCGAATCACCGTATCCAGCGACAGCGTCGGCAGGCGCTTGCCAATCTCCCTGGAACGGCGCACCAGAGCGCCGACCTCGCGCACGACGCGGGCCGCCAGGGCGATTGCGTAGCTTGCGGAAAGACGGTCGGCACTGCGGCCCGGATCCGTGGCGGCCGGGCCCAGCGCGCTGGGGGAGACGATGTAAGAAGCGGCGGTGGCAACCAACAAGCGTTCCGTCAGGCCGCCCCATCGGCGCTTCTCGGCGATCCTTACCAACCCATGGGACTCCAGGGCTCGCAGGTGGTAGTTGACCTTTTGCCGCGCAAGCCCCAGCCGTGCGGCGAGGGTCGCGGCGGAGGCGGGCTCGGCCAATTCTGAGAGCAGCCGGCTCCTGACGGGCTCCAGGGCAACCGTGGCGGCCGCCGGATTCTCGATGACTTCCACGTCGAGCATGGAGTGAGGCTAGCCTTGACAACTTTTATTGTCAATAGGCCGCCGTCCGTTTTTTCCGGCGGCCGCTCCAGGGCGTTGGCGAGCCGGTCAAAAAGCAAGGCGGGCTGGGAGTTGACGTTGCCGCCTGGAAGGAGAAGAATACGGCCGAAAAAAGGAGCATCCATGAACGCGGGAACAAGTCAAGCGCAGGACCGCCCGGCCGTGGACGTCTCGCTGCTTGTGGTGCGAGTCGTCGTCGGGGTCATCTTTATGGCCCACGGCGCGCAGAAGCTGTTTGGCGCGTTTGGCGGGCCGGGCCTGGCCGGCATCGTGGAGATGATGGGGCCGCTGGGCTATGCCGTCACGATCGGAGAGTTCTTCGGTGGCTTGGGGCTGATCTTCGGTTTTCTGACGCGCTTCTCGGCGGCCTCGCTGATCGTCATCATGCTGGGGGCCATCGCCATGGTCCACGGCAAGCACGGGTTCTTTCTTAGTCCCGATGGAAACGATGGATTTGAGTACAACCTGGCGCTGATCGGGCTGTTGGTTCCGATCTTGGTCGCCGGTCCCGGCAGGTTTGCCATCGGGCGATTCTTGCCGCTGCCCAAGTCGGCGCGGACGGGGCGCCCGGTGGTGGTCTTGGAATAGACAAAGAGGCCAAAAGTACGCACCGCGCGCCCGCTGGAACAGCCAAAGCCTGGCCGAGCATCTGATCGCGGTTGTGCAGGGAGCGATCATCTTGGCCAAGGCCAAGCAGGATCCCAAGGTCATGACGGAGAGCCTCCTGCATTTTCGGCAGGTGGCCGGGCTCGGATCGGCATTGCGGCGCCGCCAGTCGGTCCAGGTGAGCCGCCAGGAGCTTCAGGATCGCCGGGCCGAGCTGGCCACCTAGAAGGCGCGATCCGAATCGACGAGGCCGGTTGGCCAAGCGTGAGGCGGGAGATTCCTTGCGTGCCAATCGAGATCACCAGCCATGGCGAGAGAAGGCGCTCAACGGGTGGGCCGAAAAACTCTGGTGTCGATGTCGATTCGGGACTCCGCCGAACGACTATTTGGTGTGAGCGGGGCAAGGCAAGCAACGACAAGATCGTCACGAACGTGTTCAAGATCGTGGACGGGCACGAAGTGAAGGTCATGGAGATCGTCTCCCTCCGCAAGTAGGAATCCAGCGCGGGACGCGGACAGGCGAGACCCTGGGGGGTCTCGCCTGCCTTTATTGACAACGGGCGCGCCAGGCGAACAGCGATGACCAAGCGGAAGAGGCTGGTCGAGCCGATCTGGTTTGCGGTGGGGTCGGCGCCGCATAGAATAGCAAAGCGGCCGAGGGATCGAGGGACCGGGCGGTGGGGTGCAGGAGATGCGACTTCAAGCTGGAGAGACGCTCGCGCACTACCAGATCCTTGCGCCTTTGGGGGCGGGAGGGATGGGGGAAGTATACCGGGCCAGGGATCCGCGGCTCGAACGCGAGGTGGCCGTCAAGGTGCTGCCGGAAAACCTGGCAAGCACGGCCGAGGGGTTGGCGCGGTTCGAGCGCGAGGCCAAGGCACTGGCCGCGCTCTCGCATCCCAACCTGGTGGCCATCTTTGACGTCGGGACGGACGCGGGCATCTCTTTCGCCGTCATGGAATTGCTGGAGGGCGAGACCCTGCTCGATCGATTGAAGCGCGGCGCGCTGGCGCTGGGCGAGGCACTCCGGATCGCGATCGCGGCAGCGGAGGGATTGGCCGCCGCCCACGCGCGGGGAATCGTTCACCGTGATCTGAAGCCGGCAAACATCTTTCTATCGTCGAGCGGGCAGGTCAAGATTCTCGATTTCGGCCTGGCCCGGTTCGCCGGCGCCGCGCCGCCGGAGGCAGCGACGGCGGCATACTTAACGGAGACCGGCCGGGTCATGGGCACGGCCCGCTACATGTCCCCCGAGCAAGTCCGCGGCGAGATTCCGGACGGGCGCGGCGATGTATTCTCATTGGGCTCGGTGCTCTACGAGATGGCGACCGGCCGCTGCGCCTTTCCCGGCGATAATGCCGCCGAGATCATGGCCGCGGTCCTCCGTGATGAACCAGCGGAGATCGACGAGTCGGGCGCGCGATTTCCAATCGAGCTGCAGCGGCTGGTCGCCGAGTGTCTGGCCAAGCAGCCCGCGCGGCGTTTTCAAACGGCGGGCGAGCTGGCCCTTGCCCTGCGGACATTGGCCGCGGCCGCGTTGGGATGGTTGCCCGCGGCCCTCCCGCGGTTCCCCGAGCGGCCGTGCCTTGCGGTCCTGCCCTTACAAAACCTCTCGGCGAACAAGGCAGAAACGGAGTACATTGTTGACGGCATGACGGAAGCCCTGATCGCCGACCTGGCCAAGATTCGCACCTTGCGCGTCGTGTCGCGAACGACGGTGATGCAGTTCAAGGACGCATGCAAGCCGCTGCGTCCGATCGCCCGCGAGTTGGCGGCGGACGCGATCGTGGAGGGCGCGGTCCTGCTCGCCGGCTCCCGGGTGCGGATCACGGTCCAACTGATCCGCGCCGACACCGACGAGCACCTCTGGGCTGAATCGTATCAAGGGGAAGTGCGGGACATCCTGGTTCTGCAAAGCGACGTGGCGCGGACAGTCGCCCAGCAGATCAACGTGGCGCTCATGCCGGAGGAGCAAGCGCATTTCGAGTCGGCGCGGCCCGTGAAGGCCGAGGCCTACGACGCGTACCTGAAGGCACGTTACCTCATTAACTGCGGGAGCGGAGAACACCTGAAGCAAGCCGTTGAGTATCTGCGCCGGGCGATCGAGCTGGATTCTGACCTGGCGCTCGATTACGTGGGCGTCGATGCGGGCGCCCAGTGGCTTCGCTCGCCGATCTGGAAAGGCGGCCGCGGCTGAGTGCCTGCCGCCCTGCGGTCCGGCTGTCGGCTGGAGAGTCACATCGTAACAGGCGGGTCGAAGGACGATCGGAAAATCAATCGTTGCGAGGTGCTGCTGTGCCGCGAGTCGTGTTTACGGACAACCTTCAGCGGCACGTGGCTTGTCCGCCGTGCGAAGTGACGGGCGGCACGGTGCGCGAGGTGCTTCAGGCGGCCTTCGCGGCCAACGGCCGCGCCCGCGGCTATGTGCTGGACGAACACGGCGCCGTCCGCAAACACATGCTCGTGTTTGTAAACGGCGAGATGATTCGCGACCGCGAAAAGCTCAGCGACCCGGTGCCCGCGGAGGCCGAAGTGTACGTGATGCAGGCCCTTTCCGGGGGATAATGCCGCAGCCGATGGGGTGCATCCACGCGACTTAACCGGCCAGTTTTCCAGTCTCAAACACACATTGCGAAACCAATTGGAGTCAGCACATGAGTAACCGCATTGTTGTGGCGACTCGGAAGGGACTTTTCACCATCGAGCGAAGCGGGCGCGGCAGAAATCCGTGGTCGATCGCGCGGACGGCATTCCTCGCCGAGCACGTGATCATGACGTTGCCCGATTCGCGCGACGGATCGCTTTACGCGGCGCTGCACCTTGGGCACTTCGGGGCGAAGATCCGCCGTTCGAGCGATGGGGGGGAGACGTGGCAGGAACTGGGCGTGCCCGCGTATCCGGAGAAGCCCGCGGACGACGACCAAAAGGACACGTGGGGCAAGCCGCTCGAATGGAAGCTGGACCGCATCTGGTCGCTGGAGGCCGGCGGGCTGAACGAGCCGGGCCTGCTCTGGTGCGGGACGCTGCCGGGCGGGCTGTTTCGATCGACCGATCACGGGGCGACTTGGCAAATGGTTGAGCCGCTGTGGTTCAATCCGAAGCGAAAAGAGTGGTTCGGCGGCGGCGCCGATTTGCCCGGCATCCACTCGATTTGCGTCGACCCCCGCGACTCCCGCCACGTCTCGATTGGGGTATCGTGCGGGGGCGTGTGGGTCACCGCCGACGGCGGCGCGACCTGGGACTGCCGCGCCCGGGGCATTTGGGCGGCCTATATGCCGCCCGAACAAAAGGACAATCCCAACGTTCAAGACGTGCACCGCGTGGTGCAGTGCGCGTCCGATCCCGACTGCCTGTGGGCCCAGCATCACAATGGCATCTTCCGCACGACGGACGGCTGCGCTTCGTGGCAGGACGTGTCGAATTTGACGAGCTTGTCGCCCACTTCGTTCGGTTTCGCCGTGGCGGTGCACCCGCGCGAGCCGGCCACCGCGTGGTTCGTGCCGGGCGTCAAGGACGAACATCGCCTCCCGGCCGATGGCAAGGTCGTCGTGGCCCGCACGCGCGACGGCGGCCGGAACTACGAAATCCTTCGCAACGGCCTGCCGCAAGAACACGCCTACGATCTCACCTACCGTCACGGCCTTGACGTCGACGAGTCGGGCGACCGCCTCGCCTTCGGCACCACGACCGGTTCGCTCTGGGTCACGGAAGACCAAGGCGACTCGTGGCTGAACGTCTCTGAACACCTGCCCCCGATCTACTGCGTGCGGTTTGTGTCCGCGGCCGGCTAGCCTTGATTTTGTGAGAAAAGCCTTGTCTTGTATCATGTGAGCCACAGAACCAGGCTCAACTAGATTTTCTTGGCGACGGCAACCAACTGGTCGAGAGCCTTCCCCCAGCCTTCGTGGAACCCCATCTCCTCGTGCTTCTTGCGCTCCCCTTCGTCCGTGTGCATGGCGATTGCAGTGTACTTCGTCCGGTTTCCGTGCGACTCGAGGAAGAGAACTGCCGTCATGAGCAGTTCGTCGTCCGCCTACGGCTAAGCTGCCGGGGCGGTCTGCAAGACTCGACGGCGCGCGGAACCAGGATGGCGGCCCCGGTCAGCTTCAGCGTTTCGATCGGCGCGGTATGCGTTTGGCTTTCTCGGCCTTCTTGCGGCTTTCCGCTTTCACCTTGCGCCAGAAAACATCGTGGGGAATGCCTTCCGTTTCCTCAATCTGGCGGCGGGACTTGTCGAGAAGCGCCTGGAACTTGGGGGAGTGGGCCAGCACCAGCCGTTCCAATTCGTCCTCGTCGGTCACCGCCACCAACACGGCGACCGCCTTGCCGTTCCGGGTGACGACCACCGGCCCTTCTTGGCTCTCTTTCAGGTAAGCGCTTAAGTGCGCCTTGACATCTGCAACTGAGGCAATCTTCATCAGTCAAACTCCTCTCCCCCGATGAACAGTTGTTTCCGGTCTTTGACGCCGACTGCCAGAACCCGCACTTCATGCGTCTCCGCGTTGACCTGGTAGAAAACGCGGAAGCGGTTGTCTGGTCCGAGGCGAAGTTCCCAATCTGCCCCAAAGGATATCGGCCGTTTCAAAGGCTTCCGATTGCGGGTTTCCAGCTCGGGCTCGAAGAGCAGTTGCCCCTCGATTTCCGATTGGATCAGAGAATGGTACTTGGTTTCGATGGCCCGCAAGTGCTCCTTCACCTCGTCAGCGTACACGAGAGCGAACGGGGGCTTTTTCGCCATGACCATAATTATGGTCTGACTGCCCCGCTCGTCAAGCCCCTAGTTAGCGCGGCTCATCGACTCCGTTCGAGACGCCATAGCGCCGCCCGCGTCAGTCTCGGCCCGCCCGCTCAATCTGCCAGAAGTCGGGATAGTCGATGACGAACCCTGCAGTATTCTCGAAGCTCCGCAACGAAGGCCCCGCCGGCACTCTCGTATCGGTAGGTCGCGTCACCGGTGCGGCGGCATTGTGCCCGAGCGTGAACTCCGTAGGACTCGCAGCGCTGCTCGGAAGGCCGCTATCATCGCTGTGGCAGATGCCGCAAGCTTCCACCTTGACCCGCACGGAGCCTGCGCCCGGCTCCAGGATCGGCCGTTCAACGATCTCAAAGGGCCCCTTCGGGCGAGAGACCTGCACAATGCGCATGGTCGCCATGGTTGCTCCTGTTTGCCTTCCGTCAGCCGCGGCTGCCTCGACGAGCTGTTCCCTCCGCCGCCGAACGACCCCGCTCGGCGGCCGGGACCGTTGAGAGGCCAGTATACCACGAAACGCCGGGATGCCGCCCGGGTCTGCTGGACGCACGCGCGGATGCTTATGGCTTCTCCCCGATGATCGCTCTTGCGACCAGGGCGGTGATGATCCCGAACGGCAGATTGACCAGCAGCAAGTAGATCGTAAACATCGGCCCCCCCTGCCGGAGCCCGAAAAACCCCGCCCCGCTCCTGGGCAGGAAAATCAGGAAGAGCGCCAACACCGGGGCGAGGAAGTAGAGAAGGCCGAACAGGTACAGGTGCATCCAGGCGGCCTCGATCAACAGCCCGAACGGGACACCCCACAGCCCGCCCCAGAAGAGCGGCCGGTAGATATCGGGCGATTGGAATGAGATCGGCTGCTTTACGCCGAGTTTCTCGCTGAGCCCCAAGGCGAACAGGGCGTGGCTGAAGAGGACCACGGCGAGAGCGCCTACAACCCCCGCCGTGAAGCAGATTGCCACTTGCTGTATCACAGTCACGATGAAACTCCTCGCCAGAATACACAGAGAATACCCGGACGTTTCCTGTTGTCAAACTTTCTTCTCCGAGAACGGCTTCCGGGCGATTGCGTCGCGCGAATTGGCGGTTGGGTCGAGGACATTGCCGGGTCCAAGGACATCGCGCGGTCAATCTTCCGGTTTTGTCCCTGGTTCTTCATATTCCTCGTAGATGAGCGGAAACTCCTCATAGACCGGCGGCCTGGTGCGGATCTCGCCGAGGTCGCGGACCTCTCCGGGCCCCAGCTCAAGGTCTTCGAATGCCACTCCGGCAAACAACGGGATGAGACGGCCATCGAAGTTGCGGTTGTCGCGATGGACTTTGGCGCTGTAGCGGTGGCCGGGGATCAGCTTGTCAATTTGGAATCGTCCCTTCTCGTCGGTTTTGGCGCCAACGCGCCGGTCCGCATCGGCGGGGTGGTTGCCTCGGACCGAGATACTTGAGCCGGGAACGCCTTCGCCTTCCCAATCGACGATCCGTCCGGTGACCGCGCCCCAGGGCTGCATGCGGACGGTGTAGGGTGAATCGCCGTCGCCGCGCGCCAGCAGGAAGCCGATGAGGCGGCGCTCTTCCTGCCAGTACGTGAGGGGCCTCGCGCGGTCCGGATGGAGTCCCCTCAGGGGAAGCAAGTGGGCGTGGTAGCGTGATCCATAAGGAGTCCACTCGACGTTGTGGACGGGATTTCCATTCGGGTCGATAAAGTTTACCTGCCGCGGCCGGTCCTTGACGACGGTGGCCGACAGCTCGACCGGCCCCGAACTCGGTGCGGGGTTGACCAGGACGATCGCCTCGTAGTCGGTCTGATCGATCCGCCCGTTCTCGTTCAATATTGTCAGCGTGTCGTCCGTACCGTAGGCCCACTCCTGGTCCTTCGTCCAATTCGTCCGGCCAGGAGCGAAGAAGGCCTTGGGATCGACGTGGGCCCGGCGGTAGCCGGCGCTTCGCGGCGTGTTCACCAGCACGGCGCCCGGTCCCGGCAGAACAAACCCCTCGTAGGTCCCGTGGGCTCTTCGCGCGGCCGGGGCGTTGGGCCAGCGATATTGACTTGCGGGCCGAGGGATCAGCATCTCGACGTGCGGATTTGGGTGCACATCAATGTAGGTGACCTCCGCCTCGACGGGTCTTCCCTGCTCGTCAACAACCTTCAATCGAGATGGGATGCCGCGCGGGCACCTGATCTCCACTTCCTTTTTGCCGACGATCGACTCGCCTGCCATCTGGTAAGGCACCCCGGGCGGGGCAACCGCCATGACAACCTCCTGCTCCAGTTTGGGAGGCAGCCCCGTGATCGTGAAGCGGCCTTCCTTGTCCGTGACCCAGGGATACAAGCGGGAAGAGACGCCGGCGCGGTAATCCTGGACCGGTCCCACCCACATGCCCGCGATCGGCTCACCCGAGCCGCGGTCGATCACGCGGCCCTTGATCGTCCGGCCTGGTTTCAGTTGGAGCGTGAAGCCGGCGCCGTAGGTGACCTCCCTGGGTTCTCCATTGAAACGGTGAGTCCCGACGTCGGGCACATTGCGGGTCATGACCGTGAGGCTGGTATCGACGACGCTGGGCGCCGACACCGCCAGTTCGGCGAGGCGGTCGCGGCCGAGTCCCGACAACGTGAATCGCCCGTCGGCGTCGGTCCGCGTGTCGGTAATCAGCCCCGGAACCAGGTCCGGCCGGGAGAGCGAGCGTTCGTAACTTGGCCCATTCATGACGGCGCTGTTCTCATTCGTCACGTAGGCGAGATAAGTGTCGAGGTCTCGCCTCCGCGGGATCATGAGCCGGGTCAGGCGAACGCGGGCGTCCGCGACAGGTCGGCCGTCGGGGCCGAGGAAGCGCCCGTGGATCGGCACATCGGCGGTGGCGAGATGCAGGTTCAGCTCGGCCCCCTTGAGCGGATCCCGATGCGATCCAATCCAGTCTGGCGCGAGGCCCTCGGCCGTTGCGATCAAGAGCCCCTGTCGCCGGGCAAGAAGGCCATCGATAGTCGTGTAGGTCATGTCGGGCGCGTCGAGCGCAAAGCGGCCGTCGGCGTCCGTTCGGGCGCGGACCGGACCGACCGTCTTGATCCGGTTCAGCAGGACCGTGCTACTCTCCGGAAACTCTGGGCTTGAGTAGATGCTGTAGGGAACGAGGAACACCCGGGCGCCTTGGACAGGCTTGCGGTCGGGACCGGTCACTCGCCCGCTGAAATGTCCGGCGCGCTTCAAGTCGTCGGTGTCTACAGCGGCTGGGGTCTTCTGGTCTGGAGGCGCCGCTTGTGCCGCGGGGCCGGCCTGGGCCGCGGGGTCGGCCTGGGCCGAAGCGAACCGCGTTTCCGACGCGAGCAGGCCGCCGGCGATGAACAGGAAGATCACAACGCACGCTGCCTTTCGGCTGGTTGTTGTCATGGTATTTCTCCTCGGATCGATCAGTCCCGAAATGCGCCGTTCCAACTCACCCTGTCCGCCGAAGATGCCGACCGCGGCGTCCATCGGGCGGGCCTGAACCAACAACTGGGCGACGTGCAACAGGGTCTCGCCGTAGCGAATCGCGTCGCGACTGGCGAGCACCACGTTGTCGCAAAGCTCTTCGCGCGCCCGCCGCAACTCGCGATTGAGACCGTGGACCGACACGATCGGCCAGTACAGCGCCCCGGCCAGCTCTTGCAGCAGCACGATCCGCTGGTCGCCCCGCCCCAGGTGCGCCACCTCGTGCATCAGGATGTCCCGCAGCTCGTCGTTGCTGACCGCCGCGAGCAGTCGTTCGGGCACGATGATCGCGGGTCGCCCGAAACCGACCGCCAGCGGCGCGACCGTGCCGTTCGATACGAGCAGCGGTGGAACCTGGCGCGTCCCTAGCCGGCCCGCGACCTCCTGCAATAGAGCGTTATGGCGCTCGTCCTGTACCGGACGCGACGAGCGGCGAAGCTGCACGACGCGCCCACAGTTCCGCGCCAGACGCGCCAACATCAGCAAAGTGCCGGCTGCCCAGACAAACATCGCCCCGGTGGCGATTCCGCGGAACGACAGAAGCGTTGTCGCCGCGCTACCGCTGGGCTGAACCTCTGACTCGGCCGGCGTTGGCCTCGCAGGGCTTTGATCCGCTGCGCGGGCGGCCGCGGCATTTGCGCTCTGCTCAGTCGTCGTATTCGTCTGCGGCGAAGGCAGCTCCGCGGCGACGGGAGGCGGATCGGTCGAACGTCGTGGCGGCGTCCAAGCCGGACCGGTGCTAATTTGAGCGACTCCGGAGGCCTTCTTGCCCGGTTCCGCGGGCAGAAGGGGAATGGAAACCAGCGTCAGGCTCGCCGTGACGCAGACCCAGGCCACTGCGGGGGACGCCAGGCAACCGATCAGCGCAGAAAACAGGACGAGATGCCGCAGCGCCGCCTTGCCGGCCAGTCGCCGTGAGATGAACCAGGCCGCGCTCGACGCGAGCGCCACCCCCAGAGTCACTACCAACAAGAAATCGAGGCCCCGGTCCCCCGGGTAGAAGCGGACCAACGTGGACATCACGCACCCCCTTTCCGACCTTTGCCGGCCTGGGCCTGATCGAGGAGCTGTCGAATCCTCCTCAGCTCGTCTGGGCGCAGCCCACGGTAGTCGAGCAGGGCGGTGACCAGCGTTTCCGGCGATCCGCCGCAAACGTGCTCGACGACTTCAAGTACCTTTTGTCCGATGGACGCTTCGCGCGGCTCGGCGGCTGTGTAGAGGTACGTTCGCCCATTCTCACGGTGCTTTAACCAGCCCTTGACTTCCATCCGATCGAGCAGGGTGCGGACGGTGTTCTTTGCTAAATCGCGTTTTGCGGAGAGGATTTCGCGGACGTCGTTAGCCGACACCTCGCCTCGGTCCCAAACGATTTCCATGATCTCCCGCTGCGACTGCGACAAACTGCGCAACTCTGGACGCTTGGCGGCCATGATCGGCTCCTGTTTCGGCCAACGGCTACTTAATGTAGCCATTGTGGCTACAACAAGTAGCCCTGTCAAGTGGAAGGGGAGCTTTGCGAATTTGAACTTCAGAAAATGATATGAAGAAGTTCGCGATTTCAATTCTTGGGGGCGACGTTCCTCGCCGGGGATGCTCGCAGAGCAGAGCAACTCATGAATCAAACAATGACGGGGATTGGCTACGACAGCCCTCGACCTGCCGACCGAAGGGCTCGTTTCTGAAAAAGTCGGGGCGACAGGACACCGTTAGAACTTTTTCACTGCGGCGTTCAGGGGCTACCGGCGACAATCCGTGCCCTCTGTGCCAGGCAGCGACAGGCTGAGGTCGGAGAATCGGGCCTACTCGGCCGATGCCCTTCGCGAAGCTCAATTCAGCTTGACACGTAAGCAATCGCTTACGGATATTGGCTGCATGGTGGTGATCTTCCAGTCGCGAGCCTGACGTCGATGGGGTTCTTGCCGGGTGCGATTGTTTTCCTGGCGATTGGCTTGGCCCATTGCAAGAAGTATTTGAGTTTGAGCAGATGAGCACGTTGCCTAACCATGCGCTGCAGCGAACGGCGGCGGTCCGTCACCGTTGCAATCGGCGCATCTTGTGGCTGCCGTCGCTGAGCTTGGGTCGTTGGGCATCACAACAAGTTGGAAAATGAACCGTGGCGCCAAAACCAAAGAGGAGTGGTCTCGCGGGCAAGGCGAAGCCGAAGGCCAAGGGCACGTCGCGCGCGAGCAAGCCACGCAAGTCGGCCACCAGGTCCAAGTCCCCGCCGAAGGCAGGCGCGAAGGCCAAGCCAGGTCCGGAAGCGAAGCGCGCGACCGGGAAGGCGGCCTCTCGTCTCATCGACGAGCGGATCCGGTCTCTGGGTGGCTGGCGCGCCGAGACCCTGGCGGAGGTTCGCCGCATGATCCACGACGCGGACCCGGACATCCTGGAGGAGTGCAAATGGATCAAGCCCAGCAACCCATTGGGCGTGCCCGTGTGGTCCCACGCTGGGATCGTCTGCACGGGGGAGGCCTACAAACAGGTGGTCAAGCTGACCTTCGCCAGGGGTGCCTCCTTGGAGGACCCTCGGGGGCTCTTCAACTCCAGCCTCGAGGGAAACACGCGTCGCGCCATCGACATCCGGGAGGGAGAGGTGCTCGATGCTGCGGCGTTGGCGGCCTTGATCCAGGCCGCGATCGCGGAGAATCTCCGGTCCAGCGCCCCGAAGTCCAAGTCCGCGCCGAAGCCAGGCGCGAAGGCCAAGCCAGGTGCGAGTGAGGCCAAGCCGATCAAGGCGCGAGAAGGCCAGAAGGTCGTCCTCCTCTCGGGCGGCAACCCGCAGATCGCGAAGGCGGACGGCGACGCCCCGGTGCAGGCGTACATCGCCGCGATGCCGGGCTGGAAGCGCGACCTCGGGAAGCGCCTCGACGCGCTCATCGTGCGGAACGTGCCCAACGTGCGCAAGGCCGTGAAGTGGAACTCGCCATTTTACGGCATCGAGGGCCAGGGTTTTTTCCTGTCGTTCCACGTCTTCACCCACTACGTCAAGGTGACCTTCTTTCACGGCACGTCGCTGCGACCGGTCCCGCCCGGAGGCACGGGCAAGGACGCGCGCTGGATCGACATCCACGAGGACGGTCTCGACGAGGCGCAGATGGCGACCTGGGTGAAGCAGGCCGCCGCGTTGCCCGGCTGGGATCCTGGCCGACCGTCCTGAGGATCTGTCTTCGCCCCCGCGCCACACGTTAGGCCTCACATGCACGTGGTCGAGCTGCTGTCGGCGACCGAACGAGATTCGATCGCCACTCGGATGTTGCGTGAACGACTCGAACCATTGAGTCTGAGCGAAATTGCGCCGCGCCGATGGATTGATGGATCGAAACCGCCGGCAAGAAAGCTGTTCGAGTTTCAACTGCTCAAAGGGGCGAGCCTCAAGGCGTGTTGGGGGTTCTCGCTGGACTTTGTGCCTCACGTTTCCGGGAATATCCGGTGGCATCGGTCTGACAAGACTGCAAGACTCGACGTCATCATCGATCCGGTAGCGTTGCCTCAGCCCTGCTTTCTCTACGGCCCTGAGCAGTTCCGGATCGAACTGGAGACGCTCCTGCCGGACGCCGTTGCCGGCGCTAAACGCGATTGGAGCAGAGGCTCGACGTACGACGGCATGTTGGACCTGATCCGCGAGATTCGGGAGAAGAATACGAACTGCTTCGGGTTCCGGAACTATACACAGCTGCCGCTGGCGTACGCCTTTCTCCTAGCAAAGACCGGCGACATGCAGTTGGCGGAGCGGGAGATTGAAGAGCACTTGGCCGGGGATTGGATCAAGGCTGCAGAGGCGGCAAAGCTGAGACGCTTGTTACTGGAGAGCGCGGGGCCGGCCTAACAAGGCGCTCAACTTGGCCGGGGCCGCATTTCGGTTTCGCGCGGCATGTAGTCGTTGTGGCGGCCCAGGCAAGTTAGCGCGTGCGTTTCGCGTGCCGCCGAACTCCAAGGCCAGCTTCGACGGGATCGTGGTGCGCTGGCTCGGTGCTGGAATGCGAATCCCGGCGCGCGGGGACTCGCATACTCATGGTCGGCCGGCCCGATCATCGCTTGCGCAGGTGAGCTACCGGCTCGAAGTGCGACGGTGACGGGCGCGCGAGTGTTTTTCGAGCACTCCGGCTTCGACATGTCGCAGCCCTGGGGCGAACAGGCTTTCCGAGGAGCCGAGTTCGGTTGGGCGCGAGTTTAGTTGGGCGCGAGTTTGGTTGGGCGAAAATGCTCGAGCGGCTCCCCGGCGTTGTCGGGAGCCATGCGCGGCGTAAAGGCGGCTAAAAGTGAAACGTCCGTGCAAAAGTTCAAATCCCGCCAACAGTGGCTCTCGCAACCGTTGGCGGGATTTGCTGTTACGAACCAGTCGGGGCGACAAGACGGCTATTGAACTTTTTATCGCCGGGGTGCGTGGCTGGGAAGCCGGGTTACGAGGACGGATGTGCGATCAAAACCCTTGCGGGGACTGAGTTTACTCCTGGCCAGCTTCCGGGTTCAGCCGGGTTATCCTGAGATCAGTGGCCCGCCATCTGTCGGTGTCGAATAGCACGAGCGAGATTTCCACGACATGGCGACCTTGCTGGTTGAATTGGGCGAGGTTGGCCGCTGCTAGCTCACGGGAATGGCCAATGACGATCTCGACGAAATGCTCGTAACCGCGACGGTTGCGAAATGACACGAACTTGTCGAAGTCGCGCTCGATGTTCTGGGCAAATGTGGCGAGCTTTACCTCAATCACGCCGAAGTTGCGCTCGTTGGAGTTTGGTCGATGCAACAGAAAATCTGGAATTCGGTCCAAATCCCGAATGGCCTGATACCCCTTATCGACTTCACCTTGAATCACCACGTCGGCGAACGGAGCGATAATTCCAGCCCGACTGTCCCACAAAGAACGCATCTGGTGATAGAACTCGTAGGCATACGGCCGCTCAAGCAGTTTTTCCTCAGATTCTCCCAATCGTCGCAGCAAATCGTCCGTGTACGGGTCAAAGATCAGTCCCGACAACTCCACAAATCGGCGATCCATTGCTTCCAGGGCATATTTTACAGGTTCAACTAGCATCACGATTTCTTGAATGAGAAGCCCATTTCCTTGAGGAAACGCGAAGGTTCCTTGGAATAGCCGAAGTATCGGGCGGAGAAAGTGAGGATGAGCGACTCCTCTGCTCGCGTAATTGCCACGAAGCAATTTCTCCGTTCTTCGCGCATTTCGTCGGTGTGGTCACCTTTCTTTCGGGCGTAGTAGCCGGGCAATTCGTCCTCGACGAGCCCGATCAGGTACACGTGCTTGAACTCCATACCCTTCGATGATGCAATGGTGAGGCAGCGCACGGCTTCGGGCGGAGCTGGCTTTTCTTTTGCCCGCAGATCGAGTTCCTGGAGAAACATGTGGAGGCTCACGTCGGAAAGCGCATAGTGCTGCGCGATGTCTGACTTCAGCGCCTCCCAAATCTCCTTCTCATCGTCGAATTCCTCGAATGCCTTTTCTGACGCCGATCCGGTAGTCTGTTTGCGTACGGCATCGAACCACTGATGGCATGAATCGACAAATTCCCAGTATGCCAAGCGGTCCAACAACGATTTGGTTGCTTTGGCCAAAAGATTCCTTGTAGCTCCATCGATTTCCTTGCGTTGGTCTGCCAATTCTAGCCATGCTCGAAGATAGCCTTCCTGATTGACGGATGCGACGGGCACGACATCCTGAGCGTCGATTTTGACGCCTTCAAGCTCAAAAAACGCCTTGGTCATTCGCCTAAGCTGCTCGCGGTCCTGCGGGGCATTGGCAAGGCGAAGCATCGAATGCATGAAACGGTAAGGGGCCGATTCGAACTCGTTTTTGCGGATCGCGATATACGCCGGAACTGATTTGCCTGTAAGCACAGTAACCGCTTCTTCCAAAAGTCTCTTGCGCCGCGCCAGAATCACGCACTCCGACCGTTCTTTGGCAGGCAGCGCCTTCAGCTTCTCCGCTATCCAGGCAAGTTCATCAGCGAAGTCCCCAAAGGATTTTGCTACCAGGCCATTGGTTCCGTCTCCAGTTTTGTGCGCCGTAAGCGGCTTCTTGTCTGCGGAGCGATCTGCATTATGAGCAATGAGGCTGTTCGCAAGCTGAATCACGATGGGCGGGCAACGGTAATTCTCGGGGAGCTGTAGTACGTCCATCGTGAAACGGTCGCGCAGGTCCTTAAGCCGTGCGGGGCTGGCACCATTCCATTGGTAGATAAGCTGATCATCGTCAGCCACCACAAACAGATTGGGACGCGTTTCCGCCACGATCTGCACCAGTAACCTAAACTGGGCCGAATTCGTGTCCTGGCATTCATCGACGCACACATGGGTGTAGACACGCCGAATCTGCTTGGCGATTGCGGGCTTGGCCTCCAACAGTTCCACGGCAAGTGCCAAGAGCGAAGCAAAGTCAAGTTGATTCGAAGCAATCAGCCGTTCGCGGTACGCGGCGTAAACGGAAGCGATGGCTTTTGCGTGGGCATGAGAGCCGACGGCGGCCTCGGCCTGACTAACAGGAACGCACTCATCCAGCATGCGCGTAATCGCCGGGAGGAGCTGGCTGGCCTTGGGGTTGAATTCCTCATTTTCTGGAATCGCAACTTTGATCGCATCGGCAAGGGCGGCTTCGCGGTCAGCTTGGTCCGAAAGGATGCTGAAATCCGGTTTTAGTCCCACATGACTTCCGTGCTGGCGAAGAATCTCTGCTGCGAATGAGTGGAAGGTAGTAAGGGTCACCCGATCCCGGCCGTTTCGGAGTAACGAGTCGATACGCTGACGCATCTCGGCGGCGGCTTTATTGGTGAATGTGATGCCAAGCACGCGAAACCGCGAGTCTGACGACTCAGCGATCAGCCGTGCGATTCGGCAGGTGAGCACGCGGGTCTTGCCGGAGCCGGGGCCTGCTAGTACGAGCAGCGGCCCTTCCTGCCACTGCACCGCGTCGGCTTGACTTTCATTTAGGCCAAAGGCCGTAACATCGAAGCTCATGCGCACCTCCCAGCTAACTGAATCGCCGCTTCGATGACTGCCTTCAACTCCTGCGGAACACCAGTTGCCCCCTTTGCAGCGACCGCAGCGGTTGCCTCGTAGGCGAGATGGGGCTTTGAATTCGTAGCGATGGCCGCCTTGATGACTTCCGTTGGATAGTCCGCTGATCCGGCAGCCGATTTGACGATGGACTTCCGCTGGTTTACCCCTGTCGCGTTTTCGTAGACCGCATCGTATCCGGAATGCCACAATGTGTGTTCGATATCGCGATGCGCCAGTTGGGTGATTCGTTCTGCTTTTGGCGACGTCCCAAGAAACTGGGTCGCCGTGGTCACGTATGTGCTGCCTGCCTGGTCGCCATCGGCAAGGACATGCCACTCGATACCGAGGTCTTCAGCGACTTTGATTAGGGGCTTAAGACCGCACTGGGAAAACTCGACGCAGCATACGCTACACAAACTGAAGTCATGACCAAGGATTAGGCCAAGTTCCGGCAGAACAGTGTAATCAGTCTCTCCCTCAACCAAGAGCCAGCAGCGGGCGAAAAGAAGCGCGCCGCGCTTTTCGCGGATATGGTATCTGACCTTCTCAAGCGCTCGCGCATCCAGTGTCGTATCCTTGACGCGATACGAGCAGACTTGCCCGTTCTTCCGAGCGAGGCGACGGATGGCTTTGAGCGGGACGGCCGCGAGTAGATCGCCGGAATGCGTTGCGATGATTTTCTGTCCCGCAAGCCCGTCGAGGGTGTTCCATAGAGAACGGATAGCCGACGGGTGCAGGTGAGATTCCGGTTCCTCAAGGGCCAGGATGGGTTCGGAATGCTTGTCATAGGCTGTGGCAAGTTGTGATTGAAGAAACGCCTCAAATAGGAAGATGATGGACAGGCTCTGCGTCCCAGCACCATGTTGGGTGATTGGAAGCCGGGCACCTGTGCGGCATGCCAGCTTCACCTGGGTCTTCGCAAGCATGTCGAAGATTCGGGCTGGAATGGCTTCGACGCTGACCAAGTCCTGTGCTGCGAGCGGAAGCAACGTTCCCGTCTTGGAAATGCCTGTCTTAACGACATCGAATGGAGTATGGCTATCAAGAATCGACTGATTCAATGTCTCTATCTGGGACTCGATCTCTTCGCGAGTCTCATCATCGATCTGCGGATTCTTTGTGAAGGGCGACCAGAAAGGGGATTTCGCGTGGAAATGGTGGGCTGCATCGCGAACCGCTCCAAGGAAGAACACCGGCGCCAGCGACTGCAAGTCGGTCACGAGTTTTGCGTTCCTTGCGGTCGGCAAGTGAGAACCCGCCTTATCAAGGAATGCCCATTCAACCGTGAAGTCGCGCGTTGCTGCATCGAATTGGGACGTAACCCGGAAGGTCAACTGTTTGCGGTTGTCGTCCAGGACCTGGATGGCCTTATCAAGAGCCTGATCTATTTCGGCGGCCCACTCATCTTCTGCGGATTCCTCAAAAGTCAGCGTAATCACCAGGGGAGGAGCATCCGATGGTTCGCTGGCATTGTCCGGCAAGTGGAAATCATACTCGGAAAATGGAGTCGCCCGGCGCGTTAATCCCCGGCTCATGCATGTATGCAGCGCCTCCAGAACACTGGTCTTTCCGGTATTGTTCTCGCCGATCAAGACCGTAGTCTGGTCCAGATTTAGTGTGAGATTGGTAATCCCACGAAAGTTCTGAATTGAAAGCCGTGTGAGTCTCATGGTGCCCTCTAATACTCCCAATCCTAATGACGCACCGGGAGCTGGTTGAGCACCTGCCGTCGATGCTTCCAGTCGGGCATGAAGTGGTTCATGTATGCCTGAAAGACCTCGTTGTGCGTTGGCTCCAGAATGTGAATCATCTCGTGGACCACGATGTACTCAAGGCATTCGCGCAGCTTCCGAGCAAGGTCCGTGTTCAACCGGATCGTCCGCGCCGGTGAGTTGCAGCTTCCCCAGCGTGTCTTCATTCGCCGAACATAGAAGCCAGCGACAGTCACACCAATTTGTGGTTCCCACTTGCAATCAGATCGGTTGTGGCGATCTTCACCTGCTCGCGATACCAGTCCTCGACGATTTGGTGCCGTTTCGATTCTCCGGATTCCTTCCAGTTGATGAGGTGAACTGTCTCCGTGACCTTCCCGGCTTCGATCTTCACCGGCACGCCGTACCGTAGCAACGAATAGACGGCCTGATTATTGGCGTAGAGCGAGCGATTAGGGTTGTCCGCCTCGGTGCGAATCTTGTGGATGGCGATGCTGATCTGGGCCGGAGTGGTGCCGTTCTTCGCCAGCCAAGATGAAAGCAGGCTTTCCTCGATGTTGCTGTTGCCGTCGCGGTCGCTCCAGTCGCCGAGGTAGCGGTAGCCGAGTTCTTTGCGGAACAGGGCGATCAGGCGATTTTGCGTTTCCCGCTCGGGTTGGCCGATGGTGCTCATGCCGCCTCCCTATCCACGATTGGCAAAGAGTTCCCCGCACTGCTTGATGGCGCGGGCAATGTTCGTATCGGAGAAAATGTCTCGCTCCAGCTTGGCTTCCCATTCGGGGTGGTTACGGATGACCAATTTCACGGTGGACAACTCCACGGATTTCCCCGTCTGGCGAAGGTCTTCCATCGCCATGTCCACCGTTGCCAGTAGTTCTAACTCGTCGTTGGGTTTGAACCGAAACTGCTCCAGCCAGGTTAACACGTCCTCGCCGTACCATTTGCGAAAATAGGCGTCCGCCTCCGCGATCTTGTCGGCAGCGACGAACCCGGAGAACTTGTCACGTGCGGTGCGTGCTGACGGACGTAGCCGTTGTTAACCGCGATGGCTTCCGGACCCTTGTATTTGGTGGCCGGATTATATGGGCCGGCCGCCTTCTTGAGATACCCTTCGGCTCGATGCTCGTGGTGCCGGTGCATCAAGTACGAGAGCTTGGTGTAACGCTTCCGGCCAAGCGGATACTGTTCCGAGCCGTAGTTCTTGGCGAGTACTGAGATGACCACCGCCTCGTTGAAGGCCCAGTTGTGGCCTTTAGGAGCGGTCGAGACTTTTGCGAGTTTGGTAAGACGAATGCGCCCCGTCAGCAGTTCCTGCATCATCCCTTGCTTGACCCGCCTGGCCTTCGCCAGCTTCGCCTCCAGCCCGGCAATTTCCGCGTCCATGTCCGAGAGGATCGCGGCGATGGCGGTTTGCTCGGCAGGAGTTGGTAGGGTGACTTCAATCGCTTTCACGCCTGTCTTCGTGATGCCGTAAACTGAAACGCCGGTCGCCAATCGCACCAATGCGGCCCGAACCTTCGGAAGGAACTGAAGGTAGCCCTTGAAGCCGTCTGCAAGCAGACGCTTGACCGTCTTTCCGCCGCCAGGCGAGAAGCGGCTCTCCGGCGAAGGGCCGACGAACAGCCGTCATTGATTGAAGTCGGGGTGACAGGATTTGAACCTGCGGCCTTCTGGTCCCAAACCAGACGCTCTAGCCAAGCTGAGCTACACCCCGAAGAAGAAAACCCACCGGCGAGGCCCGGAAAGCCGCGCCAAGATCGGCATTGCTCATCGTACTGGTGGCCGCGCGCCGAGGCAACGGCAATAAGTGAACGAGTGTACATTTGGCCTCCGGGGCGGTCCGCGTACAGCCCCTCATTCCGCGACCCGAAATGCCGGGGCGAGGTTCGGCATAATGGGGCCGGCTGCCATGGAGATTTTCTCAAAAAATTGCCAATCGTGGTATGCTCCAGGGAGCGCCACCGCGACTTTCCAAACTTTGAGGAGATGCAGATGCCGGAGCAGCCCGCCGACGACCAAGAGAAGCTGGAACTGCTCAGATTTCTGACATCCGAGGCCTTCGAGCAAATCGACCAAGGACAAGGCATCGAATTAAGCACCCAGCGGCAGCTTGCGGGTTTCATAGGTCGAATTGGTCGCCGCGCGGCCATACCAGATGGCGGGCGGCCGTAACGCTCCAGCTCAGTAGCAGCGGCCGCATTGCGAGACAGTGAAGTTCGAGAAACCAGGATCGCGGCCGCCGCCTGCTGCAGCGATTGGTTCGGCTTGGCTTGGCCTGTTGCCATTCAAGGATGACTGGACGGCACCTTGCCGAGGCACCCTGTTTCAAAGCCAACTGTCTCTGCAGCAGTTAGCGAAAACTGACCAAACCTTGAATCTCGCGCCTCGATTCCTTGTCGCCCCGGACCCCATGAATGGGGTCACTACGAACCTGCGACGAAGTCAACCGGCTTGGACCTGCGAGTGGATATTGCCATGGCCGCAAATCTGACGCTGCAAGCGCTCGAACTCCTCGTGGCTGGAAAAGTGGACGACGATCCGGCCGCGGCCCCGCGCGCCTTGCCGCACGTCGACCTTCGTCCCCAGCGACGTGCGGAACTCCTGCTCTAACGACGCCAGATGCTGGCTGCGGGTTCGCCGCTTTCGCTGGCCTTCGCTGGTGACGACGGTTAAGGGTTCGGCGTCGGCGGCCCGGATCGTCTCCTGGACCAGCGCCTCGACGGCACGCACGCTCAAGCCCTCGTCGGCGATCCGGCGGCAAAACTCGACCTGCTCGCGCTCCTCGCCCAAGGGGAGCAAGGCACGGGCATGGCCCTGGCTGATCAGCCCGCGGTGCAGCGCCTGTTGCACTTCGTCGGGCAGCTCCAGCAGACGGATCAGGTTCGACACGGTCGAACGGTCGATCTGCAGCCGCGCGGCCAACTCGTCCTGCGTCGAGCCATAGCGATGAAGGTACTGCTGGAACGAGGCCGCCTTTTCCAACGCGTTGAGATCCTTTCGCTGCAAGTTCTCGACAATGGCCAGCTCGGCGGCCTGGCGGTCGTCGGCCTCGATCACCTGGGCGGGCACCTGGGACCAGCCGGCCTTGACCGCGGCCCGCAGCCGGCGCTCGCCCGCCACGAGCTGATAGCGCTGGTCCACGCGGCGGACCAGCACCGGCTGCAAGAGGCCGTGCTCGCGGATGCTGTCGGCCAGCGAGTTGATCTCGGCCTCGTCGAAGTCGCGCCGCGGCTGGAACGGGTTGCTGTCGAGCTCGTAGACGCTGAGCTGGACGAGTCCGGTGCAGCCCGCCCCGGCTGCCGGGTCGGCAGCGGGCCAGCCTGGCCCCGCGCGAGTGTCGGCAGCGTCGGGCAGCCTGCCGAGCAAGGCCTCGAGTCCGCGCCCCAAGCGTCGTTCTTTAGTCACGTTCGAGCACCTCCATGCAGAGTTCAACGTAGGCCCGCGCCCCCCTGGCGCGGGGCGCGTAATCGATCACGGACAGCGAATGGCTGGGCGCTTCGGAGACGGCCACGTCGCGGGGAATGACCGTGCGGTACACGATCTCGCCGAAGAAATCGCGGACCTCCTCATCCACCTCGCGGGTCAGCTCCAACTCGTGGTCGTACATCGTCAAGAGGATCCCGCCGAACTTGAGCCGGCCAGGGTAACGGCCCATCACCTGGCGGATGACCTCGATCATCTGCGTCAGCCCCTCCATGGCAAAGTACTCGCACTGGATGGGCATCAAGACTTCGTTCGAGCTGGCCAGGGCCGTGCGAGTGAGCTGCCCCAGCGAGGGCGGGCAGTCGATCAGCACGAAGTCGTAAGCGGTCAGCCCGCCGGCGAGCTGCTGGCGGAGCGTGGCCGTTTGCGACTCGTCGCCGGTGGCCAGCTTTTCGACGTCCTCGAAATTGCGGCTGCCCGGCAGCAGGTCGAGACCATCGGTGGCCGTGGAACAAAGCGAGTCCCGTAGCGGTTCCTCCGACACCAGTGGGTGGCGGGGGGCGGGCAGCTTGCCCAGCCCGCTGGTGGCGTTGCACTGCGGGTCGAGGTCGACCAGCAGCGTGCGGGCGCCGCTCTTGGCCAGTCCGGCGGCCAGGTTGACGGCGGTGGTGGTCTTGCCCACCCCCCCTTTTTGATTTGCCACGCAGACGATCCTTCCCACCGCCAAGCTCCCGTGCCGATTTGGCGCGGCGAGTGCGGCCGGCGCCGGGGCGGATTGTAGCAGCGGACTTCGCGGCGAGGAAAGATCAGACCTGGTGGGCAGAAGGAGGAAGGAGGAAGGCAGAAGGCAGAAGGAGGACCTGGGCACCCGCGATCGCACGGCGCGGGAATCCGGCAGGTTTCACGTGAAACCCGCAGTCTCCGTGACCGCGGAAGTCCGCCGCACCACCAACCTCCGTGCCGCCTGCTCGACCATTGCCGGCCCTAGTGACCGCACAGACCAGTTTCACGTGAAACCCGGCAAGGTCGATGGCGTGGAGCGGGAAGGGCACACACTAACCCGACGCGCAAGCGAGGGGATGGAGCCCACCAGTTGGCAACTGGGGCACGCTACGACTCGACTGAGCTCGCCGAAGTCCGCTTTGCCACCAGGCACCCACTGTTCTCCTGGCTACGGCCTACAGCCTACAGCCTTCGGCCTTCAACTGGGGCACGCTACCGCTTTGCCACCAGGCACCCCAGGGAAAGGAGGAAGGCAGAAGGAGGAAGGAGGAATGGACGTCAGGTCCACGCTCACGCCACGTCATTCGAGCGGGTTGATGACCAGGCCGCTGAGAAGCTTGGGGTAGAAATAGGTGCTCTTGGCGGGCATCCGCTCGTGGTGCTCGCTGATCACGCGGATGTGCTCGACCGTGGCGGGCATGACGAGTGCCGCCAGCGGAAACTCGCCGCTGTCGAGCCCCTCGACTACCTCTTCGACCAGGTGAACGTAACGCGGCTTGGGCAGGGCCGGGGCATCGAGCAAAGTGTCGATCACCAGGCGATGCAGGATACTGACGCCCAACTCCCGCCAGGGCTGACTATGCTCGGAGGCGACCTGGGCCATACGCTGGCGGCCGGCCTCGGTGATGGTGACCAATACCCAGCGCTCGTCGTGTTGCGTGAACAGCCCCAATGCGCCTTGCTCGCCGCCGTACTCCACCTCTTCCCAAACCGTCGGGGCCAGGTCGCTCCCCTCGCCGATCAGCCGCGTGGCAAAACAGTCGCCCAGGCGGCCGACCAGGTCGGCGGAGCTCATGGACGGCAGGCCGCGGAACAGGCGGTGCGTGGGCAGCACCACCATGCCCGGATCGCTCATCCCGACGCACATCATCAAGACGAAGTTGGCCGGATGATTGGAGGGCAACGGGCCGGCGGCCGCCAGTTGGTCGCGGTAGTTCAGGGCGGTCTCGTAGCGGTGGTGGCCGTCGGCAATGAAGACGGGCTTGGGACCGACCAGGCCGGCCAGCTTCGCGGCAACGTCGACGTCCGAAATGGGCCATAGCCGGTGCACGACGCCCAAGTGGTCGGTGGCTTCGAGGGGTGTCTTGCCGGCCATGGCCTGCTCCAAGAGCTGCTGGGCTGCGCCCTGGGGGTCGGGATACAGGCCGAAGATCTGGCTCAGGTTCGCCTTGCAGGCCTGGGTCAACAGCAAGCGGTCCTGCTTGGGCCCGGGCAGAGTTTCCTCGTGCGGGTAAATCTTCCCCTCGCCGAATCGCTCCAGCCGCACGCGGGCCATGAAGCCGCGGCGAGTGTGCTCGCGCCCGTCGTAGGTGAAGACCTGGTGGTACACGTACAACGCCGGGTCCGGCTCGGTGACCAGCACCCCTTCGCTGCGCCAGTTCTTCAGAAACCGGGCTGCGCGGCTATAGCGGTTGTTGCCCGCGTCGTCGCCCGGCTCTTCCCGGTTCAGGATCAGCCGGATGACGTTGGCCGGATGCTTCTTGTAAAGCTGATCGGCCAGTTCGGGGCCGATCACGTCGTAGGGCGGCGCCACGACGTCGCTTAGCGAGCCGACGTGGCCCAGGTCGTAGCGGAGGCCCCGGAATGGCTGGATCTCAGGCATCGCTGGCAGTTTTGTAGGAAGGCCTTCCCAGGCCGTTGGGTGGCTGGGGCAAAGCGATAAGCGTGCCCCAGGCGTGTGAAGATACCTCCGGCCGCTCGCTAATAGCGGTAGTAGTCGGGCTTGTAGGGCCCTTCCGCCGGAACGCCGATATAGTCGGCCTGGACCTTGGTGAGCTGCGTGAGCTTGACGCCCAGCTTCTCCAGGTGCAGCCGGGCCACTTCTTCATCGAGGCTCTTGGGCAGCACGTGCACGCCGAGCGGGAACTCTTCCGGTTTGGTCCACAGCGCGATCTGCGCCATCACCTGGTTGGTGAACGAGGTGGACATCACAAACGACGGGTGGCCGGTCGCGCACCCCAGGTTCACCAGCCGACCCTCGGCCAGGACCAGGATCGAGTGCCCATCGGCGAACGTGTAACGGTCGACCTGCGGCTTGATCTCGACCTTGCGGACATTCTTCTGGCCGTTCAGCCAGGCCATGTCGATCTCCAGGTCGAAGTGGCCGATGTTGCAGACGATCGCGTCGTTGGGCATGGCCTGCATGTGCCAGCCGGTGATCACGTCGCGGTTGCCGGTGGCGGTCACAAAGATGTTGCCGCGGGGCGCGGCTTCCTCCATCGTCGTTACTTCGAAGCCTTCCATGGCGGCCTGCAAGGCATTGATGGGATCGATCTCGGTGATGATCACCCGCGCCCCCAGCGAGCGCATGGCATGGGCGCACCCCTTGCCCACGTCGCCATAGCCGGCCACCACCACCACCTTGCCGGCGACCATGATGTCGGTGGCCCGCTTGATGCCGTCGGCCAGCGACTCGCGGCAGCCATAGAGGTTGTCGAACTTGCTCTTGGTGACCGAGTTGTTCACGTTGATCGCCGGCACCTTCAGCTCGCCCCGCGCGTGCATCTGGTACAGCCGGTGCACGCCCGTGGTCGTCTCCTCCGACAGGCCGCGGATGCCGGACAGCAGCTCAGGATACTTCTGATGGACCATGGCGGTCAGGTCGCCGCCGTCGTCGAGGATCATGTTCAGCGGCTGGCCATCCGGGAAGAACAGAGTCTGCTCGATGCACCAGTCGAACTCTTCCGGGGTCATCCCCTTCCAGGCATAGACCGGCGTGCCGGCCTTGGCCACGGCGGCGGCCGCGTGGTCCTGCGTCGAGAAGATATTGCAACTGCTCCAGGTCACCTCCGCCCCCAGCTCCTGGAGCGTCTCGATCAGCACCGCGGTCTGGATCGTCATGTGCAGGCAGCCGGCAATGCGCGCCCCAGCCAGCGGCTTCGACGGCCCGTAGTTGCGGCGCAGGGCCATCAAGCCGGGCATCTCGTTCTCGGCCAGCATGATCTCTTTGCGGCCCCAGCCGGCCTGATCCAGGTGGGCAACTTTGAACGGAAGCTTCGTTTCAACCTGCGACACGTCATTCCTCCACAGGGGGGGTAGGGCGGATAATCCGACGGCGGATCCGGTTGCCGGAACGCGCTATGGATGCCCCGACATAATACGGTGGAAGATGTAGGGCTGACAAGGTCGCCGAGCGGCTGCCGCGAACGGCGGAAACCTGCCTCAGTCGTCCGGATCCAGACCGGCTTGCCGATCCAGCCTGGCAAACTCGGCCAGGGCCGCCTCGACGAAGGCTGCCATCCGCGCGGGATCCTTGCGGCCGGGAGCCGATTCAACGCCACTTGCCGAGTCTACGGCGTTGGGGCGCACCGTGCGGATCGCCTCGGCGACGTTGTCCGGAGTCAGTCCGCCTGCCAGCACCAGCGGAGCGTTGAGACCTGATTTCCTGCACTCCGCCGCCAGCCCCCAGTCGGCCCGCTGTCCGGTGCCACCGTAGGCGCCCGCAACCAGCGCATCAAACAAGATCATCCGAGGCATGCTGAACAGGGTCCTGCACTCTCCTATGTACTGGGGGATGGAGCCCAGGCAGCCCGGGCCGCAGCGGAAGGCCCGCATGACGGGAAAACCAGCCAGGTTGGCGAGATAGTCGGGCGTTTCGTCCCCGTGCAGTTGAACCAGGTCCAGCGGGACCGCGTCGGCGGTCTGGCGGACCTCGTGGGCGGGCAGATTGACGAAGACGCCAACCTTGACGATTTCCGGAGGCAACGACTCGGCAATCGCGGCCGCTTTCAGCGGGTCGATGAAGCGGCGACTGCCGTGATGGAAATTGAAACCGATGGCATCGGCGCCGGCCGCGGCCGCGGCGAGTGCGTCGGCCAGCGAGGTGACGCCGCAAATCTTGATACGGAACACGTGTCTCAGAACAGCTTTTTGAAGAACTCGAAATCGGCCGCGGTCTGCCGGGCGCACCCCTCGGTGTCGAGATCCTGGAAGCTGTGACCTCCCTTGTATTCGCTGTGCAGGGAATATGTTCCATCGTAGCCGAGCTTCTTGAGGGCCGCCACAAAGTCGGGCAATGCCGCCACGCCGTCGGCCACCGGCACCACGCGGTTGTGCCAGCGAACCTGTCCGTGGGCATCGCGATCGCCGGCGTGCCAGGCGAAGTTCTTTACCGCCACCAGCGCGATCCAGGGCGCGAGCAGGTCGAGACCTTGCCGCCAGCCGTCGCCGCCGCCTTCCAGCGTCATGTGCAGCGTGTCGACGTAGGCGCCCACCTGGTTGGTGGGGAAGTCGCGGAGCAGCTCGTACAGCATGGTACCGTGCGAGGGGATGAATCCGCCCGAATGAATGTGTACGCAGGGCAGCACTCCGTGCCAGTGGCAAACCTCGATCACGCGACCCAGCCGCTTGCGGACGTCATCCATCTGCGCCGCAAGCGTGCCGAACGACCCATACGAGTAATAGCCCAGCTTGATGCGCTCGATGCCCAGCCCCATGGCGGTGGCCAGGATTTTCTCGGCGTCGTCGTCGGGATCGGTGATGCTGGTGGTCAGAAAGTCGATCCGCAGTCCGTGCTCGCCCGCCGCTTCGACGGCCAAGGGAAGCTGCCGCTCGACGTGGGCCGGCTCGATATGCCCGCCCGGACGGACGGTCAAGTCGAGTCCGTCCAGACCGATGGCCTTGAACCGCCGGCAAACTTCGTCGATGGTCCAATCCTGGAAACTCTTGGTAAAGGCAACGATCCGCATCGCTGGGCTCCGGTGGGTGATCGGGCTGGTAGAGTCATTAGCGTCCACGAGCGGCGGGCAAATTGCAAGCGGCGAACTTGCGAACCAGCCAACCCTGAAGCCGCTTCGGAGGGCCGCGGCGAGTGAAAAGAATCGGCTGGGACAAGGTGGAGCATCTGGCCGGCCGGAGCCGAATGTAAGGTACGTGCGGACATGGGTGCCGACGCGGACCGCTCGGTTCGTCATATCGCAGGCGCAGCGTGGCCAAGACAGGAAGACTGCGAGATGTATGAATCCTTCTTTCAGCTCAACGAACGTCCATTTGCCGCGGCGCCGCGCGTCGATCGATACTTCGCGGCCGCCTCCGTGGAAGGCGCCAGGCAGACGCTGGCCCGCTGCATCGAGCGGGCCGAGGGCGCGGGCATGCTGATCGGCCCGGCGGGCAGCGGCAAGACGCTGGTGTGCCACGTCCTGGCCGAACAGTTCCGCGCGCAGTTTGCCGTGGCCCTGTTGGCCAACGGCCACCTGAGCACGCGCCGAGCGCTATTGCAGGCGATCCTGTTCGAGCTGGGCCTGCCGTACCGCGGGCTCGAGGAAGGAGAGCTGCGGCTGTCGCTGATCGATCACCTGGCCTCCGACCGGGCCGCCCCGCAGGGCATGCTGCTGCTGCTGGACGAGGCCCACACGTTTCCGATCCGCCTGTTGGAAGAGGTGCGGTTGATCACCAACCTGGTGCGCGGAGGCCAGCCGCGGGTCCGGCTGGTGCTCGCCGGCAACCCGTTGTTGGAAGAGCGATTCGCCAATCCCCTTTTGGACTCGTTCAGCCAGCGAATCAGCTCGCGCTGCTACCTGGAAGGCCTCGACCGCGCGCAGACGGAGCAGTACATCGCCGCGCAGATTGCCGCGGTGGGCGCGGCCGCGAGCCGCATCTTCACGCCCGACGCCCTGGAGGCGGCCTACCGGGCGACCGACGGCATCCCCCGGCTGCTGAACCAGGTGCTCGACCACGCCCTGATGTTGGCCTACGCCGGCGGCCAAAGGCAGATCGACGGCGCCGGCATTGAAGAGGCCTGGTCTGACCTGCAGCAATTGCCCAGTCCCTGGAACGAAAGCCGCGCCCGGGCCGAGCCGACGCCGCCCACCGGCGAAGGAATCATCGAGTTCGGCGGGCTGAACGACGAGCCGTTGGAACCCGCGTTCGAAGAGCCGCAGCCGACCGTGCTCTTGCACGAGATCGACGACCACCTGGCGGCCCTGGACGAGGAGTTCCAGCCGGTGGGGACGATCGGACCGGTGACCGTGGTGGAGGGCCGTCCGTCGAGCAACCCCTTCAGCGAATCGTTCGACGAAGAAGAGGTGGTGGTCGACCGGTACGCCGCCTCGGAAGCCGACGAGTTCTTTCGGCAACCGGCGGTTCACAGCCAGGAGGGACGGATTCTCTCGGCCTTGCTCGAGCCGTTTGTCCAGGCGCCGGGAGGCCCGCGTCTGTCGGTGATCGGCCAGAAGGAGAGGGACGAAGCGGAAGGCGGCGCACCTTTGCCGATGACAATCACCGCGATCAGCACCGCGGATCCGCTGGCTCGAAGCTTCGATACCAGCTCGGCCAGCGACGCGTTCCAGGCCGAATCGGTGGCCGTCGCCGAACCATCTCGCGCCGAGCCATCTCGCGCCGAGCCCACGGCCGCCCAGCCGGCGGCCGCCGTCGAACCGCGCGCGGCGGTGAGCAGGCCGGCCCGTGTGCCGATTGAGGAGAAGTCGCCGCTGGGGGTTGGCGACGACGACCAGATCGTCGTCGAGGACGACCCCCGGCCAGAGCCGGCGCGGCCCAGGCCGGCGTCCGGGGCGGCCCGCCGCCAGGAGTACCGGCAGCTCTTTTCGACGTTGCGCCGCGGCTAAGGCGCCGGGTTGCACTGCGGGGTGGCTGGGGCAAAGCGATAAGCGTGCCCCAGTGGATTCCGCGACGCGATTTTCGGCCGTGCCCGAGCAAGCAGCCCGGGGCTAGGGCGTCTTGTACTGCACGTTGGCAGGCAAGTCTTGCTTGCCGTTCGCCGCTTGAATTGGCGAACCGTTGGCGTGATACATCAGCCGGGGAACTCGCCGGCCATTCCTGCGCCGGCGGCGCGTCTTGCGCCCGTTTTCATCGCGCTGCCTTTCCGGCGATTGGCCGGACAAGGCATAGACGAGCGCCACCATCGACAGCAACAGCGACACGACCAGGAACATTGTCGGATAGGGGGGCAGTCCCAAAATGGCCGAGCGGTGCAGTATCTCCCCAACGGTCGGCGATCCGATCAGGCTGCCCATGTCGAAGGTGGCCAGCATCACGGTCGTACCCAGCCCGCGATAGCGCAAGGGAAACGCTCCCGTGCCGCCGGCGACCACCGAGGGGAACAGGCAGGCATGGGCGACGCCGATGAACAGGGCCGGAAACACGAAGTGCCATTGCGAGCGGACCGTCAGGAACAAGAGCATGCCGGCCACCAGGCTGCCGAGACCCAGGAAGATCATCGGGCGGATGCCGAACCGTTCCGGCAGCCGGCGGATTGCCAGCCGCGTGATAAAGGCCATCGGAGCATAGACGCCGAAGAACAGACCGATGTGCAGGATTCCCAGCGAGGCGGCGTAGCGGCTCAGGAAGATCCCCGGCAATCCGAGCCCGAAGCCCATCGCCACCCCGACCAACAGCAGGCCGGTGCCTGGCCGGTATCGGCTGAGCAGCCAGAACAGCGGCGCTTGCTTGCGTTTGATGGGGGGCAGCTCGCCGCGCGTGGCCAGCCACGACATGACGAAGCTGAATGTGCCCAACAAGGCGGCGGCCACGAAGATCCTATCGACCTGGCCATCGCCGAGCACGGGGGCGCTGAGCAGGATGTCGCCCAGCGACGTGCCGAGCACCATCCCGACAAACCCTGATGTCCCCAGGGTGCCGATGACTTCGGCCATGCGGACGATCGGGGCCCGGCCCGAGATATAGGTGATCGAAGCGCCGAAGAAGCCGGCGATGCTGGTCTGAAACAGGATCCGCAGGATGTAGATCAGCGGGCCGTTGACGCTCGACACGGCCAGGTGCCCCAGGCAACTGGCGATGAACAGAAACGACGACCAGAGCCAGACCTGCCGAGGGCCGTAGGTATCGATGCCCACTCCCTGGGCCAGCCGCATCACCAGGCTGCCGACCATGCCGGCGCAGACGATCCAGCCCAGGTGCCACTCGGTGCCTCCCAGGTGCTTGACGAAATCGCCGTAGCGGAACAGCAGGCTGATGGCCATCATCATCGAGCTGTTGGCGGCGTAGGTGAACCAGAAGGGGCTTCCGAAGGCGGAAACGGCCCGCGCCTTGCCTCGGCCGCCACCGCCCGCGAGGTTCGAAGCTGGCTCGGCGGGATCGACTGGGGGTCGGCGCATTCGGTTGTGGGCGGGCGTTTTCAGGCGGGACGCGGCAATTATAGTCGCCCGCGGCAATGGCCGGGAGACGAGTGGCCCGATTGTCGCCCGCTTTGCCCCTTAGACACTTTGGCGAGGCCCAGGTTCGGTGCTGACAGGCGGCCGCCGCCGGCCGGAGAGCCGCTGCGCCAAGCCGGTCGGGTCCATCGAAGTGCCTTATTTTAGGATCAGAAGCGCCTTATGCTGGGATCCAGGCGCGGGCGCTTTCGGTCGACTCCAAGTTGGCTCGTTCAGTCCGTCTTTACCGCCCGCGGCGGCAAGGCTAGATTCCGGCCTATGTCAGCTCCTCTGTCAGCTCCTCAGGATGCGGCGCCGCACACCGCCGCGAACGCGGCGAAAACGCTGATCACGACGGCCACCTACAACGAGCTGGACAACCTGCCGGCCCTGGTCGACGAGATCTTCCGCCACGCGCCGGACGTCGACCTGTTGGTGATCGACGACAACTCGCCGGATGGGACGGGCGACTGGTGCGATTCGAAGGCGGCCGAGGATCCCCGCGTGCGTTGCCTGCACCGCGCGGGCAAGCTGGGGCTCGGCTCGGCGATCGTGGAAGCGATGCGGTACGCGATCGAGCACGGCTACCGCTACGTGCTGAACCTGGACGCCGACTTCAGCCATCATCCGCGTTATCTGCCGGAGCTGATCGCGGGAATGGAGCCGCCGGGGGGGCCGGCGGTCGACGTAATGATCGGCTCGCGTTACGTGGCGGGCGGCGGCGTGGAGGGGTGGCCTCTGAAGCGTTACCTGATGAGCCGCGCAGTGAACTTTTACGCGCGATCGTTATTGGGGCTGCGGGCCAAGGATTGCAGCGGCGGCTATCGCTGTTACCGCACGTCGCGGCTGGCCCAGGTCGATTTCGGCAGCCTGCTCTCGCAGGGCTATTCTTTCCAGGAAGAGATTCTCTGGCATCTCAAGCGGCTGGGGGCGCGGATCAGCGAAACGCCGATCGTGTTTGTCGATCGCGTGAAGGGGCACTCCAAGATCAACTCGGGCGAGGCCTGGGGCGCCCTCTGGGTGATATTGGCCCTCGGCCGCCGCAACCTGCTGGGAAGGTAACGTAGTGGCGGCCCAACAGTGTGCCGGCGGACTAGGCGTTCGGCATGACGGCAACATACGCATCGCTCTTCAGGATCCGGATCGCCTTCTGCTTCGTTAGCGGATTCGCTCTAGTTCCTTTGGCTCGGAAAGACATTAGCACCCCCGGCGCGCCGGGAACCGGCGTCGGTTCGGTAGTCTTGACGCCTTTCTGATTGTTCAGTGCCCCCCGAACATATTCAGCGTCGGATAGTCCCCCATGCAGAAAAACTTCGATGGTGGGTCCCGGTAGTTCCTTTATTCTGTGGATTCGAATGGGTGCACCGACTGCCTCATACTCTATGGGCGTCAGTCCCGCAATCATCAGCACTTGGCGTCGCTCATCTGGGGCGAGCGGATCAGGTGCATTGCCCAAAGCGTCGTCAATCAGTTCCTGCCGGGCGAGTGTGGGCATATCCTTGAACTGAGAGGACACGACGTATCCGGAGATTCCGTCGTCATCTTCCAAGCGGATATAGTCGATCCTCAGCGATTTGGCTAAAGCTTTTATGATTTTCTCTTTGACGTCCACAGTGCGATCCCTCTATTGACAATTATTTGTGCCGCATCAATCAAGTCCAGAGTATTCTTCTTTAGCGGGTCACCTTTGAGCCCTTTTAGCCTGCCGATCCGCTTCAAGAACGCTTTGAGGCTTGCCTCGGACGCGAACCGAAGGTTATTGTGCCATAAGACACTTACCTCGTTCATCGCTGCGTGCAGATTCAGTGCCGACTCGCGGATCTCTTCCTCGGGGGTGCCTTTGAGCCGCATATAGTCATCGTCGATCTTCAGGAGCCGGCTCGCTTTGAAAAGTTCGGACAAGTCGTGCCGTCCCTCGAAGGTCTCATCCTCGGTCCAACGGAAGGCACGTAGGAGACATTCCACGGACAATCCCCCGCAATACATCGCCAGCGAAAAACTCCTTCCATCTTGATAAAGCCGTTGGGCTTGCTTCATCCGCTCTAGACTCGCCTGATAGTACTCTTCCGCTCTGAACTTCATGGTGTGACCGGAGCTCCCCGCCTCGGATGACCAGCGCCCGGCCGGCGTGCACGGCGGGACTGCGGGGGGTCGACCAGCCGCCGCAGGCGCCTAGCCCGCCGCCGAATCCCTTTATCGCGAGCGCCGACCCTCCCCCAGTCGATGGTCCGCCTACTCGCCGAAGCGGCCGACCAACGAGCGACGGGTGGCAAGTGTGACGGCCGACGGAGCGATGCTGCAACGAAGCGAACGGCGAAAGCCCGCCGAAACCGGCGCCTTATCGCCACGCCGCGCTTACTCTGCCTTCAGAGAACCGCCTGGTAGCACGTGCGGCTGCTGGCGCTGCAGAGCTTGCGGTCGACGAGGCCGTCGTCAGGGCCCAGCACGTTCTGCGTCTTGTTGCACCAGCAGTTGCCGTCGCCCATCTCGCCCGTGTCCCGGGCCGGATCCATGGTGCCGGTGACGTACATGCCCTTCGAGCGCAGATAACGGCAGGCCGCCTCCGTGGCGCTGGGATCGTTGACGGGTTTGGATTCGTTGCTCATGGTCATGGTGTTAAAAACCTCCCGTTTCGAGCCCGGCGGCCAGCAGCACCGCCCGCTGGACGGCCACGCGGGCCAGTTTCACCTTGTAACCGTTGCCCGACAGCGGCGTGGCCGAGACGAGGGCCGCCTCGCCGGCCGCGCGGGCCGTCGCTTCGTTCACCGGGCGGCCCAACAGCGCTTCGGCCGCTGACGCCGAGAGCCAGGGGACCGGCGCGACGTGTCCCATGACCACGTTGGCCTGCGTGACCAGACCGCCCGTTGTCCGCAGTGCGGCCGCGGCCGCCACCAGCGGGTAATCGGGCCCTTCGCCGTGGCGGACCTCGTAGCTGGCGCTGGTGAATCCATCCACGGGCGGCAGCAGGATGTGCGTGAGCAACTGGTTGGGCTCCAGCACGTGCTCCCGCTGACGCTCGTGCCGTGGCGTGCGGAAGAAGTCGGCCAGCGGCATGATCGTCTCGTCCTCGGGGCCGGGGCCGATGATCCGAACGCTCGCTTCCACGGCCAACAGCGCCGGCGCCAGCCGCGAGGCGTGCACGAACTTGGCCGGCCCCAAGTTGCCCAAGATGGCGTGGTAGCGGTTTTCTCCCTCGGCCACCAGCCGGCCGGCCTGGGCCAACAGGCCGTCGCCCTGCCGAAAATACCAGCAGCGGGGCCGCTGGCACAGCTCGCCGCCGATCGTGCCCTGGGCCTGGATCTGCGGGCTGTTGATGCAGCGGATCGCCTGCTTGAGGGCCGGATAGTCGTCCAGGTCCGGGCTTTCCAGGATGTCGTCCAGCGTGGTGACGGCCCCGATCGTAACGCCGAGCGAATCGCGCTCGATGCCCCCGAGCGAGGCGACCTCCTTGATGTTCACCACCCGGTCGGGCGTGATGATCATCTTTTTCATCAGGCCGATCAGGTCGGTTCCGCCCGCCAGGATCTCCGTTGTGCCCGGCTCGGCGGAGAGCAGTTCGAGCACATCGGCTTCATACAGCGGCGCCGCGTATTCAAAGGCTTTCATGTTTAAGCTCTCCCTTCTTCCAGGGCCTCCAGGACTCGCTTGGGCGTCAATGGCAATACCGGCACGCGCACGCCCAGGGCATTGGCCACCGCGTTGGAGATGGCCGCCCCGGGACTGATGACCGGGGGCTCGCCCAGGCCGACCACGCCGCGCTTGTACTCGCTGTCGGGCTCGTACAACTCGACGACGATCTCGCCGACGTCGCCCAGCCGCGCCAGCTTGTAGTCGCCCGTCTCGCAGTTGACGTAGGCGCCGGTCTTGGGATCCATAATCCGTTCTTCGAACAGGGCATAGGCGATGCCCATTATCACGGCGCCATAGATCTGGCTGGCGGCCGTCTTGCGATTGATGATCAAGCCCATGTCCTGCACCGCCACGTACTTTTTCATCTTGACGACGCCCGTGTCGCGGTCGACGGCCACTTCGGCCATCTGCACGCCGCCCACCTGGATGCTGGACAAGGGGCTGGGCTCGGCGCCTCGCTCGTACTTGCCCTGAACCTCCAAGGGCTTCATGCCCAACAGGCTGCATGCCTCTTTCCAGCTCAGGCCCTTGCTCGGCTCGCCTTGCACCTGGATCCGCCCCTTCTTGGCTTCCAGGCTCGCGGGCTCGACCTGGAGCTTCTTGGCCACCAGGGCGAAGAGTTGCTCCAGTGCATCCTGCGACCCGCGGCGGTTCGACTCGCTGACGCCGCCCACCGTGGTGCTGCCCCCTGACGGGCCGCTGGCGGGATACCTCGACGAGCCGATGTTGACCTTGACCGCCGAGATCGGGAGGCCGAACGTCTCGGCCACCACCATGGCGATCACCGTGCGGGTGCCGGGACCGAGATCCTGGCTGCCCAAAAACGTTTCCACACCCCCGTCTGGGTGCACCTTGATGATGCACGTCGAGTTGTGCGCGCTGCCGCCCCAGGTGTGCAGCGCCATCCCCAGGCCGGTGACAATCGAACCCTTGGCATTGCCCTTGCCGTGCGGATGCCACTTGGCTTTCCAATCCATCAGCCGAGCGGCAACCTCCATCTCGCCTCGATAGATTTCGTCCCGATGCGCCTGCTCGGGGGTAGATGGTTTGGGCAGGTTCCGCAGGAAGACGTCGTAGCTGTCGATCCCAAGCTTGGCCGCGATGTCGTCGTAGGCCGTCTGGCTCATGGCACAGGCCTGCGGATGTCCTGGCGCGCGCCAGGCACGGTGAGGTCCCGTATCAGTGAGGATCGGAATCTGCTGCCGGCGGATGCTGGGGGGATTGAAGACGTAAGGGATAATCCCGTGGCCGACGTTACCAGGGGCCCCGGGCCCGGCGGTGCCCCAATGCCGCGAGTCCCAAACCGTCACTTTGCCTTCCGAATCGGCACCCGCCTTGACCTTGATGAATCCCGAGGGGCGGATGCCGGCGATCTTCAATTCCAGGTCGCGGTCGAGCATCAGCTTGACCGGGCGCCCAGTCTCCTTGGCGATCTGCGCCGCGATCACGCCCCAGGCGTCGGCAGCGAACTTGCTGCCGAACCCCCCGCCGATGTAGTCGCAGTGCACAGTCACGTCGTCGGCGGTGATCCCCAGCGGATCGCCGAACTGGCTGGCTGTGCCCGAAACGTTCTGCGTCGAGAGGTGCGCGAGCAGCTTGTCACTGTTCCACTCGCACGTCGAGCCGTGCGGCTCCAGGCACATGTGGCTGATCACTGGGACGCCGTAGTACCCCTCGACGACCACGGCCGCCTCGCTGAACAGCCGATCGAATTCCATGTTGTAGAATTCGTCCTCGTCGTCGTCATCGCCTGGCTCGTTGGGAGTCTTAATGTCCGGCTTTAGAGGCTGGGCCCGCCCTGCCCTCTCGGCCGCCTCCAGGTCTTCCTCATTGACGAACACGTCGAGCAGCTCGTAATCGACCTTGATGGCGGCCACGCCCTCGGCGGCGGCCCCTTCGCTCTCGGCCGCCACGCAGGCAATGTGGTCGCCTTGCCAGCGGATCTCGTTGCCCGGCTCCTTCATGGTCTTGACAGCTTTCACGCCGCGGACCTTCTCGGCCGCGCTGGTGTCGATCGACTTGATGCGGCAGTGCGCGTGCGGCGAGCCGAGCAGCTTGGCGAAAAGCATCTCGGGGGCGTTGATGTCGTAGGCGTACTTGGCCATGCCGGTCGCCTTAGGCAGCCCGTCGATCCGGTCTTGCTCGGTGCCGATCAGCGAGGCCGTTCCGCGCTTGGGCCAGGAGTATTGAGCCATCACTTGCCTCCTTTCACCACCTCGAGGGCGGCCATGATCACGTTGGCGTAGGTGCCGCAACGGCAGAGGTTGCCGTTGAGCCCCGCGCGAATCTCCGCCTCGGTGGCTTTGGGGTGTTTGTCCAGGAAGTGCCTCACCGCCACCACGAAGCCCGGCGTGCAGAAGCCGCACTGCATGGCATCCTGGTGCACGAAGGCCTTGGCGACCGGATCGGGCTTGCTGCCGCCGAGGCTCTCGACCGTCTGGATCTTCTTGTTCACGCAGTCGATGGCCAGCGTGCTTTCAGCGCTGAGGGGCTTGCCGTCGATGATCACCGTGCTGGCGCCGCTGGAGCCGTCGTCGCTGACCGGTTTAGCTCCGGTCAGATCGAGCTTGTACCGCAGAGCCTCCAGCAATGTCATGCGGGGCTCGACTTCCAGGTCGTGCGGCTTGCCGTTGACGGTCAGCTTGATCTTGGTGGGGCCGGGCCCGACAACCTTGGTTTTTTGTTCGTCCGCTTCGGCGACTCCCGGGCCGGTGGCCAGGGCCGTGGCGGCCGCGGCTGCCCCGGAACCTCGCAGAAAGGCGCGCCGGCTGAAGCCCGGCTGGTGCCGCTCGAGATGTTCGTGATCCTGCATTGCGGAGGACTCCTTGAGGCCAGTTGGCAAGTGGGACCGTTCAGGTTGACCGTCGCGATTGTAACCGTTCCAGGGGCCGTTTCAACTAAACTCCGCACTTATTCGGCCGGGCGGCCCCGGGGGGGCCCGGTCGCTCGGCGACCGGCTCGGCCGGCGCGCCATGCTTGCCCGGCCCCGGCGCTCGGCTTACGATAAACGTCAAACCCTCGGTGGATGGAGGCTAGAGATTTGAAAACCGGGTGGCTGGGTCAAAGCGGACTTCGGACTTCGGCGAGCTCAGTCGAGTCGCGAGCTCAGTCGAGTCGTAGCGTGCCCCAGTGTTCGTCCGTTCCCCCCGCCGCCGCTTGTTCTATTCCTCCTTCCTCCTTCTGCCTTCCTCCTTCCGCCTACGGAGATTTCATCAATGACGCTCTCGCCCAAGCTTCTCGTCACACGGCTCGCTGCCTTCTGCCTGGTGTTCACGCTGCTCGCGGCCGCCCGGGCGGCCGACAACACGCCGCCCGAGGGATTCAAGGCCTTGTTCAACGGCAAGGACCTCAGCGGCTGGAAAGGGGTGATGAAGTCGCCCTTGGATAACCCGGCCAAGCGGTCCAAGGCCTCCCCGGAGGAGTTGCAAGCGGCCCAGAAGGAGGCCGACGAGGACATGCGGGCCCATTGGAAGGCGGTCGATGGCGTGCTGGTGTTCGATGGCGAGGGTCGCAGCCTGTCGACGGTCAAGGACTACGGCGACTTCGAGCTGTACGTCGACTGGAAGATCGAGCCCAAGGGAGACAGCGGCATCTACCTGCGCGGCACGCCCCAGGTGCAGATCTGGGACCCGGCGCTCAACGACGTCGGCTCGGGCGGGTTGTTCAACAACCAGAAGCCCGAGAACCCTTCCAAGCCCGCGACCATCGCCGACAAGCCGGTGGGCGAGTGGAACACGTTCAAGATCAAGATGGCCGGCGAGCGCGTCACGATCTACTTGAACGACGTGCTGGTGGTGGACGACGTGGTCCTGGAAAACCTTTGGGAGCGCGACAAGCCGGTCTACGCCAGCGGGCCGATCGAGCTGCAGAACCACGGCAACACGCTCTACTTCAAGAACATCTACCTCCGCGAGCTTGAGTAGAACGGAATCTATTCCATTTGCCGGGAGGTAGCAGGGAATTCATGTCGTATATGAAAGCAAAGCCCCGACATCTGACGCCGGCAAAGGACATCCTGCTGGAGCTGTTTGAGGGCGGTGAAGCGGACCTTGCGGGATTTCTGCTGCGCCACACGTACTTCCTTTCTCCTGATTGCATCCGGCAACGCTACGAGAAGAAACGTAGCGCCGCGTGGTTTCCGGACTGCGTGCGTGCGTCACGGGAGCACCACAAAGGGAAGCAAAAGAAGGACCTGAGCGTCTGGGAAGGCCGCGCGGTGAAGGTCTGCGATAACACAAAGGCCAGGCTTGCCTTTGCCTCGTTCTCTGGCCTTCTTATGGCCGGAGACAAGGAGGGCCGGATTCGGGGATACCACGTCGCGCATGTATGGGAACGTGTTTATGATCCGGAATGCTTTACGGCCGGGTGGAATCTTTGCTTGATGCCGGGCTTCTTGAAGTTATTCACCGAGCAGCAGGATCGTATCCCATTGTTGCACCGGGTCATCCAGCAGGCGGCGTTCGACCTGTACTTCAAGAGCAGTGCCCTCGGGTTGCCGACTCCGACTTATATCACCGACCCAGGACTGGACCTGAACGCGGACTTCCCTACGTTGGTCGTGAATCTATTGTAAGGCCATTCCCAGAACTTACGATCGCGCGGGACAAGGGGCCAAGTGCGTTCTTCGTCTTTGAGTTGGAAATGCCCCCTTACGCGAAACGCCACAGCGTTTTTCGGCGGAAGGGGGGCGAAAGCCCAAATGTGAAAGGGGGGAGTGCAGTCAAGGACGACCGGCGCGGAGGGGCACCCGGTCTGCACAAGCGAGGCTTCCGTTTCGCCTGCCCTTGCCGTAGAACGAAATCTCATTCAGTCAGTTTCTCTCGCTGCTGGGGGTTGCGCCTCGGACCTCTGCAAGCGGATGGCTCACGGTGCTGGTACGGCCGGGAACGGGGAGGTATGCTGGAGTAGGCTAATACGGGTGCAACTGATACCGTAAGCCGCTTCACGGAGGAAGGATATCGGCCGAATTGCTGGACTATGGAGGACGACGAAATGCCAGACCGAGAGCGAGCGAAGCAGATCATTGCCGAAATCGTGCGGGTTTGTGGAACGTGTCCCAGCAAGACCACTCTCTACAAGGCCTTCTATTTCGCCCATCTCTACTATGCCAAGAGAGGGCCGGGCTACCTTTCCGATTGGCCGATCGTCAAGATGCCTTTCGGGCCGGGCATCGATCAGGGTGATGAGTTGCTGGACGAACTGACCAGAGCCGAAGTGCTTCGACCGAAGACTTGTTCGGTGGGGCCGTTTAATGCTGTGCAGTATTCGGCCGCTTGTCCGGGTGTTCCCGAATCGCTGTCGTTGGAAGCCATTAGCGCGATCAGGGAGGCCGTGGATTTCGTTAAGGATAAGTCAGCAGGCGAATTGACCGCCTTGACGCACGAATTCTCACGATCGTGGAACGAGGCGGCACTGGGCGAAGAGTTAAACCTCTACGCCGACATCTCGCCGCAAGCGGTTTACGATCGGCGTGCTCGAACCAGCGAGCGACTTGATGCCGCGCTAGCGGCCTCCTGGCCCACCGAGCATTAGAGCAGGTACCATTGCCTGATCCACGCTTCGGCCGCATCGGCAGTACAGGGCCTGTTTAGCAGCCCTTGGAGGCTTTGCAGGCAGGCTGGCGTGTCGTCAGGCGCGGAACCGCCGACATCCTCTTCTTCGAACGACTTCCTTGAAGAGGGCCGCCGCACTTTGCATTGTTGTCTTCGATTGCCGACATCGGCTATTCCGGGCCCGGCTGCCGATGCAGGTCGGCGAGCAGTTTTTCGATCTTCTCGTGGTTGGCGGCGTTTTGATACACGACGATCGACTGGTTGTCCGAGAAGGCTTGAATCCTGCCGGGACCGCCGACCCCGTCCCAACTGGTCGGATCGACGGTGTCTTGGATGACTTTGATCAAGGGGGCGAAGTCTGGAGTCGGGCCCGCCTGTGCATCCAGCAGATCGACGACGTGGTAAACTTCGGCCAGGTAGGTTCCGTGCTGCCGCTTTTCGCGGCCCGCATCGTATCCGCGGCGGTATCCGGCCAGAAATCCGCTTGCGCAGAGAACGCCGAACAATAGCGTCGCCAGTCCGAACCGCAGCCAGCGCCAGCCCCCGCGTCGCGCTCGGGTCGTCCCGAAATCGCCTCGATCCTTATCCGCTGCGTCCATGGCTGCAACGTAGCCGTTCGCCGAGGCGGTTGCAACAAACATCGGCTAATGAATAAACGTCGACGGTTCCACTCCTCGGCGCACTTATCTCTGTCAAGGAAGAAAGATCCAGGTCATGGCGACGAGCAGGGGCAGCAAAACGAGCGTGCTGTAGAGCAGGTAGCCGAGAAAACCGGGCATTCGCACGCCCGATTGCTCGGCAATCGCCTTGACCATGAAGTTGGGACCGTTGCCGATATAGGTCATGGCCCCCATGAAAACCGACCCCAAGCTGATGGCCGTCAGCAGCGCGGCGCCGACGCCCACGGGCTGGACCCCGGGGCCGGCAACTTGCAGATCGTGCGGCAGGGCGCTGGCCGTTTCGAAGAACACGAGATACGCGGGCGCATTGTCCAAGACACTCGACAATCCCCCGGTCCACCAGAAGAACTGCTGCGCGGTGCGGAGGCCCAAGTCGGGGCCCCGCGCGTCGAGAATCTGCAGGGCCGGCTGCATGCAAATGAATATGCCCACGAACAGGGCAGCCACCTCCACGATGGCGTGGTAGTTGAACCGGTTGGCGCCCCGCACGTCCCGCGAACCGAACAACAGCGACAGCCCCACCAGCCCCAGTTGCACTGCTTCGCGCAGATAGAGCCAGGGAATCCAATCGGTCCCCGGCAGCGGCTTGCTGGAATCGAGCAGGGCCACGGAAAGCACCACTCCCAACAACAGCACGGCCCCCAGCCGCATCCCGCTGAAGCGGAGCCCGTGGACGCGGGATTCGTCGCGCGCCACGGCCTCGGGCGTTTCTCGCGGGTAGGACCAGAACCGGTCCCATGCGTAATAGATTCCCAAGAGCAGGCTGTTGACGAACAACCACTCCTGCCACAGCGAAAACGTCCAAAGAAAAGGAACCCCGCGCAGGTATCCCAGAAACAACGGGGGGTCTCCGATGGGGAGCAAACACCCGCCGCAGTTACAGACCACGAAAATAAAGAAAACCACCGTATGCTGCACCCGCTGCCGCTCGGCATTGGTCTCCAGCAGCGGACGGATCAGGACCATGGCCGCCCCCGTCGTGCCGATGAAGCTCGCCAGCAGGCCGCCGACCGCCAGGAACATCGTGTTGGTCAATGGATGTGCCGGCAAATCCCCTTCGATGCGGATGCCGCCGCTGATGGTGTACAAGCTGAACAACAGCGTGATGAAGGGCACGTATTCGTGCAGGATGGCATTGGCGAGCACTGCTCCGGTGAGCTCCCAGGAGAGGGCTCCCTTGCCAGGCAAGACCAAATCGTGGCCGAGAAAATGCCGCTCGACCGGACCGGCGTGCACCAGCAAGTAACACAAAAGCGTGACGAACGCCAAACCTCCGGCCACATAGAGCCGATGCAGGTTGCTCTCCCACCAGTGCGAGGTGGCCGAAAGCAACGGCAACAGCGCGATCGCCGCCAGCAGCAGGGCAAACGGCACCACCATCGCCAGGGGCGGTGGAAGCTGCTCGTCTGGGGCATGTCCGGCCTCGGTGGCCTGGTGGCCATTCGCGGGCGGTGCTGCGCCGTGCGCAGTCAACTCCGCGGCCGCCTGCGGCCAACCGAGCCAGGCAGCGCCCAGGTACAAGACGAGAATCACCGTAATGGCTGCCAGCACTCGGCGATCCGAGGCCGACGAGTGACCGATCTGCATCAATCCGCTCCGGGCTTGAAAAGCTGTATTATGTGCAGGCAGGCGACGACGGCCGGCTGCGTCGACTCCGATCGGGCGGGTCGATAACGGATGTTAGCAGGATGCCGTTGCCGGTGTAACGGGGTGGACCTGGTACGTCGTAGAGCTTGCCGCATCGTCCATCCGCCGCGATACTTGGCTCGATCGGCCGGCGGCGACCCTGCCGGCGAGCCAGGCTATCGGAGCGTGCGTTGCGGTCCGCGGAAATTGGAAAAAGCCCGACGATGCCCTCCGGACGCGCGCTTCTCATTCTCGGCGCCAGCACGCGGGCCGCCGCCTTCTCCGCGCTGCGAGCCGGTTACACGCCGGTTTGCGCCGACCTGTTTGCCGATGCCGACCTGGCTCGACTGTGCCAGGTAACCCGCTCCACGAGATACCCGGCCGACCTGGCCAGCCTGGCCCGCTCGGCGCCGGATGGTCCCTGGATGTACACGGGCGCTTTGGAGAACTATCCCGCGCTGGTTCACTCCATTGCCGGCGAGCGGCCGCTGTACGGCAATCCGGCCGGCGTGCTCCGCAAGGTGCGGGATCCTTTCCAGCTCGCCCGGATCCTGAAGGAATCCGGGCTACCGGCGCCCGACTGCCGCGCCACGGCCGACGGGTTGGCCGGGGGGGGATGGCTGCGGAAAAGCCGCCGCTCCAGCGGAGGCATCCACGTCCGGATTTGGACGCCGGCGCTGGACACGCGGCAGAGCGGCCGCGACTGGTATTACCAACAGCGAATCGAGGGGATGCCTTGCGCGGCGGTGTACCTCGGCTGCGGCGGGAGAGCGTGGTTGTGGGGCGCCACCGAGCAACTGCTGGGGTCATCATCCAGGCGCGAAGGCGACTTTCGCTATGCCGGCTCCATCGGTCCCTTGCACCTGGCGCCGGCCGTGGCGGCCCAGTTGGAACGTCTGGGCGACGTGCTGGCCGGCCATTTCGCTTTGACCGGCTTGTTTGGCGTGGACGGAGTGCTCAACTCGGATGGTTTTTGGACCGTGGAGATCAACCCCCGGTACACTGCCTCCGTTGAAATCCTCGAATGGGCCACGGGCTTGTCGGGCGTCGGCGCCCAGGTGGCTGCCTGCCTGGGCCGGCTGCCGCGCGGCACGGCGCGCGCAGCGCCAGGCCGGTTCGGGAAAGCGATCCTCTATGCCCCATCGAAGTGCACCGTGCCGGCGCACTTCACTCGCGGTTTGCTGATGATGAACGCGGGAAGGCCTTGGCCTGCGGCGGCAGACATCCCCACGGTTGGGACGGCGCTCGAGGCCGGTCAGCCGGTAGCCACGCTGCTGGCTGACGCCGCGGACCGCCAGGCGTTGCTGGCAGCGCTGTGGGAGCAACTGGCCGTCTGGCGGCAAAAGTTGCTTTACGGTTCGTAGAAGGCATGCGGCACGTGCTAAGGCGGACGGCACACGGAGTGTGCCTGCTACGAAGAGCTACGGCACACGGAGTGTGACCGCTACGAAGAGCTACGGCACACGGAGTGTGCCTGCTACTTTACGTAGGCGGCAGGTGTCTCTACGATGCGTTGCCCGCGGTCGGCTCTTCTTGTTCCATTCCGGGTTTCCAGCGGCGGCCGGCCAGTTTGGGCTCGTAGTCCTCGACGCCAGCCAGCTTGGCGATTTCGATCATGAGCCGGCGGGTGAGCTCTTCGAGCACGCCGCGCTCGCCTTCATGCCCATAGAACTCGGAGATGTCGATCGGCCGGCCCACGGTCAACCAGGTGCGAGCCGGCAGCAGCAGAAAGCCAAATGGAGTGCCGTCGTTCGGCGAGCCCGTGATATAGCAGGGAACCACCGGGACGCGGGCCTTCAAAGCGACCATGGCGGCGCCGGGGCGGCCCGGAAGCAGCAGTTGATTGGTGTTATTCACCCGGCCCTCCGGAAACATGCCCACCAGGTGCCCCTGCCGGGCATAGCGCATGGCCAGCTTCGTGGCTGCCGTGTCGATTCCCGCCCTTCCCACCGGGATGGCTTCGAGTATTCGAAAGGCCCAGGCCACGGCGGGATGCAGGCAATACTCGCGGGCCACCATCCAATGAACCGGGCGGTCACAGGCCAGGGCGATAAACCCCGGATCGATGGGACCCACGTGGTTGCAAACGATCACCGCCCCCTGGTCCTTGGGGAGCAGCAATCGGCCGCGGACGGTGGCCCGCCACAGCACCCTGGTCAGAAACAAGTTCAACATGTATAGAGGGAACTGGGCCAACGTGTAACTGGACTTCCGGTACACGTTCAGAATCCAGCTCACCAGGCCGACTGCCAAGAGAACCAGCACCGAGATCGCCAGGATGCGCGTCGCGCCATCGGACAGCATGGGCATGAGTGCTAACGGACCCGCTGCGAGCCAGCCGCGTACCGCACGGGGCGCCCCGTCCGGCCACGTCTGAAACTGCCCACTATAACCGGCGTGTCCTGTTCAGGGGAGTCGAATGGAGATTGCGGTGGTCAGCGACACGCACGGTCAGGCCGACCACACGCGGCGGGCGGTGCGGATGCTGGAGAGCTTCCAGCCCGAGCTGGTGCTGCACTGCGGCGACATTGGCTCGGCGGAGATCGTGGGCCTGTTTGCGCCCTGGCCGACGCATTTCGTGTTTGGCAACGTCGACCGCGACCAGGATGGCCTGCGGGCGGCCATCGCCGCGGCGGGAAAGACCTGCCACGGGCGGTTCGGCCGCCTCGATCTGGCCGGCCTGCGAGTCGCCTTCCTGCACGGCGACGACCTGAAGCTGTTGGCGGCGACCAGCTCCAGCGGTCAATGGGACCTGGTGTGCCACGGCCACACGCACGTCGCCAGGCAGCACCGGCAAGGGCGAACGCTGGTGCTCAATCCGGGAGCCGTCTACAGGGCCAACCCGCACAGCATTGCCGTCGTCGAGTTGCCGTCGCTGGAAGTATCGCTGGTCCGGCTTTGAATCGCGGCGCCCTGGCGGCCCGTTCATCCAGCCAGGCGGGTGATCCGGTTGATCGGCAGGACCTGGTCGGCGTCGCTCGCACGATACCGGTACTGCATCAAATAGGCGTCTTCGGTCGTGTCCTCGTAGAAATCGCGCAACACGGAAACGGCGCGGAATCCCTGGTTGCGGAAGAAGAGCTGCGCCGCCAGGTTCGTTTCCCGCACTTCCAGCAGGATGCGGGTTCGCCGCTGGGTGGAAAGCTTCGAAACCAGCTTCTCGACCATCCGGTTGCCGATGCCCCGCCGGCGGTGGTCGGCCGCCACCGCGAAGTTGAGGACGTGCAGCTTGGTCTTATGCAGCTCGTAGATCATGAAGCCGACCACCTTGTCCTCGTGGTCGGCGACCATGCCGATGCAATTGCGCTGACGAAGGCAGCGGATGAAGTCTTCTTCAGACCAGGGGAACTCGAAGCTGGCCGTTTCGATGTCCAGCACGTCGGGCATGTCCCGCCGGATCATCCAGCGGATGTGCACCCGCAACTGATGACTCTGATCGGAACTCACGCAGGCCTCCTTCCTTGCCGGCCATTCAACCTGCCAAACAGGGCGGCTACACTAACACGTTATCGGCTTGGCGGCAACGCCGGCTAAGCTTGTTTTTCAGCCCTGACGCGCCGCCGCCTCGGCCGAGTTGGACCCAACGATTACGGAGGCCCCTTGCCCCGTTTGGCGCCAGCCGGAACGAAACGCCGACCAGATGCTGACCGCTACCAGCAGCCAGCCCAACAGGCTGGGTGAGAGCCAAAGCCACCAGCACAAGCCAGCCACGACTCCAAGCACTTGCGGCCAGCATTGCAGCCATTCGACCGTCTCGGGCCGACGCGTCAACCATGCCAGGGCCAGGCTGGCAATTACGATCACGATGGCTGCCGCCACGCGTCCCAACGGCTCGCCTCCCATGTCCACCAGGCGGCGCAACTGCGGCGGCTCACCTCCCCGGCTGATCAGGTATCGCGAGGCGGTCTGGCCCTGGGGGCACCATTGCCGCCACAGTTGGGCGGCCTGGTCGCCGATCGCCCCGGACGAAGATAGCTCCTTGAGAAGCGATGGCGCGGCAAGCCGGCTCGCGATTTGCAATCGTTTCCGTTCGAGGACCTGGGCGTCGGACGCCAGGGCGCTGGCGGCAGCGGGCAATTTCTGTGTCGCCATCTCCCTGCTGAGCGCCTCGGCCGAGGCCGCCAGGGGTCGGGCCCAGGCACGATACCAGTTGGCCAGATCATCCCGCGCGGTCACCGTCGCCGTTGCCGGCGATAGATCCATCAGCTCGACGATGCTCTTGGATCGAATCAGCTCGAACGGCGGCGATTGAACCCGTTTTGCGGATGCGTCAGGCGAGATCGGTTCGAAGCCGGCCGGCAGGGAAACAGTCCACAAGGTCTGGTGCACGGGCAGGTCGACCAGTGCCGGCACCGGCAACCGCGAACTGCGCCACCGGTCGGGCGGCGGCAGGCTTGCCGTCCAAATCACCTCCAGCCGTTGCGGCAGCCGCTGGGGTCCCAGCGGCACGATCCAGTCTCCGTCCTTCTGCCGCGTGGCGGCGGCCGGCAATCCGGCCAACGCCAGATGGACCAGCCGTGCGCCTGCGGGCATACGCAATCGGCAACCCAGGCGGCCGGCGGGCACGAGGTCGAAAATGGCCAGGCCACGGCAGGCGCCGTCCTCTTGCCAGTCGAGCCGGATATCAGCCAGGCGGACGCTGGCGGCATGGGTCGGCTCTTCCACCAGTTTCATGACGGCCCGCGGCCGTGCGGCCGTCACGCGATAGACGTCAAACGACTCAGGGGGCAATGGCGCAAGATTCAATCCGTCCGGCAGGGATGCCGGTGCCAGCCGCGTCGTGGCCCACTCGATCGGTTCCAAGCCGCGTTGCAGCGGCAGCAGCACCAGCCGCGACATCCGCTCCAAACCCAGCGGCACCACGTCCGGCACGGCCACCCTTTCGCCCGGTTCGAGGCGCAACGGACCGCGGATCGTGAGCCGCTGCCGTCCCTGGATGGCCAGACGTGGCCGGATCAGCAGATGCCGTCCCCCGTCGCCTGCCGCATCCATCAATTCGCTGGTCGCGGCGGGAGAAACCTGGAAGGGCCCGCTCCACTGTGCGGGGACCTCGAGCACCAACCGATCCAGCAGCCCCGCTTCGACGTTGAGGTGCAAGTCGGCCTGGGCGGACCATACCTGCGACTCCCAACGCAGGGCCGTCGTCTGCACCCCGCTCGTGCGCGGCTCGTTCGGTTCCAACAAGACCGAGACCGCCGGCTGCCCCGAGCTGGACGTCAGCGAGGCCACTCGGCGACCCACGTGGGCCGGCGCCGTCTCGGCCGTTTGCGGGGCGGATTCCTCCAGCCCCTCCACTTTTTCCAGCGTCACCAGGACCGCGGGCTGCCGCAGCAGCTCAATTGCAGTGGCAAGCGGCTCACCGCCCTCAATCGACAAAAGCGGCAGAAGGTACTCGCCCGAATCGGGCGTGCTCAATCGCCCCCGCAAGGAGAGGGTGTGCGGGCCGGTGAGACGTCCGTCGAGAAACGCAGTGATCACGCCCGCTTCATCCCGGGCCCAGCGAGCAAGCCGCTGGCCGCCGTCGGCTTCGATTGCCAGGTGTTCGATTTCCAACTCGGCAGGGACCAGCAACCGGTGCTGAAAAACATGCCCCGCCGTCGTCAGCAGTTGGGCGTCGAACTCGACGCGCGCGCCGGCACGGCCAAAGTCATAACGCGTGGCCTGCTTGACCGTCGTGCGCGGTTGGCGGGGACGCGTGGCCAGGCTCCAGGCACTCTCCCCGCCCGTCAATCGGTAGGCCAGGATCGGTTGCGCGTCGGGTAGGCCCCAGGCCGTGGCAAAGTCGGCCGGTGCCAAGGCCTCCAGACGGTCGGCGCCATTCACCTCGAATTCCAGGGCCGGATCGACCGAGACGGCCAGCCAGCGGCGCGTCGAAGTTGCGTCCAGCGTCTCGAACAGCGGCTGCCTCAGATTGCCCACACCCGACGACTCGGTCAGCAGCAGCGAGAGCTCCAGCGGCAACTGGTCGCCTAGCGATCCATTCAGGTCCAGCTCGATGGTCTGTGGGCTGCCCGGCACGTCCGAGGCCGGCGGCACAATACGGTCGCCGACGATTGGAGAACCATTGCCAAGGGGTGGCAACAATCGCAGCCGCTGGTCGGTGGCCAGGCGAAGCCGGCGGACCTGCCCCCCGGAGACCCGGTACTTGAGGCTGGCATCGAGAACGACGGAACCGGGACGCACCTTGAGCCATAAGAGTTCGTCCACCTCGAGCTGCGGGCCGGGGCCGCCGCCGTCATGCGGCCAATGCACCGCCAACGTCGAAGCGGCGCCCAGCCGAACGAGCAGCCGTTGGTGATCGTCGGACCAGACGAGGCCGCCGGCCGCTCCAGGCACTTCGATCCCGGCCATGCCGGCGGGGACGAGCAGTTCGAGCATGGCGTTGGGCAAGGGAGGTATGGCCAGCTCGAAGCCGCTCATTTCGCCAGCGTTATGGATGGCAGGTCGCAGGGCCAACAGAAGCTCGTAGGCTCCCGGTTGGTCGACCTGGCATACGAGCGCTTGGCCACCTTCCTCCCATTCGAGCTGGACCGCGCGGCCGTCGAGCGTTGCCCCGTCGGGGAGCAGATTGGCCCCTTCGCGGGAGAGAGGGATCCGCACCCGCGCCGCGGGAGTAAAGACCTGCAAATCGTAGCGGACGGTCAGGCTCGTGATCTCGATGCGGCGGTCGGCCAACCCCTGCCCCAACGAGGCCCGATACGAAGCGTCCTGGAGCAGCCATCCCTGGGGTTCCCCGGTCGCCATCACCGCGCGGCGCCGCAGTTCAGCCAGAAAGGCCGAGGGCACCTGCCACCGACCTCCGATCGGCTTGCCCATGGAATCGGTCGGTATGAAAACGCGGTGGGTCTCGCTGCGGCCGGTGGAGTTGTCCTGGGCATGGAGCACCACGCCGCTGGCGGCAACCAGGACCATGCCGATCAACGGCGCTGCCAAAGCGGCGCCAGCCGCAACCGGCGCTGGAGTTGGTGGACCATCGGGGCTTCTCAGACCCGGAGGCCGCGCTGATACGACTAGGCCCCACGCCAGGGCGCCCAGGCTGCCCAGCAGAGCACCCGCCGCAATCGGCGCCAGGGCCGCCGGCAGCACCAGTGCCACGGCGGCAAAGACTCCGGCCCCGACCAGCAGCCGTCGCGGTCGACCGCGCCACGGCCAGCAGCCGAGCGCCAAGACGATCGCCAGAATCGACCAGCCGGCCGATCGAACAGCCGCGCTGCGCACGACCCTGAACGCGAATGAATCGTCGCGGGGCGAACCAAAATGGTAGGCCCGCCAGCCCAGATGATCGGCCTCGCCCGATCCGGCCGGCCGGACGACGGACCAGGGTCCGCGGGCCATGTTGGTCCAGGCGGTCGCAGCCACAAATTGGCCGCGCTGCCCATCCGCCCCGCGTGCCGCTTCAGCTTCCAAGGCGCTTTGCGACCAATACAAGCTGGCGCCCTGGAGCGATGTCAGGCTGGCCATGTCGCCGGCGGCCGCCGACGCACTGGTCAGCACCAGCCTTCCGCCCCTGACAATCACGACCAGGCCCGCCTGCTGCAGCAGGCTGCCGCCGCGCGCCGTGGGATCTTCGACTGCCGGCGCATCAGCGGCCTCGACCGGGCTGGTGGGATACACGCCGGCTTGGGCCAGCGCGATCGTGTCGATCAGGATTCCCAGCTCCGGTGACCGGTCGACCGATTCCAGCAAGCTGCCCCAATCAAGCGTCTTGCCGCGATCGTCGATTTTGAGCCGGTTGCCCAGCCTCCTGAGAAACGCTGTGCCGGTCGCGTCAGCCCAGTCTCGCCGCGCGTTGCGGCCCGACAGCCGCAGCCAGTCGTCCGCAGCCAGGGGCTGGAACGGCGGCGTCGCCGCGGGCCGTCCCAGCGCAGCGAACAGGCGCTGCGACCAGGTGACCGGCGCGGCCGATTCGGGCACCGACCCGGTGAGCAATTCGTAACCGGGGGCGAGCCAGACCGTCGATTGGCGCGACAGCGTGGTCAGGTTGATCGTGGGCCACTGGGCCCGGCATACGCCCGCCAAGCCAAAGGCATCCCCCTGCGTTGTGTACTGCACGGCCACCAGCGGAAACCGCCGGCCGTCAGGCAGCGGTATCACCAGCCGCCCCGGCTCCGCCGACGCGGTCACTTGACGGTCATCGACCCACACGCCCGTCAAGCGGGCGTCGCCAGGCAGTGTGATCTCGCAACTCGGTTGCCCATCCGACTGGAGCCTGTACGTGGCCAGGTGCACGGCTTGTCCGGTCGAGTCGAAACGCGAGTCCAGTTCGCAACTCCAGGCAAAGGCCGAGGGCCGCGATCCCGCCGCGACGGGGCGGGCCAGCGTAATGGCAGGCTGGTCGAAGCGTTCCAGTTCGGCGGCCGGATCGTAGCGGTAGCTGCCGCGCAAGCTGCTGTTTTCCAAGGGTGCTGGTGCAGGATTGGTCACCGCTTCCAGCCGGCGGTTGCGGATGGCCAAGGGACTCCCCGCCGCCGCGCTGACCGAAAGGGTCGCCTGCTGGCTGGAGGCCTCGGGCAATACGAGCAGGCTCAAGTCGGCTCGCTTCTTGAAGGCCGAAGAGCGGACGGCCGTCAGGGCGAAAGCCAAGCGCGGCGCGTCGAACCGGACTTCCCAGCTCTCGCCGGTCGAGTCGAGCCCGGCCTCGGCTTGTTCCTGAAGGGACCAGCGGCGAGCCATCAGCCGTGCCTCGTTGCCGGCGAGCGTCCACTCGAGCGGCCCTGTTCGGCGCCGCGTGAAATGAACGACGAGCCGTTCCATGGGCGAGGCCTCGGATTGGCCGCGGACCGAGTAGCTCTCGACAAGCTTGCCCGCATCGGCCAGCGCTTCGACGGAGACTTCCGCGGTGAATCGCGGCGTTTGCTTCTCTCGCCACAGACCCCAGTTGCCGCGGAGCAACTCGCGGTCGAGGAGCAGACCCCGCGGCTCGTCCACGAACAAAGCCCGCTCGGCCGGAGTCAGACTCTTGGGATACAGGTGCCCGGTCGCCGGATCGCCGCGCAAGCGGAGGCGATATGGCCCGGATGTCCGAGCGCACAAGAGCCGCCGCCCCCGGCGAACGTCCTGGAACGAGAGCATCCGCAGTTCGTCCTCGCCCATCACCCTGGTGAACGCCGAAAGATCCGCCCGTCCTTGTACGATCAGCCGCACGGGATTGGCGCTCGACAGCCGCTCCTTCAACCGGACCGTCAGCAGATCGGAGCCGAAGCCGCCGACTAGCTCCCAGGTGTCCACCGCTGTTTCGGGATAGGACTTGACCGAATCGATCACCCAGCCCGCGTCGACCTGGGCCTCCAACGTCATGCGATCGCCCCAACTCAGCTCGAACTGGCCAACCAACGTGCCGGCCATCTCTTTCTCACCCAGTTCGATCTGGATCGAGCTGTCCAGATGCGGCGCAGTGGCGCTGCGCGACACTTCCACTTCGGCCCTGGCGTCGGGCGAAAAGAACTGCAGCTCGATCGACTCGCCATCCAGCGGCTCGGGGAGCGGTCCGATCCTGGACTGCCGGCAGCCTTCCAGCAGCAGGGCCCGCAACGACAGGGGAGCGGGCACCAGCAGGGTAGCGCTGGCTTCCTGCCAGAACACCCCTACGGGCCTCATCCTCGGCAGTGCCCAATGCCTGTCGGTGACCAGGGGCGCCAAAGCGGCCAGTCGCAGGGTGCGACCCGAGCCGAGAATCGGCTCGCCGAATTCGAGCAGCACTCGGCTCTCGCCCGTGCGCCGGTCGGTGCTGCTGGACCAGGGAACTTCCAAGTCGCCGTAGTGCGCCGAGGCGAACTGTAAGCCCGGATCGAGGACAACCGCCAGGCGCCGCAGCGGTTCGTTATGGACGTCGAGCTTCAGATCCGCCCTGACATCCAGGCCCATGGGCGAGAACTCGTAACTCAAGTCCTCCTGCATCAATGCCAGTCGCCTCCGCTCGCTGGTCGCGTCGCGCGACACGACTCTCAACGTGACGCGATTTTGCCCACCCAGCTCGATCTGCCAACGCCGCCACCCGTCGTCCGACGCCGATTCGCCGGCCACCACTCCGGCCGTGCAGATGGGAACCAGAGTCTCCGGCAGATCAAGCAACAAGGTGCTCAAAGGACAGCGCGGTAGCTCCAAGGAGAATCCCACCCCGCCCGTCGCATCGCGATGTCCACGCAGCGACCAGTCCGACAGCAGGTTGCCCGGCCGCTCCACCAAAACCGCGAACTTGCCTTGCGGGTCGGCTCCAACGACCGCCGGTGGGGCCGCCGGATCTTCCCAGCGCACCTCTTCGACAGCCAACCCGCACGGATCCAACGGTAACAGCGCGGCCCCTCGAGCCGGGTGATGGACTTCAAAGCGGAGCCGGCCCGACAGCAGGTCCGGCTCGTTCAGCCGCGCCTCGTAATGGGCCTGCACCACGCGAGCGACTGCCGAAGTGGCCCCGCGTGGCACGGAGCGAACCGCCTCCACCAGCCTTTCGAATTCGTCCGGCTCGATCGGCACATAGCGCACATTTCCCCGCGGCCAGTCGCGCACCCGGTCCGCGGGCGCGTAAATCCGGCGAAACCGCAACGGCTCGCTCGACGGATCGGCCGCTGCTTCGTCGGCCGCCCCGGCGGTCGCCGGAAATCCGGCCAGTACCAGGGCCACGGCCAGCACCACACACCCCGGCCAGCCGATGCGACCGCTCATGGCCCTTGGTCCTGCGCCGACAACTCCATGCCCACGGCGGCCGTTTCGGTTGAAACCGGCGCCGGCGCCGGAAGAAGTTGCTGGGTATGGCTGGACCCTGAACGTGCCAGGGAACTGGCGCCTCGGTGCATCAGCACGGCCCTCCTGCCGCGGCGCCCGACGCGGCGTTCGAGCATGCCGGCCAGCAGGGCCAACACCAATCCGAACGTGGCGGCCTCCAGGATGATCAGCGTCGTTTCGGGTGCCAGAAGGGCACCGGCAAGAGTTGCCACCGCCGCGGCCAGCAGCAGGCCGGCATGCCTTAACCGGGGGACGTAGATCAACAGCAGGCCGACCGACAGGACACAGCCCGAAGCGGCCAGGACCAACAGCGATCTACCGGCCAGCCGCAGCTCGAGCGCGTCGCCCACACGTTGACCGCTGAAGAGATACCGGTTGACTCCCACGGGCAAAACCGCTTCCGGGCTGGCGCCGCTCCAGGTTTCCAGCGCGGGTTGCTCCAACAGGGGCCTCCGGGCCCAATAGAAACCATTCCAGTGCCAGGCGAACTCCGAAGTCAGGCCCACTGGTCCGGCGAGCATATGTTCGTCGGCTGGCAATACCAACTGCCAGTATGTGCGGCGGATGGCGACGCTTGGATCGAGCCGCGGCAACTGGATGGACAACCGCGTATTCGGGTAGGGACGATCGGGGAAGCGGTAGTGGACTTCCAGCACGTGGCGCGGCAGATTGCCGACGGCACGCGGCAAAGGCACGATCCATTCATCGGCGGTTCGACCCGACAGCGGTTCGACCGTCGCTCCATTCAGCAAGAACGATAGACCGATCGACTCGGAAGGGAGCGTCAAGGCGAACTGCCGGCCGCCGCTCAGGAAGCGGTAAACGGCCCGGTCGGCTCGCGCGTCCTGGGTCAGCCAGGTTTGCACCCAGGCGCGCTCGACGACCGTTGCGTCCAGGCGGTCGCGGTCTTCCAAATCGACGGCGAGCACTGCCTGGTAGCGCGGCCCGCCGGCCGATACTTTCCAGCCGGCCGACGCAAGCGGCTGTTGCTCGCTGCTCCAGCGCGGGTCGCGGAGCTGGACTTTCATTCCCGGTTGGGCCTGCACCTCGAGCTCGTTGACGACCAGCTCGCCGCCGGCCGGCATGACGAGCGGCACCTTCAACACGACGCTGGCCCGCGGAATCGGCCGGCTTTCGGACAGCGGGTAGCGAACCAGCAGCTCGCACCGGCCGATCCGCTTTTCCGGAAGCGCAACCCGCATCCGGACCGTCTCCCCCGCGGCATCTTGGCCCGCGGGACTCAGATCCAAGGCACGGTTGTCCAGCAGCACCTGCACTTCGTCGGACTCGGCCAGGTCGCTCGGAACGTCGAGAACCAGCGAGCTGATGGCTTCGTGGGAGATGTTGTACTTGAATTCCTGCTCCACCCGCCCGCCGCTGATGTCCAACCTAACAAGCGTACGCGCCTCGACGCCGATCTGCCGGGGAAGGACCCGCAGCCCCGCCGCAAAAGCCGCCTCGCTTGTCTCGGCATGGTACGACCACGGCGGCTGCTGGTCGTCCGCGGCTGGGTCCAGCAGGACAGCCTGGGGTGTCAGACCCACAAGCCGGTCCCGTACCGGTGTCAACTCGACGTTATTCGCCGGCTGCACGATCAACTCGGCTGGACCTCGCAGCGTGGCTTGCGGCCACGGCAAGCTGAATTGGACCTTCGTTGCCTCGCCGAGCGGCTGTTCGGCCAAAAGCGTCAATTCCAGGTCCCCGGTCGCCGGCTGGGCAAGTGCGATCACCAGCGGACCCGTGTCGGCGGCGACAATGGCGTCGGCCTTCACCAGCGTAGCCGGCTTGATCTCGAATGGGTCCACCTTCCAGCCCGCCAGGTCGATCGGCAGGGAGAACACGCGCCCCCCACCGACGCGGTACTTCAACGTCGCCTGCAGCAAGAGCCGGTCCGCCTCGACGCGCACCAGGTACCGCTGCTCAACGCTGACGGTTGTCTTGCGCGGCACGACGCGTGCCGGCAGCGAGTGCGGTTGGCCGAAGAACTCGAAAGCGGCCGCCAAATTGCCGCGGCGCAGCTCAAGGGGCAACTCATCGACCTCGATCTGGCGAACGGATTGTCCTTCGCCAAAGGCCGCCTGCCAATCGGGGTCGACCTCGACGGCGATATGGCCACCCTGTCGCATCGCCCCGGGAATGTCGAAGCCGGCCAGGTCGACCGCATGGTCGGGGCCGGGAGTGCCGCGCGTCTGTTCAGTCACCAGCCGGACGACGACCGCTTCGCCGTTTGGCTGACCCTCCTTGCGGACCTCGAAAAGCCGGCCGGCGGCGGCAGGGCCGCCCGCCTCGCTCACGGCGCTCAGCGTGTAATCGGCCTGGTCGTGGTCGACCAGCGTGGCCCCGGGGGGCAGCCGAATTCGGAAAGCGCCGAACTTGCCGGCCCGACTGCTCACCTTGAAGTCGGCCTGGGTCCGCACGCCGTGACCGTCGATTCGGACCAGCAGGCTGCCTGTCGCTTCCAGCACCGATGGCACCTGGGCCACCGGAGCATCCGCCGCTCGCCAGGAGATGGCAAAATCACTCATTAAGCCCAGCACCTTGAACTGCGTGGAGTCGTGGCCGGGCGTTGTCGACCCGATCACTGCGCCCGGCGACACCTGGCCCACCGCGCGCGGCAACGGAACCGTGAGCGTCAGTTGCGAATCGACGGCTCTGGGCGCGCTGAGTCTGAGCCGCTGTTGTCCGGCCGACTCTTCCAACGGCACCAGCACGTGCAGCGTCAACTGGTGCGACTCCTCCGCGCTGCCACGAAACCAGGCAGCGTATTCGTGGCCGGACTCGTCGAACTCGATAAAGAACTCTCCCTTCCCCTCGTACTCGGCCGGCCGGTGCAAAACCACTCCGCCCAACCGCAAGGGAACGCGGACCCAATTGGCCTCGCTCGCTGCCACGCTGAACTCGATTTCCAACTCGGCATGGCTGCCGCTGGCCGTGCCGGCGGCGACCAGCCGCTCCAAACGAAAAGCGGGCTTCTGCCGACCTGCGCCCGCCTCCTGCACCGCCAGCAGCTTTTCTAAGTCCTCGAGCGGAAAGTTGACCATGGGGACCAGGTTGCCATCCCTGTCCTTGACGTAGTACACGTCCAACCTCGATTCCATGACCGCCGCCGGGGGGGTGCCCCCCGGAGCGGTTGGCGACGAGTCCTCAGCCGGCTGCGCGCAGCAGACTGCGCACCAGGCCAAAACCTGGCTCACAATCGCCAGCGCCGGAGAGCACCAACTCACCCGCAAGGTTGTCGATCCTTTCGTGCCCCGCCCTTCAGAAGGCGGTGAATCCGCTGTCGCCGCCGGCTCGGTTTTGAGAAGTGAGGGTGCCGCGGGGTGGCCCCCCGTCTAGTTTACCCAGCCCGCGGACCCTCTCAAAGCAGGAAATGCCCGCTCCGCTACGGTAATGCACCCGCTGATGCCATCGGTCGGTTGCCGACCAGCGCCAATAACTGCCCGTGCAGCAGGGCCGTGCCGGCCGCGACAAACTCCGGGCGGTCCAGGTCCAACGCGCCTCCGTCGAGACTCGTGATCACGCCCCCCGCCTCGCGAACCAACAAGGCGCCGGCCGCAATGTCCCAGGCCTGCGTGGTCGTGGCCCAGTAGGCGTCGAAGCGTCCGGCGGCCAGGTAGCAAAGGTTCAGCGCCGACGAGCCCATCCGGCGCGTTGCCCGGCATCGCAGCAGGACCTCGATAAAGTCCGCGATCTGGCGGTCCTCGCGATGCACCTCGGCCGAGAAGCTTGTGGCCACGAGGGCCTCGGAGAGTTGCTGCGTGGCACTGGCGTGGATCGGCTGCCGATTGACGTATGCGCCCATTCCCACGGCCGCCGAAAAACACTCTTCGGCGGCTGGGTCGTACACGGTGCCGACCACCAGCCGGCCCGATTGCTCCAGAGCAATCGACACGGCGTAGTTCGAGAGGCCGTGAACGTAATTGGTAGTCCCGTCCAGGGGGTCGACAATCCAGCGAAAGCCTTGGTCTCGACTGGCAATTGAGAGGTTCTCCTCGGCCAGAAAACCATGGCCGGGAAACGCATCCAGCAACCGCCCGCGGATCAGCTCCTGGCTCGCCAGATCGGCTTCCGTCACCAGGTCGCTGGGACCCTTTTCTCGCACGTTGAAGCGGCCGCGCCAATCGAGCAGCAGGCGGCCCGCCTCGATGGCCGTTTCTTCACAAACTCTTTGAAAGTCAGCAATTGCGGCCACTTGGCCTCCTCCCTTGGAGAGTCATGCCTGGCGATGCCGGGATTATAAACTACTCAAGCCCGCCGACGGCAGACCAGGCCGCCCGGCATACCAAGCATCCGGCCGCTTGCCGCGCTGCCGGCTCGTTTGGTTGGCTGCTCCCGGTCTCCAGGCCGGCCCCCCTTGGGGGCCGCTCGACGCTCAGCCGTCTTTTTTTAATAAAATGCTGGACATGCCAGATCAAGTTGGTAAGATCCAAGCGTGTTTGGAGGTAATTGAGCCTCCGTGTCATAGGACCACTTTTCTTAGCTGTACGGCCTCTTCTCTGTTCCGGCCCCGCCGTCTCGCCTTGCTGTGAGCGGCGGGGTTTTTTTATTGACCGACATGTTTCGCGCGCACTGGCAGCTTGCGGGGCACACGGGACAGCTCAGCTCTCCGGAATTGCGGGGAACGATCGACTTGTCGAAGCCCGGCGCGGGGTTGACCGGCCTTCACGTACTCGGCCACGATTGGACGCCGCAACGGATCTTGGGAGTCGCGATCCCTCGTCTAGAGCCCGATCAAGCGGACGTCCTGGTCGACCGCTACCAGCGCGGCGATGATCTGGTCGCGACGTACGCGCAAACGCAAGACCGCCCGGTCCGGGTCCAACTTTATTGGCGGGCCATCGCGACCGCTCTCGATGCGCCCCAGGCACCGGCCATCGATCTGATTGTGTCGGTTCAAACCAGCTTGTTGAAAGCCAATCCGAGCCTGACGACCGCCACGGGGCTGACGGCCGGCCACGTGCTCCGCCTCGCCGACCCCGATCGAATTCGGTTCGATCCGCTGGTCCTGCCCGCGGCGTCGGCGTGGCTGCTCGCCCGCGATGGCCGGCCCGCGTGCTTCTTGTACCGGCCCCGCGGCGCTTCGCTCAGCTACGTCGAGATGGTTCATCCCGCGGACTTCCAAGCGAGTGAATGGACTGCCGACGCGGACCGGTTGAACTGCGCGAACCGCCTTTTCTCGGGCGATCTGGAAAAAGGAGTGATCCTGCGCGCCCGGGTCCGCGGGGCTTTTGTGCCCCGATCCGGAGACGAAGAGCTGGCGGCCCGTGCCTACAGGGCCTTTGCCGTCTGCGAGCCTCCGTTGACAACCTGAACGTCCGCCAGCCTGCTCGCCGGCCAGCCGGCGCCATTGACTAGCCCGGCGCCAGGCTAGTAAGACAAGCGTACCGGATCGCATGCCCGGTCCGCTCTTGGCCATTTTGAAGGGCCCGATTGGCGACGGCCATGAACAGGCGAAGCAAGCATCGCCGCAAACGCGCCTCGTCCACTGAGCCGCGCTCGGTCGAAGTGCTCACGATCGGTTGGATGCTGATGGTTGTTACGACGCTGTTGTGCGAAGCCGGTTCCCTGGCCAGCCATTGGGTGTCGCGCGGCGCGGGCAGGCTGGGGGTCCTGTCGGGCCTGCTGCTGTTCGCCGCGTGTGTCATCGGCTTGGGAGTGTTGCTCTTGACGCCCGTCGTTTTGAAAAGCCGCCGCTTGCCGCCCCCGCTGCCGATCACGGTGTTCGCGCTGGTCGTCGCCGTGGCGCCGCTGGCCACCATGCTGCTGCAGGCCCTCGAATGAAGCGCGAGGCGGCCGGCAAGTACGCCGAGCGTGAACATCACGATTTCCTGGGCGCATCGCGCGAAGCGCTGGCCGACGCCAGCCTGCAGTCGGCCCTCGACAAGCTGGGAGACACGCTGGCGGCGCGCAACCGGGAAGCCTTCGCTCTGCTGGCCGAGGGAGAACGCCTCCGCGAGCGAGCACGCGCCATCAAGGACGCCGCGCTGGCCGAACTCGCCGGGCACCTGGAAACGCTCGAAGCCAGCGTGCGCGCCCGCGGCGGCCACGTGCACTTCGCCGACGACGGCGACGAAGCCTGCCGCCTCGTGCTGGACATCGTTCGCAACTGCGGCGGCAAGCGAATCGTCAAATCCAAATCGATGACCAGCGAGGAGATTCACCTCAACAAGGCGCTCCAGCGGCACCAGCTCGAAGTCGTCGAGACCGACTTCGGCGAATACATCATTCAGGTGGCCGGCCAGCGGCCCTCGCACCTGGTGGCGCCCGCCGTTCACCTCCGCGTGGCCGAGGTCGCCAAAATCCTCAGCCGCGACGCCGGCCAGCCGCTGGCCGCCGATCCCGCGTCCCTGGCGGCGTATGCACGGCGGCGACTCCGCTCGGCCTTCGCCAATGCCGACGTGGGCATTACCGGCGTCAACTTCGCCGTGGCCGAAACCGGCACCATCGTGCTGGTCTCGAACGAGGGCAACGCACGCTTGACGACCGCCATGCCGCGAGTCCACATCGCCATCATGGGCATGGAGAAAGTGATTCCCCGCCTGGCCGATCTGCCCGTCTTCCTCAACATCCTGGCGCGGGCAGCCACGGGGCAGAAGCTGTCGGTGTATACCACGCTGATCACCGGACCGCGGCGGGCGGGCGAACTGGATGGCGCCGACGAGTTTCACCTGCTGGTGCTCGACAACGGCCGCTCCCGCATCCTGGCCGGCCCCTTGCGCGAAAGCCTGTTCTGCATCCGCTGTGGTGCCTGCCTCAACGTCTGCCCGATCTTCCGCAACGTGGGCGGCCATGCTTACGGCGGTGTTTATGCCGGGCCGATCGGAGCCGTGCTGACGCCACTCTACGACGGTTTGGCCGCCAACCATCACCTGCCGCACGCGTCCAGCCTGTGCGGCGCCTGCCAGGCGGCCTGCCCGGTCAAGATTGCCATTCCCCAGATGCTGATCCAGTTGCGCGAGCAGTTGCACCACGAGCCGGGGCGCGCCGGCCGGCTGGAGCAACTGGCGTACGCCCTTTGGGCCCGATCGCTTCGCAGTCCGCGGCTCTACCGCCTGGGCACCTGGCTGGCGACGCGCGGTCTTGCCCGACTCAAGCAAGGCCGTTGGTTGCGGCGTCTCCCCGGCGCCCTCGCCGGCTGGACCGCGAGCCGCGATTTTCCCGCCCCGGCGCCGCGCCGTTTTCGCGACTGGTGGAAGAGCAAAGGGCGGCTGCCATGAGCCGCGACACGTTCCTGGCGCGGGTCCGACAGGCCGCCGCCGCCGGACGGGCATACCGGGTCGGGGCGGCCGGCGACATGGCCGCTCATGGCGGGCACGGCGGCGCGGACCCCGACCCCGCCGCGCGGTTCGCCGACGAAGTCGAAGCGGCTGGCGGTTTTGCCAGCCTCGTCGATACGCTCGACGAAGCACGACTTCTCCTGAGCACGATCCTTCGAGAGGACGCCTGCCAGAGCGCTCTTTGTTGGCGCCATCCGCTCCTGGACCGTTTGCGCCTGGCCGAGCTGCTCGACGCGCACGCCATGGCCCGCCACGATCATGATTCGCTCAGCCGCTGCTCGCCGGACCAGGGCCGAGCGTTCATGCTGGCGGCCGACGTCGGCATCTCGAGCGTCGATTATGCCATTGCCGAGACCGGCACTCTGGCATTGGCGTCGGGGCCCGGCCGCGAGCGATCCACCAGCCTGCTGCCGCCGCTTCACGTCGCCATCGTCGAATCGGGTCAAATCGTCCCCAATCTGTTCGACTTTTTCGAGCGGCTGGATTCCAGCGACGGTTCGGCCGCCTCGCTGGCCAGCAATTGGACGTTGATTACCGGCCCCAGCAAGACCGGCGACCTGGAACTCACCTTGACCACGGGCGTTCACGGACCTGGGCGGCTGCACGTCCTGATCGTCCGTGATTCCTCCCGTGCCCTCCTACCACCGAATCAGCCTGCATAACCGGCTGCCGCGCCCCAAATGGGGTGTAACCGAGCCCTTCTAAGACTTGCGGCCCTTGTAGCGGTCGGGTTAACTAGAACTGGTACCCGTCGAGCCGGCCGGCACCCGCCGGTCGACGGGTTTACCAGGTAAAGCCGGCGCCCTGGCGTCCGTCCGCTCGGCGGTGAGGCCGACCGGCTTTGGGCCGAATCCACTTGTTCCATCCCGTGGGTCGTTCAAGCATGTCGATTTACTCGTCTTGCCTGCGTTGGCTCACGCCCCGCAAGCGTGGCAAGGTCCGCCGCAGCAAGCCATTCGCACGCGTCCGCTTTGAGTCGCTGGAACATCGCCGGCTGTTGCACGGCGACGGAGAACCACATGACCATGCGCCCGGGCACACGCTCGACGACCACATTCACGCGCAACTGTCGATCTTCGTCAACGGCGCCAAGGTGGCAATCCCGGCCAACATCGGCATGACCGCGACCGCGTTCCTGTCGTTCATCCATACGCACGACGCGAGCGGCGTGCTGCACATCCACCCGATCAATGGTCAGTCTCCGACCGAGTTCGTCACCCTGGGCGACTTTTTCGACACCTGGCGAACCAACGCGGGCCTGGCCGGCAACAACCCCAATGCCATCTTCAACGACAGTCAGATCCTGGGCAACGCCGAAGGCAACACGCACCTGGTCCGGATGTACGTCAACGGAGTGGCGAGCGAGGACTTCGAAGACTACCTGATTCACGACCGCGACGACATCGTCATCAGCTTTCTGCCCAAGGTCGAGCCCGATCCGCAGAATCCGATCGTGACGCTCGAAACCAACTTGGGGCCGATTCCGATCGAGCTCTTCGCCGGCCAGACGCCGCTCACGGTAGCCAACTTTCTCAACTACGTGAACGACGACGACTACGTCAACTCCATCATTCACCGAGTCGTGCCCGGCTTCGTCGTGCAGGGAGGCGGATTCACCACGACCAGCATTCAGTTCACGAGCGCCTCGCAGATCGGAAGCCTGCCGGTCGACGACCCGGTCGTCAACGAGCCGGGCTTTTCGAACACCCGGGGCACGGTCGCCATGGCCAAGCTGGCCGATCAGCCCGACAGCGCCACCAGCCAGTTCTTTGTCAACGTCGGCGACAATTCGGCCAACCTCGATCAGCAAAACGGCGGCTTTACCGTGTTCGGACGCGTGCTCGACATGACGGTGGTCGATGTCATCAATGCGATCGTTCCGCAAAACATCGATGCCGCTCGAGGCCTGACGGCCGTGCCAATCACCGCCGGCACTCCCTTGGTGACGGCCGGCAACCAATTGGTTGTCGTCGAGGACGTGGATGGGGACGGAACGGCTCGCGGAGTCCAGTTCGCCGATCTCAACCGCAACGCCGTCCGCGATCCGGGTGAACCGGGCCTGGCCGGCTTTACCATCTTCGTGGACGCCAATGGCAACAGCCAACTCGATGCCGGCGAGCCTTCGACCACCACCGCGGCCGACGGCAGCTATAGCTTCAGGCTGGCACCCGGCGATTACACGATCCGGGCGGTGACGCCCGCTGAAACCGAGCAAACCGCGCCGGCCTCCGGAAACCATCCAGTGACGATCCCGATCGGCGGAACCGTCGCGGCACTCGATTTCGGCGTCTTCAGCGAGGCGCCCTTGGCCGTGGCCGACAAGTTCCGATTCCAGGGCGACAGCTTTACCGCCCCCGCACCGGGGATTCTGGACAATGATACGCACATCGCGGGCGGCGCGCTGCTCGCGAGTCTGGTCAGTTCACCGACGAAGGGCGCGCTGCTGCTCAACGCCGACGGCTCCTTTACATACACGCCCGGCCCGAACTTTGACGGCCTGGACAGCTTCACCTACCAGGCACGCGCCGGAGTCGCGAGCGGCAACGTGGTGACCGTGGAACTTGAGAGCGAAGACCATCGGTTCGTTGTCAAGTTGTTCAACGATCTGTTGGGTCGAACGCCCAGCCAGTCCGACGCGCAGTTCTGGTATCAGCAGCTCCGCGACGGCGCCGGCCGCGAGGAAGTGGCCCGCCGTTTCCGTGCCACGTTCGAACCGCGAGCACAGTTGGTTCAGAGCTTTTACCAGGAGTTCCTCAACCGCGAGGGAGAAGAGCAGGGCGTGACCTATTGGATCGACCGGCTCAATGGCGGCGAGCCGCAGGAAATGATTGCCGCCGGGTTTGTCAACTCGCCCGAATATTTCCGTTTGCACGGCAGCGACAACGACGCCTTCTTGACGGCCGCCTACGACCAACTGGCCGACACGCTCCCGGACCCGCCCGGCATGGAATTCTGGCGGTCGACTCTCGATGCGGGCACCGAGCGATTGGCAGTCATCTTCAAGCTGTTCGAAACCGAGTCCGGCCGGGCCATGGCCGTCGACCGTTTGTACAGCGAGCTGCTAGGGCGGGCGGCTGACCCCGAAGGCCGCGATTTCTGGCTGAACCGGCCCGTCAACGGCAGCTTCCTCGACGAGCTGACCACCAGCCTGCTGGCCACGGATGAGTATCTGCGCAGGGGGGATTGAGCGTCTCGCCCCATCGCCGGTTAGAAAAACATCGAGCTCTCAGCCAGTAATCGAGGTGCCTTGGGGCAGGGCGGCGAGACGGCGGCCCGCCGCATGACGAGCGGCTCGCCGGTTTTCGCGGCTGCGTCGAGCCGGCGGACCAGCCGCACGCGGCCTCCTCGTCCCAGGCGGTAGGTGATCCCGCGCCAGGTCAAGCGCCTGCCCACCAGCGAGCTGACCATCACCAGCCAGTTGGCCAGTCCGGCTATCGGCCCGATCCAAGCGCCCCAGCGGACCGCGGCCGAAACCGCGGCGGCGTGGTCGCTGGCGTAAAGCGTCGCCAGGCGCTGACGCATCAGCGAGTGAACGATGCTCAAGACGTAGTACGCCAGCGAAATCATCGCGGGGATCCCAGTCCAGCTTGCACCGCTCACCAAGCCGCCTGCCGTCAGCACCAAACCGCCCCAGAAGGCCAGCATGGCCACGCTGGTGCCGGTGAAGCCCAACAACCACCAGCGCGGCACATAGACTCGGGCCAACATGTATTGCCGCCGCAGAAAAGTCAGCGTTTGCCGCCAGGTGTGATCCAGCGGCGAAGCCAGCATGCAAGCCGGCTCGAACTCGACGAACATCTGGTTCTCGTGCAGCAGCCGCGCGGCCACCAGGTCGTCGCTCAGCGTCCGCCGCCAGGCTTCGCCCAGGCCCATCGCTTCGAAGACGTCGCGTCGAATGGCCCACGAGCCGCCCCATACCAGGTGGTGCCCTCCCGGTCCCAGCATGCCGGCCACGCAACTGTTGATGTTGTGCAGTAGGTAGTTGGCCTGCCTGGCCCGCACGGGGACGAACCAGCGATAGCCCGTGGCCGCTCCCACCCCCGGCCGGTCGAGCCGTTGCACCAACTGCCGCAACCAATCACGGCGGGGGCGGGCATCCGAATCGACGAAGGCCAGAATCTCCACCTCGCGGTCCAACTGCCGCGTGGCCACGAGCAGGTTGTGCACCTTCTGGCCCGTGTCGACCGCGTTGCCGGCCACCAGCAGCCGTGCCGCCACACGCGGATGTTCGTCGATCAACCGGCGAATCGCTCGGCAGGCGGGATCGTCCGGGCCCTGCACGATAAACGTGACCTGGTAATCCGGATAGTCTTGCTCCAAGAGCGGCCGCAGGTTGTCTTCCAGCTCCAAATCGAGCCCCTTGCACGGAGCGAACACCGCGACGCGGCGCGGATTCTCGATTTCGCGAGGCTTGGCAATCCGGCCTCGCGCAAAGCGGTGATGCTCATACAGGTGCAGAACCATCAACGCCGATTGGACCAAGGCAAAGACTGCGATGGGGATCCAGGCGATAAGCCAGCAAGTGTTCATGGGGCAAAGAGCATCGTCCCAGGTGTGCTCGAAAGGCGCCCGCGTCTGCGAATTGGCCTATTCAAGGCGAGGGAAAATAGCCGTTGGGTGCAACTGGGTCAAGACGAACGCTGCCAGACGGTTACGTCGACCGGCTCGTGCGGCCAGCCGGTGCCCTGCGAAACGAGTCCTTATGATTTCCGCTATTGGGATTCCGACGCTCCTACGCTAATGGTGGTATCGAGCGACGGCGCTTGGCGGTTGGGTTATTTGTCGGTCCACACCGTAAATCGGCCGGCCTGTCAGATGGGTCGCGCTGGTCTGGTCAAGCCTGCTCCCCGTAGGGAATATGCCTGGGGCGCAGGACGGACGCTTCGCAAGGAGGCGCGGCGATGGCTCTCGATGGGTTCGGCGGCTCCATGCGGCGCTTTGCCGCCTATCCGGCCTGGGCAAAGCTGCTCGTCTGGCTGGCTGCCGTGGTCCTCTCGGCTGCCGCCATCCAGGGCGCGGCCTGGCTGATCGGACTCGACTTCGACATCCTTTCCCAAAGCAAAGCCGGCCGCGCCGTGCTCCTGCTGCTGGCCGTCGTCTGCCTGCTGGCCATCATGGCCGCCGACCGCAGGCCCGCAGCCGACTACGGACTCGTCGTCGGCGAACAATGGCGGCGACAATGGTTCGGCGCACTTGCCCTGGGCGTGGCTTCTTACGCGGCCCTATGCCTGCTGGCCGTGGCAGTGGGGGCACTTGCCCTGGTGCCGCAACCGTCCGCCTACCGCTGGACCATGGCCGTGTTGGGCGGCATGACCGCCCTACCACTGGCCCTTTCACAGCAAGTCATCTTCAGCGGATACCTGCTCAGCCTGTTCAGGAATAAATGGGTCGGCGCCTTGCTGGTGGCCGCGCTGTTTGCAATAGCCAGCAAGCTGGGCGACCCTGCCGCGCTGCTGTCCGCGTCGGGCTATCCGCTGGTGGTGGGCATGTTCTTGATTGCCGCCCTGCTCGCGGCGCTGCGTATCCGCAACAACACCATTCTGGTTCCGTCCGGTCTCTTGGCCGGCTGGGTGTTTGCCCGCCGCTTGATCCGTAAGACCGGTCTCTTATCGGTAGCCGATCCACAAGTTGCCGATTGGCTGGCACCCTCCGGCGACCCGCGGCAATCACCCGTGGTATGGGCGCTGCTGGCGGCCGCCATCGCCTGGGCCGTGTGGACCGGCCGCAACCGGTCCGTGCCGCTGGCAGCCGGCGAATCGATCGCCACAAGCTTCAAGCGAGTTGCTCCCTTTTCCAATCTCTGTCTGCTCGCGCCCCTGGACCTCTGGATTGCCCGCTTATGGCAGGCCCGCTTTCGGATCGGGCTGGCGTATCTGCCGCGGCTGCTGGCCATCCTGGTCTTCTCCTCGATGAACACGCTGCTCTCGCTGCCGGAGCGCTTGCTGCTGCCCTGGCTGCTAAAAGGCCGTGACGTGCCCGACCCGCTATTCATCGTGGGTGTGCATCGCAGCGGCACCACCCACTTGCAGAACCTGATCTCGCTCGACGGGCGTTTCGTCACGCCGCTGACATACCAGGTGATGAACCCCTTTGGTTTCCTGTTGTCGGGCTGGCTGTTTGTGCCGCTCGTGGCGGTTTTCTCGCCTTGGAAGCGGCCGATGGACGGCGTCCGCTTCTCGGTGTTGGCCCCGCAGGAGGACGAGTTCGCCCTGGCCGGAATGACAAGGCAATCGCCGTATTGGGGGCTCACCTTCCCGCTGCAAACAGCCGACTATGACCGCGCCATCCATCCTGCCGACTTCACCCCGGCCGAACTGGCTGCCTGGAAGCGGCATTACCTGCGTTTTCTGCGAGCCTTGACCTTCTGGTCCGGCAAGCAGCTCTTGCTCAAGAATCCCTACCACACCGCCCGCGTCGATCTGTTGTGCCAGTTGTTCCCGCGTGCCAGGTTCATCCACATCCACCGCCAGCCCTACGCCGTCTACCGCTCGAACCTCCACATGCACCGCGAAGGGCACTGCATGTACCAGCTTCAGGACCCCGACGAGCGGACCGGCTATGCGGCCCGGTTCCTCGGCAATTACCTGGCGATGGAGCAAGCCTTTTACGACCAGGCGCGGCGTCTGCCCGCCAATCGTCTCGCGGAGGTTTGCTTCGAGGATCTGGAAAAAGATCCCCAGGCCGAGATCGACCGGATCTATCAGCAGTTGGAGTTGCCCATTGACGAGTCGTTCCGCCGTCGTTTGGCCGCTTACCTGGAAGGCCTGGCCGGCTACCAGAAGAACCGCTTCCAGCCGCTCGACCCGGCGACGAGCCAGCGCGTGTACGCCGCGCTGCGCGCGCTCTTCGACCGCTGGGGATACGATGCCCAAGGCCGCCGCCCGGCCCAGAGCGGCCAGCGTGCCGCTTAGGATCGCCCCGGCGGATTTTTGCCCTGATTGGACTGTTTTGCGCCCCCGGTAGCTCCCGGTCCGGCTCGTCCAGGTCTCGGTTTAACTGGCCCAGCCAACGGACTTGCGTCATGGTGCCGATTAAGAAACGGCGGCACGTGACTTGCAATTCTAATCTAGACATGGTCGAGAAGAGCCTGAGATTCAGAGGCCGGCGGGGGGGCGGGCGCTTACGAAAGGTCAACCTTCTCATTCGGCCCGACGATCTGGCACGCATCCATTACCTGCTGGATCTCTACATGAGCACCAGCGCGAGCCATGTCGTTCGCGTGGCGGTCAAGAACTTTGCCGAGCACTGGCAAGAAGCCGGACAGCGCTGCCCGCCGCGGAAGCGCACGCGCAGTTCCACGCCCGACCATTCCTGGTCGCGCAGGACCGTCTACATGCGCACCCGCGATTTCAAGCGCGTCGGCACCATACGATGCGCCGCGGGGCTGCCCTCCTCCTCGGAGGCCATTCGCTCCGCTATCCGCTGGGAGGCCGAGCGCCAAGCGGTCCTCGACGAGGCCGCCCGGCCGGAGCGCTAGTTGATGTATGGTGACAAGCATGGGGGCGGCCGGCAACCGAATCCGCGGGCCGCCGATCGCCCCTCAGGCAAGAGCTACCCGGCTAGGACTCGAACCTAGAATGAGGGAGCCAAAGTCCCTAGTGTTACCATTACACCACCGGGTAGGATGCCCCTTTTCGCAGGCGTTCGCCGCCCCACGCCCCTCTGACGCGAGCCTGCCCTTTTGCTGCCGTTATCATAGCCGTTGGCTGCGCCCCGCCACAATCCCCGGCAAGCCGAGCGGCCACCAGCACAACCGGCCGCAGCGCTCTCTCATTCTCAGGCCATCCACGCCACGCTGATGAACCAGGACCATGCAACGCTGAAGCGCGATCTTGGCGTCGCGGGCGCCACGATGATGGGCCGGGCATGGGGCGGTCCGCGGGGCGCAGACCCAGGCGGCGACGCGGCAGGTGGTCTAATCGGTCAGCGGAGTTTGGACGTCGCCGCCCGATGAGCCGCCGCCAGGCGTTTGCGCGTCCGACGTGCCGCCCCGCGGCAGCGGATCGGGCGTCGGCTGCCGCTGCTCGGTGTCCGATCGATTGACCACCGAGAACGAAAGCTGCTCCAGCTCGATCGCCAGGTCGACGCCCACCTGGCTTACCGAGGGCGGCACCGTGATGGTCACCGGAGCGAAGTTGAGGATGCCTTCCACCCCTACCGCCACCAGCCGGTCGGCAACCATCTGGGCCGCCACGGCCGGAACGGCGATCATTCCCAGCCGGACCTGCTGCGCCTTGGCGATCTGCGGCAGCCGGTCCAGGTGATACACCTCGACGCCTTCCACGCGCGAGCCGATCTTCGAGCTCTCGGTGTCGAAAGCCGCCACGATGCGGAAACCACGCTGCTGAAAGCCCTTGTACCCCAAGAGCGCCCGCCCCAGGTTGCCCGCGCCCACCAGCGCCGCCGGCCATTGCTGATCGGTGCCCAGGATTTTCTTCACCGCGGCAATCAACTCGTCGCAGCGGTAACCGATGCCCGGATAACCGAAGTGGCCGAAATAGGCCAGATCCTTACGCACCTGGGCATCGGTGAACCCCAGCACCCGGCCCAACTGGTTGGAACTGATCGTCTCCTGGCCGTCCCGCACAAAGTGGCCCAGCTCCCGCAGATACAGGCTGAGTCGGCTCACAACCGCTTTGGGCACTGAGACTTCGGACACGGGAACGGCTGGTTTGCTCTTGGGATCACTCATGGCGCTTGGAAGGGATTTCCACGGTGCATCCCAACGCCGGCATTAGATCATTAGATCAAAGCACTCTAAAACAAGCCCACCGCGTTCACAAGGGGGCCGCGCCGCCAGGGCCGTATGCGGCACGCCGTGGGCTACCAGGTCAGGCATTCCGCGGTGTCCGCGGCAATCTGCCCGGTCGCTTCATGGTACAGCCAGCCCCCGTTGCCGCTGGCGGCTGTCGGAGGAAACGAGGCCGTCGCCGTCACCGTGCTGCTGCCGGTAATCGGGTTCGTCGGCAGTCCGTTCAGCATGTACGGCCCATAAGGGAAGCTGGGCCCGGGGGCTCCCACGGCGCCGCTGGCGTCGGTGGCCGAGGTCAATTGCGGAAGCGCGCCGCCGCTGATCGTCGGCACGGCCCCGGAGTGATGCAGCTTGTAAAGCTCGACCTGGCTTCGCAGGGCGTGCAGGTTGAACCTCAACGCGCTCTCCCGGGCGTCCTTCGTCGACGACGAGAACTGCGGGATAATCGTGGCGGCCAGCACGGCCATGATCACGACCACGATCAGCACCTCGATGAGGGTGAATGCCTCGCGGCGACGCTTTGGGATGCTCATTGACTGGTTCCTGTTGGCGCCCGAGCGCTGGATTGCCGTCCCTTAAGTTAACTAGGTTGCGATTCAGAAACGGTCAAGAAGCCACCGGCCCTTAGCAGGCTCGGGTGTCAATTCCCGCCTCCGGGCTTGGCGCCGCGCTTGCGCAGGTTCGCAAACTTGTCAGCGTTGCGGCTTCGCGCTCCACGGCACCGGCGCTGCGTATGCCAGGCCGCGCAACCGGAGCCGGCAGGCGTAACCGTTAATTAACTCGCACGCGCTGCGGCACTTAGGAACCGGCCGGCTGGTCCAACCGCCCCATTCCGCCCCGGCGAGGCCCCCTTCGCCAAGCGCGCCTCCGATTTGTCCCCTCTAGATCAAGCAAACCACCCGTGTTGACGATAGGAGTGGCATACGACCAGGCTCTTGGCCGGTTTGCACAGACTGCGGCTTCGGGGGCGAACCGCGCGGAAGTGCAATTTGGGCAACCGAGTTAACGCACATGGAGTGCGCTGGCCGAAACATCCATAGGCGAGCATGCTCGCCGGACCAGGCCCAAACCATTTGATGAGTTTCCTGAGGAGGAGGAACATGAAAGCTCTTCTGGGAGTGCCGATACTCGCTGTGCTTTTGGCAGCGGCATCGGTCAACCCGGCCGCCGCCGGCTACTGCGGCGCGGCCAGGTACAAGTGTTGCAATCGGAGTTGCGACACGGCCGACTATGCCCGCTCGAAGCAGCAGTGTCATACGGTCATGAAGACCTGCAGGCAGGTGGTCTACGAAAAACAGGACTACACGTGCTACAAGACGGTCTACGAGACCGTCTGCGAAGACAGGCAAGTGGCCTGCCTGAACTACGTCAAAGAGACGGCCTACCGCGACTGCGAGTATACGGTCGCCAGGCCGGTATGGGAAACCAAGTACCGGACGGTGAACTACACGGTCTGCAAGCCGGTCTATGAGACCCGCACCAAGGAGATCTGCTACACGGTCTGCAAGCCGGTCTGGGAAACCAAGACCAAGGAACTCTGCTACACGCTCACGAAGCCGGTTTATGAGACCAAGACCAAGGAACTCTGCTACACCGCCGTGAAGCCCGTCTGGGAGACGAAGACCAAGGAACTCTGCTACACCTCCATGAAACCCGTCTACGAGACCCGCACCAAGGAGCTCTGCTACACGGTCTGCAAGCCCGTCTGGGAGACCAAGACCAAGGAGCTCTGCTACACCTCCGTGAAGCCGGTCTGGGAAACCAAGACCAAGGAGCTCTGCTACACCTCCGTGAAGCCGGTCTGGGAAACCAAGA
>JBBDYJ010000028.1:2212-3235 GCA_040901675.1 Pirellulales bacterium | reverse complement strand
CCAAGGAACTCTGCTACACCTCCATGAAACCCGTCTACGAGACCCGCAACAAGGAGATGTGCTACACGGTCTGCAAGCCCGTCTGGGAGACCAAGACCAAGGAGCTCTGCTACACGACCGTGAAGCCGGTCTGGGAGACCAAGACCAAGGAACTCTGCTACACGGCCGTGAAGCCGGTCTGGGAAACCAAGACCAAGGAACTCTGCTACACCTCCGTGAAGCCGGTCTACGAGACCCGCGAGCGGATCTGCAACTACACGGTCTGCAAGCCCGTCTGGGAAACCAAGACCAAGGAACTCTGCTACACGGCCGTGAAGCCGGTTTATGAGACCAAGACCAAGGAACTCTGCTATAACGTCTGCAAGCCGGTCCCTTACACCAAAACGGTCAAGGTCTGTTCAGGTCGCTGGGAGACGCAGGACAGCGAGATCCCCGGCCGCGTGGTCACCCGCTGCGTGCAGGAGCCCGGTTGCTGGGTCTGGGACCCTTGCACCTGCAAGTGCGTCTACAAGCCGGGCGCCACCCGCCACGTCCAGGTGCAGTGCGCGCCGGTCAGGATCTGCAAGAAGGTTTGGATCCCCGACGTGCAGACCCGCCAGGTTCAGGCCGTCAAGTACGTGCGCGAGTCGCTCACCAAGCGGGTCCCGTACACCGTCTGCAAGCTGGTCCGCGAGCAGCGCACCAAGACCGTTACCTACAAGGTCTGCCGACTGGTCAAAGAGTCCCGTGAGAAGCGCGTGCCTTACACGGTCTGCAAGATGGTGCCCGAACGGCGGACCAAGACCGTGACTTACAAGGTCTGCCGGCAGGTCCGCGAGCAGCGCACCAAGACCGTGAGCTACAAGGTCTGCCGACTGGTCCGCGAGCAGCGCACCAAGACCGTTACCTTCAAGGTCTGCAAGATGGTGCCCGAGCAGCGAACCAAGACCGTTGCCTACAAGGTCTGCAAGATGGTGCCGGAACGGCGGACCAAGACCGTTACCTTCAAGGTCTGCAAGATGGTGCCCGAGCAGCGAACCAAGA
>JBBDYJ010000028.1:0-2112 GCA_040901675.1 Pirellulales bacterium | reverse complement strand
CCGTGAGCTACAAGGTCTGCCGACTGGTCCGCGAACAGCGCACCAAGACCGTTACCAACAAGGTCTGCCACATGGTCCGCGAGCAGCGCACCAAGACCGTGAGCTACCAGGTCTGCAAGATGGTGCCCGAACGGCGGACCAAGACCGTGACCTTCAAGGTCTGCAAAATGGTGCCCGAGCAGCGAACCAAGACCATTACTTACAAGGTCTGCCGGCCGGTCCGCGAGCAGCGCACCAAGACCGTGACCTTCAAGGTCTGCAAGATGGTGCCTGAGCAGCGAACCAAGACCGTTACCTACAAGGTCTGCCACATGGTCAAGGAGTGCCTCAGCAAGGAAGTGCCCGTCAAGGTCTGCCGCATCGTGACCGAGAAGCGGACCAGGCGGGTTCCCTATTGCATCTCGAAGCCCGTGCACACCACCAAGACCATCCAGGTCAAGCGCCGCGTCCCCAAGCGGGTTGCCACCACGGCCACCCGTGTCGTCCCCAGGGTCGTCTGCAAACAAGTGCCCGTGCAGGTCTGCTGCCCGGTGCCCGACTGCACGTAAGTCTGGCAGGATTCTCCTCCGGCTGGCGGTCAGCGGAGGGCCTGGTCTCGCCACTGGCGGCGGCCCGATCCAACTTGGATCGGGCCGCCGTTTTCGTTCCCGCCCGCCGCTTGACTTCACTCCGCCAGATTGGCAGTCTGCCCCCATGCGACCTCTCTCCCCCGCGGCGGGCCGCCGCTCATGAGCTCCGGCCATTTCCAAATCGCCGTCGTGGGCGGCGGCATCGTCGGCCTGGCCACCGCCTACGCCCTGGCACCCCGGCACGGCCGCTCGCTGTTGCTCGTCGAGGCCGAGGGGCGGCTGGCCCAGCACCAGACCGGAAACAACAGCGGCGTGATCCATTCGGGACTCTATTACAAGCCCGGCTCGCTCAAGGCCAAGAACTGCGTCGAAGGACGCGAAGCGCTCTACCGCTTCTGCGGCGAGCATGGGTTGCCTTGCGACCGTTGCGGCAAGCTGGTGGTCGCGCTGCGCGAGTCGGAGCTGGCGGCGCTCGACGAGCTGGCGCGCCGCGGCCACGCCAACGGCTTGAAAGGCCTCCGCCGCCTTGCGGCCGCCGAGCTGGCCGAGTACGAGCCGCACGTGGCCGGCATCGGCGGGCTGTGGGTGCCCGAAACGGGAATCGTCGATTTCGTCCAGGTCGCTGAAACGTACGGCCGCCTGGCCGCCCAGGCCGGGGCTGATATCCGCACGTCGGCCGCATTGATCGGCCTGGTCCGCCGCGGTGAAGACCTGGTCCTGGAAACGACGCAGGGGAGCTTCGTCGCCAGCAACTTGATCAACTGCGCCGGCCTGCAAAGCGACCGCGTGGCCCGGCTCTGCGGCGTCGATCCGAAAGTCCGGATCGTTCCGTTCCGCGGCGAGTATTATCAATTGGTCCGCCAGCGCGAGCACCTGGTCCGCAACTTGATCTACCCGGTGCCCGACCCGCAGTTCCCGTTTCTAGGCGTGCACTTCACCCGCATGATTCACGGAGGCGTGGAGGCCGGCCCCAACGCCGTGCTGGCGCTGAAGCGCTATGGCTACACGCGGGGCAGCTTTTCGCCGCGCGATTCGCTCGACATGCTCCGCTACGGCGGCTTCTGGCGGATGTCGGGCCGCTACTGGCGCACCGGCCTGGCAGAGCTTCACCGCTCCTGGAGCCGCCGGGCCTTCCATCGCGCCTTGCAGCGGCTGATTCCGGAGCTGAAGTTCGAAGACATCCGCCCGGCCGGTGCGGGCGTCCGGGCGCAGGCGGTGACCCCCGCCGGGCAGCTCCTGGACGACTTTCACATTGTGCCGGGCGAGCGCATGATCCACGTGCTCAACGCCCCATCGCCCGCGGCCACCGCTTCGCTGTCGATCGGCCAGAGCATCGCCCGTTTGGCCACCCAGACCTTCGCGTTGGGTTCGTAGTGACCCCATTCATGGGGTCGTTCCTTTTAAGTCGCCTCCACCCGCCACTGCATTGCCGTGCGTGTCCTCTGACCTCTGACCTCTGACCTCTGACCTCTGACTTCTGACTTCTGACTTCTGACCTCTGACCTCTGACCTCTGACCTCTGACCTCTGACCTCTGACCTCTG
>JBBDYJ010000027.1:0-27559 GCA_040901675.1 Pirellulales bacterium | reverse complement strand
GCCAGAACGGCCCGGGCACGGCCACGACGCGGGTCGAGCAGTTCGACCGCTTCGGGCACAACGTCCCGGTGCAGCGCGTGTCGTCGAGACCGAGCATTACGACATTCCGGATAGATCGCATCCGAGCAGAGGCGGACTTGCAGTTCAGTCAGGAACCTCCTTGACACCAATGGGCCGCGGCGGTGGCACGGGCGTGCTTGACACAAACGGGCTGGGGCGATATGGTTACAGGATTATCCGTTAACCTAAGTTGGTTTTGGTGCGTTGGTTAGAGCAAGTGTCGAACGTCCCGCCAGCGTCCCTGCCGCCCCTTTCAGGACTGCAGGCGCGGGGGCAGTTCGCGCCGGCCACCGCGCGAGGCACTCGATAGCTCGACCTGCGACGAAGCCCATGGCCGGTGTTGTCCTCGAAGGCGTGTCGAGGGTCTATGCCGGCCGCGTCGTGGCGGTCGACCAGATGAACCTGGAGGTGCGGGACGGGGAATTCCTGGTCCTGCTGGGACCAAGCGGCAGCGGCAAGACCACCACCTTGCGGCTCATCGCGGGACTCGAAACCCCCTCGGCCGGCCAAATCCGCATCGCAGGCCGCGTGGTCAACCAGGTTCGGCCAAGGGACCGGAACATCGCCATGGTGTTCCAGAACCAGGCACTGTACCCGCACATGACGGTGTACAAGAACATGGCTTTTGGCTTGGAGTTGCGGCGGGCAGGGTGGCTCAGGGAGACCTGGTCAAGGATCCGCGGGCCGAGACGCAGCACGAGTCCGCAGCCGGCGGTCCCGCTGGCCGTTGACCGAGGAGCGATCCGGGCGCGGGTCGACGCGGCGGCGCGCGACCTGGGCGTCGAGCACCTGCTGAGCCGCCTGCCCGGCGAGCTGTCGGGCGGCGAGCGGCAGCGAGTGGCGTTGGGCCGGGCGCTGGTCCGGCAGCCCGCGGTCTTCTTGTTCGACGAGCCTCTGTCGAACCTGGACGCGCCGCTGCGGGCCGAAACCCGCCGCGAGCTCAAACTGCTGCACCAGCGGCTGGGTGCGACCACGATCTACGTGACCCACGACCAGGTCGAGGCCCTGACGCTGGGCGACCGGGTGGCGGTGTTGAATCGAGGAGTCATAGAACAAGTGGCAACGCCCTGGGAGATCTACGATCGGCCTGCCAACCGTTTTGTGGCGGGCTTCGTCGGATCGCCCCCCATGAATTTCTTCGAGGGGACGCTGATCCCGGCGGGTGCAGGGCCTCACGCGGCTGCAGGGCCTCAGGAAGGCGCGGCGGCCGCGGTCCCCGGCCGCTGGCGGTTCAGCGGGGCCGGCTGGTCGTTTGCCGTCGAGATCAGCCAAGGCACGCCAGCGGAGCCGACGGCCCAGCCCATTTCGATGGTTTTGGGCATCCGCCCCGAGGATGTCAGGATCGAATCGGCCGCCTCCGGCGGCGAAGGCCAGGCGGGCCGGGTGGTCCTGGTCGAGCCGATGGGCGATTCGGCCGTGGTACACGTCGAGCCGGCCGGAGCGGGGGCCGCGACAGACCGGCCGGCGGGGGCTGGACTGGTCAGGTGTAAAATGGGATCCCGGTGCGACGTGCTGCCGGGCCAAAGCGTTTTCGTCGATTTCGACGGGCGGCGGGCTTACTGGTTCGACCCGGTCAGCGGCCGCAGCCTGCCGGAGAACCAAGCAAGTTTACCGCGATAACCAGGTGTCCAAACAACCAGGTCTCCAGAACAAAGGAGCAACCGGACCGCCAAGGAAAGTATCGTCTCTCTTACAATCCGACAATTCGAACTGCGAGCACCACGGGTGCCGGAAAAGCGACTGAATCATGAATGCCGCCGAACTGCTGCGAGTCATCGACGCCATCCACCGCGACAAGAACATCAATAAAGAGATCGTATTCGAGGCCATCGAGGCCGCCCTGGTCTCCGCCGCCAAGAAACAGTACGGCGAGGAGCAGGAGATCGCGGTCAACATCGATCGCGCGGACGGCTCGATCTCCGGAACGCACAACGGCATTCCGCTCGATCCGGAGGAGACCATGGGCCGCATCAGCGCCCAGACGGCCAAGCAGGTGATCATCCAGAAGGTGCGCGAGGCCGAGCGCGACGCGCTGTACGAGGAATACGACAAGGAAAAGGGCCAATTGGTCACCGGCGTGGTGCAGCGGTACGAGGGCGGGGCGGCCACGGTGGCCTTGCAGAACTGCGAGGCGATCCTGCCCCGCAGCGAGCAGATTCCCGGCGAAACGCACCACGCCAACGAGCGGGTGCGGGCCACGGTGTTCGAGGTCCGCAAGCATGGCAGCCGGGTCAAGGTGATCCTGAGCCGCACCCGGCCGGCCCTGGTCGGGCGGCTGTTCGAGCAGGAGATCCCGGAGATCGCCGACGGGGTGATCGAGATCCGAGCCATGGCCCGCGAGCCGGGCTACCGCACCAAGGTGGCCGTGAGCAGCACCGATCAGCGGGTCGACTGCGTGGGGGCCTGCGTGGGGGTGCGGGGCAACCGCATCAAGAACATCGTCGACGAGCTGGCCGGCGAGCGGATCGACATCGTGCGCTGGAGCGACGACATGCAGGTGTTGATCCCCAACGCCTTGCAGCCGGCCGAAGTGGAGGAAGTCATCCTCTGCTCGATGCTGGGCCGGGCCATCGTCCTGGTCCGCGAGGACCAGTTGTCGCTGGCCATCGGCCGCCGCGGGCAGAACGTGCGGCTGGCCAGCAAATTGTGCGGCTGGGACATCGAAATCATGACCCGCGAAGAGCTGGACGAGCAGATCGAGCGGGCCGTAGCCGGCTTCAGCGCCCTGGAGGGGGTGGACGAAAACCTGAGCGAGAAGCTGGTGGGTGAAGGGTTTTTGTCATACGATGACCTTTCCGTGATCGAGCCCGACGCCCTGATGGAAATGGGCGGGCTGAGCATGGAGCAGGTCGACTTGATCGTCCGCCAGGCGGAGCAGAAGGCCGAGGAGGCCGAAGCGGCGGCCAGCGAGGAACGCCGCCGGCAGCGTGAGCAGCAGCGGATCGACGCGGCCACCGCCGCCTTGGAGGCCGAAGAACGGGCTGCCCAGCTCGCCGCGGGGATCGATCCCGATGCGGCGAAGAACGGCGACGGGCTGGCGGCCGGCACGCCCGACGATGCCCAGGCAAAGCTGGACGCATCCGGGTACAATGCGGTTGACCAGGGCGTCGCGGACGACAGTGCTGGCCAGGACAGTGCTGGCCAGGACAGTGCTGCCCAAGACGCTGCTGCCCAAGACGCTGCTGCCGGGGCTGGCGAGGTGGGGGGCGACGGGGAGCCGGGCGCGGCCGAGGGTGAGGAACGTGGAAGCTCGGCATGACGCCGTCCGGGAGTGTGCGGTCCGTTCTGCATCTCAGCGCACCGAAAGGTGACGGGGCTGAAATAGGGGGATCGTCGTTATGAATTAGTTTTTTTTGAGCCGACTCGCCGCCGCGCACGAGCGAAATGGGCGGACGAGTCGATGGGAGAGTCGAAGTTGCCCGCACGGATCTACTCGTTAGCTAAAGAGTTGAAGCTGGACAGCAAGGTCCTGGTGGACCTGTGCGCCAAGGCGGGGGTGACCGGCAAAGGTTCCGCGCTGGCCAGCCTGACCGATGAAGAAGTGGCGCGGATCAAAGCATTCGTGAGCGGAGGCGCCGGCAAGGCCGCCCCACGCGAGCCGGCCAAAAGCGCCACCGCCACGCTGGCGCCTCCCGCCGAGCCGGGTACCTTCCGCCGCGAGGACTACATTGCTCCGGCCGGCGTCACCGGCAAACCACCGGCGTTGGGTGCGCGGTCCGAGCGGCCCGCCAGTGAAGTGGCCAAAAAGCCGGCCGCCGCCGATGGCTCAAAGCCTGCGGTGCGGGCCGGCCCTGCCGTCCGCATTGCCCCGCTGCCCCCGTCGCAGCAACCGGCCGCCGCTCCGCCGAAAGAGGAAGAACCGGCTCCCCAGAAGCCCGACATCAAGCTGCCCGCCGACGCCATCCGGGCGAGCAAATCGGGAGCCAAACCGCTGCAAGCCCATCTGCGAAAGCACGAGGCCAAGCGCAAGGCGGAGGCGGCCGGCAAGACGACCAAGCCGGGCGGCCCGCAGCGGCCGGCCGGCGCGCCGTTGCTCACTCCCGCCTCGGAGGGGCGCGACCGCGGCCGCCGGGGCGGCAAGCTGGCCGCCGGCGAGAAGCAGTTTGACTCGGCCTTGGGAGGTCGCGAAGCCCGCCAGCTCAGCCGGAAGCGCACGGGCGGAGATGGCCGCCGTCGCGTAGGGGCTGGTGAGGACGATCGCCCCGCTCGCCGTTCGCGGGTCCGCATGAAGCGGCAGGGCACCAACACGGCCGCCCCGCGGAAAGGGCGGATCGTGATCCACATGCCCTGCAACGTTCGGGCATTTTCGGAGGCGATCGGGGTTCCGGTGGCCAAGGTGCTGGGCAAGTTGATGACGCTGGGGACCATGTCGATCATCACGTCGGATTTGGACGCCGACACGATCGAGCTGTTGGCCGCGGAGTTCGGCGCGGACGCGGAGGTTCGCCAAGCCTTTGACCTGGAGGACCAATTGCTCAGCTCGATCGAGCTACAGCAAGACGAGGCGGAGTCGCTGGAGCCTCGCCCGCCGGTAGTCACGTTCCTGGGACACGTGGACCATGGCAAGACCTCGCTTTTGGACCGGATTATCGGGACCAACGTGGTCAGCGGAGAAAGTGGCGGCATCACCCAGCACATCCGGGCCTACCGGGTCCAGCGGAATGGGCGGGGCGTGGCCTTTGTCGATACGCCGGGGCACGAGGCCTTTACCGAAATGCGCGCCCGGGGGGCCAACGTCACCGATATCGCCGTGCTGGTCGTGGCGGCCGACGACGGCGTGATGCCCCAGACCGAAGAGGCGATCAGCCACGCGCGGGCGGCCGGAGTGCCGATCGTGGTGGCCCTGAACAAGATGGATCTGCCGGGCATCGACCTGGACCGGATCATGGCCCAGTTGTCGACCAATCACCTGCAGCCGACCGAGTGGGGCGGTGACACCGAAGTCGTCAAGTGCAGCGCGTTGACCGGGCAGGGCATCGACGAGCTGCTGGAGACGCTGCTGACCATCGCCGAGCTGCACGACTACAAAGCCAACCCTCACCGGGCCGCCCATGGCACTTGCCTGGAGTCGGAGGTCCACGAGGGGCGGGGGGCGGTGGCCAAGCTGCTGGTGCAGAATGGCACGCTGGAGGTGGGCGACGTGGTGGTTTGCGGCCCCGCCTACGGCCGCGTGAAGGCGATGTACGACACGCTGCGGCCCCGCGTCACCTACGACAAGGTGGGGCCATCGACGCCCGTGAACGTGACGGGGCTGGACCAGGCGCCCGGGGCCGGGGACCACTTCTATGTGCTGAAAGACATCACGCAGGCCCGGGACATCGCCGAGAAGCGGACCACGCAGTCGCGGCAGGTGTCGTTGAGCGGTCAGACCGCGCACGTCACGTTGGAGACGCTGCACGAGCGGTTGGGGGGCGACGAACCGCAAATGCTGAATCTGATTCTGCGGGCCGACGTGATGGGTTCGATCGAGGCGATCAAGAAGGAGCTCACCAAGCTGGAGCACCCCGAGGTGCGGATCCACATCCTGCAGGCGATTCCGGGGGGGATTACCGCGGGCGACGTGCACCTGGCGAACGCCTCCGACGCCATCATCATCGGCTTCAACGTGGTGCCCGATGAAGGCGCCCGCACGCTGGCCGAAGAGCTGGGGGTTCAGATCCGCCGGTACGAGATCATCTACCAGGTAACGGACGACTTGCGGGCGGCCCTGGAGGGAATGCTCAAGCCCGAGAAGCGCGATATCGAGTTGGGACGGGCGTTGGTGCAAAGGACGTTCAGCATCAGCCGGCTGGGCACGATCGCCGGTTGCCGCGTGCTGGCCGGCACCATCGAACGCAATGCTCGGGTGCGAGTGATCCGCGACAACCGGATCCTTGGCGACTACCCGCTGGAATCGCTCAAGCGGGAGAAAGACGACGCCCGCGAAGTCCGTGAGGGCTACGAGTGCGGGATGAAGCTCAAGGGTTTCAACGATGTGAAGGAAGGCGACGTGTTGGAGGCTTACAAGGTCGAGGAAGTGGCCCGCACGCTATGAGGGCTCATCGGCCACGCACAAGTTTGGGCTTGATCGTCGCCGCGGCACCGGTTTGGGCCGGCGCGGCATTTTCTGAACCACCGGGCAGGGCTCGCCCCTGATGCCTTCCCGCCGAGTGCAAAAAGCCGCCCAGGCCGTTCGCGAAGTGGTCAGCATGGCCATTCTGACCGATCTGAACGACCCGCGCGTCGAGAACGTTACGGTGACGTCGGTCGAGATGACGCCCGACATGCGGCAGGCCAAGGTCTACGTCTCGATCATGGGCAGCGAGACGAAGCAGCGGCTGGTGCTGGCCGGTCTGAAAAGTGCCGCGGGCTACTTGCAATCCAAGGTAGCCAGCCGCATCGACACCCGCTACACTCCCAGGCTTGAATTCGTGCTCGATCAGGGAGTCAAGAAATCGATTCAAATCGCCGAAATCCTGGGGCGCGTGCTGCCCGCCGAAACGCCGGGTCAAGACCAGGCCGACGCCGGCTCCGCGGACGCCCAGGCCCACGAGCCCGGCCGGGAAAAGACTTCCGGCCCTGGCGGCGAGGACGAGTCCGAATAAGCCCGGCCCGTATGAACAGACCGGTTGCCCCCCACACCGGCGGCGGGGCGACGAGTGGACCAACCTCGAGCTGAAAACCGCATGGCTACTCCCCGCATGAGCTTGTTCCCCAAAATGCACAAAGTGCTCAAGCGGCACTATAAGCCGGTGCCCACCCCGGACCGCCCCGTGCTGGAGCACCTTCTCTATGCCTGCTGCCTCGAAAATGCCCCTTACGAGGCGGCCGACAAGGCACTGGCCGCCGTCTCCAGCTCCTTCTTCGATTGGAACGAAGTCCGCGTCAGCACCGTCAAGGAACTGGCCGAGGTCATGCACATCCTGCCCGATCCGGCCGTGGCCGCCAACAATCTGAAGCGGGTTCTGCAGGGCGTGTTCGAGTCGGCCTACTCGTTCGATCTCGAGTCGCTAAAAAAGCAGAACTTGGGGCAGGCCGCTCAGCGGCTGAAGAAGTTCGAAGGCACGACCCCCTTCGCCATCAACTATGTGACGCAGGCCACCTTGGGAGGCCACGCCATCCCGGTCGATCGCGGGTTGTTCGGGGTGTTCAAGGTCCTGGGGCTGGCCGGCGACGAGGACGCCGCGTCCGCCGCGGTGCCCGGCCTGGAACGGGCGATTCCGAAGAACAAAGGTGTCGAGTTCGGTTCGCTCGCACATCAGTTGGGCGCCGATTTCATAGCCAATCCTTATTCTCCGGCGCTGCACAAGGTGCTGTTGGAGATCGCGCCCGACGCCAAGGAGCGGCTGCCCAAACGCCCGACCAAGGCAGCCCGTGCGGCAGCCTCGGAAGCTCAAGCGGCCGGCAAGGCCAAGGCGGCGGCCAAGAAGAAAGCCGAGCCCGGCAAAGCCAAGCCGCCTGCAAGCGGCCGGGTCGGCGAACGCCCCGCCAAGGCCGACGCCGGAAAGACCGAACCGGGCAAAAGCGACGCCCGCGACCAGGCCGCCAAGAGCGAGGCGGCCAAGGCGGAGGCCGCCGGCAAGCCCGGCAAGAAAGCGGCGGAGAAACGGCGCTCGGCGGCCGTCGGCCTGTCCAAGCGCAAGCCGCGGTGACGCCCACCGCGAGCCCGGCTGGATCCGCGACCTTCTGCCTCGCGTTACCGGGTGGTAGAATATACATATCATCGCGAGCACGGAGTGTGTTTGCTGCTCGGGCCGATGGGCGAACGGCACATCCCGGCGCGCCGGGATGGCCTGCTACTTTAAACGGGACGAGGTACAGGGCGGACGGCACACGGAGTGTGCCTGCTACTTTACGGCACAGGAGGTTGTGTAGTGCGGATCAAGTCGTTGAGCGGCCCTTGGGTGGCGGTAATGGCCTGCTGGCTGCTGGCCGTGGCGGCCAAGGCGGAAGAGGCGGTAAACGGCGCGCCCGACAACCCGCCAGCCACGGATCCCGCGCCGCAGGAGGAGCCCGCGGAGACGCCGCCCCTGGTGCTGGAAGACCCGATCGCTCCGCTCGAGCAGTTGAACCCGGCCACGGACGAACAACGAAGCCAGGTCGAGGCCTTGAGCCTGTTTGCGGCCGGTCGGATGAAGGAGCAGCAGGAAGACTACAGCTCGGCTCTGCGGCTCTACCAGAGGGCTTTGCGTCACGATCCCGACTCGTTGACCATCCTTCGTGATATTGTGCGCGTCGCCTTCCACCTCGATCGCAATGCCGAAGCGGTCCGCTACGCGCTCAAGGCGGCCCAGCTTGCCCCCTCCGATCCACTCTGGCTGCGGCAGCTTGGCGTGGTGATGAAGGAGGAAGGGGACCTGGCCGGCGCAATCGACTTGTACGAGCAGGCCTTGAAACTCGAGCAGGACAAGAAGTCGGCCTCCTTCCTCACGCTCACGATGGAGCTGGGCAAGCTCTACTTCCTTGCCGGTCGGTCCGCCGAGGCGGCTCAGTCGTTTACCCAGGTGATGCCCGCTTTGGACAACCCTGGAGATTACGGCCTTGACGAGAAGACGCTTCAGAAGACCTTGCTGGAAGAAGCGGCCCCCACGTACTTGTTGATCGGCAAGGCCTTCCTGGCGGCCGAACAGCCGGATGCGGCCCTGGCGGCCTTCGAAAAGGCCCAGGCCGCCGCGCCCGACGCGGCCGTGCACGCCTATCATCTGGCGCAGGTGGAAGCCCTGCGAGGCGAGCCGGCCAAGGCCCTGGAGCAGCTCGACGAGTACCTGGGGGCGCGGACCGCCAGCCAGGGTGCCGCCCCGTATGAATTGTTGGCCCGCTTGCTGGCCGAGTTGAACAAGCCGGATGAGTTGATCGGCCGGCTGGAGGAGTTGCGCGAGCTCGATGGGCGCAATGCGCCGTTGCGGGCCTTCCTGGCTCGTCAGTATCTGGCCGCCGAAAAGCTCGACCAGGCCGAGCCGCTGTTCGTCGAGGCAGTCGAGCAAGCGCCGTCGCCGGAAGCCTTTCAGGGTCTGTCGGCCATCTATCGGCGGACCAATCGCCCCGGGCCGCTTTTGAAAGTGCTGGGAGAGTCGGTGGCCAAGACGGGAGGCCTCGAGATGCTGGCCGAGGAGGCCCAGACTATCGCCGCGGATGAAGCGTTGCTGACGTCGCTTTTGGAAACCGCCCGGCGGCAGCATGCCGAAGATCCGGACAGCCTCGGGTCCGGCGCGCGCCTGGCCGCCGCCCTGCTGGCGCTGGAGGCGAAGCGCCTCGACGACGCTGACGAGTTCTTCTCGCTGGCACTGAAGGTCCAGCGCGAGAACGCGGCCGAGCTGCTGCTGACCTGGGGCCTGGGCCTGTTGACTCATGAGCGCTACGCCGACGCGGCCCGGGTTTTTCAGCGGGGCATCGACGAGCGTTTCCTGCCCGCCGATAACCCCACTTTTCACTTTTATCTTTCGGGCGCCTTGGCGATGGACGGCAAGACCGACGAGGCCCTCCAGGCCGCCCGGGCCGCCGCCGGTCTGGTGGAGAATTCGCCCCGGCTGGAAAGCCGCATTCCCTGGATCCTCTACTACGCCAAGCGGTATGAGGAGGCGGCCCAGGCCTACCGCGATCTGATCGCCCGCTTCGACTCCAAGCACCAATCGGAGGAGGTCCGCGAGACACTGAGGCAAGCGCGGCTGGTGCTGTCGCACATCGCGGTGATCAACGACGACGTTCCGCAGGCCGAAGAGTGGCTGGAACAAGTCCTGGACGAGTTTCCCGACGACGTTTCGGCCCAAAACGACCTGGGCTACTTGTGGGCCGACCAGGGCAAACATCTTGAGCGGGCCTTCGAGATGATCCAGCGGGCGGTTGCGGCCGAGCCGGACAACGCGGCCTATCGCGACAGCCTGGGTTGGGTGCTTCACAGGATGGGCCGGCACGAAGAAGCCGTCGTGGAGCTCGAGCGGGCGGCGGCCGGCGATGAGCCCGACAGCGTGATCCTCGATCACCTGGGAGACGCGTACCTGGCCGCCGGCCGGATGGATGCCGCCCGCCAGGCTTGGGAGCGGGCGCTGGCAGCCTTTGAAAAAAACAGCGAGGCGGACAAGGCCGCCGCGATCCGGAAAAAGCTCGACGCCCACCCGGCCCCGGCGGACGAGCAGTAGCAGTCCCGGGTGGCTGGGGCAAAGCGATAAGCGTGCCCCAGGCCCAGGCACCCGAGATGGATTGAACACCGAAAACTGGAAACGAGAGTCCATGGCAGGTCATTCCCACTGGGCCAATATTGCCCACAAGAAATCGCTGATCGACAACAAGCGCGGCAAGCTCTGGAGCAAGCTCTCCAAGGCGATCATCGTGGCCGCCAAGATGGGCGGCGGCGATCCGTCGGCCAACCTGCGGCTGCGGTACGCCATCGACGCGGCTCGCGCGGTCAGCATGCCGAAGGACAACATCAACCGGGCCATCAAGCGGGGCACCGGCGAGTTGGAGGGGGGCAATCTCGACGAGGTTCTGTACGAAGGTTACGGCCCCGGCGGAGTGGCGGTGCTGTGCGAGATTCTCACCGACAACCGCAACCGGACGGCCGGCGAAATCCGCAAGTGCTTTGAGCTGGCCGGCGGCAAGCTGGGCGAGAGCGGCTGCGTCTCCTGGATGTTCGAGCGCAAGGGGATGTTTCTGATTCCCGCCAGCCGGATCGACGAGGAGGCCTTGTTCGAGCTGGCCCTGGAGGCGGGCGCCGACGACGTGAAACGCGCCGGCGAGAACTTCGAGGTCACCTGCGATCCGGGGAGCTTCCAGCAGGTGTCGGAAGCTCTCAACGCCCGATCGATCCAGCCGGAAGTCAGCCAGATCAGCCGCCTGCCGACCAACACCGTCGAGCTGGACGTCGAGACCGGTCGCAACGTGCTCAAGCTGATGGAAAAGCTCGACGACCACGACGACGTGCAGAGCGTGTCGGCCAACTTCAACATCCCCGACGAGGCCATGGCTTCGTAGCTGACGGCCGGCTTTGACCGCGTGAAGCAGCGACTCGATGCACCACGCTCGCACTCCACTGGTGCAAACCTCTCGCCCGTTCAGGCAGCCAGCCTGGACGGCGCCGAGATGGAGCGCGGTTGGCGCGGGAACGAATAGAGCTGGGGAATCTGGCCGGCCTGCTCGCGCGGCCGCAGGCTGCCGAGCAGCATCCAGGCGGCGGCCAAGAAAAACCAAAGGGTTGTTCCCAGGCCGAGCAACCCAATCTGGCCGGTCCAGTCCAACGCGACGTAATGCAACCACAACAAGATGGGGGCAAGGGCCGACAAAAGGCCGCACGTGCCTCTGAAGCCTTGGCGCCTCAACCAGCAAGGCACCCAGACGAGTGCCGGCAAGAGCAATACGAAGTAGTGCCCCCGGCTGACCGGCGAAACAATGAGCGTTGCGGCCGTTGCGAGGCCGAAGGCCGCGGCCTGGCCCAGGCGGTCGCCACGGATGCCGGCGACAATGCACACTGCCAGCGCCAGCATCACGGCGAGCAGTTTGAGGCAGTTGAGCGGCAGCTCTCGTGGCGCCAGGTCCATTGGCATGACCAGCATGGGCAAATCGGGCTGGAGCACTGGGTCGTTGGGACCGCGGACCATCAGATAAGAGGCCCAATTGGCGAGCCGATGCGTGGCATTCGCCAGGCTCTGGTTTCGGGGCGTGTACGGCGAGTCGACCTGGCCCCGAGGATCGACATGGACAGCCATGGTCGCCACGCGCTCGTACCAGGTCTGCAGATGCTCGATGTTCTTGTTCCAGCCGATCAGCGCGGCAGGCAGCAGGAGCAGGAACAAGACCAACCCAAAGCAAGCGCCGAGAGGATAAGCAGCGGCCCGTTGTACTGAAGGCGGCCGCGGCCGTTCGAGACCCTTCGACAGTGCGAACATGAAGGTCACCAGGCACAAGGGCAGAATCGGCGTGACCTTGACGGCCGTGGGCAGCGAGAAGACCGCCGCGCCCAGGAACGCGCGAAACCAGCCGCGTGCTTCCAGCATCAGTCGAAAGCCGAGCAGGAGAAAATAGAGCTTCAAGATCCCCACTTGCCCGCGCTGCAGGCAGTTGAGTGCCGGAAGCGAAACCGCGACGATGGCCGCCATGCCGATCCACCGCGCCGGGCTGGCGTTGAGCCGCGTGATCCGCACGTCATAGCCCAGGCTGCGCGACACGAGGACGCACTGGTGCCAACTGCCATAGGCGAGCGCCAGGCTGAAAAGGAACCAGGTGACGGCCTGCCAGGTCGACGGCAGAAACGAAAGCGGCGTCATGGCCAGCGCAAACAGGGGTGGATAGGGGTACTTCCATCGCCTTGGATTTTCGAGGCTGTATGGATCCTGGTCGGTGAAGAAAGCCGCGCCGGCAGCCGTAAACACCGTCAGATCGGTTCTATGGACGTGCTCGTTGTCGGGGTCGATTACGGCCCGCCGTCGCACATCCGTGAGCCCCCAAACGAGCAGGCCGACGACCAAGGCGACCAACCACCATCTTTCGGACAGGCGAATTCTCGCCGCCCGGCAATCGGCGATCGCCGGGCAGTCATCGGGTGGCGGCATGGGGATACCTGAGAGATTCAACCGTGCAAGCCCGATGCCGGCACTTCTACCGGTTGGCGCCTTCATAAACGCCGGCACCGGTTAGGCAAGCGGTGCTATCTATCCGGGAGGTATCGTCTGTTCGGGCGGCGGAGTGTAATCGGCCCCGACTGGCTCGATCCATCTTGCCGATCCTTCCCATCTGTTGTTGACGCTCCACCAGGGGGCAGAGGATTCGCCTGCGATGGACCTGCGGCAGGATGACGGGAGCCGCCTTTCGGCGAAGCCGCGGCAGGCGACAGGGCAGAACGGACAATCGTCCAGCTCTGCCCTTCAAGAGAGACGATTGCTCGGCAACGCCTGCTTCAGTGCTCGATTTGCGGCCAGTAGGCGTCGAAACTGAAGTCGGGGCTGTTGTCCAGGTCGTGGCACTCCATGCAGCCCTGGATGATGGTTTCTCTGGTCTCCTTGTTGAGCGTCAGCCGCATCTCGCCGCGCAAGCGGCTCTGCAGCCTGCTGTCGCCGCCGTTTTCGGCCGCCACGTGGGCCGCCCCCGGCCCGTGGCAGTTCTCGCAGCCGTTGCCCACCAATAAAGGAGTGGCCTTCACGCTGTCGAAACCGGTGGCGTACGGGAAATACTCCTGCGGATTCCAGCCGGTCGAGTGGCAACTCACGCACTCCGGATCGTACTGGCGCGGGGGAGACAGATGCTCGAGCGTGTCGGTGGCATGGGAGTGCGGCGTGTCCTCCCAGATCGAAAACTCGGTGGCGTGGCAGTCGCGGCACGCCTGCGAGCCGGCGAACTTGCCTCGGGAGTGGGCAGCCGGCGTCAGGCCCAGGCCGGACCAGCCAAGCTGCTGGAGCTGGTCCTGGTAGCTGACCAGCAATTGGTCCATCTGGGGCGAGTCTTTGAAACGGGCGTCCAACGGCACGCGCTGGTATCGCAACGGCTGCTTCTTGTCGTCGTAGAGTCCCAGAACCACCGCGTACATGCCCTTATGGCCGACTTCGACCAGCACGGTGCCGCTGCCTTGCCGAGTTGCCTGGTGCGGCGGCTCGTCGGCGCCGCCCACGGTGACGACCACGTCGAAGTCGGCGAACTGCCCGGCCAGCTCTCGCGACTCCTTGGGCGTCGCGTGCGAGAGCAGCACCAACAGATCGCACTTCTGGGCCTTCAGCTCGGGGAGCACCTCGGCCAATCCCTGGCGGGCGGGAGTGAACTGGATCTCCGGGTTGTTCAGTTGCTCCTGGAACGTGTCGCCCACGATCGCCGTCACGCCGACCTTCATCCCCCCCGCCTCGATCACCCGGAACCGCGCGATCTCGAAATCGAGCACCTTCAGGTTGGCCGCCACGAAGATGTTCACGTTGAGCGCGGCCGAAAGAAGCTCGCCCGCCGGCAGCTTCAGATCGTCGCGGCCAAAACCGACCGCTGCATAGTCCATCGTCTTCAGCGCGTCGACCGTCGTTTGGTACTTGATGACCGTCTGCCGCCCGAAGCGTTGGATCAGCCCCCCCACGTCGAGGGCGACCGTGGGCCAGCCCTCGCTCGCCAGTTTCTTGAGCAAGGTGTGACGCCGCCGCAGACCTCCCTTTTGATTCGTCAACCCGGCGCAACCGCAGGGCTCGATGTACCCCATCTGCTCGCCGGTCAAGACGAGTGCCAGCTTCGGCTTGGGCCAACTCTCGAAGATCGCCCCGTTCTTGCTCACCGCATCGGTTGCGTCCGCCCAGCCTTCCTTCTCGGCCGCTTCCCGAACGGTCCGCGCCGCTGGCTTGCTGGCCGTTTGGGGGACTTTGGCTTTCGGTTGTTTGGGTTTGGGCGTGCGCGTGGGTGCGTCGGCCAAGGGGGGCTTCAAGGCCAGCTTCGTCTCCGGCTCTTCATGGCGCTGCGGCCCGCCACGCTCCGCCACCGACTGCGGGCTGCGAGATGACAAATCCGGACAACCGGAAAACGCAAGGAAACTGATCGCCACCAACGGTACTGAGACCAAGGCCGTTTTCGACATCGGTTGCCTCTCTCCTTAAGGGTCCGTCCTGGAGAATCCCTTCGAAATCGATTGCGTGCCTTCAGCCCTCGATGGCGAACTGCACGTGAAGGATGATCTTGCCCAATTCGCGGCTATTCGTGGAGATGATAATCTGGCCCAATCGGCCGTCGCCACCCATCCGATTCAGCGGCGGACTTCCGGGCGGGATGTCGATGGTCAGCGGTATCCGCGTCACCTGGCCGCTCATCACCGCCTCTCCCAGCGTGACTTGGAGCGAATCGGGGTCCGTCTGGGGTGGTTCCAGCGCCAGCCCCTCCTGGTGCGGACCGCGCACCAGCAGGTTCAGCGTGCGATGGATCCCCTTCTGCCGGCTGACCGATCCCAAGATCAACGTGCCCGAGTCCTCCGCCCATCCCTGGCCAATGACCGAAATATCGCTGGTCACCCTCCCACGAATGGCAATCTCGACGTGCCTTTCCTCGGACAGGTTGGTTTTGAGGCGGATTTTCTCCCGAATCGCGCCCGTAGGCAAGCCGGGTTTCACCGTAAAGAAGATGTCGACACCGCTGCGGGCGTCTCCCAGTTCGGCCGGAGGCACTGCAGCCTGCCGCAGCTCGAACAATTTGCTTGGCTTTGGGGGGCTCGCCAGCTTGAGATCGGAAACCTCCAGATTGTCGGAAAAATATGCCAACAACCGCACCTTGGCCTCCGACTGGGTGGTGGCCAGCACTTTGCTCAACACCAACTCGGCGGGCACCACCCGCAGGACCTGCTGCACTTTGCCGGTAATGACCAGCTCGACCTGCGGGCGCTGCTTGTCCGTCGTGAACACCTTGATGCTCTGCCGGAACGTGTCGCTGAGCGTCTCGACGTCCCATTTCACGATCAGCTCGGCGCTGCCCCCGGGGGGGATCGGTGCCTTCGGGAGCTCGAAGGAAGTGCACTTTGTGCAGCTTGCCTCGGCGTCCCGGATTTCCAAAGGCGCGCTGCCTTCGTTGCGGAACACGAAGGCGTGCCGGAAACCCTTGGCGTGGTTCCTGGCCTGGCCGAAATCGTACTCGGTCACGTCTACTGCCACGATCGGCTGGGGTTGGACCCCCTGCGGCCCCTTGACCGCGGCCGGCCCCGGAGCGGCGCCGCTAGTCTCGGGATCGTCGCCCCTCAACTCGTCGACGGCATGACCGGCGAAAAGGTCCAACTGCCACGCCGCGAACAAGACGGTGGCGCCTACCGCCACCAGCACCAGCACGCCAGCCAGCAAGGCTGCTTTCATAGTCTACCGCTCCAGCCCACAATCCGGTCGAAACAAGGCCAATCCGCCGCGGCGAGCCACGCCGGAGGCCGCCTCAGCCCGCCCGTTTGCGTTCCAGTAAATGTCAAAGATTCTATTGCGCCTCGATCCCTGCTTCAATGCGCGTTATTACGCAACAACTTACGGCATGGTTCAGCGAGGTTGCCCTCACTGGGGACGGCTTACGGGGCATCTGGCCGGCTCAATTGGATCATTCGCCGCACCTCCTCCTCTTGAAGCTTTTGATCGACATGCGGGGTGAGCCGGTCCAGCCGCAATGCCTCGGCCGCCTCCGGCCGCGCGCCGGCCAGCTCGCCGGACCGTTGCAGCGCCTCGGCCAGCAGGGCACGCAACGTTGCCTGGTTGGGGTAGAGCTCGACGGCCCGCTGGAACGACGCCACGGCCTTGCCCAGGTCCACCTCACGCCCCCTCAGCCGGTGAGCCTCCAAATACCACTGGCCCGCCTGCCGCCAGGCCACGTTCGACTCCGGTCGTAGTCGTAACACCCCCAGGTTGGCGTGCTCAAACCGGACGAATGCCGCCGGGTCCCGGTTGAACCGCCAACGGCTGAACTCGAGCGTCGCCAACTGTTTCCAGGGCTCGTCGGCCCAGCGATCGGCCCTGGCTGCCGCCTGGAGGTGCTCGGCGGTCCGAGTGGCTCGCCGCTCGGCTTCCAATGAGCTCGAAAGAGGTCCGCCGCTCTTCATTTCCGCCTCCGCTTTCAGCAGGGCCACCCGGCACTCGATTACCGGCAGGTAAGCAGTGCTGAAGCAGGCCACGACCAGGCCCAGCCCGGCTACCGCTCCCACTGCAGCCACCCGCCGAGGAGCATGGTAGCGGGGCTGACCGGTGTCGCCCACCGCCAGTGCCAGCCCGACCAGCAGCCACAGCGATCCGGCGACCCCCGCGAAGCCGATCCCTCCGGCGGCCAGCAGGTTGACCCCCATCGCGATGGCACCGGCCAGGGGAACAGCCGCCGGCATGCGGCCTCTTAGAACCCATGGCATCAACAGGCAAACGGCGCCGCCGGCCACGATCAGCCCCCACGCCAGCGCCTCGGCCGACAGGCCAATCCCGATTGTATGTCCCGCAAGGAACGCCAACAGAAAACCAGCCGCTCCACCTGCAATCACGAAGGCCGCGGCCGACTGCTGCTCCGAGCTTGGCTCCGCCGGCGCCGGGGCGGCACTTCGACGACGTGCGATTAAATGCCATCCAGCGGCGGCCAGCACACCGACCAAGGCTACTAGCGCCGGTGTGCCCGCGGTGGCCCAGACTTCCACGAACATATTGTGCGGCTCCGCCACGACTTCACTGGCCCCGGGCAGCTTGTACCGCGCGTAGAAATCCTGAAAACTACCGGGGCCGCAGCCGAACAACGGCTGCTCGGAGATCATGGCCATCGAAGCCTTCCAGTATTGCAGTCGATAACCGAGCGATTTGGCGGCCTCGCTGAGGACTTGGAGGTCCAAAGCCCCCAAAGCGAATCCGGCAGCCAGCAAGCACGGCGCCGCTGCCGCGGCGACCAGGGCGCCTCGCCAACCGATACGTTGCCTTCCCGATCGCACGCAAAGCGCCACCAGCACCGCGCCCACCGCGGCTGCCAGGTACCCGCTGCGGCTCTTGGTCAGCAGCAGGCCGGCGGCGATCGGCGCCGCCGTCAGGCCGGCGGCCAGCCAGGTCCAGCGGTTCAATGCACCGGCGGCTGGTTGCGCCCGCGAGTCGTCATGGCGATTCAATCCGTTCAGCCTTGTGGTACACCCGATCCCGGCGGCCACCACCAGCCAGGCTGCCAGCACACCGGCCAACGAGTTGGCCAGGGCAAACGTGGCCATTGGTTCGGTGCTCGCCAACCGCTGCTCGAATCGCTCGACACCCGCCTGATCGTCGGCCGCGATTCCCGCCTGGGCCAGCGCGCGCTCCGGGTTCTTCTGGTACTCGGCCCGCGTGGCCGGCAACGAGTAAAGGTACTGGTGCAGGCCAAAGGCGGCCAATGCCACCGATAAGGCGACCATCACCGCGGCCAGCGCCCGCTGTTCTCGGCGGCTCTCGAGCAGTTGCCGCACCAGGAAGAACCCCAGCCCCAGCGCCAACCATTCCCACAGCATGTTCAATGCGGGCCGCGGCGCATTGATGCCAGTGGCCCGCAACGCACTGAGCGAGTGCCAGAAGAGCAATGCGGCCCAGGCTGCATCGACCCAGGCCAGTCGCATTGCCAGTCGTCCCTGTAGCACGCCCCACAGCAGCCACCCCGTCAGCAGCAGGAGGATGAGCATCACCATCGGGATGCCATCGCCATGGGCGGCGGCCCCTTCGGTGGGCGATAGCGGCCGGGCCACGAACAGGGCCGTCAAAACCGCCAAGAGCCATCCGCGCGCGCGGCTGGCGGCACCAGCTTGTCCGGTGGTATCCGACCGAGGTGCCGCCCGCTGGGGCCGCTGGCTGGGACGTCGCCGCGCCATGCTTTGTTTCCGGTTCATTGGCGGCGGTTGCGGCGGCCGGTTGTCTCCAGCACGCCGATCAATGTTAATACGCAGCCCACCTGGATCAGGATGAGCCAGGCCCCCGTCCGGTTCACCTGGCTTAGCAGCAGGGCCCCCAGCCCGCAGGTGGCCGTCGTCAGGTAGATGGTCAGCACGGCCTGGCTCTTGGACATGCCCAGCTCGACCAGCCGGTGAGAGAAATGGCTTTTGTCACCCTCGAACGGGCTGCGCCCCTGCCGCAGCCGGATCCAGACTACTGTGGCCGTGTCGTACAGCGGCACGGCCAGCACGCACAAGGGAGCCAGGATCGCGTGTCTTGGCATCTCGCCCCCCGTGAACGTGGACATCGCCGTGCCGGTGGCCAGGCAGAAACCGATGAAGTAGCTGCCGGCGTCGCCCATGAACAACCGGGCCGGCGGCCTGTTGTGCCACAGGAACCCCACCAGCGATCCCACGACGACCAGCAGGAAGCCGCTCACGAATAATTGCGGCCGCGCGGTCACGGGGTCGCCCGACATCAAGAGCACCGCCGCCAGCATGGTCGCGGCTATGGCCGCCACGCCGCCCGACAGTCCGTCCATGTTGTCGAGCATGTTGAACGAGTTCACCAGCCCGACGATCCAGCAGATGCTGACCGCGGTCGTCAGCCACGGCACGTCGATAAACAGGGTCAGCCGCCAGCCGTGCCAGTACCAGACCGTCACGCCGGCCACGATGGCCTGCACGGCCAGGCGCAGCCGCCAATCAAGGCCGCGCCGGTCGTCCACCAGCCCCAGCCCGACCAGCACGGTTCCGGCGGCCAAAAGAAACCAGAGCTTGGGCGCTTGCTGGAGCAATCCCGGCACGTTTTCGGCGGCAATTGGGGGCAGCGGCCACCGCCCGGCGACCAGCGGCCGGTCTGTTTCCCGGTCCACCAGCGTGACCAGCGCCAGGTGTCCGGCGGCCAGCGGCAGCACGATGCCGGCCCAGATTGCCAGGCCGCCTCCCAGTGCGACCGGCGTTGTGTGCACCTTGCGGAGTCCGGGCCGGTCGACGAGTCCAAAGCGGGGCGCCAGCCGGCGGACCAGGTGTGCCACGGCCCAGGACACCAGCAGGCTGGGCAACATGGCGCCGAGGAGAAGCCAGATCACGGAGGGCCGCCCTCCCTTAACTCTCCTTCGCCCAGTGCGGTTCCCTGCGATGCAGGCCGGCCGCCTGGCGTATTGAGCAGGTAGTCGCGGGCGCGGCTGAAGAACTGCTGGAAGTCCGGCCGGCGGTAATCCGGGTAGGTCCACTCCCGATGCTGCCAGCGTCCGGCTTTGTAGTACAAGGTCACCTCGGCGAAGATCCCCCGCGACAGATAGACCCGGTGCGAATGGTCCTTGGTCGAGGCTAGGACCAGCTTGGCCGGCGTCAGGTAGCCTGGATCCAGGTTGAGCGGCCGCGGTTCGGGATGTCTTTGCAGTTTAGCATAGTCGGCCTCCCAGGTGTTCGTTTCCAGCTTGATGGCGGCCAATTCGGCCGGGTCGATCAGCCGCTCGAAGACCAGAAAAGTCTTCAACAGATGGCTGCCCATGGTCGGCTGGTAGTAATCGGTTTCGGTAAAGCTGAACCGGTCGCTCTCCAGCGCCACCGCTCCCCAGCGCTCGGTTGCCTCTTGGCGAGCCCAATCGAGTGCCTCGCCATAACGGCTGATTGCCGCCAGGATCAGCAGGACGTCGGCTGGCTGGGTCGTAACGGCCATGGCTGGCGGCGGAGGTCGGAAGTCAGAAGTCGGAAGCCAGAAGTCAGAGGTCGAGGTACCCCCAAGGCGGATCGGAGCTCGGCCGTTGGCGGTTCCGCCTGCGGCGGGCTTGCAGCGCTGTCTACGCGTCCCGCTATCGTAATCAACCCCAAGGAAGCAAGCGAATAGGGCGATTGCTCAACTTCAGCGATGTCTCGGTTTCGTTATTCCTCCTTCCTCCCTCCTCCTTTCGCTTGGTTGCCCCTGCTCCGGCCGCCCATTAAACTGGCGGTGCCGCCCTGCCGTTGGGATGGCCCAACGCGGTGCAGAATGCCCCAGATCGCCCTTCTTCACCGAAGACAAACAGTCGTGGTTGGGAGTCTCCCGCAAGTTCTTTCGGCGCACACCATTGTGGGTGCAGCGTCACTCGTCTTTGCTTCTGAATTCCGCGATTTGCTACTTGCCTGCCGGCACATCATCCGATACACTTATTGCAACATACCCGTCGCACCGCTCCCTTCTCACGGAGGTGACGTGCATCAAGGACGGGTCTTTTTTTGCGCTCAACCGGTGTCGCCGGGGGAGGTTGCGGCATGAGCCAGCAGCCTTCTAACCCCTTGCCCCCATATCAGAAGCCGTGGCTTTCGCGTGCCGACCAGGTCGCGAAACTCGTCTCCCGCGGGCTCGCCGTTGCCGATTCGGCCGCCGCCCAAGCGTTCCTTTCGCACATCAACTACTACCGCTTCAGCGGCTATTGTCTGGCGTTCGAGCAGCAGCGACACCAGTTTAACGGCGGGTGCACGTTCGAGCACGTCCGCGCCGCCTACGACTTCGACCTGGTGCTTCGCGACATCGTGACCGAGGCCCTGGAAGTCGTCGAAGTCGATTTCCGGGCGGCCGTTGCCCATGACTTCGGCCGGCGGCACGGGGCGTTCGGCCACATTGACGCGGCCAACTTCTTCCGGACTTTCAATCATGCCACGTGGCTGATCCGGCTTCGCGAAGAGGCGGACAGATCCAGCGAACCGTTCGTTGACCACTTCCGCTCGCGTTATAGCCAGTTCCCGGATCTTCCGATCTGGATCGCGATGGAAGTGATATCATTCGGCGCGCTGTCCAAAATGTACAAGGGCATGCTGCGGTCGGATCAGCGGGCGGCCGCGCACCGTTACAGCAGCCAGCCGGGCGATCTTGTGACGATCCTTCACCATCTCGTCTACGTGCGGAACCTGTGCGCCCACCACTCGCGGCTGTGGGACCGGGTTTGGGCGATCAAGCCGTCCTTGCCCAGGGGCCGCGTCTGGCAGCCGCCGCATGTTCCCGCAAATGACCGGCTCTACGCGACGCTGCTGATTCTCTACCACCTGCTCAAGTGCTGTCCGGCCATCGGCACGTTCGCGTCCGACTGGCGCAATCGCGTGAACGCGCACATGGCGAATCCGCCAGCCGTGCCCAATCCGTTGGTCCAATTGGGAATGCCACCGACTTGGAACCAGCATCCGGTCTGGAAGTAAATACTACCGAATAACTAGCCTCTCGCGGCGGCGATGCACGCCGGCGGCAAGCCGTCGAAGTACCTGCTCATTCCGCACGACGCGCCCGATACGGTTTGCGCTTTGCCCGGACTAGTATGTGATGTCCCTTCGGGGCGAGCCTCAGCCGAGTGCCAGAACGACTAGCGCCACCGCATAAGCCAAGTAGCCCGTTCATGCCCGCACCATCCGCGCAATCGCCGCGGCCGCCCCGGCCAGCGGGATCATTTGAGGAGCTTCTTCCCAACGCCACTTGATCTCTAATTGGCCGTCTTTCAGGCCGCGGCCGCCAATCACGACGCGCAAGGGGATGCCGATCAGGTCGGCGTCCTTGAACTTGACGCCCGGCCGCTGGTCGCGGTTGTCCAAAAGCACCTCGACGCCTAAGCGGCATAACTCGTCATACAGGGCGTTGGCGGCGTCCATCACGTCCTGCTGGTTCACGTTCAAGGGCGCTAACAGCACCTGGTAGGGGGCCAGCGACATCGGCCAGATGATGCCGTTCTCGTCGTGCCGCGTCTCGACGAGGGCCGCGATGATCCGATTGATGCCGATCCCGTAGCAACCCATGATCGCCGGATGCTGCTGCTCCTTGTCGTCGAGAAAGCGGGCCGACAGCGCCTCGGAATACTTGGTGCCCAGCTTGAAGACGTGACCCACTTCGATGGCGTGCTCCAGCGTCAAGGCGCCCGGGCAACGCGGACACGGATCGCCGGCGGCGGCGTTGCGCAGATCGGCAAACGCCTTGGCCGTGAAATCGCGGGGCTGGTTAGCGCCCGTGTAGTGCTTGTCGGCCTCGTTGGCGCCCACCACCGCGTCGCGCACGCCGGCCACGTCCTCGTCGGCCCACAAGTCGATCGCCAGGCCCACCGGGCCCGCAAAACCGACCGGAGCACCGGTGACCTGCTCGATCACTTCGGCCGGGGCCAACTCCAGCCGCGCGGCGCCGACCGCGCGGCGGATCTTGCCCTCGTTGGCTTCGTGATCGCCGCGCACCAGCACGCCGATCGGCCGCCCGTCGGCTACGTAGATCAAGGTCTTGATCAGCTCGCGCGGCTGGCGCTTCAAGAGCTTGCTCACCTGCTCGATGCTGCTGGCCCCGGGCGTATCGACCTTGGCCAGCGGCTGCCCGCCACCGCCCCCCGGCGCGGGCGGGCGGCGGCCAATGTCGGCCCGCTCCAGGTTGGCCGCGTAACCGCACTGCCGGCAGTGGACCACCGTGTCCTCGCCGTGCTCCGCGAGCACCATGAACTCGTGGCTGACGTCGCCGCCGATGGGGCCGCTCTCGGCCTCCACCGCCAGGTATTCCAGGCCGCAGCGGGCGAAGATCCGGCAGTACGCCTGGTACATCTTGTCGTAGCTCTGGTTCAGGCCCTCGACCGAGGCGTCGAAGCTGTAGGCGTCCTTCATCAGGAACTCGCTGGTCCGCAATACGCCGAATCGCGGACGCTCCTCGTTGCGGAACTTGGTCTGAATCTGGTACAGCGTGATCGGCAGTTGGCGATAGCTCGAGACGTGCCTCGCAACCAGGTCGGTCACCACCTCCTCGTGCGTGGGACCCAGCGCCAGGTGTACCTGGCGGTTCTGCCGCCGCACGTTGAAGTGGATCAGCACGTTGCCAAAAGCCTCGACGCGGCCTGTCCGCTCCCACAAGCCGATCGGCGTCAGGGCCGGCATCAAGAGCTCGACCGCGCCGGCCCGGTCCATTTCCTCGCGGACGATCTGCTCGGCCTTGCGCAATGCCCTCAGGCCCAGCGGCAGGTAGGTGTACGCGCCGGCCATGAGCTGCCCGACCAGCCCTGCCCGCAACATGAGGACGTGGCTGGGAATCTCCGCCCCTTCGGGCGTTTCCTTCATCGTCGGGATCAGCGTCTGGGTCCAACGCACGGCGAAATCCTTTGACGTAGAACGGAACTTCATTCCGTTTGAGCAGCGGCGGTGTGGGCTTGCCGCACGGCAAGAACGGCGGCATTCTAGGCAATCGCACCAAATCGAGGCAAGCAAGCCCTGTTGAAGGGGATTCCGAACAGGGTCGCGTGGTTCGGGCAAACGCATGAAATTGGATTTACGGGGCAAACGGAACGACCTGCGTTCTACGGGGGAAACGCAATGAATTCCGTTCTACGGGGAAACGGAACGAACGGCGTTCTATGGGCGGCCCTTGTGGGTGGGGGCCGGGGAGCCTAAAATCATCGAAACCACTCGGGACGGCTTGGCTGTGCGGTACGTGCCGGCCGCCCCCCCGCCTCTCCTGCTAGAAAGCCGCTTTCGATGCCGCGTCGCTATGTAAATCAATTTGGTCCCCAGGAGTCGATCGACCAGATCTTTCTGGCTTCGCAGAAGCAGTTGCGCCCCAATCGCAACGGCAACCTGTATCTGCAAGTCGAGCTGTCCGATCGCTCCGGATCGATCAGCGCCCGCATGTGGAATGCCGGCGACGTCGAATACCGCAATTTCGACGACGGCGACTTCGTCCGGGTCGAGGGATCCACCCAGCTCTACCAGGGCGCCCTGCAACTCATCGCGACCAACGTCTGCAAGGCGCGTGCGGAGGAGATCGAACACGCCGATTTCATGCCGCTGGGACCGGGCGAAATCGACCGCCTGACGGTGCGGCTCGGCGAGATGCTCCGCGGCATGGCCAATCCGCACCTGCGCACCTTGGCCGAATGTTTCCTCGTCGACGACCAGTTCATGGCCAAGTTCAGCCGCGCGCCGGCCGGCGTCAAGAATCATCACGCCTACGTGGGTGGGCTCTTGCACCACGTGGTCAACCTGATGGAGGTCGTGATCCGCGTGGCCTGCTGCTATCCGGCCATCGACGCCGACCTGCTGCTGATGGGCGCCTTTGTCCACGACATGGGCAAGATCGACGAGCTTTGCTACGACCGCGGCTTCTCCTACAGCGACGAAGGCCAACTGGTCGGCCACCTCGTGATGGGCGTGGCGCTCTTGGAAGCCAAGGTGGCCGAGGCCGAGCGGTTCACCGGCGAGCCCGTCCCCGCCGAGACCGTGTTGCGGCTGAAGCACATGATCGTCAGCCACCATGGGCAATACGAGTTCGGCAGCCCCAAGCTGCCCATGACGCTGGAGGCCGTAGCCCTGCACCACCTCGACAATCTCGATGCCAAGGTGCACAGCTTCCAGCAGCAGATGCGCGACGATCCGAACGTCGAGAGCCCCTGGACCAGCTTCAACCACAACCTGGGCCGCAAGCTGTTCAAGGGAACCGGCGAGCAGCACGAGATTCAGCCGGCTGGGTCTCAGTGACGTTGGCGCCGGTTTCGACGGATCAAACCGCGGGCTACGGCACACGGAGTGTGCCTGCTACCCTATGGGCACTGCTTCTCGGTCCTCCCGGCGCGCCGGGATCGGGACCTCCAAGCAGTGGCACCGGAGTGTCCCTGCTACTTACTCAGTTGTACGGTTTTGAATGAACGACGAAAGCGACCTCGCCCAGCCCGTGCTGGAGTTCGTGCGGAAACCCGGCTATAAGCCGGTCAAGCCGCGGATGCTGGCCAAAAAGCTGAATATTCCCGAGCCGCGCCTGCAGGAGCTCAAGCGGCTGGTCAAGCGGCTGGTCCGCCAGGGGCAGTTGTCGTACGGGCCCAAGCACCTCGTCTGCCCGCCCGCGGCCAAAGCGGCGGTTAAAAAGCGCGAGTCTTCGCCCCGCATAATCGAGTCCGGCCCCGATCACTACTCGGGCGGCGGCCACTTCACCGGCGTTTTCCGCCGTGCGCAGGGGGGCTTTGGTTTCGTCCACCCCGCCGGCGCCGCCCCCGGCAATCGCGATCAGGACATCTACGTGGCCGCCGACCAGGCCGGCGATGCCGCCAGCGGCGACGTGGTCCTCGTGCGGCTGCTGAAGCCGCGCGGCGGCTTCCGCCAACCTCGCGGGACCATCGTCGAAGTGATCGAGCGGGAGACGCACCAGTTCGTGGGCACGTACTTCGAGCAGGGGGGCAGCGCCTACGTTCAAGTCGACGGCACGGTCTTCGCGCGGCCGGTGGCCGTCGGCGATCCGGGCGCCAAGAACGCCCAGCCCGACGACAAGGTCGTCTTCGAGATGGTCCGCTTTCCGACCCACGCGCACGACGGCGAAGGGGTGATCGCCGAAGTGCTCGGCGAGCGCGGGGCGCCGGGCGTCGACACGCTCTCCATTGTCCGCGAGTTCAACCTGCCCGAAGAGTTCGACGAAGACGCGCTCGAGGCGGCTCGCGCCCAGGCCGAGCGGTTCGACGAATCGATCCCCGCCGACCGGCTCGATCTTTCCGGCGAAAACGTCATTACCATCGATCCGGTCGACGCCCGCGACTTCGACGACGCCATCTCGTTGGTCCGGACGGAAAACGGCCATTGGATGCTGGGCGTCCACATCGCCGACGTCTCGCACTTCGTGCGGCCAAACTCGGCTCTCGACCGCGAAGCGCATCAGCGCGGCACCAGCGTCTACCTGCCCGATCGCGTCATTCCCATGCTGCCGGAGGTGATCTCCAACGCTCTGGCCAGCCTGCAGCCCGACCACGTCCGCTATACCAAGTCCGCCTTTCTCGAGTTCACGCCCGAGGGGCTGCGCCTCGACACCCGCTTGCACGCCGCCGCGATCAAGAGCGCCCGCCGCTTCACTTACGAGGAGGTCGACGACTATCTCGAGCGGCCCGCCGCCTGGCGCAAAAAGCTGTCGCCCGAAGTACACGACCTCCTGGGCCGCATGCACGAGCTGGCCATGATTCTCCGCGCCCGGCGGATGGGGCATGGCGCGCTGGAACTATCGATGCAGGAGGTCAAGGTCGATCTGGACAAAGAGGGCCGCGTGGTCGGCGCCCACCGGGTGGAAAACACGGTCAGCCACCAGATCATCGAGGAGTTCATGCTGGCCGCCAACGAGGCGGTCGCCGAGCGGCTGGCCGAGGCCGAATGGTTTTTCCTCCGCCGCGTCCACCAGGCCCCCGACCCCCGCAAGCTGCAGGCCCTGACCGAGTTTGTCACGGCCTTGGGCTTTCGAGTCGACAGTCTCGAAAGCCGTTTCGAGCTGCAGCGGTTGTTGGCCGAGGTCCAGGGCCGCCCCGAGCAGCAGGCAGTCAACTACGCGGTGCTTCGCAGCTTGCAGCGGGCCGTTTACAGCCCCGAAGAGCAGGGGCACTACGCACTGGCGAGCGACTGCTACTGCCACTTTACCTCTCCGATCCGCCGCTACCCGGATCTCACGATCCACCGGCTGATCGACGTCTTGCTGCACCAGCAGAAGCCGCCCAACGACTTCGGCGCCCTGGCCGTTTTGGGCGAGCATTGCTCGGACCGCGAGCGGCGGGCCGAGGCGGCCGAGCGCGAGCTGACCAAGGTCAAGCTGCTCAATTACCTGCGGGAGCGGATCGGCGACGAGATGGAGGCGATCATTACGGGCGTCGAGCAGTTCGGCCTGTTCGCGCAGGGCATCGAGCTGCCGGCCGAAGGCTTGATTCACGTCACTTCGCTCGCGGACGACTATTACCATTTCGACCGGACCGCCCACAGCCTGAGCGGACGGCGGTCGGGCAACACCTTCCGGCTGGGCGATCCCGTGCGCGTGAGCGTGGCCCGAGTCGACGTGGATCGCCGCGAGCTCGACTTCCGGCTGGTCGAGCGCCAGCCCAGGCCGCCCCGCGTCAAGCCGCCCAGTGCCAAGACGCCCCGCGCCAAGGGCCGCGCCTCCGCCCCGCCAGCCAAGGATCCGCGACAAGTCCGAGCCCTTGGCGGCGCCGGCCAGCGCCCGGCCGCGGGCGACGCGACAACAAGCCGGCAACGCCGCCAACTCGCCGACGGTGGCGACGGCGCTGATCGGCCCCCCCGCAAGAAGGCCAAGAAGGCGCCGAGCGCCCCCAAGCCTCGCCGCAAAAAGCGCCGGTAGGCTGAGTTTTGCGCCGGGGGCAGACCCATCAATGGGGTCATTACCTGGGGGCACGCTACGACTCGACTGAGCTCGCCGAAGTCCGAAGTCCGCTTTGCCGCCAGGCACCCGGC
>JBBDYJ010000026.1:0-129061 GCA_040901675.1 Pirellulales bacterium | reverse complement strand
CGGATTCGCCAGAATTCGGGCCGTCGCCCGCTTCCCCAGAACTCTGGCGAGTCCTGCTACATCTCCGCCGTAGCTCTACGTGCCTTGGAGAATGGCCTCGATGAGCCCGCCGACGGTGTAGCGGGCGGCTTCGACCGCCGGCTCGTGCCCTAGCTCGCGCAGGGTGGCTGAAGTGATCGGGCTGATGCTGGCCAGCCTCGCACGACGCAGGTCTTCGCCGAACAACTTGACCAGCGAGCGGGCAATGGCCGAGCTGGTCACGGTGACCCAGTCGATCCCGCCCTTCGCCAAGGCGGCGGCCACGTCGGGATCGGCCGCCGCGACGTCGTGGCTTCGGTATACCACTACCTGGTCGGCCTGGCCTCCGGCCGCCCGCAGTTGTTCGGCCAACACCTCGCGGCCGCGGCTGGCACGCGCCAACAGAAAACGCCGGCCGCGCGCCTGGGGGGCCAGGGCCTCGGCGAGCGACTCGGCCCGGTACTCCGGAGGAACCAGGTCGGCATTCAAACGGTAGTGTGCCAGGGCGTCGGCCGTGCCGGGGCCGATGGCCGCCAGGCGAACGGGGCCCAATTGCCGCAGGTCGCCTTTCGAGCAGAGCCGGTCCAGCAGAAACCGGACGCCGTTGGCGCTGGAAAAGACGAGCCAATCGTACTCGTGCAGGCGTGCCAGCGCGTCGTCGACCGCCGCCCAGTCGGCGGGCGGGACAATCTCGATGGCCGGCTGCACGAGCACCTGCGCGCCGAGCTCTTCGAGCCGGTCGCGCAACGCTTCCGATTGCTCAACCGGGCGCGTGACCAGCACGCGCTGGCCGAACAGCGGCCGCCTGGTGAACCACGAAACGGCTGGCTGCGTTGCGGCCACCTCTCCGACGATCACCAGCACGGGCGGCCGAAGTTTTCGGGCGGCAATCTCAGGTGCGACCTGACCCAGATTAGTCGGCAGAGTGAGCTGATCGGGCCAGGAGCAGCGGCGAATAATCACAGCCGGCGTATCGGGACTCTTTCCACCCGCGATGAGGGCAGCGGTCCAACGCCTGGCCGAGGTGACTCCCATGTAGAACACCAGCGTGCCGGGAAAACGTGCCAGGGCCGCGTAGTCGAGGGCCGCCTCCTCTTTGCCCGGTTGCTCCTGTCCGGTGACCAGCGCCACGGCCGACGCCGTTTCGCGGTGGGTGAGCGGGATGCCGGCATAGCTTCCGGCGGCCAGGGCCGCGGTGATGCCGGGCACTACTTCGAACTCGATTCCCGCGTCGCCGAGCGCGTCGATTTCGTCGGCAAGCCTGGCGAAGACGGCCGGATCGCCTCCTTTCAACCGAACGACGGTTTTGCCCGCGCGGGCCTCGCGGACCAGGCGTTCGTTGATTTCTGGCTGCGGCACAATGCGGTCTCGTCCGTGCCGGCCTAGGCACTCGGCTCGAGCACCCGGCCGGAGGTGTTGGAGGACACGGGGATTGACCAGGTAGTCGTACAGGACGAGATCGGCCTGCCTGAGGCACTCGACGGCGCGCAGCGTGATCAGCCCCGGGTCTCCGGGGCCGGCCCCGACCAGGTAGACGCGTCCGGCGGCTGAAAGTGAAGGGTCGGCCATGGGTGGGGCGGCGGTGTGCCGCTTACGCGCTGCATCCGGTGCACGCGGGCGTCGGCGGTGGATGGCCCGCTGTAAGCGACTCGATCAATCGCTCGCTGGTTCACGGCGCGGGCCGACCGCGTTGTGTTGAGCCAGCGAGCCAGCTAAAATGGAATTGGCGTGAGAAGTTAGGTCTTTTGGGCTCTCTTATTCGTGGCGTGCACCGGTCGCGGCATGGCAATGGCAGAACAAGGCGAACCAGCGGGCCGGCAGCCGATTGCGCCGGCCAAGCGCCGGATGCTGCAGCAGTGCTTCGAGCACGGCAACCGCAGCATGGCGCAGGGGCAGTTCGATTACGCCACCACGATGCTCACGCAGTGCGTTACGGGCGACCCGGGCAACGTGCTGTACGTGCAAAGCTTCCTCGGCAATCTGCAGAAGAAGTATAACAACAACAAGACCGGCGGAAAACTGTCGGGCATCCGCGGGGCCGGGATCAAGACGTCGCTGAAGAATTCGGTCCGCAAGAAGGACTGGCTGGGCGTGATCACCAGCGGCTTGGAGATGCTCAAGCTCAACCCTTGGGACACCTCGGCGCTGGCCGACATGGCGGCCGCCTGCGAGCACCTGCAGTTCGACGAGGCGCAGTTGGCCTATCTCAAGGGCGCGCTGGACGCGGACATCAAGGACCCGGAAATCAACCGCCTTTGCGGGCGGGCCTTGGCGCGGCAAGGTCAGTTCGACCAGGCGATCGCCTGTTGGATCCGCGTGCAGCAGGCCAAGCCCAACGACGAAGAAGCGCAGCGTGCGATCGGCAACCTGACGGTCGAAAAGACGATCCACCACGGCGGTTACGAGACCGCCGAGAGCAGCACCGAAGTCATGGCCGACAAGCAGGCCCAGGCCGACCGGCGGGGAGGGGCCAGCTCCAGGCTCACGCCCGAACAGCAGCTCGAAAAGCAGATTGCCAAGGACCCTTCGGACCTGGCCAAGTACCTGGAGCTGACCGAACTGCACCTGAAGGACGAGCGTTTCGACGAGGCCGAAAAGGTGCTCGAGCGGGCCTTGAGCGCATCGGGCGGCAGCGTCGAGGTCCGCGAGCGGCTGGAGGACGTGCAGTTGCGCCGCGCCCGCGGCCAGCTTGCCATCGCGGAAAAAAAGGCCCAGGCCGAAAAGACGCCGGAATCGGCGGCCTTGTATCAGCAAATGCGGGCCGAGCTGAACAACAAGGAGCTGGAGATCTACCGCAATCGTTGCGACCGCTATCCGACCAACCTCGGTTTCAAGTTCGAGCTGGGGGTGCGGCTGCAGCGAGCCAAGAACTACAAGGAGGCGATCAAGGTCTTCCAGGAAGCTCACGGCGATCTGAAGCGCAAGGGGCTGGTGAGCCTTTCGCTGGGGTACTGCTTCGAGCAGATCGCGCAGCACAAGCTGGCAATGAGCAACTACGAGGCGGCGGCCGCGGAGCTGCGCGATCGCGACGCCGACCAGCAAAAGATGGCCCTCTACCGGGCGGCCGCGCTGGCCATGGACCGGCTGAAAGACTGGCCGGCGGCGGAAAAGAACCTGACCGAGCTGGCCGGGCTCGATTTCGGCTACAAGGATGTCTCGGAACGGCTGGACAAGCTGGCCCAGTTACGCGAAGATGGGGCCGGTTCGAGTTCGCCTTGACGGCCCGGCCGCCTGGCGGACCATCGGCCGTTGGTCCTTAACCTGTTTGCACCAGTTCCTCTTCGGTTTTTCATGCCCAACACTACCAGTGCCAAGAAGCGGCTGCGTCAGAACGTGGTTCGCCGCGCCCGCAACCGTTCGGTCCGTTCGAGCCTGAAGACGGTGGTCCGCAAAGTCCGTGAAACCTTGGCGGCAGGCGACCTGACCGAGGCGGAGGCGGACTTCCGGCAGGCGGTCAAGAAGCTCGACCAGGCGGCGGCCGGCCGCGTGATCCACCGCAACGCCGCGGCCCGCGTCAAGAGCCGCCTCTCCGCCGCGCTGAAGGCCGCGAAGCAGAAGGCCGCCGGCTAGGGACCGACCGAAGAATAACTTCGGCACGGATGGGCCGTCGGGTGGCTGGGGCAAAGCGATAAGCGTGCCCCAGTCTTCGTCCCTTCTCCCCCACGGTCCCCTTGTCGACCTGTCCCCTTGTCGTGATTCCGCCCGGGTGGCTGGGGCAAAGCGGACTTCGGCGAGCTCAGTCGAGTCGTAGCGTGCCCCAGTTTCTCCAGGCTCCAGCCTCCAATCTTTCGATTTTCCGGGCGGACCGATGCGGCGACAGCCGTGCCCGCGGGGAGTAGACTTATTGGAGGGACCGGGCACGAAGCAGCGTACCGAAGTGGGGAAGTCGACATGAAAGCGGTCATGGCAGAGGTCCCACAGCGGCTACTCCAGTGGCGGCAAGAAACCGGGGCCGACCAGTACGATGAAATCTGGGAGGGAGTGCTCCACATGCCGCCGGTGCCGAACCGTGAGCATCAGGACCTGGAAGGATCGCTCGAGTTTTGGCTGCGCCTTCATTGGGCACAGCCGTTGGGCCACAAGGTGTACCACCAGATCAACGTCGCGTCGCCCGGAGGCTGGCCGGACAAGAACTATCGCGTGCCGGACCTGGTGCTGTTGACTCCGGATCGTTTCGGCATCGATCGCAACGAGTATTTTGACGGCGGCCCGGACGTGGTAGTCGAGCTGCACAGCCCCAACGACGAGAGCTATGAAAAGCTCGACTTTTATGCCGCGGTGGGCGTGCGGGAAGTTTGGATTATCGACCGCGACAGCCGGCGTCCGGAACTATTTGTTTGCGGCGAAGGCAGGCACGCACCGCGGACCGCGGACGCCGACGGCTGGATTGCGAGCGCCGCGACCGGAATCGAGCTGCGGCACGTCGCCGCCGCACACAAGCTCGCTCTGCGCATGGCCGGCCGAGAAGGAACCAGACAAGAGCTGCCCGACTAGCCATGGAAGACCCGCAACGTAAAGAGGCCATTTCACGTGTTGACACCGTGCTTGCCGCTTTGGCGGGGCCGATTCCCGCGAGCGAGGTTGCGAATGGCTGGAATGAGCACGAGCGATTATGGTGGCTCGACTATTTCGGTGAGTTGCGGCGACGCATTGCGTCCGGTGAGCCACTTGCGCCGAAGTATCGAAACGTATCCATCCTTCGTGGGCTCGACTATCGGGGAATTACAGACTATCGGGGAATTACATCGGGTGAGATATCCGAGCTTGCGGCTGACGTGGACATCATTGTCTTCGACATCGTTGAGAAAGAAGACGCCATCAGTCGCTGGAAGAACAACGCCTGAACGGAATTCCCCACAATTGGGGACGAACAAAGCGGACGACTTGACTTGACCCGGTTTGCGTGCAGGCAGACCTGCGCGATCCTGGGCGATCTCGTTCGTCACCCGAGTTGTTTTAGACCCGCTCGAAGCCCTCAAAGCACATTTCGATTTCTTCCCGGTTGGCGCCAAGGCCCAGGAGAATGATGCAGGTTGAACGATGACGCAGCAGCCAACGCGGTTCTATCCAAAACGCACTTTGTTCACTCGTGCGGTGTCGCCGATTGTCCTTGCCATCGTCACCAGTGGTTCTTGCCGTGAATCGTCGCAAGATCCGGTCACTAACGGCAGCCCCGAGCGCGCCGTCGTTCATGTGCGACGGGCCAGCTCGCTGGCGAACAATTCCACCAATTCGGCCGAGAAATCTAAACGTACAGGAAAGGTCCGGCTCCGTTTTGTCGACGGGCAGGATGGAAGCGATGAAATGATTGTCGAAAATGGCTCGACAAATCTTTACGTCGTTTCGCCCGGACGTCGCAGCATACGGGAGGACTTGAGGACGGACACGTGGGTAGTTTATATTTGCGCGGTCTGGAGTACGCATGAGTTGCGAGCCATTCCAAGTGTATCCAAAGTGGCAGATTCTCTAAGCGGGGACGTGAAAGTGGCGGTCAAGACGTATGTCGAGTACGGTGACATCGAACACTTATATCCTGGATTCGAGCCGCATCCATGGAAGCTGCCGCTTTGGCTTGTGTTGTCCGAAGGCGAGGTTCTCAGGGAGCAAAGCGGTTTTCTAAGCAATGCCGAAGTTCTCGCCTTCGTCAGCAAAGCCGTGACTCAAGTGCGCGACGTGCGGTCCAGGAACACGCCCGCCGACTCGAAAGAATGAATAGGCGGAGAATGGAGTCTCGTTCGATGCCCAGGCAGCGGGGCCGCGCACTCGGTGGTCGAGAATCGTTTTTGCGGGACGCCGCTCGCGCTGGGAGCGATGCACGAACGGACCGCATGAATGCGGATCGCTACAAACGAATGCGGATCGCTACGAACGAAGGACCCCATAAATGGGGTCACTACGAACACAAGGGACCCCATGAATGGGGTCACTACGAACGGGATCGCTACGAGCCGAACTCGATTGAGGCGGCGTCGAAAATGGGACCTTCCACGCAGGTGCGGCGGTAGTCCCAGCCGCCCTGAGCGTCGCGCACCTTGGCCACGCAACTGAAACAGATGCCGATGCCGCAGGCCATCGGAGTCTCCAGCGAAACCTGGCACGGCAGCCGGGCACGGCGGGCGATTGCCGCCACGGCGGCCATCATCGGTTCGGGGCCGCAGCAGACCACGTGCGGGCGAGTGCCAGGCTGCACGCGCTCGCCGCGACTCAGCTCCTCCTCCAACAGCTCGGTGACCAGGCCGGGCCGGCCGGCCGAGCCGTCGTCGGTGCTGGTGAGCACGCGAACGCCCAGCCGCTCGAAGTCGGCGACGCCCGCCAACAGGTCGCCGCTGCGGGCGCCGTAACAGAGAGTGACCGCCGCGGAACGCGATTGTGCGCGGGGCGGGTCGCCGTAAGCCCGCCGGCCGAGATACTCCTGCGCCAGGGCGAGAAAAGGAGTCTGGCCGATGCCGCCGGCCACCATCAGCAAGTGCCCGGCCGGGCGGATCGGAAAGCCGTTGCCCAACGGCCCCCAAACTTCAACCGCCTGGCCAGGCCCCATGCAGGCCAGCTTGCGCGTCAGCTTGCCGGCCACCACGTACACGACGTCCAGGGCCAAGGCCGTGCCGTCCGGGCCGTCGACCGTGTCGTACAGCGCCAGCGGGCGGCCCAGCAACGGGTCGTCGAAACCTGCCAGCCGGAGCATGATGAACTGTCCGGGCACAATCCGCCGCGCGATGGCGGGGCAGTCGAACCGCAAGCGATACGTGTCGCGCGCCAGCCGCACATTCTCGCGGACCTCGGTTCGGCCATGCCAGGCCTGGTCGGCGAACCAGGTGGGGTGCGCCTCGTGACTCATCGGCCGCGACCCTGATCGGCCCTTCGGCTGCTCTTGGCGGCGTTGCGGCGTCCGCGGCGGCCGGCACGAGGGTCGCCCTGGTCGACGCGGGCGGTATGGCCGCCGCGCTGACGTGGCCTTGGAGCCTGCTTCTGCTCCGGTTGGTCGGGGGGGCCGGCGGGAGGGGTTTGAGCATCGCCCTGGGGCCGATGCGCGCCGGGTTTATTGCGGCGGACCGGCCGGCGGCCCAGGCGGCGCAGCAGCTTCAGCTCGTCGTTGCGCAACGGCCGGAAGTGGCCGGGCGGCAAATCGGCCAAGCGGACGGGTCCCAAAGCGACGCGCTTCAGCCGCAGCACCTTGTGCCCGACCTTGGCCAGCAGCCGGCGGATCTCGCGGTTGCGCCCTTCGGCCAACACGATCTCCAGCAGCGTGCTGTGCTTGAACGAGGTCCGCACCCGCGCGCTGACCACTCGGGCCACGCCTTCGGCCAGGTGGATGCCCTGCCGCAATTTGCCGAGCACGTCGAAGTCCGCCGTGCCGGCGACCAGCACGTGGTAAGTTTTCTCGACCCCGTAGCGCGGGTGGGCCAACTGATTGGCCAGCTCGCCGTCGTTGGTCACCAGCATCAGCCCTTCGCTCGATAGATCGAGCCGGCCGACGGTGAACAGGCGCTCGGGCATCTCGGGCAGCAGGTCGACCACGCGCGGACGGCCTGCGGGATCGGCATTGGTCGAAACAACGCCCACCGGCTTGTTCACCAGGTAGTAGACCCGCTTGCCACGGGCCAACACGATGCCGTCGAGGCGAATCTCCTGGGCGGCTGGATCGACCTTCGTGCCCAGCTCGCGGACCACGCGGCGGTCGACCTCGACGCGGCCGGCGCGGATCAACTCTTCGCAATGCCGCCGGCTGCCGACGCCGGCTGCGGCCATCACCTTCTGCAGCCGCTCGGGTTCATGCGCAGCAGGCGTGGCCGGCACGGTGGGGCCGGCCGCCTTGAATGGCTTGGCACGCGTGGCCCGGCGTCGGGGGCGGGGTCGGGCTGGCATGGCGGATCAATCGGCAGCGAGGCAGGGAGGCAAGGCATACGGCAATGCCTATGATAGCGGGCGGGGGGCACGGGCGGCCAGGGGCGAAAGGGCTGCTTTGGCGGACGGCACACGGAGTGTGCCTGCTACTTTGGCACGTGAACCTCGGCGGGCGGGCCGATGTCAGTAGCCTTGAGGAGGGGCCGACCACTGCAGCCAACGCGCGCGCGTCGGTTCGGGCAGCGATTCTTGATAATCGGGAGGGCGCGTGTCCTTGATCGAGGGTCCGGCTACGTCGTCCGGATATGGGTCGAAACGCTGGGCCCGCTGCCGCTGATACGCGGCCGGGCCGGGTGAAAACCAGTTGGGCCTTCCCTGCACCGCGCATCCGCCGGCGGCAGCCAAGAGCACCAGGCCGCACATCAACAGGCAAAGGCTGCGCATGAGCTTGGATCCTTCGGAGCGAAAAGCGAAGATGCTCCGCATTGTAGGCGTGCCGGCTGGACGGCAGAAGGCGACTTGTTCGTTCCGCCGGCCGCCGGCCCGGTGATAGCATCGTCGGCGGCCAAAGAATCACTTGAGCAACAGGGGCCCGGCGGGCCGGGGCGCGGCTTGGAACCACCCAGCCGTGCCGACTGGGCAAATTGGGATGTTTCAGCCAGGCCGCCGCCGGTGGAGTATCAGGCACCCGGCGGCTGAAAGGGCGACACCTTGTTTGGGGGCGTATAGTTCCTCATGTTCCAAACAGTCCGCCGGTGGTGGGACCGGCCCTGCGGATTCCGCGAAGTGCTGGTGCTGGCGCTGCCGCTGATCATCTCCACGCTTTCGTGGACGTTGATGCAGTTCACCGATCGGTTGTTCCTGCTCTGGTACTCCGAGGACGCGGTGGCGGCCGCGCTGCCGGCGATCGCGGTGTCGTTCACGGTGATCTGCTTTCCGCTGGGCATCGCCTCGTATGTGAACACGTTCGTGGCGCAGTATTACGGAGCCGGCAGGCCCGAGCGGATCGGCGTGGCGGTGTGGCAGGGCGTTTTTGTGTCACTGCTGGCCGTGCCGCCGGTCTTGGCCACGATTCCGCTGGCCCCGTGGGTCTTTGCCGCGGCCGGGCACCCAGCGTCGATCGTGGCACTGGAAGTGGACTATTACCAGGCGGTCAGTTGGGGCATCGGCAGCATGGTCATGTCCGCGGCGCTGTCGTCGTTCTTCACGGGGCGCGGCGACGTGCGGACCGTGATGCTGGTCGATACGTTTGCCGCGGCCCTGAACGTGGTGCTCGACTATGCCTGGATCTTCGGCGAGTGGGGCTTTCCGGAATGGGGGATCAGCGGGGCGGCCTGGGCCACCGTGGTGGCGATGTGGTGCCGGCCGTTGATCTACATGCTGTTGTGGCTGCGGCCAAGGTTCCGCACGACGTACGGCACGATCGCGGGCTGCCGGTTCGACCGCGAGCTGTTCGGCCGCTTGTTGTGGTTCGGCACGCCCAACGGGCTGCAGTTGTTCATCGAGATGGGCGGCTTCACGCTGTACCTGTTGTTGATCGGGCAGCTCGGCACGAAAGAGTTGGCCGCGACCAGCCTGGCCTTCAACGTGAACAGCCTGGCATTCATGCCGGTGTACGGCATCGGCCTGGCCACGGCCACGCTGGTCGGGCAGCGGTTGGGCGACAACCGGCCCGACCTGGCGGCCCGCGCGACGTGGAGCGCGTTCGAGCTGGCGGCCGGCCTGATGGCGATCGTGGGAGCGATCTACTTGTTTGCGCCCGACTGGCTGCTGGCGGCTCACGCCCAGGGGATGGGTCGTGAAGAGTTTGCCGAGCTGCGCGAGACGACGGTGATCCTGTTGCGTTTCGTGGCCTTCTATTGCCTGTTCGACGCGATGAACATCATCTTCGCCAGCGCGATCAAGGGGGCCGGCGACACGCGCTTCGTGCTGATGGCCACGCTGGTGCTGGCCGCCGTGCCGTTTGTGATGGCCTGGGTCGGCATTCGGTTTTTTGGCTACGGGCTGTACTGGTCGTGGGTCGCGGTGACGGTGTGGGTCTGCCTGCTGGGCGTGACGTTTTGGTGGCGGTTCGTGGAGGGCCGCTGGCGAAAGATGCGTGTAATCGAAGCGCCGCCGGAGGCATTGGCTCAGCCGCTCGGCGAGTTGACGACGCAGCCGCTGCCGCAGATCGAACCGGTGTGAGCGGGAACTTGATTTTTGCACCTTGGATCTTCGCTCTTCGATTCCGGGCAAGGTCCAGAGAACTTCCGATATTGCTTGAAGTGAAACGACTCCGGTCGTCCCGTCCGACCTCGGACCTCTGACCTTGACTCATGTGCCGCGGACGAGGCCGAACCACTCGATCTGACGGCGAGGGCAAAAGCGGAGGCCGACCTGACGGCAATATGGCTTGAGCCACAGGGCCTGCCGGGCCAACTGCTCCTCGTCGGTGCCCTGCGGCATGAGCAGCACGCGGCGGCGGTCGATCTGGGGCATCTGGGCCAGGTACTCCTCGACCTCGTCGCAATCGTCCAGGTTGTCGACCACGAACTTGACCTGGTAGCAGTAGTCGCGGACCAGCCGCCGGACGACGTCCGGTGCGTGCCGGGTTTCCTCGTGCCGGTGGTGCCAGCGGGGATGCCTGCGGGCCGAGGGGGTCGAGCCGGCCAGTTTCGGGCTGATCGACATCAAGTCGCAAGCCACGGGAAGGTCCAGAGTCGCGGCCGTCTCGATCGTGACGTGCAGGCCGCGGCCTTTCAGCGCGGCCGCCAGGGGGACCAGCTCGGCATGGAGCATCGGCTCGCCGCCGGTGAGGACCACGTGGCGGCAGTCGTGGGCCTCGACCTGGTCGAGGATCTCCAGCAGCGACAGGTCCTCGCCTTCGGGACTCCAGGAAGTGAAGGGAGTGTCGCAGAACCAGCAGCGGAGGTTGCAGCCGCTGGTGCGGACGAAGATGCTCTCGGTTCCGGTCAGAAAACCTTCGCCCTGGATCGACAGGTAGATCTCGGCGATTCTCACTTGATGTAGTCCAGCGGATCGGCGAGGCCGGCCTCGGCGAACCCCTTCAGCCGCAGCAGGCAGGCGTCGCAGCGCCCGCAGGCCCGGCCGGTCGCGTCAGGATCGTAGCAGGTATGCGTCATGGAAAAATTGACCCCCAGCTCCACCCCCCGGCGAACGATCTGGGCCTTGGTCAGCTCGATCAAGGGCGTGTGGATCCTGAACTTGATTGTACCCTCGACGCCGGCCTTCGTGGCAAGATCCGCCAGCTCCTCGAAGGCCGCGATGAACTGGGGCCGGCAGTCGGGGTATCCGCTGTAGTCGACGGCGTTGACCCCGATAAACAGGTCGGCGGCGCCGATCGACTCGGCATAGGCCAGCGCCAGCGACAAGAGCACCGTGTTGCGGGCCGGGACGTAGGTGACCGGGATGCCGGCCGACATCTCTTCCGGCTGGCGTCCCTTGGGCACGTCGATTTCCGCCGTCAGGGCGCTGGGGGCGAAACGCGCCAGCTCGACGCGCACGGCCAGCGGCTTGCGGATTGCCAGCGAGCGTGCCACCCGGCAGGCGGCCTCGAGCTCGAAATGGTGCCGCTGCCCGTAGTCGACCGACAGCGGGTACACGTCGAAATGTTCCGCGCGGGCGATTGCCGCGGTCACGGCGGAGTCGAGGCCGCCCGAAAGCAGAACAACGGCTGGAGGCATTCGAAGGCAGAAGGCAGAAGGCAGAAGGCAGAAGGCAGAATACGACTAGAAACCAGCTACTTAAGGATTGAAAGGATTAAAAACCAGGAACCAGACTTCGGCGAGCTCAGTCGAGCCGCAACTAGCAACCAGGAACTATCAACCAGGAACCAGCTAGGCCTCGAACTCGGCGGTGACGGTGGTGGTAATTCCGCCACGGGGGGTGAAGGCGGCCGTGAGCTGCATCCAGCGCGGCTGGACCACGGCTACCAAATCGTCCAGGATGCGGTTGGTGGCGTGCTCGTAAAAGATCCCCTCGTTGCGAAACTGCTGCAGGTAGAGCTTCAGGCTCTTCAGCTCCACGCATTTTGTTCCGGGCACGTAGGTGAACGTCAGCGTGCCAAAGTCGGGCTGGCCCGTCTTGGGACATACCGACGTGAACTCGGGACAGACGATCTCGACTGTGTATTCGCGGTCTGGAAACTCGTTGGTAAACGTCTCGAGCACGGCTCGAAAATCGGCGCTCATCGGCGGCTCCCTTGTTCGACAAGCCATTGTGGCATGGGAAGCGGCCAGCGGGAAGCGGGCGGACAGTGCCACTACAGCCCGAGGGGGAAATCGGAGAGAAGCTCGACGCCGTCGGAAGTGACGAGGTAGTCGTTCTCCAGCCTGATGCCGACGCGCAGCTCAGGCGCGTAGAGGCCCGGCTCGATGGCGAAAACTTCGCCCTCCTGGAAAGTATCGTCCCAGTTGGGATTCAGGTGCGGGGCCTCGTGCGGGAACAACCCGATGCCGTGCCCCAAGTGATGGTCGAAGCCGCCGGGCATGTACTCGTTGAGCTGCTGGTTCACCTGGTCGTAGAAGTCGCGGCAACTCAGGCCGGGCTTGACCGTCGAGCGGACCAGCTCGAAAACCGCGGCGATCCGCTCCCAGGCCGCCTGCTGAGCGTCCGTGGGGCGGCCGCCGACGGCCAGCGTGCGGCAGTTGTCGGCAAAGTAGCCGCGGTAGGCAGGACCCAAGTCGAGGATGTACAGCTCGCCGGCCTGGCACTGCCGGTCGCGCGGCGGGCCGCCCCGGGCGGCACAGGCGTAGTCGTTTCCGGTGCCGGTGAGCATCTCGCCCAGCTCTTCGACGGCGGCGGCCTGCAATTGGTTGAAAACGTCCAGTTCATTGATCCCCGGCTCGACGATCCGCCGGGCGCGCTCGTACATCGCGCCGGTGGCCGCGATGGCCCGCCGCACGAGCGCCAGCTCGTCGGGGTCCTTGCAGCGGCGGAGGCGGTAGAGCTCCGGCTCGATATCGAAGAGCTCGCCCTTGAGCTCGGCCGTCAGATGCGGGCCGCAGGAGGAGAACTCGACGCCGATCCGCCGCGGTTTCGGCCGGCCGATCAAGTACTTGAGCAGCTCGATCGAACTGGCCTGCCGCTGGTCGTTGCGCAAGGTGGACAGCCACTTGGCCTGGTAAGTGAGGATCACGTCGGCGGCCGCGACGTGGCCGGGCGTGGGAGCAACCAGCACGCAGTGGCCGTCGGCCGATAGCGCCGCCACCGGTTCGAATACCCAGGCAAAGCGTGGTCCGGTCAGCCATTGGACGTGTTCGGTGCGGGTGAGGACGACCAGGTCGATGTCGCGCCGCCGCATCTCGGCGAGCAAGCGTTGCTGGCGGGCACGGCAAGAGGCGAGGTCGGTCATGGTCAGAAGTCAGAGGTCTCAGAAGTCAGAGGTCTCAGAAGTCAGAGGTCAGAGGTCAGAGGTCAGAGTCAGAGGTCAGAGTCAGAGGTCAGAGTCAGAGGTCAGAGTCAGAGGTCAGAGTCAGAGTCAGAGGTTCCGCCTGCCTGTCGAGAGCCTCTAGGCCGAACGGCGGCGGACTTGCAACTCAGTCCAGAGGGAGAGGTCAGATTTCCTTCCTCCTTCCTCCTTCTGCCTTCTGCCTTCTGCCTTCCTCCTTCCTCCATCTGCCTTTATAGTTGCGGTTGAAGGGTCGATTTCTTAAGATCAAACACGGCCGATGCTGTCCACCGAGTCCGTGCCCCACGCCCGGCCCCGCCCGCCTTTTTAACCTGCCAAGAACCGCTTATGAAGTGCCGGCTCCGATCAATTGTTTGCCTGCTCGGCTTGTCGGGGACGGTGGCGGCCGAGCCGGTCGAGAGCCGGCCGGTGGACAGGACCGTTGACTACCGGCAGGACATACAGCCTATTCTGGCCGAGAATTGCTATCGCTGCCATGGCCCGGACGAACAGGAATCGGGCCTGCGGCTCGATCGGCGGTCGGGCGTGCTGGAGGGAGGTTACAGCGGCGCGGCGGTGGTGCCCGGCAAGAGCGTCGAGAGCCTGCTGATCGCGGCCGTGACGGGAACAGGCGACGCCTCGAAGATGCCGCCGGAAGGCGAGCCGCTTTCGGCTGACAAGATCCAGTTGCTGAAAGCTTGGATCGACCAGGGGGCCGCGGCTCCGGAAGACGAGGCCGACGGCGCGGGCGAGCGGCGGGGGCGTAGTCACTGGTCGTTGCAGCCGTTGGCGCATCCGGCGATTCCCGCGGTGAGCAATGCGGCCTGGGTCCGCAACCCGATCGACGCCTTTGTGCTGGCCCGGCTGGAGGCCGAGGGGTTGGCGCCATCGCCCGAGGCGGACCGCGCCACGCTGGCGCGGCGGTTGTCGCTGGACCTGCTGGGACTGCCGCCGCCGATCGAGGAAATCGAAGCGTTTCTGGCGGACCCGCGGGACGACGCTTACGAGCGGCTGGTGGAACGGTTGTTGGCGTCGCCTCACTATGGCGAACGCTGGGGGCGGCACTGGCTGGACCAGGCCCGCTACGCCGACTCGAACGGCTACACGATCGATGGCGGCCGGTCGATCTGGAAGTATCGAGATTGGGTGATCGAGGCCCTGAACCGGGACCTTCCGTTCGACCAGTTCACGATCGAGCAGATCGCCGGCGACATGCTGGACAATGCCTCGGTCGATCAGATCGTGGCCACTGGTTTTCACCGCAACACCCTGAAGAATGAGGAGGGAGGCACCGATCCGGAGCAGTTCCGCGTGGAGGCGGTCGTGGACCGGGTGAACACCACCGGCTCGGTGTTTCTGGGGCTGACCATCGGCTGCGCACGGTGCCACGACCACAAGTACGATCCGATTTCGCAGCGCGAGTTCTACGAGTTCTTCGCGCTGTTGAACAACGCCGATGAGCCGACCTTGCCGGTGCCCACCGACCAGCAATCGAAGGAAGAGCCGGCCCTGCTGGCGGAAATCGCCCAGGTAGAAAAACGGCTGGCCGAGCTGGACGGCAACTCCTCCGGCCGGCAGGCCGAGTGGGAAGGCCGCTTCGCCGGGCGGCTCGACGTGGCCTGGACCGTGCTGGAGCCGTTGGAGTTCACCTCCGACGGCGGCGCCGGCATCGAGAAGCTCGACGACGGCAGCCTGCTGGTGGGCGGCAACGTGCCCGACCGCGACACGTACCGCATCACGTCCGAGATTCCCTCGTCGGGGATCACCGGGCTGCGGCTGGAGGTGCTCACGCACGATACGCTGCCGCACGGGGGTCCCGGCCTGGCCGACAACGGCAACTTCGTGCTGAACGAGCTGTCGGCGGTGCGGGAGCCGGCCGTCGTGGCCGCGGCGGGCGGCGAGGCTTCTACGGGCTCGGTGGAGCGGGAGACCCCGGTCGCGATCGAGCTTGCCATGGCCGATTACGAGCACGCGAGCGGCCCGGTCGCGGCGGCGATCGACGGCAAGCCGGATACTTTCTGGACGATCTATGCCGAAACGGGCTTGAACGTGGAACGGCAGGCCACGTTCGTGTTCAAGCAGGACGTGGCCGCCGGCGGCAAGCTGCGCGTGACGCTGGTGCAAGACTACAAGAACCCGCGATACAACATCGGGCGTCTGCGGATCTCGGTTACGGGCGCGCCGCGCGACGTGCTCAAGCTCGACGAGGCGGTGCGGGCGGCCATGGCGGTCAAGCTGGCTGATCGCGGCGACGACGAGCGCGAGCGCGTGCTGGCTTACTTTCGCACGGTGGATCCGGAGCGGCTGCCTCTGGCGGCGGCGCACGCGGAGTTGAAAGAGCGGCAGAAGCAGCTCGCCACGGCGGTCACCACGTCGCTGGTGATGAAGGAGCGGGCGGAGCCGCGGGAAACGCGGATCCATATTCGAGGCGACTTCCTGCGGCCCGGCGCGCGGGTCCAGCCGGGCGTGCCCGGCGTGTTGCCGCAGATCGCGGCGGCAGGCTCGGCGGCGGGACGATTGGACCTGGCGCGTTGGCTGGTCGACGAGGCGAATCCCCTCACGCCGCGAGTGACCGTCAACCGGATCTGGCAGCAGTACTTTGGCCAGGGGCTGGTGACCACCGATAACGATTTCGGCATGCAGGGCAGCCCGCCCACGCACCCCGAGCTGCTCGATTGGCTGGCCGGCCAACTGATCGAGCGGGGCTGGAGCACCAAGGCGATGCACCGCCTGATCGTGACATCGGCGACGTACCGGCAGTCGTCGGCGTTCCGCGAGGACCAGGCCCAGCGCGATCCGTACAACAAGCTGCTGGCGCGGCAGCCGCGGCTGCGGTTGGAGGCCGAGGTGATTCGCGACGTGGCCCTGGGCGCCAGCGGGCTGTTGACGCGCGAGATCGGCGGTCCGGGCGTTTACCCGCCGCAGCCCGAAGGCATCTACCGCTTCACCCAGCAGGTCAAGTACTGGACGATCAGCACCGGGCCCGACCGGTTTCGCCGCGGCATGTATACGTACTTCTGGCGATCGAGCCCCTACCCGCTGTTGATGACGTTCGACGCGCCCGACGCCAATACGGCCTGCACCCGGCGGCCCAGGTCGAATACGCCGCTGCAGGCCCTGACACTGGCCAACGACCGCGTGTTCGTCGAGTGTGCGCAGGCCCTGGCGGCGCGGGCGCTTGGAGAGGCAGGTCCGGGCGACGGCGAGCGAATCGCGCATGTGATGCGGCTCTGCCTGGCCCGCGAACCGTCGGACGTGGAGAGCCGGCGGCTGGCCGAGTTCCTCCAGGACCAGCGGTCGCGCTTCGCCGGGCTGCCGGCCGAGGCTGAGAAAGTGGCGCCTGCCCAGCGTGTTCCCGGCGTGGCCGCGCCGGAAGCGGCGGCCTGGACGGCGCTGGCACGCGTGGTGTTGAACCTTGATGAGTTTATAACCAGGGAGTGATGTCGGAAGGCAGAAGGCAGAAGGCAGAAGGCAGAAGGTAGGACAGGGCTTCCCAGCCCGTCTGGACGGCCTGGGAAGGCCATCCTACTCACGTGACGGCCTGGGAAGGCCTGGCAAGGCCTGGGAAGGCCGTCCTACAACGAGCGCTACGGACCGCATAAATGCGGTCACTACGAACGAGGACGACCGCATAAATGCGGTCACTACGAACCGAACGCGACCTGGAACATTGCTATGGACGACCGACAAGCGGCCAATGACGGGCAACTGCTGGCCCAGACGCGGCGGCAGTTTTTCAGCCAATGCGGCGTCTCGCTGGGCTCAGTGGCGCTGGCCTCGCTAGTGGCCCAGGAACGGGCCGCCGCCGCGGTCCAAGGGGCCGATACGGCGCCCTTGTCGCCTCGGCCGCCGCATTTCGCGGCCAAAGCGCAGCGCGTGATCTACCTGTTCATGGCCGGTGGGCCAAGCCACCTGGAACTGTTCGACTACAAGCCCAAGCTGCAGGAATTGGACGGCCAGGTGGTGCCGCCGTCGTACGTCGAGAACAAGCGCTTCGCCTTCATCAAGAACGACGCCCGCCTGCTGGGCACGCGCCGTAAGTTCGCGCGGCACGGACAGTCGGGGGCCGAGCTGAGCGAGCTGTTGCCCGGACTGGCTTCGATCGCCGATGACGTTTGCATCCTGAAGGCGATGGCCACCGATGTTTTCAATCATGGGCCGGCGAAGCTTTTTGTGAACACCGGCTCGGCCCGGTTCGGCCTGCCCAGCATGGGCTCGTGGGTTACGTATGGGATCGGCAGCGAGTCGCGGAATCTGCCTGGTTTCGTCGTGTTGCAATCGGGGCCGCGGGGCCCGCGGGGCGGAGCTCCCTTGTGGGGCAGCGGGTTCCTGCCGACGAGTCACCAGGGGGTGCCGTTTTTGCTGGGTCCCGAGCCGATCCTGAACTTGTCGAGCCCCCCCGGTTTCACGGGCCAGGGGCAGGCCGACTTCTTCGACGCGGTCCGCGACCTGAATGCCTCGCGGCTGGACGTAGTGGGCGACCCCGAGATCGCCACGCGGATTTCGGCTTACGAGATGGCGTACCGGATGCAGACCAGCGCGCCGGAGCTGATGGACGTTTCGGGCGAACGGCCCGAGACGATGGCCGCCTACGGGGCCGAGCCGGGCAAACCCTCGTTTGCCAACAACTGCCTGCTGGCGCGGCGGCTGGTCGAACGGGGCGTGCGGTTCGTTCAGCTTTATCACACCGATTGGGACCACCACGGCAATGCCGACACGCATTTGGGCCAGCCGCTCGACGATCGCTGCCGCGAGGTCGACGGCCCGGCCGCCGCCTTGGTGAAGGACCTGAAGCAGCGGGGCCTGTTGGACGACACCCTGGTGATCTGGGGGGGCGAGTTCGGCCGCACGCCGATGGGCGAACCGCGGGACCTGATCGGCCGCGACCACCACATCGACGGCTATACGATGTGGATGGCCGGCGGCGGCGTGAAGGGTGGCCAGACGATCGGCGCCACCGACGAGCTTGGGTTCTACGCGGTCGAGGACCGGGTTCACGTACACGACTTGCAGGCCACGATCTTGCATCTGCTGGGGCTGGACCACCTGAAGCTGACCTACCGCTTCCAGGGACGCGACTTCCGCTTGACCGACGTCGCCGGGGAGGTGGTGCGGAAAGTCTTGGCGTGAAAGGAAGGGAGGAAGGTAGAAGGCAGAAGGAGGAAGGAGGAAGGAGGAAGGAGGAATAGGAGACGCGCAAGCGTGTTCTGCCGGTCTACATCTCTCATCCTTCGTTCTGGTGCAACATGAGAGCCTGCGTCCTCGCCGCTACTGTCACGATTGTGTTGGGGGCTTTGAGTAGCGCCCGCGGGGAAGAAACGGCGGCAGCGTTGCTGGCCGAGGCGCGAGCGGCGCTGGCCGCGGGGCGGCCGGAAGAGGCGCTTGGGCTGGCGGGCAAGGCGATCGAGGAAGAGCCGGACAGCCGGGGGGCCTACCGCTTCCGGGCCGGGCTGCTCGATCGAATGGACGAACACGAGCGCGCGATCGCCGACTACGACAAGCTGATCGAGCTCGATCCGGACCAGGCCGAGCTATATGACTTGCGGGGAAGCGCGCGGTTCAAGCTGGGGCGCATCGAGCCGTCGATCACCGACTTCGACAAGGCGATCGAGCTGGCGCCCCAGCGCGAGCGGGAGCATTGGAAGCGGGGCATCTCGTATTATTATGCCGGCCGCTACGACGAGGGTCGGCGCCAATTCGAGGGATACCAGACGTTCGACGACAACGACGTCGAGAATGCGGTCTGGCGTTATCTGTGCATGGCCAAGAGCGAGGGCGTCGAACGGGCCCGGCAATCGCTGTTGAAGATCAAGGACGACCGCCGCGTGCCGATGATGCAGGTTTACGCGCTGTTTGCCGGCAAGTGCGAACCGGACGACGTGCTCGAGGCCACCCGCGCCGGCGACCCCGGTGCCGAGGAGCTGAAGGGGCGGCTGTTTTACGCGCACCTCTACCTGGGACTCTATTTCGACGCCGCCGGCGACGCCACGCGCGCTCGCGAGCATGTCGTGACGGCCGCCGACGAGCACCGCATTGGCCACTACATGTGGCACGTGGCCCGCGTGCACCGGATGATGCACGAAGGCGGAAGGGAGGAAGGGAATCAGTAGGACGGCCTGGAAGGCCGTCCTACGAGTCCTTTCGCGGTTGAAACGACCAGCAGGACCCGATAAATCGGGTCACTACGAACGGCTGGCTCGTAGTGACCGCATTCATGCGGTCCAAGCTTGAAACGACCAGCAGGACCCGATAAATCGGGTCACTACGAACCTGATTGCAAAAAAGCCCGTGGGAGTGCCAGGCACGACGACTGGACACAGTGAGCCCGAACAATCTTACGCTTGCTTCTTGGCAGCCTTCTTGGAAGTGCGGGCCTCAATGCCTCCTTGATCCAGCGCTTCCACGATCTGGACGATCGTTATCTCGTCGTCGCCGGTCAAGATCAGGCGGATCTCGCCCTTCCTGGCGTCGGCCTTCGATTTCTTGGCGTCGACTCCCTTCACGTCTTTCAGCGATTCGGCGAGCTTCTTCGTCGATTCTTCGCCGGCATCCGTGAACAGCACCAGGGCCAGTGCCGGCGGCGCCTTGGCACGATGGGGCGTGCGGGCGTCGTTCACGGCGGTGGCCGCCTTGGAGAGGTCGGCGTCTTCAGCGAGCTGGGCTTCCACGCGGACCGGCGCGGTCTTGTCTCTGCCCGGAGCGAGCCTGGAAGCTTTTTCCACTCCGCCTTCCTCAAGAGCGGCCGTCAGGGCCCGGGCGCAGCCGGCGCATTCCACTCCATACACGTCGAGCACGATTTCCTGGCCTTCCCCCTTCTGAGTTTCTTTGTCGTCGGCAACGGCCAGGTTGCCAACGAGCCCGAGGCCCAAAGCGATCAAGAGGGCCAGGGCGATGACAGACAGCGATTTCATGACTTATCACTCCTTTTAAAAACGTGCGTGCGCACTCCCACGGTGCAGTCCGCGCGGAGGGGCAAAGGTCCGCGCAAGAAAAAACCCCCGCGTGCTCCAGGCACACAGAGGCTGTCGTAGCCGCAAAGAGAGTTTGCCAAACGCCAGCAGACTCCTGCGCAGAATACAGCGGCGCCAAGCCAACTGTCAAGCAGGCGCAACGGACCGGCAAGCCGAGCGGCCCGCGCAGGATCGACGTGTTGCCTTCCCTTTTGCCCCTTGCGGCCCCCCCGGCGGGTTCTGACAATGACCAAATTCTCAGAACAGCCAGGGACCCCGCCATGCCCGACAACCCACGCGTCACCCTCAGCGGATTCGCCGATGAAGCGGCCAATCAGAAGACGGCCGTGCAGCAATTCGCGGCTTTCGCCGCCTTGGGCCTGCAGTTCTACAGCATCCGCTTCATCGACGTGGGCGATGGCGTCAAGAACGTGATGAAGCTGACCCTCAAGGAGATCCAGCAGGTCAGGCACCTGGAGGACGAATATGGGCTGAACGTGGCGTCGATCGGCTCGCCGATCGGCAAAGTCAAGCTCGTCGACGCGGAAGACGGCACCCCCAACGCTTATGTTCCCTTTCAGAAGTACCTGGAGAAGGAGGTCAAACGGGCCTGCGAGCTGGCGCATGCCTTTGAAACCAAGCTGATCCGGGGCTTTTCCTTTTACCACCCACGGGGCAGCAACGCTCAGGACCATATACCGCAAGCCGTTGACCAGTTGGGACAGATCACCGAGACGTGCCATCGCTCCGACTTGACGTTCGGCCTGGAAATCGAGGCGAACCTGGTGGGCCACACCGGACAGCTCCTGGCTGAGATCCATCGCCAGGTCAACCACCCGGCGCTGGTGCTGGTTTTCGACGCGGCCAACATCCTCTGCCAAGGGTATACGGCCACCGAGGTGTTCCAGCAGTACCAGGCGATGAAGCCGGCCATCGGCTGGATGCACATCAAGGACTATCGCCACCCGCGGCCGCCCGAGAAGCAAGGCCATGTGGACGAGGAGGTCCTGAAGCACTTCGTGCCGGTCGACCAGGGACAAAGCGGCCACGAGGCGGTGCTGTTGGATTTTCGAGAGACGCTGCCCCGGCTGCACCAGCAACTTCACCGCCGCGGTATTCCCGGAGTTTTTTTGGACCTGGAACCCCATCTCAAGGGGGGAGGGCAGTTTGGAGGGTTCAGCGGCCCCGACGGCCTGGGGGTGGCCCTGCGAGCGCTATGCCGGATGCTCGACTACGCCCGGATCGAATACCACCTGCGCGACTTCGAGGACATCCGCGCGGCGCGTGGTTTTTGAGCAGTTTGGGTTGTTCAGAAAATTTGGGTATAAATCAGCGATTGGGGTATTTGACAAGTTTGGGAAGTTTTGGTAAACTCGGCCGAGTTGCCAGCGGGGCTGACTGGCAGCGTCGTTTGGGATAGCTCGGCCGACGGCGGGACCAGGCTGGGAGAGCCGTGTGACGGTTTCCTGTCTGGGTCGGCGGTGCGAGTGATCGGGTTGTGATAGCCCCTCCACGCCAAACGGTGCGGAGGGGTTTTTTGTCCGTTATGTGCACCGAGATCTTGGAAAGGAGACTGACTTGAGACGCATTGCACTCTATCTGCTGACCCCTGCCCTGTTGGCATCGACTGCCCAGCCCGCGCAGTCGGGGTTGATCACGCGAGCGTTGCGCGGGAGCGCGGGCCACCCGTCCAGTTGTTGCGAACCCAAGCCGTGCGTCTGCTATGAAGAAGTGGAACGCACGGTGATGTGTCCGACTTGGGTCACCGAGACGCGGACCGTGCAGTGTACGCAGCTCAGGCCCGAGCAGCGCGAACGGACCGTCGTGGTCCACCGCCGCGTGCCGGAGACCCGGCAGGTGACGCGCGACTATTGCGTGCTGGTTCCCGAGACACGGACCCGCGAGGTGCCTTATATCCATACCCGGCTGGAGTACCGAGACGAAACCCGCGAGTACACGGTGTGCGTGCCCGAACAGGTGCGCCGCCAGGCGACACGGCGGGTTTGCCGGATGGTGCCAGTCACCGAGACGCGGATGGTGTGTGAAGACCAGGGGCATTGCGAGAAGGTGTGCGACGTCGATTGCTGCGGGCACGTGACTCATCGCAGCGTGTGGGTGCCCAAGATAGTCCAACGTCCGGTGCAGGTCACGCGGCTGTGCCCGCAAGTGACCGACGAGCCCTGCGAATACGTGCAAACGGTCTTGCGGCACGAAAAGCGGACTCGCACGGTGCGGGTGCCCTACTGTGTTGCCGAGCGCCGGGTGCGCCAGGTCGAGTGCACGGTGCTTGTTCCGCAGAAAAGGCAAAAGACCTTCGACGTGACGGTGTGCAAGATCGTGGCGGAGGAAAGGACCCAGACTTACTGCCAGATGGTTCCTCACCAGGTCGAAAAGCAAGTCCAGGTGCGGGTTTGCCGGATGGTGCCCAAGACCGTTGTCTGCCGGGTGGCCGTTCGGGCGTGCTGTAATTGAGCAGGGCAAGTCACGGCCCATGCGGCCCGGCCCCGGGCGACCGTCCGGAGGCCGGGTCGTTTTAACCGTGTGGAGAACTTGTGCACGGTCAGCGGGTCGGTCTAACCGTGTGGAGAACTTGTGCACGGTCAGCGGTCGTTTTACCGTGTGGAGAACTTGTGCACGGTGAGATGCCGGTAAGTCTGGCCCGGCTCCAGCAGCGTCGAGGGAAAGCTGGGCTGGTGCACCGCGTCGGGGAAATGTTGCGTTTCCAGGCAGAAGGCATGCTGCTTTTCGAACCGAGCACCGCGGGACTCCAGTGAGCCGTCCAGGTAGTTGCCGGTGTAAAGCTGCACGCCCGGCTGGGTCGTAAAGACCTCCATGACCCGGCCGCTGACCGGCTCGACCACGCGTGCGGCCAAGGTGGGCGTGCCTTCCTGGCTGCCCGCGGGCTTGTTGAGCACGTAGCAGTGGTCGTAACCGCCCGGATCGCCCGGCACCTGGTCGATCCGCGCGCCGATCGCCGTCGGGCGGGTAAAGTCCATGGGCGTGCCCCGGACGTTCTTCAGTTCGCCCGTGGGGATTCCACCCTCGTCGACCGGCAGGTACTTGTCGGCCTGGATCGTGAGCAGATGCCCATGGACGTCGCCGGCGCCCGCGTCGGCGAAGTTCCAATAGGTGTGGTTGGCAAGATTGATCGGCGTCGTCTTGTCGGTCCGGGCAAGGTACTCCATCTTGAGCTCGTTCTCGCCGGTGAGAGTGTAGATCACCGTGCACGCCAGGTTGCCCGGGTAGCCTTCCTCGCCGTCCGGGCTGGTGTAGGTGAGCTTGACGCCGACCGCATTTTTCTCGCGGAAGGGCTCGGCCTTCCACACCACCTTGTCGAACCCTTTGAGGCCGCCGTGCAAGTGGTTCTCGCCGTTGTTGACCGCCAGACGGTACTCGACGCCGTCGATGGTGAACCGGCCGCGGGCGATGCGGTTGGCGAAGCGTCCGCAGATCGCGCCAAAATACGGATGGCCGGACAGATACTCGTCGAGCGTGTCGAAGCCCAACGACACCTCGGCCACGTTACCCCGCAAATCGGCAGTGCGCACCGAGGTAATGATGGCTCCGTAGTTGGTCAGCTTGACCACGACCTTGTGCTGGTTCGTCAGCGTGTACAGCTCGACCGCCGTGCCGTCGCTCAGCGTGCCGAACGGTTCTTGCCGCACGTCCATGGTGCTTGCCTCGCTTGTTTTGGCATCCTCCGCGCGGGACTGGTCCTGGCCGGCTGCAACCGCAGCGGCCATGGCCAGCGTGCAAATGGCCGAGAACAGTGTATCGCATCGCATCGTCGGGGACCTCGCAAAGGAGCAGACGGCACAACGACAAACGTCGCCAATTCAAAACAAGTCTGGTCGCTGCCGGCGGGGCAGTCAAGCAGCCGGCTGTGAGGGATCAGTAGGACGGGCTTCCCAGCCCCGTCTCGACGGCCTGCGAAGGCCGTCTTACGAGCTCGGATGCCACTGCTTGAATCGCCGGCAGCGGCCGGCGGTTCAAGCAGTGGCACCTTGCCGCCCCCTACGTGGCGGCGACGAGGCGGACGACCTGGGCCAACCAGACGGCGGCGACGCCCAGGCTGAGCATGGCGGCGTAGAAGGCGATTTGCAGGCCTTGTGAGTAGCACCAAAAGTGCAGGCCGGCAGACAGCAACGCCGTGCCCAGCACGATCGACTTACCCAGGCGGATTTGGCTGATGGTGCGCCGGTCGTGCGATTGGAGAGCCTCGCGGGTGTTCTGGTTGGCCAGCGCGCGCAGGGCCGAAATGTCGGCGGATCGCTCCGGAGGCGACGCGCGAACCGGAAGACATCGCCCGCTGGAGATGTCCGTCGCTTGGCCGCCTGGGCCTGCCATCGCCGACAAGCCCGGTTGCCGTCCGCCGGGCTGCGGTTGGGCCGAGCCGGCAGCCGGGTCGCCGCCGACGCGTTTCAGCAGATCGGCCATGTAATCGTCGATCGAGCAGCCCTCGTCGAGCGGTCCGGCTGGCGGCGGGGCCGGCGGCGGCGGGGATGGGTTGGGCGACGCCGGGGCCGCTGGACCCGAGGCCATGCCAGGGGGCAGATCAAGCGGCGCGCCGCCCTGCCCGGCAGCGGCGCGGCCGGCCTTCAGCTCGCTGAAACGGCGCTCGACTTCGGCCGACCGCTGTTCGAGGGCCGCCTGTTTCCTCTTCAGCTCGGCCTGCAGGGCGTCGTGCTCTTCGTAGATGGTCTGCCGCAGTTGATCCAACTCGGATCGCAACTGCGACAGCTCTTGCACCTGGGCTTGTTCGGCCGGTGTCCGGGCAGGCGCGGGGGCGGCGAGGTTCTGCCGTTCGGCCAGCCAGGCGGCCCGCTCGTCGGCGAAAGCTCGCAGGTCGGCTTCGAGCCGGCTGCGCATCTGGCACAGCTCTTCGGTTCGGCTGTCGCGGGCGTGTTCCCGCGCGATCCACTGCTGCTCGCGCTGACGTTGCTCTGCCTGCCAGGCGGCCCGCTGCTCGGCTAAGGCTTGGCTGCCGAGTTCAAGCTGCTCACGGAGTTCGAGCAACTCTCGCCGGACCTCGGCGCCATCGAAGGGCCCGTCGTTGCCGGCATCTTCGCGGTGCTGGCGCTGTTGGGCGAGGAAGACTTCGCGCTCGTTCTCCAGGATCTGGCGGTCGGCCTCCAATTGGGCCCGCTGGCGGGCCAGGTCGTCGGCCGCCTGCCGCTCGGCGGGCGGCGGTAGTGCGGGCTGCGGCGCGGCGCGCTGCTCGACGAGGGCCTGGCGCTCGGCGGCGAGCTCAGCGCGCTGGCGGTCGAGCGTGTCAGTGGCCGCGGTGGCGGCGGCGTCGGCGGCGGCCAGGCGTTGATCGAGGGCGGCCTGTTCGGCGGCTAGCTTTTCGCGATCGGCTTGGAGCTCGGCCAGTTGGCGGTCGAGTTCTTCGGACTGGCTGAGCACCTTGGCCCAGGCCTGGCTGTGTTGCGCTTCGGAGGCGGTATGCGCCTGGTCGCGTGCTTGACGTTCGGTGTTGACCTCGGCGAGCCGCCGGTCGACCTGCTGGATCTTTTCGGTCAAGCGCAGACGGGCGTCGGCCTGCACGGCTTCCCAGGCTTGCCGTTCGGCGTGAAAGGTTTCCTGCTCGTTTTGCAGGGTGTTTTGTTCTTGTTCGAGCTGGGCACAGCGCTGTTCGAGCAGGCGCTCGCGTTTGGCCAGAGCGTCTTCGTGCTCGCGCGATTTGGTTTCGGCGTCCTTGGCGCGCTGATCGCCGGCGCGCAGAAGCTGTTTGAGCTCTTCCTCGCGGCGATCGAGCTGCTCGCGCTGGGCACCGAGTTGGGACTCTTGCTCGTCGAGTTGGGCCTGCCGCTCGTCGAGCTGGCGGGCTTGCTCGGCCCGTTGGGACTCTTGCTCGTCGAGCTGGGTTTGCCGCCGGTTGAGTTGACGGGCTTGCTCGTCCAGTTGGGACTCGTGCGCGTCGAGTTGGGATTGCAGCTCGTCGAGTTGGCGGGCTTGGGCGGCCAGTTGATCTGAGGCCAGCCGGTGCTCGGCTTGCCAGGCAACCCGCTCGGCGGCCGCGGACCGGCGCTCGTCTTGGGCCTCGGAGAATTGCTGCGGGGCCTGGTCGATGGGATCGAGAACCTCCAGTTCGACGCGTCCCAGGGCCAGCCGGTCGCCCGGCCGAAGGAGTGCATCGCCGAACGGGCTGCCGTTCAGGCTGGTTGTCGGCGACCAGCAGCGGACGAGCGTATGCACTTCTCCACGCAGGATAATACAGTGCAGCGGGCTCAGGTCTGGCTCCTCGAGCCAGAGGGTGCAACTGTCAGCCGCTCCGAGCGTGCACTTCTGCTCAGCAAGCTCGAACACGCTTCCGGCCCTTTGCCCGCCCAGCGCGCGGAGCCGCAAGGTGGGCGGAGCCTCACCGAGCAGCGTGGTCGTGGGAGTCGGTGCCCGTTGGTCCATTATCCCGCATTTCACCGAGTGCCGGCGTCGACTAGGTCTCTGGCCGGGGCGTGCCACGCGGCCGGCGCGCTTGTCGCCGGCAGGGAGTGGCGTCGGCGCAAGTGCATGTCCTCCATCGGCATTTAGCTCATGGCGGGGCCATAGTCAAAGCCTCCGGGGCGGCTGGGCCTGAGCGAGATTCGGCAATCTTTGCAGAAAATCGGCTGCATATCCTTGCCGGTATTGTCGATTATCCGATAGCGTTCAGGCAGCCGATTTCCGACAGCGGACCACGCGGTCCAAAGTGTCCGCCCAGAGGCGGCGGCAGGCCGCAAGGCGGGGTGAAACACCGGCGGGGCCACGTGCGCAAGACGTTGGATTTTAAGGACTTATGGGGTGGATCGCCGGAATCTCGAAAACGGTTTCGAACGGCGGGATTTTCGCGACCCCTCCTAGGTTGCATGCGTACTATAGTTGGGTTGCCGAAAAGCGGGTCCCAGAGCGGCCCAAATCGAAGCGCGGCAACTGGAACGGACGAATCCGAGGCAGCTTCTAGAGCGGACCCAATCGGGCCTGAGGTGGAGGGGGGCGATACCCTCGGCGCGGGCAAGGTCGGGCCATCGAAGGTGACCATATGGCACGCAAAGACGCGATCTTGAAAATGCGCGAAATTCTGATTGTGCGGCGCGACGCGCTGCGCAAGGCCCTGGCCGGCGACTTGAGCATGCTCAAGGAGTTGCGGGAGCAAACGGCCGGGGACGTCGTCGATTTTGCACTCGACTCGGCCCAGCACGAGATCAACTCGCAGCTTGCCGAAGTGGAAAGCCGCGAGTTGGCCAGCATCGAGAATGCGCTGGAGCGGATGCGGACCGGCCACTATGGAATCTGCGAAGGCTGCGTAACCAAGATTCCCCTGGCCCGGCTGAATGCCTTGCCTTATGCGACGTTGTGCATCGACTGCCAGCGTGAAGCCGAGCGGCATGGCGCGTCCGGCGCTTTGGACTCGGACTGGGGACGCCTGATGGACAACGGTTCCGGCGACACGGACCTCTCGATTAACGACATCGAGCTCGATGTTTCTTGATTTTGGACGTTTCGCAGGCCACAATACGTTGGTATTACCCGCCGGCACCAACGTGAAGTGCAATGGCCAAAAGAGTCGTGTTGCCTGCCATGAGAATCGTTGCCTTCGCGGCGGCCTTGATGCTGCTGGCGAACCCGCCCGCTCTTGGCCAGGATGGCTACAGCGAAGAAGGGTACACGCGGGAGGAGCGCAACGAGCTGTACGAGTCGCTTGCGCGCGAGGTGGCCCAACTCGAGCGGCAGGGCAACATTCTCAAGACCGTGGTCAAGCTGGTCGGCCCCACGGTAGTACACATCAAGGCCGAGAAGGCGCGCGGCACGCGCTCGCTTCGCACCGACCTGGTTGAGGAAGCCGGCTCGGGCGTCGTGATTGAGATCAAGGGCAAGCCCTACGTGCTGACCAACCGGCATGTGATCAAAGACGCCGAACCGGCGGATATTGTGATCAGTCTGGCCGACGGCCGGGACTTGAACCCAGTCAGGGTTTGGGCAGATGCCGAGACCGACGTGGCCGTGATGAGCGTTTCAGCTCCCGGACTGGTTGCCGCTCGGCTGGGCAATTCCGACCTGGTCGAGATCGGCGATTTCGTCGTGGCGGTGGGCAGTCCCTTCGGGCTGAGCCATTCGGTGACCTACGGCATTATCAGCGCCAAGGGGCGGCGCGACCTGGCACTGGGGGACGACGTCGAGTTGCAGGACTTTCTGCAAACTGACGCGGCGATCAATCCGGGCAACAGCGGCGGGCCGTTGATCAACCTCCGCGGGGAAGTCATCGGCATGAATACGGCGATCGCCAGCAATTCCGGCGGCAACGAAGGCATCGGCTTCAGCATTCCGATCAACATGGTCGCCAAGGTTGCCAGGCAACTGATCGAGCAGGGCCGCGTGGTGCGGGCCTTTCTCGGCGTGAATCTCGATCCCAAGTTCACGCCGGCCGCGGCAGTCAAGATCGGCTTGCCGGGCCGTCGCGGCGCGCGGATTAACAGTCTCAGGTCGGGGTCGCCGGCCGAAGCGGCCAGGCTGCAGGCCGGCGATGTGATCCTGCGATTCAACGGGGTCCGCGTGGACAACGACACGCACCTGATCTATCTGGTCAATCTGACCGAAGTGGGCAAGGAAGTGCCGATCGTGGTCTACCGCGACGGCCAATCGCTGCACCTGACGGTGAAGGTGGGCAACAAGAGCGATTTTTCGCCCGCGACCCCGCCGCTTCCGCGGTGATCCGCTTGGCGGCGGAGCGAGGCGGAGATTCAGCCGTTGCGGCCCGCCTCGGCCAGCCCCCGCATCAGTGCGTCCAGGGCCGCCACCGCGTCGATTTGGGTGGCCACGTGCAGATTGCTGCGCCACTCGGGCACGTTGCGGCGGTCGAAAACCGTGGCGCCCAGGGTCAATTCGCCCTGCGTCTCGACGTCGCCGGCCATCCGCGCGGTGACGAACAGTTCGGGGTTGGTGGCCGCCAGCAGCGCCACGGCGTCGTGCACGTGAATACCTTCCAACCCCAACACCTGGCGGTGCGAGCGGAAGGCGAAGGGGAGCACGCGGCGGAGGAAGCGTCCGGCCGTGGTCTCTTCGGAAGGGAGCTGGTCGAACAGGTCGTAGGTCAGCACGACCTGGTTGGTGACGTCCAAGGGGACAAGCGTTTTGGTGGTGCGAGAGCGGAAGACCTCGCGGGCGGCCAGAGGATCGCAGTAGATATTGAACTCGGCGGCCGGCGTGACGTTTCCCGGCCCGCTGAGGGTGCCTCCCATGACGACCAATTGGCCGACCTGGTTGGCCAGGCCCGGATCGCGGCGCAAGGCATGGGCGATGTTGGTGAGTGGTCCCAGGGCGATGATCGTGACGGCCTCGGGGGCCGCGCGGATCTCGTCGGTGATCACCTTTTCCGAAGGGTGCTGATGGTGCAGCTCGGCGACGGGAAAATCGGCGTTGCCCAGGCCGTCGGCGCCAAAAATGTGCCTGGAATCGGCCAGCGGCGCCCGCTCGGGCTGCACGGCCGCCCCCACGCGCGGCCAGCGAGGCGGGTCGAGCTGCTCGATGATGGTCTGGACGTTGCGCGTGGCCTGCTCGGCGCCGACGTTTCCCGCAACGGCCGTGACGGCCACCACCTCCAGCCGGGGATCGAACAAGGCGAGGACCAACGCCACCGCATCGTCGATTCCCGGATCAACATCTAGGATCACTTTGCGGGCCATGGCAAACCGACAAGTCCTCCCCTCCTCCGCCTGCGCGAGCAGCCTATCCCGGCGATTGTGCAGCCTGTCCCGGCGATTGTAGGGCCATGCCCGGCGGCGAACAAGGCCGGGCAAGCGATCGCCAGGCCGCCAGGGCGGCAAAGAGCCGCTTTCGGCAGGGACGCAGGGCGAGTAGAATCGGCTCGGCACGAGGGGGAAAGCGAGGACAAGCGTTGATGGAAACCATCCTTGGGCGGCTGGCCGCGGGAGAAGATCTGTCGATGCAGGAGATGGCGTCGGCCATCGACCGGGTGATGCGGGGCGAGGTGAGCGAGGGCCAGATCGGCCTGTTGTTGACCAGCCTGCGACTCAAGGGTGAAACGGTCGACGAAGTGGCCGGCGCCGCGGCCGCCATGCGCGGGCACATGCGGCGGATCGAGTCGCAGCGGCAGGGAGTGATCGACACCTGCGGCACCGGCGGCGACGGATCGAGCACGTTCAACATCAGCACGGCGGCGGCCCTGGTGGCCGCGGCGGCCGGCGTGCCGGTGGCAAAGCACGGCAATCGGCGCGTGACCAGCAAGAGCGGATCGGCCGACGTGCTGGCCCGGCTGGGGGTGAACATCGAGGCCGATTTGTCGTGCGTGAGCGGCTGCCTGGACGAGTTGGGAATCTGCTTTTGTTTTGCGCCTTTGTGGCACCAGGCGATGAAGCACGTGGCCCCGGTGCGCGCCAAGCTGGGGGTGCCCACCATCTTCAATCTGCTGGGCCCGCTGGCCAACCCCGCCGGAGCGGACTACCAGTTGCTGGGAGTCGCCCGGCCCGAGCTGCGGGGACTCTTGTCGGCGGCGCTGGCACGGCTGGGCACTCGGCGGGCGCTGGTCGTGCGCGGCGACGATGGTCTGGACGAAGTGACGCTGGCCGGGCCCACCCGCGTCACCGAGGTGAGCCAGGGACCAACGCGGGAGTTTGCCTGGACGCCGGCCGACTTCGGCCTGGAACCGGCGGAGTTGACACCGCTCAAGGTGGCCGGCCCGGAAGAAAGCGCCGCCATCATCCGGCAGGTCCTGTCGGGGGCGCCCGGGCCGGCACGCGACATCGTGGTCGCCAACGCCGCCGCGGCCTTGTGGACCGCCGGCCGGTGCGACACCTTGCCGGGCTGCGCCGCCATGGCGGCTGATGCAATCGACAGCGGCGCGGCCCGGGAGCTGTTGGCTCGCCTCGTCGAGCGGACCCGAGCGGCGGCCTGACGTTGTGACTATTTGTGGTAGCCGAGCGACCGCACGACGCCGAGCATTTCCTCGTAGGTGATGAAACGCCGCCGGTGGAGCAGCTTGTAACTATCGATGGCCTGCGCCAGCTCCCGTGCATCGGGCGAGAGTTCCTGATAGGTGTCGGCAAACTGGCGCCGCTCGCGGCCTGGCGAACCGAGCGGCAGTTCGGTGTTGCGCCGTTCGACGAATGTCTCGGTCGGCGTACCCACGATTTGCGGCATGTTGGCTGACTCCTTGCTGGCGGCCGGCTGGACTGCCCCGCACGGGAGAGGCGGCCCGGCGCGCGGAATGGTTTCCTCGAAACGCTAGGAGCGCAGCGGTCCACAGTCAAGTCGCCAGCGTGCGGGCAGGAGTTGCAAGGTTCAAACCGGCCGCAGCGACCAACCTGGGGGAGCGGAACAGGTGGACGCTTGCCGGATATGGCGACTGGGGGGCTAAGGTCAATCGAAGCGGTTGCCCGGCTCGCGGGCCAGCTCGATGCGGTCCAGCAGGGCGTTTCCCGCGCTGTGCCGCGGTTCGACTTCGAGGGCCCGGGCGAGCGTCGAGCGGGCCTGCGACCGTTGTCCGGCCTCGAGCTCGGCTTCGGCCAGGCGGTAGAGGATCTCGGCCGAAGGCTGGCCGCTGTCCCGAGCGGCCGCCAGGCTTTCCACGGCGTCGCGGGGCCTGCCCACGGCGGCATAGGCCAGGCCCATGAGATACAGCACCTGCTGCGGTTCTTCGCCGGGCGGATAGGTATCGCCCAGGAATTGCAAGGTGGCCAGCGCCGACTCCGGCTCGTTGAGTTGGCGGTGCAGCTCGGCCACTTGGAGCAATGTCTCGCGGTCCTCGGGCGCATAGCTCAGTGCGCGATGGTAATCCGCCAGCGCCTCGCGCACCAGGCCCGTCTGGCGACGGACGCTGCCGCGAACAGTCCAGGCCGGCGCGGACTGGGGATCGAGATCGATGGCCCGTTCGACGTGGCGGTGAGCGGCCTCGACCTGTCCGAGGGCCAGGTGCATTTGGGCCGCCCGGACCAGCGCGACGGGGTCGCTGGGCGCCAACTGGAGGGCCGCCTCGATCTGGGTGACGGCTTCGTCCGTCTTGCCTTGCCGCCAAAGCGCCTCGGCATAATGGCGGCGTGCCTCGGGATCGATGCGGCAGGCCTCGACGGCTTTGGCGAGCAGGTTTTCGGCTTGGGCCCATTCTTGCTGCTCCAGCGCGCAAAGTCCTTGCTGGGAGAGCTGGCGGCAGGTGACCAGCGAGCGGGGCACCGGGTCGCCGGCCAGCCGGCAGCCGCCCGCTGCGGGCAGCGTGCAACTGATCGCCCAGCAGGCGGCGGTCAGCAGGGCAGCGTGATCAACGAGCACGCGCCTGGGACCGGCTTGCCCGCGGCAGCCGAGGATGCAAGATTGCAAGGGACGGGACCTCCGTTTTTCGCGGGGTCGAGGTGCGAGCGATCGGTGCACGCGTCTGGTGGAGATCTGGCGGCGGATGGTAACAGAGCGTTAACCACCGGACAAGCCAGGCTTGAGTGCGGCGGCGCGCAAGTTGCTTGGGCCGCTATCGGCGGTTCCAGTAGCCGGTGCGCGTGTTTGCTACGATGGAGTGACCGCGCCCGACGGCGGGCCGAAAAGGAAGGCGCGTGATGACGGCGGACTACGAAAAGCTAGGTATTCACTTCCGTTACCCGGAGAACTGGACGCTGGACGAGTCGGACGCCTTGGAGGGCCAGGATTCAGTGTCCGTGTATAGTCCGGGCGGCGCTTTCTGGTCGGTTACCCTGCACCCGCCGGCCACCGATCCGCAAATGCTCGTCGATGCCGCCTTAAAAGCAATGCGGCAGGAATACGATGAATTGGATGCCGAGACGGTGCGCGAAACGGTGGCTGGGCGTGAACTGCTCGGCTGCAACATGAACTTTTACTGCCTGGATCTGACCAACTCGGCGGTCGTGCGGTGCTTCGGCACCGAGCATGCCACGTATCTGGTGTTCTGCCAGGCCGACGACCGGGAGTTCGAAGCAGTCGAGCCGGTGTTCCGGGCCATTACGCTCAGCCTGCTAAGCTAGTTTTGTAATTCTTACAAAACGCCGCTGTCTTTCCCGGTGGCCCGACGTTGCCAGCGGATGTTCGAGATGGGGCAGCAGCAACGACTTAAGGCGGCTTTCCGGGAGCAAGGCGGGCCGCCCCGACAAGCGTGGCACGGATCGTGCTCTTGAGCGGCTTGTCGATGTTCGACCCAGTTGGCCCAGGGGCACCCGCAAGCCCCTGGGCCAAAACGGCACACGAACAATGGCACCGTGAATCTTAGTCGCCAAGTCGCCCGAAAGTACCGCGACGCCATACCCGCCACGGGTCCATTGCGTTTTTTCACGGTTCAAGGGCCCGGTTGGTCGCCCGCAAGCCAGCCGGGCCCTTGCTTTTTGAACGTCCGCCTGCCTCCACACGGCAGCAGCCCCGGCCCAGTTGGGAACGCCGGCGGCATGGCCCGCCTGCTTTGGGCAGGCTGTTCCTCTTGAGGGTCGCTTGTTGGGTCCGGTATACTTTTCCTGAAACTGCGCTGGGCCGGGACGCCCGCTTACAGCGCAGGCCCGACTTGGGGTTCGAGGAGGAAAATAGCGAGCAGGAGCTGGTGCAATGGCAATAGCAAGCGAGAGTTGCGGCATTGAACAGATCGGAGAGATGGCCGGGGCGGTTTGGCGCGTGCTGGCCGAAAAGGGGCCGACGAGCACGGCCAAGCTGGTAAAGGAAGTCGAGGCGCCTCGCGACCTGGTGATGCAGGCGCTGGGGTGGCTGGCGCGCGAGGACAAGATCGTCATCGACAGCGAGTCACGCAGCCGAACGGTGGCGCTGCGGTTGTAGAGCCGCTGAAGTCCTAGCGTCGGCCGGCTGCGGGACGATTGCCGGTGCTGGAGCATCACCTTGCGGCGATTCTAAAAGCCGTCGACAAGCGCCGCCACGGCGGCGATGACGACCATCGCCGAGGCGATCAGCGTCTTGGCCAGGGTGCCCAGCAACCGGCCCCAGAAAGCCGCCTGGCCGACTTGCCAGCTTTCCTGGAGTTGGCGCCCCTTCCATGCTTCGCCCAGCATGGCGCCGACCAGGGCTCCGACGCCGGCGAACACCACCGCCCCCAGCAGGGGGCCGATGAGCGGAACGGGAAGGCCCAGAACCGCTCCCGTGAGCCCGCCGATCATCGAACCCACGATGGCCATCAGAGCGCCCCGCCTGCTGCCACCGACCCTGGCCGCTCCCACGGCGCCGGCGGCGAATTCGACGATTTCGCCCACGATCGCCAAGCCGAGGATGACGAGCACCGCGGTCCAGGTTATGTCGAATTGTCCGCCGTCGGGGGCGGCGTAGGCGAACAGCGCGGTGGCAGCGACAATCAGCCAGTTGCCCGGCAGGCTGAAGAGGTTCATCAACCAGCCGACGATGAGTGCCAGCAGAAGGACCAGCAGTCCCAGGTAGACCATTGCGAGCTCCGGATGACAGACGGCGGCTTCGAGACCGCGGATTTCCAGCGAGCCAATCCCTTCGTTCGCCCGGTTAGCCCGTTATTCGCGGCCGGCGACGGATCATTTCCCTGGCAGGCGTGTCATTTTCCCCGGCGCCGGCCCACACTATAATCCCGCACCGGCTGGGGCGCGGGGTGGATTTGCTGTTTTTTCAGGGGAGCGGCGTGCCTGGCAGCGGCGCAACGAAGTTGACAACCATCGGCTGGCGCGAGTGGCTCTCGCTGCCGGAGCTGCACATCGACGCCGTCAAGGCGAAAGTGGATTCGGGGGCCCGCTCGTCGGCGCTGCACGCCTTCGACATCGAGCTGTTCCGGCGGGGCACCAAACCGATGGTGCGATTCAAGGTCCATCCTCTGCAACGAGATACCCAGCTTACCGTCACCAGCGAGGCCGAGCTGGTCGGCCACCGCCTAGTCCGCAATTCGGGCGGGTACGAAACATTGCGGCCGGTGATCCTGACGGCCGTGGAACTGCTGGGGCAGCGCTGGCCGATCGAGCTGACGCTGACGGGGCGCGATGCGATGGGCTTTCGCATGCTGTTGGGGCGGCAGGCGGTCCGGCGGCGTTTCTTGATCGACACCTGCCGTTCGTACCTGGGCGGCAAGCGGGCGGACCAGGCCGCCGGCAGGCGCAGCAACCGACCCAAGAGGAATCGACCGTGAGGATCGACATTCTGTCGCGGAAGCCTTCGCTGTATTCCACGCGTCGCTTGAAGGAAGCGGGAGAGAGCCGCGGGCACGAGGTGCGGGTGATCGACTACCTGCGCTGCTACATGAACATCACGTCGCTCAAGCCGATGGTGATGTACCAGGGGCAGCCGCTGGCGGAAACCGAGGCGGTGATTCCGAGGATCGGGGCGCCGCACACCTTTTACGGCACGGCGGTGGTCCGGCAGTTCGAGATGATGAGCGTGTTTTCGGCCAATGAATCGCAGGCCATCACGCGGTCGCGCGACAAGCTGCGCTGCCTGCAGCTCTTGGCCCGCAATGGAATCGGGCTGCCGGTGACCGGCTTTGCCCACTCCACCAAGGACGTGCAGGGGCTGATCAATACGGTGGGAGGGGCTCCCTTGGTGGTCAAGCTGTTGGAGGGGACGCAGGGCATCGGCGTCGTGCTGGCCGAGACGCGCCAAGCGGCCGAGTCGGTCATCGAGGCCTTCCGCGAGCTGGACGCCAACATCCTGGTGCAGGAATTCATCAAGGAAGCGGGCGGGTCGGACGTGCGCTGTTTCGTGGTGGGCGGCAAGGTGATTGCGGCCATGCAGCGGCAGGCCCGGCCGGGCGAGTTCCGCTCGAACCTGCACCGTGGCGGCAAGGCAGTCAAGGTGAAGTTGACGCCCGAGGAGCGCAGCACGGCGATCCGGGCGGCCAAGGCGATGGGCCTCAATGTGGCCGGCGTCGATATCTTGCGGAGCAATCACGGAGCGGTCGTGATGGAGGTGAACTCCTCGCCCGGTCTGGAAGGCATCGAGCGAGCGACCGAGGTCGACGTGGCTGGCAAGATCATCGAGTTCATCGAGAAGCACGCGGCCCCCGGCAAGACCCGCGACCGCATCAAGGGCTGAACGCTGGGCCCTTGGCACCCCTCACCGCTTGCTCAGCACGTCGCGAGCCACGCACCGCCCGCGCGGGGCCAATCTAGACAGGCTGGAAGCCTGCGCGGCCAAGCTGGACAGGCTGGAAGCCTATGCTACGGGAAGCCTATGCTACGGCTACTGGACGCGGTCGACCATGAAGGTGGTGTTGTCGGCCACGCCGAACAAGGAGCGGAAGGGGCCGTTGTGAACGCCCGCACAGCGGCGGCCGGGATACCAGGCCAGATTGACGCTGATGCCCCACGACTCCTCCGCCGAGCCGACCAGGCCGCCCCCCTGCTCGGGCGCAAGATAGTTGACGGCCCCGTTGAAATCCCAACGATTCGAAAGCGGCACACGGAAGTCGACGCCGAACAGCGTGTCCTTTTTGTCCGTGCCGCCCACCCAGACTCTCCCCTGCCCTCCCGTGGGCAAGTTATAACGGTAGAAGAAGGCATACAGGTCCGTCGACTCGTAAGACTGAGCGAGTCCGTTGACCAAGTCGGTGTCGCCACGCAGGCCGAAGGCGCCCCAGAAACCCAGTTCGTGCCCGTAGCCGGCCAGGTAGCTCATCTCGGCGCGAAGCTGAGTCAGCGTGATGTCGACGTAGTAATTGTCGTTCATGTAGTCGAACACGGTGCCGTACTGCAGCCCCTGGCCGCGGGGCGCACGCCGGAAAAAGCCGGCCGTCAGAAACTTCTGGTCGCGGGTGTTCTCTTCGATGCTCACCACCGTGTCGCCCGAGAAGTTGCTGTGGACGAACTGCGCCCCCACCTGGTAACCGAGGCCCAGCGGCCCCAGGCCGAGCGCCCTGCCGAACTGGCCGGCGAAGTTCACCCCCTCATGGAAGCCGAAATTGCCGTTGCGGCCCAGGTCGAGCGGGCCCTTGAAGCCGTGCGCGCCAACGAACAGCGAAGTTTCCTCAACCCAAGACCTGGGAATGCAGATGCCGTCGCAGTAGCGACCGTGCTCGCAGTCGAGCCCACAATCGAGACCACACTCCCCGCCGTCGAGGCCGCAGCCGTCGGTGCAGTCGCCGACGGTTTCGCCGAATTCGCCGGTTTCGAACTCAATCCCGGAGTCGGGAATGGGCTCCATCATGCCCGGGTCGATTACCTCGGGTTGGCCGATGATCGCTTCGCCTTCGTCCATCAGCAACGGTTGCTCCGGGGGCATTTGGGGCATCGTGGCCCGATGAGCCACCGCCACGTGCTGGCGCGGGTACAGTTGCGGTTCCTGGTACTGTTGCGGCGGTTGATACCGCTGCGGCTCCTGGTACGGTTGCCGGGGCTGCTGATCGTGGGGGTGTCGCTGCCAGGCAGGCACGAACCCCGAGCCCGTGCGAGGATCGGTGAGCTCCGGCAGCTTTTGGGGCGCCGCCGGCTCGCTGTAACTGGCCTTGCTGGCCGCCGATGAGTTCCGCGGCCGGCGAGGCGACCATTGCTGCGCCAAGCCCTTGTCGGCCACAACCGCCAAGACGGACCATACCAGGGCGCCGCAGATGACCCATTTAGCGCGAATTCGCGAGCAGCACATCGAACGTGTCCCTCAGTTGCCATTGGCGTGCCGGCGCGCCGGAAGACCCTGTTCACCGACAGCGACACTATCGGAGATTGTGCAACCGGAACTTTCGTCAAAAAGGCCATAATCCGGAAAGTTTATGCATGCTGGCCAAACTCGCTAGTCTTCCCAAGGGCTAGTGGGCGGAGTGTGGAGCTGGCAAACGAAATGAATTCCGTTCTACGCCAGGGCCTGGTCCAGGTCGTCGCGGAGGTCTTCGAAGGCCTCCAGGCCCACGCTGAGGCGGACCAGGCCGTCGCTGATGCCGTGGGCCAGACGGTCGGCGGCGGCATAGCTGGCGTGCGACATCGAGGCCGGCTGCTCGATGAGCGACTCCACGGCGCCCAGGCTCACGGCCAGGCGAAACAGCCGCGTGCTTTCGACCACCCGCTTGGCCGCCTGGTAGTCGCCGGCCACTTCGAAACTGAGGATGCCGCCGAAGCCGCCCTGCATCTGCCGGGCGGCGATTGAATGGCCGGGATGATCCGGCAGGCCCGGATAGAGCACGCGGCGGACCCGCGGGTCCAAAGCCAGGTGCTCGGCCAACCGTTGTGCCGTGGCCGACTGCTCGTGGACCCGCAGCTCCAATGTCTTGAGGCCGCGCGAGCAGAGGAACGACTCCAGCGGCCCCATCACCGCGCCCGTGGCATTCTGCACGAAGTACAAACGATCGAAGAGTGCCTTGTCCTTCACCACGAGTGCCCCGCCCAGCAGGTCGCTATGCCCTCCCAGGTACTTCGTGGCCGAGTGCATGACGATGTCGGCCCCGAGCTCCAAGGGCCGGGTGAGCACGGGCGAGGCCAGCGTGTTGTCGACCGCCAGCAGCACCTGCCGCTGCCGGGCCAGGCGAGCGCAGGCCGCTATGTCGGTTATCGACATCAGTGGGTTGCCCGGGCTCTCGATCCAGATGAGCCGGGTGTGCGGCGTGAGGGCGGCGGCCAATCGCTCATGATCGCTGCCGGGCACAAGCGTGACGTCGATGCCGGACCGGTTGATGATCTTGTGCAGCAGCCGGTACGTGCCCCCGTAAATATCGGCGCCGGCGACGACGTGCTGCCCCTGTTCCAAGAGCATGGTCACGCAGTGCGTGGCCGCCATGCCGGAAGAGAAGGCCAGCGCCCAGGCATGCTCGAGCGAACCGGCTTCGAGCGAAGCGAGCGTGGTTTCGAAAGCCAGGCGGGTTGGATTGCCGCTGCGCGAGTAATCGAATCGGCCGGCGACGTCCGCCGCCGGTTGTACGAAGGTGCTGGCCAGATGGATCGGCGGCACGATGGCGCCGGTCTCGCGATCCGGCGTCTGACCCACGTGGATAGCGCGGGTGCGAAACTGCATGCAGGCCCCTTATGCTTTGTCCAGGGCCTGGGCCAGGTCGGCCACCAGGTCCTCGGAGTTCTCGATGCCGCATGCCAGGCGGATCATGTTGTCGGGAATGCCGTAGCGCTGGCGCTCCTCGGGCAGGCATTCGTAGTAGCTCATGATCAACGGCTGCTCGATCAACGATTCGACGCCGCCCAGGCTGGGACCGATCCGCGGCAGCCTGACCGCATCGACCACCCGCGCCGTGCGCTTCCAGTCGGCATCCTTCACGAGGAACGTGACGACGCCGCCGTAGCCGCGCATGGTTCGCCGGGCCAGGTCGTGATAGGGGTGCTCGGGCAGGCCGGGATAGTAGACCTTTTCGACCTTGGGGTGCTCCGCCAGAAAGCGGGCGACGGCCATGCCGTTCTGGTTGTGCCGCTCCATCCGCAGCTCAAAAGTCTTGAGGCCGCGGAGCAGAAGCTGAATGTTCTGCGGCGAATTGATGGCGCCCATGATGCCCCTCAGCTTGCGGATGGGCTCAATCTTTTCCGCGCTGGAAATAACGACCCCGGCCAGCAGATCGTTGTGGCCGGCCAGGTACTTGGTCGCCGAGTGCAGCACGTAGTCGACGCCGGCGGCCAAGGGGCGGATGTTATAAGGAGTGCCCAGGGTGGCATCGATCAGCGTCTCGATGCGATGCCGTTTTCCCAAGGCCGCGAATCGCTCGAGGTCGACGACGCTCAAGTGCGGATTGGTCGGCGACTCGCTGATCAAGAGCCGCGTCGAGGGGGTAATGGCCGCTTCCATGGCCGCGTAGTCGCAGGCGGGCACCTGGCGGGTCACGACGCCGAACCGGGACAAGTGCTTGACGCAGAACTCGCGGCTGCGGTGATAACACTCGTCGAAGAACACCACCTCGTCGCCGGCGTTCAGCCGCGTCGTCAGCAGGCCGACGATGGCGGCCATTCCGCTGGAGAATAACAGGGCCGCCTCGCCCCCTTCGAGTGCCGCCAGCTTGCGCTCGACGACCTTCTCGCCCGGGTTGCCGTAGCGGCCGTACTCCTCGCGGGGGAGCTTGCGTTCGATGAAGTCGAGGACGGCCTGGGTATCGGCAAAGGTGTAAGTGGACGAGCAGAAGACGGCATCGGTGATCGCATTGCCGAACTTCTGGCGGTCTTCGCCGCCGTGCACTGCCAGGGTGGAGGGGCGCCAATCATGTGGCCCGTTGCCCGCGGGCGGTTGCTGGTCGGTCATTGCAATTCCCTAGCTTTCGATATCCAGTGACGCGGTACGGCACGCGGGATTGCCTTGACCGGGACAAAAAAAGCCGCGGTCTCCGCCGTTGGCGGTCGCGGCTCACTCTGGCTTCAGTTTGGATCGCCAAGACTGTGCCGGCTGTCACTCGTCAGATTGCAGGCGGCACGGCGGGCGATGGCACTTTAGCAGGTGTAGGCTGCAAGCGGCCGCAAATCCCAAGTGCTACGATTCTAATAGGCTTTGCACCCCCTAGCAAGCAGGCGCCAAAGCTCTGCTGGACCATTTCACCCTGCCGGGCATACAATAGCTAGCTGGATGGGCGCCTGCCTGGACGGGCGCGTGCCTGGACGGGGCTGCTGGTCGTCTTGGGACTTACATGATGCGTGCCACCGGTTGCGGGTTTTTCAGTCCGGTCGTTTGGCTGCTGGCGGTGCTGCCCCTGGTCATGGCTGCGGCCGAGGGCCGCCCGGAGTCGGAGGCCGCCCATGCCGCCATCTCCCAGAGCCAAGTCTACCCAGACCAGGTCTCCCCGGCCCAGGTCGACCGCCTGGTGAGGCAGCTTGGCCACTCTTCGTTCGTCGAGCGGCAGAAGGCATCGCGCGAGCTGAAGCAGATTGGCATCCCGGCCAAGGCCGCTTTGGAGGCGGCCCTGGCGCACCCGGATGCCGAGGTCCGTTTCCGAGCGCGCCGCATTCTCGTCTCCGTGCTAGAGCTCGATTTCCAGGTCAAGCTGGAGGCGTTTTTGGCGGATCCCGATGGCCGGTCCGACACCGATCTGGCCGGCTGGCCGCGGTACCGTGCCTTGGTCGGCGGAGACCCGGCGGCACGCCGGCTGTTTGCCGAGATGCAGCGCGCGGAGCACGATTTGCTGGCGGCGGCCGCCACCGCCCCGCTGATGGCCGGCGAGTTGCTCGAAGCGCGTTGCCACCAGTTGCAGCAGCAGGCCCAGTTTCCCAATCCGGCGGGCGAGCAGGTGGCGCTGGGCAGTATTGCCAGTTTCCTGTTCGTGGCCGGCCAGGAGGACGTTCCCATTACGCAGCAGGCCGGCGCGTTTCTCAACAGCTTCAGCCATCAACAGGCGATTCAGCAGGCGATGTCTGAGGTCGAGCGTGCCGGGCTGTTGAAGAAGTTGCTGGGCGCGTGGGTGCGGCGCGATTTTCGCAATGATCCGATGGCCTCGTATCAAAACCTGATGCTGGCCCTGCGGTATGGCTTGAAGGACGGCATTGAGCCGGCCTTGGACATGGTCCAGGCCCCGGGCACTCCTCCGCAGATGCTCCAGTATGCCGTGCTGGCATTGGGCAAGCTGGGCAGCCGCGAGCACGTGGCCGACCTGGAGCCGCTCTTACAGAATGAGACGGTCTGCGCCAACCAGGAGGTCGACGACCAGGAAGTGCAGACCCAGGTGCGCGACGTAGCGTTGGCGGCCCTGGTTCGGTTGACCGGTCAGCAGGCGCGGGAGTACGGCTTTCTGCGGGCGCAGGACAACGCCATGATCCTGTTCAACACCCCCAGCTTCGGGTTTGCCGACCCGAGCCAGCGTGAGGCGGCATTGAAAAAGTGGCGCGACTGGTCCCAGGCCCAGCCGGACGGACGTTGATCTTGACCGGGGCGGCCGAATCGGGGAATAATCCCGCCCGTCCTGCCCGCCGTGGGCTGTCTTTGCCACGGCGGTCGATCACTCCCACGGAAGGGCTTTCCTCGATGTCTGAACGTGTCGCTTGCCTCGTGGCGGCCTTGCTGCCGGCCTTGGCCGCCTGGGGCTGCCAGTCTCCTTACTATGCCGACCGGGGAGCCCTGCTCGGCAGTCTGACCGGTGCCGGCGTGGGCGCCATCGTGGGAGACGCGGTGGGCAACACGGGGGCTGGGGCCGCCATCGGCGCGGGCGTAGGGGCCTTGAGCGGAGCGGCAATCGGCAGCGGATTGGACGAGGTGGAGGCCAAGAACCGGGCGATGATCGAAGCCCGCATGGGACGGCCCGTGGCAGCCGGTGCGGTGACGTTCCAGGACGTGGTGGCCATGACGCACGCCGGCGTCGACGAAGACTTGATCATCAACCATATCGGAGCCAACGGCGTGGCGCGTCCGCCGCAAACCGGCGAGTTGATTGCGTTACAGCGCGACGGAGTGAGCAAGCGGGTGATCGAGGCGATGCAGGCTCCGCCCATTTCGCAAGGTCCGCCGGTGATCGTTCACGAGGCTCCCCCGCCGGTGATCGTGGACTACGGTCCCCCGCCTTATTACTATCACCCCTATTACCATCCGTACTATCGGCCGCGGCCCAGGGTCGGGTGGGGATTTTCGTACTCGAGCGGCGGCCGGCGCGGGCGGTAGACCGCTTTTGCCGAGCATTCTGGGGCACGACTCTGGGGCACGCTACCGCTTTGCCCCAGCCACCGGGGAAGCGAAGGGGGGAAGGGGCGAGACGGACACGGTTGGCACCCGCAGCTAGTCGGAGACGATCTCGACCCGCCCCCAATAGGCGAAGTCCCCTCGCCAGTCGTTGGCCTGGTTGAGCAGTTCGAGTTGGACTTCTTCGCCTGCAAACTCGGACAGGTCGACCGTCACGGTCGTCCAGCCGTCGCGGACGGTTTTTTCGCCGACGACCGACTCGTGCAATGGGCGGCCATTGGCTCGAACCACCAATTGCCAATCTCCGTCCGGATGGTGCGAAACATCGAGCAGCAGGCGGGTTGTTTTGCCGGCGGGGATCAGGACGACGCGCCGCAAGACACAGGGCTTGTCGCGGGCAAGCGGATGGGTCCTCAGCACGCCGGGCCGGCCTGCCTGTTCAGCCAGAATGCCGACGCCCCGCTCGCCTGACGCGTCCAGCGAGAAGCCGGGGGCCACCTCGGCCACCAGCTCGTTGAACTGCGCGGGATCCGTCGTTTCGCGGGGCTGAGGAGCTTCGACGCCGGGCAGCCGCCGGGCGGTCGGATCTTCGGGCGGCTTGTCGAGGGTGAGATAGGCGAACAGGTCGGCGATCTCGGCCGGCTGGAGCTGTTTCTCCAGGTCCTCGGGCATCAGCGACAGCTTGCTCTCGTCCATCTCGTCGATGTCGTCGCGGGCAATCGTCTCCAGCTTGCCCCCCTGCACTTTCAGCACCACGCGCTGGTCGCTGTCTTCGACCACCAACCCGGTGAGGACCCGGCCGTCGAGCGTGACGACCGTCCGCGCCTGGTACGAGGCGCCTATCACCAGGCTGGGATCGAACACATTGGAGAGCAGTTGCTCGAACGAGCTGCGGCCGTTGACGGTAATGTCCGGCCCGACTTCCTGACCCTCGCCGTGCATCTTGTGACATTGCCCGCAAACTTTTTTGTAGGCCTCGCGGCCCGCCAACGGGTCGCCGGGGGTGCGGCGGATGAACTGACGCATGCGAGCGATCACCTGCTCGCCGTCGGGATTGCGCTCGGTCCGTAGCGAGCCCCAGGCCGCCTCGACCTGCTCGATCAGCTCCTGGTCATTGCTGCTCAACAGCTTTCGCACCTGGTTGAGATTCAGCGCATCGGCCGGCACATGGCCCGCGCCGATCGAAGCCAGCAACTGCTTGCTCCACGACGCGCGGCCGGTCAACAGCTCGATGGCCTGCGGTTTGAGCTCCGGCTCCAGATCCGGCCAGGCGGCGAGCACCACCCGGGCCACTTCCGCCTGTTCCAGCCGACCCAGCGAGTCGAGCGTGCGGCGGCGCAGCTCAACGGAGTTGCCGTTGTCCGGTTTCAGCGCGCCGGCTACTGCGGCCAGCAGTCGATCGTCAGCGGCCGCGACCAAGGCATCGAGCGCCTGCAGGCGCCGCTGGTCATCGTACGCTCGCGAAGCGTATACTTGCCGGACCGCCGTAATCCCCGCCGGGTCTTTCCAGGTGGTGGCCAGCAAGGCGGCGTCGAGGTAAAGAGGATCGTCCACAGGTCCCGACAAAACGCCCGACAGCAGCGGCTCCATGGCCGAGCGCAGCGCCTCCAGCCTCCGGCCGCTCAGCTCGCCGGTCTGAATCTTGCCGGCCAGCAGCGCCAGGCAGCGGCCGCTCATCGGGCCAAGCTCCGGACCGGCTGCCATCAACGTTTGCAGCAGGGCCGCGACCGGCCGCGGGTCTTGGTCGCGCCGGCCCACGATCCGCTCGAACACGCGGGGCATCAGGGCGGTCAGTTCAGGCTGCTCGTTCAGGTGCCGCCGGCTGGCCAGTTCCAGGAATTGGCCGGCCTCTTCTTCAAGCAGCGGGTGCAGGTTCTGCCACACGATGTGAGGGATCAGCTTGTCGTCGCCGCTGGAGTCGAGTACGTCCAACAGCAACGGGATCGGTTCGAGACCCTCCAGCTTGCGGGCGGCGATGGCCACTTGCAGCCGGACGTCGGCCGATGAATCGGCTGCCATGGCCGCAAGTCGACCGCGGACCGACGCGGCCACCTGGCGGGAATGGCCGGCCGCCCGCACGCCCCACGCGCGCAAGCCCTCATCGGGATGTTCCAGCAGGGCCAGGTGCAGCGTCTCGTCCAAGGGTCCGCAACCGAGCAAGGCCCAAAGGGCGTGCATGCGGGCCTTGCGGGGCGCTTCGTCGGACAGCACCAGCCTGGCCAGCTTCTTGCGCGTGGCCGGCTTGTTGCGCTCCCACAGCAGGCGCTGGGCCACATCGCGAAAAAACACGTTCGGGCTGTGCAGCCGTTCGATCAACTTGTCGTCGGTCTCCGCGGCCAGGTCCAAGGGCCCGGCGTGCGGAGTATCGCGGTAACGGACCCGGTACAGCCGCCCTTTCAACCGATCGATGCCCGCGGGATCGCGATTGGCATCTTGGTAGCAATGGTAGCGGTCGTACCAGTCGAGGATGTACAGGCAGCCGTCGGGGCCCGTCTTTTGCACCACGGGCATGAACCAGGCGTCGTTGGCGGAAACAAAGTCGGGCTCGCCGCTGCCGGCATAGGTCGAGCCGTCGCGGGCCAGGGAGTCGACGTTGATACAGTTGCCGTGGATGTTGCCCATATACAGCTTTTCGCGGTATTCGGGCGGGTACGCATCGCTATCGAAAAAATGGATGCCGCAGTAGGCCGCTTGCTGGTGTTTGTGCTTGACGATCGAGTCGATCTTCCACGTAAACGGTGGATACGGGCCGCCCTGGCGATGGTAGTAGCCGGTTTCGACGAGGTGCCAGAGATGGTCGATCACGCAGGCGCTGACGAAGGCGCTTCCCTCGGCGTCGAAGGCGACGCCCCAAGGGTTGCTGGTCCCCTCGGCAAACAGCTCGAAGTCGCGGGTCCGCGGATGAATCCGGAACAGCGCGCAGGTGAAGTCAAATTGGCGGCCGCGGTGCTCGACGCGGCTGCGGTTGAAGACGCCGTTGAGCCCGTACAGCCAGCCGTCGGGACCCCACGTGAGCGAGTTGGGCAGCTCGTGCGTGTCGTCGCGGCCGAAGCCGGTGACGACCACCTCTTGCCGGTCGGCGCGGCCGTCGGCATCGGTGTCCTGGAGAAAGAGGATGTCGGGGGCATTGGCCACCCAGACCCCCCCTGCCCCGACGGCAATGCCCGAAGGAATATTCAGCCCATCGGCGAAGACGGTGATCTTGTCGGCCCGGCCGTCGCCGTCGGTGTCTTCCAGCACCTTGACGCGGTCCTGCCCGGGCCCCGCGTCTCGCCGCGGATACTCCAGGCTCTCCGTGATCCAGATGCGGCCGCGCTCGTCAAACGTCATGGCGACCGGATTGACGATGTCGGGCTCGGCGGCCACCAGCTCGACGGAGAAGCCTTCGGGCACCGTCATCTTGGCGATGGCCTCGGCGGGAGTCAGTGCCGGTCCGGGCGGTTTCATTTGGCCGTGCGGGATCGGCGTTTCCTGGGCCACGGCCAGTCTGACCAGACTGATAAGACTGACCAGACAGGCCAGTGCCAAGAGTCGAAACAGCCAGCGATGTATCATGGATTCGAAATCTCAATAAGTTGCGGTTCGAGGGATCCGACGATCACGTTCTGCCTTTTCCAAACCTCCCCATCCATGGGGTCACTACGAGCCCGCTTAGGGTTGGCTGATGGGGAACCGCTCGATCGTCAAACGGGGCAGCGCGGCCTCGAGGTCGGCCATGCCGGCCTCGGTAATCCGGCTTCCGTGCACGTAAAGCTGCTGGAGGTTGGGCAGCTTCTTGAGGTGCTCCAACCCGGCGTCGGTAACCTGCGTCTTCTGCAGGTCGAGCTTCGAGAGGTTGGTCAAGCCGGCGAGGTGCACGAGTCCCTGGTCGGTAATCGCGCTGTTGAGGTAGAGCCGTTCCAGGTGCGTTGCATTGCCCAGCGCCGCGAGATCGGCGTCGCTGGCCCGGCTGGAGGACAGATCGATCTTGACCAGCCTGCCGTCCTTGATCGTTACATCGCCTCCGAGACTTTCGACGGTCGAAATCATCTTTTGCTTGGCCGCGGGTGGCCCGCAGCCGGTGATGGCGATCAACGCCCACAGTACCAAGCAAGGACTCTGTCCGCGGGCCGGGCGCAACGGAGCGCGGGCCCCCGGCCACGTCGAGTGAAGAAAATCGATCATTCGGTGTTTATCTCGATGGCGCTTGCGCTTTGGATGGCCAGGGCCATGCCGCCGGGCCCCTGGTTGTTTTCGACCTTGACCACAACCGTGTTGCGGCCGGAGCGGAAGTTCACGTTCACCCGGTCCTGGGCCGGAGCAAGCGCCCGGTTGCCCCGGTAGACGTGCACCTCCCGGCCATTGACCCATATTCTGCAACTGTCGTCGCTGCCCACCAGCAGTGTCGCCTGCTGGTCGGCGGTACTATCGGCAAAGACCAAAAAATAATTGGTCACGCCCTCGGCCGGTTGGCCCCGCGTCTGGGCGTGCTTGACCTGGTCGAACATCGGCAACTCGCCAAGCACGTTCGCTTGCGCCAGTTCCCAGTGTACGCGCTGGCGGGCGCCAGGATAGCCGGCGCTCAAGTCGGGCCGGCTCAGCTCCGATTCCGGTCCAAAATCGCGGTCGATCCCTTTCTTGTCGGGGCTGGCGAAGGGCCCCAGCAAACGGAACCGTGTCACGGCCTGCACCGACTCGTTGAGCGAGACCAGATAGGCCAACAGGTCGGCGGCATCCTGAGCAGTCACGTCGCTGAGCACCAGCTCGGGCATCAGCGATTTTTGTTGGGCTGCCAGCAGGGCCACTTCGCCGGCCGGCACACGGATCAGGTTGTTGTTCGCGTCCTTGAGCACGACCTGCTCGTCGCTCTTGTCCACCACGAAACCGGCGTGAACCAGCCCGTCTTGGGTCTCCAGCAGGTAGGCAATGTACTCCGGCGCGATGGCCTTGGAAGGCTCGAGGATTGTCTCCAGCAGGGCGGCCCGGTCGTATTTCTTCCCGATCTGGCTCAGATCCGGTCCGATGCCGCCTCCCTGCCCCTGCACGCGATGGCAGTTCTTGCACTGCGCGGCCGAGCTTTGAAAGAAAATCTGCCGGCCGCGATCGGCGTCGGCCTCCAGGGCCAGAATTTCGGCCGGCTGGACCGCGCTGCCCAGCCGCCGTGGCCGCTGGTCTTCCGGGACAAACCGCTCAAACAGCACGCGGATGTTCGAGTCCGGATGACGGATGGCCTGGTCGATCGCCGTTTTGGCCACGGCATCGCTGACGGCCTGGTCGTCGATAAGACGCAGCATCACCAGTGCGCCGCCCGTCGAGCTCATCAGTTGCTCGACCGCCTCGGCTTGCAGTCGCGGTGTGCCGACGGTGCCGCAGACCACCTTGCGGACCGGCGGCCAATGCTGCAATTGAACCAGGCCCGACAGGCCCGCCTCCGCCAACGGCTGCTCCTTCGACGTCAGCAGCTTGGCAAGCGCCGCGGCCGCCCCTTCCACCCGCAGTTGAGCGGCAACTCGGGCGGCCTGCTGGCGGACGCCGACCGACAGCTCGGCCGATTGGACAAGCGCCAGGATCTCGGCTGCCAGCTCATGGAGGCCGTTGTCACCCGCCAGGGTCAGGGCCGCCGCCTGCCAGTCGGGATCGGAAAGAAGGTGCCTCAGCCCCGAGGCCAGCTCGGGCCCGCGCTTCAAGGCTTGCCAGTTGCCAGGCAGGTTGGCTGCCAGCAGGTTCAGCGACAGACGCCGCATATCGGCCGAGGCCTCCGGATCGGTGGCCAGCTTGAGGACCGCCTGGCCCGCTTCGGCGGACGCCGTGCCCCCCAGGTGCTCCAACAGCATCTGGCGGGCCGATTCGTCCAGGTTCGTGGCCGCCAGGCTCTCGGCCAGGAACGACGCGGCCGCCTTGGGATCGAGCACCTGCAGCAATTGCACCTTGTCGATCGAAATCCGCCCGGCTCGTTCGAGTGCCCGGTACAACTGGGCCTTGCGTCGGCCGGCGGCAATATGGATCGCCTCGAGTAGATAGCGGTCCGTGCCGTCGTAGCTGGCGGCCATCTCGACGAGCGCCTGCTCGGCACGCGTCCCTTCGAGCCTGGAAAGGGCCAAGAGCACCTCGCGGCGGACTTCGGGGGAGTCGTCGCCCGCCATGTCCAGCAGCGGCTCGGCATACTCGGCGCCGTGGCGCCGCAGAATGCGCACCGCCAAAGCACGGAAGGCCGGATCGTCGCTCTTGAGCTGATCGACCACGGCCTGCCGCGCTTGGCCGCCAATGCGGTCCAGGAGCCAAAGCGCGCGGGCCCGATAATTCGGTTCTTTGTCGTTCAACAGTTCCTTCAGCGGAACAATGCTGGAAGACCCCTCGGCCAGAAGCCGCTCGCGCGCCAGAAACTGCGTGGCCAGGTTGGGATTCTTCAGACCTTCGATCGCCTGCTCGACGGTGGCGTATGGGCCCGGCTCGCCGACACGCTGGGGTCTTTTGCCCGTGGGCCGCAACTGGAAGATGCGGCCTTGATCCGGATTGTTATAGGCATGACCGCCGACGCCGCCGTCGTACCAGTCGGCGACGTAAAGCGTGCCATCGGGGGCGGCACAGATGTCGTCGGGACGGAAATAGGCGTCGTCGGGGCTGGACATGAACACCCGGCTGGTGGCCCGCATGCCGGCGCCGTGCGGCTCATGCCGGTAGATGCGGACTTCGCGGGGGCCGGCGTCGGTGTGCAGCGGTGCGTTCTTGTATTGGTCGCCAAAGGCGTCTCCTTCGTAGAAGCAGATGCCGCAGGGCGATCCGAAGCCGGTGACCAGCGTGGCGGGCACGAAACCGGGGACATGTCCGCGGAAGTGCCAATGCTCGCCCAGCGGCGTGCCGGGGGGAACCTTGGCCGGCGGCGCGCCGAACCAGCCATAGTTGCCTCCTTCGAGGATCCAGCAGATCCGCACGCTGAAGTTGCCGTCGTTGTCGTTGTCGCTGCAAAAAGATTCGCCGAATGAGCTCACGCAGATCTCGTAGGGATTACGGAAGTTGACTGCCACGGTCTCCAGGCGGCTGCCGTCGAGCTCCCCTCGCAGCATGGCGCCCCACTTGTATTCGATGTGCGAGCCATCGATGCCCTTCACGTTGAAACCGGTGTCTCCGTGCGACATCCACCACTTGTGGTCAGGGCCGAGCACCAGGCTGTGGGCGCCGTGGTCGTGGTTGTAACCGCCGAAACCGGTCAACAGCTTGGTAGGTGGGCCATCGGCTATGAGATCACCGTCCTTGTCCTCGTAGACCCACAAATCCGGACTGGTGGCCACGTAAACCTTGTCGCCTGCCACGCAGATGCTCATCGGCGCAAACACGCCGTCCGCAAAGACCGTGACCTTGTCGGCCCGCCCGTCGCCGTCGGTGTCTTCCAGCACCTTGATCTTGTCGGCGGGCGGCTCCTTGGCCTGGCCGCGATACCAGTGGATCTCGGCCACCCAGACCCGGCCCTGCGTATCAATGTCGATGGCCGCGGGGTTGGTGATCATCGGCTCGGACGCGAAGATCGATGCCTCGAACCCTTCGGCCACGACCAGCGACTTCAGCTCGTCCTCGGGCGACTGCTGCGCCGGCGCCGGCGGGACGATGGAAAGGCTAAGAACCAACGCCGCGATGCCGGCGGGAAAACGGAACTGCATGCAAGTACCTTGGGTCGTTGGGAGGCGTAGCTGGCGGGCCGGCGCGGCCGTCACCGCAATCGATTGCGCGAGTACCGGGCAGGTGGCTATTCTAACTTGAGGCGCGAGCCGTCCGCAATTGACTCTCCGGGAACGCCCCAGCCGGCCATGCCTTGGAGCGCCAGCAACAACGCCCCCACGACAACGAGGCTTGGGCCTTCCAGCAGCGTCCAGAACAGCGGCATGCCTTCGGCCAGATCGATCGCCAGGATCGTGACTCCCAGGACGATGGTCGAAATGGCTACAAACGTAATCAGCCGCCAATAGCGAACCACATCGAACGAGATGAACAGGATCATTGCCGCATGCACCGCGTACAGCATCGAAGCCGATCGGGCGAGGTAGCCGACCACCGGCGCATCGGGCAAGGTGCCCATTTTCAGCCAGACATGGGTGGCCTCCATCCAGGCCTGGGGCATGACCACGCCCCCCAACGCCAACAGGTCGAAGCAGCCCACCAGGCGAAGAAGCACCACTAAAGCTTGTCGGGCTTGCGGCATGTTGGAGCGCCAAAACCGGCCGTGGGCGATTTCAGAGGCGAACGATTACTCGGAACGGCTGTCCAATTCCAACAGCAACGACGCTGCATCGAAACCTTGGCCGGCTGCTTCCTGCCACAATCGGCGGGCTTGGGCCACGTCGCCCCTGGCGTCGACCGCGTGGAAGGCGCCCAGAGCCGCTTTGGACTTCGGGTCGTCCCTGGGCAGGCTCCGCTGGGCCAATAGCAGTGCCAGCGGGACGGGCAGCTTTTCCAACGTGTATGTCCGGTTGCGGCCGCCCCCTCGAACCACCAGCGATCGATTCTCTGACTCGACCACGATGACGACCTGGCCATCGAGGTCCAGTTCTTCGGCCACCTCGAGTCCAGCCAGGCTCTTGCCGACAGCTTGCCAGAAGTCGGCCACGTGTGCTGAGAGCAATAACGCCCGGTCGATTTCGGCCTCCAATTCGCGTGTTTCCACGTCGAGCATCGCCAGATTGAGTTGCTCTTCGGCGGCCGCTACGTCGCGGCGGGCCAATGCCGCCCGCGCGGCGGCCAGATTGCGCTTGACCGATGCCTCGATCTGCGGATTGGGCGGATCCCGCTGGCCAGCAGTGACGGCTTGCGCCGAGTCGCCTGCCGCATCCGCGGCGTTTGACATGCCGTCGTCCATGTCGGGCATCGAATCGGAGTCTTTGGGATTGTCTGAATCGGCCGAGACGTCGCTCGCCATCAGCGGGTCGCCCGAGCCCGGCGATGGATCGCTCGATGACATGCGGGCCACGGCAGCGATTGCGGGCCGGCGGCCGCCATCGACTGCGCGCCGCGACCGGCGCGAGCCCCGCTCGCCATGAGAGCGGCGTTGGCTGGTGCCGACATCCGGATGAGCGGCATCCGAAGTATGGGTTTCGGTCTCGGGAGCCCGCTTTGGCTGGTCGGTGGGTGCCCCGGGGCCTTGTGCAAGCGGGCCCTGCCGATCCGACTGTATGTACACCGCGGCCGCGGTGGCCAGAATTGCGGCCACGGCCAGTCCGATCGCCGCCGGCGCGAACGACGACCGCCGGCGCTTGGGCCGGTGAAGATAAGCACTCACTGTACTGGGGGCCGTCGACACCGAAGGCAGCACGGCGGCGCCTTGCGCCTGAGGCGCCCCGCCCGGTGCAAGGGCTGGCCCGTGCGGGTACACCGGCGTGGCCACGGGCGGACGCGCTGGAGCAGCGATCGGCGGAGGCGGCGGCCGCAAGGCCGGCGCGGATCCCGGAGGGCTGATCAGCGTGGCCATGGGCACCGTGGGCGGTTGAGGCCGCGGCCCCGGGACCGCCATGGGGGGCAGCAGCGCATCAGCAGCGTCCCGGCGCGGAGGGTGTGACGCAAGGGAACCCGCAGTGGCCCGTAACTGGGCATCGTACGCCTGTTTGGCACCGGGCGTGATCAATGTCTGCCTGGCGCTGGAAAGTTGTTGCAGGACCTGTTCGGCAAGTGCCGTTTGAGGGCCGGTGGCCATCTGACTGACGCGGACCTTCTGACGCTCGAACGCCGTGGATATCCGGCCGGCGTCGCTCTCAAAAGCCGGCAGCCCCAGAAGCTCATAATGATTGGGAGGCCTGGCGACCGATGCGATGCCGAGCCAGGCCTGGTAGGGATCGAAGCGAGCAGCCACGGTGTGCCCTCAAGGTGGGGATACTCTGCGGCCCGTCGGGCCTTTTTGAGCGGTGCCTTCCTCTCGAACGATTATGGTCGCAGCGTGCGCAGGCGGCAAGCGAGCATTTGGCGGCCTGCCGATTGCGTCTCTTGGCGATTAGACGCGAAACCAGAGCCGATGGTTCCACCTCGACGGACGTAGAAGAAGGATGCATGAATAACGCGACCCGCGCTGGCTCAATAAGTCAACCCTGAGTCACGGTTTGATGCTTGCCTGGGGCAAGCTAGCCTTGATGACCGCCACCGCAGCCCGCGAGACGCCAGTATCGGTAACATCCAGATTCTGCAAACTCGTGAGATCTTGCAGATGGATGACGGCGGCGTCTGTCACTTGGGTGCCGTCCAGCATCAGCGACTGCAGCTTCTTTGTGCGCTTGAGATGTACGAGATATTCGTCGCTGATTCCACTGCCACGCAGCACAAGGCTCTGAAGGTTTGGCAGGTCGGCAATGTGTTCCAGAAATGAACCGGAGATTTGGGGATTGTTGGGTAGATCCAGCCTTTCCAATCTCGATAGATGCGTGAGATGGATGAGATGCTCGTCTTGGCTTGGAGTTTGGCTCAAGTCCAGCTGTCGCAGTTCTTTCAGGCCTCGCAGGTGCTTGAGCCCTCTACCGGAAATCGGGTTTCCCCATAGCACGAGCAATCGCAGTTCTCTCAGGTTCTCGAGGTGCTCGAGCCCCGCGTCGCTGACATCGGCGCCGCCGAGAAATAGCTGTCTCAGCCGGGGCATGACTTCCAGGTGTACGAGATCCGCGTCCGTGGCAACGTCATCGAGGCTGACTCGCACAACATGATGGAAGTAGTCATCGCCGAGAAGCCGTTGAAGCCAAACCGGACGGGGCGCTTTCCCATTCGGCACTACCCGATCCTGTGCGGTGTCGTACTGGTAGTCGTACGTGACCGTCCCGCCCCGTTCGAGAATTGCTCGGACAGCTCGTTGCTGACGGGTGGCCGAATGTACGTACCATCCCAGCCAGATGCTGAATACCGCGATACAGACCATCATGGTCCGCAGGCTGAACTGGCCCGGGCGGAACCGGCGAGTGGAATCGGGAGGCTTATCCGAATCGGCCGGTGACATAGTCTTCCGTATCCTTCAGAAAGGGCTTGGTGAAGATGTCCTGGGTGGGACCGTACTCGAGGACGCGGCCCAGGTACATGAAGGCGGTGTAGTCGCTGGTGCGGGAAGCCTGCTGCATGTTGTGGGTGACGATCAGCACGGAATAGCTGCCGCGCAGCTCGCGGATGAGGTCTTCGATCTTGCCCGTGGCGATGGGGTCGAGGGCCGAGCAGGGTTCGTCCATCAAGAGCACTTCCGGCTCGGCGGCAATGGCCCGGGCGATGCAGAGCCGCTGCTGCTGCCCGCCGGAAAGGCTGAGACCGCTCTCGTGCAGGCGGTCCTTGACTTCGTCCCACAAGGCCGCCCCGCGGAGACTGCGCTCGCAGACTTCGCTGAGCACGCGGCTGTCGCGCTCGCCGTCGATCCGCAACGAGTAGACCACGTTCTCAAAGACGCTCATGGGAAAGGGGTTCGATTTCTGAAAGACCATTCCCATTCGCTTGCGCAGCTCGATGACGTCGACCCGGGTGTGATAGATGGTGTCGCCATTGAGCCGCATGTCCCCCTCGACGCGGACCGTGTCGATCAGGTCGTTGAGGCGGTTGACCGAGCGGAGCAAGGTGGACTTGCCGCAACCCGAAGGCCCGATCAACGAGGTGACCTTGCCCTTGGGGATCGCGATCGAGATGTTGAAGAGGGCCTGCTTCGCGGCATACCAGAGGCAGAAGTCGTCCACCTCGAGCACGGGCTCCTCGGCGGCCACGGCTGGGTGTGTCTCGGTCTGGACCGGCTCGCCGCGGGCAATTGCCTCGAGGCGTCCCGCGACGCCCACCTTGCGGGCCTTTGTCGGCGAGATCTCGGCGTGTGCCGGTGCTTCGAGCCGCGGGTTAGGAGCCGACGAGGTGTGCATGAAACAGGTTTTCCAATCAGACCAATCAGAACTGGCTCGACATGAACCGCCGCCGCAAGCGGCTGCGAATCCAGACGGCCATGATGTTCAACAGGGCAATTATCAAAATCAACAAGAGTGCCGTGGTGAACACCATGGGCTTGGCCGCCTCGCTGTTGGGGCTCTGGAAGCCCAGGTCGAAAACATGGAACCCCAGGTGCATGAAGCTGCGTTCAGGATGCAGGAAGGGCGGCTCGCTGTCCAGGGGGAGCTTGGGGGCCACGTTGACGGCCCCCACCAGCATCAGCGGGGCCACCTCGCCCGCGCCCCGGGCGATGGCCAGGATCATGCCGGTCATGATGCCGGGCATGGCGCGGGGCAGCACGATCCGCCAGATCGTCTGCCACTTGCTGGCGCCACAGGCGTATGAGCCCTCGCGCATCGAGCGCGGCACGGCCGAGAGCGCCTCTTCGGTGGCCACGATCACCACCGGCAGCGTCAACAGCGCCAGGGTAAGCGAGGCCCACAACAGGCCCCCCTTGCCGTAGGTCGGGTCGGGAAGGCGGGCCACGAAAAAACCCTCGAAGAACGGCGTCTTGGCCAGCGCCAGCACCGTCAAAGCCAGGCAGGCAAGCCACAGCCCGACCGCCAAAGCACCCAGCAGTCGCCGGCCCGACGCTGGCGCGCGCCCGGCCAGCAACGACACGATCAGCGCCGCGGCCGCGGCGACCGTCAGTCCGCCCAGCAGCACAAACCAGCTCCGCGGCTGCCAAGGGGCGGAGGGGCCGGCGTCGATGTAATGACCCATGATGTAACAGAAGAATCCCAGCCCGAACACGCCGAACACGATACTGGGCACGCCGGCCAGGTTGTTGATGGCGATCCGCACGGCACTCACCACCAGGCCGGCCTTGGCATATTCGCGAAGGTACAGGGCGGCCAGCACACCGAAGGGCACCACGGCGACGGTCATGACCAGCGTCATGACCACGGTGCCGAAAATGGCCGGGAACACCCCTCCCTCGCTATTGCCGGCCCGAGGATCGTCCAGCAAGAACTCGGCCCAGCGCGAGGCATACACGCCGAGCCGCTGGAAGGTGCTCAACTGATTGGCGGGGTAAGCCCGGACGACCTCAGCCAGCGCCAGCGCCGTCTGCTGGCCGTCGGCAGTCGAGAGAACCAACTGGTAGCGGTTGTTCTCGTCGTTGATCTCGCGGATGCGGCGGCGAATGCCGGTAAAGTCGCGGTCCGCCTGCGCCTGGACCTCCTCCATCCGGCGACGGGCGGAGGCGGCCGCGCTTGAATCCGCTCCATGCCGCAACTCGGCCTGGCGCACCTCCAAGCGGGCCTCTTCCAGCAGGCTGTTGATGCGGCCGATGGCGTGTGTTTCCAGGCTTCGCCGGGTTTTCCAGCGGCGGCGTACTTCCTCGTGATGGCGCTGGAACATGGCCCACGTGTGGGCGGGCGAATCCGCGACGCTCTGGTCGTCGACCAGGAAGGAATCGGGGAAGCCGTAGAACCGGCCGTCGGATAATCGCTCGACAACGACGGCCCAACGCGGCCGGTCGGATTGCCGGACGAGAAAACCCTGGATCCATTGGAAATGCGAGTTGCTGAGCTCGAAGTTTCCCGTTCGGACCAGCGTCCGATGGGCTCGGCCGCCCTCGGCTGCCACGCTGGCCGTCGCCTTTTCTTTGAATTCCTCTTCCAGCGCGTCGAACACCTCGTCGCCCGGCCGATACGTTTCGTCGCGGGCCACCTCGCCCATGTAAACCTGGCCGTCGAGCGTCGTGAATCGCACCACGCCGACCGGCCAGAACGTGGCAGCCCCTTCGACCAGGATGATCAAGAGCAGCCCGACAATCATGGCCAGAGCGATGGCCAATGCGCCGCCGGTCAACCAGACCATCGGTTCGCCGTGCGCGGCGAGCAACGAGGCGCCCTTGCGGCGTCCGCGCCGACCGGGCTGGGTCGCCGGAGGATCAGGGGCGGATTGTGCCAAGCCACTGGAAAGGCTCATAGCTGAAACGCTCGCTTGCGGAACCGTTGCCGCACCGTCTCGGCCACCGTGTTGAGGATGAATGTCAAAGAAAACAGCACGAGCGCCGCCAGGAACAGCGTGCGGTAATGGGTGCTGTTGCGAACGGCCTCGGGCAATTCCGTGGCGATGTTGGCCGACAACGTCCGAAAACCGTTGAAGATGTTCCATTCCATCACGGGCGTGCTGCCGGCCGCCATCACTACAATCATGGTTTCTCCAACGGCCCGCCCCAGCCCGATCATGACGGCCGAAAACAGGCCGCTCATGGCGGTGGGAATAATGATCCGGGTGGCGGTCTGCCACTGGGTCGCCCCGGCGCCCAGCGAAGCGGAGCGCAGATGTTCGGGCACGGTGGACAGAGCGTCCTCGGCAATCGTGTAGATGATAGGGATGATGGCGAAACCCATCACAAAGCCCACGATTAGCGCATTGAGCGGCTCGTACCTGCCCAGGTAGTCGCCGCGCGGGTCGAACCCGGCAGCCGACAGCGCCATGGAGAGCGCCAGGGCGGCGGCCAACGCGGCCAGCACGGCCAGCACGAACTTGACCAAGTCGAAGGCCGCCGCCTGAAAGGCAGTCCAGTCGGCGCCGAATCGCCGCAGGATCGGATTGACGCGCGAGGCGAGCAGCCAGGCGGTCGCCACGCCGGAGAGGGGCAAGAGCAGCAGCATCCAGCCGCCGGTGGCATGGCCCGCCCCGCCGTTGAGCCAGATCTTGATGTCGCCGGCAAACAACAGCCGCTCGACCAACGGGCCCAGCCAGAAACCGGCCGCCGCCCCCGGCGGCAGCGCCAAACACATGAAGACAAACCGCCAAGGGGCAAGCTGCACCCGGGCCGCCGAAGGCAACAGTTGCCATAGATACCCGCCAGACAACAGTGCCAAGACCACCGTGACAATGGAAGTCAGTACGGAAGGAACCAGGCCTTCGACCAGCGGGGCCAGCAGCAGGGCCGCGATGAAGCCGAGCACCACGCTGGGCAGACTGGCCATCAACTCGATGGTCGGCTTGATCCTGGAGCGGGCCTTGGGCGGCAGGAACTCGCTGGTGTAGATGGCGGCCAGCAGGGCCAAGGGGACGCCCAGCAGCAACGAGTAAAAGGTGGCTTTGAGCGTGCCGAAGACCAGGGGCCAAAGGCCGAGCTTCGGCTCAAACGTGTCGTTGCCGCCGGTCGACTGCCAGACGTGGGCGGGCCGTTTATCCCCTTCGTACCAAAGTGGGGTGAACAGTGAGGCCAGCGTGGCTTCAGGATGGGGCACGTCGATGCGCCACCGCGTGAGACGGGCTGGCGTCACCGCCAGCAGTCCGTCGTCCTTGGGAGATACCGCCAGCGCCGAAGGCGGTCCTTCGGTGCGGGTTTCCAGCAGGATCTCCTCGGTGGTCATGTAGAACAACCGCACGCTTCCGTCCTCGTAACCGGCGGCCAGCATGCGGCTGCGGGCGGAGGCGGCCAGGGAACGCACGGCACTGCCGGGACCGGGCAATTCATGGGCGGCGACCAGAGTCTTTCCATCGGGGGTGCCGGCCTCGGGGCGATTGACGCGAAACCAGCCCCGGATCCTGCCCGTGCTGTCGCCGGCCACAAGCGTGGCCTTGCCGATCATGTACTCCAGGGCGGTTAGCGAGGCCTCCTGCTCGCTTACCAGGTCGATTTCTTCGGCCAGGCGAGGCTGCTTGGCGTTGCGAACGTCGAAACGCACCAGGCGGCCGTCGCGCCAGGCGACGAGCACGTTGTCGCCGACGCCCGAAACCAGGATGCGGGTGGGCCTGGCCTGGCCGCTGCGCCGCGGGTAGGCAAGCTCGGCGGTTTGTGTCCGGTAGTCCGTCTCGCCGGTCTCCATGCTCCGCACGGATCGCAAACTGTGCAACCTGGCGCTGCCGTCGGCGCAGAGGGTGGCCAGAACAGGCCCGGACGAGCGCATCGAGAAGTCGATCGAGGCCACCGCGAACGTGGAGCCGGTCGGTTGTGGCTCGCCGAGCTCGATCTGAAGGGACTGCCGGCGGAACTGGCCCTGGCTGGTCCGCTCGACCAGGTCGCCTTCGACCAGCCGGACTTCGCCGGGCTTCATGCCGCGAAAGGGAGCCTCGAGCCGCTTGGGATCGACGAAGCTGGTCCGCATGCGGATGCTGCCCATAAGGAACGAGCCGTCGGCAAAGCCGAAGGCGGCTTCGTCCCCTTCGAGCCCGAAGGCGGCAGCAGAGACCGGGGGGCCATCGAACAGCTTGCGCTCGTGGAGAAGCTGCCCCGCGTGCGGCGGATCGAGCCGAACCACGTCGAGCGACCCATCTCGCTTGAGCGCCCAGGCCGAGTTCTGATGTTCGTCGACGGCGACGTGCCAGGGAGGGCTGGAACTCCAGGGCGGCGGCACGTCGACGGCTGGCTCGATCGACGGCGCCCAGAACAGCGGGAGCACGACCCATACCAGGAAGATGCACACCATCGAAACCGCCACGATGGTGCCGATCCCCCCGCCAACGATCAGCCCCTGGGCCAGCCGGTCCGCAATGCGCACCGCCACCGTGGTCCGGCGCCGTCGCGTTCGGCCTGTGAATGACTTCGGCGAGCTCATCCGGGCAATGAAGACCTACTGAGAGACGGTGATCCCGACGGACGACAGGGCATCGAAGGCCATCTTAGCGCCCACCGGCAAGTAGTCGTCCTTGACAACGTCCTCTTGGCCTTCGCGGCTGAAGATGTACTTGATGAACTCGCGGCGGAGCGGATCCAGGTCGCTCCGCGGTTCATAGTTGATGTAGATCAGCAGGAAGCGGCTCAGCGGATACTCGCTGACGTAGTCCGCCTCGGCCCGCCAGAAGTCTTCACCCTCCTCTCTGGCCACAGGAACGGCGCGGACGTCGGCTGTTTTGTAACCGATACCACTGTAGCCGATCGCGAACTTGTTGCGGGCCACCCCCTGCACTACCGCCGAGCTGCCGGGACGCTCCTGGACGGAGTCCTTGAAGTCGCCGTCGAACAGGGCGTTCTCTTTGAAATAGCCGTACGTGCCGGAGGCCGAGTTGCGGCCATAGAGGCTGATCGGCTTGTTGGCCCACTGGCCTTTGAGGCCCAAATCGCCCCAGGTGCGGATGTCCTTTTCGTAGCCGCCCTTCCGGTTCTTGGAGAAGATGGCATCGACCTGCGGCAACGTGAGCCCTTTGATGGGATTGTCCTTGTGCACGTAAACCGCCAGCATGTCGATGCCGGTCTTGAGGCCGGTCGGCTTGTAGCCGAAGCGCGCCTCGAACTCGTCGATTTCCTTGCTCTTCATCTCACGGCTCATGGGGCCGAAGTTCGAGGTGCCCGCGATCAAGGCGGTTGGGGCCGTGGCGGAGCCTTTGCCCTGGACTTCCACTTGCACATTTGGATAGTAGCGCTGAAAGCTCTCGGTCCAGTACTGCATCAGTTTGACCATGGTATCGGAGCCTTCGCTCTTGATCGTGCCCGACACACCGTCGCCGAGGCTGTACCTGGGCAGCTTGCTGTCCACCTTGCCTTGGGGGGCGCTCTGAGCGACGGAGGCGCGACCGGCCACGCTTGCCTTGTCGGCGACTGCTTTCTTGCTGGTCGAACCCTTCGTCGCTTGCGTTTCAAGCGCCTGGACCACCACGAGACTGCCGCAAATGATCACGGCCAGCACGGCGGCGAACACCTTGACCTTGGTCATATGGCCCTCCATATTCCTTGATTGTGGTTTGGTATGCTTTCCCACCACTCCGCAAGGTACCGCTGAAGTGTTAGGATCGTGTGAGGACCGCATAAGAATCCGAGGCAAGTCGAGCGGGCGCCGATACCGCCTTGGCGCCATGCCGGCACGCCCGTTGTACAGGCGAAAGGCGACGCAATGGTAGACACGACCCCGCCTTACGCTCAAGACACGCTGTTGCGCGACCGCCTGGCGGTCGACCGCACGGTCCTGGCTAACGAGAGGACGCTGCTGTCGTACGTCCGAACGGCCTTGGCGCTGGTAATCATGGGCGTAACGGCCTTGCACTTCTGGGATGCGCCGCTGGTGCGCCTGGCCGGGGTACTGACCATTCTGCTGGCTGGGCTGATACTGGTGGTGGGCATGGGGCGCTATCGGCGGATGCAACGGCGGGTGGCCAGCGCCGGGGCGAGCCTGGTCCAAGAGCACGGCGGATGATGCAGCCTGCGCTTACCGTGTGCCCAGAGGTTCGAAACATCACCAGGGCCAACCGCTGATGTAGCTCTGAACTAAATCCATCGGAGCGTCGTTGGCACGTTAAGCCAGGATATCATGGATGACGTGGCCGTGGACGTCGGTCAGCCGGCGATCGATGCCGTTGTGGCGGAAGACGAGCCGCTCGTGGTCGATGCCCAGCAGCGCGAGCACGGTGGCGTGTAGGTCGTAGCAGTACGTGGGGTTCACGGCTGCCTTGTACGACCACTCATCGCTCTGGCCGTACGTGGTGCCGGGCTTCAGCCCGCCGCCAGCCAGCCAGGTGGTAAAAGTGAACGGGTTGTGATCGCGCCCCAGGGCCCCCTGGCTGCAGGGCATGCGGCCGAATTCCGTGGTCCAGATGAGCAGCGTGTCGTCGAGCAGACCGGTGGCTTTCAAGTCTTTCAACAGGGCGGCCGCGGGCCGGTCCATGCTGGCGGCCATGTCGCCGTGGTCGCGTTGGATGTCTTCGTGGCTGTCCCAATTGCGGCGTGGGAATCCGTTGTCGGCCCCGCTGTAGACCTGCACGAAGCGCACGCCGCGCTCCAGCAGGCGGCGGGCGATCAGGCAGTTGCGGCCAAAGTCGGCAGTCACCGGCTGGTCCAGCCCGTACAGCCGGTGGATCCACTCGGGCTCGCTGGCGACGTCGAGCGCCTCGGGGGCGCTGAGCTGCAGCCTGGCGGCCAATTCGTAGGAGGCGATCCTGGCCTCGAGCCGGGAGTCGCCCTCGCGCCCTTCAAGGTGCCCGCGATTCAGCCGTTCAAGCAGACTGAGTCCTTCGGATTCGCTCTGGAGGGTAACGAAGTCGGCCGTGCGTGGAAACAAGTCGTGGATGGGCGCCTCGGCCGACGGGCGGATCAACGTCCCCTGGTGGCTGGCCGGCAAAAAGCCCGCCGACCAGTTGCCGGGCCCATTGGGCGCGAACCCGCGGGAGTCGGGTAGCACCACGAACGTGGGCAGGTTCTCGTTGAGTGTGCCCAGGCCGTACGAAATCCACGCGCCCATGCTGGGGAATCCCGGCAGGACGAAGCCGCTGTTCTGCATGAATGTGGCCGGCCCGTGCACGTTCGACTTGGAGACCATGGAGTGGATAAAGACCATGTCGTCGACGCAGCTTGCCAGGTGAGGCACCAGGTCGCTCATCCACTTGCCGCACTGCCCGTACTGCCGCCAGTTCCAAGGGCTCTTCATGCAGGCGCCGGGTGTGCTCTGGAACAATTCGACGTTCTCGCCCGGATCGAAAGGCTGGCCGTGCCGCTTGATCAGCTCCGGTTTATAGTCGAACAGGTCGCATTGGCTGGCGGCCCCGGACATGAACAACTGCACCACGCGGCGGATTCTTGCCCGGTGATGAAGGCCGCCGCCCAGCTCCCGCGCGGCATCGGAGGATTCTGCCAGCAGACCGGCCTGCCCCAGCAGATGAGACAAGGCAATGCCGCCCAGCCCGCATCCCATATTCAGCAGCAGTTCGCGCCGATTCCAGGCGGCCGTTGAGAACATGCTGGCGGTATCCTTGGGACCAGGTTGAGGCACTAATCGACGAACAAAAACTCGTTGCTGTTGAAAATCAGCCGGCATGCATTCGCCAGGCCGTGCCGCTTCGCGTAGGCCATCAGCGCTTCGGATTCTTCGCTCCGTGGAGGCCGCCCCAGGGCCAGCAGCCACCCCTGCCGGACCTGTTCGGCGGGATCCGCCGATACGCCTTCCAGACGCCGCGCGAAATGCCGCGACTGGGAGAGCATAAACGGATTGTTGAGCATGGCCAGCGCCTGCAGGGCGGTGAGCGTGGTATTGCGCTGCGGCGTGAGGATCGAGGGATCGGCCGAGTCGAGGCAGTCCATAAAGGGATCGGGGACGCTACGGACGATGAAGCGATACACGCCGCGGCGGAAGCTGCCGGGTTGCTCGACGTCGAACCGCTCGTAGTCATAGACGGGAGAATGATCGTCCTTGAAGACGAACTGCCGCGCCGAGGGGCCGCCCATGGCCTGGTCCAGCTTGCCCGCGACAAACAGCGCGGCATCGCGGACGCTTTCGGCGTCGAGCCGCGCCCGGTTCATCCGCCAGAGATATCGATTGCCGGCGTCGATCCGCTGGCCATCGGCCCGCGCGGCCGACGACTGGCGGTACACGGAACTGGTGAGGATCAGCCGGTGCAGCCGCTTGAGCGATTCACCACCGGCCAGAAACTCCGTGGCCAGCCAATCGAGGAGCGCCGGGTGCGTCGGTTGCGACCCCATGCGGCCGAAATCGTTGGGAGTATCGACCAGGCCGCGGCCGAAATGGTACTGCCAGACCCGGTTAACGATCGATCGCCGCGTCAGCGGGTTGGCCGGGTCGGTAATCCAGCGCGCCAGGGCGACGCGGCGGCTTGCTTCGTCTTCGGGACGCTCCAATTGGAAATGGTGTTCCAGCCAGGGCAGGCACGACAAGGCGCCGGGCGCCATCAAATCGCCGCGGCTGGCGACGTTGCCACGCTGAAGAAGATGAATCGGACGGCAGCCGTCCGCGGGCGTGAAGTTGGATTGTGGCCTGAAATCGCTGGCGGCGGCATAGACCAGGTCGGGCGGCGGCAACGATGCCAGTTGATCTTCGACTTCCGCCGTCTCGTGCCGGACCTCGTCGAGCTCGCTCCGGGTGGCATCGTCCAAGAGCGTCATGAGGCGCTGCTGACGCTCGCGCGAGACCTGCTCAATGCGCGCTTCGACCCCTTCGCGATGCCCGTCGGCCGCGAGATCTTCCGCGCGCCTTTCAAAGCGTTTGCGGCTATCGAAACCGTCGACAAGGTGGGCAGTGCTCCAGCGGCCCGCCTCAATGGAATCCAGGGCCGTCACGCCAGCTCCCAACGCCAGGTTGGGCTGCGAGTCGCCGTCCTGGGCCGAGATCACTCGCAACTCGGCCAGCGCGAACACATAGTCGTTGGTGCGCGGCCAGAGCCGCGTGGCGCGGATCCGGACATAGCGCGCCACCGCCCCGCCGGCCGGCGCCACGTAGGACTCGGCGCCCGGGTTGGCAAAGTCCTCGCCGGTATGATCGGCCAGGATTTGTGGGTCGGAGAATTCCGCGTCGCTGGACAGTTCGATCGCGAAGCGCACCGGAAAACCGAAGCCAGGCGTATCCGGAAAATCCGTGGGCCGGGCGGGCACCAGGTGGATCTCGCCGATCGGCTTGGGCTCGCCCAGGTCCACCTGGACCCACTTGGGCTCGTCGGGGCGGGCCATGATGGCGCTGTGGTAGCCGTTCGTGGGGCTGTCGTCGCCGGCTGCACCGGCGGGCAGGGCGGCCCGCCGCGCCTCGAGATCGGCCAGAACGGCGTCGAGCCTCGCAAGGTCGGAGTTCTCGAACGTCGCCAGTTTTTCGTCCAGCGCCTGCTGGCGCGCGGCGAGCAGTTGCCGCTGTGAGCCGAGCGCGGCGCGCCGTCGCTGCAGCTCGGGGTCGCGGTGGTATGGCCGATCGGCCCGGTCCACGCCGGCGAAAACCGCCTGCAGCCGGTAGTAGTCCGCTTGCAGAATCGGATCGAACTTGTGGTCGTGGCACCGCGCGCAATGGGCGGTCACGCTCAAAAAAGTCGAAACCGTGGTCATCAACATGTCGTCGCGGTCGTTCGATCGGGCGATGTCCTTGTCGGTTGTCCCTTCACGCAGCTCGACGTGTCCCACGAAGTCCCAGGGCCCCGCGGCAATCAAGCCCGTGGCCACCACGGCATCGGGGTCGTGCGGGTACAGCACGTCGCCGGCCAGTTGCTCGCGGACGAACAAGCTGTAGGGCTTGTCCTCGTTGAGCGACTGCACGACGTAATCCCGATAGGGCCAGGCGTTCTCGCGGGTCTTATCCTTGTCGTACCCGTGCGTTTCGCCGAAGTGAACCAGGTCCAGCCAATGCCGGGCCCAACGTTCGCCGTAACGGGGCGAAGCCAACAGCCGATCGACGAGTCGCTCGTAGGCATCCGGGGCACGGTCCGATTCGAAGGCCTCGATTTCCTGGGGAGTGGGGGGCAAGCCGTGCAGGTTGTAGGTCAGACGGCGAATGATCGTCCGCCGGCCGGCCTGCGGTGAAGGCGCGAGTCGCCGGCGATTCAATTCGGCCAGCACGAAGGCATCCAGCGGCGTGCGAATCGGCCAACCAGCCGGGGCTGCGACCACCGGTGTCTGGGGACGCTTTAGCGGCTCGAGCGACCACCAGCTTTGCCCCTCGAAGCGTTTGTCGACGAGTTTCAGGTCGGCCGGCCAGGGCGCCCCCTGGCCAATCCACTCGCGGATGGCCGCCACCTGCCGCCCGTCCAGCGGCGGGCCCTCCTTGGGCATCAGTGGTGAATCGCCGGAGACGTAATCGAGCAGAAGACTGCCCTGGGCATCGCCCGCCGCGATCACCTGGCCGCTATCGCCCCCGGCCAGCGCCCGGCGGCCATCGGCGAGCGACAGGCCTCCCTTGGGTTCCTCAGCGCCATGGCAGGCCAGGCAGCGCCGCTCAAGGATCGGCGCCACCTGGTCGCGGAAGAACTCGTCGGCGCGGGCCGGCGCCGGCAGGCAGATCCCCATGGCAAAAGCGAACAGGACAATCCGCATAGTTCGGCTCCCCCGCTGAGCGGTTCCGGCCCGCTGGCGTTTTTCGCTCTTGAGAGGCGGCGTTTCAGGCGGAGGTCGCCGGCGCGGGTTGGCGGGCACGACGCGGGCGAGTGCCGCGCAGGCCGCCCACCACGATTGCCATCAGCGAGGCTGTCAAGACAAACCAGAACAAACGGGCGCCGGAGCCGGCCGGTACGATCTGGTCGGTGTTGGAGCCCGTAAACAGCAGCCCGGCCAGAATGGGAAACAGCAGTCCCGACACGCCGCCCGCCACAACACCCCCCAGCACGGCGAGGCCGATGGTTTTTCCGCGCCAGGAGGCGATGGTGAAGCCAAGTCCCACTCCCAAGCCTGTAATCGACCAACCGGCGGCGTGCATCATCATCGTCTTGACCATCCGCTCTACAGACGGCTCCGTGGTCTCGATGAACCGTCCCGCCCCAGCACCCAGCGCGCCGAAAACCGCCCCGCTGAGCAGGCCGAGCAGCACCCCGACCACGGCATAGCCGGCCGATCGGCGCGCCGCTCCCTCGGCAACGGCGAAAAAGGCCGCCACAATGCCGCCAAACAAGCCGTAAACAACGGCCGTATTGCCGTATTTAATGCCATGCGAGGCGCTGAGTTGCGCGGTGGGGGGCATTTCAGTCGTGGCCGGGCCGCCTTCGCTGGTTGGGCCGAAAACCGGCGTAAACTGCTGGACGAGCAGCCAGACCAGCACGCCGGCAAGGGCGGCGGCTACCATCAGATGCCAGAGGCGGGCAGCGATGCCGGCCGGTTGAACCGGGCCAGCTTGGGCTTGCGGCGGTGCAGCGGCAGTGTGAGTTCCGGGGGAAGCCGTGCCGGCAGGAGCGTGAGCAGGTGAGCGGTCGTTGGGCTGAGCCATACGGAGTGAATTCCTTTCGGTCGTTCTCAGTTGTTCAGCGCCACGCGGGCTTTGAAGTGGCCTGGGTCGAGGGCCAACGCGGCCCTGTACCAGGTTTTGGCCAGTTTTTTCATGTCGAGCTGATCGGAAATAACGCCCAGGCGGTAACGGATATCGGCATTGTAGAGTTCGACCTCGGCCTGTTGCAGTAGTTCGTCGTTTTCGCGCCGAAGGTCCTGCAAACGCTGGACCTCTTTCATTTGCTCGTCGGCCTTGTCGACCAGGCCCATGCGCTGATAGGCCAAGGCGAGGTTGTAGTGCGAATCGAAGCTGTTCGGGTAATGCTTCACCAGTTGTTCCAGGATCTGCCGCTGGCGCTTTTGGTCGCCGCTGTCGGCAGCCAGCCGTGCCTTGAACAGCAGCGCCGGGCGATGATGGGGTACCAACTCCAAGGCCCGTTCGGCGATCTCGATGGCCTGTCGCTTGCGGCCTTCGTTGTAATGACACTCGGCGGCGAGTCCCAGCACGTCGGCTGTTTGTTCAGAGTCCGCCAGCGTCTTTAGCGCCTGCGGGTACTGCAGCAGGTCCATCTGCGTTTCGGCCAGCTCCAACCGGATTTGCTGCGCGTCGGGCTGTTTGGGGTCGCGGCGAAGCGATTCCTGGTAGTCTTCGACGGCCTGGGCGTCGCTGTTCTTATCCATGCGGATCAATCCCATGATCCGGTGGGGCCGCGGGTCGGACAAATCCATCTCGGCGACTTTTTCGAGATGGACCATAGCGCGGTCCATGACGCCGACGTCATAATAGGCGGCTGCCAACCAACGGTGGGCGTCGACCTGCTCGGGATCCTGCTGGAGCGCGAACTGCAAGTTGCGTTCGGCCAGCTGGAAGTATCCGAGTTGGTGCAGCGCCATTCCGGCCAAGGTCAACGCGGTCGGTCTCGTTTGATCGTGGTCAAGCGAGAAGTGCAGTTCGCGCAGCGCCTCTTTGAATTGCTTGCGCTCCAGCAGCAAGCTGCCGTTGAGCAGTGCCACGTGGGGTTCGTACCGTGGAGCCTCGGGCAGACCGACCAGGCAGTACTTGACCCGCTCGAAGTCGCGGGCCTTAATCGCCTCCAAGCCGCGCCGAAAACGGGCATCCGGCTGGTTGTGACGATAGAAGAGCCAACTGCCGCCGCCGGTCGATACCAGCACGGCAGCCAGCAGGGCGAGCAGTCGGCGGCTTGGCCTGCGGCGCGGGCGGCCGGCCGGGTGGCGCCAGCCGGGCTCGTGCCGGTCCACGGACGGTTCCAACAAGGGCGCTGGGTTTGGGCCGCCAGCGGCCGGGGCCATCAGCGGGGCAGAGGTGGAGGAGGTCTCGTTCATTTCGGGGATGCGTCCGCCGGGTCGGGTTGCACAATGGTCAGTGTCTGGTTGGGTTCGATAGAAGTCAAGTTCTGCTCGACCCCGGACGGCCAAACAATCGAAAGGCTCTGGATGATTGCCCCTTTTCCCAGCCCCCAGAATGGCCGTAGGTCCGACTGGGAAAGGTAACTGCACCCTCCCTTGACATGCCGCAACTGGGACGAGGTGGTGGTCGTGAGCACCAGCCGGGCCCCAATGGCATCGCGATTGGAGGCGCGGCCGATCAACCGCGCCCGCAGCCAATCGTTGTCCGGGGCGGTGTCGTTGCGGACCAGGGCGGTCGGTTCGTCGTCGTCGTGGGAGAACACCAGGTCGATGTCGCCGTCTTCGTCCAGGTCGCTCGCGGCCAGACCGCGGCCCCGGTGCGCCAGCTCGAAGTAATCGCCCGACGAAAGCGAGTGCCGCCAGAATCGGTCCTCGCCCAGATTGCCCTTGTGATTCAGCAACATCAGCGGCAGTTGCTTGATCGGCGATGCCTCGGGATAGTTCATCACGTGCCCGTTGGAGACGGCAAAGTCTTCGTCGCCGTCCTTGTCAATGTCCACCGCCAGCGTGGCGAATCCCACGAACAAATCACCCAGCGCCGTGACACCGGTGCCGCGGCTCGCGTGGATAAAATGGCCCGCCAGCTCATTGCCGGTGAGCTCATCCCGGCTCAGCTCGTTGCGGTATACGGCGAATGCCTCTTCCTCCCAGTTCGCCACAAACAGATCGGGGAGCAGGTCGCCATTGAAGTCGCACAAGTCGACCCCCATGCTGGCATCGAAGTTGCCTTCTTCGCCGCAAGCAACGCCCCGCAGAAGCGCCTCTTCCTTGAAGACGCCCTGACCGTCATTGATGTAAAGGAAGTTCTCGACCGTGTCGTTGGCCACGTAGATGTCCAGGTCGCCGTCGTGGTCCAGGTCGGCCAGCACGACGCCCAGTCCCTTGCCGCCGGGCCGCAGACCCGCCGTCGACGTGGCATCGCGGAAGCTTCCATTGCCGTTGCTGTAATACACTACGTCGGGCAAAGGGTTGAAATTCTTCGGTGGGCAGATCTCGCGCTGACCATCCGCCAGCAGGCACTCCGGGTTGTTCTCCATCGACCAGTCGACGTAATGCGCAACGTACAGGTCCAGATGGCCGTCCCCGTTCAAGTCTCCCCAGGCGGCCGCCGAACTCCACAGCCGATCGTCCAGACCGGCCTGGCTGCTCTCTTCGACAAACGTGCCGTCGCCCTGGTTGTGCAAGAGCTGCAAGCCGCCGTAGCCGGTCACCAGCACGTCGACGAAGCCGTCGGAGTCGTAGTCGGCGGCCGTGCAGCCATGCGTGTAATACGCGGCGGTGCCGGCCGCGCTGACCGCAGTCACGTCCCGGAACTTCCAATCGCCCAGGTTGCGGAACAAGCCGGAGGGGAGCCCCACCGGCCCGTCCCCGGTATACCGGCCGCCCCCCAGGCAAAACAGGTCGAGCCAGCCGTCGTTGTCGTAATCGAACAGCCCCACCCCGCCCCCCAGCGACTCCAGGATGGCGTGCATGCCCGCTTCCCGCCCATTCTGATAAACGAACTCGATGCCGGTGCGGTCCGTGACGTTCTCCAGTCGAATCGAGCCCTCCCGGGGGCCGGCGCTGGCCACGGGGCCGGGCGACAGGCCACCCGGGGCGACGCTGCTGGCGGCCTTGCCTTCGCAGCCGATCGCCCAGGGGCCGATCCATAGCGCCAAGACGGCGGAGACGGCAAGCCTTGTCGGGCCACGTTGATCAGGGCAAAGTCGCGGCATCGGTGTCCGGCTGCCCACAAGAGGGTTATTGAGGGAACGGACCCGGCGGATCCGGTTCAACAAGGGTCAGCGTCTGGTTGGGTTCGATGGAAGTCAACTCCTGCACGATCCCTGAAGGCCAAACGATCGAGAGGCTCTCGATGGTCGCCTTTTTTCCCAACCCCCAGAATGGCCGCAGGTCCGACTGGGAGAGGTAACTGCAGCCTCCCTTGACGTGCCGCAACTGCGACGACGTGGCGGTGGTCAGGACCAGGCGGGCTCCAATGGCATCGCGATTCGAGGCGCGGCCAATCAGCCGCACTCGCAGCCAATCGTTGCCCGGGGCGGTGTTGTTGCGAACCAGGGCGACCGGCTCGTCGTCGTCGTGGGAGAACACCAGGTCGATGTCGCCGTCGTCGTCCAGGTCGCCCGCGGCCAGACCGCGACCGCGATGCTGCTGTTCGAAATAGCCGCCCGACGAAATCGAGTGCCGCCAGAATCGGGGCTCGCCCAGATCGCCCCTGTGATTCAGCAACATCAGCGGCAGTTGCTTGATCGGCGCGGAGCGTGGAAAGTTGATCACGTGTCCATTCGAGACGACAAAGTCTTCGTCCCCGTCCTTGTCGACGTCGACCGCCACCGTGCCGAAGCCGACGAACAAGGTTCCCAGCGCCGTGATGCCGGCGCCGCGGCTGACATGGACGAAAAACCCGGGCGCTTCGGTGCCGATGAGCTCGTGGCGGCTGAGCTCATTGCGATACAGCGCGAAGGACTCTTCCTCAAAGTTCGCCACCCACAGGTCGGGAAGCAGGTCGCCGTTGAAATCGCACAAGTCCAGCCCCATGCTGCCGTCGAAGTTGCCGCCCTCGCCACAAGCGACCCCTCGCAGCATACCCTCTTCCTCGAAAACTCCCCGGCCGTCATTGATGTAAAAAAAGTTATCGACCGTGTCGTTGGCCACGTAGACGTCCAGGTCGCCGTCGTGGTCCAAGTCGGCCAGCACCAGGCCCAGCCCCTTGCCGTCCGGACGCAGACCCGCCGTGGAGGTGGCGTCGTAGAAGGTGCCGTCGCCGTTGCTGTAATAAACGCTGTCGGGCAGCGGGTTGAACTCTTTCGGCGGGCAGATTTCACGCCGGCGTTGGCCGGCGAGGCACTCCGGGTTGTTTTCCATCGACCAGTCGACGTAATGCGCGACGTACAGGTCCAGATGGCCGTCGCCGTTCAAGTCTCCCCAGGCGGCGGCGGAACTCCACAGCCGGTCGTCGAGACCGGCCTCGCCGCTGACCTCCACAAACGTGCCGTCCCCCTGGTTGTGCAAGAGCAGCAGGCCGCCGTAGCCCGTCACCAGCACGTCGACGAAGCCGTCGGCGTCGTAGTCGGCCGCCGAGCAGCCGTGCGTGTAGTGGGGCGCGCCGCCGGCAGCGCTGGGCGCGGTCACGTCATCGAACTTCCAATCACCCAGGTTGCGGAACAACGCGGAGGGCAGGCCCACCGGGCCATCCTGGAGATAACGGCCGCCGCCCAGGCAAAACAGGTCGAGCCGGCCATCGTTGTCATAATCGAACAGCCCCACCCCACCGCCCAGCGACTCCAGGATGGCGTGCATCCCGGCTTCCCGGCCATTCTCGTACACGAACTCGATGCCGGTGCGATGCGTGACGTTGACCAGGCGAATCGAGCCTTCCTTGGGCCCGCTGCTCGCCACCGGGCTGGCCGGCAGAGCAGCCGGCGCGACGCTGCTGGCGGCCTTGCCTTCGCAGCCGATCGCCAAGGGGCTGATCAACAACCACGCCAAGGCGCCAAGCCGCATTGGGGCGCTTAGGTCAGGGGACAGTCGGGCAGGTTGGTCACGGAGCAGTCGCGGCATCGGTTGCCAGTTTGCCTGATGGAAGAGTTTTGCCGGACTTCGACCGGCGTATGCCACGCGCTAGGGAGTCCCCCGATTGGAGAGCGATCGAACGGTCGTGGCTGCCGCGATCCGGTGTTTCGAAGCCATCTCGCTATTGCCGCGGCGTTCGTAGTAGGTCACGAAGGCTTCATGCGAGGCACGATGCCCGCTGTCGAGCCGCAGGGCGGATATCAACCACACCAGCGCCTCGCCGTCCAGGCCTTCTTCCAACAGCATCGTGCCGGCCTTGCATCGCAGGTCGGCGTTTTCCGGATCCCGCACGATTTCGCGGGCAAGATCGCCCCTCTGCCCTTCGTACTTGCGAAGCTGTCGCGAGCGGACCAGGTGTTGCTCCGCGTCCTTCTTGCGTCCGATCCGCTGCAGCGCCAGGCCCAGCGCATACATGGCGTCCAAATCGCGGGGATCGAGTTCAAGCGTCTTTTCCAGCGCCGGCACGGCGCCGGCGACATTTCGCAACTCCAGCTCGATCTTGCCCAGGGTCTTGTAGGCCAGAGCCTGATCCGTGCGACTCAAGCGACGCTTCAGAGCCGCCATGACCGTCTCCCTGGCCTCGGCTGTCTTGCCGAGCCGCTGCTGGCATTCGGCCAGACCGACCAGAGGCGCGGCCTGCTCGGGCCGCAGTTTCAGGCAGCGACTGAAATGCTGGTACGCCTCCTCGACTTCATTCCTCTTCAGCAAGGCGCCCGCCAGGCTGGCGCTGGCCTCGTAGTGGTCCGGGTCGAACGCGAGGATCTTGCGGTATTCCTCAATTTGCGCTTCGAGGTCGTTCAGGACCCCAGCCATTTCGGCACGCCACAGACGCGGCCGCGCGTCGTGCGGACGCCACTGAGTCCAAAAGCTGATGCAGATGTCCGCCTCCTGGAAGCGAAGTTCGGACAAGTAGCCTTTCACGAAGGCTTCGTAGATCTCCGCCGCCTCGTCGTCGGTCGTTTCCGCAGTCAGGTAGCTCTGAAGCTCGGATTCGGTTTCCTTCACGTAACCGTCCAAGAACCTCGTGAGGAGGCGTTGCCGCTTGGTATCGCGACGCGACCAGCCAAGTTTCTCGGCCTGCTCCAGAAGCGGAGCGACTTTTCTAAGCTGCCCCAGACGCCGATAGGCGACCGCCAGCAGGTAGGTGGGCTCGGCCAGATCAGGATATGCCTTGACAAGGGGCACAAGCCGCTCGACGGCGGCTTCCGGCTCGGCCCGCCGCAATGCGTCACGGGCCGCCTGGATCTTGAAAGAGAGACTCGCGCGCCGTATGGCCGGCACCGCGGCCAAAGCGATGCACAAGATCACGCCAGCGAGGACCCAGCCCGTCCAAGGGGACCGCAGGCCGCGGCCCCGGCCCGGCGACGACGTTTGCGGCGTAGCTTCGGTTTGCGACAGGGTTGTTTCCACCGCGGGGAACTCGCACTGAGGGGCCGCACTGGGAATCCGGCAATCCCTGACAACAGTCCGAGCGCCGGCGGATCTATTATACGAAGCGACTCGTTGGAGCGGTCGGCAAAACAGTCGATAAATCTCAAAGGGCCGGGAGGACCTGGCCGCAACAGGCCTCGACGGAGACTGAAACGGCGGGAGCCATCGGCAGCGCGTGAAATGCCGGAGCTGGCCTTAAATGCTGCGTCGGGGCGCAGGAACCGGCTTATTCCTGCTCTTTGAGCTCGAAGATAAAGGGCTCAACGCCTTCCTGGACGGTAACCGCGAACCCCGATGTCTCGGCCTTCGAATACCTCTCCGGCAGCAGGTTCTTGGGCAGCGGCTCTCCATACATTCCAATTTCAGATGTTGGCATTTGGGCGACAGCTTCCGAATCTCGTTTGCCGGTGGCTAGCATGTCCTCGGTGGCTTGTTGCCTAGCCTTCCGTGCCTTGTCGAGGTTCCCCTGCGGCATTGTCTGTAGATTGCCGAGACCGCCCATTTCTTCTGCGGTGCCGGACAGCACCTCGAGTTTTTTGAAGACGACGTCGTAGTCGCCCGGCAAGGCCCCCTCCGGCCTCTCCTTCGGGTTCAGATAAGTCGTGAGCTTGAAGTTGCCCTGCTCGTCGGTTATCGCGGCAGCAGGTTTACCCTCTCTGCGGTCCTTGTTCATGAAGACAATTTCCGCACCCGATACCGGGATTCCGTCCAGGAGAACCTGGCCGGTCACAGGCACGGTCGGCAGACCGGACGAACTGTTGCAGCCCACGGTGACTGCCAGCGCCAGGCCGAAACACAAACTCGATTTGTACAGCATGGTTGAACCCCCCCCAGTCAGGCTTGGAAAAGAATGAGACAAAACAAAACAGCATGGTAAATTAAATCGTCCCCGATTGCAAGCGGCTGCCAACAGCGTGGAAACCCCTCTCGTAGCCGGATTCGCCCGAATTCGGGCCGCCGGCCGCTTTGCCTGAGCTCAGGCGAGTCCTGCTATGGGCGGGGGGCGGTTGCAGGTCGTGACGCACTGCTTGTCGGACCCCGGCGTGCCGGGGTCCTCCAAGCAGTGGCACCAGGCCTGAACTCTGGCGAGTAAGCTACCTCGTGCGGGCTTGTCGGCTGGCCGGAAGGTCCTCGCGCCGGGCAGTCGTTTTTCCATTGAAACGCCGCACGCCCGCTGGTATGAATCAAGTATTGTTACAGCAAGTCGAAAGGCGTTGCGGTGCCGGGCATCCATCGGGACTCTTGGGGGCGTTTCGCCGCCAGACGAAAGCTCATCGCCGTGGCGATGCCGGTGGCGCTGGCATTGGTCGCCTTGGGCGTGTGGCTGCAGAAAGATCGCGGCGAACCAACCGACCCGGACTCGAAAGCCGCGGTCCGTCAGCGGGCAGTCCGGCCCGACCCACCTGCCGAGGGGTATGTGGGCAGCGCCGTCTGCGCCAGGTGCCATTCGGCCATTGCCCGGTCGTATTCCCAGCATCCGATGTGGCGGTCGACCGAGGCCGTCGACCCGCGGCAGGCGCTGGCAGGCGACTCGATCGAGGACTACGGCCAGGCCGAAACGTTCCGGCCTCCTGGAAACCGGTCGTACCGGGTCGAGTGCGCCGCTGACCGGGTGACGCATTATGAGCGGATGGTCGACGCTTCCGGGCAAGTCATTTACGACCAAGGCGTGGACGTCCGCTATGCGCTCGGTTCGGGCGTACGGGGACGCGGGTATCTGATCGACCGTGGGGGCGTGCTGTTTGCCTCGTCGATCTCCTGGTACACGGAGGCGGGACGGTGGGAGCTGTCGCCCGGCTACTCACCCAGGGTGCATTCTCGCTTCGCCCGGCGGGTGGGCGATCGCTGCCTGTCGTGTCACGTGGGCCGGGTGGCCAAGCGCGAGGGCTTTGAAGACCACTATCTCGATCCGCCCTTTGCGGAAATCTCGATCGGCTGCGAACGCTGCCATGGACCGGGCCAGCGGCACGTCGAGTTGCAAAGCTCCGGCTCGCCGCGCGAGGACGACCGGTCGATGATCGTCAATCCCGCCCGCTTGGAAGCGGCGCGGCGAGACAGCGTTTGCTACCAGTGCCATTTGCAGGGTGCGACGCGCATCCTGCGGTACGGACGGGGGCACTTCGATTTCCGCCCGGGGGACCTGATCGACGACATTTGGACCGTGATGGTTGCCCCCGAAGCGCCGGACAAGCAGCACGCCGACGCCGCGGTAAGCCAGGTGGAGCAAATGCGCAAGAGCATCTGCTACCAGGCCAGTGGTGGAGACCTCTCGTGCACATCGTGCCACGACCCGCACTCCCCGCACTCCAGACCCGGGCAGGACGCGGCCTTGTACTACCGGGCCCGCTGCCTGAATTGCCATGCCGAGAAGGGTTGCTCGCTCGACGAGGCACAGCGCCTCGCGGTCGAGGATTCGTGCATCCGTTGCCACATGCCGCGGACCGAATCGAAGGAGATTGCCCACGCGTCCCAGACCGATCATTCGATCCGCCGCAAGCCGGCGCCGGCCGACGGTCTGCTGGCGCCCATGAGGACGGACCCGGCCTCCCTGGTGATTTACGATCGGGGCGAGCTGCGTATGGCTGGTTGGGAAGTCGACCGGGCGAAAGGTTTGGCAATGCTCGATTCGGATCTGCCGTCGCACGATCGGGTGCGGCTGGCGAGGCTGGCCGAGAACCTTCTCGAACCGGTTCTGCGGGTCGTGCCCGACGATACGGCGGTGCTCAAGACGTTGGGGCAGGCCGCCTTCATCCGCCACGAGCATAAGCAGGCCCGCGAATACTTGGAGCGGGCGCTGGCGCTGGAGCCCACCAACGAATACGTGTTGTCGTGGCTGGTGCAGGTTTGTGCTGCTGCCGGCGATACCGCCGCCGCCAGCGACTACGTCGATCGGTTTCTCAAGATTAACCCATGGATTGTTCCCATGCACCAGCAGGCGGCCGAGCTGCTGCTTCACGCCGGCGATACGGATGGCGGACTGGAGGCGGCCCGCCGGGCGCTGGAGTTGGACCCCACGCTCAAAGGTTTTCGCCGCTGGTTGGCGGAACAGCACCACGCGTTGGGAAGGCCCGATTTGGCTCGCGACCAACTCGAGATCATCGAGCGAATGGATTCCTGGAACCACTAGCTCTAGCTCACAGGCCGAGCATGGCGTGAGCCAAGCCGGCCCGTGTACAAGGATCGCCTAGAAACCGCTGACCGGCAGGAAGTCCCTGCGTTCGCCGAGCCGCTGGTAAACGTCGTAGTCGATGTTCTCCTGGATAAAGTGTACCGATCCGTCGCAGAACAGCAGATTGACGCCGTTGGTGTGCAGCGATTTGAAACCCATCCCGGTGGGCCAAGCCCGGGTCCGGTTGCAGGGCGGGATGCCGACGCCTGTCCACTTCGGATCGCCCCAGTGGCCGCTCTCGATGCAGGTGTCGTAGTTGATCGGGGCAGTCGTTGCGGCGGCAAAAGGGGCATTGTGGTGCATCCAGCCACCAAGCTGGTGGTCGCTACAGTAGGGCCGGCCTTCGCCCATCATGATCGTGCTGGCAGCGCCGTCTACCAAGTCCGTGAACCGGGCCGACCAGAGCATGCCGCCTGGCAGACCGCCGGCAATGCCCGTCCAAGGGTACTCACTGGCGCGCTGGAAGGTGCCGGAGATTCCATTTCCGTCGCCCCAGCCATTGCCATGGTCATGCCAGCCGTTGCCGAACCAGTTGCCTTCCGTGTCGCCGGTATAGGGGCTGGGGCCGACAATGCTCGAGATCGAGCAGCCAGTGTGGCAGGGCATGCGCTGGGCGCCCATCGACGTGAAGTAGTTGTTCAGGGCGTGCCTGCCGTCGAAGTAGCCGTTGTGGTTGTCGCTGGGGCAGATGAAGGAGGGGATCAGCAGGTGGTCAAGCTTCTGGCCGGTGTCCGGATCGATCGTTTGCTCCACGGAAATATCATCCGTGTTCATCCCCCCCCGGAAATCAATCTTGTCGTAGATCGGCTTCATTTCCATGAAGGGCAGCAAGCGGACATGGCTGCTGCCCCGACGGTTCCAGCCTGTAACAGGAACGTTCCACTGACCGTAGTGGACCGGCATCCGGCCCCAGACGTCGTGGTAGTTGTAAATGGCCGTGCCGAACTGCTTCAGGTTGCTGGAACACTGGGCGCGGCGGGCCGCCTCGCGGGCCGCATTGACGGCGGGCAGCAACAGGGCGATCAGAATACCGATGATGGCGATCACCACCAACAGCTCGACGAGCGTGAAGGCCGCCCGCCAAAGGAACGCAGGATTCCGCTTCATGGCTGGTCCCCTCGAATAAAAAAAGAATTAGGACTTCCCCTCAATCGACTAATCCTCACGCTGAACGTGAGGAAGCAAAACGGGGGAGCCGTATTTGCAGGGGGCAGTTTAGCAGTGCGGATTGACCAAAGTCAAATAAAAATGGACCTTGGCGGGCTGTTGGGCCCGCCCGGAGCGAGTAGGGGGAGAGACTCAACCCCTTATGGAACACAGGCTTCGGTCACGAAGAGCCCGACCCAGCAAACCCAAGAAAATTTTCACCAGGCCACCGTAAATGCGCAGCCACAAACACCCCTTGCCAAGCAGGGAGCTGATACAAAGGACAGCGTGGCCAGTTCTTCAGTGGACCAGTTCGGTCACCGCCCTAGAAACCGCTGACCGGCAGGAAGTCCCTGCGTTCGCCGAGCCGCTGGTAAACGTCGTAGTCGATGTTCTCCTGGATAAAGTGTACCGATCCGTCGCAGAACAGCAGATTGACGCCGTTGGTGTGCAGCGATTTGAAACCCATCCCGGTGGGCCAAGCCCGGGTCCGGTTGCAGGGCGGGATGCCGACGCCTGTCCACTTCGGATCGCCCCAGTGGCCGCTCTCGATGCAGGTGTCGTAGTTGATCGGGGCAGTCGTTGCGGCGGCAAAAGGGGCATTGTGGTGCATCCAGCCACCAAGCTGGTGGTCGCTACAGTAGGGCCGGCCTTCGCCCATCATGATCGTGCTGGCAGCGCCGTCTACCAAGTCCGTGAACCGGGCCGACCAGAGCATGCCGCCTGGCAGACCGCCGGCAATGCCCGTCCAAGGGTACTCACTGGCGCGCTGGAAGGTGCCGGAGATTCCATTTCCGTCGCCCCAGCCATTGCCATGGTCATGCCAGCCGTTGCCGAACCAGTTGCCTTCCGTGTCGCCGGTATAGGGGCTGGGGCCGACAATGCTCGAGATCGAGCAGCCAGTGTGGCAGGGCATGCGCTGGGCGCCCATCGACGTGAAGTAGTTGTTCAGGGCGTGCCTGCCGTCGAAGTAGCCGTTGTGGTTGTCGCTGGGGCAGATGAAGGAGGGGATCAGCAGGTGGTCAAGCTTCTGGCCGGTGTCCGGATCGATCGTTTGCTCCACGGAAATATCATCCGTGTTCATCCCCCCCCGGAAATCAATCTTGTCGTAGATCGGCTTCATTTCCATGAAGGGCAGCAAGCGGACATGGCTGCTGCCCCGACGGTTCCAGCCTGTAACAGGAACGTTCCACTGACCGTAGTGGACCGGCATCCGGCCCCAGACGTCGTGGTAGTTGTAAATGGCCGTGCCGAACTGCTTCAGGTTGCTGGAACACTGGGCGCGGCGGGCCGCCTCGCGGGCCGCATTGACGGCGGGCAGCAACAGGGCGATCAGAATACCGATGATGGCGATCACCACCAACAGCTCGACGAGCGTAAAGGCCGCTCGCCAAAGGAACGGATTCCGTTTCATGGCTGGTCCCCTCGAATAAAAAAGAATTAGGACTTTGTATTCGCAGGGGCAGTTTAGCCATGTCGATAGACCGAAGTCAAATAAAAAAATATTATTATAATAAACTTTATCCTACCACCACTAATGGGGGGTGTGTTGTGGGGTTGTGTGGGGTCGACGCGGCCCCCCCGTACGTCTGGGTTCCGAGAAAAAGCGGGGCGCGCATCGCTGAACGGTCGCAGGGACAAGACTTCCCTTGCTTTGCCCTTCGATCAACTGTGCCCCAGGCTCTGGACGGCGTCTTCGAGGGCCGCGCCCAGCTCGGGGAAAAAAAAGTGAAAGCCGGTTTGTTCGGCCACTCGAGGCACAACGCGTTGCGACGCCAGCAGCGCCTCGGCGAATTCGCCCAGCAACACCCGCAAGGCGAGGGCCGGCACAGGGAGCAATGCCGGCCGCGACAGAACCATTGCCAGCGTTTGGGTGAACTCCCGGTTGGTAACCGAGTGGGGTGCCACCGCGTTCAGCGGCCCCTCGATCGGATGCCGCACGGCGTGCAGCATGAGTCCAACCAGGTCGTCCAGGTGAACCCACGACATCCACTGCCGGCCGCTAGCCAGGCGGCCTCCAAGGCCAAACTTGAAGGGCGTCAGCATTTTGGCCAGGGCGCCGCCGCCACGACCCAGCACGATGCCGATGCGGGGGTTCACCACGCGGACACCAGAGGCACGGGCGACGGATGCCGCGTTTTCCCAGTCGATACAAACTTGAGAGAGGAAATCGCCGCCGGGCAGGGCGGTTTCGTCGAGAATCTCGTCGCCGCGAGGACCGTAGTAACCGATGGCGGACGCCGAAACCAATACGGGGGGGCGCTGGGCCAGCGAAGCGATGCCTCGGACCAGGTTGGTCGTGCCCAGCGAGCGGCTCTCGTGGATGCGGCGCTTTTTGTTTGCGGTCCAGCGGCCTTGGCCGACCGACTCGCCGGCCAGATGAAAGACTGCCTCGACGCCCTGAAACGACTCAGCAGGAGGCGGCCCGCTGCCGGGGTCCCAGGCATGGATTTCGACATCGCCCAGCACAGCTCGAGCCTGACGAGCATCGCGGCTGAGGACGACCGGCTGCTCGATATGCGTCAACAGGGCGCGGCCCACGAAGCCCGTGGCACCGGTGATCAAGGCTCGCATGCGTGACCCCAAGGAATTTGTGGCGTCTGCGGGGGCTGTGCGGCTGCACCGAGAACATCGTAACCTTCCGGCACCCGTGGGCCAGTCGCAGGCCAGCGAAAAAAGCAAACGGGCGCGGCTACTCGACCGGGGCAAATCTCGAGACGACACGGCCAACATCGCGACGGACAGCGGGCGGCGTGACTGCCTCGGATCAGCCGCCGGTGCTGCCGGCGGCCTCGCTGCCCGGCGCCAGAAGCCGTCCATGGTCAAGTCGATGGACGGTGTCGGCCATGGCCACCAGCCGCTGATCATGCGTGGAGACGACCACCGTCGTTCCTTCGAGACGGATCTGACTGAGGAGCAACTGAAGCCGCTCGGCCCCGTCCTGGTCGAGGTTGGAGGTGGGCTCGTCGGCCAGGATGAGCACGGGCTCGCCGCAGAGGGCCCGCGCGACCGCGGCGCGCTGCTGCTCGCCGCCGCTGAGCTCCTCCGGGCGCCGATGCGCTTTGTCGGCCAGATCGAAGCGGTTCAGAAGCTGCTCGGAAATCGCGCGCCGCTGGGCCGTCGAGATGCCGCGCGGCACCAGGGGCCAGGTGATGTTCTCCCACAGCGGGAGCCGGGCGATCAGCGAGAAATTCTGGAAGATGAACCCGATGCGACGGCGCACACGGGCCAGTTCGGCCTCCGAGCAGTTGGTCAGATCGCGACCTTCAAAGAGGACGTTTCCCTCGGTCGGCTTTTCCATTGCCCCCAGCAGCCCGAGCAGCGTCGTCTTTCCTGAGCCGGAGGGGCCGACCAGCGCCGTGAACGAGCCGCGCGCCACTCCGATCGAGACATCTTCCAGGGCGCGGACCTCGCGGGTCGAGCCGGGATGAAAGAACTTGCCCAGCCGGCGGGTCTCGACCAGCCAGTCCGACCGATGCGCGCCCTGCGGCGTCGAAAGCGGCAGGTGCTTGGATCGGCTCATCGCAATGCTTCGATGGGCGGCACGGTGGCGGCGCGCCAGGAAGAATACAAGGTACCGCTCATCACGATCGCCAGTGCGATCAAGAAGCCCAAGAGCACGGGCAGGGGCAGCAGACGGAAGGGAACGTCGGCGCTGCTGGTGGCGCCGATGCCGGGCAGAAACAGGGAGGCCAGCCAGTAGCCGTTGAACCACTCCAGCCAGATGAAGGCCGCCAGAACCGAGAGTGAAGCGCCCAGGATGCTCAGCAGGAAAGCTTCCACGGTGCCGCGGAGCAACACTTCGTCGGTCCGCCAGCCGGTGGCCTTCAGGACGCCGATCTCCCGGCGCCGCTCGGCCGAACCGAATCCGGAGGTAGCCATGGTGGCCAGGATGCCCACCGAGAAAACCAGGAGGAAGTGCAGGTTGAAGATTCCTTCCCGGTGCAAGAGTCCGCGCGGCAGCATGCTCCTCAATTGTTGGCGTGTAACCACCCGCAGTTGCAGCGGATTGGAGGTGTCGCCGGTGCGTTGAATGGTCAGCCGGCCGATGGCCCTGGCCACGTGCTGCTGGTAGCCGGGCCCGCAGTCGACCAAGAGTTCCGTGGCGGATCCTCGCTGGTCAAAGATCGTGGCGGCGGTTTCCAGCGAAGTGAAGATCAGGTCAGCCTGCCAGAGCGGAGCGTCGGATTCAAAGACTCCGACGACGCGGGTCACTCGTTCGCCTTCGACATTCTGATAGAAGGGCGGAAGGCGCGAGCCGGGCTTCAACTTCAACTCCCGGGCCAACGTGGTGCCGATCACGAGTTCGTTCTCCTCGCGGAACAGTCGCCCCGCCACGCAACGCGTCGATTTGGGCAGGGCCGAGGCCGGCAGCCCGACGACCACGGCGCTTCTGCGCTCCTTTCCCAAGGTGATAGCTCCCACGATCCGGGGGCGGATCTTGAGCACCCCGGGAATCTTTTGGATCTGCTCGGCAGTCTGCAAAGGCAAGGGCGCGGTCCGGCCGAAGCGGCGGCCGCTCACGTAGAGGTCGGCGCCCCAGCGGATCGAGTCGCGCGCTTGTTGCTGGACCCCATGCGACAATCCCAGGCCAACCAGGTAGGGGAGCAGTCCGGCCACCACGCATGCCACGGTGGCCACGCTGCGCAGCGGGTGCAGCAGCATGGCAACCACCCCGGTCCGCGATATCTCGACGATAGCCCGCATGTCAGGTGGGAGATGGTTATTCCGGGGGGGGGCCGTCGTCCATCGCGGCGGAATCGCGATTCCGTGACCGCGTCAGGTGGTCCACTCGCTCCGCGAGTGGTTCTTTCGTGCGGTAAGGTGGTCCACTCGCTCCGCGAGTGGTGCTTCCGTGCATCTCGCCGGAATCGTGATTCCGTGCCCGCGGCTGTTTTGATCCTAACGGGCCGGGGAGCTGCTGATGGGCAAAGACGCTGAGGGTGTGCTCTGGACAGTAAGTGAGGCCGGTTAGCAGAGGGCCCGAGCCCCAGCAGCGCTCCTCGGCCCGGGGGTCGAAGCAGGTCGCGCATCCCGCCAGGTTCACGCGCGGCCCAAGTCCCAAGCCGCCCAAGAGCGTCTGAAAATCCCGAGAGAGCGTTGTGGAGTGGTCGGAGCCCAGCCCTTCGGCAGTCAGCACGGCCGACGAGGCCGCGACAAGCCCGGCGATGGCGGCCACGATGAAGGTGGGTGTTCGAAGGAGCATAACCGTGTTTATTGTTCGGCGGACGAGCGAGCGGGGCCAGGCCACGATTCAGCTTTCCGGCTCGGTGACTTGATGCAGGCGATTGATCTGGGGCGATCGAATCGTCTGCCGCAGGCCAGACGGCCAGCGAATCTCGACCTGCTCGACTTGCTGCTGGTCGCCCAGGCCGAAGTGCAGCGTCTTGGACGATTGCGACAGGTAGCCGCCGGCGGCTTGGACCTGCCGGACCAGGATCTGATCGCCCCGTTGGAACCTGACCGTGGCCCCGATGGCGTCGCGGTTGCTGCGTGTTCCCCTGAGGCGGAAGGCTAGCCAGTTGCGCTTCGGGAACTGGTTCCTGAAGTAGTAAGGATGGTCGTTGAAATTGTTGACGGCCAGTTCCAGCCGGCCATCGCCGTCGAAGTCTCCGGTGGCCGCTGCCCGCGAGCTGCGGGCGGCCGGCTCCCCGCCGATGCGCTCGGGCAGCGAGATCCCCCGGCGCGGCGGTTCAATACCTTCCAGGGAGGCGCGCTCTCCGAAGGTTTCGTCGCCATTGTTCATGAGCAACGAGTTGGGGTGGTACCAGTACGGATAGCCCATTCCTGCGGGGAGGAACACGTCTACCTGCCCGTCGTTGTCGAAGTCGCCGGTGGCCACTCCCCAAGGCCACCAGTTTTCCATGTTGGCCGGGGTGGATACCTCCTCGAATCGACCACCGCCCAGGTTCTTCAGCATCGTGTTGCCAAAAATTACCCCCTCGTAACGGATATCGAGCATTGCCGCGACGTCGGCCTCGACTACCGGGTCGTAGAGCTGGCCTGTGAAATAGGGGTACTTCTCCCGGGGACGGATGCTGTCTTGCTGATTCGGGAACTTCACCCACATATCGGAGTGCATGTCGACGGTGTAAAGATCGAACCGGCCATCGTTGTTGAAGTCGAAGGCCTTGCAGCCGATGGCTCCGAAGCTGGTACGCTTGAGCGTCGAGGCGGTAACGTCCGTGAATCGTCCGCCCTCGTTGGCATAGAGCTGACTCTGCCCGAACATGTTGGTGACGTAGAGGTCGAGGTCGCCATCGTCGTCGTAATCGAAGACCGCCACGTCGCCGCTCCATCCCCGGCCGCGCAGTCCCACCGCCTCCGTATCGTCGACGAACGTGCCATCGCCCCGGTTGCGATAAAAGACATTGAACTCCTTGGGGACGCCGAACAGGTCTATCAGGCTGGATGCGCCGGCGTAGTAGCCGTAGTCTTCGTTGAACGCACTGGTCCAGATCGCCGAGTTGGTGACGAACAGGTCCAGATGGCCGTCGTTGTCGGCGTCGAAAAAGGCGGCGGTCTGCGAATGCGCCACCAGGGTCAGGCCGGCCTGTTCGGTGACGTCCTTGAAGCGGCCGTCGCCTTGGTTCTGGAACAGCACGTTGCCAGCTCGGGTGGTGGTGATGTAGAGGTCCTGGTCGCCGTCATTATCGTAATCGGCGAACGTACCGCCCACGCAGATGCGATCGGCCAGCCCGACGCCCGTCTCTTCGGTCATGTCCTCGAAGGTGCCGTCGCCCCGGTTGCGGTAAAGGGCATTGGGACCGAGCTGGTTGAGAAACAAGAGGTCGTCGTGCCCATCGCCGTTGTAGTCGCCCACGACCACGCCGCAGCCGTGGTCGTATAAATTGGTCTTGAAGTTCTCCCCTTGCTCGGTGGGCAAGAAGGCCATCTTGAAATCGATGCCGCTCTCGCGGGCCAGATCGCGAAAGCCGGGCGGGCGCTGGTCTCGCCCCTCCTCGGAGCGACCGCGGCTGAGCTCGCCGGCCGGCCGGCCGGCGGAACCAGGCATCCCGATCAAGGCGCCGAGCGACCCCAGCAACAGCACGGCAATCAGGGCCAGGCGGGAGGCGGACTTGGTCACGGGATCACCTCATCGGTCGCCGGTTCCCGCACTTCGTGCAGACGGTTGATCTTGGGGGCACGAATGGTCTGCCGCACTCCGGAGGGCCAGCGAATCTCGACCTGGTCGACTTGCTGCTGGTCGCCCAGGCCCAAGTGCAGCGTCTTGGACGATTGAGACAAGTAGCCTCCGGCACTCTGGACCTGCCGGACCAGGATCTGATCGCCCCGTTGGAACCTGACCGTGGCGCCGATGGCGTCGCGGTTGCTGTGCTTTCCGACCAGGCGGAAGGCCAGGTAGTTGCGCTTCGGGAACTGGTTGCTGAAGTAGTAAGGATGGTCGTTGAAGTTGTTAACCACCAGGTCCAGCCGGCCATCGCCGTCGAAGTCGCCGGTGGCCGCTGCCCGCGAGCTGCGGGCAGCCTGCGCGCCGCCGATGCTCTTGGGCAGAAACTTGCCGCGACGAGGCGGCTCGACGCCTTCCGCGGCCGCCCTCTCCGTGAAGGTCTCGTCCCCGTTGTTCATCAGCAGCGAACTGGGGTGATACCAGAACGGGTAGCCCATCCCGGAAGGTATGAAGATATCCTGGTAGCCGTCGTTGTCAAAGTCGCCGATCGCTACGCCCCAAGGCCAAAACGTTTCGGCATTCGCGCGGTCGGAGAGTTCCTCAAACCGGCCCCCACCCTGGTTCTTGTGCAGCGTGTTGCCAAACAGCACGTTTTCGTAATCGACATCTAACTGCCTCACGAAGTGGGATTCGAGCTCCATCGCGAGGGGGTCAAACTCGCTCCCTCTGCCGGTAAGGTAAGAGTACTTTTCACGGGGGCGAACGGTGTGGCGGTCGTCCTTCGACATCCACATATCCGAGTGCATGTCGACACAGTACAAATCGAACCGGCCGTCGTTGTTGAAGTCGAAGGCCTTGCAGCCGATGGCTCCGAAGCTGGTCCGCCGGAGCGTGTCGGCCATCACGTCGTGAAAGCGGCCGGCGCCGTCATTGGCGTAGAGCTGGCTGCGGCCGAACATGTTGGTGACGAAAACGTCCAGGTCGCCATCTTCGTCGTAATCAAAAACCGCCACGTCGCCGCCCCAGCCCAGGCCCCGCAACCCGGACGCCTCGGTCTCGTCGGCAAACGTGCCGTCTCCCTGGTTGCGGTAAAAGGCGTTGTATTCCCTGGGCGCCGTGAAGAGCTCGGGCAGATCAGCCAGCCCCACGTAGTAACGCGATTCTTCATCGAACGATTCGGTGGTCCAATGGGCCGAGTTGGTGACCAGCAGGTCCAGATAGCCGTCGTTGTCGGCGTCGAAAAAGGCGGCGGTCTGCGAATGCGCCACCAGCGTCAGGCCGGCCTGTTCGGTGACGTCCTGAAAGCGTCCGTCGCCTTGGTTCTGGAACAGGACGTTGCCGCCTCGGGTGGTGGTGATGTAGAGGTCCTGGTCGCCGTCGTTATCGTAATCGGCGAACGTGCCGCCCACGCAGATGCGATCGGCCAGCGCGACGCCCGCCTCTTCGGTCACGTCCTCGAAGGTGCCGTCGCCCCGGTTGCGGTACAGGGCATTCGAGCCAAGCTGGTTGAGAAACAAGAGGTCGTCGTGCCCATCGCCGTTGCAGTCGCCCACGACCACGCCGCAGCCGTGGTCGTACAGATTGGTCTTGAAGTTCTCTCCCTGTTCAGTGGGCAAGAACTCCATCTTGAAATCGAGCCCGCTTTCGTGAGCCAAGTCGCGGAAGCCCGGCCGCCTGTCCCCCGCGGCCACTCTGTTCCCCGCCGCCAGTTCGGCACGTGGCGTGGGAGCCGGCCGGCCGCCCCGAAGATTCGAATTCAAGACAAAAACGATGCCGCCGAGCAATGAAGTTGACAGCAAAGCAACCAGAGCGAGGCGAGAGGTAGGACTGGCCAACGAGTCACCTCCCTCGGGTCTCGATCATTCGGGTAGCAACGGCGACGAATAGGAAAGCGACCGGCCCCGACGCGTGAGCTGGAACGGCCGTTGCGAGCCCGTCAACAATCGACCGCGGTGCTCCGTGCGATGGCGCTGGGCATCCGCGGCTGTGGCGAAGGCGTGGATCCGATTGCCGGTGGCGGGAGTCGTCACCACGCGGCTACGCACAAAATGCGCGAGTGCCGCATCGATGCGGCGCCCGGTCACCTCATCCGTAACCTCAATCCGCGCGGCGGGTAGAACTTGCCGGTCGAGCCAGTACTGGGCGCAGCGGATGCAACAGAACTGGTCAGTTCGGCCCTGCCCGTCACGGATGCTAACGGCGTAAATCGGCTCGATCCGCGCGCCGTCCAGCGCGCAGCGCTCGCGGCCGCCTTGCCGGACCCATTGGCCCAACACGGGCAACCCCATGACCGTTGCCAGCAGGACCACCGCCGATGTCATTCGCCACGATCGCTTCATGAAACCAGGGCCAGTTCAAGGGACATCATGCTGACCGAACCCAGATACCCCAGCAGCGCCAGCCAGAGCAGATTACGCACCTCCTGCCCGAGAAACGGCCGGGCTTCGACCGTATTGGCCAGCCAACCGGCCAGGGCCGCCCAGCCGACGGCAAACGTGGCCGCGGCGAACAGTCCGGCTGCCACGATGGTTTCGGGCACCTGCGCGAACAAGTCGTACGGGCAACGATGGTACGGCAATTGCAACAGCTTGGGAGCGGCGATTTCCACGAAGAACAACCAGGCGACCACGGCGGAGATGACCGCCAACACTAGCAGCGGGCCGAGCAACCGCAGGGGTTGCCGTCGCTTGACCAGGGCCACCGGCGCGAGCGCTGCGGCCAGCCCCAAGTGGACCAGGTAATAAGCGGTTGAGAGGGGCTGGCGATAGTCGGCTCCAATCGAGCCGAGCGGTATGAATCGCGAGGGGGAGTCGTTGAGAGCCGCGGTGCAGCAGCCCGTCGACGCCATCTGTTCCTGTTTTGGCGTGACGACGTAGGCGATTTCGGCGGAGGCGTCGACGACCGCGGTCAAGGCCAGCACCAGCATCAAACCCACCACCCGCGGCGCCAAATTACCCGATGGCGTGCGCTGGTTGAGCTTGTGCAGGACCAGCCAGGCGCCAGCCAGGAACACCAGCGCCGGCTTGGTGGCTTGGAGCAAGGCAATCAGTCCCGGCAAGAAGCGGGCCGGCCCTTCGCTGCCTTCGCCAAGGCGGGTAACGCCGTAAATGCACATGGCGCTGGGAGTTCGGGCGACGAGGCTGTCCAACAGCAGGTACAGCAATGGCCAACTTGCCAGGCTCAGGACCAGCAGCACCAGGGCCAGCAGGAAGAGGAGGTAAAATCGCGCGTCGACCGCTTGCCGCTGTTCCGCTGTGGCCGCCACGCGGTACTGCCGCAGGGCCACGAACCCCAGACCGACCATCGCCAGCCCGGCTGACAACCTCAACAGGCTGAAGAAGGCATCCAGAACTGCATAGCCGTTGAGCGTTAGCATTAGCCGCCCTCTGCCAGTCGTCTAGATGTGCCGGTCGTCTAAACGTAAACGCCGCCCTGATTGGCGGCGGCTCCAGCAATTCTCCCGTAGTTCCGATCGCGATTCAGATCCTTCTGAATCCAGACCTAGGCAAAAGCAGCCGTGCGCGCCGAAACCTGGGGCCTGTATTGCGGGACCTGGGGCCCGTATTGCGGGCCTCTACGGTCACACTACCAAAAACCCCAGGCGGGTAGAAATGTTTCGGCCACGAAAATAATAGACAATCGGCGAAAATTGTGCTGCCAAGTTCCTTAGTGGACCTGCAGATCGGGAAGCGCGTCTCTCAGCTCTTGCACCCCTGCCGGCGTAATCTTTGTGCCGCGAATGACCAGGGACTCGAGCTGCTTCAAGGCTTTCAAATGCTCGATCGACGCGTCGGTCACTGGCAGGTTGAGCAAAGTCAGCCTCCTCAGGCTGGTAAAACTCGCCACCTGGGCAATCCCTTCGTCGGTCACCTTGGTGTCCGACAGAGTAAGGATCACGAGATTGGGATACTTGGCCAGGTGCTTGAGACCCTCGTCGGTGATGGCCGTGTTCGTGAAATCCAGGATCCCGATGCTCGGCAACTCTTGGAGCTGCGCCAGGTCGGCATCGGTGACTTGGGAGTTGCTGAAGTCGACTGCCAGGATCAATGGGTCGGCGTCCTCTTCGTTGATTTGCACCTCGCCGCCCAAAGCTTCAAGGGCTTTCGCGGCTTCTTTCTGACTTGCGGAAACCTTGGAAAGCATCCGTTCCTGGCGCTTCATCGGGGCCGGCGTATTGGTACCAGCGGGGGGAGCCGTATCACATCCGACGAACGTCAGGACCAATAGCGAAGCAATCGAAACTGTCGGGAATCGTGGACGCATGACTAGGCTCCTAGGATGGGTTCCAGCACCCCTCCACCTCATTCGGGTGGCAGCTCGCCAAACAGTGAGACGAGCGCCCTAAGGGTAGCAGGCCACCTGCCAAATGCAATCCGCCTGCACGAGCGCGGCGGCTCAAAGGCTTCTCTTCGGCCACTCCCAGACTTGGGGACCGGCCGGGACCGGACGGTTTCATCGACCTTGCCCGCGCAGCCCCAAGCCGCTACGATCGCCGCCCCGCGCGTGGGGCACCCGCGGGTAACCGTTGAACGTTAAGAACGACCGAGGCGCCGGGAGACAGAACGTATGATGAAGGCCGAGATGGCGGCGAGCTGGGCCTTTCGCTCGCGCGGCTTCGTGGGCGCCGCGCTGGCTGCCTCCTTCGGGCTCGCCGTGGCCGCCTCAACTCCCCTGATCGAGTGGCCGTCCTGGGGCCCCGTGGGCACGCAGACCGCCGGTTGGCTGGTCTTCCTCTGCGGAGCCGCCGTAAGATTTTGGGCCACGCTCTACGTGGGCGGCCGCAAGGGCGTGTCGCTGGTGCACGAGGGACCTTATTCGATCTGCCGCAATCCACTCTACCTTGGCACCTGCCTGATCGCGATGTCGGCGGCGATCATGCTGGGCAGCCTGACCCTGGCGGCCGGCGTTTCACTGGTCGCCATGTTTTATGCCATGGCCACCGTGCCGGCCGAAGAACGGTTCCTGCGGCAACGGCTGGGCGATGTCTACCTGCGCTACTGCGAGACTGTGCCTCGCTTTGTCCCCCGCTTTTCCGGATTCCGCACCCCCCAAAGGATTACCGTCAGCGTCAAGAGCTTGCGGCTGGAATGCCAGCGGGCGGCCCGTTGGGTCTGGGTGCCGCTGGGCGTTCAACTCGCCCTCCACCTCAGGTCGGCCGACTGGTGGCCCCGCTGGCTGAGCCTGCCTTGAAGGCCCACCGCCGATCAACGGTTTGTCGCCAGTTCAATAAAGAACGCTCGACAGCTTGCGGCGGTACGTGGCCGACAGTTCGTCATCGGGGGGCAGTACTTGAAAAATGTCAACCATCAGTTGGCGGGCCTTTTCTCCCAGGCCATGCCGGTCGTTGGCGACCAGCTCGAGGCAATGGTCCATTGCTTCCCCATATCGGCCGGCTCCCGCCAGGGCCCGGGCCAGATCCCATCGCGGGCCCGGTTCGCCGGGCGAGCGGTCCAAGGCCGTGCGGCACTGCTCCACACTGTCCACTTCCCCGGCTGCGCGGCGCAGGCTTACCTCGGCTTTCAACCGCTCGGCTTCGGGCTCCAGAAAACCACGCGCGGCCAGCTCCTCGAGCAGTTGTTCGCTCTCGGCCAGCCGATCTCGGGCGGCCAGCAGCCGTGCCAGCGCGATCCGGGCGGCCCCTTCACGCGGATCCAAGTCGATGGCCTCTCGCAGCCGCGCTTCGGCAGCGGCCGGGTCGGAGTTTTCCAACCGGGCCGCCTCGCCCAGCAGGACCTCGACCCGGCTTGGCTGCAGGCCGGCCAGCCAGGCGCGGAGCCGCTCCTCGGGCAGGGCCCCTAGAAACTGATCCACGACTTCTCCGCCCCGCAAACCGAATACCGCCGGGATCGACTCGACGCGAAACTGCGCGGCGGCCGCACCCGTCCGTTCGACGTCCGCCTTGGCCAGCAGAAAACCGCCCTTGGCTTCAACGGCCAGCTTCTCCAGGATCGGGGCCAGCGCGCGGCAGGGAGGACACCAGGCGGCCCAAAAATCGACGACGACCGGCAGCTCGTGCGATCGTTCGATCACGTCCCGGTCAAACGTTGCGTCGCTGGTCTCGATGATCCAGGGAGATTCGACTGGCATGGCATTACTCTGCCTTGAGAAGCTTCCAGCCTTGCTCGTCGACATCCAGCCCCGAGTGGCCGCGGTGCTCGTCGTAGACCTGGTGCATCTCGTCGATCGAGTCGAAGAAGCCCACCACGAAAGCGGCGCTGAACGACTCACCGGCTCGGATGGGCCGCCCGCCGAACTCCTCGATCATGCACACGTAGCCGCGCTGGTGGCACCAGGCTTCCATCACGTCGGCCGGGTCCAGCGTCATGCCCGCCAGCCAGGGACCGGCCTGGCCGCTGGCCGTATCGCGCAGGTGATAGGCCCGGATGAAACGGTCCGGAATCTCGTCGTGGTCTCGGCGGTACTGAAAGCGGGCGTCGGGCGGAAAGTCGCTGCTGAACTCGCCGGCGGGGATCTTCCCCTCATAGCTCAAGTAGATCTCGCTGAAGGTGTCGCCTTGGTTGTGCTTGACGTGGCCGGGCATGTCGATCCGCAGGAACATGGCCGGACTGTCGTTCACCGCGTCGATCCGGTCGCTGGAAACGAAGTATCGCTTGCCGGCGGGAAAAACCAGCGTCTGCGTCCAGAGACTGCCGGTCTTTTTTCCCGGAGCCGCCGTCCGGTAGTTGAAGCGCAGCCGGACTGCCACAAAGTCCTTCCCCCGGATGATCTCGCTATCGACCTGCTTGGCTTGCGTGCAGATCTGCGGCCCTTCGATCGACCGCTTGGCCACGTTGCCGTGGTAGAGGTTTCCGAACTGGTACACCATCTCGCTGGGGAGCTGGTCGCGATAGGCTTCGTCGCTGCCCGGTTCCATGATCCAATCGACGATGTCCAGGCCGAAGCCGGCGTCGCGGAAGCCCGTCTTCTTGTCCAGAAATTCTCCGCCGGCCACGCCGCTCACGTAGCCTTGCTTGCGCACGACGGCCTCGAGCTGCGGCGTAACGATGCGGATCTGCTCATCGTCCTCGGTCACTTCGATCTCAGCGGACCGCAGCGGTGCAGCCAGGCTGAACAACGTTGCGGCGACCAGAGCATATCTCATGGTTGCACTTCTTCCGGTTTTTCAGGCGACACCTCGCCCAGCGACAATTGCCCCGCCGGCCAGGCCAGGCGGGTGGCGACCGCCGCCGGATATTCCCAACCCGCCGGCTCGATCCGCTCCAGCGTGATGCTGCACCGCTCGGCGGCCATGGCCACCACTTGCGGCAGGTCGAGATAGCGCCGCACGTTGAGCACGTCGGCTGCTCCGTGGTGCGTGGCGGGCAGCGTGCCGAAATCCAAGGCGGCCACGCGAGGCTCGAACAGCGACGCGTAAAGTGCCTGCACCGGCATCTCCCCCGCTGCAATCGAAACAGGCGCCTCTCGATACTGCTCCAGCGAGCCGAGCGCCTGGATCGCCCGCCGTATGTCCCAGGCCTGCATGGCGGCCAGCGTCTGCCCCAGCAGCATGAACCGCCGCCGGATCTGGACCTGCTTTCGCTCATCCTGGTTCCAGCGAGTGCGGCCCTGGCCGCGCGGGGCGAAAAAGGCCATGGGCGCTTTGTCCACCTGGAGCCGCAACTCATCCAAAGCCAACGCGCCGGCACCTTGCCCCTCCTCTTTCATTTCCTCCGGGAACAAGTCGCAGAGCGCCGCGAATTCGCCCGAATATCCGCGGTCGGATTCAACCGAAAGGACCACGGCGGAAGGCTCGACTCCGCTTGCCGGCTCGGCCAGGTACAGCCGCAGCCGGATCTCCGGCTGGCTCGTGAAATCCAGCGCAGTCAGGCGAATACCCTCCCGTTGGACTGAAAAAGCCTGCTCGACGTGGAGCTCCGCGGGCTGCTCCGGCCAGCCGCCAAAGCATTTTTCCTTGAGTGCGGCCATCCACGCATCGCGCAAGGCCGCCCATGAGGCTGCGTCGGCCGGTGGCTCGCCCGGCACGGCGGCGGCCTGGGTAAAAGTTTCATGAATGCGGCTGGTGATTTCGTCGGCCGGCGGGCCATCACCAAAGACACGGAGCTGTTCCGGCTGGAAGAACGACAGGCCGGTCTGCTCGACCGGTGGGTCCTCTTGCTTCAAAAACCGGTTGAACCAATGGAACGTCGCCACCTGCAGTTCCTGCGTGTCCTTGTGCGGCCCTTCGCTGATCTGCAGTCCGAGCTTGTCGCCGGCACCGTACAGCCGGTAAATCTCGCGGACCTTCTGATGGATCCGCTGCACGCCGTCCAGCGGGAAGATCGGATCCTTGTCGGTGTTGGCGATCAACAGCGGCCGGGGAGCGACCAGCGCGGCCACCTGGGCATAGTCCCAGCGGTACGTGTTGACCATGTACATGCAGTCGCAGTGCCCCTCGACGCAGCCGTCGATCACGTGGTTTTCCAGGTCGGTGATGCCGGCCACCGGCACGGCCGCCTTGATGCGATCGTCCAAGGCGGCCACCCACCAGGAGTAGGCGCCGCCGCCTGAGCGGCCGGTAATGCCCAGTCGCTCGGCGTCCACCTCCGGCCGGCTTTCCAAGTAGTCCAGGGCCCGGATGCCGTTCCAGGCTTCCACGCCGGCCGGCGTGTAGCCGCGCGAGTTCCACCACCACATCCCCTCCCGGTAGGTGCCGTGGTGCAGCCCCTCGATCTCGCCGAGCTGAATGGTGTCGATCGACAGGCAGACGTATCCATTGCGGGCGAACCAGGCGGGATGGAACTGGTAGTGCGTCTTGTTGCCATAGCTGACGCCGTCCTTCTTGACCGCCGCGTGCCCACAGACATACAGCACGGCCGGCGCCGGCTTGTCGAGACCCCTGGGCAGGTACAGGTTGCCGGTCACGTACAAGCCGGGCCGTGATTGGAAGTGCAGGTTCTCGACCGTGAACGCTTCGTGGTCCAGCTTGCCGGTGACCACTGGCTTGAGATCCGTCCGCTCGGGCATCGGATCGAGGCCCAGCATTTCGGCCAACTGCCGCCGGTACTCCTCGCGACGCGAGGTCCAATCCTCCAGCGTTTCGATGCCGGCCAGGCAGCGCTCGGCCAATAACCGCGTCTCCGATCGGAAATACGCGGCGATCATCTCGTCGCCCCGGCGCGTATCCGGTCCGTTCTCTTGAGCGACGCCGGCCGCCGAGCCCAGTGCGATCAGCGCGGCAGTCAGCGCGAGTTGCTTCAACATGTCCGATGTCTCGTTGGTTCGTTACTTCAACAATTCGCGCAAGGCGTCCAGCAGCACCGGCTCGACCTCCGGCGCCACCCGCGAGACCGGGCCCGTTTCGTAGCCGCCTTGCGAGTAAGCGATCGTGGTGCCGATGTAACCTGGGCCGTAGTCACCGTAGGCGGCCATGGCCACCAGGGCCTCAGGCCGCATCTCGGCCGCGGCGAGCTGGTACTCGACGAACAGCTCGCCCGGCAGGTGCAGGACATAGGCCGGCCCCAACCGCAGGCAGGTCACTTCGATCGGCTGAGCCGCCTTCACGCGGCGGAGCCAGACGAGGTCGCGGGCCGCACGGATCCGCTGCGTCGTGCCGGCCGCGGAGTTGTCGAGGATGCCGATCAGCTTTTCTTCGTCGAGCAGCGGGCTGGCCGGCAGCAGCACGCCGCGCGTGCGCCACTCGATCTGCGAGGCGTCCAGCGGCGTTTTCTCGACCGCTTCCCAGGCCGCCTTCATCCCCTCGGCCAGGCGTTCGGCCAACACCGGGCGGTTCTCCGGCGAGCCGTCGTTATACTTGCCGGCTGCCACGTTGCCGCCGGCTCCATTGAAATGGATGTGCGCAACCTGCGGCACGGCGTCCTCGCGCCACTTGCGGGCCATGCCCACGAAGTCGGCGCTGACGCCGCCCCGGCCGTAGTAGCTCTGCGGGTGCGTGGCGTAGTAGGTCAGCGAGACTAGCGGCGTGTCGCCGTCGTAGAAGGCGATCAGCCGCACGTCCGGGTCGATCACTCCCTCCGGCTCGGCCCGCACGGCCGGGTCCTTGCACGAGCTGTAGCGCACCGCCTTCACCTTGCCGTCGTCGCCCAGCACGCGCCGGTTCGACGCCACCTCCTGGACCCTGCCCCGCCCCAGGCCCAGGTGAGTGACCGGGCGGGCATTCTTCATCGATTCGCGCAGCGCCTCGGCAGCACGCTCGATGGTTTGGCGGGCAAACACTACGTGGAACATCGTGCCGGACAAGCCACGCGAGGCCAGCAACTCCTCGGCCTCGAAATCGCAGCCCGGCGCATCGTGCTGGTGCAGCGTGTGTACGGCCACGCGGCTGGCTGTAGTGCCGGCCGCCTTGGCCAGGGCGGCCCGCCAGGCGTCGTAGCCGCCATTTCCGATTCCGACCCAATCGACGGCGCACAGCACGATCGGCTCCTGGGCCGACAAGAGCACGATCCCCCGCGCGGTCAGCGGGTCGACGACTTCCGTTCCGGCCGGCACGAGGGCATCGCACAGAGGCGAGCCCAGCGGCGGAGTCGCATCGACCTGGAACGTAGCGATCCGCAGCCCTTCGCCCGCCGTTGCCGCCGCGCACCACCACCCCGCCGCCAAAACCGCCAAAACCGCAAATAACCGTCGCATGGGGTCATCTCCTTGAAGGCGGGCAGGCAACTCGCCGATTCTGGCTGGGCCGGGAGCCCAAGTCAAATACTGAGGCGGGTGCTTGGGTCTTTGTTCTTTGTACTTTGGGCTGCGGCTTCGGGATCTTCTCCCAAGTGCCAAGTCCCAAGTGCCAAGTGCCAAGTCCTAAGTACTTCCTCTCTCCTTATGTTTCATGTAATATCGCTGCACCTCGGCAATGCAGCACTGGCCGCTGGGCGAGCGGCGGGTGCAGTCGGCCTCGCGACCCTTGGACCGGGCGAGCAGCCCCTTCACGCGCTCGACTCCCCCATCGCGGATGTCCTGCTCAATCTCCTCCACGGTGAAGCCGAAGCAGCCACAGATCGGCGCCTGCGGATCCTTCGGGTACACTGCCACGGCCAGCCGATCGGCCTCGACCGCGCGCTCGAACGAGTCGAAATACGCGACCGGGCAGCGGGCGAACGGACAAAAGAAAGCCGCGTCGGCCAGGCCCTGCCGTGCATCGGGCGTGAGCTGCGCGGCCAGCGTCTCGGCGCCGACCGGCGTGCCGAGCGATCCGCAGCGCGGGCAATGCCCCGTGCCGGTGTCGTCCGCCTCTTTGACAAAGGCCTTATTCATCAGGTGATTGATACGCTATGGGAAAGCTCGACGGCAAGGTGGCAATTGTAACCGGCGCGGGCCGCGGCATCGGCAGGGGGATCGCCCGCGGCCTGGCACGCGAAGGGGCCGCCCTGGTGCTGGTGGCCCGCAGCCGCGACCAGCTCGACGCGGCGGCGGACGAAGTGACCGGCCTGGGCGCCCCGGTGCTCGCCGTGCCGGCCGACATCACCGACGAGGGCCAGGTGGAATCGCTGTTTGCCCGCGCCGTCGAGCGTTTCGACGGGCTCGACCTGCTGGTGAACAACGCCGGCGCCTTCGACGGCGGCCCGATCGACCGGCTCTCCACCGAGGCCTGGGACAAGGTGCTGGCCGTCAATCTGCGGGCACCCTTTCTCTGCACGCGGGCCGCCCTGCGGATCATGAAGCCCCGCCGCTCTGGGCGGATCATCAACATCGGCTCGATCTCGGCCCAGCGAGTGCGCCCCGAGTCGGCGGCCTACTCCGCCTCGAAGCATGGCTTGTGGGGCTTGACGCAGGTGACCGCGCTGGAGGGACGCGAGCACGGCATCACCTGTTGTTGCCTGCACCCCGGCAACATCCAGGTCGAGCGGCGGCTGACCGAGCGGTCCGAGGACGCCGAGCCGATGATGAGCATCGACGAGATCGCCCAGGTGGCCCTCTTGATGGCCACGCTGCCCGACCACGTTGCGATGCTGGAAGCCATCGTCCTGCCCCGCGACCAGCTCTACATCGGCCGCGGCTAAGTAGCCGTTACGCTCTTCGTAGCCGCCGGGTGCCTGGGGCAAAGCGGACTTCGGCGAGCTCAGTCGAGTCGTAGCGTGCCCCAGTCTTCCACCTTCCCTCCTCCTTCTGCCTTCTGCCTTTTGACCCGCCCCTGCCCCGCGCGCTATAATAGCAGGCCCGACCTGTCATACCTTGGAGCTGCCCAATCCGCTGCTGCCGGCCACCCTTTTTGTAGAATGCTCCCGATGTCCAAGCGTCTAATGCTCTTCGTTCTGCCTTTCCTCTTCCTCCTCGCCGCCCGCCACGCGCCCGCCCAGACCGGCGACCTGGCCCTGCGGCCGCCCGAGCTGCCGCCCGCCACGGAGGAATCCGGACCGACCAACCCCATCGACCGCCTGCTGGCGCCCTACTTCGAAGAACACAAATTGCCCGCCGACGGGCTGGTCGACGAGGCCAGGTTTGCCCGCCGCGTGTATCTCGACGCGATCGGCCTGGTGCCGTCGGCCGATGAATTAAAGGCCTTTGTCGCCGATTCCCGCCCCGACAAACGCGAGCGGCTGGTCGATGCACTGCTGGCCGACCGCCGCCGGTACGCCGAGCATTGGTTGACCTTCTGGAACGACGCGCTGCGCAACGATTACCGGGGCACCGGCTACATCGACGGCGGACGCAAGCAGATCACCGATTGGTTGTACGCGGCATTGGAGAACAACATGCCGTACGACCAATTCGTGCGCGAGCTGATCGACCCATCGCCCGCCTCCGAAGGTTTTATCAAGGGCATCGTCTGGCGGGGCGTCGTCAACGCCAGCCAGGTCCCCGAAGTGCAAGCCGCCCAGAACGTCTCGCAGATCTTCCTGGGCATCAACCTCAAGTGCGCTTCCTGCCACGACAGCTTCATCAACCACTGGACGCTGGCCGAGGCTTACGGGCTGGCCAACGTCTTCGCCGAGACGCCGCTCGAGATGCACCGCTGCGATCGCCCGACCGGCGAAATGGCCCAGACCAGCTTCCTCTTCCCCGAGCTGGGCGCCTTGCACGCCGATGCCCCAAAGGACCAGCGCGTCGAGCAGTTGGCCGCGATCATCACCAGCCCCGAAAACGGCCGCCTGCCGCGGACCATTGTCAACCGGCTCTGGGCGAGGTTCTTGGGCCGCGGCCTCGTCGAGCCCGTGGACGAGATGGACAACACGCCCTTCCATCCCGGCCTGCTGGAGTGGCTGGCGGCCGACCTGGTCGAGCACCGCTACGACCTGAAGCACACGATGCGGCAGATCTTCACGTCGCGGGCCTACCAGTTGCCCGCGGTCGACGGCAGCGAGTCGGCGCAGCAGGATTTTGATTTTGTCTTTGCCGGACCCGTGGTGCGGAGGATGTCGGCCGAGCAGTTCTTGGACGCCGTGTCGAGCCTGACCGGCGTCTGGCAGCAGGAACCCGCCGCGCTCTTGTCCAATATCGCAAGCCCCGCCGAACCTCGGCCCGGCGAGGAGCACGGCTCGCTCAAGTTCGCCAGCGGTGTCATGAACTCCGGCGCGGTCGAGATCGACGTAGACATCGCGCGGGCCCGCACGTTGTGGCTGCTGGTCAACGACGCCGGCAATGGGGCCACTCTCGACTGGGCCGACTGGGCCGAGCCTCGGCTCGAAGGGCCGGCCGGCGCCCAGCGCCTCACCGATCTCAACTGGCGATCGGCCACCAGCGGCTACGGCAAGGCCCGGGTAGGCACGAACATTGTCGACAAGCCGCTCGTCATCGATGGCCGCCACGTGCGCTACGGCATCGGCACGCATGCCAACTCCGTGATCGTCTACGACCTGCCTGAGGGGTACACGCGTTTCAAGGCCACGGCCGGGCCCGACAGCGGTGCAATCGTCCAGTCGGCCGATGGGCATGACATGGAGTTCCTGGTGCTGACCGACCTGGAGGTCCGCTCCTCCCTTGTCCCTGCCGATTCGTTGATGGTCGCGCTGGGCCGTCCGAACCGCGAGCAGGTGATCACCAGCCGGCCCACGGCCGCCACCACCCTGCAGGCCCTTGAGCTGACCAATGGCCCCACGCTCGACGACGTTTTGAAGCAAGGGGCCCGAAAATGGCTGGCCGGCCAGCCCGCAACTACCGAGCAGCTCGTCGAGCGGCTTTATCTGGAGGCTCTGGGCCGCCTGCCGGCGCCCGGCGAGTCGACCGCGGCCATCGAGCTGGTCGGGTCGCCTCCCGCCGAGCCCGGCCTGGCCGACCTGTTGTGGGTAATCGTGATGCTGCCCGAGTTCCAGTTGGTATATTGACGACGGCTGTAGGCCAGAGGCTGTAGACTGTAGGATGAATCGGGTGGCTGGTGGCAAAGCGTCAGCGTGCCCCAGTCTTCGTCGTCCGTCCTTCAGCCTCCAGCCTAATTTCCCAGGTCTTTTGTTTCCGACACTATTCCGTTTTCCTACAGCCTTCAGCCTCCAGCCTAATCCCCATGTACCGCCGCGATTTTCTCCGTACCGCTAGTGCCGCCACGCTTTCCGCCCTTGCCGCCGGTTTCCCGCGACGGGTGCGGGGCTGGGAAGAACAGGCCGAGACGATCAAGCCCACGGCCGACACGCTGATCGTGCTCTGGATGGGGGGCGGGATGGCCCACACCGAGACGTTCGACCCCAAGGCCTACACGCCGTTCGAGCCGGGATTGCCTTCGAACAAGGTGCTCAGCACGTTCAAGTCGATCGATACGGCGGTCGACCACATCAAGTTCTCCGAAGGCCTGGAGAAAATCGCCGCGGTGATGGACCGCGGCACCTTGATCCGCTCCTACATTTCCGGCGACCTGGGCTTCATCTTGCACTCGCGGCACCAGTACCAGTGGCATACCGGCTACGCGCCGCCGCAGACCGTGGCCGCCCCCCACGTCGGCGCGGTGATCTCGCGCACGCTGGGTCCGCGCGACCCGGCGGTGCCGGCCTTCATCGACGTCGGCCAGCGGTTCGACGTGGGCGAGGGCGAGGAGCTGAAGGCCTTCCACACGGCCGGTTTTTTGGGCAGCGAGTACGGCCCATTCCTGCTCCCCTACGCCGACCAGGCGGTGGAGGCCATCCGGCCGCCGCAGGGGATGACGGCCGAGCGGTTCCAGAAGCGTTACCTGGCGTACAAGAAGCTGGTCGACGAGAGTCCGATCAGCCGGTTCGGCAGCTCGTTCCAGAAAGAGTCGCTGCTGCGGTCGCTGGACAACGCCTACCGGCTCTTGTCGTCGCCGGCCTCCAAGGCCTTCGATCTCGGCCTGGAGCCCAAGGAGAGTTACGACAGGTACAACACCGGGCGTTTCGGCCTGGGCTGCCTGCTGGCCCGGCGGCTGACCGAGGCCGGCGCGCGGTTCATCGAGGTCACGACCGAGTACATCCCCTTTTTGAACTGGGACACGCACGACAACGGCCACACGCGGACGAGGGAGCTGAAGCAGCAGATCGACGCCCCGGTGGCCCAGCTCGTGTTGGACCTGGAGGAGCGGGGCCTGTTGGACCGCACGTTGATCGTGGTGGCCAGCGAGTTCAGCCGCGACATGATGGTCGAGGGCAAGCCCGACAACAAGGTGAAGGACCAGGTCGAGGTGCCCGAGGTGATGACCGAGCTGAAGCACTACGGCATGCACCGCCACTTCACCGACGCCGGCTGCGTATTGTTGTTCGGCGGCGGCATGAAGCGCGGCCACTTGCACGGCCGGACGGCCGACGAGCGTCCCTGCAAGACGATCGCCGACCCCGTGGTGATCGAGGACCTTCACGCCACGCTCTATCGCGCCATGGGCATCGCGCCGACCTTGGCATACGAGATCGAGCAGCGTCCCTTCTACGTCACCCGCGACGGCCTCGGCAAACCCGTCATGGACCTCTTCGCCTAGTTCGTAGAACGGAATTCATTCCGTTTGGCGTACTGCCCCGGTTCGTAGCGACCGCAGTCATGCGGCCCGTACTTCTCCGCCCGCAGCGCGCACGATGGTTGCCACGGACTTTAGTCCGCCTTCGGCGGACCTTCTGCCTTCCTTCCTCCTTCTCCCCCCGCCTTGTCGTGCCTTCCTCCACCTTGCCACGTTGCACATTAGGTGCTACAATGGTATAACGCTTGTGGCCCGTCAGGTGCATCAATGATCAAGAAACTCAGCAAGCACGGCAACAGCCTGGCGCTGGTCATCGACCGGCCGATCCTGGACCTGCTGGGCATCGACGAAAACACTTCGCTGGAGGTGTCTACGGACGGTGAAGCCCTGGTGATTGCTCCGGTGCGCGACAGCAAGCGCCGCAAGCGCTTCGAGCGAGCCTTGGCCGCCAGCAACGAGCGCTATGCCAAGGCCCTCAAGCGCCTCGCGGAGTGACGCTGGCCCCGTCCTTTCTCACGCTCGACGCCGACACCAACCCGACGCGGGTGTCGGCGTGTTCGATCCGCTCACCCTCGATGCCTCACCTAATCGCAACCATGCGCCCGCACCACGTCCCAGTCGACCTCGATCCCCAGCCCGGCTCGATCGGTAATCGTCGTCAGCGGACCGGCGATCGACAGCGGCGCCTTGGCAATCCAAAACTCGTGGTAGTCCGGCCCGAGCATGTCGCCGGGATATTTTTCCACCTGCATGTTCGGACAGGCGACGACCAGGTGGGCCATCGCGGCCGTGGCCACGTCCAGCTCCAGGTTCGAGCCGATCGTACAGGCCACGCCGTGCGCGGCGGCGAACTCGGCGATGGCGCGGCTGCGGCCGATGCCGCCGTTCTTTCCCGGATAGAGGCTGATCACGTCACAGCAACCGTTGCGCACCAGCTCCCGCGCGTGGACCAGGTTGAAGCAGATGTCGTCGGCCATCACCGCCGGCTCGATCTCGCGGCGGACGCGGGCCAACGCCTCGTAGTCGCCGTCAGGGGTTGGCTGCTCCACCAGACCGATCCGGCAATCGGCCAGCTCGCGCACGCAGGCGATCGCCGTCTCGGCCGACCAGCCGCAGTTGGCGTCGATCACCAGGTCCGCTTCCGGCCCAATTTCTTGCCGCACGATGCGGACCCGCTCGATGTCGGCCTCCGGCTTGCCGCCCACCTTGACCTTGATCGTGGTAAACCCCTCCTCGATCAGCTCGCGGGCCCGCCGCCGGGCGCGGTCAGGATCGTAGGCCCCCATCGAAAAGCGGCTGCGCACGGTCAAGGGCCGGCATGCGCCCCCCAGCAGCTCGTAAACCGGCTTGCCGGCCGCCTTGCCCACGATGTCCCAGCAGGCCATCTCGATCGCCGAGCGGGCGAACCAGTTGTGGGCCGCCAACTGCTCCATCGCGCGGTCGATCCCCTCGATGTCCGCCGCATCGCGGCCCAGCAGGGCCGGCGCAAACACCCGCTCGATCATGGCTTGGGCGCCCCAGGCCGTCTCTCCGCTCCAGCGCGGCGATACGGTCGCTTCGCCCACCCCTTCCAGGCCGTCGTCCGTCAGCAGGCGGACCAGCAGGTACTCGGAGATGATGTGTTGGCCCAAGGCCGTGATCATCCGCCGCTTTGGCTTGAGCGGGATGCGGACCGGGTAGGTTTCGATGGCCTGGATTAACAAAGTCAGAAGTCAGAAGTCAGAAGTCGGACGTCGGAGGTCAGAGGGCAGATGACAACGTGGCCCGCACCTGAAGTCGCCAGACTTCAGGTCTTTATCCATGTCTTCACGGCCGGAATTCTGGCGAATCCCGCTACAAAAAACCCGCGGCTATTTCGTGATGGGGCGTTGCTTCCAGGGAATGGGCATCGTGGGGGGCTGGCGATGGCGGTCGCGGCGGGCGTCGGCAGGCCGGTCCTTGAGATACGTCACCAGCCGGACAAGCTGCTTCACGGCCTCTTCATACGCCTGGCGCCCCTTCTCGGCGGTCGCCAGCTCGGCCTCGCCCAAGACGCCGGTCTCCGTATAGCTGCTGGTCCAGGAGATCAGGGCGGCCGGGCCGGCGGCGAACAGGTCGACCCAGTTGAAGGGGTTGTTTTCCTCGTTGAAGCTGATCGTGCCGCTCTTGACCAGGTCGGTCCGCACGTTGTCGCCGTCCAGGTACATGTAGAGCGAGGTCTCCAGCTCGCAGGCATGGGCGCAGCCGCCGGGGAACTTGCTCTGACGCCAGCCGGGCAGAAACTCCTTGTCGACGGTGAGCAACTGCCACCAGGCGGCCACGACGCACTGCGCGTCGGTCTCCAGGTTGGTGCGGCGGGCCACCAGGTCGAGGTTGGGCATGTTCGAGCCATGGCCGTTGAGCAGCACGATCTTCTTGAATCCGTGATAGGCCAGCGAGCGGGTGATGTCGAGCACGTGGTGGATGAAGTGCTCGAAGTCGTTGTTGATCGTGCCGGGAAAATCCATCACGTGACCGGTGTAGCCGTAGCACACCGTGGGCAGGACCAGCATCTTCTCCGGCACTGCGCGCCCCGCCCCGCGGGCGATCTCGGTGGGACAGACCAGGTCGACGTCCAGCGGCAAGTGCGGCCCGTGCTGTTCGACGGCCCCGCACGGCACCACGCAGACCTTGCCCAGCTCGATGGCGTCGTTGATCTCCGGCCAGGTCAGCTTCTCGTAGCGGTATTCGGTACGGGCTCGTGTGCTCATGTGAACGTTTCCTTTGGATTGAACCAGGCGGCCGCGGCGACTAGCATGGCTGCCGGCACGCGGGCCATGGTATCCCAAGCGAGGCGGGCAACGCAAACGGCAAGAGGCGGGAAGTCAGAGGTCAGAAGTCAGAGGTCAGAGGTGGTGGCGGGATTCGCTAGAATCCCGGGCGCGAAGGTGAGGAGGCCTGAAGTCTGGCGACTTCAGCTACGGAAAAAAACCCGAATGAAGATCACCGAAATACGCACGATCGCCCTGGGGGGCGGCACGCACGACCATGGCTGGCCGGGCGGCACCGACCCCAACGTGCAATACAACACGCTGGTCGAAGTCTGCACCGACGAGGGGCTGACCGGCATCGGCAGTTGCTACACCACGCAGGCGCTGGTGCGGGCCTCGCTGGGCGTGCTGGAGCCGCTCTTGATCGGCGAGACGGCCCTGGAGCCGGAACGCGTCAGCGAAAAAATGCGGCAGAGCATGTTCTGGCTAGGCCGGGGCGGCTCGGTCGAGCACACGATCAGCGGCATCGACATCGCGCTGTGGGACCTGTCGGGCAAAGCGCTCGGCCAGCCCGTGTCGCGGCTCTTGGGGGGCAACTACCGCGACCGCATCAAGCCCTACGCCTCGATCCTCTTCGACGATCCGCCCCGCCTGGCCGAGCTGCTGGCCGAGCAGGCCGAGCGCGGCTTTCGCGCCATCAAGATGGGCTGGCGGCCCTTCGGCCGCGTCAGCCGGCAATTGGACGAGCACCTGGTCCGCACGGCCCGCGAGACGGTGGGCGATGGGGTGGAGCTGATGGTCGACGCCGGCGGGAGCGAGCAGTTCTGGCCGCACGGCGTGGGCTGGGCCCGCGAGACGGCCAGGATGCTGGGCGACTGGGGCGTGGTCTGGTTCGAGGAGGCGCTCAAGCCCGACGACGTCGAAGGGTTCAAGGAGCTCAAGCAGACGTCGCCGGTGTTGATCGCCACCGGCGAGGTGCTCACGCGGCGGCAGGCGTTTCAACCGTTCATCACGTCGCGGGCCGTTGACATCATCCAGCCCGACATGACCAAGTGCGGCGGACTGAGCGAGGGGCGGCGGCTGGCCTGGATGGCCTACGACCATGGCGTGCTCTTGGTTCCGCACGGCTGGAACACCGCGGTGGGCGTGGCGGCCGACCTGGCGCTCTCGGCGGCCATGCCGGTGGCCCGCTGGGTCGAGTACCAGACGGGCGTGCCGTATATCGAGGAGATCCTTGCTACGCCCTTTGCCCTGGACGACGATGGAATGCTCCGCGTGCCGGCCGGGCCCGGCCTGGGCATCGAGCTCAATCCCGACGCCGTCACGCGCTACTCGCTGTAGCGGGTAGAATTCGCCAGAATTCCGGCCGTGATTCGCTCTGCCAGAACTCTGGCGAGTTCTGCTACCTTGTAGTCTTCGGAGGTGCTTTGTGATGCGTTTGCTGAGACTAAGCTTGGCCTTTGTCTTCTTCTGCTTCTGCCTTCCAGTCGCCCGCGCCCAGCCGGCCGACGCGGCACCCAAGACCATCGTGCTGATCGCCGGCACCAAGAGCCACGGACCGGGACACCACGAGTACGAGAAAGGGGCGCGGCTGCTGGCGGCCTGCCTCGAGGCGGCCCCCAACCTGCCGGAGATCCGGACCGAGGTCTATCTCGACGGCTGGCCGGACGACGAGGCCGTGCTGGAGCGGGCCGACACGATCTTTCTGTTCTCCGACGGCTCGGACCGCGACGGGCAGGCGCATCCACTTCTGCGCGGCGAACGGCTGAAGACGATGGAAAAGCTGATGGCCCGGGGCGTCGGGCTGGTGGCGATCCACTACACGGTGTTCGTCCCCAGCCGGCGGGGCGGCCCTGAGTTCCTGGAGTGGATCGGCGGCTATTTCGATTACGAAAACGGCAGCGCGCCGAACAAGTGGTTCTCGAGGATCGGCGTCCACCGCACGCAGGCCCAGGCCAACACCAGCCACCCGATCGCACGCGGCCTGGGCAAGTTCGAGCTGGAGGAAGAGTACTACTACAACATCCGCTTCCGGAAGGACGACGAGCGGCTGACGCCGATTCTCACGACGCCGATCCCCGGCGAGGAGCATCCGCAGGTGGTGGCCTGGGCCGTGGAGCGGGCCGGCGGCGGGCGCGGCTTCGGCTTCACGGGCGGGCATTTTCATTCCAACTGGGGCGTCGACGAGTTCCGCAAGCTGGTGCTCAACGCCCTGGTCTGGACGGCCAAGATCGAGGTGCCGCCGGGCGGCGTCGAGTCGCGGGTGTCGAAGGTCGACCTGACCGTCCAGCCCCCCGATGCCCCGGCCGGCGATGCCACGGCGCCGATCAAGACGTTGATCCTGCCGCAACTCGAGGACTCCACCTACCAGGCGGCCGATCCGGAGTTGAAAGTCGTCTTGCTCGACCGGTCGGCCCGCGAGTCGTTCCTCAGCGTGCGGGTCGACGGCGAGGGTCGGCTCTTCGCCGGCGGCCGCGAGGCCCTGTTTGTCTACGAGCCTGATCCGGCCGGCGGCTACTTGCCCCGCCGCGAGCTCTATCGCTTCCCGCCCCACTCCTGGATCACCGACATCGAGATCCGCGGCAACGACCTGTACGTGATGACGGCCAGCGCCATCTACCTTTTCGCGGAGGCCCGGACCGCGGAAGCGCCGGTCGAGCCCAAGCGGCTGATCTGGGGATTGCCTTTGGATCTGCACGTGACCATGCACGGCCTGGCCTGGGGCCCCGAGGGAGATTTGTATTTTGCCGCCGGCGATCCGCTCTTGAACTACGGAGACTTCGAGCGGGCCGACCATTGGGGGCATTGGACCATTTACAGCCAGCCGGAAGGCACCGAGACGCCGTACACGGGCGCGGGTGGCGTGTTTCGCTGCCGGCCCGACGGCAGCGGCCTGGAAGTCCTGGCCCGCGGAACGCGCGGCAGCGACGGCCTGGCGTTCGATCGGTATTGGAACCTGTTCACCAACGACAACGATCACGAGTCGCTGGCGCACCGCTATTCGCCGGCCCGCCTGTTGCACGTCACGCCGCACACCGATTTCCATTGGCCGCGCGGCTGGATGCCCAGCATCACGCCGGAGCGGGCCGAGCTGCTGGAGCCGGTCTACGACGGCATGGTCCGCGGCGTGCCGGTGGGCCAGGCCTACTACGACGATCCGTTTTTCCCGGCCGAGTATCGCAACAACCTTCTGGTGGCCCGCTGGGACCTGCGGTCGGTGACTCGCTATCCGCTCGTGCCGCGCGGCGCCAGCCTGAGCGCCGGCGAGCACCAACTGCTGTCGGGCCAGGGCAATGCCCGCCCGGTGGGCGTTGCCGTCGGCCGCGGCGGACGCGTGTTCGCCGCCATTTCGTCCATGGCCCAGAACGAAGGCTCGCCCACGTATCCCAGCGACCTGGTGATGATCACCACCGCCGCCGACCCGCCGAGTTCTCCCTTCGAAGCGTGCGACCCGACTCGCGCCGACGAAGCTCTGCTGTGGCGGGAGCTATCGCACGATGCCTGGTCGAGGCGGCTCGCCGCCCACCAGGAGATCCTGCGCCGAGGCGGCGGCTTGCTGGCCGGGGGGTCGGCGCGGATCAAGAATCTTGCGCCGGACGACCCGGCCTGGCTGCACCTGCCTTGGCTGTCGGCCGCCAGTGGCACCAGGGAAGCTGCCGGCTTGTTGGCCGGCCTGGCTGAAGACCCGCGCCCCCAGATACGGCTGCAGGCCGTGCGGGCCCTTACGGAAATGTGGCAGCGTGCCGACCGGGCCGGAGACAAAGCAGGCGCCAGCGCTGACGATCAAAACGCGCGGCGCAAGATCGTCGTTCGCGCGCTGTCGGATCCCAGCCCGCCGGTTCAGTTGGCCGCGCTGGCCGCTTGCTTCTCGCTCGAGGGCCCGCTTCCCGACGAGGTCGACTCCGCCGCGGCGCGCAGCAGCGACAGCTACCTGCGTCAGACTGCCACGACGCTGTTGGCCGAGCGTGCCGGCATCGAACGGCTGGCGGAGCTTTGCCATGCGCCCGACGCGTCGGGCCGGCTGGCGGGGGTGTTGGCCGCCGGCTGCCGCTTGACCGTGCCGCCGGCCACCGGTCCCGTCCCGGCCGGGCTCGAGTTGAAGTATTTTTCGCCCAACGCCTTGTTCGTGATCGACTATGCCGACGCTCGGATCGACTTGCGCGACGGCCGCCGCGTGGGCAGCTTCACTATCGCCGAGCAGTGGAAGACGATTCCCCGCACGGCGGAGCAAGAGCGGCTCTTTGAGCTGCTGCTCGCCATGCTCGACGACCCAGCCGAGGCCGTGCGCCTGCAGGCCGCCCATTTTCTGTACCTGCTCGACGACCCGCGCAGCGAACCGTTGATCCCCCGCGCCCGCTCGCGCGGCACGCTGGAGCGGCTGGCGACGGCGCCGTACCAGGCGATCGACGCCGCCTGGCTGATCGGGCCCTTCGATGCGGCCCCGCCCGGCAAACCTAGCTCCGGCCCGGATCGACTCGGGCCGGTTGAGGAAGGTCCGGTCGATCTATCGGCCGGCTCTGAAGTCGGCGGCCGCACTCTGGAGTGGCGGAAGGCCGCCTCGGCCGAAGGGCGATACGATCTGGCGGCTCTGCTCGAGGCAGGCAATGGCAGCCCTCGCGGAGAGGTTTCGTACCTGTATTGCCGGCTCGAAAGTGCCCGGCCCGAGCCCTGCATGCTGATCGCGGAGTCGGCCGGCGGCGTTTTGGCGTGGCACAACGGTCGTCCGGTCCAGGGTGAGGCAGCGCTCCTGTTGAAACTCGAGCCGGGCAGCAACGACCTCGTCGTGCGAGTAAACGGGGCCGTGGGCGGAATGCGCGAATTGTCGTTGGGCTTCCGGGCCGACGGCGACGTGCGCGTCGCGCTGCCGGAGAAGCTGGGATCCGAAACGCTGGCCGAGCGGCTCAAGAGCGCAACGGGCGACGCCAGCCAAACGATCCCGGAGGAGTTCTTTCAAGTCGACTGGTCGAACGCGGCCAAAACGGGCGACGCAGGCCGGGGCCGCAGGCTGTTCGGCGCCGACGCGCTGGGCTGCGTGAAGTGTCATGCGGTCACGCCGCAGCAGTCCGGCGCCGGCGCTCCCAGCCTGGCCGACGCGGCCCGGCGTTTCACCGTGCCTCACCTGGTCGAGTCGATCCTGCTGCCCAGCAAGGAGGTGGCGCCGCTGTTTCGCGCCACCAGCATCGAGACCGACGAAGGGTTGCCGCTCACCGGCCTGGTGGTGCGCGAGACGGACGACGAGCTGGAGCTGCTGTTACCCGACGCCACTCGGAAGATACTCGACAAGCGGCGGATCGAGGCCCGCGAGCTGCAGGAGATCTCGCCGATGCCCGGCGGCGTAGTGAAGACTCCGCAAGAGCTGGCCGACCTGTTGGCTTACTTGCTCAGCGACAATCCGGTTCCACCTTGAAAGGGTACAAGGTGCCACTGCTTGGAGGACGCCGGCCGCGGTCCGCCGAAGGCGGAAGAAGCAGTGCCGTCGGTATTGGCTACGGTCGGGTGGCTGGTCTACCACCAGTCCAGCGCGCCGACGAGGTCCGAAAAATCGTCGGTCCAGGGACGGGCGCCCGGCCGGTGGTGTGTCGACTCCCAGCGCGGATCGTCGGCCAGCTTGGCCAGGTCGGATCGATGGCGGGCAATGGCCACGTAAACGGAGGTAGTTTTTCCGTCGTTACTCTCCTCGTCGGTGAGGAACAGGTCGCGGCGGACGAGTGCGGCCAGGCCTGCCTCGCGCACCAGCGTCGATAACACGCCCTCCAGATCGACGTGCCGGTTCGACGTGTGCACCAGCACGATGCCTTCCGAGCTCAGCTTTGCCAGGTACATGGCCAGCGCCTCGCGCGTGAGCAAGTGGACGGGGATGGCGTCCGAGCTGAAGGCGTCCAGCACGATCAAGCCATACGAGCCGTCCGGTGCCTCGGATATTTTCAGGCGCCCGTCTCCCAGCACCACTCGATAGCGCGCGCCGCAATCCGAGAGAAAGCTGAAGTACTCGGGCGTCTCGGCCAGTCGCTTGATGATCGGATCGATCTCGTAAAACGTGAACTCTCTCTTGGCATGTCCATAACAGGCGATCGAACCGGTTCCCAGCCCGACTACCGCCACCCGCTGCACGTCGCCGGCCGGCTGCAGCATCTCGAACACCTGGCCGAGCGGCCCCGTGCGATGGTAGTACGTCAACGGCTCACACCGCCGCTCGGGGTGGCGCGATTGCCGGCCGTGGATCGTCGTACCGTGGACCAGGCTGTGCCAGGTTTCTCCGGAGGGCGCGCTGGCCATGACGCGGTGTACGCCAAAGTAACTGCGTCCGGTAAACAGGACGTCGCCGGTAAATGGAGCCGTTATTACGTCGAGCACCAGAGGCACGGCCAGCGCCACGGCAAACCATTTGGGCCGGTTCATCAAGTATAAGAGGCAAAGCACGGGCAGCGCGGCGACCACGGCGGCCGCCAGGTGGACGGGGCGTTCCGTTTCCAGAATGCTGGCCGACGAGAGGGCGACCACCAGCGTTACGACCAACAATGCGGCCAGCTTGATCCAGCGCGTGGCCGCCGATTCGTTGGCCGGAACCGGGCAGAGCAGGCAGGCCAGGACCATCGCCAGCGGGTACTCCAGCGTCCAGGGAAAGAGCTTGGGCGCCAACAGGGCCGTGAAGACGCCGCCGATAACGCCGCCGGTCGACATCCAGAGGTAGAACTCGGTCAGGTGCGAAGTATCGGGCCGGTCCCGCGCCAATTCGCCGTGACAAACGATGGCTCCTACGAAGAACGCCGCCACGTGAACCAGCAGCACCGGCCACGCGACCGACATCAGGACCGAGACCGCGACGAGCATGAGCATCGGGCCTAGCAGGCGAACCATCCAGGGGTGCGGAAGCGGCGGCCTGCGGGCGAAGACGAGGATAAACGAAGCAAGGTAGGCTGCCAGTGGAATGGTCCACAATAGCGGCACTCCGGCGATGTCGGTTGTCAGGTACGTGGTTACGCCCAGCAGCCAACCGGAGGGGACCGCGGCCAGCGCCAGCCAGCGCAGCCGCCGGCGAGCGGTCATTGGCAGTCCAGCCGACGATGGCCGCTCTCGAGCCAGCTCGGCCGGCCGCCCCGCCGGCACGGCTGCGACGGGCGTCGATCGGCGAAACAGAAACGATGCGCAGCCCGCAGCCAGCAGCACGAGAAGCAGGTAGCCGGCCGTCCAGAGCCACGACTGCTGGCCAAGGCGAAAGTTGGGCTCGATCACGAGCGGGTAGCTGGCCAACCCGAGCAGGCTTCCCAAGTTGCTGGCCGCATAGAGAAAGTACGGGTCGCCCGATGACCGGTGTCCGGCTTCGGCGAACCATTTCTGCACCAACGGCGCGGTGGACGAGATGAGAAAGAACGGCAGCCCCACCGAAACCGCCAGCAACCCCAATAGCCAAACGACCGGCTGACTCTCCGCCGGCGCAACCCAGCCCTCGGGCAGGCCGACCGGCAGCACTGCCAGCCCAGCCAGCAGGAGCAGGCAGTGCACGGCGGCCTGCCGTCTCACGCCCAGCCAGGCGGTGCTGAGATGTGCGTAAGCGTAGCCGGCCAGCAGGGCAGTCTGAAAAAAAGCCAGGCACGTGTTCCACACCACCGGCGCGCCGCCCAAGAGCGGCAGCACCAGCCGGGCGAACATCGGCTGAATCATGAACAGCAGCGCCGCACTCAGAAACACCGTGATCCGATAAATTGCCAGCACCGCGATGATTCCTTAGTGCTTCGGTAAGGCTGGGCCGGCAGGTAGTGGCTCGGGGAACGGGACGCCGGCGATCGGCCGCTGCTTGCCGTCCAGGATGCAGCTCACGTTCGTGTCGCCCATCACGTTGATCGCCGTCCGGCAGCGGTCGAGAAACCAGTCGACCGTGAGCAACAGCGCAATGTACTCGGTGGGCAGCCCGACGGCCTTGAACACCAGCGTCATGGTGACCAGGCCGGCTTCCGGGATGCCGGCCGCGCCCACCGAGGCCACGACGGAGGTGAGCACCACCAGGAGCTGCTGTTGGATGCTGAGGTTCATCCCCAGCATTTGGGCCACGAACAGGGCCGACATCGCTTCGTACAAGGCCGTGCCGTCGTTGTTGAAGTTGGCGCCGACCAAGGCGCCCATGCTGGCCGACTCCTCGCGCAGCCCGACCTTGTCCTTGAGACAGGCATAGGTCACGGGCATGGTGGCCGTCGAGCTGGCCGTCGAGAACGCCATCACCAGCGCGTCGCGCGTGCCGCGCAGCAAATCGACCGGGCGGACCCACGACAACAGCCGCACGCGAGTCAGGTAATAGCCCGCTTGCAGCAGAAGCGCCAGAAGCACGGCTACCACGAAGGCGCCCAGGGCCGCGAAGTCGCGAAAACCCTTTTCGGCCACAATGCTGGCCACGATGCTGAACACGGCCAGCGGGATGATGGCGATCACCCAGTGCAGCAGCGTGGAGAGGGCACCAAAGGCAACGCTCACCACGTCTTCCACGGTCCGCACCGGCGCGTGCCGCTGTTGGCGCAGTGCGACGCCAAAGGCGACGGCGATCATGATCACGCCCATCACGTTGCCGTTGTCGCCCAGAGGTCCCAGCAGGCTCCTGGGGATATTGTCCAGAAAATCCAGGATCGGATTGGGCGCCTGCTCATCGGCGGGCTTCACCGCGATCGGTTCGAGCGACGCCCAACGTCCCGGCCGAACCAGGTTGGCGACCAGCAGGCCGATGGCAATCGCCACCAGCGTGTTGAGCACCAGCAAGCTGACCAGGCGGGCTCCCTTGCGGCCCCCGATGGGCGTCTTGATCAGGGCCTGGACCACCGCCAGCAGGATCAGCGGAGGCGCCAGCGCGCCCAACAGGCGCATGATCAGCTTGCTGGGCAGCGCGAGCAGGTGAATGAGATCGGCCACTTCCGCCGGATCGACCAGGCGGCGCAGCAGCACGCCTACCATAAGGCCCAGAACCAACGCGGCCAGGATCCGCAGGTACAACGGGCCGGTGATCCACCAACTCAGCAGCCCGCCACGTGAAGTGGTCGGCCTCGGATCGGGGTCAAAATGCTGGTCCATTGAGTGGGGCGGATCCGATTGCGCGCGCTTCAGCCGGAGAGCAGGGCGCGGATCACGTGCCCGTGCACGTTGGTCAGCCGGCGGCGGATGCCGTTGTGGTAGTACGTCAGCCGCTCGTGATCGATGCCCAAGAGGTGCAGCACCGTGGCATGAAAATCGTGCCAGGCGACCGGGTTCTCGACCGCCTTGAGACCGAACTCGTCGGTCGAGCCGTAGGCCATCCCGTGCTTGAGCCCGGCGCCGGCCAGCCAGGCCGAAAAACCATATTGATTGTGGTCGCGCCCCTTGCCAAGCACGCCGTCGGCCGCCTGCGCGAACGGCGTGCGGCCGAACTCGGAGCTGAAAATGACCAACGTGTCGTCGAGCATGCCGCGCTGTTTCAGGTCGGCCAACAGGCCCGCCACCGGCCGGTCGATGCGCAGCGCCTCGCGCGTGTGGTTCTCGTGTACGTCCTCGTGGCCGTCCCAGTTGATGCGGGGTGAACCGAACGCGCCGCCGGAATAGAGTTGCACGAAACGCACGCCCCGCTCCAACAACCGCCGCGCCAACAGGCAACTGCGGCCGAAGTCGTCGCTGGCCGGATCCCCGACTCCGTACATTGCGTGGGTGCGGCTGGTCTCCTTTTCAATCGCGGCCACTTCGGGCACCGCCAACTGCATGCGGGCGGCCATCTGGTAGCTCTTGATGCGCGCAGTCAGCTCGTCGCTTGGACCGGCCCGCTCGAGGTGGCGGGCGTTCATAACAGCCAGGAGATCGCGGCTCGCCTGCTCGGTCAACTCGCTCAGCGGCCGCTCGGGCGCCAGGTCGCGGATGGCCGGCCCACGGCTGCGCAGAGTGACGCCCTGATGCCGCGCGGGCAAGAATCCGTTGCTCCAATTGATCGACCCGCCGGCCGGCAGGCCGCGGACGTCAGGAATCACCACGTAGGCGGGGAGCTCTTCGGTTTCGCTGCCCAACCCGAACGAGAGCCAGGCGCCCAGCACGGGAAACCCGTTCAGCCGAAAGCCGGTGTTGGCCTGAAAGGTGGCCGGCGTGTGGTTGGACGTCTCCGCGGTCATCGAGCGGATGACGGTGAGCTCGTCCGCCTGTTCGGCAAGGTGGGGGAACAGTTCGGAGATCCAGAGTCCGCTCTGTCCGCGCTCGTGGAACGGCCAGTCGTTTTGGCGCAGGAGGCCCACCTGGCCAAAAAACACGTCGGGCCGTTCGGCGGTTGCCAGCGGCTGGCCATGATAGCTTGCCAACTCGGGACGGTAATCGAACGAGTCGACCTGGCTCAATCCGCCGCACAGAAAGATGTGGATCGCGCGGGTGGCCTTCGGCGCCAGGTGCGGCGGCGGATCGTCCGCTTCCCCCTGGGGCGCGGCCCGGCTTTCCTTGTTCAACAGTTCGATCAGCGCGGCGGTGCCCAGCCCCGCGCCGACCCAGGAAAGAAAACCGCGGCGGTCGCACTCGGCCCCGGCGCACCCGCCGAATGAGGGTGACCGGCCGGTCATGGGGTCGAGATGGTCTATCGGCCTTGGTTGCTTCATTAATCCACGTAGAGGAACTCGTTGCTGTTGAAGATCACGCGACAAAAGGCGGCCAGGCCATGCTCGGCCACGAACGTTTGCGCTTGCTCGACTTCGGCCGCCTCCGGCTGGCGGGCGTAGGCCAGGTGGTAGCCCCGCTCGATCTGCCGCCGCGGTTCGCCCGGTGCATCCTCGGCCAACCGCCCGGCAAACCGATCGGCCATCCGCAGCATAAACGAGTTGTTCAACAATGCCAGGGCTTGCAGAGGCGTCGTGGTGACGGCGCGGGCGGGCGCGGTCGTCGAGGGGTCCGGGCAATCGAGCACGTCCAAGAGCGGGCTGGTGCCGGAGCGGACCCAAGTGCGGTAGATGCTGCGCCGCTGGAAGGCGTAACCGACCGGATCGATCGGCTCATAGAACTGGCTGTTGAACGTAAAGCTGCGGAAGTCCTGGTAGCCCGGACCTCCCATTGTCGGGTTGAGCTGACCGGACACGGCCAGGACCGCGTCACGGATCATCTCGGCCTCCAACCGCAACGGGCTCTTGCGCCACAGCAGCCGGTTCGATGCATCAACCGCGGCCGCCTGCGCGTTGTAGGCGGACGATTGACGGTACGTGGCCGACAGCAGGATCGTGCGGTGCAATTGCTTGAGGCTCCAGCCGCCGCGGACCAGGTCGGCGGCCAGCCAGTCGAGCAGCTCCGGGTGCGAGGGCCGCCCGCCGTTGAAACCCAAGTCGTTGGGCGTCTCGACGATCCCCGTGCCGAAATGATAGTGCCACAGCCGGTTGGCGATCACGCGGGCCGCGAGTGGGTTGTCGGCGGCGGTGATCCACTCGCTCAGCTTGCGACGGCGCTCGGCCTCGGGAGCATCGCTCGGCAGGTTGAACTGGGCCAGGTCGCCGGCCACCGACGCCACGCCTCCCGCCGCCACCAGCTCGCCGGGCTGCCGCGTGTCGCCGCGCTTCAAGACGTGGCATGGTTCGGGGTCGGACGGCAAGACCGCATAGGCGGGTCCCCCGGCGAGCAAACCGGCCTGGGCCTCCAGCCGTGAGACGGCCAGCAGCAGTTGTCCGCGCCGCTCGCGCTGAGATGGATCGAGCTGGGCCAGCAAGGCGTCGTCCGCGACGCCGGCGGCGACGCCGGCCGAGGCGGCGATTTCATCGGCCGTCAGGGCGCGGTCGTAGAGCCGCGCGCGGGCGATGCTGCCCGACAGCACGCGGTCGCCGCCCGGCGGCGCGTGACGCAGGCCGAATACCACCTGGGCCTTGCCTGCTTCGAACGCCTGCAGGTTGGTCGCCTGGTAAGGCCTGCCGTAGGGGAGGCCATTGCGATACAGGGCGACGGTCTGCTCGGGCGAGTACACGATCGCCACGTGTACGAGGTCGCTGTCGGCCTCGTTCTCTTCCGGTCCGCCGACGTCCTGCGTCCGCGAGTAGCCGTTGCTGCCGGCCAGCCAGCGCCGGCCCTCGCGCTCGCCGTAGACAATCGCGTCGAACTTGTCTCCATCGAGCGTCTGCACGCTCATCACGCCCCCTCCCGCCTGGTCCAGGCCGGAAAGTGTCACCCAGGCTTCGAGCGTTTTGGCCTTGAGCGGCTTGTCCAACGGCGCGGTCGACACGTAGGCATCGCCGCCCGCCAGCTCCAGGCGGCCGCCGGCCAGGCGGGCACCGCCATGCAGCGCTGCGTCGAGCGCACCCGACTGGTCGGAAAGTCCCAGCTCGAAATCCCAGCAAGCCATCGGCTCAGGCACCGAGCGCGCTGGTGCATGATCGGCCCGTGAGGAGAGCACCCGCGCGCGGGCCGGCTCGTCGATGGCCGCCAGTTGTTCCCGCAGCGCGGCTGCCTGGCTTTCGATGGCGGCCCGGCGCTCGGCCGCGACGGCACGGGCGTCGGCCGGCATGGTCGCGCGCTCGCCGTGCCGCACCCCTGCCAGCGCCGCGGCGAGGCGATAGTAGTCGACCTGCGAGACGGGATCGAACTTGTGGTCGTGGCAGCGGGCGCAGTGGATGGTCAAACCGAGGAAAGCCTGTCCGGTTGTGCCGACCAGGTCTTCCAGCTCGTCCTGCCGCACGACGGCCCGCATGGCGGCGCTCTGCTGCATCTGCCCCACCTCGTCCCAGGCTCCGGCCACCAGGAAGCCGGTGGCGATCGTGGCCGAGGGGTCGAGGGGCGAAAGCACGTCGCCGGCCAGTTGGAGCCGCACGAACTGGTCGTACGGCATGTCGTCGTTCAAGGCGGCGATCACCCAATCGCGGTATTGCCAGGCGTTGGGCCGGAGCCGGTCTCGCTCGAACCCTTGGCTCTCGCCATAGCGGGCCACGTCGAGCCAATGGCGGGCCCAGCGTTCGCCGTAGTGGGGCGAATCGAGAAGCCGGTCCACAAGCCTGGCATAGGCGTCGTCGGAGGGGTCGGCCACGAAGGCTTCGACCTCGCGGGGGTCGGGGGGCAGCCCCAACAGATCGAACGACAGCCGGCGGATCAGCGTGCGCCGGTCGGCGGACGGCGCGGGGCGCAGGCCTGCCCCTGCCAAGCGGGCCAGGATGAAGCGGTCGATCGCATTGACCGGCCATGCGGAGTCGGCCACCTCCGGCAGCGCGGGCGAGCGAATCGGCGCCAGCGACCACCAGTTGTACCCGGCTCGGCGATCGGTCGTGAACCGCAAGGGGTCGATGTCGGCTTCGCCGCGGACCGCGCCTGCGGCGATCCAATCGCGCAGCACCGTTCGGTCGGCCGGCGGCAGCTTGGCGGTCTCGTCGGGCGGCATTTCTTCGGCATCGATCCGCTGCCAGAGCAGGCTGCCCGCGACGTCGCCGGGTTCGATGGCCGGGCCGCTGTCGCCGCCCGCGGCTGCCGCCCGGCCGGTCGCCAGATCGAGGCCTCCCTTTTTGTCGGAGGCGTTGTGGCAGCCCAGGCAGTGACGGGCGAACAGCGGAGCGACCTGCTGCTCGAAGAACTCGGGGCTGGCTGCGGCGTGGCGGCGCTCGTCGCCGGGCGAGTTCGGCTCGCCGGCCGCCAGGCGGCTCGCTGCACCGATGCCAAAGGCACACAGAAGCACGACGGCCGTCCGGGCCGCCAACTGGATCGGGTAAGCTGGCACGTTTCGCGGCGACATTCCTGGAATCATGTTGTCTGTCGAAGCCTCCGGGCCAGGCGGCCGTCCAGCGGTTAAGCGTATCCTGGCTCGATCGGTCATACTAGCCCGCGGGCGCTAGCTGGCCCGCTTCGAGCGGAAAGAACTGGAGGGCGTCGGTGCTTCCGGCTAGTGTGGGTGCATCAACAAATCAACCGAGTGCCCAGGAGTGCAGCAATGAGCCTCGAACAACGGTTGGACAAGCTGGAGCGGCGGCAGAGATACCTGGTTACGGCCGCCTTGGTGTTGGGGACGCTGGCCGGCGTGTTGGGGCCATCGCGGCCCGATGAGCCGGGCGAGGTCAAGGCGAAGCGTTTCGTGGTCGTCGACTCGAAGGGCGCCGAGCGGGCCGCGCTGGGCATCGAGGACGGCGCGCCGTCGCTGGTGCTTTACAACTCGGCCGGCCGGGGCGTCGTGCGGTGCGAAGTGCCGGCGGTTCCGGACAAGCCGGCCCTGTACCTGGTCGATCCCGAGCAGGGCACATTGGAGCTGGCCCTGACGATGAACGGCCCCGTGGTGCATCTCAGCGACAAGACGGGTCCGCGCGTGCGGCTGGCCACCAACGAGCTGAATGCGCCGCTGGTGGCCGTGTACGACGAGAAGGCCAAGGTCCTGTTCCAGGTCAGCGCCGGGCCGTAGGGCCTGAATCCGTGACCGACTACTTTGGTGCCGCCGCCTACCACAGCCGCTTGATGCCGTAAGCATCAAGGATCGAATCGGCACTAACGAGTGGAATGTCTTCGCCCAGGGCTTGAGCCACCAACAGCCGGTCGAATGGGTCACGGTGATTGTCAGTGTCGAGAATCAATGACTTGGCATAGTCGCACAGTAAAGAGTCTCCGAGCACGAACCACAAGAATGCGTGCGTATCGAGCAAGAGCCTCATGGCATGTAGTCTGCGAAGTCGCTTAAGTGCTCATCGTCGTCCGCGATGATCGTTGCCATGCCCTTGCAGTTGCCGAAGACCGGCTTGGGCTTGTCCAGCACTGGAATCAACTGAGCAACCGGCTTGTCGTCTCGGGTGATGACAACTTCCTGGCCGGGCCCTAGTTTTTCAATGATTTCCGGCAAGTTTGCCTGGGCTTCCTCGATGCTGACCATCGTCATGAGTTACTCCTTCGCACCCCTGGGTCGTATTGTTTCCCTGATCCGCCTAACCGACTGCCTGCGAGAAGCCGCCTCACGGCATGTATTCCCTGAAGTCCTCCAAGTGCTCGTCGTCTTCCGAATGAATAATCAGTTTGCCTTTTGCGCTGCCGGGCTGCCGAGGCTGCCGCGTTGAACGGTCCCCGATTAACCGGGCGACCGGTTCGTCGTTTCGAGTAATGATCAGTTCGGCGCCGGGTACTAGCTTGTCGATTAATTCGGGCAGCTTTGCCTGGGCTTCCTCGATCGTCACCGTCGTCATGGCTCGCTCCTTGTCTTCAAGGCCTCACTGATCTTCTATTCTACCTCAACTGATTGCCAGCGCGAGCAGAGAAATCCGGCTCTGCCGCGGGGTTGCCGCGGACGCGGCCAACAGGCGCCTGGTTTGCGGGTCCTGGCGCGCGTAGTTAGACTGAGAGCGCACCGCTTTGTGGCTGGGTGGCTGGGGCAAAGCGATAAGCGTGCCCCAGTTGCAATGTGAGGAGGCTATTTTTCGGCCGATCCTAAAGCGCGTTGGGGCTGGAGCAATCGATTCGGCGGGCTTCGCGACGAGCCAGGCAAGGAGTTGAGACAGATGAAAACCGCCCAGGGGACGACGGTTATCAAGCATGGCAAGCTGGTCGACGGCACGGGGCGCCAAGCGGTCGACGACGCGGTGGTCGTCATCCGCGATGGGTCGGTCGCCTATGCCGGGCCGGTGGCCGGCGCTCCCGAGGCGCCCGCCGACGCGCGGCAGATCGATGCCCGCGGGGGCACCATCATGCCGGGACTGGTCGAGGCCCACTTCCATGCCACTTACTTCGACGTGGCGGAGCTGGCCGACCTCGATGTCAAGTATCCGGTCGAGTACGTCACACTGCTGGCCGCGGCTAATGCCAAGCTAGCGCTGGAGTGCGGCTACACGGCGGCCCGCAGCGGCGGCAGCCTGCACAATATCGACGTCTGGCTGAAGAAGGCGATCGACAACGACCTGTGCCCGGGGCCTCGCCTGGCTGCCAGCGGCCGCGAGATCTGCGGCGCGGGCGGGCTGATGGATTGGAACCCGGAGCACCTGAAGCTCGGCATGGAAGGCCTGATCCTCCTGATCAACGGGCCCAACGAGGGGCGGGCTGCCGTCCGCAAGCTGGTCAAGGACGGCGTGGAATGGATCAAGACGTACCCCACCGGCGACGCGGCCTCGCCCGATTCAGCCGACCACCACACGCTCTGCATGACGTTCGACGAGATGGCCGCCGTCGTCTCCGAAGCGCACAACTACAAGCGCAAAGTCACCGGGCACTGCCGGGCCAACCAGGGGATCAAGAACGCGCTGGCGGCCGGCTTCGACACGCTGGAGCATGGGACGTTCATGGACGCCGAAGCGCTCGACATGCTGTTGGCGCGCAACACGCCCGTCGTGCCCGCCTTGCAGTTCGAGCTGGCCAGCGTGGAGCGGGGCAAAGAATTCAGGCTGCCCCAGGCCGTGATCGACGGCCACCAGGAGACGTTGGAGGGAGGCGCCGAGAGCGCCCGGATGATTTTGAACGCCGGCGGGCGGCTGGGGATGGGAGGCGACTACGGCTTTGCCTGGAACCCGCACGGCACCTACGCCAAGGAGCTGAGCTTCTTTGTGAATTACGTCGGCTTCAGCCCGCTCGACACGATCCGCTGTGCCACGAAGACCGGGGCCGAGATCATGGGCGCCCAGCGCGAGTTCGGCACCGTCGAACCAGGCAAGCTGGCCGACCTGCTGGTCGTCGACGGCGACGTGCTGGCCGACATCCGCATTCTGGAAGACCGCCGGCGGTTTCTGGCGGTGATGCAGGGCGGCGTGATCAAAGCGGGGAGGCTAGCCGCCGAGCCGGCGGCTTGAAGCCGAGCGGTGTCCGCCCCTGCCTGGTAACCGACGGCAGCATCGGAGAGGGCGTTCAGCGAGGTAGGATCGGCCGGAACCAGAAGCGGCGCAGCCTCTTACATGTTGCCGTCCGTCCCGGTTGGCCCAATCCCTCTATTTGGGGCGCGGCCGCGGGAGTCCGGCTCTCCTATACTTCTACTTCGAAAGCGAGATTCCCCGACCCCTAGTCCCCCCGACGAGGCAACGACTGGTGCTGACCACGGATGAAAGCGAGACGACGAGCGACCCATTTCAATCTCCACTCCAGGCCGTTCAATCGCCGAGTTGCTCGAGGGGACCCTCAAACGTCGGAAGGAATGTCCTTGGCTGGTCCGTGATGGGCCTGGGCTTGGTGGGCCTTGTCATGCCGATCATGCCCGGCTGGTTCCTCATCGGCTGGGGCGTGATCCTGTTGGCCCCCAGCGTGCCGTTTTGCGCCCGGCTGCTCGACAAGGTGGAGGCCAAGGTGCCGCGCTTGCGCGCCACCATCCGCCGGTTGCGGAGTTGCTAGTTCCTAGTTGCTAGTTGCTAGTTGCTAGTTGCCAGCCCCGGACGGGGCGAAAGTCAATAGCCGGGGTGCGTCAGCCCCCGGCAGCGCGCCACCGACACCGCCGTAAGCCCCCGAAGGGGGCGACAGTCATCGTGATGCAATCGCCGCGAGTCAACCTTTGTTGACCTTCCACAACCGCCCCGTTTTCATTAGCAACCAGCAACCGGCAAGCAGCAACTAGCAACTACTCTTGCGACTCTTCGAGGATCTTGCGATACGCCTGCCGGGCCACTTCATACGCTTCGGCCGCCTCGGCTCGTTCGGTTTCGCGGATCTGGGGCGACTTCTTCTGCCAGCAGACGTCGACGGCCTCCAGGCACCACTGGGCGCTTTTCTTGCTGGCGCGGATCGGCTTGCCGTCGACCTCGACGAACACCGGATTGGTGTGCGAGCTGGGGAAGATCCGCACGGCGACCCAACTGGAGTGCTTCGGCTTGAACTCGAACTGGACATCGTTCAGGCTGCCGTCGGCCTCGATCTCGCGGGTCTCGACGCTGTGGCCGTTGACGATCAGCTCGACGGGCACCTTGCGGGTGTCGCCGACGCGGGCCCGCTCGACGTGCCAATACGGCTTTCGATCCAGAGCCAGCGAACGGATGTCTTCGCGGGGTTCTTCTGCCAGCATGGCGGCGGCCCGCACGCGAACGGCCAGCGGCTTGTCGTCCGCGCCGACGGCCAGCACGCTCGCCCGGCCGCCCTCGCCTGGTTCCCCGACGCCCAGGCCGCCCACCGTGAAGTCGACCAGGTGGCTGAGCCCGTCGCAGCAGTAGCTGCGGCCGTCGCGGATGCCCTCGGCCCAACGGTCGTAATCGAGCGGCTGTCCGGGCGGCACGTCGAGCTTGACATAGGCCCGGCCCAGGCCGACGCGCTCGCCGTAGATGCAGGGGAAATCGGTTTCACCGCTAATCCTGGCGGTGTACCCGCAGTTGAGCGTGTGATACCAGATGCCCAGCTCCCAGATGATCGGGGTGTCGACCGCCGAGATGAAGTGGCAAACGTCGTGGACCACGTCGACGATGTATTCGTTGGCGCCGATGCCGTCGAAGGGGGGCATATCGTAGTTGGGGAGCGTCTGCGACGGGACCTGCAGGCCCCAGCCGCTGTGCGAAAAGCCGACGATGCCCCCCTGCTCTTTGCCCCACTTGAGCACGGGCAGATCCCAACTGGGCCACTCTTCGATCCGCGACGTGCCGGGGTAATCGTCTTCCTTGAGCCGCAACAGGCACAAGTGGCCGGCGTGCGAGCTGGGGAAGCCGGAGACCTCCACGTCGTAGCGCATCAGGTTCTGAGGCGTCGAGAGCGAATGGACCTGCCCGTCGAAGAACTGCTTTTGAAAGTACCAGCACGGCCCCCACGACAGAACGCACCCTACGTTGAGATCCTCGCCCAGGATGTGCCGCATCATGTCTTCGGGCCCGACCCCCTCGGTCGGCGCTTCGTAATGGGCGCAGCCCGCGCCGTGGATGTGGTGATCGCCGGAGTACCAACCCAGGTCGGCCAGCTTAATCCAGCGGGCCAGGCGGAAATTCTCCTGGTGCTTGTCCGTTTCAGGCACCTCGATGCGGCGCTTGTGGATCTTGTATTCGGGGCCGCGGGTGTACGTCACGTCGTACTCACCCGGCGGCAGCAGCACGTTTTCGCCGTCGGCCCGGTAGACCTGGTCGTGAAAGAAGAAGTCGGGCGCCAGCCGCCGCGCCCGTGACGGGTAGACGCGGCCCAGCGAATCCCGGAAGATGAACTGGCCCATGGTCGGCGTGCCGTCGTCGTCGAGCACGCTCAGGACCACTTCGACGGCCGGCCGGCACTGGAACAACAGGTTGAGCTCGTTGCGGAAGCCCAAGTCCTGCGTGCCCTGCCCCACGTCGAACATCAGCTTCGCCTCGCGCTTCCCCGCGTCGCGGCTATAGAGCTGGATCACGCGGTACTCTACCGCGAGGCCGGACAGCGTCTCGTTCAACGGTTGCCTGTCGAACATCTCCAGGTTGAGCCAACGATCGGCCAGTTCGGCCGGGCTGATTTTTTTCACGGCCACCGGCTGGTTGGAGCCCCGCTCGTATACCGGCTGCGCGTTGGGACTGGAAACCCGCAGCCGGGCCGTCACGCCCGCCTCGTTGTGGACCTTGACCAGAAACACCCGCCAGCCCTGCTGCATCAACTCCTTGGCGGCGGGTCCGGCCGTGGCCTTGACGCGGCTCTCCGGGTTGATGTTCACGCCCGCCAGGCACAGCGCATCGAGCGCCTCCTGGATCTGCCGGCTGCTCTTGGCGGGGTCGTCCTCGGCCAGCGCGCGGTCCAGCGCCTTGCGATCATCGGCTGTGAGTGGACTGCCCAACAGTTCCAGCGCCTGGGCAATTCGAGTCGCCTGGGCCCTGAGCGGCTGAAGCTCGGCCCCCTCGACGATCGGCAGTTGGACTTTTTTCTTTTCATCCGCGCCGCCGGCGGCCCGTGGCAAACCGATCACGGCCAGGGCCAGTAACATCAAACTGAGTGGTCCCAGAGAGGCCGGAGAGAACCGCGTCGCTTGGCTCATCATAAGTCACCTCGGCAGGAAAGCATGGCGCTGGACGGGCGGCCCAGACAACTTGCGGGCCACTAGTCCTAGGCGGTAATCGGCCCCGTGAGCACTATCATGCGCGCTGCGAGGTGCAAAACTCAAGAGACGGCGGCCCAAAAACGCCAAAACCGCCCAGGCCAACCGATCAGCAGGCGATCGGGCGGATTCCCAGCTCCCGTGCCAGGTTGGCCAGTTGCGACCAGTTGCCTTCGTCCAGCGGGATGCCCTCCGCGCGGCGCTGGGCCAGAATGCGCCGTTCCGGATCGCCGGGCAGCAGGATCTCGTCGACGCCATCGACCCGCGGACAGCAGCGGATGAAGTCGACCACTTGGCTGACCTCGGCCGCGAAATGCTGGCCGCCGCCCACGTGCTCCGGGTCGATCAAGAGCATGAACACGCAGTTGCCGTTTTGATTGGCCGGCACCTCGCGGATCGTGACGCCGCCCGACAGCGCGCCGGCGAAGATCTCCACCATCAGCCCCAGGCCGAAGCCCCTGTAAGCATGCGGCCCGCCCATCGGCAATATCGTGCCGGGCGGGTCGGCATAGAGCGAATTCGGGTCGTTGGTGGGCCGGCCCATCGAGTCCAACAGCCAGCCGTCGGGGCAGGTCTGCCCCGCGATCCGCTTGACCCGCACCTTCCCCTCGGCCGTGGCGCTGGTGCCGAAGTCGAGCACCAACGCCGCTTCGCCGTTGGGGACGCCGAACGCCACGGGGTTGGTGCCCAGCCGCGGCGCGGTGCCTCCGACCGGCGCCACCCGGCGGGAATGGCCATGCGTGTTGACCATGACGATCGACACCAATCCCTCGGTGGCGGCCAGCTCGCAGTATTCTCCCAGCCGGCCGACGTGGCCGCAGCGGATCAGTGTGCCCAGGCCGGTGCCGCCCCCCTTGGCCTTGGCGATCAGATGTTCGGTCAGCCGGCGGGCCTGCGTCTGCCCGAACCCCCAGCCCCCGTCGGCCACCAGGATCGTGGGTGCTTCTTTGATCACGCTGAACTCGGCGCCCGGCTTTACTTCGCCCTTGGCCACCGAATCGAGATAATAGGGAATCCGCATCACGCCGTGCGAGTCGTGCCCGCGCAGGTTGGCGCCCACCAGGCTCTCGGCCACCAGGGCCGCCTCGTCGCGTCCCACGCCTCCTGCGGCCAGCAACTGGGTGGCAAAATCGGTCAACGTGGCCGCGGGGATGGTCGGCATGGGGGAGCCCGGCAAGTGGGGTGGGCGGAGATAAGAGATCCTGGAGTTCGGATTCTAGCTTGTCGGATGGCGGAAAACATACCATCTGCTTCCCGCGCCTTGTCCCGTGCCGAAGGTCCGCCTCTGGAGGATCGCCTTATCGCTCCTCATCCCACTGCCGGCGGGCCTCGAACACGGCGATGGCCACCGTGTTCGAAAGGTTGAGGCTGCGGGCCTCGGGGCGGATGGGGATGCGCAGCATGCGGTCGTGCTGCTTCTCCAAGAGGACCTGCGGCAGGCCGGCCGACTCGTTGCCGAACACCAGGATGTCGCCCTGTTCGAAGCGGGCGTCGGTGTAGCTGCGCAGCGCCGTCTTGCTGAAATAATAGGCGTCGCGGGCGGGCAGGCGCTCGGCCAGGGCCGCCCAATCGTCGACTGCTTCCCACTCCAGGTGTTCCCAGTAGTCCAGCCCGCTGCGGCGCAGGTAGTAGTCATCGAGCCGGAATCCCAGGGGGCGGACCAGCCACAGCTTGGCACCTGCCGCCACGCAGGTGCGGCCCACCGCCCCGGTATTGTGCGGAATCTCCGGCTGGTACAGCACGACGTGCAACAGCGGCTCGTACTTCACGGCGACGGCAGGTGGGCAGGAGGCGGTAGGCCGATTGGTCCAGCTTCAGCCTATAGCATCAGGGCGCGTCCCGCACGTTGCGTGCAGACAAAAAAGCGGCAAGGGGACTGGCTGGCGCCGGTCCCCTTGCCTCGTATCGACTTTGGCAGCCGCTTCGCGCCGCGCCGGCGCAATCGCTAGCGCGTGATCTGGAGCGGCTGCGGCGGATGGGGACGCGGTGCAGGCTCCTTGGCGGCATTGGCACGCGCGGTCTTTGGGATTTCCTCCGGTGCGAGGATCTTGGGCGTCAGGAGCAGCAGAAACTGCTTCCGGCCGGTATCCGTTTCACTTTCCATCCCCGGGAGCAGAGACCTGATGATCAGGGTTTTGCCGGCCTCGATCTCGGCGCCGGTGTCGATTTGCACTTCGCGACACGTTAGCTTGGTCTTGCCATCCGCGGCGATGGGCTGGGATTCGCTGGGCTGCCGGAGGCTGAATTTGAATTCGAGACGGACTTTGTCGTCCGCGAGGATCAGCGGCAGCATGTCGACTTGCACTCCCGCGCAGTTGCCGCCCAAAACGAGCGACCCATCCGGGCCACGCTGCGGGTGGGGAGCCCCTTCGCCCGTGCGAAAGAAGGCTGGCCGCCCGCTGACGGTGACCAGCGATGGTTCCGCGAACACCTTCACCGAACCGCACACGCGCAGCTTTTCGATCGCGCTGGCGACTTTGTGGCTCTCTTCCGTCGCGCCCACAAATGTGAGGTTCTTGGACGTCAGGAAGGCCGCCTCGTCAAGGCACTCGAGCTGCAGCTCTCCATCCGCCGTTGCCTCCGCCATCTCCAGCAGCTTGACGTCGATTTGCACCTGCCGCTGGGCGTGGTCCTGAGACTCCAGACGAGCAATCTCGGCCTTCAGCATTTCGATCTGGATAAGCATTTGATCAATGCGGTGCCGTTTGTGTGCTTGTTGCTGCTCGTGCGCCTTTTGGCGCACTTCGGCAGCCTGCTCCTTGTAGCCGGCGGCCTCCAGGTGCTTGGCGGCCTCACGCAAATGATGGGCCTTTGAAGCGGCGTGGGACTCCGGGTACAGGCAGTCGGCGCAGCCGGGGCTGCACGCGACCGTTCCGATCGGTGCAGCCGCGGCGGCGTAGCGGTCGTCAACATGGTAGGGCCGGTTGCCCGGAGCCCGCCGATAGGCGTACGGAGTTGCCACCCGCTCATGGCCGGCTCGGTCGTGCCTGCCTGCCTGCGCCGGGTGGGACCCGGGCGGCGGCGGCAGATCATAAGCTTGCTGGCCGGCGGCGACGGCGGCCATACAGAGCAGCAGGGCAAACGTAAGCGTCTTCATGACTTTCTCCAAGACGGGGTCAACGGGAAGTCCGTTCCGACTCGACTATCGTTTTGAGCGGCCGTCCTTCCCGGCCGAAGGAAGCGGTGGGGAATTTCGATCGCGGCGAATAGGAACCGCACGATCGTCGTCGATTGTCTCGCTACCGCCGGCCGAGGCCGGGGAGGGCGAAGTTTGCAACCGGGCAATTTCCGTCTTGAGCAGTTCGACCTCGGCAAGTCTCTGATCCAGAAGCCTCTGAAGAAGGGCCCGCTTGTGGTCATCGGCCTTCTTGCGAGCTTCGGCGGCCTGGTCGCTGAAGCCCGCCGCCTCCAGGTGCGCCGCTGCCTGGAGCAGATGATCGATCTTGGTTTCCGCCGTGCTGTGCGGCGCTGCGCCGAGCGGAGCCGGAGTTGATGCGGCGGGCCTGCTGGTGACGGAATTTGGCATGTAGGGCTGACGTGGCTGCCGCGGCGGATCGTAAGGCACGGCGGCATGGTAACCGCGCCTGCCAGGCGCGGGATGCGGAGCCGGAATCTCTTCATAGGCTCGCAAGCCGCCCGAAGGAACAAGGGGCTGGCGCGCGTTCTCGCTAGCGCGCGGTGCGGCCGCAGGCGTTTCGGCTCGGTCGACGTAAGCTTGCTGGCCGGCGGCGGCCGCAGCCAACGAGAGCACTAGGGCCAATGTCAACGTCTTCAAGATTTCTTCCCCGGTTGGACTTGTGGCGGACGCGGCCGATGAAGCGGCGGAGAGTATCCGGTTCGTGGGATGCGGTCAACGCGTAATCTCCCCAAGTGCTGTGCAGGAGCGAAGCTATGCCGCGGGGATCAGGGCCGGCCGGCAATGGACCGCCTGTCCGCCGGCGGCTACGATTTGATCGTGCCGATTGCGCTCCAGCCTAAATTGCCCAGAGGCCCAGCGTGTCCGAAGCTCGCCTTGCCAGATACAACCAGGCACTGGACTTCGCCCAGCGGCAGGTGGCCGCCACCATCGAGCGGACCCCTGACTATTTTCCGATCTACACGACCGGCGGCCGCTGGCACCACTCGGGCGAATTGTGGACCGATTGGACGGGCGGATTCTTCGCGGGAATGATGTGGAAGTTTTATGAGCGGACCGGCGACGCGGCCTGGCGAACGCGCGCGGAGCATTACTCGCGCCTGCTGGAGCACCGCCAGCACGACCGCGACGTCCACGACCTGGGATTCATTTTCCTCAACACCTATCGCCCCTGGTACCAGCTCGCGGGCGACGAGCGGCTGCGGCAGGTCCTTATCCAGGCGGGCCGCACCCTGGCCATGCGGTTCATGGAGAAAGGCCAATACCTGCGGTCGTTTGTGGCCCCCCGGTCGCTGTTCATCGACATCATGATGAACGTGCCCTTGATCTTTTATGCCGCCGCCCAGACGGACGATGCCCAGCTCGAACGCGTCGCGGCGGCCCACTGCCGGACGACACGCGACCGGCTGGTGCGGCCCGACGGCTCGACCGCGCACGAAGGGATTTTCGACACCGAGACCGGCGAGTTCCTCCGCGAGGACACGCACCAGGGCTGGCGGCCCGAGAGCGCCTGGGCACGCGGCCTCGCCTGGTCGCTCTACGGCTACAGCCAGGTCTACGCGCTGACCGGCGACAAGGAGTTCCTGGACGTCTCGGAGCGGAACGCCGACTACTGGCTGACGCACCTGCCGCCGGACAAGGTTCCCTATTGGGACTTCAAGGCCGACCTGGCGGAGCCGTTGCCCTGGGGGCCGCAAAAGGACAGCTCGGCCGGAGCGATCGCCGCCAGCGGCCTGCTGGACCTGGCCCAGCAAACGCCTTCGCCCGATCGGGCCATTCACTACCGCAACACGGCCCTGGCAATGCTGGATGCCTTGGTGACGAGCGAATACCTGGCCGACGAGACGGCCGGTTGGGAGGGACTCCTCAAGCACGGCGTCTACCACACCCGGAAAAACCTGGGAGTCGACGAGTCGGTGATGTGGGGCGACTTCTTCTTTGTGGAAGCCCTCCTGAAGGTGGTGGGAAGCCCGTAGACCGATAGCGCATCTTCCGTAGCGGACTTCGCCTCTCCCGTAGCGGAATTCGCCAGAATTCCGGCCCTGGCCGGATCCTCATCTTCCGTAGCCCGCTTCGCCAGAATTCGGGCCATGGCCCGCTCTGCCAGAATCCCGCGGCCCAGCCCGCCCTTCGCTAAAGGCCAAGTCTGGGCTACATTTAAGTATCTGAGAGTCCGTCTCGTTCGTTATGCCATCGGCCGCACGGCGGCTGGGTGGCTGGGGCAAAGCGATAAGCGTGCCCCAGTTGCGCTTTTGAGGAAGTTGTTTTTCGGCCGATCCATAACGGACAGCAGGACTGCCCAAAGTTCGGAGAGAAACCTCAGTGGAGCTCAAGCGGAATCCAACGCGGGGCGTGCGAATCGGCTCGGTGACGATCGGCGACTATAACCCGGTTGCCGTGCAGAGCATGACCGCCACTCATACGCAGAACGTCGATGCTACCGTCGCCCAGGTGAATGCTTTGGCCGAGGCGGGCGCCGACATCGTGCGGATCGCCGTGGACAACCAGCGCGACGCCGAGGCGCTGGCCGAGGTGCGCAAACGCACGGCGGCCAACCTGTCGGTCGACCTGCAGGAGAACTACCGCCTGGCGACGCTGGTGGCTCCGCACGTGGACAAGGTCCGCTACAACCCCGGCCACCTGTACCATCACGAGCGGCAGAAGCCATGGCAGGACAAGGTCCGCTTCCTGGCCGGCGTGGCGGGCGAAAACGACTGCGCGCTGCGGGTGGGGGTGAACTGCGGCTCGGTCGATCCGGCCAAGCTCGGCAAGTACGCCCAAGACGACTCCTTGACGCCGATGCTGGAGAGTGCCCTGGAGCACTGCGAGCTGCTCGACTCGCTGGGCTTCACGCGGTATTGCGTCTCGCTGAAGGACTCCGATCCCAAGAAAGTGATCGAAGTCAATCGCAGCTTCGCCGCCGAGCGGCCCGACGTTCCGCTGCACCTGGGCGTGACCGAGGCCGGCATGCCGCCCGACGGCGTCATCAAGACGCGGATTGCCTTCGAGCAGCTCATCAGCCGTGGCATCGGCGACACCATCCGCGTCTCGCTCACCGTGCCCAACATCCGCAAACCTGAGGAGATTGCCGCCGGACGGCAGATCCTGGCCGACATCGCCGAAGGCCGCGTCCGCAGCGTGGTCGATTACGGCCTGGCGACCATGAACATCATCAGTTGCCCCAGTTGCTCCCGCGTCGAGAACGAGGCCTTTATCGAGCTGGCCCAGCAGGTCAAGGAGATGACTACCTATGCGAGGGACCATGCCATCACGATTGCGGTGATGGGCTGCCGCGTGAACGGGCCGGGCGAGACCGACGACGCCGACCTGGGGCTCTGGTGCGGGCCGAACTTTGTCAATCTCAAACGGGGCAGCGAAGAGCTGGGAGCGTATCCTTACGACGCCATCCTGGGGCGTCTGAAATCCGAGCTGGACGCCTTGATTGCGGAAGGAGGAGGGAGGAAGGAGGAAGGAGGAGTCAGAAACGCGCAAGCGTGACCCACTCCCCTTCGGGTAGCAGGACTCGCCAGAGTTCTGGTGGAGTGGCAAGCGCCCCGAATTCTGGC
>JBBDYJ010000025.1:63942-386936 GCA_040901675.1 Pirellulales bacterium | reverse complement strand
ACGTCGGCCTTTTCGCGTTCTATCTTCGAGGCCTGCTCCGCTGGAACCTACGTCAGGGCGTGCCACTTGTTTGGTTGTCCAGACGCCGCTTCACGAGAACGTTGACGCCGTACAAGAGCGCCCCGAGCGCCAGCAGCGCTCCCGCGCGCCACCAGACTTCCGCCGCCTGCTGGGTGAGCAACCCCGCGCAGACGAGCGTCCCGAGGATCGGAAACACCACGGGAGTACGGAAGTGTTCGTGCTCGACCGTGTCCCGCCGCAGCACCAGGACGGAAACGTTGACGATGATGAACGCCGTCAGCAGCAGCAGCACTGTCGTCCGGGCGAGATCGGCGACGTCGCCGGTCGCGATCAGGCACGCGGCAACCAGCGTGGTGAAGATGATCGCGACCGTAGGCGTCTGCCGCAGCGTATGCACCCGGGCGAAGATCGAGGGCATGACCCCTTCCTGGCTCATGCCGTACATCAGGCGCGATGCCATAATCGCGTTGATCAGAGCGCCGTTGGACAGCGCGAACAGTGCAATCACTGCGAACAGTTTGGGAGGAACGTTGAGCGGCCCCTCCTTGACGACTTCCAGCAACGGCCCGCTCGATTCCACCAGTTGCGATGTCGGGACCACCATCGACGTCAGGACCGTCACCAGCAGGTAAATCACCCCCGCGATCGCGATGCCGCCGAACAGCGCCCGCGGAAAGCTGCGGCTGGGATCCTGAGTCTCCTCCGCCACATTGACCGAGTCTTCGAAGCCGATCAGGGCATAGAACGACAGACCGGCGCCGGCCAGGATGGCCAGGGGAATGTCGACCCCTTCCTTGAACTGCATCACTCTGGAGGGGTCGCCCGTTCCACCGATGACGGCCGCAACGCCGATCGCCACGATCAGCAGCAGACCAGCCAGCTCGATCAGCGTGAAGACCGCGTTGATCGTCACGGACTCGGTGATGCCGCGGTGGTTGATCCAGGCGACGATCAGGATGAACAGGATCGCCACGGGTATCGTCGGCAGTTCGACGAACGCGGCCATGTAGTCGCCGCCAAAGGCGATCGACAGGGCCGATGCCGAAGTGATGCCCGACATGACCACGGCGAAGGCCACCATAAAACTGAAGAACGGCGAACGGAATGCGCGATGGACGTAGAACGCGGCCCCTCCGGCCCGTGGATACTTCGTCACCAGTTCCGCATAGGCGAAGGCGGTGAACAGCGCCAGCGCCAGCGCCAGCAGGAACGCCGACCAGATGGCGCCCCCGGTGACTCCCGCAACCTTGCCGACCAGCGCGTAGATGCCGCCCCCCACCATGTCGCCCACGACAAACAACAGCAGCAGGATCGGGCTGATCCCGCGCTTGAGCGCGGTTGACGAGGAGAGGGCTGGTTGCGTCCGGGGTTCGTCTTCCGACATGCTCATGCTCCATGAAGACGTCCCGGCCGGACGCCTGATCCGGGTTCTTCAAGGTCCAGTGACGTTGGGTGCGTCCTGACTCACCTTTGTTGTAAGCTGGGGTCCCGACCTGGAACACCCCTTATCGGTCCTGTCCCGCCCGCCTTTCGCTGGGCCGAGGACTCGTCGGTTTTTAACACTCCGCGCCGGACATGCACGCGCCTTCTGCGACTTGCTTGGCGGCGGCAGGCCTAATAAACTTAACAGGTCGCTTGATTTCGGAACCGCTTGAGCCTACTGCGCCCGACCTCGCGCACGCAGCAGGCCGCTTCGGGAGTTCAACCATGCCGCTGCTTCGCTGGTCGCTGCCGGGCCGTTCCCTCGTCTTCTTTCTCGCGGCCATGTCGATCTGGTGCTTGCTCGCCGAGTTCTACGGGCTCTGTTCAATGCGTTGGTTCACGGTCGCCATCCTGCTGCCGGCCACGGCCGCGCTGATCGCAGTCGCCGTCGCGGACCGGATCAAAGGCCAGCGAGAGCTGTGGCAGGCGGTGCTGATCGGTGGCGTGGCCGGCTTCGCCGCGGCCTGCGCGTACGACCTGTTCCGAGTCCCCTTTGTCGTGGCGGCCATCGACGAGGTGGGGCCGGACTGGCTTCGCCTGCCCTTGTTCAAGGTCTTCCCACGGTTCGGGGCGATGATCCTGGGAGAGCCTTTCGACGCAGCCCAGACCGACTCGCAGTTCTCCCTGGCGGCGCACCTGCTCGGCTGGACGTACCACTTCTCCAACGGCATCACGTTTGGCGTGATGTACATGGCCCTGGTTGGCGATGCCGTCAGGCGGAGCTGGCTGTGGGCGGTGGCCTTCGCCGTCGTGCTGGAGCTGGCGATGCTCTTCACGCCCTACACTGGCTACTTCGGCATTCATCTGACGGTCAAGTTCGTCATCGTCACGATGTCGGCGCACATTGTCTTCGGCGTCGTCCTCGGCTTGTTTGCCAGGTGGATGGCCGCCAGGGCGCCCAGCGTGCAAGCAGCCTGATGCGGCGCGCGACGTTCTCGATTGCCCTGCCGTCGCCGGCGGTGGCGTGCGTCGATGGCGGCCGCGAAGGAGCGAACGCGTTTTTCCTGGTTTGTGTTCCACGAAGCGACCGATCGTTATCGGTCTTGTGCTGGCAGCCGATAGGGTTGCTGCTTACGGTACAACTCCAAGCGGTCCTGCAGCTCGCCTTGTCCTTCCGGCGGCGCGAGACGGAGAGCTTCCGTTTCGCACCGCTGGGCGGCGCCGAAGTCGCCGCTTTCCGCGCAGGCGGCGGCCAGCGTATCCAGAGTCTCCCACTGCTGTCCCCCATCGTTTTCGACCGCCCGCATCGCCGACTTCAAACCAACGAGCCGTTGCGGAGCTCAGCCTCCGGTGCGGCAGCCAAGACCCACGCCAAATTGTTGAGCGCCCACGGATCGTCCGGATCCAAGCGGGTGGCCTGCTGATAGTCGGCTAGCGCCCCGCGGTAATCGCGCGCCTCCTCGCGCAGCTTTCCACGATAGCAGTGCGCCGCGGCATAGTCCGGCACCAGGCGTATGGCCGCGTCGAGATCGGCCAGCGCAGACGTGATTTGGCCGAGCTCCGCCCGGGCCTCGCCGCGGATGTAGAGGGCGTCAACTTCCTGGGGGCGCACACGCAGGACGGCGTCGAGGTCGGCGATGGCTTTATCGAATTGCCGCTGGCCATGCCAGGCGATGCCGCGCAGATAGCGGGCGTCGACGTGGTCGGGCTCCAGTCGCAAGACCTCATTCAATTCCGTAATCGCCCGGTCCCACTTTTCCTCAGCTATGTGCTTCGCGCTCCGCTCGAAACAGGCTGCGGCGGATTTCGGATCCAGCACCGACGCTTCGTCTCCGACCGCCGTTGGCGCCCCGCGCTCTCGGCCCAGGTGGATCCAGTCTGGCTTAAGCTGCGGAAACAGGCTGAAGAACACAAATACCACGAGCAGCGCCACTCCGCCCAACGCCTTGAGTAGCTTGATTTCCACGATTCGCCTCCGCACTTGCATGCCGCGTTGCGCGCAGCGGGCGCGCCGGGTGCGGACAACCGCCGAGGGCATGAGTTGAAATGACCAGGATCCAACGAAGCCGGAGTCCGCGTCCGGCACTTCGTCACGCAGGGAAGCGTAGCTCCGGCTGCTCTCGGTCACGGGCTGTTCAAATACTGGGCGGCGGTTTTTCCCGTCAAAAAAGCCGTCCCGCTCTGGAATAAACCTCCCAAAGCGCAAGGCATTGGCGCCGTTCTCGGCTTGTGTGCCAGATGGCTGGCTACCAGGGCGCACGCAGCGCGCAAGCAGCCTGGGACGGCCGCCCGGGCACCCCCACCCTCCGCTTGCCGAGCGGGGACTTCGCGCTCGATGGGCTTTCAAAGTCCCGCCCGGCCGGAACGACGCATCAGTCGGCCAGCCGCAATCCGAGGCAAACAGGCTGTCGAGCGCCGCGAGCTCCTCGCCGTCGTCCGCCCGGCTTGGCAGGTCCAAGCCGCCCAGCGGTAAGTGCTCACCGGCCGCTTGTTTCTTAGCGCGAGGGTCCGACGCTCGCCGGGTTTGCATTCATTTCACGAATCAAAAGCGGGATTGCCTTTTCCAAGTTGCCGCGGTAAATCCTGGCAAACAGCCGCCCAAAAAAACTCACACCGAACCCCTCGGCCTGCACGATCCAGACAAGCCTGGTGTTCTCCTCGTCCACCGGCTCAAACCGGTGATCGTAAATCACCGTCAGCCAGAGAAAGGCGCCGACCCATTTCCAGTTCTGGGGCGGGTTGAACTCGGTCATGCGGAATGCCGACCTGATGCCGTTAGCCAGGTGCACGACACCGGTTGATTGCGGTCCCAGTTCGCCCAGCGGATGCAGCTCGATCTTCTTGATGTGGGGCGCCCACTTGGGCCATTGGTCGACACGGGCGAGGTGGTCCCAGGCCCTTTGCAAGGGAACGCCCACCGTGAATTCGCGCTTGAGCAATTGAACCATCTACGCTTCCTTCTCTCCTCAAGTGCCCAGTCGTCCTTTGCCATCCGTATACTCGCTGCGGTCCCAGCCGGTGGAGAGGACTTCTTCCTCGGCGATCGGCGCCACGTCGACCTTCGCGCCCAGCCGGTAGAGCATCGAACGCCAGCCGAAAAGCTGGCGGGCAATCACGGGGGTGCAAGGGCGGCTGCGCGAGTAGCGCTTGCGAACCATCTCCAGGAACAAGTCGATCCCGCGGCGGAAATCCGCCTCGTCGCCGAAGTCGAACTCACCGCCGCAGTAGCGCGCCTGCCATTGCCAGTCGGCGAACTCCTCGCTCAACCGCAGCCGGTCGTGGTCCGCCGGGTCGTCCCCCATCCAGGACCACTCCTTGAGCACCGCCACCCGCTCGTCGCGACGGCCCGTCGTGAGCGGCCGATCCATCTTGCGAAACAGCTCCCACAACGTGTCGTCGAGCTGGAGCATGAAGCCGAAGTCGATCACGCCCAGGCGGCCGTCGTCCATGAACAGAAAATTGCCCGGGTGCATGTCGCCGTTCAGCAGCCGGCCGGTGAACATCATCCGATACCAGGCGCGCAGCATCTTTCGGGCGAACGCGTTGCGCAGCTCCTGCGACGGCCCGGTCGCGAGGAACGCCTCGAGGTGCACCCCCTCCAGCCGCTCCATCGTCATCACGCGGGCTGTTGAATGCTCACGAAAGACGCGCGGCACGACGATGCCGTCGTCCTCGCGAAACAGCGGCCGCACCTTTTCGAGCATGGCCGCTTCCTGCTCGTAATCGGTCTCCCGCTCCAGGCGGAGCCGCAGGTCTTCAAATTGTTCCTTGGTGTTTTCCCAGTCGCGGCCCAGCCGGGCGGGGAGCAGAAACAGGAGCAGAGTCCGGAAATCCTCGCGGATCGTGCGGGCAATGCCCGGGTACTGGATCTTGACGGCGACGTCCTCGCCCGTCTTGAGCCGCGCGCGATGGACCTGCCCCAGCGACGCGGCGGCAAAGGCCCGCTTGTCGAACGACGCAAACAGGTTCTCCGGGTCGTCGCCCAGCTCATTGTGCACCATTTCCTTGAGCAGCGACCAGTGCATCGGGGGCGCGCTGAAATGCAGTTGCTCCAGCGTTTCCACGAACTCGCGGGGCACGATGTCCGGAAAGTTGGCCAGCGTCTGCCCCACTTTCATCGTCGCGCCGCGCAGGTAGCTCATCGAATCCAGCACCCGCACGGCCGTGCGCCAGTGGGTTTCGGCCAGCAGCCGCTTGTTCTCATCGGCGTCGTTGAACCAGCCGCGCAGCCAGTGGAACAGGTAGGCGGCGCCGATCTTGGCCTGCAGCGTCCCCAGCATCCGCAGGCGGCGAAACCACCCCACCGGGACGGGGCGCAACGACCAGGCCGCCAGTAGCTCCGGCAGCGGCCCTTGTTCCCTGGCTTCCGGCTCTTCAGCCGGCTCCGGCAGAGCAGCGATCAACTCGGCAACGGATGGCATGGTGTTTACCCTTCTTTTCTCTTGGGTGCTGTTTCGAAACGGTTTGCCGCCCCTGTCAGCCAGACGACGAACATGGCCAGCGACTCATCGACGAGCGCCAGCGTGTCTTCCTGCCGCGGCGATGGGTCGTTGGCCCAGAACGCCAGCACGCCCGTATAGAGCGTCCAGTACAACTGAAGCGCAACCGGCGAGAGCGCTTCGTAGTGCCCGTGTTTGGAAATGATCCGGCTGACGGTTTCCAAATGGTCGGCGCGCAGCGACGGTTGACGATCGGACGGACCGATTGCCACGGGCGAAAACGCCGTTTCCAGCACGGCCGGCAAGTATTTGCGGTACGGTTTGAGCTTACGCAGGATGGCGGCCACGTGTGCAAAGAGTTCTTCTTCCAGCGACGTAGGCTCGGCGCCTTGGCGGGTGGCATCAGCGGGCAAGGATGTGGAAGGCGCACCGGCGGGCGAAGCTCCCTCGGCCGCGGCGGCAAAGGCCTCCGTCGCCCGCGCACAGGCATCGCCGACCAGGTACTCGACAATGGCCTCCTTGGTAGGGAAGTAATTGAAAAGTGTCCCGGCGGCGATCTCCGCCGCCCGGGCGATGTCGCGGGTGGTGGTGGCTTCAAAGCCCCGCTGGGCGAACTGCTTGCGGGCCACTTCCAGGATGCGTTTCCGCGTGGCGTTCTTCGTTTCCGCCGAGACTCGCATACCACTCTCCGGCAGCCCCAATTGTGAGCACGCTCATATTCTAGGATCGCCGCCGCCCCCGTCAAGCTGGAAAATGAGCATGCTCGCATATTCAGATTGGGCCGGGAGGCTTGCGCGCCAGTTCCCCGAGGTTCGGCCGCTCCAGCGCCGGCGACAGGCGGCTGCCCTGCGGGACCGGGTGTCAGGCACCGGCTAGTAAAGTAGGCTTGACTAGCGGACCGCGCTGGGAAAGACTTCTTTACCAGCGACACGAGCGCGCAAAGGAGCCTTGAGCATGACGCGTGCGACGGGCATGTACCAAAAAACCCCCGTCGGGGACGAAGAGGTCCGGGCTTTCATCCCACATCCACTGCCCCCGCGCGATCCTCCGCTGGTGCTCGACGAAAACCTGGCCAGCCGCTTGGCAGGGGCTGAGGCCGCCCTGGGCCGCCTGGCGGTGGCCGGTGCCATGGTGCCGAGCGCCGACTGGTTCTTGTACGGGTTTGTCCGAAAGGAGGCGGTCATCTCCTCGCAGATCGAGGGAACCCAAGCCACTTTGAGAGACGTTCTGACTTTCGAAGCCACGCGGAAGGCCGACCATCCAGACGACGTCAAGGAGGTCTGCAATTACGTGGAGGCGTTGTCGTACGCACGGCGAGAGATGACTCGTCCCAAGGGGCTGCCCCTGAGCACGCGGTTGTTGTGCCAGGCCCACAAGCGTCTGATGCGAGGCGTGCGCGGTGCGGACAAGCAACCGGGGGAAATCCGGCGGTCGCAAAACTGGATCGGCGGCACTCGGCCCGGCAACGCGCACTTCGTTCCGCCGCCGCCCGACGCGGTGCCCGAGGCCATGTCGGCCCTGGAACGCTGGCTTTATTCCAACGATCCGCTCCATCCTCTGCTAAGGGCCGGCCTGGCTCACGTGCAATTCGAGACGATCCATCCGTTTGTCGATGGCAACGGACGGATTGGGCGTTTGTTGATCGCTTTGCTCATCGAGCGTTGGGGCCTGCTCCCATCCCCATTGCTGTACCTCAGCCTGGCATTCAAGCGCCAACAGGAGGAGTACTACCGTCGCCTGGCGGCCGTGCGCTCCGATGGCGACTGGGAAGGATGGACTGCCTTTTTCCTGGACTGCGTCCGAGAAGCGGCCGATGATGGAGTTTCCACCGCCGGGCGTCTGTTCGTCCTGCTGAACAAGGACCGGCAGGTCCTGCTGCGGCTCTCGGGGGTGACGATCCCGGCAGTCCGGCTTTTTGACGCGCTGCCCAGTCAGCCGATCATTACGCTGCCGCGCGCGATGGAACTGCTGGAGACGACCAAGCCCACCGCCGCCAAAGCCATCGAAGCGCTGCGCAAAGCCAGGGTCCTCCGTGAAATCACGGGCAAGCAGCGGGATCGCGTATACGCTTACCATGGCTACCTCGAGCTGCTCACCAAGGACACGGAGTGATCCACCTGCCGCAAATTGACCGGCTACTTGGAACTTGCGATAATCGCGGACATCTGGGGATCCCCAGAGTTTTGCCCCTACCGCGTCGAAAGATCGGGCTCAATCTGCGAATCGGCGACCATGACAACAGACCAGCCAAACCATGTCGACGGCCCCGTTCCGGCGGAGTGGATCGAGGAATTCGAGGCGGCCGCGCGGCGTCCCTTGAGTACGCGGATGCGATACGCTTTCATCAAGACATATAAGCCGGTCCTGGACGACGCCGACTACCGCTCCTTCGACACGTTGGCCGACTATCGGAAGTGGTGCGACGACAATCTCCCCTCATGGCTCGGCTATGGCCGCGTTTGAGTACCGGCAAGCGGAGGAAATTCGGGACGCCTGTTCGCGACACCAGGTTGCCTACTTGTTTTTGGGCAAATCCGGAGCGATCCTCCTCGGTTTTCCCGACACGACGCAGGACGTCTATCTGTACGTCAAGCGCAGCGCCGAAAACGGTCGCGCGTTGGCCGCCGCGCTTCGCGAGCTCGGCTTTGACTTGACCGATCAACAGGTCGCGGAAATCGAGCGCGGCAAGGATTTTGTCCAATTGAAGAACGGCCCCTTCGACCTGGACCTGGTCTTTGCTCCCGACGGCATCGAGCGCTTCGAAGACGCCTGGCAACGCCGCGTCGAAGTGGCGGGTTTCCCCGTCTGCCATATCGACGACATCATCGCCAGCAAGGAAGCCACCGGGCGAGTCAAGGACCGGGAATCGTTGCCGCGCTTGCGAGCATTTCGAGACTGGTGGCTTCACCAGCAGCGGGCCACTTGATGCCCGTTGACGTCGAGCTGGCCGACTTCAACAATCGACAAGCCGACCCCCAGCCTGGGCAGAGCGGCCGCTCGGCCGTTGACTGCCGGTGAGCCTTCCGCCCTAGGCCGTCTATCGCCTCCGGCCGCCGACTGCATAGTGAACATTAGTACATGCGAGAGAAAAGCCGTTCCTTTAGCTAATGCCACGGGGCTCCATGGCCAGAGCGCACGTCCCCGCTTAGCTCTGGACCTTGTCAGGCTCGGCCGCAGCCGCCTGCGGCTTCTCGGCCACCAGCACGATCTGCCGGGCGAAGTCGAGGCCGAGCAGGCGGAAGAGCCAGCCGAACAGATACCGCCGCGCCAGCGCGCGGTGAACGGGGTCGTGATAGATCCGGACCAGGCGGGTCGTGCGCAGGCCGGCGGCGTCGACCATCCCGGCCAGCTCGTCGTAGCACAAGGGCGTGCGGTGCGTGGCGTCGCGGAGATAGGCGGGCGGGTAGTAGGTGTTGGGCGTGCTCAATAGCAATCGCCCGCCGGGCCGCAGCAGCTCGGCCAGCCGCGCGAGCCAAGGCGCGATCTCGTCGAAGGCCAGGTGCTCGATGACCTCGAAGGCGAACACGCAATCGAAGCCGTGCACGATCTCGTCGAGGCTGCGGTAGTCGTGCTCGGCGCGGGGGTCGATGTCGATCGAGCGATACTCGACGCCGCGCCGCTCGCGGCTCAACAGCGCGCCCATGCGGCGGTCGCCCGCGCCCACCTCGAGCACGCGCATCTGGTGGTCGACGCACTCCAGCAGCACCTGGCGGACGCGCTTGACGATGGGCAAGGCGTAGATCGGCCCGAACCGCTCGGCGGCCGCGCGGCGAAGTTTATATTGCTCGGACCAAGAATTATGCTTGCACATTTTTTATAAATGCGTAACATACTTCATTAATCAGGTCTTCGTCGGCCTGGACCGAGCGAGCACAACGCCCGCTGGAACCACGCGGCGAGCCTGCAACATGGAGCCCGCGAGAGCTCATCGATGAACCCGCTTGTCGTAACGAGTTGTTGTTCAACAGGCAAGCACCCGGTTTCATCGGTTGTCTCGTTTCCGTGGCGACGCACCTGTCGAGCTTCCGTCCCAGCCCGGCAAGCGGCAAGGAAGTCGCCGATACTTTAGTTAGGAGGACGTGAGGTGGCCAAGAAGAAAGCGAAAAAGGCAGCTACGAAGAAGAAGGGCGCCAAGAAGAAGACCGCCAAGAAGAAGAAGTAGCCCCGAACGGTAGCGGCCACGGCAGCCCGCTAGCCAGGGCCTTTCCTGGCGCGCCTGCCGCGCATTGCCACGACGAGAAAGAAGCGCCCGGCCGCTTTGGCCGGGCGTTTCTATTGCCTGCGCCCGACGGATCGACTCCGTCCCAGCGAGTGCTCCCCTCCCAGGCAAGGCGTCGCCCCCGGGATACTTGCCCGCCGAGATCAGTCCGACGGAAACGGCACCGGCTCGCCGTTCAACTCGCTCAGGGCGTTGCGGGCGGAGCGCTGCTCGGCCTCTTTCTTGTTCCGTCCCCAGGCCGGTTGAAACCGGTTGCGGCCGATCTGGGCGGCCATCTTGAAGCACTTGCTGTGGTCGGGCCCCTTCTCGTCCAGCAGTTGGTAGGTGGGCGTATTGCCGAACTCGCGCTGGGCCAGTTGCTGCAACAGCGACTTGTAGTTGCCGGAATGGTCGCCGCCGGCCGCCAGCTCGATCTCGGGGCCCATGTAGGTCTCGATGAAGGCCCGCGAGGCATCGTCGCCGCCATCCAGATAGATGGCCGCCACCAGCGATTCGAACACGTCGGCCAGCAGCGAAGGCGGCACGGAGGGGTGGGTGGTCATCCCCTTTCCCAGCAGCAGGAACTTTTCCAGCCCCAGCGCTTCGCTGATCTTGGCGCAGGTCTGGCGGCTGACGACCACCGACTTGATCTTGGTGAGGTCACCCTCCAGGTGTTCGGGGTACTGCTTGTAGAGCACCTCGCAGACGACCGCCCCCAGGATCGCATCCCCCAAAAACTCCAGCCGCTCGTTCGAAACCAGCCGGTGGCTCGCCCCGGAGGCGTGCGTCAAGGCCGCGTGCAGCAGCGACTTGTCCTTGAACACATAGCCGATCCGCCGCTCGCAGCGCTCCAGGTTCAGCCGAAGGTCGGCCATTTCGGGTTCGGATAGTTGGCTCATGCCAGGCCTTGCGGGTTACCTGTGGCACCCCTGCTTGAAGACATAACCCTAACACCCATCAGCAGTTTTTTCAATGCGAGCCCCGCCTGGCGCTGCCCTTTCGAGCGGGCAACCGCTGTGCCCGCCACATCGTGGCCGGCTGGCAAGAAAAATGCGGCCATGGCAACCAACCTGAAGCGAACCCGTTGAAAGGTCCTTGCGTAACCGGCAGGAGGGCCTCGTCGCGGCGCGGGGGGACCCCTGGACGGTTCGAAGCAGACCACCGTATACATATACTTAAAAGGAGAAGCAGCATGCAGCGACTGAAGAATCGCGGACGGCAGGTGGCGGTCGCCTCGGTCTTGGCGGTCGTCACCGCCTTGGGAGCAACCGCCTGGCAAAGCAACACCACGGCCCAGGACCGCGACCCGGGGGCCTCCCAGCAGCGATCCTCCCAGCGATCTTCCCAGCGCGACCGCCAGTCGGCTTCGAACGGCGCCAAGCGCCAGGCCCATTCGCTGTCGGAAGCGTTCCGCCACGCGGCCGAAGTCGCGGTGCCCACCGTGGTATCCATCCGAACCACGACCAAACCCCGCGAGTTTCGCGGCGGCGACCGGCGCGGCAACCGGCGGTCTCAGCGGGTGAACCCCTTTGAAGGGACCCCCTTCGAGGATTTTTTCAACGACGACGACTTGTTCTTTGGGCCTAACGTCCCCGACGGGCGCCGCTTCACTCCCCGCCAGCAGGGCATGGGTTCCGGCGTGGTCGTCGATCCAAGCGGCATCGTGTTGACCAACAACCACGTGGTCCAGGGCGCCGACGAAGTGATCGTGCAATTGGCCGATGGCCGCGAATTCAAGGCCAGCGACATCAAGACCGATCCCGAAACCGACCTGGCCGTGCTGCGAATCAAGGCCCCCGAGTCGTTGCCCGCGGCCCGCCTGGGCGACTCCAGCCAGCTTCAAGTCGGCGACTGGGTGATCGCCATTGGAACCCCCTTCAACCTCAGCTCCACGGTCAGCGCGGGCATCATCAGCAATGCGGGCCGCGAGCTGCTCTCCAACCAGAGGACTCGCTTCCTGCAGACCGACGCGGCCATCAACCCCGGCAACTCCGGCGGGCCGCTGGTGAACCTGGACGGCGAAGTGGTCGGCATCAACACGGCGATCGCCTCCAGCAGCGGCAGCTTCCAGGGAATCGGCTTCGCCATACCAAGCAGCGTGGCCCGCTGGGTCATGTCGCAACTGATCGAGACGGGTTCGGTTCAGCGGGGCTACCTTGGCGTAAACATCCAGGAGACCAACACCGCGCTGGCCGAGCAGCTCGGCGTCGGCCGGCGGGCGGGTGTGCTGGTGGCCGAAGTGCTTCCGGGCACGCCTGCCGCCGAGGCGGGTTTCGAGGCCGGCGACGTCATTACGGAATATGCGGGCAAGCGAGTCAGCACGCCGCGCGATTTGCAGGAGCTGGTCGAGCGGACCGAGATCAACTCCCGCGAGCGCGTGACCGTGGTACGCGACGGCCGCGAGCGCCAGCTCCAGGTCATGGTCAAGCCGCTGCCCAGCCGCGGGCCTCGCGCGGCCGGCTTGGCTGACGAGGAGCCGCAGGAGCGGCCGGCCGACGACGAAGGTTATGCCGACAACGACCTCGGACTCGAGGTCGCCGAACTCACTGACGAGACGGCCCAACAACTCGGCTTCGAAGGCCGGGAAGGCGTGCTCGTCTCGGGCGTCGAATCCGACAGCCCGGCCGACCTGGTTGGCCTCTCGGAAGGCATGCTGATCCTCAAGGTCGGCAGGCAGACGGTGACAAGCGTGGACGAGTTCACGAAGGCGATTCGGAAAGAGTCGCTCGACCAAGGCGTTCTGCTGCACGTCCGCACGCAGGCCGGAAATCGTTTCGTCGTGCTCGAAAGGGAGTAATGCTGGGCGGGCGGCAACTCGTCGCGTCCGCGGCCAGTCTCAAATCGAAAGGGTCCCCTCGGCCGACAGGCCGCGAGGGACCCTTTTTTTCGCGCTGTTCGGCCGCGGGGGCCTGGCCGGCCGCGGCCGTACCGCGGGCTTTGCGGGACTGAATAGATCGATTATGTGGCGATTGCGGCCCCCGGTCCGGCCCAGCCGGCCCATCTCCCTCGGCGGCGGTGGCCGGCGAAGTGCGGTTTACATTCTTTGGGGGGGTGGGCGCGTCTTGACTCCCCCATGGACGGGGCTAAGAATGCATTGAACTTCGTTGACCCGTTGGGCGACGACAACCGGTCCGGCTGACAAATTGAAATCAGATCGCCGTCGCCTCCAGTTCGGCCAGGCCGTTTGATTGTGTTTCCGTTGACCGCGGAGATTGGCTTGTTTTTCCGCATTGCGTCGCCGAGTTTTATCATGGTTCCGGCTCCCAGCGACCGCTCGAGCGGGGCAGGTTGGGTCGTGGCAGAGCGTTTGCCGAAATGATCACGCCAAGCCAATCGTGAGGGATCATTCCGCATGTTACGGCTGCCGCGACTCGCCATTGGAACGATCCAAGCGGAAGCAGACACTCAGCCGATCTCATGGGCCTTGATGGAGCTGCTGGTTGCGGCCGGCAGCCAGGTCCAGCATTTTCACTCGCGTGCTTGCTTTTCGCCCTTGAATGCGGCCCTGCCGGTAACGGGGCTCGACTCGCGGCACCTCGATAGCTGGCTGATGTCGCGCGAGGTCTGCCGGGAGATGTTCATTCACGGCTGCGCGGCCACTGATTTGGCCTTGGTGGAGGGCCGATTTGCGTCGCACGACCGGCATGCCGCCAGCGCTTGCTCGGGGCATCCGTTCGGCGAAACGGCCGCCGAGGGGGGCGCCGAAGAGAAGAGTGCCCAAGAGGGGAGCAAGCTCGATACACTTTGCGACTGGCTCGACCTGCCGCGGCTGGTGGTGCTGGACGCCTCGCGCATCCAGACTTGCCTGGTGCCGGAGCGGCCCGCGCAGATCGACGGATTGCTTTTGGACCGGGTCCGTGGACCCGGCCAGGCATATCACCTGCAGACCACGCTCGAAGCGCTGTGGGACGTACCGGTGCTGGGCGCGCTGGCCTATTTGCCCGAGCTGCGGCAGGCGGTCACGCGCCTGCCCCGCGGCACGGCTCCGCCGCGCGAGCTGTGCCAAGAACTGGCCGATCAGTTCCGGCCCTACGCCGATCCGCGGCGGATCATGGACCTGGCTGCCCGCCGCGAAATGCCGCCGGTGCGGCCGCACCTGTTCCTTGAGCCGCATCCCGCGCCGCCGTCGCGCCGGCTGACCGTGGCCGTGGCATACGACACGGCGTTCAATTGCTATTTTCCCGACACCTTGGACCTGCTCGAGGTGCAGGGAGCCAAGGTGCTCGACTTTTCCCCATTGCGCGACGAAGCGCTGCCGCATGACGTCGACGTGGTCTACATGGGCTGCGGCCACCCGGAGCTGTTCGCCGAGGCCCTGACCGGCAACCACTGCATGCTGTCGGCGCTGCGCAGCCACATCAGCGCCGGGCGCCGGGTTTATGCAGAAGGCGGGGGACTGGCATACCTGTGCCAGTACCTCGAGACCCCCAGCGGCAGCCGGTTTCCGATGGTGGGCGCGCTGCCGGCCGTGGCGCGTTTGAACCCTCGGCCGGCTCGCGTCCGCGCGGTCGAGGTCACGTTGCGGCAGGGGAACTGGCTGGGAGACGCGGGCACCCGCCTGCGCGGGTACCTCAACACCAATTGGCTGTTGGAGCCGGCCGGCCCATTGGCCAGCCACCTGGCCGAGCCGGAGCATGCCCTGGATCTGGTGGGCCGTTACCAGGTGCTCGGCAGCCGGCTGCACCTGAACTTTGCCGCCCATGGCGAAATGCTCAGCAGCTTTTTTACACCCCACTGCTCAGCCGCCGTGCCCGGTGTGGGGGTCCGCTAGGCTACACGTCCAGCGGCGGCTGCCCCACGTAGAGCGACAGCACCTGGCTTTGCACCTTGATGGCCCGTACCAGCACCCAGATCTGATCTGGCGTGAACTTTTCCGGGTCCGACTGGGCCAGCCGTTCCAATTCTTGCGTCATGGCGGCGTGCTGGTCGGTGGCCGCCTGCAATCTCAAACCCGTCTGCTTCCAGGCTTCGGCCAGTCGCCTCTCGTCTTCCAGGGCCGCCACGTCGTCGACGAGGTTGGTCAACAGCAGGCAGAGCCGCGCCACGTCGCGGGGCACCGCCGCCGGTTGGATCTTTTGGATTCGAGCAGCCAGGTCTTGGCAAGTCATCATGGTGCCGCTCCGTAGGATAGGCTTCCAGCCTGTCGCCATCCGTAGGCTTCCAGCCTGTCGCCGTTGGGATATGTTTCAGTCGGATCCGGCTTCCACAAGGCCCGGTCTCCCCGGAAGTGATTCCGCCGCGAGTGCGGCCTGGGAGTCGATGCCTGGTCACTGGTTGCCGGCCGGTCGTCCGCCCGTCAGGGAAACTTTAGCTCAACTTTGGCGCCGGCCAGGCAACCGAGGGCGGCCCAGTTCGACTGGGGCCGGACCGGGCCCGGTTGCACCGGCTGTATGGATCAACCCGCCAGAATCCCCGCCATCAGACCAGCGGCGAGCAGCGTTTCGACCAGGCCGGCCAACTGCAGCATGCGCGGGTCGGCTTCGGTGAAGAGCTGCTGGCTTTGCCGCGGAAAGACGCTCAGTGCGAACCCCTCGGCCAGAAAGAGTGTCAAAGCGCAAACGGTGATCCAACGGGTGGCGTCCACGAGTGTGTCTGTCTCCTTATTGCCTGCCGGCTCGAGCGGGCGGCGGTGCGAGAGCTTTGCCGTAGCATTGCGGCCGGTTTGGCGGCCCCGTGATGCGTCAGTTATAATCGTCCAACGGTGGTTGTGCCGCCCTCTTTCAGTCGCCGTCGCGCTGGGGCGTGACGAGCCGCCTCACGCGGAGCGTGAGGGCTACTTTGAACCAGGAAACCTTACCGCCCAGATCGCGGCCAACCAGCCAGCGTGCTTCCGCGGTTGCTCCATGGCTCACCTTGGCGTCAACATCGATCATGTAGCCACCGTCCGGCAGGCGCGCCGCACGATCGAGCCCGATCCCGTTTGGGCGGCCGCCTTGGCCGAGCTGGGCGGGGCCGACGGCATCACCATCCATCTCCGCGAAGACCGGCGCCACATCCAGGACCGCGATCTGCGATTGCTGCGGGAAACGGTCACGGTCAAGCTCAACCTGGAGCTGGCTTGCGCCGACGAGGTGATCGACATCGCCTGCCGCACCAGGCCCGACCAGGCGACCCTCGTGCCGGAGAACCGGCAGGAAGTGACCACCGAGGGAGGCCTGGACGTTGTTGGCCGGCGGGACCGCCTGGCCGAAGCCGTCGAGCGGCTGCGCGACGCGGGGATCATCGTGAGCCTGTTTCTCGATCCCGACCCGCGCCAGATTGAAGCCGGCCTCGACCTGGGCGCCGACGCGGTCGAGCTGCACACGGGACAGTATGCCCTGGCCGGCGGCGAGCAGGCCCGCCGAGCCGAAATCGACAAGCTGCGCCGAGCCGGCGACACCGTCGTGGCCCGCGGCGCCGTGCTGCACGCCGGCCACGGACTCACGTATCGCAACGTGCGGCCTGTGGCCGAGCTTCCCGGCGTCTGCGAACTGAACATCGGACACAGCATCGTGGCCCGCGCCCTCTGGGTCGGCTTTCAACAGGCGGTCCGCGAAATGAAACAACTCATCGCCTGAGCCCGTGCAGGCAGATTGTTCCTGGCTCACCGGCCCTTTGCACAATCGAGCAAGGTGTCTTATCATGCCTGCCAGGGGCTGATACGCGGGCGCCTGCCCGCCGGCCTCTCAGACGCGCGCTTTACCTTGGCTGCCTGGATGCCCATCGATCCAACGATTCTGGAGTCGCCCTGATGCCGACCAAAGGCGAAGCATTCGCCGGCCTGTCCGTCGCCCTGACCACTCCCTTTCGCGACGGCGAGGTGGATTACCAAGCCTTGCGCGAACAGGTCGAATTCCAGGTGGCCGCCGGCACCCGTTGCCTCTGCCCGGTCGGCACTACGGGCGAATCGCCCACGCTGTCGCACGAGGAGCACGAGCGGGTCATTTCCTCCACGGTCGAGTTCGCCGCCGGCCGCATCAAGGTCATGCCGGGCACCGGCTCGAACAGCACGCGCGAGGCCCTGCGCCTGACGCGCTGGGCGGCCAAGGCCGGCGCCGACGCCGCCCTGGTCGTCGCCCCCTACTACAACAAGCCGACCCAGGACGGCTTCTTCCTGCACTTCAAGGCGCTGGCCGAGGAGGTCGGCATCCCGATCTGCGTCTACAACATTCCCGGCCGAACGGGCAAGAACATCGAGCCCGAGACCATCGCCCGCATGGCCGAGCTGGAGAACATCGCCCTGGTCAAGGAAGCCACCGGATCCATGGACCAGGCCTCGCAGATTCTGGCTCTGACCAACCTCACCCTGCTTAGCGGCGACGACAGTCTCACGCTTCCCTTGCTGGCCATCGGCGGCCGGGGCGTGATCTCGGTCGTCGGCAACATCGTGCCCAAGGACATGCTCGCTTTGCTCAAGGCCTTTGAGTCGGGCAAGCTGGCCGAGGCCCAACGCTGGCACCGCAAGCTGTTCCCACTTTGCCGCGAGATGCTGGGCCTGGCCACCAATCCGATCCCGGTCAAGTCTGCTATGAAGGTCCTCGGCCGCGACACGGGCGAACTGCGGATGCCGATGACCCCGCTCTCGGCCGGCGAAGAAACGCGCTTGCGGGCCACGCTCACCGCCTACGGCCTGTTGTGAGCCATGGTTGCTGGAGCCGGTCAGGGCCTGCCGCGCGCGGGGGCGCTGGATTTCTCTCGTGTGTAACCGGCAGCACTGCTTCTCGGTCCCGACACGTCGGGACCTCCAAGCAGTGGCACGCCAAGATCGCCTCACCGACCGTCGGTCGTTGCCTCGCATGCCTGAAGTCGTGCTGCTTTGCGAACACGCCACGCTCAACGGCGGCGAACGGTCGGCCCTGGCGGCCCTTCCCGGATTGCAGGCGGAAGGTTTTGAGATCGTCGCCCTGGCGCCTCCTTCAGGTCCGCTTGCCTCGGCCCTCGCCCAGCAGGACGTCGAAGTGATTGCCTTCGAGGCAGGGTCCCGCGCCGTGTCCCACGCCGGCTCCCGCTCCTGGCGCAGTGTCTTGCGGCAGCGTCTTGCCCACCTGCTCGGCACACGCCGGCCCGCGCTCGTGCACGCCAACAGCCTCTCCATGGCCCGCCTGGCGGGCCCCGTGGCCGCCGAACTGGGCTTGCCAAGCCTGGCGCACCTGCGCGACATTGTGCGGCTCAGCCGGCCGGGCGTCGAGCAGTTGAACGCTCATCGCCGCTTGCTCGCCGTGTCGCAAGCCACCCGCGACTATCACCTGGCTCAAGGCGTGTCGGCCGAAAAGACATTCGTGCTCCATAACGGCGTCGACCTCCAACGGTTCCAGCCGCGCCGGCCGACCGGCTGGCTGCACGCCAGGCTCGGCCTTCCGCCTCAAGCCGTGCTGGTGGGCACGATCGGCCAGCTCGTGATGCGCAAGGGACACGACATCCTGGCCCAGGCCGCCGCCATGCTGTCCGACGTGCCGCACCTGCACTGGGTCATCGCCGGCAGCCGCTACTCGGTCAAAGAGGAGGCTGTGCGCTACGAGGCCCAGCTCCACGCGACTTTTGCTGCCGCCGGGCTCTCCCGGCGAGTACACTTTCTAGGCACGGTCGATTACGTTGCCGAGCTGCTGAACGAGTTGACCTTGCTGATCCATCCCGCCCGCCAGGAGCCTCTGGGCCGCGTGCTGCTCGAAGCGGCCGCCGCCGAGCTGGCCATGGTGGCCAGCGACGTGGGCGGCACGCGCGAGATCCTTGCGGCGGAATCGTGGCCGGCTTGCCTCGTCCGCCCTGGCGATCCGCAGGCACTGGCTCTGGCCGCCCGCCGTCTGCTGGACGACCCCCAACAGCGCCGACTCCTCGGCCAGTCCAACCGGCATCAGGCCGAAGCCGTCTTCGACGTCCGCCGGACTGCTGCCGTTCTCGCTCAGCACTACCGGGAGCTTTGCGACTAAAGTCGCCCTAGCGCGGTGTCGCCCCCGGTTCTCACTCATCCTTCGGTCTTCTGCTCTCTGCCTTGCTTGCGGCTACGTTCCTGGGTGGGGGCAACCCCTTGGCGGGCTTGAGGACCTGCTCGGGCGTTGTCTGGCGCGCCGGCGGAGTTGCCGCGACGTCGGCCGCCGGCTCCTTCACCCCGCTGGTGCCTGGTTTCTGTTGCCTCCGTCCTTCCGCCAAGCTCGACTGGGCAATCCGCCGTCTGGGTTCTTCCGGGCAGTTCAGCCAGAAGCAGCGCCTCAACCCGGCGATTTCATTGCGAAAACCGAGACGCTCCATTTCTCGATATGCCGTCGAGGGAGTCCAGCCTTGATGGCGCACGCGGAACACGCCCACGATCAGCCCCGACCGGTCCCGCCCCTGCTTGCAATGCACGTACACCGGTTGCAGAGCCGGATTGCTGATGAGAGCCAACGCCTGCCGCAGTGTCTGGTCGCTGGGCTGACGGTAGCCCATGGGCACGTGGCGATGGGCGATACCGCGTGCCCGCAATGCGCGCCGCTCTCTGGCGATGGCGATCCGGTTGAATTTGCGCAGGTCCACCACCGTGCGGATGCCAAACCGCTGGAGCCGGCGGTAGTCGGCCGCCGAGCGAGGCGCCGGACCCCGATAGACCCCGCTCGAAACCGGCCGGATTTCCAGGCCCCAGGCCGGCAGGCCGCCCCACAGCGCAACCAAGAGGATGGCAAACGAGGCCCGTCTGGCCGCAATCAGTGGAAGCATGTTAGAACACTCGCGCGGTTGGTCGATCGTGCCATCCTTGCAAGCGTACTAACGACCAATCTGTTAACAGCCGCCATGGCGTCCTGATAGACTACACGAACATCCAGCCACCCGCCAGGAGCCAGCCCGCGTGAACCTCGCCGACTCGCCGCTCGTCGAAGCCTATCGCCGCCGCACGCCCAAATCGGGCCAGCTCGCCCGCCGCGCCGCCCACTTGTTCCCGGCCGGCGTCACCCACGACGGCCGCCTACTGGAACCATATCCGATCTACATCGAGCGGGCCGCCGGATCGCGCAAGTGGGACGTGGATGGCAACGAATATGTCGATTACACGGGCGGCCATGGGGCGCTGTTGCTGGGCCACAACCATCCGGCTGTCGTCGAGGCCGTCCAGCGGCAGCTCCAGCGAGGCACGCACTACGGGTCGTGCCACGAGCTGGAGGTCCGCTGGGCCGAGCTGATCCGCGAGCTGATGCCCGCGGCGGAGCTGGTCCGCTTCACCAGCTCGGGGACCGAGGCCACCATGATGGCCCTGCGGCTGGCGCGGGCCTTTACCGGCAAGCCCCGCATCCTGCGGTTCGCCGGCCACTTCCACGGTTGGCACGATCACGTGGCCTTCGGCGTGGCTTCGCATTTCGACGGCACGCCGACTCCCGGCGTGCTGGCCGAAGTGGCCGGCAACGTGGTGCTGGCTCCTCCCGGCGACGTCGACGCCTTGTTGGCGATCCTGCACCGGCACGACGACCTGGCCGCCGCGATCATCGAGCCGACGGGCGCCAGTTGGGGCCAGGTGCCACTGGCAAGGCGGTTTCTGCAGATCCTGCGGGAGGCGACGGCGGCCCGCGGCGTGGTGTTGATCTTTGACGAAGTGGTCAGCGGTTTTCGCTGCTCGCCGGGCGGGGCCCAGGCCACGATGGGCATCCGCCCCGACTTGACGACGCTGGCCAAGATCCTGGCCGGCGGTTTCCCGGGCGGCGCCGTCGCGGGCCGCAAGGAGATCCTCGATGCGCTCGATCCGGCGGCCTGCGCCGCCAGCGGCCGCGAGAAGATCCCGCACCAAGGCACCTTCAACGCCAACCCCGTCTCGGCCGCCGCGGGCATCGCGACGCTGGAACTGGTCGCCGGCGGCGATGCCTGCCAGCGCGCCTGCGACTATGCGGCCCGGCTGCGCGAGGGACTCAACGCCGTATTGCGCGAAGAGCAGGTCGACTGGTTCGTCTACGGAACTTTTTCGGGGTTCCATATCTTCACCAACCCCTTGCGGAAACCGGTATCGCGCGAGGAGATCGAATCGGGGCGCTGCGACTACCGCTTGTTCAAGACTCCCGCACCCGCGGCGCTGGCGGTCAAGCTCCGGCTGGGCATGATGCTGCACGGCGTGGAGATTTTTTCCTGGCCCGGCGGACCCACCTCCGCCGTCCACGACGAGCGCGATCTCGAACAGACCGTGGAGGCCTTCCGCCGCACGCTGCGGCTGCTGCGCGCCGAAGGCGACATCGAGTAAGGAGAGCTTGGTGCTTGGTGCTTGGTACTTGGGACGCACGAGGAAGACCCAGCAGCCAGAGGTCGGAAGTCAGGAGTCAGGAGTCAGGTGGTTTTGCCAGCAGTTAGAAACCAGGAACGAGGAACCCGAAACTGTTCTGCCTGGTTTATAGCAGAGGCGCTGGCCGAGAGAAGGCAGAAATTTGGGCAAAATGTTTTTCTTGGATCTTGGGACTTGGTGCTTTGTACTTTGTTCTTGGGACGGACGAAGAAGACCTCTTGCCAAGGACCTTGGATCTTGGTGCTTGGTGCTTGGTGCTTTGGTGCTTTGGTACGCACGAGGAAGACCTCACGCCAAGGACTTCGGACTTCGGACTTCGGCGAGCTCAGTCGAGGCGCGAGCTCAGTCGAGGCGCGAGCTCAGTCGAGGCGCGAGCTCAGTCGAGCCGCGAGCTCAGTCGAGCCGCGCCAAGGCGCAAAGAGTGAATGAGGCGAAGGGGGGAAACGGACGAAGACTGGGGCACGCTAGCGCTTTGCCTCCAGCCACCCGCCGCCGCACGTTTCTTATTCTTCCTTGTTCCTTCTGCCCTCTGCCTTCTGCCTTCTGCCTTCGTCCTTCTGCCCTCAATTACCTCTGCTGCCGCAGATCGGCGCCACACTTGGCGCACCAGATGACGATCAGGTGGTGCTCGTACTCGGTGCCGCACTGCTTGCAGGTGTTTGCCATCCGGCGATTGATCTCCGAAGTGTCGGTGAAGTAGGTTCGGCAGTGCGGGCAGATGTCGTAGACGCTGCGCACCTCGCGGCGGCACTTGGGGCAGATCTTCATCCCCCGATTCAGGTGCGATGCCCCCAGCAGGCTGGCGCCTGAGGATGAGCCCGCCTCGGGTCCGGGCGTATCGTGGTGCCTGGGATCCTGGTGGACGGGCAGAGCGTCGTCGTCGACCGGTGGCGGACCGAGCAAGTCGACGATGGCCTCGTCGCTCAACTGGGCCACGGGAGTAGGCACCAGGACACGGGTCTGGCAGCGGGGGCACATTCCGGTGAGCCCGGCGTACTTTTCCTTGACGTTGAGTTCGTGCCCATTAGGGCATTTGAAACGGATCGGCATCGCACACCCCTTTGTTTGTGCAGCACAAACCAAGGAGAAGTCTGGATTGAATGCATCTGCGTCGTCCAAGATCCTCCCCTTTCGGGAAGGTCTTCGCCGCGGATTCCCCCATATTAATGAACCCCGCAGCATTTCTTACGTTACCAAGTGGGAAACCAATTCCCAAGATAATTCTTGGCCAGGCCGAGGGTCGCCCAGCCGGGCGGCGGGGGCACGGTCAAAACGCCATGGAGTTACTGGTGTTTGCCGCCTTATGCTGGCCGCTTCACCACGTGGCTGCCGCCGGCCGCGGGGGCCGAGATGGTCGCATCCAGACCAAGCGATTCGGCCTGCACGTCGCGCACAAATTGCCGCGCCTGCGGCTCATCGGCCAATAAGGCGAACACGGTCGGCCCCCAAGAGGTCTGACCGGCGGCGCGGACACCCATGCGGCGCACCTGTTCGATCAGCCGCTCGACGCGCGGGCTGGCATAAGCGCCGCCCTGTTGCGAGGCGAAACATTCACCCGCACGCCTGCCGAACTCGTACAGGCTCTCGCCGAACCGCTCGAAGTCGCCGCTGGCAGCCGAGGGGAGCAGCTCCAGCAGCACCTGCCGGCACAGGTCCGCGCTCACCTCAGCCGGCACGGCCGGAAGCCGTTCGAACGCCTGCCGTTCCGCTTCCCCGGAAAGACCCTGCTCGCCCGGAGCTGACAGCAGCACGAATCGCCAGGCCTCGGGCAACGTCACCCGGCTGACCAGCGGCGAAATCGTGCCGTCGGCCAGCTTGCCGCCGTCGACCAGCAGTCCCCCCGATAGTGCGCCGTACACCCCGATGGCCGAGCGGCGGCCGCGTCCCACCGCCTGCGCGAGTTGTTCGGCCCGCGTCCAGGGTCCGTCGAAAAAAGCATTCAATCCCAGCGCCACCGCCATGCCCAGCGAGGTCCCGCTGCCCAAGCCAACGTGCTCCGGCGGAGCCGCCTCGACCTCGATCACCGCGGCGGCGGGCCGGTCCAGCCAATCGGCGGCCTCGAGAAAGCTTCGGGCAAAGGCGAGCACGCGGCCGCTTGCCGGGCCGGATGCCTCGAGACGCTGGCCGGGCGAAATCGAGAGCCGCACTCCGGGCGAGTCGATCATCGCCCCCACGCCGGCAAACTGCCGGGCGCCCGGCTGGCCAAAGGCGAGCATGCCGAAGTGCAGACGGCTGGGAGCAGAGACCTGGACCCGTTGGACGGACATCGCTCAACCCTCGCCAATCGCGGGGCGGATGTGCCGTTCGAGCAGGGCCCATGCTCGCCGCTCTTCGTCGCCTCCCGTCTTTTCCACCAGCACGGCCAGCCGGGCGAACTCGGCGCGGATCTCGCCGGCCGGCAGCAGATGAGTGCGCGTGGCCAGGATGGCCGCTTCCACCACCGCGTGCTTGGCCCGGTTGAAACCGAAAAAATCGCGCAGCCGGCCGCGGTCGACCACGTCGGCGACGATCGTCGTGCGCGGCTCGCGATCGTCCAGCTCGCGCACCCGGAAGGCATACCAGCGGCAGGCTCCCGCCAGGATCCAGCCTTCGACTGTCTGGGCCGGCATCATCTCGGGCGGCGGGTCGACCTGGCCGATTGCCGAGCGGGCCAAGAGCTCGACGTCGTCGGTCACGTGAAACACCCCCTGGCCGGTCCGCTTGAGGTTGCGGTACGTGGTCGAAGTCTGGTACGGCCGCAGCACCAGCTCGCGCATCTCGGCGGTCACCAGCGGACCCATCGGCGAGATGTTCACGCCGCCGCCGTCGTTGACCGTGGTCACTATGCCTTCGAGGATCAAGTTAAAAGGTCACCGGCCTGTCGGGCAGACGTCGCGGCGGGCTTGCTTCGGCGCGTTCGCTGGCGAACGACGGCAGCTCGCGCACCTGCAGCCCGGCCAACCGCAAAAATGTGCCGAGCAACTGGTAGCCGCACTCCGTCAGGATCGATTCGGGATGAAACTGCACGCCGACCACCGGCAGCTCGCGGTGCTCGACGGCCATCACCACGCCGTCGGCCGTGCGGGCCGTTACCTCCAGGCACTCCGGCAGCGACTCCTCCTCGACCACAAGTGAATGATAACGGCAGGCTTCGATCGGGCTTGGCAGCCCAGCAAAAATCCCCCGGCCGGTGTGAAACACGCTCGATGAATCGCCGTGTACTCCCTGGGCGGCCCGCGTCACGCGCGCGCCCAAGGCCGCACAAATCGCCTGATGGCCCAGGCAGACGCCCAGGATCGGCAGCCTGGCGCAGAGCGCGCGGACGACTTCCAACGAGCAGCCCGCCTGCTCGGGGGCGCAGGGGCCCGGCGACAGCACGACGGCCCGCGGCCCCAATGCCAGCACCCCGGCCGCGTCGATGGCGTCGTTGCGGACCACGAGCGTCGTCTGGCCCAGGCGCTCAAAATAGCGGGCCAGGTTGTGTACAAAGCTGTCGTAGTTGTCCAGCAGCAGAATCATTTTGTTTATTGTCTTTCGCTCCCCGCGCCCCGCGTGCCGCTCTTCCGCGGCCAGAACTCGGGCGAGCTCTGCTACTTCAAACCAGCGAGCGGATCAGCCCCTCGGCCGCCCACCTGAGTCACGAGTGTCTGCGCCGTCAGGTCGTTTTCCGCCTTCTCCACCCACTCCCGAACCAGAGCGATCACGGGATTAGTCGGCGCGGCCATACAGCACCTTTCCTTCTCTGGATGCGGGCCACTCAATCGTGCCGACAACATCTTTTCGCCAGGCAAAGTCGTCCGGGGAAGTTACCACCACGTCCAGTGGCATCGGGAAGTGATGCAGTGCCTGGCGTATCTCCAGGCGCTTGTCCACCACCGATCCTTCAAAGGTCATCACCACCAGCAAATCCACGTCGCTGTCCGGGCCGGCCTCGCCGCGCGCGTGCGAGCCGAACAGGATGATCTTTTCCGGGTGAAACTTACTCACGATCCGCTTGACCATGCGGCCGATCTGTGTCTTCACGTCGAACTTCTTCGCAGTCCTGGGCACAATGCACCTTCTTATCGCGTATGGCGCAAGCGAAACCGTCCCCTGGCCCATGCGCTCGAAACAAGGGCCAGGTTGTGTACGAAGCTGTCGTAGTTGTCCAGCAGCAGAATCATTTTTCTTCCTCGTAGCAGGACTCGCCAGAGTTCTGGCGGCCGTGCAACCGCTTCATGCCAGCGAGCGGATCAGCCCCTCGGCCTTGTGCCATGTTTCATCATACTCGCTCTGGGGCAGCGAGCGGACCACGATGCCGCCGCCCACGGGTGCCTGCCACCAGCCGCGGCCGGCGGTGATGGTGCGGATCAGAATGCTGGCATCCAGGGCACCGTCGAAACCGAGGTAACCCAGGGCGCCGCAATAGGGGCCGCGGGCGGTCGGTTCCAGCTCGGCGATGATCTGCATGGCCCGCGGCTTGGGGGCGCCGGTGATCGAGCCGCCGGGAAAGGCCGCCCGCAAGGCGTCGAGCGGGCCGCACTCGTCGCGCAGATCGCCCCGCACCACCGACACCAGGTGCTGCACGTACTCGTAGGTCTCCAGCCCGCAGAGCTGTGTGACGCGGACGCTGTCGGCCCGGCAGACGCGGGACAAGTCGTTGCGCAACAGGTCGACGATCATCACGTTTTCCGCCCGGTCCTTGGGGCTGGCCTGCAGCTCGTCGCCGGCGAACAGGTCGGCCTCGGCCGATGCGGTGCGTGGCCGCGTGCCCTTGATCGGCCGGGCCTCGACCTGCCGCCCTCGGATTTGCAGGAACCGCTCGGGCGAGGCGCTGGCGATCTGGAAGTCGCCCAGGTCGAAGTAGCCTGCGAACGTGGCCGGGTTCCGCCGCCGCAACCGCAGGTACAGCGCGACCGCGTCGTCGGCGGCCGGGTACAGCAGCCGCTGCGAAAGGTTCACCTGGAAGATATCGCCAGCGGCGATGTACTCGATGGCCCGCTCGATCGTCCCCAGGTATGCTTCGCGCGAGAAATTGCTGGTCAACCCCGGCAGGCCGCCCGCTGGGAATTGCGCCGCCAGTTGTGCGGGCTCGATTGTTGGGAGGGTGGCTCGCCGCGGGGGCATCGCCGGCACGGGCTCGGCCAGCCAGTCCAGCATCTCGCGCAACCGCCGCTCGGCCCGCCGGCGGCGCGCTTGCGGGTCGGTTTCCGGCCATCCGTGCGAAATGATCCAGGCCCGCTCTTGCAGGTGGTCGAAGGCCACGACCACGTCGTACAGGCCGACCGCCATGGCGGGCACCTGGAACTCGTCGATCTTGGGCGGCGGCACGCGTTCGAGCTGGCGGCCCAGGTCGTAGCTGAACAGTCCGGCCGCCCCTCCCTGGAACGGCGGCAACCCTTCGACCGTACACGACGCCAGCCCGGCGATGGCCCGCGCCAGCGGCTCGAAGCCTTCGCGGTCCTCGGTGCTGGTAATGACGAAGTCGAACGGATCGGCCGCGACGAACGAGTACCTTCCCAGCAGCGGATCGCGTCTTGCGCTATCGAGGAACAGGCAATGCGGCCTGGCCGCCAGGCGTTTGAACGCCTCGTCCGCCTCCGGCGCCGGCGCCAGCTCTTCGACCAGCGGTCCGCCATCAGCAGTCGTGGTGGTTGTGTCTTCGACGTGGGCCATGCTTGAATGGTACAGGATCGGGGGCCTTGGTACTTGGATCTTGGGACGGACGACGGGGACCTCACGCAAAGGACTTCGGACTTCGGACTTCGGCGAGCTCAGTCGAGGCGCGAGCTCAGTCGAGCCGCGAGCTCAGTCGAGGCGCGCCGAGGGACGAAGGACGAATGCGACGAGGGGACGGCCAGACGAGGGGCCGCAGATACCTAACTAAAACCTCCCGCGGGCTGAATCTAGCGGGGTTTGTGCGGTGCCGGTTGGCGAGTTACCTAGTTCTTCACTTATTCCATTCGCTTGAGTCGCGACTTGCCCTCCTGAATTCCTGGCGCGGCCAATATCTTGTGCCAGGACTTCCAGGACTCCTCGTCGACAGGCGAAGGATCAAAACGCTGCCACCTCTGGATGACCTGGTCACGCAGGTTCCCCGTTGATCCCGGATCAAACAAAAAGGTTGCTCGTTCCTGCGATGCCGTCCAGGATTCCATGCCCAGCGCCATTCCTGTCAGCTCGGCAGCGCTCTTGGAGCGGCTGATGGCCCTCAGCAGAATGTCGCGTGCATTGTCGTCGTTTCTCTTCAAAAGCCAGAAAGTGAGCACGGCCTGCCGAAACTTCGGCAGCGAACGCGCAAGATCGACGAACTGGTCAGTCTCTTCCTCCGAGGTTGACCTGCGGAGGAGATGGCGAATCGCCGTCAGGGCGATGAATGGATTCTCGCCGGCCGCCAGCTTCCTGAGTCCGTTCAGATGGCTTCCGGCAAAATCGGCGGAATGCCCGACGTGATACTCATAGGCGGGCTTCACGAAGGTCTTCCAGCCGCCCGGGATCGATGTCACTGACGAAAACTGCTCGGCGCCCTTGCGATCTGCGTAGAACGTGCAGATCACGGTTGCGTAGGTCTTCGGGCTGGTGAAAACCGAATACGTGTCATAGATGTTGAAATTTCTGTCGAACGAGTGTTCGACGTGGGGCTCTTTCCACTGAAAGCGTCCTTCGCGCGGAGCCTGGCCGCTGAGCAATTCAAGGAGCTCCCACTGTCCACCGACTTGAATGACGAGGCTCGGTCGGACTCCGTTATCGACAAATTCACCCGTCTCGGCCTTGATATAGCCCCCCTGCATGTAAAGGCCGCCGCTCAAACCGCCAGGGAGAATCCCCGCGACGATCCACGCGCCCGTTTCGTGCGGTTTCAGGTTCAGAATGTCGAATTCCGCCAGGTCCCTGACGATCCGAACGGCGCGAAAGACGGGGGTGAGGTCGTCGACGGCGCGGCTGGTCTCAGGCGCAGGTTGCAGTTGTTTGGCATCCGGCGATGGCGTGGCGGGGGGATCGGCAGCCTTAAGTTGAGGCAGGCCGGCAAGAAGGGCCATTGCAACGGATAGCGACAAGGGTCTGAACATGGCGCTTCTCCGGAGATGCGGACGAATTTGACAGTGGCTCAACCAGTTTGACGAATCAGCCCAGGGGCAAGTTCCGGTGGAGCCAGGAGTAGTTGCTGGTTGCGACTCGACTGAGCTCGCGGCTCGACTGAGCTCGCCGAAGTCCGAAGTCTGGTTCTTGGTTGCTAGTCCGGGACCACAGGTCCCGCCGCAGGCGGACGGGCTGCTCTTGGCTTACCGGCAACCAGGAACCGGGAACCAGGAACCAGGAGCTAGAAACTAGCCGAGTTGTTTCCCGATTTGCGGTGGTTTAAGGGTCAGAAGTCGGAAGTGGGTCTTGGTGCTTGGATCTTGGGTCTTTGGTCTTGGTCGTGCATCGAGTTATTGCGCAGTTTTCGGTGGTTTAAGCGTCAGAAGTCAGAACTGGATGGGGACGTCATTGGTCATTGGTCATTGGTCATTGGTCTTGGGTCTTGGGTCTTGGGTCGCGTGCCGGAGGTCCGCTGCGTGCGGGACCATGGGCACTATTGGCAATTGAGGCAATTGAGTTGTTCACCACTTTTCGACGCTTTAATCTGAACAATCCGGAACTTGGGGAAGAGAGGGGGCTGGGGTCAGAGGTTCCGCCTGCGGCGGACTTGCAGCTCAGTCAGAGGTCAGAAGCCGGGTTCCCCAAAGAACAAAGCTCCAAGATCCAAGCACCAACATCCAAGCACCAACATCCAAGCAGCAAGTACCTGAGCTGAAAGTCCGCCTTCGGGGGATCCTCTTATCGTCTTCGTCTCGCCTCATCGCCCCCTCGCCCCATCGCCTCATCGTTGTTCCTGCTGCTCCGGTTATAGCAGAGGCGCTGGCCGAGAGAAGTCAGAAATTTGGGCAAAATGTTTTCTTGGACCTTAGGACTTGGTACTTGGTACTTGGTGCTTGGTACTTGGATCTTGGTGCTTGCGACGGACGAAGAGGACGTCACGCAAAGACTTCGGCCTTCGGACTTCGGACTTCGGCAAGCTCGGTCGAGACGCGAGTGCGAAGAAGAGAGAGGTGGAATGGTGCGGACCGCCGAGCTTGAACAACTACTCCGGCAGACGACGAAGGAGCCTGCAAGTCGGACCAGTGAAAGGCAATAAAGCGGTGGGCCGTTCGCATCCCGGCCCTGGAAGGGAACCTTCTGGCCGGCCCGCGTGTCGAGGCCAGGAGTCGTCGCTTCAGCTATTTTTTTTGCGGAAAGGCGGTGGACCATGGACCAGCACGACGACGAAGACCGGGCGTTTTTTTGAGCCGATGAGCAAGCGCCGCAAGGGCTTCCCGTCCGAGACGAAGGTAAAGCGAGGCGTGCGGGTCGTCCACGGGAGCAAAGAGCTGACCGAGAAGCTGGGCAGGAACGACCTCTGCCCGTGCGGGTCGGGCAGACTCTTCAAGAAGTGCTGCATGAAGAGCGGCTGCTTTTGACGGCGTGAACCGGGGCCACTACTTTCAGGGAATGAAGCGAGCTTTCAGGGAATGAACCGAGCAGCCTGCTCGATCCCGGTGGTCGGGCAGGCTGTTGTTTGTTCGGCATCGGCAGGGCGCAGAGGGCGTTTCTCGATGCGGCCGACCGGATCACGTGGTCGATCGTGGACGCCGATTGCGGTACGGGCGAGCATGCGTGTTCTTCGCCGGGCGGGGGCAGAGGGCGACGTGGAATCGGCTTCCTGGCGGAGCGGATCAAGCGAGCGAAGCAGAAGGAGCCGGGAGAAAAGGGGACGCGCCGCGGTGCCCGTTCGGATTGCCCGCCTTGCATCGGCGAGCCGCTCCCCGTCTGGGGGTTCAGTAAACCTCCTCTGGCCGGCTGCCCGCGGAAGGCTGGGAATGAGTTGCGTCCCCTTTCCCCACCCGATCAAATGTGCGCCGAGCGTCTCGATCTCAGGCACTTGCCGCGCCGCTTCCAGACGCTTGAAGCCGCGATCAATCATCGCCCGGCGCCTCTGAAGTGGCCTGCAGACGCAACGCGGCGTAACGCTGGTCGAACTCGTCGAGAGTCAACTCCTGCACTTCCAGCGTGTCCGACAGGGCAAAAAGAACCTCAGAAGGATCCTTCGCACCTCGACGATCCCCTCTGATGGACCCGCAATTGACAGGCCTCCTGGTCCGTGCGATCTTTCTCACGTGCGCAACACGTGGGAGGCTTTGCGGATGCAGATTGCTCCAGGTTTCGACTCTGCCGACTGGAAGGCGTTGAAGCTCGATGACCCCGACAGCCCCGATTGGGCAAAGGCGGTGGAGATTCTCGAGACCCGAATTTCCGGCCGATTCATCGAGCCGGTGGATTGCCTGATCGCGGCGGATGAATCGAAGCCGCCGGCGCAACGACGATTCGGCTTCGCGGTGCTGGCAATTGACTGTCTGCTCGTCGAAACCTTAGAAGCATTTCGCCTTGGGTTAAAGGATACGGGCAGAGAGTCAAGAAAAACCTTTTGCCATTTCTTAACGGAACGGCCGCTCTTCAAGGTTCATTTCACGAAGGAGCAGGCAGAACTGTTCTATAAACACTTCCGATGCGGAATTCTGCACCAAGCCGAAGTTGGTAGCGGGAGCAAGGTTTGGTCTGTGGGTCCCCTGATTCAAAGCGATGGCGCCACGCTCACCATCAACCGGACCAAATTCCATGGAAGACTCAAGGCAGACTTCCAGAGTTATCTTGCGGAGCTCCGTGATCCGGCCAATGCCCAATTACGCAAGCACTTCCGCACGAAAATGGACTTCGTCTGTCGTCACTAAGCCATGTTGAGCTGATTCGCCATCCAAATCCTCCTTCGCAATATGCCCGCGAAAGAGGTTAGACGGCAAACCGTCCGCTCCTCAAAATGGCTGGTTTTTAAGCGCCCTTCACTGGCTGGTTTTAAGCGCCCCTTGACAGAGTCCCCGGGCGTCCGAAGAAGTTGGTCAGGCAATGAGAGCCGCCGAAAGCCGGGCCCCTGGCCCGAAGAACGACTCCCGTCCGACTCCCGTCGCCTTTTCCTCCTAGCAAGCTTCCCGGCCGTTCGCCGAACCAGCCTGCCGGCCCAGCCTTCTTGTGTTTGGAGATTGGAGGGCAAAACCGTCCAAACCAGCCACGCGGCTTGATTTTTGCCTAGCGGGCGATCAGAATGCTAGACTGCTGCGCTAAACATCATCACTCGAACGACTTAGGGCGATCCTTCTGGCACCTGCCGTTGCATCGGTCGTCCCGATCAATGGCAGACGATGAATGAAGCCGACACATGCCGCAAGCAGATCCGCCCGAAGCTGGAGGCAGCCGGCTGGGACAATCCGCCCCACACGTACAACGAGCAGACCACGTTCACGGACGGCCGCATCGTCGTAGCCGGCACCAAGGTCCACCGTAAGAAGCAAAAGCGGGCCGACTTCTTGCTCCGCTTCACCCGCGACCTGACGTTGGCGGTCGTCGAGGCGAAATCGTGCGATCGCCCTGCGGGCGACGGTCTCCAGCAGGCAAAGGACTATGCCGACGTGCTCGGCCTGAAGTTTGCCTACGCCACCAACGGCACCGAGATCGTCGAGTTCGATTTCTTCACAGGCCTGGAGCGGGTTCTCTCGGATTTCCCGACGCCCGAGCAACTCTGGTCCAGATACCAAGCCGGGCATGGCCTGGCGCACAAGGCGGCCCTGGGCCTGCTGACTCAGTCGTATCACTTGGGCGGCAAAACGCCCCGGTACTACCAGGAAATAGCGATCAACCGGTCGGTCCAGGCGATCCTGCAGGGCAACCGCCGCATTCTCTTGACCATGGCCACCGGCACCGGCAAGACGGACGTCGCCTTCCAGATTTGCTGGAAGCTGTGGCGCGGACTCTGGAACCGCGCCGGCGACTACCGCCGGCCAAAGATCCTCTACCTGGCCGATCGGAACATTCTCGTCGACGACCCCAAGGACAAGACCTTCATCCCCTTCGCCGACGCCCGCCACAAGATCGAGAATGGCGAGATCGTCAAGAGCCGGGAGATGTACTTCGCCATCTATCAGGCCATTGCCCAGGACGAGCGCCGCCCGGGGCTCTACAAGGAGTTCGCCCCGGACTTCTTCGACCTGGTCATCGTCGACGAGTGCCACCGCGGCAGCGCCCGCGACCTCAGCAATTGGCGGGAAATCCTGGAATATTTTGAGCCGGCCTATCAACTGGGGATGACGGCCACGCCGCTGCGCGAGGACAACCGGGACACGTACCGATACTTCGGCAACCCGATCTACACCTACAGTCTCCGCCAGGGAATTGAAGACGGCTTCCTGGCCCCGTATCGCGTCCACCGCGTCATTACCAGCTTTGACGCCGCCGGCTGGCGGCCCAGCCGTGGCGAGCTCGACCGGTACGGGCGCGAGATCCCCGACGAAGAATACCAGACCAAGGATTTTGAGCGCGTCGTGGCGCTCAGGGCCCGCACCGAGGCGATCGCTCGCCACTTGACCGAGTTTCTGAAGAAGTCCGACCGCTTTGCCAAGACGATCGTGTTTTGCGTGGACCAGGAGCACGCCCTCGATATGCGGCAGGCCCTGTCGAACCTGAATGCCGACCTGGTTCAGCAGCACCCGGACTATGTGTGCCGCGTCACCGCCGTTGAGGGGGCGATCGGCCGGGGTCACCTGGGCCGGTTTCAGGATCCCGAAAAGACGGCGCCTGTCATCCTGACCACTTCCCAGCTCCTCACCACCGGCGTTGACGCTCCGACTTGCAAGAACATCGTGCTGGTCCGTGTGATCGGCAGCATGACGGACTTCAAGCAGATCATCGGGCGGGGCACCCGCGTTCGGGACGAATACGGGAAGCTGTACTTCAACATCTTGGATTACACGGGCTCGGCCACGCGGCTTTTTGCCGATCCCGATTTCGACGGCGAGCCGGTGTTGGCCACGCAGGAGGAGATTGACGAGCAAGGGCAGACGGTCGAAGGGACCGAACAAGTCGTCTCGCCAGAGGAGCCAGTTGAAGAAGCGCCGGCCGCCGATGGCCCGGCGGAGCTGGATTTTGGCGACGAGAGCCAGGATCGCCGAAAATTCTACGCGGACGGCGGGCAGGCGCTGATCGTGGCGGACATGGTTTACGAACTGGACGCCGAGGGCAGGCAACTCCGCGTTGTGCAATACAGCGAATACGCGGCGGAGAAGGTCCGCACGATGTACCCCAACGCGGCCGCACTGCGGAAGCAATGGGCCGATCCCAACCAGCGGTCCGAGATCATCGACCTCCTGGAAGACCGGGGGATCAGCTTCGACGAGTTGGGCACGGCGGCCAACCAGCCGGACGCCGATCCGTTTGACTTGTTGTGCCATCTGGCCTTCAATGCCCCTTTGCGGACCAGGCGGGAGCGGGCCGAGCGGCTTCGCAAGGACAAGAAAGACTTTTTCGACCAGTACGCTCCGGAGGCGCGGGCGATTCTCAACGAGCTCTTGGACAAGTACGCGGAGCACGGGACGGCCCAGTTCGTCATCCCCGACGTGCTGGAGGTGCCGCCAATCTCCAGCCACGGCAACGTCGTGGAGATCAGCAAGCTCTTCGGCGGGACGGAGCGGCTGATCGAGGCAGTTCACGAGCTACAGACGCAGCTTTACGCAGCGTGAGGGAACCGTGCGATGACCCAAGGTTTTTGGGAGGGCTGGAGCCGGCACCTATTTAAGTGGTACGGTTTCTTGTTCACCTTCGTGGGAACGATCGTTGCTCTGGTTGCCGCAAAAGAGCATTGGTGGATTTGCATGTTGCTAGTTCTCGGCGCTTACGCGGCGGCCGGCAGCTTTGCGTATGTACAGCATAAGGCGCTCAAGAGTTTTGAGGCACATCAAAAGGAGCGAATTGCTGCCGGAGATGCAGCTTACTTGCAAATGATGCAAAGAGCGGAAGAAGCGGAACGCAGCCTAGCTGGGGTTTCCTACGACGTTTTGGCAAGGCTCGACGATTTCTGCACGCAGCATGCTTATCTGACATTGGGTGAGTCATTCGCTCAGCACGCAGATTGTCTCGGAAGAATGCAAGCGTTCCTCACAGAACTCCAGCGGCCAATGGACTTGAGAGTGTTTTCGCACTACTCCGGTGAGCTATACGCTCTGGCAAAGATTGTGCCTGCTGCTACCCGACACGTCAGGATTGGCGACCCGTTTGTCCTCTGTCGGTTAACTAAGGGCGGGCTCGAAGTGCCAGCAGCGAAGCTCATCGTTCATCAAGCGCCAAATGAAGCAACGGGCGTGGTGTCGTTTAGGATCTACTCATATCTGGCGGATGAAATGGGGCACATCGAAGGCTTGGCACGAACGGGAGACGTCAAGGGAATCAAGGGGTACGGAATCAAGGTTGCCTACGACTTGACCCGTTATGGTTCGACGGATTTCGATGGGCTTGCCAAAGGCATACGTCAAATAGTCAGCGAGTTGTTTCGATTCTCTGAGGTATAAGCCGTGATACATACAAAGGTTGCAAGAATTCTCAGTTCTACACAGATTGTACTGGCTGCCGGTGTGGAAGATGGAGTCCAAGAGGGAATGGAGTTTCTGATTTATGATCTCAGCGATCCCATTCTGGACCCTGAAACCAAAGAAGAACTAGGGCAATTGGAAATTGTCAAGGGCCGCGTCAAGGTCGGACATGTTCAAGAGAAAATGTGTACGGCGACGACCTTCAGCCGCCGGGTTACTCGGGCGGTCGATCCCTTTCGAGCACTGGCGTCACATTTAGTTATGCCACTCGTTATGCCAAGAGAGGTTACGGAGACGGTGTACGATGAGATGCGAGTGGAAGGAGCTCAGAGTATCAGCAACGATTTAATTGTGCGTGTGGGTGATCGTGCACGCAGCACGTAACAAGGATCAGAATACCAACCGAGGTCGGAACATACCTCATGCCACGACAGAAGGCCTCAAAGAATCCCGCACCCCTCACCACCGCCCAGCGGTTGGGGAGCCTAATAAAATCCGGTCTTCGGACTTTTAAGTGGGTAAACGAGAAAATCCCGAGGGAAACGCAGGGCGGCTCCGCCTGTTGCTTTCGGTTCCCCGTGAGCGAGCGGAGCCGGCACGGCAAGCCGGGTGGGGGCGACCAGAGGCACCGTAGCAGGGGCCAGCAAAATGATGTCTTGCGAAGCAAGTCCGCAGAAAACCCCGTATTTGCTGGCACCTGCGAAGGGCCGGGGCAGTGCCGCCGGGAGCAGGGTCCCACCGGGATTGTCGTGCCGGCGCAGCGGTCGAGGCGGCTTGAGGCTGCCCGTGGCCGTGCCGATTCTCCCCAGTTTCCACCCACTCAAAACTCCGAAGACCCATAAAATCCGCGCGCGACATTATGCGGAAGGACAAGGGTCTCAACGGCGACCTGGACCGGCTGCCGATGCTGACCTGGATCATGTTCCTCAAGTTCCTGGACGACATCGAGCAAATCCGCGAAGAACGCGCCAAGATGCGGCGCGAGAGGTTCCGGCCGGCCATCGAGGCGCCCTACCGCTGGCGGGACTGGGGCGCCAAGGAGGATGGAATCACGGGGCCGGAGCTGACGGCCTTCGTCAATTACGAAGAGACGACCCGGCCCGGCGGCTCGAAGGGGACCGGGCTCTTGGCGTACCTGCGGGGCCTGCAAAGCCGCAACGGCGACGACCGGCGCGACGTGATCGCCAGCGTCTTTTCCGGCGTGACGAACCGCATGGAAAGCGGGTATTTGCTGCGGGACGTGATCAACAAGGTCGGCGGCATCCACTTCGACTCGACCGACGAAATCCACACGCTTGGCCATCTCTACGAGACGATGCTCAAGGAGATGCGCGATGCGGCAGGCGACTCGGGCGAGTTCTACACGCCCCGGCCGGTTGTCCGTTTCATGGTGGCGGCCACCAACCCGCGTCTGGGCGAAACGGTGCTCGATCCGGCCTGCGGCACCGGCGGCTTTCTGGTCGAGGCCTACCAGCACCTGCAAAAGCAGTGCAAGACCGTGGACCACCGCCGGACGCTGCAGAACGCCAGCATTTTTGGCGGCGAGGCGAAGCCGCTCCCCTACATGTTGGCCCAGATGAACCTGGTCCTGCACGGGCTGGAATCGCCCCAGATCGCCAAGGCCAACAGTCTGGCCCAAAAACTCACCGATGTTCGCGACAAGGACCGCGTTGACGTCATCCTCACCAACCCGCCCTTCGGCGGCGAGGAAGAGCGGGGCATTCTGGGGAACTTTCCCGAAGACATGCAAACGGCCGAGACGGCCTTGCTGTTTCTGCAGCTCATCATGCGGAAGTTGAAGCGGCCGAGTCACGGCAGCACCAAGGGGGGCCGGGCCGGCGTGGTGGTGCCCAACGGCACGCTCTTCGCCGACGGTGTCTGCGGGCGGATCAAGGAAGAACTTTTGAAGGAGTTCAACCTGCACACGATCGTCCGGCTGCCCAACGGCGTCTTCGCCCCGTACACCAGTATTCCGACAAACCTGCTCTTCTTCGATCGCTCAGGCCCGACCAAGGAAGTCTGGTACTACGAGCAGCCGCTGCCCGACGGCCGGAAGAACTACACCAAGACGCAGCCCTTGCAGTTCGAGGAGTTCGCCGCGTGCCTGGCGTCGTGGAAGAAGCGGGAAGAAAACGACCGCGCTTGGAGCGTTCCCGCCAAGGAACTGCTCGACGGCGGCTGCAACCTGGACCGAAAGAATCCGAACGGCAAGGCCGACTTGGAACACTTGCCCCCGGAGCAACTGGTCGACGCCATCCTGGCGAAGGAACTCCGGATCATCGAGATCATGGGCGAAATCAAGCAACTTCTCGGGGCCAAGCCATGAACAACGGCAAGTGGCCACTTGTGCCGCTCCGGGACGTGTTAACGCACCGGAAGGAATTCATCGAGATCGACGACCTCCAGACGTACAAACGATGCCGTGTCCAGTTGCACGCCCAGGGGCTGGTCTTACGTGACACGGTGCAGGGCTCGGAGATCAAGACGAAGAAACAGCAGGTTTGCCGAGCCGGGGAGTTGCTTGTCGCGGAGATCGATGCGAAGCTCGGCGGTTACGGAATCGTCCCGCAGGAACTCGAGGGGGCTATCGTAAGCAGCCACTACTTCCTGTTTAGCATTGATGAGGCGAAGATCGACCGTCGATTTTTGGCCTATTTCATCCGAACGCCAGCCTTCTTCGAGCAGGTCTCCGCCCAAGGAACGACAAACTACGCAGCAATCAGGCCGGGCCATGTGCTGGCTTACATGCTCCCCTTGCCGCCACCGAAGGAGCAACAGCGGCTCGTCGAGAAGCTCGATCCCCTGGCCGCCAAGATCAAGGAGGCAAAACGCTTACGGGCGGAAGCCGACGCAGAACTGTCGGTGCTTCTCGCGCGGGCGGCTGTGGAGTTCTTTAGCGAAGGACGGTGGCCCACGATTCCGCTTGGTAACCTGTTGACTGAAGATTCTCGTAACGGTCTCGGGGTCCGGCCATCCGATAGTCCACCCGGAGTACCGATCCTGAGAATTAGCGCTGGAACGTCCCGGCGCGATGCGACTGTCGACGAACACGACGTCAGGTACCTGCAGGTGGGCACCAAGGAACTCGAAATGTACAGACTCCGGAAGGGAGACCTCTTGGCCTGTCGGTTTAACGGCAACCTGCACTACGTAGGAAGATTCTCCCTTTACCGGCAAGAGCAACAGGACGACCGAGTCTACCCCGACAAGCTGATCAGATTTCGGGTCGACGCCACCAGAGTCCTCCCTGAGTTTGTCTGCCTGGCCATGAACAGTCCGGCTGGCCGGGAAGCGACCGAGGCCTTTTGCACAACAACGGCCGGGAATATTGGGATCAGTGCCAAGCAACTCAAAACGATACCGGTTCCGCTGCCTGCCCTTGCGGAACAGCGAGCGATCATTGCTCGCCTCGGGGCACTCCAAGCGCACATCCAGAGATCAATCGGCGAGGGTGGAAAGGTCCGGGCCGAGTTGGACGCAACGCTCCCATCGATTCTCGACCGCGCGTTTCGAGCAGAGCTGTAAAGGAGAGCGCCATGACCGAAGTCACGATTTCCGACGAACTCCACGCTCGGATGAGCCAGTTCAAGCAGGTCGTCGAAGCCGTCATCGAGGACCAGCTCGAGGTCGAGCCCTGTGTCGAGTTCATCCTGGACCGCGGCATCGACCTGATCCTCGCTGAACTGCTCGGCCAAATCGACGACCGAGCTTTGCTGACCACGATCCAAAAGCTCGGAATACGACACCCCGAGCAGGTCTATGGGTTCCTCGCCGAGGTGTGCAAGCTGGGTATGGACGAACAGAAGCGCCAGGACATGCGTAGCCAGTTTGGGTTTCACACGGCTGAACCGACTACAACCGACGAGTAGAAATCGACCCCGGGCCCTGACGCAGTCAGACGTCTTGCGGCCATGACCGCGGCAGCGGCTCTGAAGTGAGCTAACGGTATGAGCGTGTCGCCCGATAGAGTGCAAAGCGCCGATGACCCCGGTGACGACACGCAGCGCCGGTTTCGTTACCAGGCGACGCAGGCAGCACTTCTTGCCCTGTCAATCCTGGACGACGATGCTCAGATCGAGGAGATCTTCTGCGAACACCATGAGGACATTCTACTTCGTCAACGGTGCGGCACGTTCATCGGCTACCAAGTGAAGACGCGACAGGTTGGCGGGGAGCCACTCAAGGCGGGCGATCAAGAAGTCGTTTCTGCGGTGCGTCGGTTCATCGTTGCGGACCAGAGGTTCCCCAGCCATTTTGCCCGGTATGTGCTGGGCAGCACAACAGGGTTCTGGCGAGAAAGGAAAAACGGGAGCAATCTTCCACACCTCCGTGACTTGGCAAGAAACTCGAACGCCGGTGTTGAACCCACCCTCGTCACGTATCTCAAGAAACTGTGCATTCGTAAGTCAAAGAAGGCGCCTGATTCACCGTCGTGCTCGAACGGCGACGGGTCGGGTGACCCTGGGGGCGACAATCCTGCGGTTCCAGGGGAGACCGAGGAGTCACGTTTCAATCTGGCACAGTCGGTCCTAAAAAAAGTGCGCTTCGACACGTTGCCGGGGCTCAACGACATCTGGCCCGCGTTGATTCGTCAACTGAGGGCGTGTTCGGCTATCGGAGACCGGTTTTACTCTGACCTGGAGCGAACAGCTGCTGCCCTGGTCGACGCAATGCTCGCGGCAGCAGCATTGGCCCACGCGGACCCGAGGGAGCGATACCTGGCACTTTGGCCTAACCCATCTAAGATGAAGGCTGAAGCAACCATTTCGGGCAAACGGATAACCAAAGATGGCCTCTTAAGCGTTCTTCAGGAATCGCTCGAAGCCCTGCCAACGCTTTGTACCAGTGGCCACGTATCCCTTGACCAGTTTCCGAAGGGCATGAGGCGGCTTGAGCTCAAACTGGCGGCTGGGGGCCTGTCACTTTCTAACATCGACTTGGCCAAGGACCAAAAGGCATCCGCCGAGTTCCTTCTTGCCCAGTGGATACAAAAGCACGGGGAGGCCAGGGCCAGGGCCCAGTATGAGCACGTCTCAACCGTGGTCCGCACCGAATGCCAGGAGGCCCACGATCATAACCGAGACGTATCCCGTCTCTTCGGGCCCCAAATGCTTGAAGAGATTCGGGCAAGGTTACGATCACGGCAGGGGCAGGAGGCCCCGGCACTCTTCGGATGCAAATACGAGCACCTTCTGGGTGTGGGAGCCATCCTTACAGAGGACTGCAAGCTCTGGTGGAGTGACGCATTTGACTTACCCATGGAGGCCGTCACATGAGCCTATTCGACGTGCTCGCTGACCTGGAGGGCAATGACGATCTACATCTTGGCCGTCTTCTTGTTCTTTTGAAGGCGTTCTCGGGAAGGGATGGTTCTGACACAGTAGAGGGCCTGACAAAGCTGGCCAAGCTGGACTTCCTGTTGAGGTATCCGGTGTTTCTAGAACGTGCCCTGCCGAAGCGAGGGGCCAATCCCGCGAGCGCTCACGTTCAGGAACACGAACGAAAGAGCGTCGAATCCGCAATGGTGCGGTTTCGCTACGGGCCCTGGGATTTCCGGTATCGTCGGTTCCTGAACTTGTTGGTTGCCAGGGGGCTGGCCACCGTCACTACCGAGCGTCGAACAATCCATATCGGCCTAACGGCACCGGGTCATACGGTCGCGGATCGCCTTTCCCAAGACGACGCGAATCAGGATGTCCTAAGACGGGCAAAGCTCCTAAAGAGGTACCTAGACCTGAGTGCGACCAAGCTGATGAAGTTCATCTACGACACGTTCCCCGAAATTGGGACCTTACGACTAGGGGCGGAGATAACTCATGAACATTAGGCTGCTAACGCTAACCCTTCAGTGCAAACAGTCCCGGGAAGTGATCCCGTTTGTCACACACGTTTCCTTCTTTCATGGTCCGATCGGTGCCGGGAAGTCATCAATCGCTCGACTCGTTGACTTTTGCTTAGGCGGTGAGCTGGAAAGAACGACGGCCCTGACGCAGGAATTAGTGTCCGTGGCTCTTGCGGCTCGTATCCGTGATCAGGAAGTCCTTTTCGAAAGAGAGGCTCACGGTTCGAACCAAGTGCAGGTGACGTGGACAAGTCCCGATGGAGTCTCCGGCAGCGTACTGGCACCGGTGCAGGCTAACCCAAACAACCCGATTTTTGACGAGAGTATCTTCAATCTCAGCGACCTGATATTCCACCTCGTTGGGGTTGTGCCGATCAAGGTGCGTAGGAGCAAGCATGACGAAACCTCGCCGATGATTCGGCTCAGCTTCCGAGACGTAATGTGGTATTGCTATCTCGAACAGGCACACCTCGACTCGACGTTCTTCCGCCTCAAGGAGCCTTTCACTAGCCTCAAAAGCCGCGACGTAATGCGCTTTGTCGTCGGCTACTATACAGAACGGCTGCAACAACTCGATGAGCGTTTGGAACAGACGCAGACGAAGCGATCTACGAATCTCGCGACCGCAGATCAGATCCAACGGTTCTTGGTTCAGTTCGGGTTTGGCACCGAAGCGGACGTCCAGGCTGAGATATCTGAGGTGTCGGCCGACCGCGACCGTGCCGTCCAAGAACAAGGCCGACTTCGAGAGGGCGTTGTTCCCGAAGCTCATCCAGTTGATGGACTTCGTAACGAGCTAAGGAGGCTCAGTCAAGAGTTGGGCCGGGAAGAGCAAGTCCTGCTTGATCTTCAGAATAGGGTCTCCGAGCAAGAGGCACTTCGAGCGGAGCTTGTTTCCGCGAAGTTCAAATTGGCGAGGACTGAGGCAGCGTCCTCCGTGCTCTCCGGAGTGCAATTTGAGATGTGCCCAGCGTGCGGCACACGTTTACCAGCCGAGAGTGATCGGGAGGCGACCGTCTGCTACCTTTGCGGGCGAACACCAGGCCCAAGCGAACCTCAAAGTTTGCCGGCTGCAGAAATTGTTCGAAAGGATCTCACGGCCCGTGCTGAGGAGCTTGCGGATTCTTTGGAGCGGGCACGAAAAGCTGCCAAGAGGCAGGAGCACCGGATCGAACACCTGCGGCGAAACAAGCTCGATCTAGACGATCGGCTCACGACGGAACTGCACAACTACGACTCAGCATTCCTGGCCCAGTCCCGTGAGGTGGACCGGCAGGTGGCCGTCTGCGGGGAGCGTCTTCGAAACCTGGAACGCCTGCGGAGAATGCCTGAAGCTATCCGCGAACTCCGGGACGAGGCAGACAAGCTGCGTGGCGAGGAGGACCGAATCCGTCGAGAAATCGAAGAGGAGCGGGGCGGCCTCACGACGGCAGAGGATATTGTAACGGAGATTGAGAAGAGCTTTCTGGCGGCCCTATTGGCCGTTCGGCTTCCGGGCGTAAGTCCTGACGATACTGTCACGCTCAATCGGAAAACTTGGATTCCCTCAATTCTTCCACGTGGCGACGAAGCTCTGCGTTGGGATTTTTACAACACTGGAAGTGGTGGCAAGAAGACGCTGCTCAACGTCTGCTACGCCCTCGCGGTCCATAAGGTGGCATCAGAGCGGTCGCTGCTGCCGCTACCGCGGTTCCTGATTATCGATACGCCGATGAAGAACATCGGCGAAGACGTGAACCGTGACGTATTCGTAGCGTTCTACCAGTACCTCTACGGGCTGGCGCGCGGGGCACTCGCAGGCACACAGATCATTATAATCGACAAGGAGTACATTGCATCGGAACCAGCCAACGTGGAGGTGAGCGAACGGTTGATGACGCCGACAGACGATCAGCATCCTCCGCTCATTACGTATTATCGCGGGCCTTGATTCTTCTGTCAGCCCAGGGCTGACCGTGCGGATTTGGAGTATCAACCTGTTGCACCACGAGGGCACTGAAAGCGGGACCTTCCTGGCACGACGGCCGGACAGGATTCGGCTCCAAAAACATCTGCCGTGCTTTCGCCATGGCATCCTTAGCCGGTCCCAGAAGCCGGCTTTTTTCCTTGCGGTGGCGGCTGGGGGGATCTAACCTGCGGGCGCTGGGCCGGGCGGACGCTTTACGCCAAAACCGCGGAGGGAAACGATGGGCGACCAGATGACGCTGTCGATTGTCGACGCCACCGAGGCACGCCACGGACGCGTGCATCGCGCATTGGCCGATGCGGCCGTGGGCGCACTGGCCGCCGACCCGCAGTCGCTGGGCGATCGGCCGATCTGGAAGCGGGGCAATCGAGCGCTATCACCGCAGAGGCGGCTTCTTCGACGGATGGTCGCTCGGCGTTTGCAGCGAGCCGTAGGCCGGAAGCGTGTGCACCAATCGACCTGGCGGCAGGGCTGGCGGTCTGGGAGTCGACCTGGGGGGCCAGCCCCCTTCAAACCTGTTTTTCAGCCCGCGAACCTCTCCGACATGAGGCAACGGGCAGCGGATCGTCTACGAAGCTATGCATGACCCAGGCGTTTGGGAGTTCGTTGGCTTGGCCAGGATGGCCTCGCGGTAGGCACCGGCAGAGGCTGCGGGAAGCCTCCGCCGGCGGGCTTTCCAGGTGACTGTTGAGGTCGTCGGACCCGGTTGGTGCTTTGGTATTTTTTGGATCGTCGGAGCCGGTGGGCGCTCGCCGCTGGGCGCTTTGGTGTCCTGTGCTCCTTTGACGCATCCGCCCCAAATGCCGCCGCACGGCCTTGCGGCTGATGGCCAGCGTGCGGGCGATCCGCCGCTCAGTCATGCCAGCCGCTCGTAAACTCTTGATGGCCTGGACCTTATCCATCGCCAGTTGGTTCGCCATGAGCCGTCTCCGTCGTTGGTTGCATCTCGCCGAACCACCAAGCCGAGCAGTTCATGCCTTTCTAGTCCAACTGGTCTCCTTTGAAGCGCCCCGCGCTGGTCTCCTTTAAGCGCCCACTGACACGACACACGGACGCGTTTTCGGGCGTAAATCAGCGCGACGCTACAGTCATCGGTCGATGGCGGCGGAAATGCGCCGGACGCCGAAAGTTGGCCAACACCGGCTGCAACTACGGGGTTATGGTACAGGTACCGTAGCTGGTAATAGTGCAACCCTGAAGAACGGCAGCATTCTCCGAAGCCGTCCGAGCAGCTGCTGGAGATGTCCCCGAACCGCTGGTCGTGACGCTGTAGTCTCCGGAACAGCCAAAAGTACAGCTTGCCACATAGTTGGTAAAGGTAGACATCGGACCCGACCGGCAAGAAGAAGGCTCAATGCCTGCTCCATTACTTGTGCCTACCGACGCAGGTCGCTGACCTCGGGTAATGCCAATCTTTTGCGTAGGAATTCGCATGACAAGTTTCTCCCTCGTGTACCAGGAAAAGAAGACCTTGCTAAAGGCCGTTCAAGCCATCATCTCACAAACCACGACCGCACTGGCCCAACGGTGACCGGGACGACATCGCTCACGTCAACCGTGAATCGATACGCCTTGCGAACCGTCTGGACTTGTCGATTCGGGAAGAAGAATAAGAGCTTCACGTCCCAGCAATCGGAATCGGGCCGACAGATTGGACTGCGTCCGACCTCGATCGAATCAAGGTTCATATCTTCTTTGGCGGCCGATTCGAACGCCTTATCGATGTTGAAGGCATTCGTGCCAGCGTAGTTGACGGCACGATCCTGGGGCGTGGTGCCAAGGTTACGAAGCTCGAAGTAAATGCGGTCCAGAAACTCGCGAACGCTATTTTCTCGGACAGTTCTTTCATGCTTGTCCGACTCAGTTGCTGAGTCGGGGAGAGGGGCGCCGATAACTGCTTGAACCAGTGCCCCAGTTGTCCAACTGCACATGCCCCGAATCTCCGGAATAATCGCCGGGACAACCTGCCCGTTGATTAGCCGGACTTTACCCGCAACGATTCCTGGAATGGAAATGCGTTCGACGCCTTCCGTAAGTTGTTCCTGGAGAAACTGGCGGAGACGCTGATATGCTTCGCTGGCATACGGCCCACTCGGCATCACGGCGTAGATCACCGTAGCGTCCAGGTTGAGCGTCCAGATGAGCGAGGCAGCGCCAAACGGATTGTCCTGGAGGTAGTTCAGAAGTTGCTTGGGATCGTACGGATTCCCACGAGTTTCTGGCGCAGGCTCATTCATGTTTTGGATGAACGAATCCCGGCGCGCCTCGGTGCCTAAATCGTAACCAAGTTGTCCCAAGACATAGGCTAGCTGAGGCGAAGAGGCGCCTCCCCCACAACCGCATGCGGATGGGGCAATCATGCCCATATCTGCTCGCAGTTGCTCGCTCCGCGACGTGGTTGTTGGTGTGGGTGGGGATGCTCGCTCAATAAGTTCGACCTGGGCCGCGCTAACCGGAATGCTCCCCGGCCTGACATGATCGTTCGCCTTAGGATTCTCCGTGGGCGCAATCGAGGGCATTGACTCGGTTTGTGTCGTCGTACTCGTCATAATGCGTTCTCCGAGGTTGATTATCGAAACTGCTCCGTTAACGTCAAGCCGACCCGCCAAGAGTCGCTCACACTCGGCGGTGGGCTGGAAATCGCAACCCAAGGCGCTCCGGAGGAGGGCCTCGCGAACAGCCGCCGCGTCTGGCCTCTGCCCACGTTTGAGCTGAAGACTCAGCAACAGGGCAGCCACACCTGTCACGATAGGGGTGGCAAAGCTCGTTCCGCTGCCCGTATCTGTTCTTCCGCCAGGTACGGCCACCAGGATGTTTTCGCCAGGAGCCAGGATCCCCTGGGCCTGGTAGGCAGACCCCCAATTGCTGAACGGCAACGGGTCTCCCTGAGCATTCATCGCCCCAACAGCCAAGACGGAAGGCAGTGATCCAGGGATGTGAAGACAATCGCACCCTTGGTTGCCAGCGGCCGCGACGATGAGAGCACCGTTTTGCACGCAGGTCCGAACTGCATCAGTGAGGACGGGGTGAGCGGTGCCTGAAGGTGAAAACTGCCCTCCACTGATGTTGATGATCTTTGCTCCGGCCTGGAGCACCTGGAGGAGTGCCCTAGCCAAGTCAATTTGCGAGCATGGCAATGGAACGCCATCAACCACGTCGGTGAAAATGGGGGCAATCAAGCCACGGCATTTCGGCGCGATTCCCTTTACGGGGCCGACATGTTGCCCAAAAATCACGCTGGCCACCTGAGTCCCATGTTCAGCAACTGGGCCGCTCGCAGCTGCGCCAGAGGCAAGCGTGTCGATCTCGGTGAAATCCGCTCCCGCCAAGCTTGGATGGGTGAGATCAACGGGACCATCCAGAATGGCAATGCATACCTTCTCGTCGCCTGTGGTCTCTTCCCAGAGTTCGGCCAGACCGTCAATGAGGTCATCGATCCCCGGTAGGGTTTCAGCATGATCCTCGCTAAGAAGCATGTGGCACTCCGGCTCGGAACGCACACTCAAGGCGCCGAGTCTTCTTTGAAGGCCGTTGAGCGAGCGCCGCCTGAAAGTAAAATGGCAATCTAGTGAAGGCAGAGAATATGCGGCGAAGAGTCAGGCGTCAAGCGCCGGCGGACGGATTTTTTTTGGAAGTTCACGCACTTGCAGGTAACCGTGGGCAACGCTTTTACAACAGGATTTCCGGACCCTCGGTCCGTCGCCGCTCCATCGCGATGCGTTCCTGGAAGGTCATCTCGGACTTGATGGATGAATTCCGGGTCGTGCCGGGAAGTTCGGAAGAAGGCGCAGAAGGCGTGAGGTCTTCAGGAATGGCCTGGGCGACGGATTCGCGCGGCGGGGATGTCCCTGCCGCCGAAGCGGCGGCGTCAGGCAGGATCGTTGGATTGGATGCCTCCGTCCGGCGGCGGATGCGGGAGGTGACGGGTTCCTCGGCGGAGGAATGCTTCTGCCGGACGCGCTGTGGCGTGGCCTCGACGCTGTTCGCGGCCTTCCGTGCCTTGATCCGCTCGGCCAGTTCGAATGCACCCGTTCCCTCCCCTTCGTCGGAACCGTGTCCCGTTGCGGACAGTTTCGCTTTGAGCTGGTCACGCAACCCGGTCAAATCGGACAGGTACGTTTCGTGGGTGAAGGGATTGCCAGGGCGGGTCTGTTAGTCGCGTAGCTGTGATTCGGCGATGCCAAGGTCGCGGCGCACGCGGTCGCATTCGGAGCCGTAAGCACTTGCCAGCCGCTCCAGTGCGTTCAGCACGGCACGCGGTCCCTGGTGTTCCCGCAATAGCGATGTCTGCCGCGTGGTGGCTCCTTCAAGATACACATCGGGCGGGAACTTCGGATGAAGCAAGATGCCGAATCGCAAGCCCCGGTAGGTGCCGATGGGCACGCGGGTTGTATGGCGGACGTTTTTCGGCAGGATGTGGAGCATGTTGCCAAGGAAGGTGGGCACGTCGTCTCGCACCTTTTTGATGGGAGGCGTTTGAACTGCGGAAAGACAAGGGGGTAAGGATGTTACGACAAAAGCCAAAAAGAACCCCTACCGTTTCCCCCATTTTTTGAACCAGAGCGCAGAAGCCCGAAAACGCCTGAATTTAAGCAAAAAGCCCACCGCAGTTCCCTGCGGTGGGCTTTCGTAGGAGGCAAAGTCGGGGCGACTGGATTTGAACCAGCGACCTCTACGTCCCGAACGTAGCGCTCTAGCGCCCCGATAGGCAAAACGACGTTCTAGCCCACCCACAACGACCGTCAACGCCAGCACACGATCCCCGGACGAAGGGGGGATGGGGCGAGGGAAGCACGACAAGGAGACAAGAAGACCAGGCGATCCGCGAGAGGAGGACTCGCAGCAAGCGACAAGGAGCCCAGGCAATCCTCCAGAAGGCAAGCGCCTGCGGCGGAAGGCCCCGGCGCATCGGGGTTGTGTCGGACGCCTCTCGCTGGCGCGTCGGGTTAGTGTGGGCGCCGGCGCGTCGGGTTAGTATGCGGAGGCGGTGGGGCGATGGGTGATGGGGCGGTGGGGGCATGAGGGGAGGAGGAGGACCGACAAGGCGACAAGGCGATCCTCCGCCAAGATCCAAGCTCCAAGGACCAAGATCCAAGCACAAAGATCCAAGATCCAACCAGCAACCAGCAACTAGCCGGGGGTGAGCTCGCGGATGGGGTGGCGATCGTCGAGCAGGTGCATGGGCCGGTTGGCGTGGTCGGGGATCGTAAGGAGCGGGTCGATGCCTAAGTGATGATAGAGGGTGGCCAGCACGTTGCTGGGCGTGTAGGGAGTGCCCCTGGACTGGCCGGCGTGGGCGTCGGTCGCGCCGATCGCCTGGCCGGCGGCGAAGCCACCGCCGGCGAGGATGGCCGCCCCGGCTTCGGGCCAGTGATCGCGGCCCGCGATGCGCGAGATGCGCGGGGCCCGGCCGAACTCGCCCCACATCACGACCGCCACGTCGTTGCCCAGGCCGCGGTCGTGCAAATCGGTGACCAAAGCGTGGAAGCCCTGGTCGAGCTGCGGCAACTGGTCCCGCATGTCGCGGAAGTTGTGCTCGTGGGTGTCCCAGTCGCCAACCTTGAGCGTCACCACCGAGACGCCGGCCTCGACCAGCCGCCGCGCCAGCAGGAAGTCTTGGCAGAACTTGCCGTAGCGCTCGTGCGTCCGGGGAGACTCCTTGGAGAGGTCGAACGCATCACGGGCCCCAGGCGACGTGATGATCTCCAGCGCCCGCTGCCGGAAGGCGTCGATCCCGGCGGCGGCCCGGTCGTCGACCGCGCGGCGCAGGCCGTCGAACTGGTCGAGCAGAGCGCTGCGCTCGTGCAAACGCTCCAGCGAGACGCCCCGCGCCAGTTGCAGGTCGGCCAGGCCTGCGCCGCGGGGCACAAAGGGACGATGGGCGGGGCCGGTGTAGGTTGGGTTTTCATGCGTGCCGTCGGGCCGGTACATCATGCTCACGTAGGGGGGCAGGCCGCCGGTGGGCGGGCGGAGATAGCTGACGACCGATCCCAGCGCGGGCCGCTTGCCGCGGTCGGGGAAGCCGGTCAGGATGTAATGCGGAGTGTGGTCGCCCAGGTCGTTGGAGCGGATGCCGCGGACGATGGCCAGCTTGTCCATGATCTGCGCCTGGCGGGGCATGAGCTCGCAGATCTCGATGCCCGGCACGTTCGTGGGGATGGGTCGGAACTCGCCGCGGACCTCGGCGGGGGCGGCGGGCTTCATGTCGTAGCTGTCGATGTGCGAGGGGCCGCCTCGCAGCCAGATCATGATGACCGACTTGCCCCGGCGCGAATCCGGGGCGGCGGCGGCGCGGAGCCGCAAGACGTCGGCCAGCGTGAGGCCGGCGAAGGCGAGGCCGCCGACGCGGAGCAGCTCGCGGCGGGTGATGCCGTCGCACAGCTTCGTCCCCTGGCCCAGAATGCTCAACATGCTCGGTCTCCTTTCCGGATAGGCAGGTTCGGCCGGCGCCGGTTGCAGAGGACGATCGGCAGCGGCGCTCGACGGCCAAGAGGGGATTTTAGCAGGTGCGTTGAATCCATCAACATCGATTGATGCAATCGACTGGCTGGTTGCTAGTTGCTTACCGCGCTTGCCCGAGCTGGTGCGCCAGCCAGCCCCAAATGGTGTGCATGACCTGGCCTCGCTTGTCAGGCCCTGGCCAGGAAGACGGCCGTCGCCGCGATCTCCAGGGCGATGATCTTCTGCGCCGGTTTATCCATTGGCCAACCGCCGATGTTCGCGTGATTCGGATTCTTGGGTATGTGCAGGATGTAGCGGGCCAGTGTCTCATCCGGTCCAACCTCTGGGATGCCGGTTGCGGGATCAATCATGCGGAATAAACTCGTCTGATGAGGTGCAAAACCGACTTGGGAACTTCTCCAAAATAGGCTTCCGTTCCATACACGCGGCTAGGGCCGAACAGCCCGGCGTAATGCAGCTCGTCGTCGGGGCTCACGCTCAGCGACAAGGTGCGCCGCGGGGAACGATGCCATTCGAGCGTGAGGTGGCCGTCCGGCTCCGCGCCAATCGACGGTGCCGGAAACCCGATGGGCAGCGACACAGCCGCCATCCTTCTTCCACGAACGTATCCCATGTATCATACGGTGTGAGGCGGCTGAAAACGATCCCGTCTCGCGTGAACTGCACAACGTGAAGTTTGTTTTCGGAGATCAGCCGAAATCCGTGCCAGGTGTCGCGAATCTGCGTCCAAGACCCATCTGCGCCCGCTTGGCCCTCCATTTCGAACTGGTGTTGAGGACGGCATTCCGGATAGCCGGGCAATCGCTCGATCAGACGTTGGCGAAGCTCTTCTGAATCAGGCCACTTGCCTGCTCTGGCGCGCCACTGAATAGCGGCCTCGGCAATGGGCGCAGCCGCCAAGTGCGGGAACGTCTCGCCAAATTCGAGCTGGAAGCCTTGTGCGGGGTTCATGTTGGTTTTGTCCGTCGAACGCGGCGTTCGCTGCCGTCTCCAAGGGGGCGGACAGATTCGAGCACGACCTTTTTGGCAAAGTGGCGGGGTAGTGAAATCCTCTGTCCAGGGAACTGGGCGTCCGGCATACGTGGCCTATCGGTTCGCTGGCCTGGCGACCTTAGCCAGGAATCGCTCCAAGTCGCTTCGACGAAAGAGCCGATAGCCGTTCGCGGGATTCCGGTGCATCGGAATCTTGCCGGCGGCAGCCCAGGCCCGCAGCGTGTTCTGCGAGACGCCCAGGAATTCCGCGGCCTCGGCGACTTTGACGTAGTCGTTCAGCTTCGTCATCTGACGCCAACCTTGATCCGAAAAAGCCGGTGGCAGAGGTGAGAAGAGTTTATCAAAGTCTGCAAGGCGAGAATAGCGCCATGGAAAGGCGAGGGCGCGAGGAGGGGAGGTCCCGGCGCGCCGGGGTGTCGCTTTATGCTCCAGGGCGAGGAGGCGGACGGCACGACAAGGTGACAAGGCGACAAGGTGACAAGGTGATCCGCCGGAGGCGGACTTGCAGTCAGAGGTCAGAAGTCAGAGGTCAGAAGTCAGAGGTCAGAAGCCAGAGGTCAGCGGACAGAGGTCAGGGGTTCCGCCGGAGGCGGACTTATCAGCGCCAAGGACCAAGCACCAAGCACGAAGACACGAGCCACTGCCCGAATTCTGGCGAAGCCGGCTACAGAAAGCACCAAGATCCAACCAGCAACCAGCAACCAGCCAGGTTGAATCCATCAACATCGATTGATGCAATGCCGGCCAGGCCTTGGCGCGGATTCATTTCGCTGCGGCCGAGGACTTCGCGAGCTTTTCCGCGTCCGCGCGAATACGATCCTCCTGCTCGCGCAGCTCGGGGGTGAATTCGGCGCCAAAATCCTCCGCCTCGAACACCTGGCGAATCTCGACCTCGGCTCCGCCGTCGAAAGGGGCGCGTTGGAGCCACTCGATCGCTTCTTCCTTCGACTTGCACTGCCACAGCCAGAAGCCGGCGACCAGTTCCTTCGTCTCGGCGAAGGGGCCATCCGTCACGATCTTCTTGCGTCCATCGAACTTGATCCGCGTCCCCTTGGAACTGGGATGAAGCCCTTCGCCCGCGAGCATCACGCCGGCTTTCACCAGTTGCTCGTTGTATTTGCCCATTTCGGTGAGGAGCTGCTGGCTCGGCATCACCCCCGCCTCGGACTGCTTCGATGCCTTGACTAGAACTATGAATCGCATGGTCTTGTCTCCCTTGGGTTTAGAGTTTGAGCTGGGTTTAGAGGTTTCGGGCCAGGCGGCCGCGGCTCGGCTCAAATGGCCGTGACATCAAGTAGTCGAATGGCGTCGTCCCCAATCGACAACGGGATCCAAATTCGCCCGCATTTCGAGCCTCGCCATTAGCGAATGCCGGATGCTGCATGTCCTTGATCTCGTCGCCCGAAGGTGAAACCTGGCCTTTGTCGTACTGCTTCGGCGAACGTGGCTGCTTTGCAGGATGTACCGGGCCAGTGTCCGGGCGAGGAGGCGGTGTGGAGTGTCACATCGCTTCAATGAAGCTGCATCGAGTACACGGCGGCTTACGTCAATCGCCTCAGAAACTCCGCAGGCGTGACGATCTGGGTCTGGTGGAAGTGTTTGAGTCGCAGCAGATGGCGGCGGTCGTTGGTGGCCAGGTACCGTGCTTGAGACTGCTGCGCCAGCTCCAGGAACTTGGTATCCGTCACATCTCTGGCCAGCACCGCGGAGACAGGTTCCGTTACTGGATAGAAATCGGCGTTCGCCAAGAGGAAGTTGAAGTGCTTGCGTATCTGTTCGTCATCCCACTGATGGCGGTTTTGCATCGCCGGCAGCGAGAGGACCGCATGCAGTTCTTCGAGGGTGGGAAGGGAGAAGGCGAGCCGGAACCTGCCGTCGCGGTAGGCACGGAGCGTGCGTGCGGAGGCCGCCTGGGCAGAACCGATGACCGCCTGGAGAAGGACGTTGGTGTCCAGGACCGCACAAATCATGAGTGCCGGCGGCGGCGGACTTCGTCCACCGCCTCGCGGACCTCGCGCTCGATCACGTTTGCCGGCACGCCCTTGTTGCGCTCCTGCGCAGCGCGAATGAGCTCCCAGCCTTCGGCGAGGATCGCCTCGCGCTGGGCATCCGACAGTTGGTGGGGCGGGATGACCTGGTAGAGAACCCTGCCGTTCAGTTCCAGCTCAACGCCACCTTGGTCGAGTGGCAGGTCTTCGAGAAACTGCCGCACTTGGGGAGGAGCAGTGTCGAGTTTGATGCGGTGCATGGTTTATGGCGACTCCCGTGGGGAGGGCAACGAAGAGAAAAGGACGCCCCTTCGAAGTGTAAGCTCGATCACCCGGCCAGTCTAGCTGCGGCGGACGGAGGCGACCGGGGCGGACAGCACACGGAGTGTGCCTGCTACTAAACGGGCGGACGGCACACGGAGTGTGCCTGCTACTTTGCATCCTGGGCCAGCAGCCAGTCTTCGAGGATCACGTGCTCCAGGAAGGGGGCCCGCAACAGGGCGGCGCGGGCCGAGAGGAGCTTGGCCAGCCAGGGGCGGCCGACCATGTTCGACATGGCCCGCATGCCGATGCTGTTGAGCGAACGCGAGGCGAGCTGCGCCGTCACGTTGTCGCTGAGCCGCTTGAAGGTGGCGGGCAACAGGTTGGGGTCCGGGCCCACGTGGACGACCACCTCGATCCCGCTGGCCAGCAATTCGTAAACCGCGTCCCACAGCTTCTGCGGATGGTCGACCCAGCGGTTGAGAATCTCGCGGCTGTTGTGGTCGTTGTAGCTGACCTTGCCCGTGACCAGCGACAGCACCGGCGGCGTCGGGCTGCGGAAGCCGCCCCCGATGGTCTGCATCATCACGGCGGCCCGGTTGGGAATGTTCCGCTGCCACAACAGCGGCGTGTGCAGCGGCGGCCAGTGCTCCTGATTCTTGCGCAGGTGCACGTGCCCGTCGAGGACCTCCGTCATGTGATCCTTGAAGCGGTCTACCGTCTCGGCCTGCCCCAGCAGCAGCACCGTGTTGGGCGAAAGGTAGGCGGAGACGGCGATCACGCCGCGTCCCTGGCTGGTGATCTCCAGGCAGAGTTGCTCCACGGCCGCCAGGTCGAGGGCCGGTCCGCGCGAGAAGACGATGCCCATGGTCACGTCGCGGGCCAGGTCGGCGCTTTCGGCCGCCAGCGACATCAAGGGGGGCAGCACGTCGCGCATGGTGTAGACGCCGCCCGCAACCATGGCCGTCACTTCGCCCAGGCTGTATCCCAGCCCCAAGCGGGCCTGGCGGTAGTGGATGTCGAAGCAATGCTGGAGGATGTCCAACTGCGCCAGTTCCAGCGCGATGATCAAGCCGATATCCTGGCCGAACGTCTCCAGCGTGCTCTCCTGCTTGTTGCGGACCCGGCTCACCAGGTCGGCGCTGTGGCCGGTGACACTGGCGTAGATCTCGGAGGCTTCCTGAAGATGGCGCTCGACGGTCGGGCCGTAGACCCGGTGGGCCAGCAGCTCGCCGCTACGGCCCAGGTTCGTCGTGTTGTAGCCTCGGAAGGCGAAGGCGGCCGACTCGAGACGATCGAACAGCTCGCCGGGCTTCAGGTTCTGTTCCATCGAAAAACGAGGCTAACGAACACCGTGGGCAGCATGTACTTGGCCGGGACATCATACCCGAATCAGCCCCCGGCATCTGCGCCGGAATTATCCGCACGAAGGCGTGAGACGTGGAGCATGGAGCCAGACGAAGACTGGGGCACGCTTACGCTTTGCCGCCAGCCACCCCGGGGCGGCGGTTGCTTGCCGACGGGGCGGGCCGCGATTACAAACAACCATGGCACCCACGTGGTGCCGGCCGGCGATGCTCGCCGGCGGAGCGTGACGGCCCGGCCGCGGAGCTTTTCCAATAAGTCTTTCAACGATGTCCCAACAGTCGCCTCGAGAGCTGGAAGGCCGGACGGCCGTGGTCACCGGCTCTTCCAGCGGCATCGGCCGTGCGATCGCCTTGGAACTGGCCCGTGCCGGCGCCGACGTGCTGGTCCATGCGCGCAGCAGCCGCCAGGCGGCCCAGGAAGCGGCCGAGCAGATTCGCGGCCTGGGATGCCAGAGCCACGTTGTGATGGCCGACCTGGCTGACGCCGCCGCGCAGGAGCATTTGGTCGGCGAAGCGTGGCAATGGCGAGGCGGGGTCGATGTCTGGGTGAACAATGCGGGGGCCGACGTGCTGACGGGCGAAGCGGCGGGCTGGCCGTTCGACCGGAAGCTCGAACAGCTCTGGAAGGTCGACGTGGCGGGCACGATTCGAGTTGCCCGCGACGTCGGCGCGCGGATGAAGCATCGCGGTTCCGGCGCCATCATCAACATCGGGTGGGACCAGGCCGAGCATGGCATGGCCGGCGAGAGCGGCGAGCTGTTCGCCGCTTCCAAGGGGGCCGTGATGGCCTTCACGCGCAGCCTGGCCCGCTCGCTGGCGCCCGAGGTGCGCGTGAACTGCCTGGCCCCCGGCTGGATTCGCACCTCGTGGGGCAGCCGGGCCAGCGAGTACTGGCAGCGCCGCGCCGAAGAGGAATGCCTGCTGGGCCGTTGGGGCACTCCCGACGACGTGGCCGGCGCGGCGCGCTTTCTGGCGTCTCCGGCGGCCGGTTTCATCACTGGCCAGGTGATCGCGGTGAACGGCGGCCGGCGAGGATCGTGACCACGAATGCCCGAGCACATTCATTTCGTCACCGGGCGGCTGGCCGAGTTCTCGTTGCGCAAAGTGGTGGACGACCTTTCGGCACAGGTCCCTTTCGACTATTCGATCCAGGTGCTGGGGATCACCGTGGCCGCCCTGATGACCCCCAAGTGGGTCGCGCGACGGCTGGAAGTTCCGCCTGGCACGAGCCGCGTGCTGATCCCCGGCTATTGCCAGGGCGATCTTTCGCCGATCGAGGCGGCGGCCGGCGTACCGGTCGAGCGCGGGCCGAAGGATTTGCGCGAGCTGCCGGCCTGGTTCGGGCGGCCGCGCGACGACCTGGCCGGCTATGGCCGGTACGACATCCAAATCCTGGGCGAGATCAACCATTGCCCGCGGCTACCGCTGGAAACCATTCTGTCGGAGGCGGAGGCACTGGCGGCCGACGGCGCGGACTTGATCGACGTGGGCTGCGATCCGGGCGAGACGTGGCGGGGCGTCGGCGACGTTGTCGAGTCGCTGCGCGACGCCGGGCATCGCGTGAGCATCGACAGCATGAACGCGGCAGAGATCGCGATGGCGGTGCGGGCCGGGGCCGAGCTGGTGCTGTCGGTCAATTCGTCCAACCGGGAGCAGGCGATCGACTGGGGCTGCGAGGTGGTGGTGGTGCCCGACGTTCCGGAGACGCTGGCGGGCCTGGATGAAACGATCGACTTTTTGGCGGCCGCCGGCGTGCGCTTGCGGATCGACCCGGTGCTGGAGCCGATCGGTTTCGGGTTTGCCCGCAGCCTGGGGCGGTACCTGGCGGTGCGCGACCGTTACCCGGATGCCGAGATGATGATGGGCATCGGCAACCTGACCGAGCTGACCGACGCCGACTCGGCGCCGATCAACGTGCTCTTGTTGGGTTTTTGCCAGGAGCTGGGGATCCGCAGCGTGCTGACGACGGAGGTGATCAACTGGGCGCGGACGTCGGTGCGCGAGTGCGACCTGGCCCGCCGGCTGGTGCACTATGCGGTCGGGCACCGCTCGCTGCCCAAGCACGTCGAGCCGCGGCTGGTGATGCTGCGCGATCCGGCACTGTTGGAGCACGATGCGGACGCGCTGGATCATCTGGCCGGCCAGATCCGGGACAAGAACTATCGCTTGTTCGTGGAAGGGGGCCAACTGCACATCATTGCGGCGGGACTGCACCTGATGGGCGAGGACCCGTTCGAGCTCTTCGACGAGCTGATTGATCGCGGCGCTGGGAACCTGGACCCGGCCCACTCGTTTTATCTCGGTTACGAGATGGCCAAGGCGGTGACGGCACTGACGCTGGGTAAGAACTACCGGCAGGACCAGGCGCTCGACTGGGGGATGCTGACGCAGGAGGAAGGAGCAGGAAGGCAGAAGGCAGAAGGCAGAGGGCAGAAGGCAGAGGGTCCGCCAAAGGCGGACTTTCAGCCCAGGGAGAAGGAGGAGGAGGAAGAAGAAGGATGAAGGGGGGATCGGGTGAAGGGGGGAAGGGGGGAACGGAGACGACGAACGTGGTTCGCGTGGCTGAGAGCTGAGGGGCTGGCCAAGGGCGGATGTGCCGCGGCATTGGGAAGCGGAAATCAGTGGTTCTGTTCATGGCACCGGGCGGTTGATGGTATGCTTGGTCTGGAGCCTCTTTATGAAAATACTCAAGTTGACGGTTGAGGGACTGCGTTCCCTCAAATCACAGACCTGGTGTCCCGGCGATTTGAATGTGCTGATCGGGCCGAATGCCAGTGGCAAGACCAATCTGCTCCGCGCCGTGGAGACGCTCCATTTTGCCGCCGTGGGCGGGCTGGGAAGCTATGTCCAGCAGGAAGGGGGGATGGAGCCGATTGTTTGGGACGGCATCGCCGAAAAAGTCCAGCTTCGCGTGAAAATGACGCCGCTGCCCCCCTACACCGACCACGAGAAAGACTCGCTGACTTTTGCCATCACGTTGGGGCGACTCGGAAAGTCGAGCAGCTACAGGGTTGACCACGAGTTACTGGCTAACTTCCACAAGGTCGAAACGGGGGAGATGCAGGAGCCGTTCAAGCTGCTGGAACGTAATCCACATCATGCCGTCGTCTATTCGACGGACCTGAAGCGATTCGAGGCTCCTGGGGCCGTGGTGCCCGAAGAAGAGGCGCTACTCTCGATTGCCGGCGGCCCTTTCACGGCGAACCGAATCATTGGCGAGTTCCAGAAAGAGCTGGCGGCCTGGAAGATCCACCAAGGATTTCAAACGCACCGCGAGGCGGCAATTCGCACGGCGCAAGTGACGCGAGCCGATACACAGGTCAGCCCCGATGGTCAGAACCTGATCTCCGTTCTGCACAGCTTGTATACCAGCAGCCGCGGCTTCAAGGACGAGATCAACACCGCGATGCGAGCCGCCTTCGGCGACGACTATGAGGAACTTGTATTTCCGCCGGCGGCGGACCAAAGGATCCAGTTGAGGATCCGGTGGAGGAGCTTGCAGCGAGAGCAGTCGGCGGCGGACCTGTCCGACGGAACACTGCGATTCCTGTTTCTCCTTGCCGTCTTGGCCAACCCATCGCCACCTCCTCTGATTGCGATCGACGAGCCAGAGACAGGCCTGCACCCTTCGATGTTGCCGATCGTGGCCGAGTACGCGCGGGATGCATCAACCCGGGCCCAGGTGATATTGACCACCCACTCGCCGGAATTCCTGGACGCATTTGGCAGAGAAGTGCCCACCACGACGGTTGTCGAGCGGCGAGATGGCGAGACTCACCTGCGCGTTATTTCGGGGGAAGACCTGACATACTGGCTGAGCCAGTACAGCCTGGGCGACCTGTACCGTTCGAATGAGCTCGAGACGCTTCCATGAAGTTTCTCCTGCTGGTCGAAGGTGAAACGGAAAAGCGCGCGATCCCGGATTTCTTGAAGCGTTGGCTTGATCGGAACCTGACTCAGCGAGTAGGTATCCAGCCCATCAGATTCCGGGGCCATGCACATTTCATGCGCGAGATGGCGATCAAAGCCAGGATGCATCTCCACGGGCCGAAACAGGATGAGCTGATCGCCGTGCTCGGACTCCTGGACCTATATGGTCCGGATTATCCCGAGGATCTCACGACGGCGGAACAACGGCAGGCCTGGGGTGTGAGGCATTGTGAAAAGCAGGTCAATGACGATCGGTTTCGGATGTTCTTTGCGGTGCACGAGGTCGAGGCTTGGTTGCTGAGCCAGCCGGAGAACTTTCCAGAGAAAGTGCGAAACGCGTTTCCCACCAAAGTAGCGAATCCAGAGATGGTCGATTTTGAAGAACCGCCCGCAAAACTTTTGGATCGCATTTACAAGCAACGTCTCAAGAAAGGCTATAAGAAGACGGTTAACGGCAGGGAGCTATTCGCCAAACTGAGTCCGGCAGTGGCGAGAGAAAAGTGCCCCTACTTGCAAGCGATGCTGGATGAGATGCTCGAGATGGCAAAGGCGAAGGGCCACTAATCGACAAGGATGGACGCTCCATGTCCAGGCCTTCATTCGAGGGGCAGGCGGTAGCATGCGGCTTCCTCGGCGTTGCGGACCAGCAGATACTGGCCGGCCAAGGCGGGAGTGTTCCAGCTCTTGCCCTCGATGGCCTGGAAACGGCCTAGCTCGACGTGCTGCTGGGGGTTGGCCTCCGCCAGCACCATTTCGCCCGAGTCGGTCTGGATCAAGAGCAAATCGTCAATCAACAATAACTGGCCGTGGCCGTATCGTCCGCCCCGCCATACGCGCCGGCCGGTGGCCAGGTCGAGGCAGACGAGCGAGCGGCCGTCGTCCAAGCCGTACACGAAGCCGTCGCGCACAACGACGTTGGTGAACTTGGGCTTGAGCAGGCGGTTTTCCCAAGCGGTGCTGACCCGAAAGTCGCCTTGCTGGTTCTGGAGCGACAGCAGCTTGCAGCCGACTCCATAGCCGGCGGCGATGAACACCTGGTCCGGCTCCAGCGGCAGCGGCTGGGGAACCTTGGGCTCTCCTCCTTCCCAGCGAAACCGCCACAAGAGGCGGCCGCCGGCCGGATCGTGCGAGGCCAGGCTGTTGGCATTCACGATCAGGATCTGCCGGACGCCGCCCAAGGTACACAGCAGCGGAGAGCTGTAGCTCGCCGGGTCGTCACCGCCGGTCCAGGCCGGCTCGCCGGTTATCCGGTCGTAAGCGACCAGCGACCGGCCGGCCGACCCGCCGGCACTGACCACGACCAGGTCGTCGAGGATCAAGGGCGAACAACTGTTCCCCCACTGCCGGTTCTTGGCCCCGTTCTCGGCCAGCACGTCCCGCGTCCAGATCGCTTCGCCGCTGGCGCCGTCCAGACAGCTCAGCCGCCCCTCGACGCCGAAGGCATACACGCGGCCTTCGAAAATCGTGGGCGTGGAGCGGGGCCCGTCGCCGGCAATCGTGGAACTGTAGCGGCCCCGATCGGCGTGCGACCAGCGCGGGATGCCCGACAGCAGCTCGTAGCAGACGACCAACTCCTGGCCGCCCCGCTGCTCCTGGGTTACCGCATAGTCGCCCACCACGGCGAATGCCGACCAGCCGGAGCCGATCGGCTGCCGCCAGACCAGCTCCGGCGGATTCGCCTGCCAATCGCGCGCCAGCCGGACGTTCTGGACCACGGCGTTGCGGTTTTTTCCCAGGAACTGCGGGAAGTCCGCGGGAGAACCGCCCGCCAGGTCGACCGCGGCACGGTCCGCGGAGCTGTCGAGCGCGGCAGCCAGGCGTTCGTCCGCCTTGGGCGACCACCGCCAGGTCAGCTTCGGTTGCATGTCGCCGCTGACGCCTTCGACGCGCACAGTGAGCGTAAAGATGACGGCAAACGCCAGGCCAAGCCCGAGCAGCGTAAAACGGGTCAGCGCGGGCAAGCCGGTGAAGAAGATGAACCAGAGTGCCAGCAGCAGTGCCGCCAGCATCAGACACGATGCGGTCGTCAGGAAGCGCGTGGCGGCGATCTGGATCGTCTCGGTCGACTGGACCCAGGCGATCGTAGCGCCGGCCAGAGCCACAATCACGATCGGCGGCCAATAGCGGCGCCAGCGGCCCGCGGTTTTCGCGGAGTGCTGGACCATGCCACCCGCCGATTGGTCGTCCGGGCCGCGGCTCTCGTGCATCATCATCCTCCCTGAGTTTCCGAGAGTCCTAGTCGCGGCGGCTGGTGACCTCGACCAGATGCCAGCCAAACTGGGTCTTCACCGGGCCCTGCACCTCGCCCACGTCGCAACTGAACACGACCCGGTCAAACTCGGGGACCATCTGGCCTGGGCTGAACTCGCCCAGCGCGCCGCCCTCTTTGCCGGAGGGGCACGTCGAGTGCGTGCGGGCCAGCTTGGCGAAGTCGGCCCCTTCGGCAATTTGGGTCTTCAGGTCCTCGCACGCTTCCTTGGTGTTGACGAGAATATGGCGGGCGCTTGCTTTTTTTGCCATGAGCTCCATCTTTCTTCGGCCGCACGGCCGAGTGAAGGGCCGGAAATGAAAAACGCGGGAAAACCGGCCTCCCGCGCTGCGATTCAGCATAACAAAGTCCGGAGTCCGGAGTCCAGAGTCCAGACGCAAGTGGATTTGTTGCCGCTGTCTGGTGGTTGGTCACTGGAGCACAGCGATCTACTCAGGTAAAACGGAACCATGCAGTCCAAACAGCCTCAGTCTTCCGTGCGCCGGGCACCGTTGCGCTGGGCCGCCCTCGTTTGGCAACTTCGTATCGGCCGAAAAATAACTTCCTCACATTGCAACTGGGGCACGCTTATCGCTTTGCCCCAGCCACCCAGCTCGCTCGACTTTGCCGAAGTTATTTTTCGGTCATTCCTTGCGGCCTTTTGCATTTCGCTGTCGGCCGCCGAGCTGCTGGCGCAGCAGCCGGCCCCCCAGGCCGATCCGCGAGACTTCGAGCTGATCGTGCCCGAGGCGCCGGCTAAGCCGGGGGGTGATCGGCGCGTTCTGGCGCCGGTCGAGGGCAGGGATCCGGTGGTGGCCAAGGTCTTCGTGGAGGTAGGCGACCGCCTGGTGGTGCTGTTGCCCAACGGCCGGCTGGATTCGATCCTCACCCGCGATGCCACGGAGACCGACCGCAAGTTCGAGCCGGCCGGCATGGACGAAATGGCCGCGGAGCTCACCGGCGGGGCGTTCCAAGGTTTCCGGACCCGCCGCACGAAGCGCTATCTCTACGTCTACAACACCAGCCAGCCCTTTTACCTGGCGACCAGCCGCATCCTGGAGACGATGTATCCGAGCCTGCTGGCCTACTGCAAGCGGCGGAAGCTGCCGGTCCACGATCCGGAAATGCCGCTGGTCGTGATCATGTTCAAGACGCAGGAGGAGTTCGACAAGTACCACAAGATGCCCGAGGGAGTGGCGGCCTACTACAACGGGGTATCGAACCACGTCGTGATGTACGAGCAGTCGAAGCTGGTCGAGATCGCGCCGGAGCTGGCCGTCAAGCAGTCGATCTCCGTCATCGCGCACGAGGGAGTCCACCAGATCCTGCACAACATCGGCGTTCAACAGCGGCTCTCGCGCTGGCCGATCTGGATCAGCGAGGGGCTGCCGGAGTACTTCGCCCCGACCACCGTCGGCAATCGAATCCGCTGGAAGGGAGTCGGCGTGGTCAACGACATACGGATGAAGGAGCTGGAAGAGTATCTCGCCCAGGGACCAGCGGGCGGACCCAACGAGCTGGTGCGGCCCACCGTCGAGGCCCAGGCGCTCACGTCGACGGGCTATGCCTCCGCTTGGGCCTTGACCCATTACCTGGCCGAGCGGCGCCAGGAGAAGTTCTTCGCCTTCCTGGCCGAAGTCAGCCAGGCCGAGCCTTTGAAGCAGATGACCTCCGACGAGCAGGTGGCCCTGTTCGAGAAGCACTTTGGCGACGATTTTTTGGGTCACGAGAAGGCCTTGGTCAAGCACTTGCAGAAGCTGCCGTACAGCGACCCGATCATCAACCAGACGCACTACGTGGCGATGATCGAGACCGACCTGGTGCGGATGGCAATTGTCAGCTTCTCACCGGCCGCCGTGCAGCAATGGCAGCGGGAGCAGTTGACCAAGCTGCAACAGGCCAAGCCTCGTTATTCGATCCGCGCGTTTCCCAGCCGCGATGCGGCCAACGTCTTCGCTCAAAGGTGGTTGAACCAGTGAAGTAGCAGAACTCGCCAGAGTTCGGGTGAAGCGGATTGCGGCCCGAATTCTGGCGAATCCGGCTACGGGAATCTCGAGGTAGCAGAACTCGCCGGAGTTCTGGTGGAGAGAACCATGGCGAACATAACACGCCACTCGTTTCGGAAGCGGAACGTCGCGCGACGATCACTGTCGCCCCCTTCGGGGCTTACGACGCGCTGTCGGTGGCGCGCTGCCGGGGGCTTACGCACCCCGGCTATTAACTTTCGCCCCGTTCGGGGCTGTTTGCGCTCGAAAGCGAGCGGCAGTCAATGGCCGAGGGCGACTGCAAAGTCTGGTAAAGTGAATCGCGGTCCGAATTCTGTTGAATCCGGCTACGGGAGCCGCGAGGGGCCCGAATCCTGGCGAATCCGGCTACGTCGCTAGTGGATCGTCTTCAGGTAGGCATACAAATCGGCCAGGTCCTGGTCGGTGGCGTCGTTCAACAGCCCGGTGGGCATCAGCGACTGCCGGCTGGGCAGGACCTGGTCGATGTCGTCGCCGGTTACGCGGACCGTGGTGTCGGGACTGGTCTGCAACAACAGGCCGTCGGCCGAGTCGTAGACGAGCAGCCCGTGGTACACCTGCCCGCCGCGCGTCGTCACCAGCGTGGTTTGATAGAGGGGCGACACTTCCTTGCTCGGCTCGACGATGGCCGCGAACAGGTCCTGGGGGGAGAAGCGCGCCGCGGCCCCGCGCAAGTCGGGACCCAGCCGGCCGGCCGCCACGTGGCAGCGATGGCAGGCCCGCTTCTCGAACAACACCTTGCCCCGGCCGACGTCGCCTTGCGAGAAGTCGACCGCCGCCAGCCGCTCGCGCCAGGCGGCCGCGTCGGCCCCGGCAAAGTCGGCCAGGCGGGCCGCTTCGTCAGGATGCTGGGCGGCAAACCAATCGAACCATGGCTGGTAGGCCGCCGAAAGATCGCCGGCGGCCTGCTCGTCAATGGCGATCTCGTGCCCGGCCCAGGCGCGCAGCAAGCCGGCCAGGGCCTGCCTCACGGCGGAGTGCTCCTTGGCTGCGCAATACTCGCGCAGGGTCCGCACGGCGGTGGCCAGCTCGGCCGGCTGCGGGGAATTGAAGGCGGCCAGCGCCTCGGCCGCTCGCCGCACGACGTTGCCGTCGGCCGACGACAAGGCCTCGACCAGGCGCTCGCGATCGGCCGTCTGCCCATGGTCGGCCAGCACCAGCGCGATCGCGTCTCGCAATCCATAATCACTCCATTGCTCGCGCAGGTGAGGCAGCACCCGTTCGGCGGGCAGCGAGCCGAGCACGGTCACCAACTGGCTGGTCCACGGCGGGGCGTCGTCCGACTCGGTTGCCAGCGCCAGCAGCCGCCCGGCGGCGGCCTGCCGGGCCGGCCCGCTCATCCCGGCCGCGAACAAACTGTGGTCCGGCAATCCGAAGGCTTCATGCCGGGCAAGCGTGGCCGCCAAATGAGAGTCGCGCCGGCAGAGCTCGTCGAACAACTCCGCCACGCGGAGCGGCCAGTTGCGGTCGGGATACATGCCTCGGGCAGCCAGCTTGGGGTGCAGGCCGGCCAGGGCCACTGCTGTGGCTTGGGTCACTTTGGCCGTCCGTGCTGCCGGCAGCCGTGAGAGAACGATCAGGTAATGGATGTCGTCCTTGGGCAAGCTGGCGTGGGAGACCCGATCGACGATCGCCTCCGGCAATCCCGGATCGTCGGCCGAGAGCATTCCCAGCAGGCGGGCCAACTCGCGATTCAGCTCGGCATCCGCCGCCGGGCACGCCGGCGCGAGCCACTCGACCAGCCGTTGCCGTATTTCCGTCGCCACCTCGTCGGTGGCGTTGCCACTGTAGCCGCTGTAAACCTCCGGCTGTCCCGGTTGCACTCGCAGGTCGCCCAGGCCGATCTGCACCAGCCGGACTGCTTCCAGGCGCTCCTCGGCGGCGGCGGCCTCGTCGAACGCCGCCAGGCAGGAGTCGAAGTAGTCTTGGCCGGCGGCGTTTGGCTCATCGGCTTGGGGCATCACCGCCCACAGGCGGGCCATCCGTTGCCGCGGCGGCTCGCCGGCAGCGACCTGGCCCAATCCATGCTGGAACGATGCGTGGCCGGGACCGCGGGCCGCCGTCAGCATGGCAGCGCGGACCCGCCGGCATTCGTCGCGGCTGGCGGCGAGCCAGTTGGGTCGGCGGCCCTCTTGTGCAAAATCCAACTCCGGCAAGGCAGCCAGCGCCTCCCAGGCCGCGCGTGCTACGGCCGGATGCTCGGCGTACGTCAGCTCGGCCAGAATCGACTGGGCCTCGTCGGCTGGGTCGTGCCGCTCGAGGGCCCAGGCCACCCGGGCAGTCAGGTTGGGCCTGTTCAAGGCGACGGCGCGGCGGGCGTCGTCCGGCGACAGGCCGCCGAACTGCTCGACCAGCACTTCGACCGCGCGGATTTGTTCATCAACCGGATAAGCGGCGTCGGCGGTGATCGCGGTGAACCGATCGCGGCCGAGCTGCCTGGCGAGCGGGACCCAGCGGGCCCGCGACCAACTGGCCAGCGGCTGGTCGGCCCGCAGCACCCGGTCGAGCGGGTCGGCGGATTCAGCAGCTCGGCGATCTGCACGCTGATAGCGGACGCGAAACACGCCGCCCCGCGTGCCGCGGCCACCGACGGCCACGAACAGGTCGCCTTCCGGTCCCACCGCCAGATCGACCGGCGCAAAGCCATGGTCTCCCGCCGTCTGCAGGAAGACTTCCGCTGCTGGGTCAACGGACAGGCTGGCCTTGTCGGGCTTTAACGGAACAAAGTAGACACGCCCGAACGTCCAGCAGCAGGTAAACACTCCATCGCGGAATCGTTCTGGAAACTGGCGGTGCCGGTAGACCACGAGGCCGGTCGGCGAGCCTCGGCCCAACTCGGCCAGCCGCGGCACATTGTCGAAGAACGACTGCGGCCGGTTCCAGCTCCGCTGCCAGCCCTGCAGCAGCCAGCCGTGCTCCATGCCCTGCGCGATATCGAACAGCCGGGTGGGCGCGTACCAGGGAAGGTGATGGTCGCGTTCGCCATCCGAGTCGACCGTGAACAAATGACCGCTGCTGTTGAAGTCGAGGTCGTACGGGTTGCGGAAGCCGTGGGCGAAGACGTCGCTGCGCTTGCCGTCGGGCGAGAACCGCACCACGCCGCCCGAGCGAGGCGTTTTGACCGGCGAGCCGGCCAGGGCCGCATGTTCGGTGGAGATGCCCGCATCGTTGCCGGCGATCAGCCAGTACCAGCCGTCGGGCCCGCGGACAATTCCGTTGGCCCCGTGCTCCGGATGGCGGAGGCGGGTCCACACCTCGCCCTCGTCGTCGGCCTTGCCGTCGCCGTCGCGGTCCGAGAGCCGCCGGACCGCGTCGTCGCCCGTGCAGATCAGGTCGGGCCCGTCGAAGTACATGCCGTGCGCCCCGCTCTTGGGCGTGGGCGAGAACAGGCTGGCCCGTTCCGCCCGGCCGTCGCCGTCGGCATCGTGCAGTATCTTGACGTAGTCGCGCCCCGCCACGACCACCCGCCCTTGGGCATCGATGGTCATGGAAAAGATGTCGTGCGCCAGGTCATCGTCGGCGTACAGCGAGACCTCGAAACCGTCGGGCACGTCGAATGGCTGGGCCGGCTGCTGGTCGGTTTTGGCCGCCGCGGCATGGCCGCCGATCGCGAGCAGCACGAGCAGAGGAAGGCAGAAGGACGAAGGAAAAAGGCAGAAGGACGAAGCGGGCACTGCCCGGCCGGCATGGTGCATCGTCGATTCCATTTGCGCTGGGATTTACGCGGCTGCCGCTGATTGTTGTGCGTCTGCCCATGCTAACCATGGGCACGGCGGCCAACAACCGTAAGGCAGCAGACTATAAAGTAGCACGCCAGAGTTGTAGCGCGATGGATGGCCCCCTGAATTCTGGCGAATCCGGCTACAGGACTGCGACCGCCGCAAGAATTGAACGAGTCCTGCTACTGCTGGCGCCGCTTGCGGACGGCCGGTTCGCCTACTAGCATTTGGTCCGACGTGGCAAATGGGCACGTTGATTTCCCGCCTGCCGTCATACCCTCGCGAGGCCTGCCACCACGATGCTCATCTTCGATGCCCACCTCGACCTTAGCATGAACGCCCTGGAGTGGAACCGGGACCTGACCGTGTCCGTGGGCGAGATCCGCCGCCGCGAGCAGGGACGCACCGATAAGGCCGATCGCGGCAAGGGGACGGTTTCGCTGGGCGAAATGCGGCGCGGCAAGGTGGGCCTGTGCGTGGCCACCCAGATCGCCCGCTACGTCAAGCCCGGCAACCCGCTGCCCGGCTGGCACAGCCCCGAGATTGCCTGGGCCCAGACCCAGGGCCAGCTCGCCTGGTACCGGGCCATGGAGGAGGCGGGCCAGCTCGTGCAGATCGTCGACACGGCCGGCCTGGAAAGGCACGCCGCGCTGTGGCAGGACTCGCCGCCGGCGAATGCCGCAATCGGCTACGTGCTGAGCCTGGAAGGGGCCGATTCGATCGTCACGCCGGCGCATCTCGAGCGGGCCTACGCGCAAGGGCTGCGGGCGATCGGCCCGGCCCACTACGGGCCCGGAACGTACGCTTTTGGAACGCATTCGTCGGGCGGGCTGGGTCCACGCGGCCGCGAGCTGCTGGATGAGATCGAGCGGCTGGGGATGATCCTGGATGCCACGCACCTGTGCGATGTAAGCTTTTGGGAGGCGCTCGATCGCTTTTCCGGGCGGGTATGGGCCAGTCACTCGAACTGCCGCGCGCTGGTACCCGAAGAACGCCAGTTCAGCGACGAGCAGATGCGGGCCCTGATCGAGCGGCAGGCCGTGATCGGCGCGGCCCTGGACGCCTGGATGATGGTTCCCGGCTGGGTTCGCGGCAAGACGACGCCCGAGGAGGCCGGCGTGCGGCTTTCGCAGATGGTCGACCACATCGACCACGTGTGCCAGTTGGCCGGCAACGCCCGGCACGCGGCGATCGGCACCGACCTGGACGGCGGTTTTGGACGCGAGCAATCGCCCGCCGACTTAGACACGATTGCCGACCTGGCGCGGCTGCCGCCCATGCTCGCCGAGCGCGGCTACAGCCAGGCCGACATCGAGCTGGTGATGCACGGCAACTGGATCCGGTTTTTGAGAGAAACGTGGGGGGAGCTTGGAGCTTAGAGCTTGGGGCTTGGAGCTTAGAGCTTGGGGCTTGGAGCTTGGAGCTTGGAGCTTGGAGCTTGGAACTTGGAGCTTGGAGCTTGGAGCTAGGCGGAGCTTTTGAATTCGAGGTGATCTTCGGGTGGCTGGTGGCAAAGCGTTAGCGTCCCCCAGTCAGCGCGCGCTGCACTAGCTTCGGGCGTCGCGGCGGAACTGCGAACGCCTGCCGCGGGCGGACATGTGCGCACGGATCCGCGTGACAAGGCCACTGGCCTGGATGCGGGCCCGCTTGGCTGCCGTGATCGCCATGCGCTGCCGGTCGGTGCTCAGCGTGCCGAGGACCTGCCTGTTACCCGCCCGGATCGACTGCAATAGAGTGTGAATGGACAATTCGCGCGCCTTGGAATGCTTTGCATGCGCCATGGATCGAGAACCTCCTTCGCTGGTCCACTGGAGTCGTCAGGATACCAGTAACCGAGACCCCCGTACACCGAAGGCGATATCGCTCTTCAAATGTCCGCCGGAATTAAAACGGATGCCCGGCGCATCCGAGCGTATGACCGCAATGAAGTGGAGGACGCTACTTCCTCGCTGGCGCGTCGGGTTAGTATGGCCGCAGCACCCGGTGTCTGACCGCAATCATCGTCGAGAGCGCTCGGTCCTCGCTGGCGCGCCGGGTTCGTGTGGCGACGGGCTGCGGGTATGGGGGCGCGCGAGGTTTAGCGGACGCTGGGGCGGCGAGAGGAGGCAGTCGGCGGAGGCTCGGGGCCGGCGGGCTGCGGGGCACCGGCCGTCTGGGAGGTGGCCGGCAGCAGCTTCTCGGTGAAACGGGTCAGACAGTGCAGGCTGCTCGCTTCGTTCGGCGCGCCGTGCACCCGCTTGTCGACGTCGGTCTGCTGCGAAACGATCCGTCCGGCGGAGATGTCGAAGCGGGCCGTGCCGTTCGACTCGGTCTGAATCAACTGCGCCTCGATGTTGGGGTCGCGAACGGGCGAGAGGATCTGCGTCTCGATCCGGATCGTCGCCAGGCCGTCCTGGACCTCCAGCAGCGTGAACCGCTGGCGCGTCTTGATCTTCTTGAACCCGCCTTGCTTGAGGCTCACTTGCACGTCGGACGGCAAGAGCCATTCGTGACCCACGGCAACCGGCTCGTCGGGCAGAGGGACCGTGATCATCCCGGCACTGGCGCTGGTCTTGGGCCGCTGATGCTCGCGGCGGACGACGTTGCCCAGGGCGTCGAGCGTGATCGTCGCCAATGGAACGCCCACGGCGTCGGCCACGTCGGCAAACCCTTCCGGCGGACTCGAGTCGGTGAGGCTGTTGTAACGCGCCTCCTGGCGCCCGGTCAGTTTTTGGCGCATGTCGACGCTCTCGACCGAGTGTACGAACACCGCCTGCCCCTGGTCGTCGACCGAGGCCACTTGCCAGACCTTGATCGACTTGCTCAGGGTCTCGGCCGTTTGCGTCGTGCCGGACACGGTGGTGCGGATCTGGGCCTGGTGCACCACTTCCCAGCGGATCGTCTCGCCCGCCTCGAACTTGTATCGCAGCAGGTATTTCTGCCCGCTCGATTCGGCCGCCTGGTTGGTGGCAGTCGCGGCCGCCGCGGGCTCGTCGGCGGCCCGGAGATCAACCGTGGCCAGGCAAGCGCAGGCCGCCCAAGATAGCAACATCCGTGTTTTCATCGAGTCACTCGCTTCCTTTCGAGTTCTCCATCGCGGACCAAGGCTCGTCTGCACCGGCAGGCCGGAAGGCGACGCTACTCGCAGGCTGGAAGCCTACGCTACGACACTTGGCAGGCTGGAAGCCTACCCTACAGCCGGGGAATCGCCACCCAGTTGCAAACTGCCTCCCCAACCCAGCTTTTCGCGGAGCGTCCGGTAGTAACCACGACCCGGCACCTCGACCAGCTTGAATCTCGGTTCGGCCCGCTCGATTCGCACGCGGTCGCCCGCCTGCAGCCTGCCCAGCACGCGGCCATCGACCACCAACGAAGTGCCCTCGTGCGGGCAGGGCACGAGCAGTTCGTAGGTGCGCTCGGCGGAATCTACCACCGGGCGATTGGTCAGTGCGTGCGGGCTGATCGGCGAAATAACAAATGCCTGCAGGTCCTTCCGCAGGATCGGTCCTCCGGCCGAAAGGCTGTGCGCGGTCGAGCCGACGGGAGTGCTGACGATCAGGCCGTCGCAACTATAGGTAGTCACCAATTCCGAGTCAACGTAGAGATGCACCTCCAGCATGGCAAACGGCGGGCCTGCCATCACCGCCACCTCGTTCAAACCGAGTTGCCGCCAAACCTCCCTGCGCGGCCCAGGCGCCGCGGCCGCCGATACCCCAACCCGCCCAAGCGAACACTCGAACATCAGGTGCTCGACCACCCGAAACCGGCCCGCACAGATGTCGGGCATGAGTGCTCGCAGGTCGGCGGGAGAAAGGTCGGCCAGGAAACCCAGCTTGCCCAGGTTGACGCCGACAACCGGCGCCTGGCGATACCCCATCTGATGCGCGGCACGCAGGATCGAGCCGTCGCCGCCCAGCACGATCGCCAGGTCCGCATCCACGCCGCTCAGGTCGGCCGTGAAACTCAGGTCCCAGGCCACCACCTCGGCGCACTGTTCGATCACGTCGCGCAGCCGCTCGGCCTCAGCCGCCACGTGCGGCCTGTCGCCCGATCCCAGCACCATCACGCGCGGGCGGCCGGGCAGGCGGACTGGCGAATAAGTGGAAGTACCCATCGGATCACGACAAGGCGATCCGCCTTCGGCGGACCAAGCGACAAGGCGACAAGGTGAACGAACCCAATACGCCAGATCATAGAGTCAAAGCCGCGGCCGCTTCAAGCCGCGCCTAGCTGATGCGGCGGCTGGTGCCGGGCAGCGCCACGCGGGCCGCCTGGGCGCGGGCGGCCTGGGCGATCCCCTTGGCATCGAGTCCCAGGTCGGCCAGCAATTCGCCCCGGTCGCCATGCTCGACGAAGCGGTCGGGTACGCCCAGCCGGCCGACGTGGCCCGCCGGCAGGCCGGCATCCGAGGCCGCCTCCAGCACCGCGCTGCCAAAGCCGCCCATCAGGGCCGCTTCTTCGACGGTGAGCACGAACGAGCAGGACTCGATGGCCCGCAAGATCGTCTCGGTATCCAGCGGCTTGACAAAGCGGGCATTGATCACGCCCACGTCGAGGCCCTCCTGCCTCAAGGCCACGGCCGCCTTGATCGCATTGCCCAACAGTGTTCCGCAAGCGATCAACATGCCGTCGTGGCCCCAGTCGATCACTTCGGCACGGCCCAGCTCGATGGGGGCCAGCGGTCGGTCGTGCCGTTCGCTGGCGGCCTTCGGGTAGCGCAACGAGGCCGGACCGTTATGCTCCAGTGCAAAGCTGAGCATGGGCGCCAGGTCGTATTCGTCGCCCGGGGCCATGACCACCATGTTGGGCAACAGCCGCATGTAGCCGAGGTCGAACATGCCATGGTGCGTCGGTCCGTCGGGGCCGGTGAGCCCGGCGCGGTCGAGCATGAAGGTGACCGGCAGGTTCTGCAGCGTCACCTCCTGGAAGATCTGATCGTAGGTCCGCTGCAGGAAGGTGCTATAGATGTCGACGATCGGCCGCAGGCCCGCCTTGGCCTGGCCGGCGGCGAATGCCACGGCGTGCGCCTCGCAAATGCCGGTATCGAAGAACCGCTGGGGGAAGTCGTTGCGGACGCTTTCCAGGTTGTTCCCCTGGCACATGGCCGCCGTCAAGGTGGTGACGCGCGGGCTGCGCTGCATCTCGGCATGGATGGCTTCGCTGGCCACGTTGGTGTAACTGCGCGACGATGATTTCTTGACCGACACCGCTCCGTTGGAATCGCGCTGAAAAGGCGCCGGAGTATGAAAGAACACGGGGTCTTCGGCGGCCGGCTTGAAACCGTGCCCCTTCTCGGTCACCACGTGCAACAGGACCGGCCCCTCGACGTCCTTGACCAGCTTGAGGTATTTGCGCAACTGCCCGATGTTGTGGCCGTCGATCGGACCCATGTAGCGCAGGCCCAGCTCCTCGAACAGCATTCCGCCGTGCAGGCCGGCCTTGATCGATTCCTTGGCCTGCCACAGCAGGCGTTCGACCGGATCGCCCAGCAGCGGCACGCGGGCCAGCGCCTTGACCACTTCCTGCTTCAGCCCGGTGTACAACGGGTTCATCCGCAGGCGGTCGAGGTAGTCGGCCAGCCCCCCCACGCGCGGGCAGATCGACATTTTGTTGTCGTTGAGGATCACCAGCAGCCGCTTCTTCATGCCGCCGGCGTTGTTCAAGGCTTCGAACACGATGCCCGAGGGGAGTGCTCCGTCGCCGATCACCGCCACGGCGTGCCGGTCCTCCTCGCCGCGCAAAAGATCGTCGCCCGTCTTCAGTCCCAGGACGGCCGAAACGCTGCAGCCGGCGTGCCCGGTCATGAACAGGTCGTAGTCGCTCTCGTTGGGGTTGGGGTAGCCCATCAGGCCGCCCTTGATCCGCATCGTCCCGAACTCGTGATAGCGGCCGGTGATCAACTTGTGCGGATAGATCTGGTGTCCCGTGTCCCAGATCAGGCGATCGCGGCTGAAGTCGAAGCTGGTGTGCAGGGCCAGGCACAGCTCGATCACGCCCAGGTTCGAGGCGAAGTGTGCCGTGCGGTTGGACACCAGGTTGCACAACGCTTCGCGCATTTCGCCGGCCAGTTGCTCCAGCTCGGCCAGCGTGAACGACTGCAAGTCGCGCGGCGACTCGATTTTCGACAGCAACTCGTGCATCAACGGTCCCTTTCCACCACGTATCGGGCCAGCATGGCCAGTCCCTCGGCTGGCGGGCCCAGCGGCGCCAGCGCGTCGCAGGCCTCGGCGACCAGCCGCCCGGCCCGTGCGCGGCTTTCGCCGGCCCCCAGCAAAGCAGGAAAAGTCAGCTTTCCCCGATCCGCATCCTTGCCAACGCGTTTGCCCATCGCCGTCTCGTCTCCGTTCACATCCAGCAGGTCGTCCATGATCTGGAAGGCCAGCCCCAACCGCCGGCCATACTCGTCCAGCGCTTTGATCTGCCGCGAGTCGCCCCCCGCCGTCAAGGCCCCCAACTTCAACGACACCAGGAACATCGCCCCGGTCTTACGCTGATGAATCGATTCGAGCACCGCCAGCCGCTCCGTTACATCCTCTCTATCTTCCGGCATCGCCGCAGCATTGCCGGCCCCTGCCGCCAGGTCGTCGGCCTGTCCACCAACCAGGGCCGCCGGGCCGGCCGCTTGGGCCAAGGCAGCGCAGCAGGCCGCCGCCACTTCCGCCGGCCGCGTGTCGCGGGCCAGCACCTCGAACGCCATGCTGAGCAGCGCATCGCCGGCCAGGATGGCGGTTGCCTCGCCGAACACCTTGTGGCTGGTCGGCCGCCCCCGCCGCAGGTCGTCGTCGTCCATGGCCGGCAGGTCGTCGTGCACCAGCGAATAGGCGTGGACCATCTCCACGGCGCACGCGGCGGGAAGCGAAGGCTCAATTGTTCCACCGCAGGCCTCGGCGGCCATTAACACCAAGAGCGGGCGTAAACGCTTGCCGGGAGCCAACAAACTGTAGCGGATCGCCTCGGCCAGCGGCTGCGGGCAGCCGGGTCCGAAGCGGGTGTAGGCTTCCAATGCCTGCTCGATTCGCGGACGCACGTCGGTCGCGTACCGCTGGAGGGAGGACGACGGGCTTTGTACCATCACCGGCGAAGACCTTGGCCATTGGATAGCTCTGCCCGCCGACAGCACCCGGCCCTATCCGCCGCCATGGCGCCGCGACCTCAGCCATTCTAAAACAGGCCCCGGTCCGCGTCTATGTCGGCCTGGGGGGCCGGCGGCTCGATCCGCGGCTTCGGCCGGCCGGCCGCGGCGGCCCTCCGCCGGGTGGCCGACGGGCCCTTTGGGTCAGCATCCAGTGATGCGGAATCGTCGAATGGCGCCGTGATGGGGTTGCCCTGAGCATCGACGCCGCTCAGCAGCTCGATCCGCCGCTCGGCGTGCTCCAGCAGGCCGTAGCACTGCTTGAGCAGCGCAACGCCTTCCTCGTACCGCGCCAGTGCATCGGCCAGGCCGATCTCGCCCTCTTCGAGCAACTCGACGATCGCCTCCAGCCGGGCCAGCGCCTCCTCGAAGCTGGGCGGGCAGGGGGCCTGTTGCGGTTTGTTCTCGTTAGGCAAGCGTGTGATCCCCGGGCGTGTCAGAGGCAGTAAGCCGCGGCTCGCTCCCAGCGGTGTCCTTTAAGTGGGGCCACCTTGGTAGCCGGATTCGCCAGAATTCGGCCCGCGATCCCATGCACCAGAACTCTGGCGAGTCCTGCTACCCTGAAAGGTCCTCGTACGCGGCACGTACTATACAGTTGAACACAAACCGTGGCGATGTACAATACAATCCAGGCCAGTCCCATATTTCGCGCGGGAGGTAAGCCGCATGGTGTTTCCTTTCCATTACAAGAAAGCTGCTCAAGTGGTGGGCACCCTGCTTCGGCTGTCGCCCGCCAGGCGGATGAACTATTACCGCCTCCTTAAGTTGCTCTATATCGCGGATCGAGACAGCATCAAGGAGACAGGCCGGCCGATCATTGGCGGGCGGATGGTGGCGATGGAACGGGGACCGTTGCATAGCACGATCCTGGATTTGATCAAGGGGCGCGACGTCGAGTCGCCTCAGTGGTACAGCCACTTCCGGACCGAGCATTACGACATCGAGATGCTTTGCGATCCGGGGAACGGCGAACTCTCCAGATACGAGATCGAGTTGCTCGAACGGATCAGCCGTCGCTTCGAGGACGACGACGAATGGGCCGTCGGCCGCCATACTCACGAGTTTCCGGAGTTCATCCAGAACGAGCCTGCCGCAGGTTCTTCGCGGACGATTCCCCTCGAGGACGTGATTGCAGCCGTTGGCCGATCCGACGACATCGATGCCATTCTGCGAGATGCGACGGAAATGAGCGTCTTCGATCGGGTCTTCGGCAGGTAATCCCGTGGAAATCGGCGATGCCTTTTTGCTTGAAGACAGCAAGATCGATCCGCACCTCTGGGTCGTGATTTCCGATCCAGGCAAGGATGATGAGCAGGTGGTGATTGTCAATCTGACATCGCACGACAGCCCGGAAAAAGACGACTCCTGCATCCTGGATCCTGGAGATCATCCCTGGGTGAGGCACAAGACGTCTGTCAGGTATCGCGATGCGCGCGTCGCATCGGAGCGTGATCTGGACAAGCTCGTCAAGAAACGGAAGCTCAAGCCCCAGAATCCGGTCTCCAACGAGACGCTCGGAAAAATCCTGGCGGGGGCTCAGATGTCGCCTCACTTTCCTCTTAGGCCTCGCCGGATTCTCCAGGATCAGGATCTGCTCGAACGCTGATCGAATCCAGGAGCTGGACGTTCCAGTCCAGATTAGGTCTCTCCGATACCGTCAGGCTCTATCTCTTCCATTATCTCTTCCACCCGGCTGACGGCTCGCCCTCGGTCGAACCTGGTTACAAGCCGCTCGCCGGCCGTCAACTGGCTGGCATCCCGGACCAGGCTGCCGTCGGCCAGCCGGTGGGTCAGGCTGTAGCCGCGGCCCAAAACCGCCAGCGGGCTGAGCGACTCGAGCCGGGCCGCACCCGCGTCGGCCCGCCGCCGGCCGTCTTGCCAGCGCCTGCGCACGGCCCTGGCGGAGCGGCTCGAAAGCTCGTCCAGGCGCCGCTCGAGGTCCCGGATTCGCTGCAGCGGCCGGGCCAGTGCCCGCCGTTGCGCCAGCCAGTCGAGGCGCGACCGGATTAGGGTGGCTCGCCGGCCGAGGGCCGACAACAGCCGCTGCTGGTGCGACCGCAAGGCGGCCGCAATGTCGTCGGAGGCCGGCACCACGCGTTCGGCCGCTTCGCTGGGGGTCAGCGCCCGCACGTCGGCCACCAGGTCGGCCAGCGTGACGTCGATCTCATGTCCCACGGCCGAGACCACCGGGATGCGCGAGCCATGGATCGCCCGCACCACGACTTCCTCGTTGAAGGCCCACAGGTCTTCCAGGCTGCCGCCGCCGCGTCCGACCACCAGCACGTCGACCGGGTCGGCCAGGCGGTGTACCAGCCGGATGCCCGCGGCGATTTCTGCTGCGGCCCCCGCGCCCTGCACGCGGACCGGCACAATCAGCACGTCGGCGCCGCGCCACCGCCGTCGGAGCACTTCGAGGAAGTCGCGGATCGCGGCGCCGCTGGGACTGGTGACAAAGGCGATCCTGCGAGGGAAGCGTGGCAGCGGCCGTTTGCGCGCCGGGTCGAACAACCCTTCGGCGGCCAGCTTCTCGCGGAGCTTCCGCAGCGCCAGCTCCAGTTCGCCGATCCCGCGAGGCTCGATATGGCGGATGACCAACTGGTACGTGCCGCGGGGGGCATACAGCTCCAGGTCCCCTTGGCAGACCACTTCCAGGCCGTCCTGGAGGTCGAACCGCAGCCGCTCGGCCGCGGTGCGCCACAGCACGGCCCGCAGTTGCGCCCGGTCGTCCTTGAGCGTGAGGTAGCAGTGCCCCGACTGGGGGCGCGAAAGGTTCGAGATCTCGCCGCCGACCCACACCGAGGGAAAGCTCGTCTCCAGGAGATCCTTGACCTGCGCCGTCAATTCCGCCACCGACAGCACCCGCCGGGCTTCTTGTTCAGCAAAGAGGCTCATTATCAATCCAACGCTTTACTTACTGGTCGCGTTCACAGCCAGTTTGGAAGTTTGGAAGTCGCACGATGCGCCGGTGCATTTTGCCCTATCCGACGCACGGAGCAAAGGGGAACGGCGAACTGGCGCCGTCCCATGGCGCGGCCGTGGGGCGGCTGGCATGGGAGGGTCGGTTTGGGCGGCACAACGAACGGGCACGCCACGTTGTTTCGCCCTTTCAGGGCTTTTTTCGGATCTGGATGGACACGGTTCCCAGGGCGGCGCTTTGCGGCTGACGCCGCTGCGCTCTGCCCTGGGCTGGTATGTTGGGCCCCTTCGGGGCGGAAAATGCGACAACCTATTGGCTGTCCATGGCAGCACTGCCGTTCAAGCTCGAACCGCCTGCGATGCCGGCCGACGCGCGCTCGACTGAACCCAGCGCTCGTAGATCATGAGGTCCGGCGAGATGGTGCAGCGCGTCGGTCCGCAAGGGGCGGCGGGGGTGCTCACGCCGCAACGGTTGCTCGGCCAGCTTGCGGCTGCCCGATTCGGCCCAGGCCTCGGCTTCGAACGTCAAGCGGTTCAGCAGGCGCTCGACCTCGCCACGGTAATGCTCCAGACCTCCGCGGTCCAGGTTCCCTGGCAGCAGGACGGGAGGGCTGACCACGGCACGGGCACGAGAAAACAGGCGCGGCACGGCAAAGCGGTCCCAACTGCCGAACCGCCAGGGACGATCGTAGCCCAGGCCCAAGAGCACCAGCGGCAGGCCCAGCTTGCTCGCCAGCCAGATGCTGCCGGCCGCCAACTGGCGCCGCGGGCCGCGAGGGCCATCGGGCGTTATGGTCAGGTTCATGCCGCGGCTCGCTTCCAAGAGCTTTCGCAGGGCGGTGGCGCCGCCCCGGGCGGTGGATCCGCGCACGCAGTCGAAGCCGAGGTGATAGGCGGCCCGCGCGAGCATTTCGGCGTCGGCGTGGCGGCTCAAGAGCATCGCCAGGTTACAGTGACCGCGGAGGAAAATCGGAAACAGGATGTACTCGTGCCAGAAGATGTAGATCTTCGGGCCCGCGTAGTCGGAGTGCACCGGGTCGACGGCCGGATCGTAGTATGCCACCCGGTAGTCGAGCGTCGACATCCAGGCCCGAATCGCGGCGGCGCCCAACAGGCCGCCGGCTTTGACTAACGTGGGGCTGCGAAGTTTCATGACAGGCTTCCTTGCCTTTCTTAGCGGACCATCGCCGGCGTGTTGTCAGCGGGCCGCGGAATGAATGGACGGCGCCGGCCGGCCAGCGGTCTGCCTGGGCCAATCGCCGGAAAAGACCTCGACGGCCGGCCCGGTCAGGTAAACGTGATTGTTCTCGGCCCACTCCAGTTGGAGGTCTCCGCCGGGCAGGTGCGCCAGCAGCTTGCGGCCGGTGCGTCGGGAGAGCACGCCGGCCACGCAGACGGCACAAGCGCCGGTGCCGCAGGCGAGCGTCTCGCCGCTGCCGCGCTCCCAGACGCGGACGTGCACTTCATCGGGCGAGACGACGTGGACGAACTCGGCATTCACCCGCCGGGGAAAAGCGCGGTGCGCCTCCAGCTTGGGGCCAACTCCCAGCACCCACTCGTCGGACAGCTCGTCCAGGTAGGCGACCGCGTGCGGGTTGCCCATGGAAACGCAGGTAAGTGCCAGCTCGCGGCCGTCGACCTCCAGGCGGGCATCGACCACGGGATTTCCCGGCAGCGTGGTGGGGATCCGGGATGCTTCGAGGATTGGCTCGCCCATGTCGACGCGGACGCGCTCGACCAGGCCGTCGACGACTTCCAGGTCGAGCGACAATACGCCGGCGCCGGTTTCGATTTTGAGCGTTTCCTTGTCGCTCAAGCCGTGATCGTGGATGTACTTGGCCAGGCAGCGGACTCCATTGCCGCACATCTCGGCCTCCGAGCCGTCGGCGTTGAACATCCGCATCCGCGCGTCGGCCACCTCCGAGGGGGCGATCAGGATCAGTCCGTCGGCGCCCACTCCAAAGTGCCGATCGGCGATCCGCCTGGCCAGCTCCGCGGGCGGCTCGGAGAGTGCCTCGCGAAAGCAATCGAGGTAAATATAGTCGTTGCCGGCTCCCTGCATTTTTGTGAACTGCATGGCAACTGCTCCCATCTTTTATCCGGCCGGAACTGCTCGTGAGTAGAAGATTTTAGACGTTTTGGCTGAGCGGGGCAAACCGGGAACCGGGGGGAAGAGGAAGGGGCGAAAGGCCGATGAGGCGATGAGGGGAAAGGGACGAAGACTGGGGCACGCTAGCGCTTTGCCGCCAGCCACCCGCCGATTTCTGACTTCTGACCTTCCGACCTCCTTCTGCCTTCCTCCTTTTGCCTTCAGGCGGTGAGGTCCAATTGATTGCCGCTGGGGCCGCTGGGGGGCTGGGGCCGTGGGGTTGGTCTGGCCGCTTCGTGCGTGTCGCTCGGCGCGGGCGGCGGCTCCCACGAACGGCGGCCGTCGGCATCGCGATCGGTCACCTGGTGGTCCTCGCCGTCGGTGGCGCCGATACCGGCGGCGGCCTCGGCCTTCAACTGCGATTGGACCTGGCGCTGCTGGGCGGCGGTCTCGTGCTGCGACCGCTGGAGCTCCGAGCCCTTGCCATGGGCCAAAGGCGAGCCGGCCGCGCCGCCCACTCCCGACGTCGAAGCGATGCTCATCGCCCACCTCTCAAGAAGACTTGCCCAATCAAACCTTAGTACCTCCGGGGCGGCGCCGGGCCGCGGCGCGGCGACAGGCCGCCGGCCGCCGGCTCGGCGGGTGGTGGAAGCTGAAGCTGTTGCAGCGTCTGTGCGACGACGGGAAGCACTTCGCGGCGCGTCTGGGGGTTGTCGAGCGTTCCGCCCACGTGGATGCGGAGGATCTGCTGGCTGGCAAAACCGCCGAGCTGGTCGACCAGCGGGATCCGCAGTCCGCCCCGGCCGACAATGGTGTAGAAAGTCATGTTGATGCCGCGGTCGAGCCCCATCTCGCCCGTTCCTCGCAGGCTGATCGCATCGCCGTTGCAGTCGATCCGCTTCAGGTACACGTGTTCGCCTTCAACGACGAAATCGACGTCGCTGGTGGTGAAGGCGGTCGTGTCGGGGGGCCGCCCGCTCAACGTCTTCAACAGTGCCAGCATCACCGGCAGCTCGTACAAGTCGGCATTGCGGAGTTGGACGCTGCCGTTGCCGCCCAGGTTATGCGCGCCCTGCCCCTTGCCGCGCAGATTGAGCGTGGCCCACACCTGCCCGCTGAGCTGCTGGGGCCCCGCCGCGCTTTCGCGCGCCCACCTCCCCAGGTCCGCTTCCGTGAGCGTGGCTTGCAGCGCGTAGCGCGGGCTGAGGCCGGTCTCCACCCATAGGTCGCCCACCAGCCGGCCTCCGTACAAATGACCCGTCACGTGGTGCTGTGGTTTGACGCCTCGCTGCCGATCCGCCCACAGACCCAGCAGAACCTGCTTGTCGTCCAGCCAGATCGGGCCCATCACCTCGGTGAATTGAAAACCCTTGTAGATCACCGAGTCGATCTTCAACCCGCCGTAGGCGTGGTACTGCAGGCCGTCGAACGCCCCGGCCAGGTGGATCCGGCCGTTGAGATGCGCCAGCTCGACGCCGCAATCGAGATGGCACTGCTGGAGGTGCAGGTCCAGGTCCCAGGCGGCCGTGATCGGGCTGCCGGGGCTGCCTCCGCTGGCCAGCTCCAGCGTGCCGCGCAGGTTGATCGGGCCGCCGGTGGGCCGCAAGTCCATCACTGCCTTCTTCAAGCGGCCGCTCAGCGCCTGGACCAGATCGCGGTCGGCCCGCAGCCGGTCGACCGACATGGGATTGAGCTTCAACCGCCAGGTGCCGTCGCTACTGAGTTGGCAGTTGCCATGGGCGGCCAGGCGGGTGGCGCCATGCTCGGCTCGGAAGTTTTCCAGCTCGACGCGGCCGTCGCAGTAGGTGAACTTTCCTTGCAGTTTTTCCAGGCGATAGGGGAAATAGCTGGGCTCGATCGAAGCGGAAGGATACGAGGGGCCTTCCAGCGGGCGCGCCTGGACCCAGACGCGCGGCTTGAGATCGCCCGGTTCGTAGCTGACGATGGCATCGAGTTGGATCGCTCCGCGCGGCTTCAGGTCCTGCCAGAGGCGCGCAGCGCCCGGGCTGAGCGCTTGGCGCAGCTCCTGATCCAGCGGCACGTTGTCGCCGTGGAAGGCGAACGAGTACCGGAAAGCTTTGCCCATGGGCGCCAGGTGCCCCGAGCACGTAATCCGCCCCGTATCGTTTGTGCCTTCCAGCTCCCTGAAGTTCCAGACGCCATCCAGCATCGTAATGTTGCCGCGAATGTTCTCCAGCGGATAGGGAAAGTTGGCGTACCGCAGCTTGCAGTGATTGAGCACCATGCTCAGGTCCTTGTGCAATACGCCTGGAGCCGTCTCAGCGCTGAAGCACCTGAAATGCACTCTGGCCGTGCCTTCGGGGGCCAGCGAGCGCACGAAGCGGCGCGGCCCATCGCCCAAGGCATCGAACAACTTGTCGTCGAGCTGGATGCGGTCCGCCCAGACCTCCAGGTCCACCAGCGCAGCCGGACCCGGGTTGACCAGGGTAGCCTTCAGCCGCACCTCGTCCCCCTGCCGATAGTCCTTCCCCTGGCTATACGCCTTCAGGTCGATCGTGAGCCGATTGTCCTTGAATGTCAGCTCGCCCTTGGCATGTTCCAGCCGGTAGGGGAATTGATGGTAGGTGAAACCCACGTCCAGGCATTTCACGACCAGGTGCGGCCGCCAGTTCTGGCCGTCGAAGTCCAGCTCCAGCAGCTCGACGTTGATCCATCCGGCCGGCCGAAATCGGTTCCACTGGTTCTGCCACGATAGCGGCAGCACCGCCAACAGGTTCTCGTCGAGCGGCATCTGGCGGCTCTCCGCCTTCAACTTCAGCCCTCCTTGCTTGCCGTAGCCCGTGTGTGCCAGCTCCAGGCGGAATGTCGTCGGCCCGCTGCGGGCCGTCAGCTCCTGGACGGCAAAACCGAGTTGGTCGCAGCGGAACGACGCGCGGACGTCCGTGAGAGGATAGGGGAGCCGCTTGTCATCGATGCGGCCCCGGAAAAGTTCCCCCTGCACCTCGTAAGTGAGTGCCGGGTTCGCCGCCGGATCGCGCCGGACTCGGAAGCTTGCCTGCACCTGGCCGCGAAGCGCGCTCAATTCGGCCAGACAGCTCGCCGCCTCGGCGGGGAGCGACTTGACCAGCTCCTGCGAAAAGTCCAGGGCCTCGACTTTGCCCGCCGCGTCGAACGAAGCTCCGCTGGGATGGAAGATCGCGTCCAGGTCGATCCGCTTCAGATGGTCGCCCAGCATCGTGCCCTTGACCCGCAGCGGTCGGCGCCCGTCGGGGCCTGGTTGCTCGTTGGCGGCCGGCCCGAACTCGAGGTCGATCTCCCGCAGCGTCAGCGTGGCGGCCGGTTCTCTCGACGGGTCGGATATTTCGAAAACGGCGCCTTCAATAGTGCCTTGCGGCGCGTCCTTGCTCAGCTTCGGCAGCGGCAGCAGTTTGGCAGCGCTCCACGTGCCGTCGGGCCGGCGGGTCATCCGGACCAGCGGCCGGCGAATGGCGAAGTGCGAGATGACCAGCTCGCCTCGGATCAGGTCTTGCCACTGGACGTCGCTGAACAGGAATAACTCTTCCAGGTATGCCAGTTGGGCTGCCGGCCCGCTGGCGCCGGGCTCGACGATCAACAGCCCGCGGACCTCGATCCCTTCGCCCTTGACCCACTGGGCCCCCCGCACGCTCACCGCCAGGTCCGGGTACTGCTCGGCAATCCGCTCCTCGACCGCGCGTCGAATCTCCTCGTCCATGCGGTTGTGGAAATACAACACTCCCACCGAGGCGGCCAGCAGTACGGCTAGCAGCCCCCGTTTGCAACCGCTCCAACAGAAATGGATCACTCCCCTCGCGATACCAGGACTCCTCGCACAGTGGCGGCCGACAGCACCAGCAGGGCCAGCATGGCCGGCTCGCGGTAACGAATCGAACTGACGAAAATCATGTGCAGCAGCGTGAGATACCCCGCCGGGAGCCAGCACAACGCGTAGGGCCATCCCAACCGCCGGTATTTCCAAGCGCCGGCCAGCGCCAAGCCCAAGGCCGGCACGTAGGTCAGAAGCATCAGCAGCCCCACGAGCCAGCCCCCTGAAATCGCCTCGTTGGGCCAGACGTTCCACATCCGCGCCGCCTTGATTGCGGCCAGGGCCAGCGCCCGCCCCGGATTGTTCCGGGCGTACTCGATGGCTTCGTTGCGCAGCCGCCGGTCGAGGCGGTATTCGAACGGCTCGCCGGCCGCCGCGTTGGCCCGCTCCAGCGCCTCGAAACGGGGCACGAACGACATATCGCTGCCGCCGTCGGCCCGCGGATTCAAGCCGTCGTACAAGCTGGCGCCGACCTGCAGCGTGGTCGGCACGAAGTGGCCCACCAGCCGCGCGTTGCGGACCCACCAGGGCAGCATGGCCAGCGCCAGAGCGGCCAGCGCCGCCAACCCCAGCAGCAGGTGCCGCCGCCGCTGGCCGCCCGCCACCAGGCCAGCCAGCATGACGAAGGGGACGAAGGCCAGCCAACTGGGGCGCGTCAGCGTAGCCAGGCCGGCCAGCAGGCCGGACGCCGCCGACAACCAGATCGAGCCGCGACGGCTGGCGGCCTGCCAGCTTGCGGCCCAAAGCGCGAGCTGCGCCAGCATCAGCGGGCAGAAGAGCGCCTCGCTCAGCACGAACACGCTCATGCCGACGGCTCCCGGATAAACGGCCGCCATGGCGGCCGCGATGAGTGCCGAGGAGCGGTCGAACATCTGCCGTGCCAGCCAGTACAGGGCCGCCACGGTCAGCGTTCCGAGCACGGCTCCCAGGCCGCGGGCCCACATCACGGAGGCGTCGGTTCCCAGCAGCCGAAACATCAGCGACAAGAGCCAGGGGTAGCCGGGCATGCGGAAGATGCTGGCGTCGGGGGAGCCGTACTGAAACGGCTCGCCGTTGGCCAGGGCCTGACCCAGGTCCCAATACGTCTGGCTGTCAGGAAAGGCAAAGCTTGCTCCGGGTTCCAGACGGGCCTGCCACCAGACGGCCGCGGCCAACCGCGTGCCAAGCGCCACGAGCAACAGCCCCCCGAGCCTGGTCCAGTCGCTCGAAGGTGGCCGCATAGGCGGTTCCGTTTACGTATCCGGCTGCCGGCAAAAAAGATAAAGGCGTGGAATGGTACGTCTTGGCAGCGCAGCCGGTCAAGGCAGGTTTGATCGCCCGGGCTGGAGTCCGGTCGAGCAATTGGGTAAGCCAGGCGATCCGGACGGATCGTGCGTGTCGTGCCGAAGCCGCCCGCGGAAGTGCCACAAATCACTACGAGCGGCGGATTTACTTTGCTTGGGCCGCTTGTATACTCGAATCCGGCCGTCCTTGTCGGATCGCTCCCGAGCAGCATGAGCCGCATCGCGTGGCTGGCCGGCGCGATGCGGCGTGGATTTTACCGCGCGCCAAGAGCACCCGCCCACCGCAGTCACGAGGAGTCACCGGATGTTCAACAACCGTCGCCTGTTCATCTGTAGCTGTATCGCCCTGGTCACGTCGGCATTCACTTTCAGCTTGCACGGCGACGTGATGCAGGAGATGGGTAAGACGTTCAACTTCAATCAACAACAAAACGGCGACATCGGGCAGGCGATCTTCTACGGCATGGCCATCTCGATGCTGTTCGGCGGATTTGTCTGCGACTTTCTGGGGATCAAGACGATCATGTTCATGGCCCTGGCCAGCCACCTCTCCGGCACGCTGGGCATGGTTTTCTCCAAGAACGTGGATTTCACCAGCAGTGACAACGCGTATTGGTGGCTTTACGTCTCCGGCCTCTTGATGGGATTCGGCAACGGCTTTACCGAAGTCGGCATCAATCCGCTGGTGGCGACGCTCTATCACAAACAAAAGACGCACTTCCTCAACATCCTGCACGCCTGGTGGCCCGGGGGCCTGGTGATCGGCGGGTTGCTGGCCGTGTTCATGCGGAACGTGGTCTTCACGGCGGGCACCGACGAGACGAACCTCATCGCGGGCCTGGAGTACTGGCAGTGCTGCTTGTTCTTGATCGTGATCCCGGCGCTGGTCTACGGGTTCATGCTCATCGGCTCGCTGTTTCCGGCCACCGAGCGGGTCGCATCGGGCGTTTCCACGGGCGAGATGCTGTCGCAGGTGGCGCGTCCGATGTTCCTGCTGTGGGCGTTCTGCATGCTGCTGACGGCCGCCACCGAGTTGGGCCCGCAGAAATGGCAGAACTCGGTCATGACCAGCATGCTCAAGACCGCCTCGGCGGGCACGCTGATCCTGGTCTATACCTCCGGCATGATGTTCGTGCTGCGGCACTTTGCCGGGCCGATCGCCCACCGGCTTTCGCCCGTGGGCATGCTCACCGGCTCGGCGGTGCTCTCCGCGGTCGGGCTGTACCTGTTGAGCTATGCCGATTCAGTTCAGACCGCCTTTGCCTACGCAACGATCTATGGCCTGGGGATCGCCTACTTCTGGCCCACGATGCTGGGCGTGGCCGCCGAGCGGTTCCCCAAGGGGGGCGCGCTGATCCTGGCCCTGATGGGGTCGGCCGGGAATATCTCGATCGCTTTCGTGCTGCCCCAGATGGGCAAGATTGTCGACCACTACGCCGTAACCCACGTGGTCGAAAACGAAGAGTCGTTGGGTTCCGTGCCGGTATCGACCATTCTGAAGGCCGATGACAAGGGCAAGTACACCGGCCTGGATGCCCAGGCGGTCCAAAGCCTGCCCGAGCAGAGTCCGCCTCGCGAGGTGGCCGAGTCGGCCGAGCGCATCGGCTTTTCGATGGCGTTCCGCTGGGTCAGCATTCTGCCCGCGGCGTTGATCTTCATTTTCGGCGGGATCGCGCTGTACGACAAAGCGCGCGGCGGCTACCAACCGGAGATCCTGGCGGGCCGGATTGACCCCGAAAAGCTGTCCGGCGGCGTGGAAGGTCCGATCCAGTAAACCGGCCCGATCCACTGCAAGCACGGCCGGGCGCGGCGCGCCGGCCGTGCACTTCAGTCTTGCTCCAGGCGAGCCAGCGTAAGCTGCTCGCCTTTTTTATGCGCGGCTATGGCTCCGGGCAGCGTGATCTTGACTTCCCGGCGGGTGGCCCCGGTCATCGCCAGCTCGGCCAGCCGCTCCCACTGCTCGAAGCCCATCGATTGTTCGGGCCAGCCCTGCCCCCGCCACGCGACCACGAACATCTCGCGCACCAGGTACCTCGGCTGGCCCGCCAGGGCGGAGCAGTCGATCACCACTCGACCCCGCTGCGCGTGGACAGCCTGCTCGGTCAGCGATTCGATCATCGGCTCCAGCACCTGCTGCGCCTCGCCGGCCAGTGTACCCAGCCGTACGAGGGCCTCGACCACGCGCGGGTTGTAGTGCTGCTCCAGTTGCGGCAACAGCTCCAGCCGCAGCCGATTGCGGGTGTGAAGCGTCTGGAGGTTGCTCGAGTCGACCCGGTACGTCTGCCCAAGCTCCTCCAGATATGCCAGCAGCTCCTGCCGCCGCATCGTCAACAAAGGCCGCACCAGGGCCGTGCCGCGCGAGAGCCGACGGACGCGCGGGATGCCCGCCAGCCCGGCCAGGCCCGTGCCCCGCAGCACGCGGTGCAAAATCGTCAGTGCCTGGTCGTCGGCCGTGTGGGCGGTGGCCACGTAGCGGGCCCCCCGGCGCGCCGCGGCCGCTTTCAAAAACGCGTATCGCGCCTGGCGTGCCGCCGCCTCCAGGCCGTCGCCGACCGCCGGCGGCGGGGGAGAAGTATCCGCCCGGCCCAGCTCGAGCTCCACCCCGAGCTGGCGGCACAGGCTGACCACGAACTGTTCGTCGTCGTCCGAATCGGCGCCGCGCAAACGATGATTGAAGTGGGCCGCCACGAGCCGTCCCGGCCCCGGGCCGCGAATGGCGGCCAAAGCGCGCAACAGCGCCACGCTGTCCGGCCCGCCCGACACGGCGACCAGCACCGTCACGTCGCGCCACCCGGCCGGAGGCCAGGCCCGCGCCAGTTTTTCTTCGAGAGCAAGCACGAAAGCGCCTAGTGCTTTGGTCGCTTGCGTCGGCCGTCCGCCGAAGCTTTGAACTCCAAGTCGGCGACCAACAGCAGATCCACGACGTTGAACGAATCGTCCGGCTGGTAGACGACAATCGTGCGGCCGCTGGGCGCGGTGGCCATGAACTCGCGGTGCTGAACGGCCAATTTGCGGCCGTCGGCAAGGTGCAGGACAAACGGGCGAAATGGCTCGGCCCCGTAGGCCGTCCGCACTTGCTCAATCGTCAATCGTGTTCTCCTGTCCCACGTTGTCCTTTACTCCGCACCCTGGGGCGGCGAGAAGACGATTATACCGCGCGCCACCGAGCAGTTCGACATGCAAGGCGGGGACTTCCGCAGTGCTGACCGGGAAGGTAAAAACTCGTTGTGCTGAGCCTCAAGACACCGACCGCCGATAGTTGGTTCGAGAGCGTCCGCGGCAACCTGGACGAGCTGCTGCTGGACCATGCGCACTGCGAAAAGAAGGCGGCCGGCACGGCCATGAACCTGATCTTCGCGTATGTCGACAAGGTGGACCTGGTCCGGCCGCTTTCGGAGATTGTGGCCGAAGAGCTGGACCACTTCTGCCGCGTGCTCGACCTGCTCCAGCGGCGGGGCATCCGCTTCCGGCGATTAAAGCCGAGCCGCTACGGCGCCGACCTGGCCGAGTTGGTGCGCCAAGAGGAACCGCAGCGGGCCGTGGACCGGCTGCTGATCGCTGCGCTGATCGAGGCCCGCTCTTGCGAGCGCTTCGCCCTCTTGATGGAGCGGCTGGACGACCGGCCACTGGCCGATTTCTATCGGGACTTGTTCGAGTCCGAAGCGCGGCACCATTCCAGCTATGTGCAGATGGCCCGGCTGTTTGCACCACCGGATGAAGTACACCAGCGGCTGGAAGAGCTTTCGGCTGAAGAGGCCCGGATCATCGGCCGCGGCGGCGAGCCGCCCCGCATGCATAGCTGAGGAGCAGAGGTCGGAGGGCAGAGGTCGGAAGTTCCGCCTGCGGCGGACTCGCGGCCCAGTCAGCGGGGCGGAGGCCAGGGGCCGAAGGGCGCGCGGTTCGCTCCTCCGCGTCAAAGGGCGACGCGACCGACGGCGGCCGACCGCGCGACGCCTTGTTTCGCCCTTTCAGGGCACCCGCGCTTTTGGGGTGGCACCTTCCCAGGGCGGCGCTGCGCGGCTGACGCCGCTGCGCTCTGCCCTGGGCTGGTATGTCATTGCCCTTTCAGGGCGGCAAAAGCTCTCCTCACGGCTCCACGGCGAGCCAGTCTGCCATGACCGGCATCCCGTGTACATTGGTCATACAAGGGCGGACAGTGGCTGCGCGATATCGCAACGCGCGCGGACAACCGGGCTCACTTCGCTTCTAACCATACCGCGGCGCGTCAGAAGGTTTTGACCAAGGTGCCGCCGTCGACGACCAAAACGGCGCCGGTGATGTAACTGCCGGCTTCGCTGGCCAAGAGCAGCGCCGGCCCGGCCAGCTCGCGGGGCTGCCCCCAGCGGCCTAGCGCGGTCCGTTGGGCAAAGCCCTTCTTTTCGGCCTCGGTCAGCAGCGTGCCGGGCAGGTCGGTCAAAAAAGGCCCGGGGGCCAGGCAGTTCACCGTGATGCCGTACGGACCCAGGTCCAGCGCGCTGGCGCGGGCCAGGCCGATCAGCCCCGCCTTGGTGGCCGAGTAGACGTTGCGCGCTTCCTTCGAGGCCAACCCCATGATCGACGAGATGTGGATCACGCGCCCCCAGCGGCGCTCCTTCATCGAGGGGACGATGGCCCGCGTCAGCGCCATGCAACTGGTCAGGTTCAACTGGATGATGCGGTCCCAGTCCTCGTCGCGGATCTCGTCGATCGCCTGCGGCTGGTTCGACCCCGCGTTGTTCACCAGGATGTCGACGTGGCGATGCTCGGCCAGGGCCGACTGGGCCAGCCGCTCGATGTCCTTCCGCTCGGTCATGTCGGCCACGAGATAGCCGGCCCGGCCGCCCGCCGCGACTTTTTGGATTTCCGCCACGGCCTTGGCCAGGTCGTTCTCGTGCCGGCTGGAGACGATGACGTCCGCGCCGGCCTCGGCAAAAATCCGCGCCATGGCCAGCCCCAGCCCCTTGCTGCCGCCGGTAACCAGCGCCACGCGCCCCTTCAGGTCGAACAGGTCGATTGCCATGATGTCTATCCGAGTGCCTTGACCACCAGGTCGCCCACTTGCTGAGTGCTGTAGCCCATTCTGCCGGCCGCCTGGCTCTTCATCTTGGTGCCGGTCACCGTCTTGATCGCTTGCATCACGCGCGCCGCCGCCCGCGGCTGACCGGTGTGCTCCAGCAGCATGGCCATGGCGTTGATGGCGGCGATGGGGTTGATGACGTGCTGGCCCGTGTACTTGGGCGCGCTGCCGCCCATCGGCTCGAACATGCTCGTGCCACCCGGCTCGGGGTTCAGGTTCGCCCCGGCCGCCACCCCCATGCCTCCCTGCAGGATGCCGCCTAGGTCGGTGATGATGTCGCCGAACATGTTCGTCGTGACGATCACGTCGTAGTATTCCGGGTTTTTCACCATCCACATGCAGCAAGCGTCGACGTGGTTGTAGTCGGCCTTGATGTCGGGATACTCGGCGGCAACGGCCTGGAAGGTGCGCCACCAGAGGTCGTGCCCGTAAGTGAGCACGTTGGTCTTGGCCACCAGCGTGAGCATTTTCTTGGGGTTGTTGCGCCGCCGCGTGTATTCGAAGGCCCAGCGGATTGCCCGCTCGCACCCCTTGCGGGTGTAGACGGCCGTCTGGCTGGCCACCTCGTCGGGCGTGTTCTTCTTCAGGAAGCCGCCCACGCCGCAATAGAGGTCCTCGGTATTCTCGCGGACCACGACGAAGTTGATGTCGTCCGGGCCTTTGTCCTTCAGCGGCGTTTCCACGCCGGGAAACAACTGCACGGGCCGCAGGTTGATGTACTGGTCGAGCTGGAAACGCAGCTCCAGCAGCAGTCCCTTTTCCAGGATGCCCGGCGCCACGTCGGGGTGCCCCACCGCGCCCAGGTAGATCGCGTCGAACCCGGCCAGCTCTTTCACCGCCCCGTCGGGCAGTGTCTCGCCGGTGCGCAGATAGCGCTCGCCGCCGAAGTCGTAATGGGCCAGCTCGTAAGGGAAGTTCTCCAGCGAGGCCGCCGCCTCCAGCACTTTGAGTCCCTCGGCCGCCACTTCCGGCCCGGTCCCGTCGCCGCCGATCACCGCGATCTTCATCAAAGCATCCCGCTCATGGCCTGTCCACCGCGCCGCTCATTTGCCGCTGGCGTGCGGATTCTAGCAGGTGGCCGGTGGAGGGTGAAGGTGGCGGCGTGGCATCGCTCCAGATTCCGCGGCGGTGGGCCTGGGCCTCCTGCTGGGCGCGCTGGAAGCGGCGCTTCATGGACGACGAGTAACGATAGCGGGGCTCGGCCCGCGCCAGGCCGGCGCGGACCAACTCTTCATTCAACAACCGATCCTCGACCCAGACGTAGGCCAGGAACCGGCCGTAACGGTCGACGCGTTCGCGGTCGAACTCCAGCCGCACCGGCCCGGCGGCCACGAATCGGCGGCTGAAGTCGCTGGCCTCCTTGCCCCAGGGCTCGATTGCGTGGTCCGGCTTGACGCTCTCCGGCGCGTCGATGCCCAGCAGCCGCACCCGCGCCCCGCCGGCCAGCAGCAGCGTGTCGCCGTCGACCACGCGCCGCACGGCGTGCAGGCCCTCGGCCAGGTTTTCAGGCGGCGCCGGCTGCCGCCAGGCCTGCCAAGCCCGCGCGGCCACGAGCGCCAAAACAACGCCCAGCACCAGGGCGCCGCGGCGCCGCGGGGGATGAAATCGCCGGCTCATCAAAATGCCGCGCCGCCGGCGCGCCGCTCCATACTGGCTGAAGCCGTCAGTTCTTGCTGAAGTCGAAGTGCTCGATCGGCTTGCGGCCCAGCGGATTCTTGAGGAACTTCTTGCGGCACTCGGGGCACAGATCGAACCGCAATTGCTGGTACACGTCGTCACCGATCTCTTCGCTGGATGCGTCGTCCATCCGCTCCAGGATTTCGTGGATCTCCTGCAGGTTGTCGTTGTCTTCCTCGACCTCCAGGGGGTCGAAGGCGGCATACACTTCCAGCTTGACTACGTAGCGCAAATCATCTTCCGGGTCGAGAGTCCGCTTACAAAGATCACACGAGTAATGAATCATGGGACGAATCTCGCGAGTCCTGGGGCAACGCCGTCGCGCGCCCCGAAATAGGCCGAACCGCTATGTCGTTTTTCATCCTAATGCCAATGCGCGAATGGGAGCAAGCCGTCTTGGGCATAAATTTCGACCGCCTGGGCTGGTTGGCAGGTTTCGCCTCCGCGGCTCAAGTTTTCGCTTGACAAACTGTCGCCGGCAGCACCCGAATCGCCTGGAGGGCGAAGGGGGGTTAGGCCGGCCCCGGCGCGGTTGGCGGCGTAACGGGCCGGATCTGGCTGTGGCAAGGCCGAACGATTAGAATCACCATGTCCGGGTCGGACTGTGCCGGCCCGACTGGATCGATGTCCCTGGGAGGAGTGTATGTCGAGCGTGGCGGCGGCCGATGCCCTGGCTGCGAGCGTTTTGGTGTTGAACCGCTTTTACATGGCAGTCCACGTCGTCAGCGTCCGCAGGGCGTTCACGCTCTTGTTCCGCGAGCTGGCCGAGGTGGTCCACGTCGAGCAGGGGCAGTACGCCAATTACAACTTCGAGTCGTGGCGGGAAATCAGCGAGTTGAAGGCGAACTTCAAGGAGCCCAACGAAGACTGGATCAGGGCCGTCAACTTCGAGATCCAGGTTCCCCGCGTGATCCGGCTGTTGTTCTACGACCGCCTGCCCAAGCAAGCCATCCGCTTCAATCGGCGCAACATCTTCGCCCGCGACGCCAACCACTGCCAGTATTGCGGGCGGCGCTTCGCGACCAGCGAGCTGAGCCTGGACCACGTCATCCCCCGCAGCCGCGGCGGCGAGACGAGCTGGGAGAACATCGTCTGCAGTTGCGTGAAGTGCAACGTCAAGAAAGGCGGCCGCACGCCGCGGGAAGCCCACATGCACCTGGTGCGCCAGCCGACGCGCCCCAAGCGCAGCCCGCTGTTGAGCATCAAGCTGGGCAATCCCAAGTACGAGAGCTGGAAGAGCTTCCTCGACAGCGCCTACTGGTCGGTCGACCTGAAGTAGCTGACGGCCGGAAGGAAAAAGGCAGAAGGCAGAAGGCAGAAGGCAGAAAGAGGAAGGAGGAAAGACTGGGGCACGCTGACGCTTTGCCACCAGGCACCCGCCGCGCGTTGCTGATTCTTGATTCCTCCCTCCTCCTTCGCCGTTACTCGGCTCCTGCGAGCGGTTCTTTCTTCTCAGTGATGACTGGGCACTGCGGCGACATCTCGGCATTCAGGGCGGTAAAGTCCTTCCACTCCTCGGGGAGGTTGTCTTCGTGGAAGATGGCTTCCACGGGACACTCTGGGACGCAGGCCTCGCAGTCGATGCACTCATCCGGATGGATGTACAGCATCTTCTCGCCTTCGTAGAAGCACTCGACCGGGCAGACCACCACGCAATCGGTGTACTTGCAGCCAAAACACGGCTCGGCAACGACGTGGGTCATCGAGAAGTTTCTCCTGTTTCGCTTGAAAGCGCCGGCAAAGGGGGTATTCGACACCCGCCTAAAATTAGTGTCAAGTGCTTAGCTGTGAACTACTTGAACGTCGAAGAGGACCGCTACCTACCGGAATCGTAAGAAGGGCCCAACTTCAAGTCAAGCCGCGCTTGGGGCCGCCGCCGAGCGTCAAAAAATCCACTGTTCCAGGGGCGGCCTGTTTTGTCTTCAGGCTTGCCTCGGTTTGCGATTCGCTCTAAAATCAGTGGGTTGAGCGATTTGAGGGCTTGGCGAGCCTTCGACAGACTGGCCAGTCATCTCCGCGTCCGGTCTGCGTTGTTCCATGGCAAGGATTTGCCCCGACCAAGTTCGCCGCTGTGAGGGTACCGAGTCGTGGCCCTTTCTGAAATCGACCGCAATTTGCTGGAGCGTTGCCTGGCCCGCAAGCCGAGGGCTTGGGAAGACTTTGTCGACCGCTTCCTGGGATTGGTGGTGCACGTGACCAACCACTCGGCCCAATCCCGCTCGATTCGGCTTTCGCCCGAAGATCGCGAAGACCTGTGCGCGGAGGTCTTTCTGGCCCTGATCAAGGACGATTTCGCCATCTTGCGGCACTTCCGGGGCCAGAGCAGCCTGGCCACCTACCTGACCGTCGTCGCTCGGCGGATTGTCGTGCGGGAGCTGCTCGAGCGAAAAAGCGCCGCCCGGCTCGCGCCGGCCAACCCCGCCGTCCAGAACGACGGCCAGCCGGAGCAGCGGGTCAGCGATCGCGACGAAGTCGAGCGGTTGCTCGAAGAGCTGGAAGGACGCGAGGCCGAAGTGGTCCGCATGTACCATCTCGAAGGCAAGTCGTACGAGGAAATCAGCTCCGTGGTCGGCATGCCCGAGAACAGCGTCGGGCCCACGCTCAGCCGCGCCCGCGAGAAGATGCGCCGCGCCGGCACCGGCCCGACCGCCTAAGGCGCCCGACAAGGCGACAAGGGGACAGGGGGACAGGGCACCTACGACAAGGCGACAGGGCGACAAGGGGAACGAAGACGACCGGGGGTCGTCTGACCTCTGATTTCTGACCTCTGTCCTCTGACCTCTGTCCTCTGACTGCTGACTGCTGACTCCTGACTCCTGACTCTGGACTCTGGGCTCTAGCCTCTGGACAATGGCCTCATGGCCATCGACCTGATCCTCGGCACGGCCGGTCACATCGATCATGGCAAGACCGCCCTGGTCAAGGCGCTGACGGGCGTGGATACCGACCGCCTGCCCGAGGAAAAACTGCGGGGAATCACCATCGAATTGGGCTTTGCCCACCTCGAGCTAGGCGATTGCCGCCTGGGCATCGTCGACGTCCCCGGACACGAGCGCTTCGTCCGCAACATGCTGGCCGGCGCCACCGGCATCGACCTGGCCCTGCTCGTCGTGGCCGCCGACGACTCGGTCAAACCTCAAACCCGCGAGCACCTGGAGATTCTGCGGCTGCTCGAGCTGGATACCGGCCTGGTTGCCCTGACCAAGTGCGACCTGCCCGAGCCGGACTGGATCGACCTGGTCGAGGAAGAGATCCGCGACCTGGTCGAAGGCACCTTTTTGGAGTCGGCCCCGGTGGTCCGCACCAGCGTACACAGCGGGCAGGGAATCGACCTGCTGCGCCAGGCGCTCGAGGCGGCCGCCCGCAAAGCGGCCGCCTCGCCTCGCCGCCAGCGGCAAAGCGGGCCCTTCCGGCTGGCCGTCGATCGCAGCTTTACCATCGCCGGTCATGGCACTGTTGTCACCGGCAGCGTAGCCAGCGGAAAGGTTCGGGTGGGGGACGAGCTGCTGCTGGAGCCGGGAGGCGTGCGCGTTCGCGTCCGCGGCCTGCACAACCACGATCGGCCCGCCGACGAAGTGCACCGGGGACAGCGGGCCGCTATCAATCTAGCCGGCGTGCACCATGGCGAAATCCGCCGCGGCCAGGAACTGGCCACGCCCGGCTACCTGGTGCCCAGCCGCCTGGTCACCGTGCGGCTCAACCTGCTGCCGGGGGCCGGCAAGGCCTTGAAAAACCGGGCCCGCGTCCGCTGTCACCTCGGCACGGCCGAGCTGATGGCCGCCGTCGTGCTCTTGGACCGCGACCGCCTGGAGCCCGGCGACACGGCGCCGGCGCAGCTTTTTCTGAACGAGCCGGCGGTCGCCACTTGGGGCCAGCCGCTGGTGATTCGTAGCGAGTCGCCGGTGGTCACCATCGGCGGCGGACAGGTGCTCGACCCGCACGCTCTGCGGCTGGCTCGCGGCCGGCGGGCGGTGCTCGACCGCGTGGCCGGTCTGGGCGCCACCGATCCGGTCGAGCGGGCCTCGGCCGCGCTCTCGTTCTTCGGCCTGCGGGACTGGCAGCCGGCCGACCTGTCGCGCGCGGCGGGCGTCGACGACCCGGCCGCCATCGTCGAGCGGTTGGCGGCCCGCGGCGAGTTCGAGGACGTGGTGGTGTCGCCCAGCCGGACGATGCGGGTACACCGGCTGTTTTTGGCCGATCTTTTCGAACGTATCGAAGCGATCCTCGACAAGGAGCACCAGCAGCATCCGTTGCGGGCCATGCTCGACCGGTCTCGCCTGATCAACCGCCTCGCCTATCTCGGCCCGGATTCGGTGGTCGAGGCGCTGCTGGCATCGATGACCCGCGCGGGCCGTCTTCGCTCGAACGAACGGGGAGTGGCCCTGCCCGGCCGCGGCCCTCAAATGACCAACAACGAGCAGAAGCTGGTCGGCCAGATTATCGAGACGTACCGCGAGGCGGGCTACCAGCCGCCCACGGTGGAAGAAATCAAGGCCCAGGCGCCCAGGAACCAGGCGGTCGTGCCGCAATTGATCGCCCTGGCGGCCGCCGAAGGGCACCTGATCGAGATCGCGGCCGGTTTTTTCCTGCACGCCGAGGTATCCGAGCGGCTTCGCGGCACACTGCGGGACCACTTCGCCGCGGGCAGCGGCCTTACCGTGAGCCAGATCCGCGAGATCCTCGGCACCAGCCGCAAGTATGCCGTGCCGATCTGCGAATACCTGGACCGGACCGGTTTCACTCGCCGGGAAGGGGACGTTCGATGGTTGGCCGAACCGGGCGCCGAGACACTGCCCGCCGGCCAGCCGGCCGCCACCCCCAGCCAGCATTGACCAACCGCAAGCTCCTTTTGATTTCAGGAACCAAACCATGGCCGGCAACGTTTTGAGAAACCTCCCCTCGGTCAGCGAGCTGCTGGAAAGCCCGCCGTTGAAGTCGCTGGTCGACCGGGTCAGCCACAACGTAGTGGTGGGCCGCGTGCGGTCGTTCCTCGACGACGTCCGCAGCGAAGTCCAGACCGCGCGGGCCGAGGTCAAACTGCCGGGCGTGATGGAGCTGGCCGAACGAATCGCGCATCGCATCCTGGAGGCCGACACGCCCGCGCTGCGGCCCGTGATCAACGCCACCGGCGTGCTGCTGCACACCGGTCTCGGCCGGGCGCCGCTGGCCGATGAGGCGATCAGCGCCATGACGGCCGTGGCCCGCGACTATGCCAGCGTCGAGCTCGACCTGCCTACGGGCCGCCGCTCGCAGCGCGTGGTGGCGGTCGAAGGATTGCTCAGGGAGCTCACCGGGGCGGAGGCGGCCTTGGTGGTCAACAACAATGCCGGGGCCACCATGTTGACGCTGGCCGCCCTGGCCGCCGGCCGCGAAGTGATCGTGTCGCGAGGGCAGTTGATCGAAATCGGCGGCAGTTACCGGCTGCCCGACGTCATGGCCGCCAGCGGCGCCATCCTGCGCGAGGTGGGCACGACCAACAAGACGCACCTGGATGACTACTCGCGGGCGATCGGGGCCAACACCGGCGCGTTGCTGCTGGTGCATCCCAGCAACTTCGTGGTGGTAGGGTTCACGGCGGCTGTTTCGCTGGGCGAGCTGGTCCGGCTGGCCCGCCCGGACCGGCTGCCGGTGGTCCACGACATCGGCTCGGGTGCTCTGATCGATTTTTCCCAGTTCGGCTGCCGCGACGAACCGATGGCCGCCCAGAGCATTGCCGAAGGGGCCGACCTCGTGCTGTTCAGCGGCGACAAGCTGTTGGGGGGGCCGCAATGCGGAGTCGTCATCGGCAAGCGATCGCTTGTCGAGACGATCGCCCGGCATCCGCTGACGCGCGCTTTGCGGGTCGACAAGCTGACGCTGGCGGCCCTGGAGGCGACATTGCGGCTGTATCGCGATCCGTCCCGGGCCCGCCGCGCGATCCCGCTTTTGCAATTGCTGAGCACGTCGCTGGAAAACCTGGAAAGCCGGGCCCAGCGGCTGGCCCCGCAGATGGCCCATACGGCCGCGGTGGCCTCGGCCGAGGCGGTGCGCGACGTCACCTATCTGGGCGGCGGTTCGGTGCCAACCCAGGAAGTTCCGACCTGGTGCGTGGCGTTGACGCCGGCCGGCGGATCGGGCGTGGACCGCCTGGCCGCCCGTCTGCGCTCGGGAGCGACAGCGGTGGTGGGGCGCGTACAGCACGACCGGGTCTATCTCGACTTGCGGACCGTTTTTGCCCGCCAGGACCAGGACCTGGTGTCCGCCGTGGCGGCACTGGAGTAGGAGCGGGGGAAGGCAGAAGGACGAAGGAGGAAGGCAGAAGGACGAAGGCAGAAGGAGGAATACAGGGCACAAGGCGCGAGAACTGGGGCACGCTGACGCTTTGCCACCAGGCACCGGGGAAAAGGCAGAAGGCGGAAAGACTGGGGCACGCTACCGCTTTGCCCCAGCCACCCGGCCGCATCACTGCTTCCGACCCCTGTCCACTGACCACCGACCACTGACTCTGGGGCACGCTACGACTCGACTGAGCTCGCCGAAGTCCGCTTTGCCCCAGCCACCCGGCCGCATCACTGCCTTCTGCCTTCTGCCTTCTGCCTTCAGTGCTCCTGGTCAATCTGCCCGGCAGGCGCCATAATGGCTATTTGGCCTCCCGCACCATGGAAAGGTCCGCCATGGACGATAAGCTCAACTACCTTGGCATCACTTTCGACGACGTACTGTTGGAGCCACGCTACAGCGACGTGGTTCCGGCCGACTGCGACGTGAGCACGCAGTTGACCAGGCGGATCAAGCTCAACATCCCGCTGTTGAGCTCGCCCATGGACACGGTCACCGAGAGCAACATGGCCATCGCCCTGGCGCAGGAAGGAGGCTTGGGCGTCATCCACAAGAACATGTCGGTGGCCAACCAGACCGATGAGGTCGACAAGGTCAAACGCAGCGCCAACGGCATTATCTTCGATCCGGTCACGCTGCCGCCGGAGGCCACCGTGGGCCGGGCGCGTGAAATCATGGCCCAGCACAACGTTTCCGGCGTGCCCATCACCAGCGGGGGCGGACGGCTGGTGGGCATTCTCACCCGCCGCGACCTCAGGTTTCTGGAGCGCTCCGACCTGCCGATCTCCGAGGTGATGACCCGCGAGCACCTGGTAACGGCCACGGGGACTGTAACGCTTGAGCAAGCTGAAAAGATCCTGATGGCAAATAAGGTCGAGAAACTTTTGCTGGTGGACGAAAATAAGAGACTGACCGGCCTGATTACGATCAAAGACATCGACAAGATGCGGCGTTTTCCCAATGCCTGCAAAGATAGGCAAGGCAGGTTGAGGGTCGGCGCCGCCGTGGGAGTGTACGAATACGAGCGCGTGGAAAGCTTGATCGCCAAGGACGTCGACGTGCTGGTCGTCGATAGCGCCCACGGGCATTCGGCCAACGTCGTCGAGACGCTCCGCGAGATCAAGAAACGCTGGGATATCGAAGTGGTGGCCGGCAACGTGGCCACGCAGCAGGGATGCTTGGACCTGATCGCGGCCGGCGCCGACGCCGTCAAGGTGGGCATCGGACCCGGCTCGATCTGCACCACGCGGGTCATTTCCGGCGTGGGCGTGCCGCAGATCACCGCGATTTACCAGGCCTCCCGGGCTGCCCAGGCCAGCGGCGTGCCGATTATTGCCGACGGAGGAGTGCGTTATTCGGGCGATCTGACCAAGGCCATCGCGGCCGGCGCTTCGGTGGTGATGATCGGCGGGCTGTTTGCCGGGCTGCTCGAGAGCCCCGGCGAACAGATCCTGTACCAGGGCCGCTCGTACAAGATTTATCGGGGAATGGGCTCGATGGGAGCCATGGTCCAGGGTTCGAGCGAACGTTATCGGCAGCGGACGGGCGAGCGCGGCGTGGCCAAGCTGGTGCCCGAAGGGGTCGAAGGCCGGGTGCCGTTCCGTGGACCGTTGAGCGCGTTCGTGTATCAGCTCGTGGGCGGCCTGCGTGCCGGCATGGGTTATTGCGGCGCCCGCAACATCGATGAATTGAGGAAGGATTCGAGATTCATACAGGTTTCACCGGCCAGCGTGCGGGAGAGCCACCCACATGACATCGCCATTACGCAGGAAGCACCCAACTACACCACCGAGTACGCCGCGGGCGGCAACGATTGACCGGCACGGCCGGCCGGCCGGCACGGCGGCCCGCTTCGCCGGCCGCTGGCTGATGCTGGGCGTGGCGGTGTTCGGCCTCGATGCACTGCTGGCGCCTGCTCACGCCGGGCAGTGGAAGGCGTCGGCCGGCAGCTCGCCGCCCCGATCCGCCTCGGTCCGCGCGACCGCCCGGACGGCCGGCGCGCTCAAGGAATCGGACGGGCTGAAGTGGCGCAGCGCGGCTCGCGGCGAGCCGGCGCGGTTGGGCGACCAGTCGCACTCCAAGCCGCTTGCCGAAAAAGCCACTCCCAGGCAGGCGATTGCTGCGCGCCGTCTCGTGCACCATTCCACCAGCTCGCCGCCGGCTACGATCATCCTTACCAAGGCGGCGGGTGGCGAAAACGATCCTTTCAGTGATCCCTTTGAGGACGGCAGTCCGGGGCAGCGCCCCTCGCAGTTGAAGCTGTTCATCGGCTCGCAGGAGCCCGAGACGCCGCCACGGCGGCTCGATAGTCCCCCGCCACCGCTCGTCCCCCCCTACGACGACGAATCCGAAGTTCCCATGGACGAGTTTGCCCAGGCGCCCAGGCTGGAAGAGCAGGATTGCCCCACGCCGGGCGATCTGAAGCGCATCGGCGAGATTACCAACCGCATCACGGCCCAGCCGGGCGAGTTTCCCCGCGAGTGCCCGCTGGGCGACGAACCGTTCGCGTCCCGCTCCTGGGCAATGACCACGTACACGTGGAAGGCGTCGGGGCTCTGCCACAAGCCACTCTACTTCGAGCAGGCAGGCGTCGAGCGCTATGCCCACTCCTGGGGACCGGTGCTGCAGCCGGTCTTCTCCAGCGCCCACTTCTTTGCCACGGTTCCCTTGCTCCCCTACAAGATGGGAGTCGAAGCGCCCTGGGAGTGCGTCTATCCCTTGGGCTACTACCGGCCCGGAAGCTGCGCTCCTTACACCATCGGCCCGGTGCCGATCAGCCTGCGAGGGGCCGCCTTGCAGGCAGGCGCCGTCACTGGTGCCGTCTCCGCCTTCCCCTAAGCGGAAGGGGGAGCGGGAGAAGGTGCTTGAAGAACGCCGCGTTTGCGGCCGGTCGTCTATCCAACCTGGATAGTAGCCGTCACGCTCCGCGTGACGGGCTTCCTCACGCGGAGCGCTACATGGCGCAGCCGCCAGGGCCACAGCCCGGCCGGCCGCAGCCCTGAGGCAGCTCGGCCATCGGCAGGCTCGACTTGCCTTGCACGTGGGCCGCCGGCACGCTGAACTGCTTTTCCAACCGATTATCGCCGCACTCGGGGCAGGCCGGCTCTTCAGTTCCGCGGACCAGCAGCTCGAACCCGCCGCCGCACCCGGCGCACAGGTACTCATACAACGGCATAAGAAGTCTCCAATCTGAACCTGCGTCCGTGAGCACCTCGATACAATAAATAATAGCGTACAGGGAACGGGGAGAGTATGACAAGGAGACAAGGGGACAAGGCGAGACGAAGGCGGCCGCGGCCGCCATTGGTGGACTGAAAACTGAAAACTCTCAACCGCAGCCAGGTCCGCGAGATTGATCGGCTGGCCACCGAAGAGTACGGCCTGCCGACGATCGTGTTGATGGAGAACGCGGGCCGCGGCCTGGCCGACAAGCTGGTCGAGCTAGGCACTGCGGGGCCGGTGGCCATCTGCTGCGGCAAGGGGAACAACGCGGGCGACGGCTTCGTGTTGGCGCGTCACCTGGACGTGCGCCGGTTGGAGGTGCGCGTGCTGGTCTGGAGCGATCCGGCTGCATTGGCGGGCGACGCCCGGATCAACTTCGATTGCATCGCCCGCTGCGGCATCGCCATCGAGGTCTTCAGCGGCCACGACGGCCCGCGCTTAGACAGGTGCCTGGAGGGGGCGGCCTGGATTGTCGATGCCTTGCTGGGCACGGGTGCCACGGGCGAGCCGCGCCCGCCGCTCGACGAGGTAATCGACGCTTTGAACGCTCACCCGGCGCCCAAGCTGGCCGTCGACTTGCCCAGCGGCCTCGACTGCGACACGGGCCAGGCTGCCCGCCACACGATCCGGGCCGCGCACACCTGCACGTTCGTGGCCGCCAAGCCCGGCTTCCTGGTCCCTGGCGCCGATGAATACGTCGGCCAGCTTCACGTCGTGGACATCGGTATCCCTCGCCGACTCATCGAAGAGGTGCTGCGCGAATAGGGTGCGAGCGGATAGGCCTGGCTATCTCGCGGCGAGCTGCCGCGCCAGGTCGCGGATTTCCCGCAGCACAGCCACGTGGCGGGGCGACCAGACCGAGAGGCGCCGCGGGTCTTCGTCGCCCAGGCCGGCGGTGCGCGAGTGGCGCAGGCGGGAAAGGATCATGTCCCGGATGCGCGGGGCATCGCTGACGCCCTCGATCAAGCCGCGGTGGCCGGTCATCGAGGCCGTGCCGTGGGCGCCGGCCTGGACGCCGCCGCCGCCGGCCGTGTCGACGCGGACGTCGGCAATGCCGAACCAGCGCTGGAGCGGCCCCTGGTTCACCTCCACGTTCTGCACGTTCTCGAACGTGATCGTCGTCTCGTGAATGACCCAGATTCCCCGCCGGATGCGCAAGCTGCGGCCGGTCATCACGTACCAGGTGGTGTCGTACCGCAAGTGGATGGCAATGTAGGCCACGATGTCGGGGATGACTGCAATGGCCAGGGCAGGCAGGGCGGATATGGCTCCCGCGACGGGCGAGGCGACGGCGACGGCCAGCCAGGCGACCAGGATGGCCCCGTCGAACAAGAGCAACACGACCCAGAACTTGAGCTTCAAATAGCGTAGAAAACCGGCCGAAGGTTGAAAGCTTTCCAGCGACTCGCCGGGGGCGGTGGGCAGCTCGGGCGGCCGGTCGGGCACCTTGAACCAACGTACCAGCACGCTCCACACGCCGCGGTAGATCCACCGCGTGGCCTGGTCGACCTTGGCGCCGGCAAGCCGTTTCATCCGCCTGCCTCCCGCCGGCCGGCGAGCTGCACGAGCGCGTCGCGTATCTCGCACAAGAGTGCTAGCGGCTCGTCCACCGGCTGGGCCGCCGCGCCGTCTGGCCCGGCCGGCATGCCTGCGGCCGATTCCTCCTGCTCGCCACGGGCCCCGCGCATCTTGGCATAGAGGTAATCGCGCAGGGCGTCGGCCTCGCGGATCCCCTCGATGCTCATCTCGGGCGCGGAGCTGCCGGAGGCCGTTTGGATCGACACCGTGGCCAGCCCCATCCAGCGCTGCAGGATGTTCCGCGTCAGGTGAATGTCCTGGATGCGGCGGTAGGTCAGGTAGATCTCCCGCTTGAACAGAATGCCCCAGCTCATCGACACGCCCTCGTCGTCGAAGCGGTACTTCAACGTCTCGTACTTGAAGAACAAGGGGATGATCGTGATGGGAAACGCCGGTCCCGTCAGCAGCGAGATAATGGCGTAGTACCTCATCAACGAGCGATCGGGCCTCGTGATCTGCCGCGGATCGAGCCGTTCGGCCATGGTGCGTTTCCTCGAGCTAGCTAGCGGGGCGGAGCCGCGTTCGCCGGAACGTGGGCCGGCGTGAAACTGGCGAGTCCAGCTACGTCCGGGCCAGCGCGGCTACCTCAATGCGGTCGATTCTCCCCTACTATAGCGGGGGTTTGCAAGCACTTCCGATTGCCGGATTGTGTTAAACCTTACTTGACTTAGGCGGAGTCTTTTTGAGAATGAATTGGTTATCCCGAGCCATGGTGGCCGGGAATCTCTCATGAAGGGAGTCTGAGATGCATCGGGTGCACGGCCGCAAAGCCGGCGAAAGCCACGTTTTCCCATCACGGTTTTCGCCCTTGTTCCCACCTCCGCGGCCAACTTCTGCCAAGCATCCCGCCTTCCGTGCACCCTCTGCCGAACCGGCCGCCTGAGGCGGTCTGGCTCGCAATCGGAGCCGTTACCATGCGATTTCTTTTAGGGTTCTTCGGCGGCGCCATTGCAATCTTGGCGCTGGCCAGTCCCAGCTTGAACCAGCTCACCGCGCGCCGCAGCCTCCGGCCGCCCGTGAAACCGCGACCCTTGAATCGGCTGTCGGCCTACTACCGCATCAACCTGAACTGAGGGCGGCGCGCGTGAAGATCGGCATTCGCAACGCCTGCCTGGGCGCGATGTTGGGCGCTCTGGCAGGCCTGGCCGTTTACCACACCCAATCGGCGCATCTCGAGATGATGAACCTGTTCGGTGTGGCCGCCTTTGCCTCGTTGGGAACGAGCTTCGGCTGCCTTTTGTCCGAAGGCAGTCTGGATCGCCGCCGGCGATGAGCGGAGACGTGGGAGGCTTGTAGTGACCCCATTTATGGGGTCTCCGGGCGTGTCGCTTTATTGGCTCGTAGCCTCCAGTTCAATCGATGGTGCGTACCACGTACTCCACGCGGCGAGCCTGACGGTCGTTTGCCATGGGACGCCCTCCGCCCGCGCAGCGACGAAGACTGGGGCACGCTACCGCTTTGCCGCCAGCCACCCGGCGCGTTTAAGCGGGCCTGAAGTCTGGCGACTTCAGCTACCACGAGCAACGTCCACACGCAACAAGCCTGAAGTCTGGCGACTTCAGCTACCACGACGGACAACGTCTGGGGCACGCTACCGCTTTGCCGCCAGCCACCCTTGCTTCGTATGGATCCGATCACTACGAACCCACAACTGGATCCGATCACTACGAACCCACAACCCGTTAGCTCGCCAGCAGCGGCTGCACCACCTCCCCGTGCACGTCGGTGAGGCGGTGGTAGCGGCCCTGGAACTTGTAGGTCAGCCGTTCGTGGTCGATCCCCAGGCAGTGCAACAGCGTGGCGTGCAGATCGTGGACGTGTACCGGATCGCGCGTGATGTTGTAGCAGTAGTCGTCGGTCTCGCCGTATGAAAAGCCGGCCTTGATGCCGCCGCCGGCGATCCAAATCGTAAAACAGCGGGGATGATGGTCGCGGCCGTAGTCGTCGGCCGTCAGCTTGCCCTGGCAGTACACCGTGCGGCCGAACTCGCCTCCCCACACGACCAGCGTGTCGTCCAGCATGCCGCGCTGCTTGAGATCGGCAACCAGCGCGGCCGAAGCCTGGTCGGTGTCGGCCGCCTGGCCCGTGATCTGCTTGGGCAAGTTGGTGTGCTGGTCCCAGCCACGGTGGAAGAGTTGCACGGCCCGCACGCCGCGCTCCGCCAGCCGCCGGGCCAGCAGGCAGTTGGCCGCGTAGGTGCCGGGCTTTTTCGAGTCGGGGCCGTACAAGTCGAAGATGTGCTCCGGCTCGTCGGAGACGTCGGTCAGTTCGGGCACCGAGGTCTGCATGCGGTAGGCCATCTCGTACTGGGCGATGCGGGTGGCAATCTCCGGGTCGCCAAACTCTTCGAGCTTCAGTTGATTGAGCCGTGCCAGATCGTCGAGCATCCGCCGCCGCGTGGCGCTCCCCAGGCCGGCGGGGTTCGAGAGGAACAGCACCGGATCGCCCACCGAGCGGAACTTGATCCCCTGGTACCGGGTCGGCAAGAATCCGCTCCCCCAAAGCCGGTCGTACAGCGGCTGGTCGTTGGGGTTGCCGGTGCCGCGAGAGATCATGGTCACAAAGGCCGGCAGGTCGGCGTTCTCGCTTCCCAGGCCGTACGAGAGCCAGGAGCCGATGCTGGGCCGCCCGGCAAGCTGGGCGCCCGTTTGGAAGAAGGTGATGGCCGGGTCGTGGTTGATGGCCTCGGTGAACATCGACTTGACGAAGCAAAGCTCGTCGGCCACGCGGGCCGTGTGCGGCATGAGCTCGCTCACCCAGGCGCCGCTGGCGCCATGCCGGGCGAAGGCGAACTTGCTGGGCGCCACCGGAAAGCTGGTCTGCCCGGAGGTCATTCCGGTGAGCCGCTGTCCTTGGCGGATCGATTCGGGCAGTTCGCTTGCCCGCAGGTCGGCCAGCCGCGGCTTGTAGTCGAACAGGTCCATCTGCGACGGCGCTCCCGACTGGAACAGGTAGATCACCCGCTTGGCCTTGGGCGCAAAGTGCGGCAGCCCCGGCAGTCCCGCCGCCGGCGAATCCGAAACCGGCGCCCCGCGGGCCAGGTTGTCGTTCAGCAGCGCGGCCAGCGCCGCCAGGCCCAGGCCAGTACCGGCCTTGCCGAAAAAGTGGCGCCGCGTCAACTGCATCCGGCGTTCGTCGAGAGGGTTCATCGGATTCTCAGATTACGGACATTGGTCTTATTACTGCCGTCCTACAGCCTACAGTCTCCAGCCTCACCTCTGGGGCACGCTGACGCTTTGCCCCAGCCACCCGGGAGGAAGGACAAGGCGACAAGGCGACAAGGCGAACGCGGGGGGATACGGACGAAGACTGGGGCACGCTGACGCTTTGCCCCAGCCACTCCGCGCTTGTGCGTTTCATACTCGCTCTTCCTTCTTCCTTCTTCTGCCTTGTGCCTTTACCGCTCACTCCTTGGTGATTGCTTCGTCGAGATTCAAGATCAAACCGGCCAGGGCGGTGTAGGCGGCCAGCTCGGTCTGGTCCAGGCCGGAGTCGCCGGGGGCTTCGCCAGCGGAAGCCAGTTCGGCGGCCTGCTGGGGATGCTGAAGATAGAGAGCCAGGTGCTCTTCGAGCCCGGCACGCAGCACCTGGGCCTCGGCCGCGGTGGGGCGCCGCGCCAGCACCAGCCGAAACGCCAGGTCGATCCGCTCGTCCGGCTCCGCAGGCCCGCCGGCCAGCACCCGCTGGGCCAGCACCCGCGCGCACTCGACGAACGTTACGTCGTTCATCAGCGTCAGCGCTTGCAACGGGGTGTTGGTGCGCGTTTCCCGCACCCAGCACGTCTCGCGGGACGAAGCGTCGAACGTCATCATCGACGGAGGCGCCACGGTGCGCTTCCAGAACGTGTACAGGCTGCGGCGGTGCAAGTCCTCGCCGCTGCCTTGCACGTAGTCTTCCTCGGTCAACTCCTGCCACAGGCCGGCCGGCTGATATGGCTTCACCGAGGGCCCGCCGAGCCGCTCGACCAACAGCCCGCTGGCCGCCAGCGCCTGGTCGCGGACCGTCTCGGCCGAAAGCCGCAGCCGCGGCCCGCGTGCCAACAGCACGTTGTCGGGGTCGCGCTCGCGCAGCGCGGCCGGCGCCTTCGACGACTGCCGGTAGGTGGCGCTGGTGACGATCGCCCGCTGCAACGCTTTCACGTCCCAGCCGCTGTCCATGAACCGGCTGGCCAGCCAGTCGAGCAGCTCCGGATGGCTCGGCCACTGCCCCTGCGAGCCGAAGTCGTCGACCGTCTTGACCAGGCCGGCGCCAAAATACATCTGCCAATAGCGGTTCACGGCCACGCGCGCGGTCAAGGGGTTTTCCGGCGAGACCAGCCAGCGGGCAAACTCCAGCCGGTTGCCGAGGCGAAGCGAGCTCTCGCCGGCCAGGCTGGAAGGCAACCCGGCCTCAACCTTCTCGCCCGGCTTGTCGTACTGCCCGCGCACCAGCACGTGCGTGTCGCGCGGCGTGGGCATCTCTTCCATCACCATCACGGTCGGAAAGCTCTCCACCAGCCGCTTCCGCTCGATCTGCAATTCCGCAACCCGCCGCCGCGCCTGCCGGGCCTCGTCCGTAGCGTGGTGCTCGAGATAGTATTCGCGGATTTTCCTGGCTTGCCCGGCAGTGCGCTCGTCAGGCGGGATGCCGGCGATGGCGGTGACGGTCTCGGCCGTGGCCAGCACCTCCGCCTGCTCGGCCGGCAGGGCCGCGTTGTAGATCCGCACTTCGTCCAGCCGTCCATGGAAACGGCCGCCCGGCCCGGCCCCGCCGCCGATCCGCAACGGCTGCTTCGTCTGGAACGACTGGTTCAGATCATCGAGCAGCACGCGCATCGGCTGCGGCTCGCCATCGATGTAGACCTGCACCCCCGCCGCCACCCGCGAGCCGTCGTACGTCACCAGCACGTGCCGCCATTCGCCCGGGCTCAGCACGGTCTGGGTCTCGACGCGGATTGCGTCGTCGAGCCAGCGCTTGACCAGGTTCACCTGCACCTTGCCGTCGACCAGGTGGATGCCGTAGCCGTCGGCCCGCTCTTCGTCGGTCATCCGCGACACGATCGTGCCCCCCTGCCCTTCCGAAAAAACCCAGGCCGCACAGGTGAACTTGTCGTAAAAGCCGAAGTCGGCCACGTCGCCCGCATCGACGTGCGCGGTGCCGTCGAAACAAGCCGCCTGCCCCAGCTTGCCGGGCTCGAACGTGGAGGTTCCATCGCGGAACTCGGCTGCCGGGCCCCTCCCCTCTTGCTCAGCTAGATCGCCGTCGAGAGCGTAATACGCAACCAGTCCCTCGGCCGGCTTCAAGTCCAAGGGGTCGCCGGCGGCAACCGACACTTCCCAAGCGGCCTGCGATTCGGCCAGCGCGGGTTGCATGTCGTCCAACCGAGCCCGCTCACGGCCGAGCCGGGCGTCGAGGTCCGCCAATTCGCTTTGCTGGTGGGGCGTGGGCGCCTGCACGACGGGCGGCGAGTTGCCGTACTTGATGGCCTTGCCCCGTTCCGGCACGTTATGGAAATAAGCGAAGAGCCGGTAGAACTCCTCTTGCGTCACCGGGTCGAACTTGTGGTCGTGGCAGCGGGCGCAGCCGATCGTCAGACCCAGCCAGACGGTACCCGTGGTCTCGACGCGATCGACCACGTACTCGACCAGGTACTCCTGGGGAATGATGCCTCCCTCCGCATTGCCGCGGTGATTCCGGTTGAACCCGGTGGCGATCCGCTGGTCGAGCGTGGCGCCGGGCAGCATGTCGCCGGCCAACTGCTCGACGGTGAACCGGTCGAACGGCATGTTGGCGTTCAGGGCGCCGATCACCCAGTCGCGCCAGCGCCACATGTGCCGCTCGCCGTCGGTCTGGTAGCCGTTGGTGTCGGCGTAGCGGGCCGCGTCCAGCCAGGGCGCCGCCATCCGCTCGCCGTATCGGGGCGAAGCGAGCAAGCGATCGACCACGTTTTCGTAGGCGTCCGGAGAAGTATCAGCCAGAAAGGTGTCGACCTCGGCGGGCGTGGGCGCTAGACCGGTCAAGTCGAGCGTGACGCGGCGGATCAACGTGGCCTTGTCGGCCTCGTCGGCGGGCGAAAGACCCTCACGCTCCAGACGCTCCAGCACGAAGGCATCGATCGGGCCGCGGATCCATTCCGGCCGGCTCACGGCAGGCACGGCAAGCCGCTGCGGCCGGATGAGGCTCCAATGCTTCTGCCATTGGGCGCCCTGGTCGATCCAGCGGCGGATCAGCTCGATCTGCTCGGCCGACAGCGAGCGGCCCGAGTCGATCGGCGGCATCCGTTCCTCCTCGTCCTTGGCGGAGATTCGCTGGAACAGCACGCTCTCGGCGCTATTGCCGGGAACGATCGCCTGGTAGCCGCCCAGGTCGGCCATGGCCCCCGCCTCGGTGTCGAAGTGCAGGCCGGCCTGGCGCTGCGCCTCGTCGGGACCGTGGCACTTGAAGCACGTGTCGGAAAGGATCGGCCGGATGTCGCGGTTGAACTCGACCCGCCGCGGCTCTTCGGCCCCAGCGCCGCCGCCGGACCAGGCGGTCCAGCACGCCATGGCGGCAGCCAGCAGCATGGAAGAATGCCGGATCATGGCAGCACTTCACTACAAAAGAATGTCGTGGATCACCTTGCCGGCCACGTCGGTCAGCCTGAAATCGCGGCCGCTGTAGCGGTAGGTCAGCCGCTCGTGATCGATCCCCAGCAGGTGCAGGATCGTGGCGTGCAGATCGTTCACGCTCACCCGGTTCGCCACGGCCTTGTGCCCGATCTCGTCGGTGGCGCCATAGAGCGAGCCTCCCTTCACGCCGCCGCCGGCCATCCAGGTGGTGAAGGCGTGCGGGTTGTGGTCGCGGCCGGTGCCCCCCTTCTGCACGATCGGCAGCCGCCCGAACTCGCCGTTGCAGACGACCAGCGTCGAGTCCAACAGGCCGCGCTGCTTCAGGTCGGTCAGCAGGCCGGCGATCGGCACGTCGGTCTCGCCGGCGAACTGGCGGTGGTTGTCGGCGATGTTGGTGTGCCCGTCCCAGCTTTTCTCGTTCTCGGTTCCGCCGCTGTAGATCTGGACGAACCGCACTCCCCGCTCGATCAGCCGCCGGGCCATCAGGCACTGCCGGCTGAAGTGGACGCACTTGGGATCGTCCAGGCCGTACAACTGCTTGATCGACTCCGGCTCGCGCTCGAAGTCCAGCGCCTCCGGCGCCGCCATTTGCATCCGGTAGGCCAGCTCGAAACTTTCGATCCGCGCGGCCAGCTCCGGCGCCAGCGGCTTTTGCTCCTGGTGCCGCCGGTTCAGCCGATTCAGCAGGTTCAGTTGGGCCTGCTGCTGCTGGGGCGTCATTTCTTCGGCCCGCTGGAGGTTGTCGATCGGCGCCCCCTGGGCATTCAAGGCGGTCCCCTGGAAGATTCCGGGGAGAAAACCGGAGCCCCAATTCTGCGCGTAGCCCTTGGGCAGCCCGCGTCCCAGCGTGTCGTACATGACCACGAAGGCGGGCAGGTTCTGGCTCTCGCTGCCCAGCCCGTACGTGACCCAAGAGCCCACGCTGGGGAACCCCATCCGGTTCATGCCCGTGTTGATCTGGAACAAGGCCGGCGAGTGGTTGTTCGTCTCCGTGTGGCACGAATAGATGAAAGCCATCTGGTCGACGTGCCGCGAAGTGTTCGGAAAGATCTCCGAGGCCCAGGCGCCGCACTGGCCGTGCTGCTGGAAACTGAAGGGCGACTTCATCAGCGGGCCAACCTGCTCGGTAAAGAAGCCGGTGTTCTTGTCGAAGCCGGCCAGCTCCTGGCCGTCGCGCTTGGCCAGCTCGGGTTTGTAGTCCCAGGTATCGACCTGGCTAGGGCCGCCGTTCATGAACAACCAGATGACGCTGTTCGCCTTGGCCGCGGCGTGCGGCGGACGCGGCGCCAGCGGGTTGAGCGCCAGCCCACGCGGGCCGGCACCGGCGCCGCCGGTGGCGGCGAGCAGGCCCTGCTCGTTCAACAGGCCGGCCAAGGCCAGCATGCCGAATCCCGAACCGGTCCGCCGCAGAAACTCGCGGCGCGAGTTGTGTACCGGGTGCGGCGAAGCAAATAGCTTGAGAATGTCCATGGCTGGCTGAATTCCGATTGAATCAAAAAAGCTGGTCGTTTATTTGGCTTTCAAATCTTGGATTCTTCGTACGATTCAACTGGGGCACGCTGACGCTTTGCCCCAGCCACCCCGCCGAAAGTCGACTCTCCAAAACGCGGTCGCCCCTCTCTCACTCCACGTACACGAACTCGTTCAACCCCAACAGCACCTGGCAAAAGTCGGCCAACGCCAGCCGCCGGGGGTCTGGCTTGCCGGAGGCCTGGTAGCTGGCGCTTTGCTCATCGAGGAAGGCCGCGGCTTCGGCCAGCTCTTCCTCGACCGGCTCCCGCGCCAGTGCAATCCGGTAGCCGCGGCTGACGGCGGTTTGCCAGCCGCTGGCACCCGGCTCGTCGATCCGCTCGGCGAACCGCCGGGCATAGCCCCGCACGGCACTGTTGTTGAGCAGCATCAAGGCCTGCGGCGCCACCGTGGTGGTCGGGCGGTTGGCAATGTCCTGCAGGCTGTCCGGGGCGTCGAACAGCACCATCATCGGGATGAGCTGGCTCCGCTTGACGAAGAAATAAATGCTCCGCCGCTTGTGATCCGGGTCGAGCGTGCCGGGGCCGAACATGGTGCGGTCCAGCTCGCCGCTCACCGCCAGCATCGAGTCGCGCACGAGCTCCGCCTCCAGCCGCTTCGGCTCCCGCCGCCAGAAGAGCCGGTTGTCGCGGTCGGCGGCCAGTGCGGCCTCGTTCATCTGGTCGCTTTGCATGTACACCGAGCTGGTCATCATCAGCCGGTGGATCGGCTTGAGCCGCCAGCCCTCGCGGATCAATTCCGCGGCCAGCCAATCCAGCAGCTCCGGGTGCGTCGGCGGCTCGCCTTGCGTGCCGAAATCGCTGGGCGTGCCGACGATGCCTCGCCCCAGATGGTGCTGCCAGAGCCGGTTGACAATCACGCGGGCCAGCAGGTGCCCCGCGCCATACTCGGTGTCGGTCAGCCAGTTGGCCAGCGACCGCCGCCGATAGCTGGTCCCCCAACCCTCGGGCGGCTGCTGCTGCCAGCGCGATTCGCCCTCCGGCGACTGCATCAGCACCTGCAAGAAGCCTTGCGTGGCCACTTCCAGCTTCTGGTTCGGATCGCCCCGCTTGAGGAAGTACGTCGGGTCGTAAAAGTCGGCGCCCTGCGTGTGCAGCCGCACGGCCGGCACCCCTTCGCTCGATACCAGCACCTTGGCCAGCTTGGGCCGCGGCGCCAGCCGGGCATGCTCGGCCACGGCCTGGTTCAGCCGCTGCCACTCGGCGTCGAGCGGGCGATACCACTTCATCAACAGCGCCCGCTCCGCTTCGCTCAGCTCGACCGGGCTCTCGGCCGCCAGCTTTGTCAGGGCATCGGTGACCGCCTGGGGCGCCAACACGCCTTCCAGCGCGGCCGGTCTGGGCTGACTGGTCACCGCCAGCCGCGGCCGGCCGATGCCGTGCTGCTTGTTGGCCTTGAAGTCGAGCGTGACCGTGAGCACCGTCCCGCCCGTGAAGCCGACTTCGCCCTCGGTCTCCAGCACGATCGCCTGGTCGCGGCCCGGTTGCGGATCGACCGACCAGGCCGTCTCGTTCTTGCCGTCGAGCGTATGACTTGCCGGCATTCCTTCCTTTTCGGAGCTGGCCCGTGCCGCCGCCAGCTTCACCTCCACGGCGGGGCCGCCGACCAGCGGGGCGGCCGTGACGCGCACTCCGGAAAGCGCAAAGGTCCCGTCGTCGGCCCGCCCCGACCCGCCGCCGCGCAGCGAGTCGTCGCTGAGCGTTTCCAGGCGGATGGCGGTGATGCCCTGCCGCAGCGTGCGGGCCACGAACGTGTACGTATCGTGATCCGGGCTGTTTCCCTTCACCAACAGCGAGCCGTCGTCCTGCCTGATGAACTCGGCGCCGCCCTCCGCCTTCGACTCCGCCGGTTCGACCAGCAGCCAGGGAAACGCCGACGCGGCCGGGCCGGTTGCCAGCCACGCATCGAATCGGGCCGGCAGCGATTCCCGCTCGAACTGCTCGAGTTGGGCCGCCAGCGGCGCGTGCCGGGTGTCGAACTCGGCCTTGGCCAGCGCGTAGCCCTCCGGATCCATGTTGACGTCGAGGTCGCTACGGACCGTGGTGCTGAACGTCGAAACCAGCCGGTAATAGTCGACGTTGGGGATCGGATCAAACTTGTGGTCGTGGCAGCGGGCGCAGCCGATCGTCAAACCCAGCATCGTGGTGCCGATGGTCCGCGTCATGTCGTCCAGCTCGTCGTAGCGTTCTTTCTCCGCCTGGTTGGCCGTGATCTGCGTGGCGTGGACTCCGGCGGCCAGGAACCCCGTGGCCATCATCGCCAGCGGATTGTCCGGCTCGAACTCGTCGCCGGCAATCTGCCACTTGACGAACGTGTCGTACGGCAGGTCCTCGTTGAGGGCCCGGATGACGAAGTCGCGATAGTGGTAGGCATTGGGCCGGTCGTAGTCCTGCTCGAAGCCGTGGCTCTCGGCAAACCGCGCCAGGTCGAGCCAATGGCGGCCCCAGCGTTCGCCGTAGTGCGGACTGGCCAACAGCGTATCGACCAGCCGCTCGTAAGCGTTCGAGTTCGGGTCGTTGACAAACGCCTCGACCTCGGCCGGTTCCGGCGGAAGGCCGATCAGATCGAAATAGGCCCGGCGAATCAGCCGCCTGCGGTCGGCCGGCGCTGCCGGCGCCAGCCCCTTGTGTTCCAGCTTGGCCAGAACGAAGCGGTCCACCGCGGTCCGGCACCAGCTCTCGCCCGTGACCTGCGGAGGCTCGGCGGCGGCCAGCGGCTGAAACGCCCAATACTGACGCCCTTGTTCGACGTCGATCGTCTTTTCCACGGTCGCCGCCGGTGTGCCGTCGCGCGGGTCGACGGCCCCGCGCCGGACCCACTCGCGTAGGATGGCGATTTCCTCTGCCGGGAGCTTGCCGTCCGGGGGCATTTGCACGCCGTCGTCGCCGTACTCGACCGCCTGCACCAGCAGGCTCTCGGCCGGGTCGCCCGGCACGATGGCCGGCCCCGAATCGCCTCCCTTGGTCCACCCCTCGCGGCTGTCGAGCAACAGGCCGCCCCGCAGCGTTGGCGCCTCGGCCGAGTGGCACTTGTAGCAGCGCTCGACGAACAGCGGGCGGACCTTGTTCTCGAAGAATTCGAGGTCCGCGGCCGCTGGCTGTTCAGCCGCCGCCGCCTTTTCTTCCGCTCTGGCCTGCGCAGCCGCCAGCATCGCCACCGCGGCCACCGCGCTCGCCGCCACACGAAGCATTTCGTTCCCCCAGTTTCGCCCCGCAGACGCATCAACCAGTTTACACGGGTGAGGGGAGCGTGGGGAGTAGGCAAGGGATGCCAGGCGCGGTCAACTTTGACGGCACAATAGCCGGGGTGCGTAAGCCCCCGGCAGCGCGCCCCCCCCCGGCGCCGTCGTAAAGCCCTCGAAGGGGGCGAAAGTGATTCTGGCGCAATTGCGTTTCCCAAAAATGGCGTCGCAAGGTGTTCGGTGCGTTGCGTCGACGTTGTCCCAAAATCCCAAATACTGGGCGTAGCGCGGTGGGTCGTCGGCCGTGGAAGAGAACTGTCGCCCCCTTCGGGGCTTAAGACAGGGGTGTTGGTTCGGCAACCGGGGGCTTACGCCGCCCGGCTATGGACTACCGCCCGCTTCGCGGGCTAAGGAGCTAGCGCCGTTGCGTCCGGTTGGTATTAACCGCAGAGGTGGGTTCTGCTCACCGGTGCGCGAGCTGTCCAGCCTGTGCCCGCTGCCGCGCATGGCGCGATCAGTCGAGTATTTCGTCCTCCAGTCTCCAGCCTCAGGTCTCCAGCCTGTTTAATTGATTATTTCCTCCGCCACGTCGCCGGCCACGTCGGTGAGGCGGAAATCGCGGCCGGCATAGCGGTAAGTCAGCTTCTCGTGGTCCAGCCCCATCAGGGCCAGCAGCGTGGCGTGCAGGTCAGTAATGTGCATCCGCCCCTCGATGGCGTGCAGGCCGTAGTCGTCGGTGCCGCCGTATGAGCAGCCCTCCTTCACGCCGGCTCCGGCCAGCCACATGGGATAGCCGGTGATGTTGTGGTCGCGGCCGTCCGGACCTTGTGCCGTGGGCAGCCGCCCGAACTCGCTGCCGAAGAGGACCAGCGTGTTTTCCAGCATTCCACGCCGCTGTAGATCGGTGAGCAAGGCGGCGGCCGGCTGGTCGACGGCGGCGCAGTTCTCAATGAGCCCCTTGTGCAGATTGCTGTGGTGGTCCCATCCTGGCTGGCAGATCTCCACGAACCGCACGCCCGACTCGCTCAGCCGCCGGGCCATCAAGCACTGCCGCGCAAAGCTGCCCGCGGGTCCGGGCTTCACGCCGTAGGCGTCGAGCACGTGCTGCGGCTCCCGGGAAATATCCAGTATCTCCGGCACCTTCCCCTGCATCTTGAACGCCAGCTCATACGATTCGATGATCCCGTCCAACTGGTCCGGCGCGCCCGGCGCCGCGGCCAGGTCGCGGTTCATCGCTTGCACGAGGTCGAGCTGCTTGCGCTGCAGCGACGGCGCGGTCGGCGGCTTCAGGTTCCGAACATAGCCGCTGTCGTCGATCTTGGTCCCTTGGAAGTGCGCCGGCAGAAAGGCGCTGCCGTAGTTCACCACGCCGCCAAAGTTCGGCGACGGGTTGATCGTGATGTAGCCGGGCAGATCCTGGTTCTCCGTTCCCAAACCATCACGAATCGGACCTTGTACCGCTGGTTGACGTCTTTCACGCCCAGTGCCAGAAAGCCGGTCGCGACCAACTGCCGGGCCTTTTCGTCCGGCGAGTTTGCGGGGAGCAAATCACCGGCAATCTGCTCACGGAGGAATTGGTCGTAGGGCTTGTCGGGTTGAAAGCCTCGATGACATAGTCGCGGTACCGCCAGGCGTGCGGATACGGGACGTTGCGCGCCGAGCCGGTCGACTCGCCGTAGCGGGCGACGTCGAGCCAATGGCGGCCCCAGCGCTCGCCGAATGCCGACGATGCCAGCAGGCGATCGACGACCGTCTCGAAGGCGTTTGGCGAGCCGTCCGCGACGAAGGCGTCGATTTCATCGGGCGTCGGCGGCAGGCCGGTCAGATCGAAGGTCACGCGGCGGATCAGCGTCGGCTTGTCCGCATCGCCGACCGGCCGCAGACCCTTCTCTTCCAGCCTGGCCAGGATGAAGCGGTCGGCATCGTCACGTGCCCATGCGGCATCGGCGGTATCTGGCGGCTCGACGTCGCCCAGCGGCTGCCAGGCCCAGTGTTCTCGCCGCAGGCGGTCATACTTCTCGTTGGACCTGCCGATTGGGGCGGAGAATTTCACCTTGGGCCATGCGGCACCGTCCCGGATCCATGTCACCAGGTCGGCAATCTCTTGTTCGGAGAGCCGCTTCTCAGGCGGCATTTCAAAACCTTGATAGCGGACCGCCTGGATCAGCAGGCTCTCGTCGGGCCGGCCGGGCACAACCGCCGGCCCGCTGGCTCCGCCGTGGATCAGACCGTTGCGGTCGTCGACCCGCAGCTCGCCTTGGGAATTGGTATTGGCCGAGTGGCAGTTATAGCAATTGTCAGCCAGGATGGGCCGCACCTTCTTCTCGAAGAATTCGATGCGTGCCGCTTCGTCGCCGCCGCTGTCGATGCCCGACTCGGCGCGCGCCATGTCCGCGGCAACGACCAGCGCCAAGCTTGCGGCAAAAAACATTCGGCCATGTTTTTGCTGCAAACCGGTCATCGCCATTCCCTTTTTTGTAGCTTCCTCGCGCAGAGCGTGAGGGCTACCTGACATGAAGGAACAGGCGTTAGTTTCCTCCAGCCCGCAGGCTTTCGCAAGCCATTCAGTTGTCCCAAACGGCAGCGGGCGGCCGGGTGGCGAAGATTTTCGCCAAAAAGTCTTGACGTAGCGAAAGTCTTCGCTACACTGTGGCGACAGGTTTCGCTTTCACGTTGTTCTCGATGCCGAGCGCCGGCTGGCGCGTTGATTGGCGGGAGGCGACGAGAAAAGAGGGGGCAACGAAAGGAGCACGCTTCATGCGACGGCCGGGTTCTCCACAGCCCACCGAGGTGGAGCTGCAGATCCTGCGGATTCTGTGGGAGCTGGGCCCAAGTCCTGTGCGGGACATTCATCAGCGGCTGAACGAGGCCAAAGGGACCAACTACTCCACGACCGTGAAAATGCTTTCGGTCATGTTGCAGAAGGGGCTGGTCAAGCGGGACGAAGAGGCTCAGCCGCACGTCTATCGGCCCACGCTCACCCGCGACAAGGCGGGAAAGCGACTGGTCAACGAGCTGATCGAAAAGGTTTACGACGGCTCAGCGATGAGTCTTGTGCTGCACGCGCTCGCCTCGGCAGCGGCGAGCCGAGAAGAACTGGCCGAAGTCCGGCGGCTCCTTGACGAAATGGAGGGGAAGCAGTCATGAACGCATTTCAACTTCCAACATCGGCTATTGAGCGACTTGGTTGGGTGTTGGTGCACTCGGCCTGGGAGTTCGCGCTTGTCGCGCTCGTCGCGATCGCAAGCCAGCGTGCGATGGCTCGCTGCTCGGCGACGGCCCGGTATTGGACGCTGCTTGTCACACTGGCGGGGATGGTGGCGTGGCCGGCTTTGACCTGGCTTAACTTGCCGGCGGGTGCTGGAGTCGCTGGCATGGGAATTGTTTCAGATCAAGGCGTTCGGGAGCCACGTGAATCAACCGGGCCACTCGTCGATGGCGGTCCTGCCACGGCAGCCGCTTCGGACTTATTGGACTCCGGGTCGCCGCTCACCGAACGGCGCGGCGATTCGGACGGCCTGATCCAGGGAGGGTTCGTCAGGGGTCGATGGTGGGCGTCGGTGGAAGCAGGCCTGAAGCCATGGCTTCGGTCCATCGTGGCCATTTGGTGCCTGGGCGTCGTCACGTTTGGGCTGCGGCCACTGTTGAGCTGGCACACCGTGCGTCGCTTGCGTTCGGTCGGGGTTTCGCCGGTACCGGCCGCCGTGGCGGCGATGCTGAAGCAGACGGCCGAACGGCTCCGGCTGCGACATGCGGTGCAGATTCTGCAATCGACGCTGACTCCAGTGCCGGTCGTGATCGGCTATCTGCGGCCAGTAATTTTGCTGCCCACGAGCGTTCTCAGCGGTGTCCCGACCTCACAACTGGAAGCAATCCTGGCTCACGAGTTGGCGCACGTTCGGCGGCACGACTTCTTGGTGAACCTAGTGCAGACGCTTGTTGAAACGGTGTTCTTTTACCATCCCGCGGTGTGGTGGCTGTCGCACCGGATTCGGATCGAGCGGGAGAACTGTTGCGACGACCTGGCGGTGGCGGCGCTTGGGAACCGCGTCGCGTACGGCCGAGCGTTGTTGGCGATCGAAGAGCTCCGCGGCGCGGCGCCGGCCCTGGCCCTGGGCGTTCGAAGCGGCTCGCTGCAGGATCGCGTGCGGCGTCTCTTCGCCCCGGAGCGGTCCGAGCGAGCGTTGAGTGCGGACGGCGTCTTCGGCTGTGGTCTATTGGCGCTGGTGATCATCGCCGCGGGGATTTGGACCTCGACGCGGGCCGATGACGAAAAGGCATCGCAAGGAGCGACCGCCGCGCTGGAAGACGGCATTCAAGTCACGCTGCTGGGCGCGTCGTATCAGCCGTCCGCGAATCAGCCCTGGTGGAAGCCTGAGGGCGGCGCGCTTGCGGGCGACCCCCTCGCGAGCCGCTGGAAGTACTCGCAAACGCGGGTGCACGATGAGGGAGAACATCGGGAATTGGCGCTAGAGATCACTGGAGCGGGGAGGGATGTGCACGCCTGGGTCGATTTCGCCCCCGGCCGCAAGCTTGGCCCGTGGTCGACCTATTGGAACTTCAAGGACGACGCGCAGTCCGCGAACAAGGTGACTTTGATTCGGGCGGTATCCGCGGGATTCCCAAAAGGGGAGAAGCAAAGGGACGTTTTGGTACGCCTGGCGGTGGCCCCGTGGCATCCGTACCAGGTGATCGACCTCCAACGGGAGACGCCGCAGCCAGAGGAAGAGGCAGAGGACGGCACGGCCCTATTGCGGCGAGTCCGGGAACTAACGGACGGAACCACGCAGGTCGATCTCCTCTATCCGGTGAACTTCGAACTTCGGGCACATCACGAAGTCATCGGAGAGGACCTCGACGGCAACCAGGTCGAGTTGTATGGCATCACGGTCGCCGATGGCGGCGCCCGTGGCTTGATCTTTCGTTGCCCACAGGACCGCCTCGCCAAGGTACGAATCCGTTTCCGCTGGTACACGCATGAAGTCACCTTTCGCGACGTTGCTCTCCAGCCGGGACATGCGACGCAGGTGAGAGCCGAAGTCACGAAGCTTGAGGCGCCGCCGCAGCGATATGCAGCCATGTTGCCCAACGGGGCCAAGGTGGAGCTGCTGGGAGTTACCTATCACAAGGGGAAGCGAAACGACTGGTGGCGGGCCGACGGAAGTCGGCTGGCCGGGGTTCCACTTGATCCCAATCGCCGGCAGGTCGCTTTCACGGAGATCAACGCCGACGCGCGACAGAACGAATGTCGCGAGTTCGCGGTTCGCATCACCGGACTGCCCAAGCGAGACGAACTCTTCGGATATCAGTTTGGCTACGAGCCGTACGTCGATGCGGTGCATCGAGCAGTCATTTACGAGCCGACCGAGTTTCGAGCCGCGGAACTCCCTCCGATCTCGACGCACCACGTCAAGACGGTGACGCTGCGAGTCGGCATGGATGAGCTGCCGGAGCACGTGCGATCATTTGGCCTCGACGGCAAGAAGCTGGGCGAAGATCCCGCCGAGCCGGCCCTGAGGCAGGCGGATGAGCTCGTGCAACCGGTCCGCACCGAGGAAATCAAGGGTCAGACACAACTGCTGCTGAAAGAAGTGCGGCGCGGAACCGGGCCGTTCGTTCACGAAACGGCGCCCGTGGCCATCGACAAAGACGGCCAGCGACACGACCCCATCCAAGCCGGAGGGCGTCCGGGCTTCGCGGCGTATCTCTACCCCGTCGCGCGAGACCGCGTCGTCCGCTTCGAGTACGGCCTGCGGCTGTACCGGCATTGGGTCACGTTCGAAAACGTGTCGCTCGATCCGGGGCGAATGACGGACGTGAAGGTAAGCGTCGAGTCCTTGCCGGACGGTTGATCGGCAAGAACCGCGTCCGCGAAATTGGGTTGACCATCGGCCGATTCCCAGGCGGCGCCGCCCTCCGGTCAGCCTTTCTTGATGGGCATCCCCTGTCGGGCGCGGGATTCGGCGGCGACGGGCTGGGCGCCGGGCACGGGACGAATTCGCGAGCCGTAGGCGCGGGCGTAGACCTGCGTGAACTCGGCGCCGAAAAAGAGAATCTGCGCCGAGTAATACGCCCACAGCATCACCACGATCAGCGATCCGGCCGCGCCGTAGCTGGAGGCAACCGAGGCCTGACCCAGGTACAGGCCGAACAAGTACTTGCCGATCGTGAACAACAGCGCCGTGGCCGCCGCCCCGACCCACACGTCGCTCCAGGCGATGTCGACGTCGGGCAGCAGCTTGAAGATCATGGCGAACAACAGCGTGATCACGCCGAACGAGACGGCCAGGTTCAGCGCGTGCATCACTACCTCCGGCAAGGGAATCACGCTGCCGGCAAATCGGCCCAGGGCGGCCAGGGCCGTGCTCAGCGCCAGCGACACCAGCAGCAAGAAGCCGATCCCCAGCACCATCGCGAACGAGAGAAAGCGGTCCTTGATCGTGCCCCAGATTCCGCGGCCCGGCTTGGGCTCCACCTCCCAGATCGTGTTCATGGCGTCCTTCAACTGGCCGAACACGCCGGAGGCACCGAACAACAAAGCGCCCACGCCCAGCACGATCGCCACCGTGCCCGACATCGGCTTGCGGGCCGCGGCGACCATCTCTTCGACCCCCTTGGCGGCGTCCTCCCCCAGGAAGCCCGCCAACTGCTGGTGGATTTCACCCTGGGCGGCTTCCTCCCCGTAAACCAAACCCACCACGGCCAGGACAATGACCAGGATCGGCGCCAGCGAGAATACCGTGTAATACGCCAGGGCGGCACCCAAGCGCGGCGCCTTGTCCGCGAGCCAAACGTGATACGTCTCCTTGATCAGGCCCCACCACGAGCGGCCCTGCATCGCTTCGCGCCGCTGCCAGCGTCGCGGGCGGCCGCCGCCCACACGGTGTTGCGCGGGATGATGCGCGGTCGCCAACGACGCACGCGCATCGCCTCGGCGCCGCTTGACAGCCTTCGGAACGACCGTTGCCAGCAGCACGCCGTGCAGCAGGACCTTGACCGCGGCCATCATCATCCGCGCGACTCTACGCTGCACCGACCGCACAACTCTGGGCTTTTTGCGACCCGGCCTGACCTGCCGGGCGGGCTTTATCGGGCGGCGGGGCCGAGCGGGTGCCGGGGGCCGCAAGTGGTCCGTCGGTCCCACCCGCTCGTAGGCCAGCGGCTGCGGCCCGCGACCCGCCTGTTTTTGACCACGCGCCGAACGCAGCACCGCCGCCGCTGCCAGCCCGCCGGCGACCGCGGCCGCCGCTGCCAGCCACGGCTTTTTCCAGGGGGAGCCTGCCGGCTGGAAGCGGGCGCCGGCCCGGGGCTGAGCCTGGCCGGCCCCGGGCCGCGATGTGTCGCCGGCGAGCGGTGCTGCGGGATCGGTCGGTGTCATACGGCGCGCTTTGGGTTCGCCGCCTACTCTCGATGCGTGGCCTGGACGTTGATTTCCGATTCGGCCAACTCAGTCAGCCGCTCGTCGGTTTGCTTCTCTTCGTCGAGCGTCTGCTGCAGCAACTCCTCGGCGTCGGAGTAACCCAGCAGGTTGGCGAACGTCCGTACCGTGCCATACCCCGCGATCTCGTAGTGTTCGACCTTCTGCGCCGCGGCGATCAAGGCCGCGTCGCCCACCGGTGGCTCGGCATCTTCCTCCATCAGCTTCTTGCCTTCCTCGATCAGGCCTTCCATCGCCACGCATTTCGTGCCCCGCGCCGTCTTGCCCAGTTGCTCGAAGATCTGCTCCAGGCGTTCCACCTGGCTCTCCGTCTGCAGCAGGTGCTCCTCGAAACCCTGTCTGAGGTTGGCCGACGAAGCGGCCTTGGCCATCTTGGGCAGCGCCTTGAGGAGCTGCTTCTCCGCGCTATACAAATCCCGCAACTCGTGCACAAAGAGATCTTCCAAGCTATGGAGTGCCATCGAATCACCCTCCGTATGTGATTAAAGTGTGAAAAGAACGAAAGTCTGTCGCCGAGGTTCTCCCGGCTGCTACCACGGCTTCAGCTTCCAACCCAGCACGAAGCCGATGCCGAAACACCACATCGCCGCCGAGGTCGGATTCTCCTCGGCGTACTGTCTCAGGTAGTGCATCAGGTCGTTGGGGGCCGCCTCCTTGCGGAGTTGGCCCGTCCGGCTTTGGGACTGTTCCTGCTTGGACTGAGCTGCTTGTGCCATGCGTCTCCTCCCTCGAAGTAAGTAAGATCGAAGCCTGACCGGAATCGACTCGGACCGGCGGACCTGGACACGGGAATCAACTCGGACCGGCCCGCCGGGACCGGCCGCCCGGCTACTTGCCCAGGTACCGTGCCAAGGCGTCGGGCAGCATGCGCGAGACCGCGTCGCTCATGCGGCGCCGCGAGAAACCTTCCGGTATGTACGACTCGCGCCAGCTCCGCCGCCGCTCGGGCAGCAGCATCGTCGTCAGCAGCAGTCCCAGGCCGAAGCCGACCCCGAACGTCACCAGCGCCGACGAAGCCGGATGACGCCGCACCAGATCCTCGCTCTGATGCCATGCCTCGCTGACTCTGCCCGAAGCTTCCTCGTAAAGAGTATGACCCCCCATGTCCCGGGGGTATTGGCCAAGTCGTTCGTTGGGTGCTGTCATTGCCTTGATCCCTTCGTAGTGGTCCGTCGGTTTCAGTTCTACCAGCAGCCAGGCCGCGGCGCACGTACGCCGCCGAGCGGGCCGCTAATCCGATCGCAACATCAAGCCCACCGCCACGCCGGCGATGATGCCCAGGCCCAATACCGCGGCCATGGATTCGGCCGGGTGCCGCTCGACCATCTGCCCGGCCTTGGCATAGCCTTCGCGGGCATGGTTGGCCACGTGCTCGTAGCCCTCTTGCACTTGCTGGGCGGATTGCTGGACATAGCCGGCCACGGCCTCCTTGGCCCGGCTGATCCCTGACTGGCTGAGCAGGTCGTCGAGGAACGACTCGATTTCACGCCTTTGCTGGCCGGTCTTCTGCTGGATCCGCCCGACGAGCTGGTCGACGTTGCCGCCCACGATCTGCAAGTCGTCGTCGGTCAACTGGCCCCATTTCTCCTTGACCTTGCCCCGGAGCATATCCCAGTGCCCCTGTATCTCTTGTGCGTTGAGCATCGCGTGACCCCTAAAACCAGGAATAAAATGGGTAAACCAGCCCCCAAGATAGGAGCACAAAGCGTGCCAGCCGCGGCCAAGCCGGGCGGCTATCCGCGGGCGGGATCGCATTCGACAGAGGCTTCCGCAAGTGGCGGCCCTGCAACCGCCGCGAGAAGCCTGGCAGGCGATTTGGCTCCGTCGTTGCCATGAATGGATTAGGTCCAGCATGGTCGCCCGCTGGCCAATGCTTGCTTGTGGGGCACGCTTATCGCTTTGCCCCAGCCACCCAGCCCGCCGCCGAGAAGCAGTGCTCGACTGAACCATTGCGGAGCGTGATGCCAGCAGTGGCACAGTTTGCCGTGCGTCCTACTGCAGCGGCCGCTCCTGGTAAGCCTCCAGCGCGGCGAGCATTTTGCGGACATCGATTGGTTTGCCGATCAGCCCGTCGGCGCCGAGTTTCTTCACCTCGGCCAGCCGCTCTTGGGTGAGATCGCCGGTCAGCACGACCACTCCCTTTAATCCCGGCGGCGGATCGCTCTGAATGGCCTTGAGCACCTCGCGGCCGTCCATGTCGGGCAGCATCATGTCCAACAGCACCACGTCGTGGCTGCACTGTTCGAGCGCCTCGAGTGCCGAGCGCCCATTGGGAACCTCGACGACGATGGCTCCTTCTTGGCGCAGGATCTGCCCGGTGCCTTCCCGCGTGGTCGCGTGATCCTCGACCAGCAGGATCCGCAGATTCAAGCCCGGTCTCTGCCCTGGCCGCGGCGGCTTCGTCTCCCGGCCGGGCGCGCCGTAGGAAGCGGCCAATCGGATGGCGACGCACGAGGCCGGCAAGGCAATGCGGAAGGTGCTGCCCTGGTCCAACGTGCTTTGGACCGAAATGCTGCCCCCCATCACTTCAATCAGCCGTTTGCAGATGGCCAATCCCAGGCCCGTCCCCTTGGACCGGTCGCGCTCGGGGTTGTGCAGTTGCGCGAACTCGTCGAAAATCAGCGTCAAGTGCTCGGGGGCGATTCCCACTCCCGTATCGCTGACCAGCAGCTCCACTTCCCGCTGGGGTGGCGGCCCGCTTCCCATTCTCACCTGCACGCTGCCCGACTGCGTGAACTTGATGGCGTTGCTCAGCAGGTTGCCCAGGATGCGCCCCAGCTTGACGCGATCGGCGTGCAGCCAGATGGGCCGCTCCGCCGGCTCGAACACCAGCCGGATGCCTTTGTCGAGCGCCAGCGGCGCGACCTGCCCGCACTCGTCGGCGATCAGCTCGGCCAGGGCAAACTCGGTTTCGACCAGCTCGACTTTGCCCGAGTCGAAGCGCGCCACGTCGAGCACGTCGCTCACCAGCTCCATCAGCGACAGCGTGTTGGCTTGCAGCCGCTGGGCCAGCTCCGGGATCTCCTGGACCAACTGCGGGTTGGCAGCCGACCGCCGGATCAGCTCGGCCATCAGGCTGATCGCGTTGGCCGGAGTGCGGATGTCGTGCGAAACGGCGGCCAGGAAGCGGGTCTTGCGGACGCTGGCCTCTTCGGCCTCTCTCCGCCGCAGCTCCAGTTCCCTGAGCAGACTCTTGTGGGTGGTGATGTCGGCGAAGGCGGCCACCGCCCCGGCGATTCGCCCCTGCCCGTCGTAAATCGGCGCGGCCGAGCACAAAACCACCAGTCCACCCGAGGGCCCCTTGGGCAACCGCACGTCGAACTCCTCGCCGTGGACTTCTTCACCTTTCAGCGCCCGGGCCAACGGCAACCGCTCGGGGCTGACCGGCTCGTGCCCTCGAAAGATGCTTCGCCGCAATCGGCTGCCCGTGGGGGTCGAGGCCGCGATGTTCTCTCCCAGGGGCACGCCCAGCATTGCGGCTGCGGCCGGGTTGAGATGGATGGCGTCTCCCTGGGGGTCGTCGGTGACCAGCAAACCGAAGGGCGCCGTGCGAAATGCCGCCTCGAACCGCCGCCGCTCCTGCTGGATGGCTTCCAGCAGCTCACGGTTGTGCAGGCTGATCGCCGTCTGCGCGGCCAGCGACTCGAGCATGGCGACTTGCGAGTCGTCCCACACGCGCGGTTCGGCCGAATAGATCTCGATCGTGCCCACCGACCGCCCGTGTACTTTCAGCGGCGTGGCCAGCGCCGAACGCAGTGCGTCTCCCTCCTTCGGCTGCGGAATCACCAGCTCCGGCCGCTGGCCGAGATCGGCCAGGTAGCCCGTCTGGCCCATCGACAGGATCAGCGACGAGAACGACTGCGCATACGGCAGCATCTGCGATTTCAGTCCTTCCGGCCCGAAGCCATGATGGCAGATCACCTCCAGCTCATGGCCGCGCCGCTCCAGCACCGCCGAGGCCAGGCTGGTCGTCAACAGGCCCAACGTCTCGCAGATCTTGTCCAACAATTCGCTGCGCGGCATCTCGGCCGTCAGCGACCGCGACAGCTCCAGCAACTGTTCCAGCGTCTTTTCCCGGCCGGCCAGATCCTCATTGGTGACCCGCAGCTCCTCGGTCTGCCGCTCCAGCTCCTCGGTTTGCGACTGCAACTCTTCGTTCTGCCGGACGATCTCCTCCTCCCGCTGACTCAACTCTTCGTTGAGCTCCTCCAGCTCGGCGTTCTGGGCCTCCAGCGTCCGCTGTTGCAGCCGCAGCGATGCTTCCGACGTAATCCGCAGGTGGACCATCGACGCCACCAGCAGCAACAAGAAGGCGGCCAGCGACCGGTTCACGACGGCTGCCCACTCCAGCGCCGCCTGGGTCGAGCTGACACCCGCAAAATAGTCGACGAACGTCAACGTCAAGACCGCGGCGGTCATGCTCCACAACATGCCCGTGCTGCCCACGCCGCCGCAGACAATCAGCGGCAAGGTGAACAGCACCGCAACGACCACGCTGCCGGGCAGCAGCACGTCGACCGCGGCCGTGGCCGCCACCAGCAGCCAGGCCGCGGCCGCCACAATTTGCCGCGAAGCCAAACCGGCAACCGCTGGGGAGTCGGCCTCCACGCTCACCTCCGCTCGCGCCGGTAAATACAGGGTGCCACCATCGACAGCCGCTTGCTCCCCAGGGGGCGTTCGGCTTTACCCAGGACCAGCACTCCGCCGGGGCGCAGCGAGTTTTCCAGTTGCTGCCACAGCCCGGCCATTCGATCCGAACAGAGATACATCGAGGTGTTGCGGAACAGGATCACGTCCCACAGGCCCGGCTCGCGTACTTCGATGATGTTGGCCACGCGCCAGCGGCTCGACTGGCGGAGCAATGGGGCGACCTGCCAAAGCGAGTCCTGCCGCGAGAACCAACGTGCCCTGATCTCCATGGGCACCTCTCGCAACCTGGCAGCGTCGTAGCAGCCGGCCTTGGCTTTTTCGATGGCATCCCGGCGGCAATCGGTTCCCAGCAGGTAGCTGCCCGAAAGGATACCCATCTGGGCCATCAACAGCGCCAGCGAGTACAATTCCGCGCCGTCTGAACAGCCGATGCTCCAGGCGTACAGTCCGATCCTCTGGCCGGAACGATTGCAAAAAGGCTGCAAAACCTGCTGCCGCAAGGCCTCGAACACCGCCGAGTCGCGAAAGAACGACGTCACCCCCACCAACATGCTGCTGATGGCGGAAGCCGTCAGGGCGGGATTGTCTTCCAGCAAGCGGCGAGCTTGCTGGGGGCTGGTTACCCGCAGGAAGCGCAAGCAGGCGGACAACCGCCGCTGCAACGTCTCGGCCCGATACGCTCGTGCGTCGAGGTTGACCTGGCCGAACAGCCATTCGACGAACGCGGCCGCCTCGCGCGGCAAGTCCCGCCTTGCTTCCACGCCCGCCCGGGCTCGCTCCGCAGGACGGACCAGGTCCAGCACGCCATGCTTGCAGGTCCAGCGCGGAAACACGACGTGGCGGAATTGACTGCCGGTTCGCATCGCTGTATGAGCCCGCACCACCCGGACGCGCGCCAGCTCGACGCGGAAACACTACTGGCTGAGACACCAATCGCGGCACAGTATAGCCGGTCGCGGGTGGACTGGCCATCCGCCAGCCTGCCCGGGCGGCCTTCAAGGCGCCGTGGGGCCATGCCTCGCAGGCGCGCTTCGCCCTCTCAAAAATCTTTTCGCTGAGTGTAGAGCGCCCCGAGACCGACCATCACGGCCATAAACGCCAGGCTGCTCCAGACGGGCCCCCACACGTCGAGCCGCATCCGCGCGGCACGCGGGTCGTCGGCGTCGGGTCCGGTGGCGACGCTCTCCTCGTCGGTCAGCAGATAATTGACCACGTTGTCCAGTTCACCCGGCTTGGGGAACACCGTGTAAATCGGCTTGACCCCGTACCGATAGATGCGCTCGACCAACGCGCCCGCCGGCTCGCGCCGCGAGACCAGGTCGAAGCCTGGGACCGTGTACTCGCTGACACGCTTGACGCGGTCCGCCGCCAGCAGCCGGTCCGGACCCGCTAAGACCGCGGCAGAAAAATCTCCCTGCCGCGAAATGTCCGGCTCCACCAAGGTTTTCCGCTGCGCGTCGTACAGCCACAGCTTGCGATGATGGAACAGCACGGCAAAGAACCGTCCGTCGCTGCCGGCTTCGACGGAACGAGCGCCATTCTTCCCCTCGGGTCGGTGCTCGCCGACGAGTTCCAGCTCAACCTTTGAATTCGAGCCGCTCCGGCGGTAGATCCGCAAGCGCCCGTCGGCCAGTCCCAGCACGACGCCGCTGCCTCCCAACGCCAGCACGCCACCGACTGGCTCCTTGAACTGCCGCTCGGCAGACGCCGAGTACTTTCCTTTGGTATCCGGTGTGAGGATGGAAAGCTTTTCGCCGTCGTAAACCGCCACGTCTCCCGACCGCGCGTCGATGGCCGCCGCCAGCGGCACGCGAAACCGCATCGCATCGCCGGCCGGCGCGAAGGAGCCACCCGCGGGACCGAGCGGCAGATCGAAACCCAGCACCTTCACCTGCTTGGCTGTATCCGTCGGGTTGCCCTTGAGGCGAAACACTCCGGCTGGGCTCACTGCCAGCAGCGTCCCCCGCGGCTCCATCAACAAGGCCGCCGTCCCGCCCGGCGCACTGATCCCATCGGCCCGCTTCCACGAGTCGGCCTCCTGGGCCACGATCAACCGCGGGGCCTGGCCGAGGCCGAATTGCTGATACTGCGGCGGCAGGGCAAACAGTCGCTTGTTTTCGGCGTCGTAGAGCGGCCCCACCGGTGGCGAAGGCGCGAGAATCCGCGGAGGCCGGTTCTCGCTCCCCGCCGGCGCCAGGATGCTCTTCCATGTCCGGCTTTTCGACTCCCAAGCATACGTGTCGCCCCCCTCGTCCACGGCCAGCAATGCCTCGCCGGCCGGCACCAGCTTGATCAGCCGGGCCGGGTTGATTGCGATGAACTCGATCATTGTCTTGGCGGTGCCCACCGTAAAACAGATGGCCCAAAACAAGACGCTGATCACCACGGACACAATGGCGTTTTTCCACACCACGCCGGCCAGGGCCGAGACCGAGTAGTAGATGGCAAACAAGAACATCAATAGTGGTACGCACCAGAGCAGCTTCGTGCTCCACGTGCCAAACCGCAGACCGACAATCAGCCACAACCCACCCACCAGGTACAAGGCATTGATGGCGATAAACGCGCAGCCGCCCAGGAATTTGGCCACGTACAACAGGGCCCGCGAAATCGGTTTGCTCAACAACAGGTCGATCGCGCCGGCGTCGAACGTTTGTGGAATGATCGAGGCGGTTACCAGGATCGCGGCGAAAACGCCGATCGTCCCGGCAAAGAAACTGATGAAAGTCATCAGCGCACTGTTGATCCACGCCTCCCGCGGAACGGAGAAAGGCCCCAGGGCCTGCATTCCTAGGTAGGTCAAGCTCGTCTGGGTCTGACTGCTGGCGGCGATCTCGTTCGGGAACGCGGCCTGGACAAGGTGCCGATTGAGTCGCTTCAACTCCTGGTCGTCGAGACGCTCGGCGCCCTTTTCCAGCAGTTGCTCGGCCTCCGGGGTTAGCTCGACGCCGTCCCAAGCGGAGGCGTCGTACAACTCGCGCTCCGCCAGCATGGCATCCAGTTCCCGGCTGAGCTGAAACACCGTTTGGCCCGGCCAGCCGCCGCCTGGTTCCTCTCTCGTTTTCATGCGGCTCTGCAGGTCATCGCTCAACAGCGACCAGACCTGCTTGCCGGGCGACGGCCGCTGAGCCGCCTGTTGCGTCTTCAGCTTGCCGATCAGTCCGGCGGCATCGATCAGGTCGCGCGGCTGGATCGACGTGCCGGCCTGCTCGTGCAACCCTACCGGCACTATGACCAGCAACAGCACCGTCGCCAATACCAACAGGATCCACAGCACGCGCGAGGAGAGTGCTTCGCGGAACGAGTCCTTGATGACCGCCAGGTACGGCCTCATAGCGCAGCCCCCTTGTTCACGAGCTGGATAAAGGCTTCCTCCAGCGTCTGCCGGCGTCGCTGGAGTTCCACGATGCCCACCCCTCGGCGCCGCAGATCGTCGACGCACTGGTCCACGGCGGCCTGGTCCGGCACAAGCATGGTCACGTACACGAGGCCAGTGTCGTCGACGCTCCAGTCTCGCGTCTGGCGGTCGCCGAGCGCGGATCGGATGTCCGGCTCGTTGCCGGCCAGCGTCAAGCGGACTTCGGTCTGGCCGAGGGCGGTCAGCTCGTCGATCCCGCCCTGCGCGCGGACTTCGCCGCGCACCAGGATCACCACGCGGTCGCACACGAGCTCGATCTCCTGCAGCAGGTGGCTGTTGATGAAGATCGTCTTGCCGGCCTCCTTCAAGCGCACCAGCAGCGAGCGCATCTCGGAACGGCCGACCGGATCGACTCCGTCGGTGGGCTCGTCCAGCATCAAAAGTTGCGGATCGTGGAGCAAGGCCTGGGCCAGGCCGAGCCGCTGCTGCATGCCCTTGGAATACTTGCGGATCGGCGTCCGCCCCCAACCCTTCAGGCCTACCAGCTCCAACAGCTCGTCCCGGCGGCGGCGCGTCTCGGCCACGGGCAGCCCGCTCAGGCTGCCGTAGAACTCAAGCGCCGTATAGCCCGTATGATGCCGCGGGATCCGGTGATTCTCCGGCAAATACCCGACGTGCCGGCGGCCCAGGCGGTCGCCGGGCGGCCGGCCCAGCAGCGAAGCCCGGCCCCCGCTGCGCCGGACAATGCCCAGCAGCACCTTGATCAGCGTCGTCTTGCCGGCTCCGTTGGGTCCCAGCAGGCCGAAGACCTCGCCTCGTCCCACCTGGAAGGTAACGCCCCGCAGGGCCTCGATTCGCCGCCGGCCGAACAGTCCGTCACGATAGGTCTTGCGCAGCCCCTCGATGTCGATCGGCGTCGAGCAGGAGGTCGAATCGCTGGAAACAATCATGCGCGCTCCACTGTCGCCGCCCTCAGGCGCTCTGGCGAGAGGGCAGCATCTGCTACCCATTCGGCGCCCAGCGCCGAATCTTGCGCCGTTCGACCAGCCGCTGGCAGCCGCTCGGCCGCGTCTTTGTAGCATCTTGCCGCACGCAGGCACAGAGTTGGGGGGCCAACGAAACCGACAATTAAGACTGCCCCAAACAGTTGTCGGGCGGCTAGATAATTTGCCGAAGGAACGCGGCGGGCGTCACGATCTTCGTACGGCCGACGACCCGGAGCCGGTGGAGATGCCGGTGGTCGTGCGTGATGAGGAAATCCGCGTCCGTGGCGAGCGCCAACGCGACCCACTTGGTGTCGGTGAGATCGCGCGTGATCGACGGCGGGACCAGGACTGTCGGGTAACGCATGAGAGCGCCGGCCTGCAGCGCCCGGCAGAAGCGAACGATCTTATCATCCGTCCAGCCATGTTTGGCGCGGACATCGGGCTCAGCCAGCACCCGCTGGATTTCAAGCAGTGCGTCCGGCGACAAAAGGAGGGCGAAACGTTGGGCGAAGAAGGCGTCGACGACCCGCTTGCTGGCGCTTTGCGGGTGAGCGGCGATGGCACCTCGGACGAGAATGTTTGTGTCGACAACGGCCGACGTCATTCTTGGGAGCGGATGCGCCGGACGGCCGCGTCTACCGTCTTGGCGATCTCGCTTTCCGGGACTCCCGCATTACGCGCCCGCGCCTCTTTAACCAGGTCCCAGCCTTCGTCGAGGATGCGTTGTTTTTCCTCGTCGGAGAGGTCGGTCGCTGGAATGAGCTTAGCCAGCACGTGGCCGTCAAGGACCAGTTCCAGGGTTTCGCGGAAATCGCCCAGCCCTTGAACGAACTCGCGGAGCGGCTCGTCCGTCGTGCGCAGATTGACTTGTTTGGGCATGGGACCGTGCATTGTCGCTTCAAAAGGCCCTCAGCTAACCCTCTTGTGAAGTCTACGCAAGATTGCCACGAGCTACAATATCTGAATCCTGCCGCCGAACTTGCTCAATCCCTGGCTATTGACCGATCGCGCTCGCCGGTGCCCAAGAGGATCGACGGGATTGGCGTCTCGCGGGACCGGCCTGGTAGAATCGCCTCCGCGGAATCAATGCGCACCTGACGGAGAACCGCTGATGAACACTTTCCGGCGGCGTCTTTTCGCAGTCTTGGCCTCGCTGGCGATGCTTGCCCCGGGGCCCGCTACCCGTGTCCTGGCTCAGCAGACGGCCCCCGCTGGTGACACCAAGCCCCGCTACGACCTGCTGATTCGCAACGGCCGCATCGTCGACGGCACCGGCAACCCGTGGTTCCGCGGCGACGTGGCCGTCCGCGGCGGCCGCATCGTGGCGGTCGGCCGGGTGGGGCCCGGCGAGGCAACCCACGAGATCGACGCCCAGGGCTTCGTCGTCGCTCCGGGCTTCATCGACATCCACTCCCATTCCGACTACCTGTTGCTCGAGGATGGCGACGCCCAGAGCAAGATCCGCCAGGGCGTCACCACCGAGGTCCTCGGCGAAGGCGAGTCGGCCGGGCCGAATCGAGGGCCTCGCCTCGCCTCGCCCGCCCCCGGCGGCCCCGGCCCCGCCCGTCGCTGGCCCACGCTGGCCGCCTACTTTACCGCTCTCGAGCAGTCGGGCACCGCGGTCAACGTCGCCTCGTACGTCGGGCTGAACAACGTCTGGCAGTCGGTGATGGGCAACGCCTTCGACCGGCCCACCGAAGAGCAAATGCGCCAGATGAAGCAGCTCGTGGCCGAGGCCATGGACGACGGCGCCCGCGGGCTGTCGAGCCAGTTGGCAATGCCCCCCGGCTCGCTGGCCACGCTCGACGAGGTCGTCGAATTATGCCGGGTGGCCGCCCGCCACGGCGGCATCTACTCCACGCACATCCGCAACGAGGGAACCGGCGTGTTCGACGCCGTCGAGGAAGCGATCGAGATCGGCCGCCGGGCCGGTTTACCCGTCGACATCATCCACTTGAAGATTGCCGACCAGCAATACTGGGGCCGCATGCCCCAGGTCGTGGCGCTCATCGAGTCGGCCCGGCTCGGCGGCCTGGACGTGCAGGCCAACGTCTACCCCTACACGCGCGGCAACAACAACCTGTCGAGCATCATCCCGCCCTGGGCCCATGAAGGCGGCACCGCCAAGATGCTCCAGCGGCTCAAGGACCCGGAAACCCGCAAGCGGCTCAAGCACGACATCACCCACGGCATCGACGGTTGGTACAACCACTACACGGCCGTCGGCGGCGATTGGAGCCGGATGCTCGTCAGCGCCGAGAATCGATTCAAAGGGCTGACGATGGACCGCGTGCTGGCCTTGCGCGCCCAGGGCAAGCCGGCGGCCGACGCTTTGGACGAGCTGTTCGACCTGTTGCTGGAAGAGTCGGGCTCGGTCGGCACGGTCTATGCGCACCACACCGAAGACGACATGAACCTGGCGTTGGTGCAGCCCTGGTGTTCGATCGGCTCCGACGGCTCGGCCTACGCGGTCGAGGGGCCGCTGCGGCGCGGCAACCCGCACCCCCGCAACTTCGGCACGTTTCCACGCGTGCTGGGCGAGTATGTCCGCGACCGGAAGTTGCTGCGCCTGGAAGACGCCGTGCGCAAGATGACCTCGCTCAATGCGGCCAAGCTCGGCCTTGCCGACCGCGGCCTGTTGCGCCCCGGCATGGCGGCCGACCTGGCAATCTTCGACGCCGAGAAAGTCAGCGACCGTTCGACGTATACCGATCCGTTTCAGTACAGCGAAGGGATCGAATGGGTCGTGGTCAACGGCACGGTCGTGCTCGACCGCGGCCGCCACACGGGCGCCCGGCCGGGAAAAGTCCTGCGGCATTGACGAACTGGCTGGAGGTTGTAGCAGAACGGGCGACAACAGGGACCCTCCCCCCGGGCGTCTCTCCTGCTCCGTCTTTCTGCCTTCTCCTCGCCTGGTCACTGTGCTACATTGGTTTCAAGGAGATCAGGCCGCATGACAATCTCATTCCAGTTGCCCGACGCCATCGAGATGCACTTGCGGCAGGAGGTGGCTGATCTCGATGCGGCGGCCAAGGAAGCGGCCCTCGTCGAGCTTTACCGCCAGCACAAGCTCTCCCATCATCAACTTGCCACGGCCTTAGGGCTTGACCGGTTCGAGACCGAAGCGCTGCTTAAGCAACACCACGTCACGGAAGACCTTGTGACGCCCGCGGAATTCAGCCAACAATTGGCGGGACTCCGTAAACTTCTCGGCGAATGATCGTCGTCTCCGACACTACTCCCCTGAATTACTTTGTGCTGATCGGGCAGCAACATACTCTGCCCGACTTGTTCGGTCGCGTTGTGACATCTCCGGCCGTCATTGTAGAACTAACCCGTCCGAAAACGCCACCCGCGGTGAAGACCTGGGCAAGCGCTCCGCCAGCGTGGCTCGAAGTGAAAGCTCCCACCGCGACTCTCCGTGACAGCCGATTGGGACCAGGCGAGGCGGAGGCCATTGCCCTGGCACTTGAGTTGAATGCCGACATTTTACTCATTGACGACCGCGATGGCGTCGCAGCGGCCCAGAAGCTGGGAATCTTGATTACAGGTACGCTCGGGGTCATCGAGATGGCAGCGGAGCGCGGCTTACTTTCCCTCCCGGATGCAATCGCGGCACTCCGGCAGACAACTTTCCGCGGTCCTGAGGAACTCATCAACGAGCTATTGCGGCATGACCAAGAAAGGCGATCCAAACGCAAACGCCGAAAGCGTCGCGACTCAGAACAATAGAGCTCGTTGGTACGCGCTCGACCAGCGCCGATCTTCGGCCCTCTCGACCAGGTTTGCCCGTACTGCGTGCCATCTCAATGGCGGTGCGGCGAGACCGCAGAGGTTGCTCTAGCTGACGAATGTCTTGGCGGGTGCGATCACGGTTGTCACGTGGAATGTTATGCCCATGGAAAGAGCGACACCCACGTCCAAGATTCATTGACCGAAGCAATTTTTCGCCATGGTTTCGGCTTGCGCCCTAGTCCTAGTCTGGTTTCAGCTTCGACAGCGCCGACATGGCCTGCTGGGCAACGTCGATCCCGCCCAGCTTTTCGGCCAGCTTCTTGGCACCGATCAAGCCCTTCAGCGACACCGAGTCGTTGATGGCGGCCGGGGACCGGGCGGCGCCCTTCCGACCGGCAGCTTTCCGGGCCCGCCGCTTCCTCAAGGCATTCCGCACGCTGGCGACCTGCGACCTCGACACGGTGATCCCGCGGCTCCCCAGGTGCGTCACCACCTCGCTGGGCCGGGTCTTTCTTCCCAAAGAGGCAAAAGCCTGCCGGATGGCGTCGGCTTTGCCCCCTCGCTCCAGCCGCCTCTTGGGCGGCCGGCCCCGGCGACGCTGGCCGTTGATCGCTGAGCGTGCTTTCCGCTGGCGCATCCGCTTTTCAGCCGGATTGTACTTGATCTTCGCGGCCAGCGCGGCCGAGACCTTGATCCCCCGCTCCTGGAATTTGGAGATAATGTCGCCGACGCTCGCCTGGGGCTTCGCAGCCAAATAATCACGGATCAACGCGCTCTTGTTCGACTTTCCAGCGGCCTTGGCCATGTTTGCTTCTCCCGGTTGTTTGTCGCCCAGAACCAATGAAAGCGTAGTCGAGCCGGGAGTGAAGTGCCAGCCTAAAGCGATTGGACCGGCACGTGCGGAGAAGCTGACTTACCTATGACAGCCAGCTATTTCCTCCTCCTTCAGCCGCCCGCCTGCCTCAGCCGCTGCGCGAGCCGGTCGAGGGTCTTGGCGTGCAGACGGCTGGCCCAGGCCTTGCTCACCCCCAACCTGCGGCCGGCCTCCTGCAACGTTACCCCCTCAAAATACGTGGCGCGGATCAACGTCCGCGCTTCGGCGGGCAGGCCCTCAATCAGGTCGTGCAGGATCTGGTGCGTCTCACGCTGGATCGACGCCACCGGCGGCGATACGGCCGACTCGTCCACCAGCTCCCTCGATTCGCACTCTTCGTCCATGCTCTGCGTCGCCAGGTAGACCACCGCCAGGCCACTCGCCATCCGCTTCAACCACTGCACCTCGTCTTCCAGGCGGCCCGGCTCGCCTGGTCCCACGGCGTCGGCCTCCATCGCCAGCAGCTCATTGGCATGCTGCTCGTAACGGAGCCGCTGGTAGCGCGACCGGCTGAACCAGCTCATCTTCGAAAGCCCGTCGTACATCGCCCCGCGAATCCGGTAGTAGGCGTAGGTGCTGAACTTGCCGCCGCGGCCCGGATCAAAATCCCGGGCGGCCTCGGCCAGGCCCAACTGCCCATAGCCGACCAGGTCGTCCAGCTCGACCGACTCGGGCAGCCCCCGGTGCAGCTTGCGGGCCAGCGAACGAACCAGGCCCTGGCAGCCCTCGATCAGTTCCTGCTGCGTGGCCCGAGCTTCGGTCATGGTTGGGCCTCGGACAGTTTGTTCCACAGCGCCAGCAGGCGATCGTGCGAGTCCTGATCCTCGTACAGCGTGGTGGCGATTTCGACGACCATCGCCCGCCGCGACTGGTGCGTGCGCAACTGCTCCAACTGGTCGCGCAGCACCGCCTCGACCATTTCGACGGCCACCGGGTCCAGGCCAAACCGCCGCCCGCTATGCCGGCTGACCACTTCGCGCAGCGCCGCCACGTCCTCGGGCGCCGGCGGTTCGGAGCCTCCCAGGCTCAACAGCGTCTGCTCGACCACCTTCTCCAGCAGCCCCCGATCGACGGCCCCTTCAGCCCCGGGGCTCTTCTCCTGGCGGCGTTCGCCATCCGCGTCACGCTTCCTGCTCCCCGCCCCTTCTCTATCGAACGCCGGTGCCATGTCTTGTATCCGTTGTACGTGGGTTGTCAGTATGCCGCCGTCCGCCGTTGCGTCCGCCCTCCGGGCGATGAATGGAAGGCAAAAGAACCCTGTCCTACTGCCTTCGGGCTTCTGACTCCTGACTTCAGCTACCTCACTCGGAGCGTGAGGGCTACTGACCTTCTGCCTTTTCTATTCTCCCCTCAGCTTCATCCACACCAGCGTGGCTAATGCCGCCATCAAGAGGCCGTTGATGGCGAAGCCCACGTAGGCCATCCGCCGATAGCGCCGGTCCTCGGCCAGCGCCTCCTCCATCCACTCCAACTCTTCCTGCTGCTCGGGCAGCTTCTCGAACACGCTTTTGACGAAGGCCTGCCGCTCCTCGTTGTCGCCCGTCGCCGCGAAATAGCAGCCGCCCACCAGCACCCAGTCGGCCCGCTGACCTTGCTCCGGGTCGTGCGCATAGCCGCCCACCAAGATGCCGTCGAGCCGCGACTGCAGCGTGCGGCGGATCTTGCACAGCATCGCGTAGAGCTTGGTGTTGCCGGGCTTCTCCAGCGCCTCCGGCTCGCGGAACAGCGTGTATACCCAGTCTTCGAAGGCGCCGCACGCATGCGCCCCCAGCGCTTCGAGCTGTTCCGGCGTCGTCGGATCCCACACGCCGAATCCCTTGCCGAACCGCTGCGCCCTGGCCCGATCGCGGCCTACCCGCCGCACCAGCTCCTGAAAACCCGTTTCGGTCTCCAGGCCCACGACCAGGGCCGTCACGGGAAACCGCAGCTTGAACGAGCGGCCCAGCGTCGTCAGGTCGCTGCGGACCGCCTTTTGGACCTCGACGCCTTCGGCCGCCCCCCATTGGATCACGTGAAACGGCAGCAGCGTCATCACGCCGTTCACGGGGCAGAGCGGCTGCCGCGCCCGCCGGATCAACTTGCACAGGTACTCGAGCCGCTTTGGCTGCGATTCGACTTCATCGCGCGACAGCTTGATATGCCGCTTTTCCAGCGGGGCCGCCGCCGGCGCCTCGCTGGGGTCCATCGTCTGGCGGATGACCATGGTTCCCCGGATGTTCGGCTGGGCCACCGACCGGGCGGCGGGCGCCGCGGGGGCCGGCGCGCCCGCCTTCATCGTCTGCCGAATATCGCCTCCCCCGTCCTCGTCCGCCTCCTGGCCCCCTCGCCTCCTGGCCCCCTCGCTCCCTCGTGCTTCGGCGGCCGACTCACCCAGGCTCGACAGTTTGCTCAGCGATCCCACGTCGCTGGCCACCAGCCAGATGCCGTCCGGGTTGGCATACCAGTGCAGCGCCGCCGGGCCCGCCGGCACATTGCCCACCGACAACTCCAGCCGCGACGCCTCGAACAGCGCCTTTTCCTGCCGCGGGCTCGACGAGCCGACCACCAGGAACAGCGGGATCTGCGTCATGTCCAGCCCCTGCCGCTCCAGCTCGGCGACGCCCGCCTTCCACGCCCGGTCGATGTCTTCGAACTCCGAGACGCCCCCTTCCAGCCACAAGCGCAGCGCCATGTACGTCACGACCGGGATCACGATCATCAGCACCAGGATGATCGGCAGGTTCCGCCACCACGGCAGGTCGTACGTGTCGCGGTTCAGGTACAAGATCGTGCAGGCCGCCACCACGCACACGATCAAGAACAGCGCCAGCAGAATCGCCGCCCGCGCCGGCAGCGACAGCCCCAGCAGCTTGCGGGGCGTGGCGATCAGCTTCTGCGGCGACGTGAACAACAGCCGCAGCGGCGTGAACAGAATGTAGAAGAACTGCGTCAGGTAATACATCAAAACCAGCCGAAGTACCAGGCTCCCGCGATCAACGTCAACGCGCCGAGCACGGCGGTGGCCATCGACGAAGCCACCAGCAGCGACTGACCCTCCAGCGGCGGCGCGCTGGGGCCAAGTTGGCCGGTCGCCTGGATCGGCGGCCTGGCCCCCACCCGGATCGAGAGCGAAGTCTGCTTGGCCCAACTCTCCAGGTCGTTGGGCAATCCCCGCGCCGGCGCCAGCATGGCCGCCGCCATCGGATCGCGGTACAGGCCGCGAAAGCCGAGCACCGCGCACACGTAGAACACTTCCAGCGCGTCTTTCCTGGTCAGCGTGCCGGCCTCCCTGGCCTTGTGGTAAAACTGCTCGTTGGCCAGGCGGCTATTGAACAGTTCGACTTCCAGCGGGTTTTCGCTCCACCAGTTCCGCCCTTCCCAGGGCGCGTTGATCAGCACCTCGTCGATCCAGTACACCAGCGCGTGCTTGGCCAGGTCCCAGTCGGGCGCCTGTCCGAGCACCGCCTCGGCCTGGTCGATCCAGCCCCGGACGTGCATCCGCTCATCCTGCGGCGAGGGCGACTCGTCGCGGCCGATACGATCCAGCAATCCCAGCACGTGCATGAAGACCGGGTCGACCGCTTTGGCGAATTGGGGAGTCATTGGCGGCTCATTGGCGCGTGGGCACCGCGAACAGGGCAAACTGCACTGCGGCCTGCTTGCCGCGGTAGTTGAGGATCAACTTGCGTTGTCCTTGCAGGCTGTCCCGATTGACGATCAGGCTGTCTTTGACGCGCATCGCCAGGGTCTGGGTCTCGTGGACGTCTTTCCAGGCCGCGTTTTGCCGGCTCACTTCGTAGAACACCCAGTCGCCCGTGGCCGGCAGGGCCCGCGGCGCGCGCGCCAGCGGCACCAGGAGCAGGCCTTCGGCGCGGTTCTCGAAGAGGATCTGCACCTGCCGCGCGCTGCCCAGCTTCCAATCGAGCTGGCCGGCCGAGAGCAAGTCCTGGCATTCTTTTTCGGAGATGTTGCCCCGCGCCACTCCCACGTACCATTGCCAGTCCGCGTTGAGCCACTTGGCGTCCAGCGCCACCTGCATTCCCAAGCCCTGGCCGACGAAGAACCGCTGCTCGTACTCGTAGTCGCGCACCGACCCCAGCAAGAGCTCGATCTGCTGTTTCACCCAGTAAAAGATGCCCGCCAGGTCGTCGTGGTCATACCGCGGTATCTCGGGGGCGGCCCGTTCCGTTCCGAAGATCGAGAGCTTGCCCACCAGCCGGACCAGCTCGCCATACGCGATGAACGGGTGGACGCCCGGCGCGAACGAGAGCACCGACAGCACCGCGTACGACTCGTTGAGCTGGCTGAGCATCAGCAGGCGGTCCAGGTCGCCCGGCTCCTGGCTGACCAGCGTCACGCCCCGCGACAGCACCTGTTGGCTGAGCACCTTGATCTTGTTGCCCACGATGTCGTAGATCGCCCGCACGATGCCCCGCGACAGTCCCGGCCAGGCGTCCACGGCCAGCAGCGGCGGAATATACCGCGCATCGAGCCGCGGCGTCGCCTCCCGGTCGCCGGCCCGCTGGATGGCCGCGATCGGCAGCACTTCGTATCCCGCCAGGTCCTGCGTCGAGAGCAGCAGCCGCACGCTCATCGACTTGAGGCCCAGCTCCTGGTCGTTGCCCCCCTGGCTCTCATCCTGCAGCGACTGCTTGATTTCTGAGAAGCGGTGCGGTTGCCCGTCCCGCCCGGGCGCCACGTTCACCGCGCCCATCTTCAGCTTCGGCACGGCCAGGTAGACCTTGATCACCTGTTCTCCCTCGAATCCTTCCTTGAGGTCGATTTGCAGGTTGCCCAGCGCCGCGTTCATCTGCTCGATGGCCGGCCCCAGGTCCACCCGGTCCAGCTCCTCGCCGTGCCCCAGCGCCACCAGCGTGCCATCCCGCAGCCGCGCCTGGCACATGCTGACCTGGAACTGCGAGTTGGCCAATGCCTCCTGGCTGATCTCCAACCGCCTCAGGCCGTAGTTGAACTGGTGGTCCCACTGCTCGCTCGTTTGGAGCGTCTCGGCCCAATACCGATCGGCCGCCTGGAAATGGTGCGGCCGCAGGAACATGCCTTCCGACCAATGGACCGGCAGGTTACGCATCGCTTTCGATTCCCTCGCCTTGAGGAACCATCGCCATTACCCCTTCCATCTTCACCCCAACGACCCTTCTGCCTCTGCAATCTGACTTCTGCCTCCCACACTCTGCCCATGTTAATGCAATCAGCCTCCACTTCGCCAGTCGTCCTGGGCCTGTTCCCTGCTGCCCGCCCGCCCCTTGAGGGTCACGGGACCGCCGAACGCGGGTCGCCCTGTCCGCTTGGCTCGCTCAATTGCTCGGCCTGGGCCTCGTCGATGCGGAGCCGGCGGATCGAAGTGGCGCGGCCGGTCTGGCTGTCGGCCTCGACAATCGAGCCGCAGAGACGCACGTCGCCGCTGGCCACCTCGAAGTGCGTGGGGTTGAACGAAAGGGTCGTTTCGAGCACGCGGTCGATCCGGCGGCCTAGAATGCTGTGGTAGGGGCCGGTCATGCCCACGTCGCATTGAAACGCGGTGCCGCCGGGAAGTATTTCCTCGTCGGCGGTCGGCACGTGCGTGTGAGTGCCCAGCACGGCCGTGACGCGGCCGTCCAGGTGGCGGCCCATCAACTGCATGTCGCTGGTGGCCTCGGCGTGAAAATCGACCAGGACCAGCTTGACCTCCGGAGGCAACCGCGAGAGCACACGGTCGGCCGCGGCCCAGGGACAGTCGACGGGACGCATGAAGACGCGGCCCAGCAGGCTGACCACGGCCACGTCGATGCCGCCGGCGGAGCGTACGACCGCGAATTCGTGTCCGGGGGCTTCGGGCGGATAGTTGGCCGGCTTGACAATGTCGGGCTGCGAGACGAGCACGCTGGTGATCTCGCGGCGGCGGTAGATGTGGTCGCCCAGCGTGATGGCATCGACGCCGGCCCGCTTCAACTCGCGGTAGATTTCGGGAGTGAGCCCTGATCCGCCGGCGGCGTTCTCGGCGTTGGCCACCACGAAGTCCAATTGCTCCCGGGCCACCAGGCCGGCCAGCGCCCGGCAGACGATCTGCCGGCCCGGTTTGCCCACGATGTCGCCGATCAACAGCAACCGCACAGGGAACTCCCCTGGTTGAGGAACGGTGGAATAACAAAGTTGCCTGCAGTTTCCTGGGGCACGCTTACCGCTTTGCCCCAGCCACCCAGCCTTAGGCTCCCTGGTTTACTTGGCGATTTCGGTGAAACGTGCTTCGCGCAGGACGGTCACCTTGATCTCGCCGGGATAGGTCAATTGCTCCTCGAACGCCCGTGCGATGTCGTGGCAGATTTTGGCCGCCGTGGCATCGTTGCTCTCCTTGGCACCCACCAGGACGCGCAGCTCGCGTCCGGCCTGGATGGCAAAGGCCTGCTCGACGCCCGGAAAGCCGCGGGCGATTCCCTCCAGCTCTTCCATCCGCTTAATGTAGCGTTCCAGCGTCTCGCGCCGCGCCCCCGGACGCGAGGCACTGCAGGCGTCGGCGGCCGCCACCAGCACGGTATAGGGATTCTCGATCCGCAGGTCGTCGTGGTGTCCCAGGGCGGCGTGCACCACTTCCGGCCGCTCGCCATAGCGCTTGAGCAGGTCGGCGCCGATACGGGGATGCCCCCCCTCGGCCTCATGGTCGGCGGCCTTGCCGATGTCGTGCAAGAGCCCGCAGCGCCGGGCGAGTTTTGCATCCAGGCCGATTTCCTCGGCTATCATGCCCGTCAGGAAGGCGACTTCGATCGAGTGCCGCAGGACGTTCTGGCTGTAGCTGGTCCGGAACCGCAGCCGGCCGAGCAGGTGAATCAGCCGCTCGTTGAGGCCGGGGACGTCGGCCTCCTGGGCGGCCTCTTGGCCGAGCTTCTGCAGATGCTGCTCGAGTTCCTTTTGCGTTTCGGCCACTACCTCCTCGATCCGCGAGGGGTGAATCCGGCCGTCGGCGATCAACTTGGCCAGCGACAAGCGTGCCACCTCGCGCCGCACCATGTCGAAGCCGCTGACGATGACCACGCCCGGGGTGTCGTCGATAATCACGTCGACGCCCGTGGCCTTTTCGAAGGCCCGAATGTTGCGTCCCTCGCGGCCGATGATCCGCCCCTTCATGTCGTCGTTGGGGATGTCGACGGTGCTGGTGGTGGTCTCGGCCGTGTGCGCGGCGCCATAGCGCTGCAGGGCCGTGATCAGGATCTCGCGGGAACGTTCTTCGCAAGCCTCGGTGGTCTGCTTTTCGTGCTTGATAATGAGCGCGCCGGCCTCGTGTTGGAGTTCGGCGCCGAGCCGCTCCAGGAGCCGCCTTGTCGCTTCCTCCTGGCTCAAGCCGCTGAGCTGGTGCAGCGTCTGCCGCTGGAGGTCCAAGAGCTTGCCCAGCTCCTCATGGCGGCGATTGGTTTCCTCGATCCGCTCGGCGAGCTTGCGCTGGTTGCCCTCGACCAGTTTCTCCTGCTTTCGGAGCTGGTCGGCTTGCTGTTCCTGGGCGTCCTGGCGCTTGTCGAGCAGGCGTTCGCGCTCGTGCAGCTCCTGTCGGATGACTCCCAGCTCCTTTTCGCCGGTTGCCCGTTGCTGCATGGCCTGTTCCTTGATCTCCAGCTCCGCCTCACGGCGCCGATTCTCGATATCGCGCTGGGCGCGTTCGACGATCTCGCTGGCGCGCTTCTCGGCATCGGTCTGGCGCAGGTAGTCGAGCGCCTTGACCAGCGTAAAGGTCAGCGCCGCGGCGATCGAGGCCGTCAATAATACAATGACCGTGGTGTCCATCGGCTCCCCTTCTTGAGCACTTCGGCCGGCGGGCAACCTGCCGCGCGCCAGGCGCATGCCTGGCGGGCCGCCATGGCCGACATCGAATCCGGGCCAGCGAGCGGAGCCGCCGCAACCGCCGCACGAAGCGGCGAGCACCGAGGGGAGATGCCAGCACCACCGGTGGTCAACCGGCAGGCGAGAAAGGACTGCTGTTGTCAGGGCGAGCAAGACGTGACGACGCGAACCAGGCCGCCGCCCGGGCTTTATCCAGCCCGAGACTTGCCGCCACACGGTTCGAGCCGGCCGGCACCGCCAGGCGATGCTGCGGGGGGCTCGTCCGGCGCGCGTCCGCAGGGACTGCCGCCATCGTGACCCCATCGCCCAACGTGGACCAGTCGCCCAACGTGGACCAGCGGCCCACCGGGCGGCCGCACCGGGCCACTGCGCCAGACCGGGAGAACCGTCATCCAGCCGTGGCCCGGGAACCAGAGCCGCCCTGATGCAGCCGGGTCGGAACCCCCCGGCTCGTTCTGCCGCGGCACCACGACTTCGGCCTGACGGGCCTTGCGGGCGCTGCGCAACATTCCCAGCAGTTGATCGAGCAGAATGATCAGCAAGTGCATCGTGGCGGTGTCTCCCGAGCGTGGCTGGCTCTTCTAACCTGTCAACTGAGCCAGTCGCAATCTCGAATTCTTCCCTCGGCCTCCGCCCGAAGAGCGGCTGCCGTAGACTCCGAACTCTAACCTGCTCTTCATCGTATCAGAGTCCGGCCGGACTGCAACCGTTCGTGAGGCCGCGACCGCTCTTGACCGCCCGGGCCGGGCCGATGCCGGCCTTTTTGCCCGCCGGCCAGAACCTGGCCATTTTGCCCGCCGGCCAGAACCTGGCCATGCCCCCGCGCGCGAAACACGAGCACCTTGGCCCACGGCTTGCGGGCCGTTCCTCCAAAGGATCCCACCTGCTCGTAGGGCGAGCGGCCCGAGGTCATCCGCCCTGCATCGAACGTCCGCTGGTCCACCTCGAGCACCAGGTACGGCCAGGCCCCGCCGCGGGGCGCCTGCACCAGGCCGGTCTCGAAACTGGGCGTTTCGACCGCCACCAGCAAGCCATCCATGCCGCCGTAGAACCGAGCGTAGTCCGAGGTGGTCAGCACGCTGTCGCCGGGGGCGGCGTCGGCCTTGACCCAAAGGGCGGCCTCGATCAGTGGGTGGTAGATCGCGTGCAGCGGGCGGGCGGCAATCGGCGCCAGCCCTGCCACGATGCCGGCCGCCATCCCCCAGGAGACCGCCGGCCGCCAGCGCGCACTGGCGGCCAGCATCGACAGCTTGTCTTCGAGGTAAACCACTCCCGCCGCTGCCGTGGGAATCATCAGGGCCACCAGCGGAATCACGTGCCGATGGCTGATGTAGCCGGCCAGGCAGTATAGACCGCCCAAGAGGAGCGAGTGAAAGGCGAGCAGGGCCCAGACCAGCACGGCCGGCAGCGTCTGGCGCCGCACGCGTCCCGGCGCCCAATGACCCACCGCCGGTAGTGCCAGCAGCAGATAGCGAAACCCCTGGGCCAGCTCCTTGAGCAATTCGGCCAGGGCAGCCAACGGCACTTGCCACCATGAATCGGGCCTGGGAATCTCGCCCGGCATCGTCTGCCCCGGCGCCGGCTCGGTCACCAAACCCGAAAATGGTTGGGACCCGAGGAAGTGGGGGCCCGGAACAACGGCTCGGGATTCTTTTTTTCCGCCGGCAACCGAGATGGGCACTGGCGTGACGACCAGGGCGCCGGACGGCTGGCCGGCTGCCGTGGCCGCCGGCGGCGCGTCCGGGCGAAATGGGTTCTTCTTGCTGGTCAGCTTTCCCGCGATCGCCATGTAGGGCACCGCCACGGCCAACGTTGCCAGGCACAAAGCGGCCAGGTGCAACAGGCCGCGATGAAGGCACAAGGCAGAAGGCAGAAGGCAGAAGGCAGTATGGGAACCAGGACGGACGAAGACTGGGGCACGCTTATCGCTTTGCCCCAGGCACCCGGTGAAAGGAGGAAGAGGAGAGACGCCTGGGGGAGACGGTCGTTGCTCTTGTCGTCCGTCCTTGCATCGGAAGACGTGCAGCCCGACCAGCACGGCGGCCGACACCAGGGCGACGACCAGCCCCTCGGGACGGATCCAGTAGGCCAGCCCGCTGGCGATGCCGGCGGCCGCGAACCAACGAGTCCGGCCGCTGACCAGTCCTTCCGAGGCTGCCCAAGCGGCCGCCAGGTAAAACATCAGGTGCGGCGTGTCGCTGAGGACGTCGGCCCCGTTCTGCCGCAAGAGAGGCCAGAGTGCCGCGAGCAAGGCCGCCACGCCGGCCACGCGTTCGTTGTAGAGCCGGCGTGCCAGCAGCCACACCAGCACGATACTGGCGGCGCCGCACAGGCCACTGGCCAGCCGAGCTGCGCTGATCCAGGCGGCAAAGTCGTCGTGGTTGCCCAGCCAATGCTGTAGCTGCCGGCCGGCGAGCACCAGGGCGGGGTAACCGGGATGCTGATCTTCGAGTGTCATGGCGCCGACGGGGTCGACCGCCAACCGTCGAGCGATGCGGATGAACCCGATGCCGTCCTTGGCGATCACCGCCGAGCGGGCGGCCGCCAGTTGCAGCAGCAGGCACAGCAGCACGGCCACCGCCAACTCGACTCGGCAGCGAACGCTCGAACGGGCCCGCGGATCGATAGGCATTCTTGCACGTCAGCTTTTTGAAACGGTGTCAGGCCGCCGCGCGGTAGGCGGCCAACGTCTGTTGGGCGCAAGTCTCCCAAGAGAACAACGCCGCCCGCGCCTGCCCGGCCGCCGCCAGGCGGAGGCGGAGTGGTTCGTCCTCGAACAGCCGGGCGAGTCCGGCGGCAATGTCGGCCGCCGAAGCGGGATCGACGTACAGCGCGGCGTCGCCCATCACCTCGGGCAGCGAGGCCCGGTTGCTCGACAGCACGGCGGTGCCGCAGGCGGCCGCTTCGAGGGGGGGCAGCCCGAATCCCTCGTACAGGCTGGGGAAACAGAACACGCTGGCCGCTTTCATCAGCGCCGGCACGTCGGCGCTGTCGACGTAGCCCAGCTCGAACAGCACGCCCCGCCGCCGCAGCATTTCCAGCGACGCGCGGAAATAGCCCTGATTCCAACCGGGCATGCCGGCGAGCACCAGCGGGTACTCGCGCTGCAGGGCCGGGGGCAGCAGGCCGTAAGCCTCGACCAGCCCTTGCAGGTTCTTGCGCGGCTCGAGTGTTCCGAGGTAGAGGGCGAACCGCCGCGGCAGACCGAATCGACTTCGCAGCTCGGCCCGGCGCGCCAGGTGGAGCGGATCGCTGAAATACTCGATGTCCACTCCCAGGTGCGTCACCCATACGCGGCCGGGGTCGACCTGCGGGCATAACTGGAGCAATTCGCTGCGGGTGAACTCGCTGTCGGTGATAATCGATCGCGACTGCGAGAGGGTTTGGGCCATCCGCCGCCGCAGCCAGGCCAGGCGGTCCTTGGGCAAAAACTCCGGGTATCTCAGATACCCCATGTCGTGCACCGTGGTTACCAGCGGCAGCTCGAACTGCGGGGACACGAAGTTCGGTTCGTGGAACACGGTCCACTGGCTGATGCCGCTCGCCCGGCGCAGCAGCCGCCGCCGCCGTTCGTCGGCCCAGTCGCGGCATCGCGGCCAGAGGCGGCGCACGATCCGTTTCAGCCCTTCGCGGCCGCCCCCGGCGGAGTGCGCGGCAATGGATTTCAAAAAGTCGCCGGCCGGCACCACCCGGCGGCCGTCGAAGACTCCCACGGCCTCGACCTGCGAGCGAGCTTCCAGGTCCGCCAGCGCCCCGACCAGCCGCAAGCCGTACTGGCCCACTCCGGTCCGCCGCCCCAGCATCGGCCAGCCGTCCACCAGGACTCGCATCGCTCACCGCCCAAATCGCTCTAAGACATGGCGCGTATTGGTCCGGCAAGGTTTATCGGCAGAGCAGACTTTGCGCGATGAGACGTTTTTGCCGCTTCGCCGCGGCCTTTCGCATTTTGCCCGGGTTGACATCGCGGGGCAGGCAAGCTGGGATGGCGCGGCAAGTCGGCGGCCGGAAATGTTTCACTAATCGTCAAGGTCGAGGCAGCCGCTGGCCGAATAAGGTGCCACGCCGGGCGGCTTCGGCCAGGGTCGGATTGCGTGCCGTGGCCGCCGGGTCATGTCTTCGAACAGGGAGTACCAACGTCGCATGGCTGGCACCGCACTCATCACGGGGATCACCGGACAGGACGGCTCGTATCTGGCGGAGCTGCTGCTGGAAAAGGGTTACAGCGTCCACGGCATGTTCCGCCGATCGAGCACCGAGACCTTCGAGCGGATCGGCCACCTGCGGGACCGCGTCGGGTTGCACCCCGGCGACCTGTTGGACCAGCAATCGCTGCTGGCGCTGCTGGAAAAAACCAGGCCCGACGAAGTCTATAACCTGGCGGCGCAGAGCTTCGTGCCCACGAGCTGGCAACAGCCGCAATTGACCGCCGAGGTGACCGGCCTGGGCGTGACCCGCTTGCTGGACGCGGTGCGGCAGACCAATCCGGCGATCCGCTTCTACCAGGCCAGCTCGAGCGAGATGTTCGGCAAGGTCCACGAGACGCCCCAGCGCGAGACGACTGCGTTCCATCCCCGCAGCCCTTACGGAGTGGCCAAGGTCTACGGGCACTTCATCACGATGAATTACCGCGAGAGCTACGGCATGTTTGCCTGCTCCGGCATCCTCTTCAACCACGAGTCGCCGCGGCGAGGGCTCGAGTTCGTCACCCGCAAGATCACTCACGCCGTGGCCCGCATCCGGCTGGGACTCGCCGGCGAGCTGCGGCTGGGCAACCTGCAGGCCCGCCGCGACTGGGGGTTTGCCGGCGACTATGTCCGTGCCATGTGGCTCATGCTCCAGCAAGCCGAGCCGGACGACTACGTGATCGGCACGGGCGAAACGCACAGCGTCGAGGAGTTCGTACGCATCGCTTTCAGGCACGTCGGGCTGAACTGGCAGGACTACGTCGTCATCGACCCCGCCTTCCATCGGCCGGCGGAAGTCGACCTGCTGCTGTCCGACCCGTCCAAGGCCGCAACGGCCTTGGGCTGGAAGCCGCACGTCGGCTTCGAGACGCTGGTGGCGATGATGGTCGACTCCGACCTGGCGGCGCTCGGCGGCCGGCCCGGGCAGCACGCGCGCGCCGCCTGATTTGGGGCGGTCCGTGCGTCCGATGGCGCCGCCCTGCTGGTCCGCCCAGCGTGCAGCTTGATTCCAGCGATCTTTAGAACCGCTCTCCGCCATGCACAGCCTTGCTCGAACCCGCGCGTCGGTTGCCAGGATCGTCTTCCTGGCCTCGATCGACGAGACGCCCGCGCGGCGCCTGGGCGGGGACTGGCTGGCCGAACTGGCCCGGGGCGTCACCACGGCATCGGGCGGCGATTACAGCATCGAGCTGGTCTCCTGCGGCCTGAACCCCGGCCGGCGGGAGATCTTTCCCGGCGTTGCCCACCGCGTTTTGCCGGTGGCCGGCCAGGTCACGGATCCCGCGCGCGCCGTTTCCTGGGATTTGCCCGCCGCACTGGCCGAAGCCGACCTGGTACACATCCATGGCTGCCGGAACCGCACCTGCGAGGCCGGCCTCTTGATCGCCTGCCACGAGCGCAAGGCCGTCTGCATCAGCGAGTACGACGCCGCCTCGCACTCGCTGGCGGGGCAGCTTGGACTGTTGGACCTGGCCGGCGTCGTGATCTGCCACTCGGCCGCCCTGGCCGCCGGATTGCACACGGCCGCCCCGGTGGAAGTGCTCCCCGCTTGCGCCGACCCGCAGAGTGACTTGGGCAGCATGGCCGCCGGGCTGGTGTCGGTGTATCGCCGTCTTCTCGAGGCCCGGGAGAGCGCCCCGTGAGGATCCTGGTCGTCAGCAATCTCTATCCCCCGGATTTCATTGGCGGCTACGAGCTGTGCTGCGCCCAGGTGGTCGATGCCCTGTTGGCACGCGGGCACGACGTTCATGTCCTGACCTCTGCGCCGCGCGTCCCGTGTCCGGCACGACCTCACGTGGCCCGGGTCTTCAAGCTGGCCAACTGCTACGATGCCTATGCCCAGGCCAACAGCCGGCTAGTGACGCGCCGCCTGTGGGAAGCCGAGGCCAACTTCGTCAACGCGCACAACGTGTACCTGCTCACCTCGGCCATCGAGACTTTCCGCCCCGACGTCGTCTATCTGTGGAACCTGGTCGGCCTGGGCGGGCTGGGCCTGATCGGCTGCCTCCAGCAGCTTTCTTTTCCCTGGGTCTGGTACCTGGGCGACTGCGTGCCACGCCTGTTGTGCAGCCGGGGCGAGGGGGTGCCGGCCGCGCTGGCCGAAGCCTTCAATCGCCACGTGCAAGGGGTTTACATGCCGGTCAGCCGGCGCGTGGTCGAGGAGATCGAGGAGGCGGGACTGCGGCTCAACGGTCACATCGAAATCGCGCCCAATTGGATCGAGGGACGCCGCCCACCGCCGCGGGCCGACTACTTCGCGCCGGGGCGGCCCTTGCGGATCGTCTCGGCCGGCCAGATGGGGTCCCACAAGGGAATCGACCTGTTGATCGAGGCGGCCGCCTTGCTGCGCAAGCGCGGCTTCGAGGCGTTTTCGATTGATCTGTTCGGAAGGCTCGACAGCTCGGTGCTGCCCCGGCTGGCCGAAGCCGAGGGGGTCGGCGATCTGGTCACGTTTAAAGGCCTTTGCCCCCAGGCGGAACTGGTGGCCCGCTATCGCCGCCACGAGTACGACCTGTTCGCCTTTCCCACCTGGCGGCGCGAGCCGTTCGGGTGCGCTCCCTTGGAAGCCGCGGCCTACGAGTGCGTGATGCTGATGTCCGAGAACTGCGGCATCGGCGAATGGTTTGTCGGCGGCGTACACTGCCTCAAAGTGCCGCGAACCAGCAACGCCTTGGCCGACGCATTCCAGCAGGTGCTTGAGGGCCGTATCAACCTGGCCGCCATCGGCCGCCGCGCCGCCGCCGTGATCTGGCGCGATTTTCATCTCGATAAGCTGGCCGAGCGGATCGAAGAAGTGCTGGCCGAGGCCGCCCGGCAGCCTCGCGTTGCCGCCGCGCCGGCCGGCAACGTCTATCGCCTGGCCCTGCTGGCGGAAAAGTTGACCCAAGCCATCGTGCAAGAGGACGACCGCTTGCTCAAGGCCGCCTGACCGCCTGCGGCCTGGCGAGGACTGCCACGCGACAACCGAGAGTTGCCGTAAGAACAACAAGAATGAAGACCCCTGGCTGAACCCATCATGTCCGCCGTGATCCGAGCCCTGGCCCAGTTGTGCACGAGGCCCGTCAAGGCACTGATTTATCCCCTGCTGGGGTGGCTGATCCGCCGCATCAGCCAGCGGTTCGCATCGGACATCCAGCCGGTCGAGCAGCTTGCCCTGCAGGTGCGCGCGCTCAACGAGCGGCAGGACAAGCTGGAGGGGATCTACTGGGACCGATCGGCGCTGGCCCGGCGGCTGGCGGTCATTGAAGACCAATTGACGGCTCTCCTGCTCAGCCGACCCGCCGACGAGGGAGTGCCCGGCGGGCTGGAGTTCAACTCGGCCGGCAGCACGGATCACGAGGCCGGCGGCCAGCCGGCGCTGCGTTGCGTGCGCCCCGAGGCCGACCCGCTGACCGGCGGGCCCGACGAGGCGGAGATGGTGCGCACCGGCTGATGGGCAAGAGTGCGGCGGCCGAATCGAGCGAGACAATCCTTTGGATCCCGGAACTTGTATGAACCGACCCGAACCTTCCGGACCGAAGCGGATGCTGTTCACCACCTCGTCGTTCAGCGCCGGCGACATGCGTGACCGCTGCGGCGACGATTGCTATTCGTACTTTTTCGTCTGCCGCGCCTTTGCCCCGCTCTTGGAGCGGTGGGGCTCGTTGACCGAGATCGCCCAGCCGGAGTCGCGGCTCGAAGCGGCCTTGGCGGCGGCGCGCCGCGAGAACATCGAGGCCGCTCACCTGAGCTTTCTGCCGCTGCAAACCATGCACGTGGCGCCCGGCGCGATCAACATCGCCTTTCCTTTTTGGGAGTTTCCCGACATCCCCGACTACGACGTGGCCGGCAACCCTCGCAACAACTGGGTGAGCGTTTCGCGGGGCCTGTCGCTGATTCTGACGGCCTGCCGCTTCACCCGCGACGCCTTCGTCCGCGCCGGCGTGACAACGCCCATCCGCGTCGTGACGGTGCCGGCCCGCCAACAGTATTTCGATACGCCCGATTGGCAGCCGGGCCAGCAGGTGGTCATCGACTGCCCGGCCTACCATTTGCGCGAACTGCCCCCGGCCGCCGCGCCGCCGCCGCCCAGGGGTCTTGGCGAGCGTGCCCGCTGGACGTACAAGAACCGCTTGCGGCCTTATCTGCCCCGCCGTCTCGACCGCTGCCTGGCTGGAGCCAGCCGGGCGGTGCTGGGGCGCCCACCGCAGCCGATCGCCGTCGAAACACGCCTGCCCTTCCAGGCGACCGGCCCCTTGCGGTTGGAAGGCGTGGTGTATTCCACGATCCTCAATCCGTTCGACCTGCGCAAGAACTGGGGGCTTCTGACGCAGGCCTTCCTGACCGCGCTGGCCGACAACGACGATGCGATGCTGGTGGTCAAGCTGGCCGTGAGCAAGACGATGACGCGCGCCGGCCTGGAGGCGTTCTTCAGCCATTATCAAAGCCTGCGCCTGCGGCATCGCTGCCGGCTGGCCGTCGTCTCCAGTTTCCTCGACGACCAGCAGATGGTCGAGCTGGTCCGCGGCAGCACGTACTACCTGAATGCCTCCAAGGCGGAAGGCGCTTGCCTTCCATTGCAGGATGCCCTGGCGGCAGGCCGGCCCGGCATTGCGCCCTCGCACACCGCCCTGGCCGAATATGTTGATGATGAGCTGGCTTTCGTCGTCCCTTCGCGCGCGGAGCCGACACATTGGCCGTGGGATGCCGAGCGGCGCATCACCACAAGCTGGCAGCGGATCGATCCACGGGCACTCGCGGAGCAAATTCGCCAAAGCTATCAAGTCGCCAGAGGCGATCGCCCGCGGTACACGGCCATGGCCGAGTGCGCGCGGCAGCGGATGGAGGGCCTGGTCAGCGCCCATAGCGTCTGGCCGCGGCTGGCCGAGGCCCTTCGAGTGATCCGGCAGGTTCCCGCCGGCGGCCCGTCTTGGCAACCCCATGCAACCGGGAGACTCGTCTCGTGAAGGCAATTGAAGGCACGCAGGCCTACGCGGCGGCCATCTGGCGGTGCCGCTATTTCTGGATGTCGCTGGTCAAGATGGATCTGCGCACGCGGTATCGCCGCTCGGTGCTGGGCATCGGCTGGTCGCTGTTGCACCCCATCGCCATGACCATCGTGCTGTGTACGGTCTTTCACAAGCTCTTCAATCTCGACATCCGGGAGTACGGGCCGTTCCTGCTGTCGGGGTTGACCTTCTGGGGTTTTCTGACCACGTCGGTCACGCACGGCTGCGAGTGCTTTTTCATGGGCGAGACGTATATCCGGCAGTACCCGGCCCCCGTGGCCATCTACCCGTTGCGGACGGTGCTGGGCGGGGCGGTACACTTCGGCCTGGCCTTGATCGTCGTTCTGTTGCTCACCTGGGCCATGCGAGGGTTCAGCAACCTCGACGCGCTGGTCAGCCTGGTCCCCACGCTGATGCTGTTGATGGTCCTGGGCTGGTCTCTTGCCGTGCTGGCCGGCTTCGCGAACGTGTTCTTTCCCGACATGAAGCACTTGATGGAAATCGGCCTGCAGCTTCTGTTCTATGCGACTCCGGTCATGTATCCACCGGCACTGCTGGCCGACCGCGGCATGGCCTGGATGGTCGAATATAACCCGGTCGCCGCGATCTTGGGTTTGATCCGGCAGCCCATCCTGGACGGGCATTTCCCCCAAGCGGGCACTTGGGCAGTCGCGCTGGCCACCGTGCTATCGGCCGCCGCCGCGGCCCTGTTCACCCTGGTCAAGCTGCAGCGGCGGCTGATCTTCCATCTCTGAAGCACCGGAGCACGGCGTGCGAATCGGCATCGACATGCTCGGCAACCAGTCCGACAGCCGGCAGCGCGGCATCGGCCGCTATACGCGCAACCTGGTGTCGCAGCTTCTCGCCCGCCACCGCGGCAACGACTACGTGCTCTACTATCACGAGGGGCTGCCGGGGCTCGACGACGCCTGGCCGGGCGAACCGGCGCGGCGGACGATTGCACTCGATGCGCCCGGCGGCGGAACCCGCGCTTCGGCCGACCGCCTGGCCAGAGACAACCCGGACCAGCTCGACCTGCTGCTGGTGACGTCGGCCTTCGAACCCGTCCGCGGATACCTGCCGCCGCCCAAACCGCTCAACGGCTTGAAGCTGGCCGCCCTGCTCTACGACGTGATTCCCGGCCTGTTCGAGCAGCAGTACCTGCCTGATTCGGCCGCGGCGGCGCCCTACTACCAGGCCCTCGAGACAGTCCGCCGATACGACCTGCTGCTGGCCATCTCCGAGTCCAGCCGACTCGACGCCTGCCGGATCCTGGGCCTGCCGCCGAGCCGAGTGCACAATATCTCGGCCGCCGCCGACAGCCATTTCTTTTGCCCCGACCCGTCCCAGCCGCCGCCGCCGGAGGTCGCGGACCTGCTCGCGCGGCTCGGCGTCCGCCAGCCGTTCGTCTACTGCCTGGCCGCCTTGGACTATCGCAAGAACGTGCTGGGGCTGGTCGCGGCCTTTCAACGGCTGCCGCGCCGCCTGCGGCAGTCGCACCAACTGGTCCTCACCTGTTCCGGGAACGAACCGGAAACGGCCGCGCTGGTGCAGTCGGCCGAGCAAGCCGGCATCGCCGGCGCCTTGCTGCTCACCGGCACCCTGGACGACGCGGCGATCCGCACGCTCTATCGACGTTGTGCGGCCTTTGTCTTTCCCTCGCGGTACGAAGGATTCGGCCTGCCGGTGCTCGAAGCGATGCTTTGCGGGGCCGCGGTCGTCGCCGGAAACAACTCGTCGCAGATCGAGGTGGTGGGCGACGCCGGCTTGCTGGCCGACGTGGACGATCCGGCCGACCTCGCCGGGCAAATCGCCCGCCTGCTGGACGATGCTCCCTTGGCGGCCCGCCTGCGCAGGCAGGCGCCGCTGGCGGCCCGCCGCTTCCGCTGGGAAGACACGGCCGATCGCTGCCAGGCGGCCATGGGGGGCCTGTTCGGCTCGAGGCGGCGGCCGCTCAAACCGCGGCTGGCCTGGTTCTCTCCCTTGCCGCCCGATCAATCGCCGGCCGCTGGTTACGCCGCGCGGCTTCTGGAAGAGCTATCGCGGCGTTTCACGATCGACCTGTTCCACGAGCCCGGCTATGTGCCGCACGTCGCCATCGCGTCGCCATGTTTTGCCTGCCACGACTACCGGCTCTTTTCGCGTTATTCCCAGGCGCTGGCATACCAGGGCATTCTCTACCAGGTCGACGACGCCTGCCGGCAGCCATTCGTTCTCGACAGCCTCGGCCGGCAGCCGGGGCTGGTGGTCCTTCACCGGACAGCAGGAGCCGACGGCGCTGGCCACGTGAGCGGCGAGCGCCATGAATCGAATCCGCCGGCGGGTGGCGGCGATCGGGTCTCGTGGATCTGCGAGCGTGCCAGCGGAGTCATCCTGCTCGATCCGGCCGACTACCGGGAGAGCCGGGACCGCTATCCGCACTTTGCCCAGCGCATGCACTGCATCGCCTCCGACCTGGGATGGCCCGCCGCCGCCCAGCGATTTGCCGAGCTGCTGGACGCCTCGGAAAAAGGGGACTGGCCATGAAAGCCTGGCTGAAAAACCTGGCTGCCCTGGGCCGCAAGCTGGCCGTCCTGGCCGCTCGGCCGGCGCTTCGCCCGCTCGACCGGCACCTGGCCGGCGTCGTAAGGGCCGCCCTGGCGGAGCCGTTCGGGCAACTCACGGCCACTACCGAAGAACTATCCCGCGGGTTCGAAGCGGCCCAGGCGACGTACTCGCACGACGTTCAGGAGATCGGCCTGCTGGGCGACGCGACGGTCCGTGAGTTGGTCCGGTGCCAGCGGCGGATGGAAGTTATCGAGCAGGCCCTGGACGAGCTGCGGCGGCACCAGGGTGGACCAGGGTTCGGCCCTGCCGCGCAACGAAGCGGCGAGGCTGATCCGCCGCCGGCCGAGGCCGCCTGAGACAAGGAGTTTTTTAGATGGCGCAGATCTCTTACGCACAGAACCGCGAGGACGTGCTGCTGGCGCGGCTGTTTGCCGCGGGGCATCGCGGCTTTTACATCGACGTGGGCGCCAACGATCCCCTGCACGACTCCGTGACGCGCTACTTTTATGAACGGGGCTGGTGCGGAATCAACGTCGAGCCGGGACGCATCTTCGAAAAAATCCCGGCGGCACGACCCCGCGACGTGAACCTGAACGTGGCACTGTCGGACGAGGCGGGAACCGCGATGCTGTACGAGTTTCCCAACTTCCCGGGCTCGTCGACTTTCTGCCCGCGCGAGGCCGAGGTCCACCGCCGCGAGCGCGGCTTTGAGTGCCGCCAGCGCGCCGTCGAGGTCACCACTTTGGCCGACGTTTGCCGGCAGCACGCGAGCGGGCCGATCGACTTCATCTCGATCGACGTGGAGGGGCACGAGCGCCAGGTGCTTTCCGGCGGCGACTGGCGCCGCTGGCGCCCGGTGGCCGTCGTCGTCGAAGCCACCCGCCCCAACACCACGATCGCCACGCACGGCGAGTGGGAGCATCTCCTGCTGGCCGCCGGCTACCTGTATGCCGCTTTCGACGGAATCAACCGCTACTACATCCGGGCGGAAGACCGCCACCTGGTCGAGCGGCTGGCCGCTCCGGCCAACGTGCTCGACGATTTCGTTTCTTACCAGGTCGAGCGGTCCGAGCGCCTGCTGGCCGAGACCCGGCGGCAGCTCGGCGAGCTCGACCAGGCGGCCAACGATCTGAAGGCCCGCCTGCAAAGCCTGGAAGAGCTGGGACCGGTTTGCCTGGGCGTGGCCCGCGGGCTGCACCGCGTCGTGCTCCGCTTTCCGCGCGTGGCCGCCGGGTTGAAGCGGCTGGCGCGGCGGGCAGCCTGAGTCCGGCGCCGCTTGAACAGAAACTCACTCAACTCAATCGAATCACCGGGGAGCAGTTGCATGGCCAGGATTGAATTGGAAAAGGTGTGCCTGACGTTCGACGTGCGGAAGAGCTCCAGGATCACGTTCAAGGAGTTCCTGGTCCGCCGCATGTACCGGCAGTCGGTCAATCCGCGGATGCAGGTGAAGGCGCTGGAAAATGTCGACTTGTCGGTCCACGAGGGGGACCGGCTGGGGATTATCGGCCACAACGGGGCCGGCAAGAGCACGCTCTTGAAGCTGTTGGCCGGGGTCTACCCGCTGACGGGCGGCCGGCGGATCGTCGAGGGGCAGATCAGCTCGCTGTTCGACATCGCGTTGGGTTTCGAGCACGATGCCAGCGGGTGGGAGAACATCGGTTACCGCAGTTTCCTGCAGGGCGAGACGCCCCGCAGCATCAAAGACAAGGTGCAGCCGATCGCCGAGTTCAGCGAGCTGGGCGATTTTCTGGACATGCCGGTCCGCTACTATTCGGCGGGGATGGCGGTCCGCCTGGCCTTTTCGATAGCGACGGCGATCGAGCCTGAGATCCTGCTGATCGACGAGGTGCTCTCGGTGGGCGACCTGTCGTTTCAGGAGAAGGCCCGCCGCCGGATGCGTGAGATGATGTCGAAGGCCAAGATCATCGTGATGGTGAGCCACGAATTGGCATCGCTGGCCAACCTCTGCGACCGCGTGGTCTGGCTCGACCACGGCACGATCCGCCAGGTCGGACCCGCGAAAGAAGTCATCGCCGCCTACACCCACAGCGTCCGCGGCAAGACCCCCGCCGCCGCGTGAAAAAAAGGGGATAAACTTCAAGGAACGATCCTTTGTCCATCCCCGAAGAAGCCGCCGACGCCTCGGAACTTGAGGCCAGAACCGCCGATCCACGCACGGCCCTCTGCTTGTCAGGTGGCGGTTTTCGGGCGGCCCTGTTTCATCTTGGTGCCCTGCGGCGGCTGAACGAACTCGGCGTGCTTTCCAAGGTCAGTACAATCTCGTCCGTCTCCGGTGGAAGCATCCTGGCCGCCCATCTCGCAACGCACGTCCGCCCTTGGCCGGCAGCGGGGTCGCCTTTCGCCGATTGGAGCGAGAAGGTCGAAGCACCGTTCCACCGATTCGTTAAGAACGACATCCGGACGACGCCGGTCCTGAAACGCTTCTTGCTGCCCTGGAACTGGCCTCGCCCAAGTACGCAGGTGAAAGCACTCGAAGCCTGCTACCTCAAGCACCTGACGGACCTCAAGCTATCCGATCTGCCGGAGCAACCGACGTTTGTGTTTTGTGCCGCCGATATGGTCTTTGGCGTCTCCTGGGTCTTTGAGCGGCGAAGGGTCGGCAGCTATCAGGCCGGGTACTTCACGCCGCCTGCCGACTATCCCGTGGCGAGGGCGGTTGCAGCTTCTTCCTGCTTCCCGCCAGTCTTCAGCCCACTTCCAATTGAGATGCCGCCCGTGCAGGCGCCCAAGGGGAGCGGCAAGAGGTCGCGGTTGATCGGCATGAGCGTCAGCGATGGCGGCCTGTACGACAACCTGGGCCTACAGCCAGTCGAGAAGCACGGGACCGTTTTGGTTTCAGACGGCGGGCAACCATTCGTCGCCGCCATCCCGCACGGATTGTTTGGCCGAGCGAAGGCGTACCTCAACGTCAGCGGGAAGCAAGCCGGTGCTCTTCGCAAACGCCTGTTGATCTCGCAATTCGTGGACGGGATCAGGAAAGGGACGTACTGGGGCATCGGAAGTGCCGTGCAGAGGTATCGCTCCAATGCGGCTCCTGGGTACAGCAAGGAACTAGCCACCAGCACCATCGCCCCGATCCGCACGGACATGGACGCCTTTTCGGATGCGGAGATTGCCGTGCTGATGAACCACGGCTACCTGCTGGCCGACATCGCCCTTGAAGTTCACGCCCCGCAACTCTTGGGGAGTTCGGCGGCAAAGGCGATTCCGCATTCCCAGTGGATGGACGAGGCCGCGGTGGCCCAGGCTCTCAAGCACAGCGACGAGCGGAATTGGTTGGGGCTGTGGTCCACTCGCTCCGCGAGCGGTCTGGAAGGATAGCCACTCCTGAACAGCTACGCCGGTGGCACCTGCCGAATCGGTGCGGTCTCACTATAATGCGCTATTTCAGTGGCAAGAATGCGGCGCTAGAAGATGCCGAGCTGGTCGCGGGCGTCGTCGGTCATGCGGTCGGGAGTCCAGGGAGGCGTCATGACGAGCTTCACTTCGACCTGGCCGACGCCCTCCATCCGGCCCACGACGTCCTTGGAGTTCTGAATCAACTGCGGACCGGCCGGACAGGCGGGACTGGTCATCGTCATCTCAATCGTCACGTCCGACTTGCCCTCCTGCCCTTCGTTCACCGACACCACGTAGACCAACCCCAGGTCGATGATGTTGACGAACAACTCCGGGTCGATCACCTGCTTGAGCGCCTCGCGGACGCTGTCTTCAGCGATGGCCATGATGGCCCTCCGTTGCTAGTCTTTCAGTTTAACAAAGATCTCGCCCGCTTCGACCTTGGTTTCATGGCTGACGGTGGGCCGCGTGGCGGGCATCGTCAGGGCGCGGCCGTCGCGGATGTCGAACTTGGCGCCGTGGCGGGGGCAGGCAATCTGGTGATCGACGAGCTCGCCTTCGCTCAAAGGGCCGCCGTCGTGGGTGCAGACGTCGTCGATGGCCCACACCTGGCCGCCCACGTGAAACAACACCACCAGGCGGTCGTCGACCTCGACCAGTCGCTTGCCCGGATCGGGGATCTCCGAGAGCTTTGCGACGCGGACGAACTCGGACATCGATGGTTGCTCTTCCAAAATGGAACCGGTGTTTGCCGCCGGGCCGAAGTCCGAAGGCTCACTCGTACTCCCGGATCCGCCTGCCGATGGCTTCTCCCAGGGCTTCCCGCACGCTCTCGATCGTGATGCGGTCGAAGACCTGCTGGAAAAAGCCGGCCACGATCATCCGCACGGCTTCCTTGCGCGTCAGCCCGCGGCAGCGGGCATAGAACACCTGGCTGTCGTCCACCCGGCCGGCAGTCGCCCCGTGGGTGCAGATCACGTCGTCGGCCTGGATTTCCAGCCCCGGAATCGAGTCTGCGCGGGAATGCTCGGAGAGCATCAGGTTGTCGTCGCGCTGATAGGCGTTGGTCTTCTGAGCGCCTGGATCGACCTTGATCATGCCTCGCCAGACCACGCGCGATTCGTCCTGCAAGGCGCCCTTGTACAGCAAGTCGCTGCGGCAGTGGGGCGCATGATGGTGCTGCAGCGTGTGGTACGACAAGTGCTGCTTCCCCTCGGTGAACATCACGCCGTTGACCTGCACGTCGGCCCCTTCGCCCACCAGCCCCACGTGCTGGTTGACCTTGGCCAGGCGGCTGCCCAGCGCGCCGATGGTCCACTGCAGCGCGGCGTCGCGGCCGACCAGCGCCTTTTGATGGGCAAAATGCCAGGTGCCGCGGCCCCAGTTCTGCAAGTTGACGTAGCGCAGCCGCGCGCCCGCGCCCAACACCAGCTCGATCGAGCCGCAGTGCAGGCTGGGCTGGTCGTCGCCGGCCGTCTCCGCCACCAGCGTGGCTTCGGCCCCGTCTTCAAGAACCACCAGCGCGTGGCTGAAATCGACCGCGCCCCCCGCCAGTGCCGACAACACGTGCAGAGGCCGCTCGATCACCACGCCGCGCGGCACGTAGAGCAGGCTGCCGCCGGACCAGAACGCGCCGTGCAGGGCCGCGAACTTGTCGACCTTTGGGTGGACGGCCTGGAACAAGTAAGGCCGCAGCCGCTCGCCATGCTGGAGCACAAGGTCTTCGAGGCTGCCGAACAAAACTCCTTGCCGGGCCAGGGATTCATCCAGCCGGGCGTCGAGATGGCGGCTGTTGAGCGAGGAAGTCTGCCCGGCCAGGTCGACGCCCTGGGCCAAGAGCGGCGGGGGCGCGGCGGCCCCGGACGGCAGATCGCCGGGCGGCGCGAACCGGTCCAGCCGGAACAGCCGGATGTCGGTCCGCATCCATTCTTCCTGCCGCCGGTCGGGGAAGTCCAGCTCCTGGAAGGCTTGCCAGGCTTCGGCACGCAGGTCGACCAGCCAGGACGGCTCCTGGCGCGAGGCGATCAACGACTCGAAGGCGGCCGGCGTGAAGCCGAGCCCGGTTGCGGTTTGCGTCATGAATTCCATTCTAAGCAGGGCTGGGACACGCTTAACGCTTTGCCCCAGGCACCCAAGCGCCAATTCGTCCTACAGTCTCAGGCCTACAGCCTCAGGCCTACAGTCACTGGGGCACGCTTAACGCTTTGCCCCAGGCACCCGAAGCCAACTCGTCCTACAGCCTCAGGCCTACAGCCTCAGGCCTACAGCCTCAGGCCTTCATCAGCCGACCGAGCCCTCCATCTGCAGTTCGATCAGACGATTCATCTCGACGGCGTACTCCATGGGAAGCTCCCTGACCAACGGCTCGATAAAGCCGCTGACGATCATGGTGCTGGCTTCCGGCTCGGACAGGCCGCGGCTGGTGAGATAGAACAGTTGCTCCTCGCCGATCCGCGAGACGCTGGCCTCGTGGCCGACGGTGACATCCTGCTCGTCGATTTCGATGTAGGGGTAGGTGTCGCTGCGGCTCTTGGAGTCGAGGATCAAGGCGTCGCAGACCACGCTCGACTTGGCCTTCTTGGCGCCGGGCTCGACCTTGACCAGTCCGCGGTAGCTGGCCCGGCCGCCGTTCTTGGAGATCGACTTGGAGATGATGCGGCCCGAGGTGTGCGGCGCGCAGTGCACGAGCTTGGCGCCGGCGTCCTGGTGCTGCCCGGCCGAGGCGAAGGCGATGGAGAGGATTTCGCCGCGGGCGCCCGGCTCCATCATGTAGACGGCCGGGTACTTCATGGTCAGGCGGCTGCCCAGGTTGCCGTCGATCCATTCCATGACGGCGTCCTCGTAGGCCACGGCCCGCTTGGTCACCAGGTTGTAGATGTTGTTGGCCCAGTTCTGGATGGTGGTGTAACGGCAGCGGGCGTGCTTGTTGACGATGATCTCGACCACCGCCGAGTGCAGGCTCTCGGTGGTATACATGGGCGCGGTGCAGCCTTCGACGTAGTGGACCTGCGCGCCCTCGTCGACGATGATCAGCGTCCGCTCGAACTGGCCCATGCTCTCGGCGTTGATGCGGAAATAGGCTTGCAGCGGGAAGTCGATGCGGACGCCCTTGGGCACGTAGATGAACGAGCCGCCCGACCAGACGGCCGAGTTCAAAGCGGCGAACTTGTTGTCGCTGGGCGGGATGATCGTGCTGAAGTACTTCCGCACCAGGTCCGGGTGCTCCCGGATGGCCGAGTCGGTGTCGGTGAAGATCACGCCTTGCGCCGAGAGGTCCTCGCGCAGCGAGCCGTAGACCACCTCGCTCTCGTACTGGGCCTTGACGCCGGCCAGGAACTTTTTCTCGGCTTCGGGGATGCCCAGCTTGTCGAACGTGGTCTTGATATCCTCGGGCACGTCGTCCCAGGTGCGTCCCTGGTGGTCCGAGGGCTTGATGTAGTAGTAGATGTCCTGGAAATCGAGGTCGATCTTGCCGCCCCACTTGGGGGTGGGCTTGGAGTTGAAGATCTCCAGGCTCTTGAGCCGGAAATCGCGCATCCAGTCGGGCTCGTCCTTCATGTCCGAGATTTGGTGGACAATCTGGGCATCGAGCCCCTTGCGGCTCTTGAAGATGTACTTCTCGTCGTTGCGAAAGTCGTACTTATTGATTTCGCCCAGACCGACTTCGAAGTTTTCGGTTTTTGCGTCGGTGGCCATGATGGGTCCTTCGGTGCTTTTGCGTGCCTGGTGTTCGTGGCGAGGCCTTAAACGGCCTGCGGAACTGCCTGCTTTTCTTTCATTGCTTCTTCGTCGGCGGCCGCCTCGGGATGGGCCGCCCTGATCCGGTCGTAACCGTGCTGGTGCAACTCGGCGGCAAGTTCCGGGCCACTGGTGGGCAAATTCGGTCCACCGGTTTCGACGATGCGGCCTCCCAGCATCACGTGAGTAAAGTCGGGCGTGTTGTGTTCGAGCAGCTTGTCGTGGTGGGTGATGATCAGGATGCCCATCTGGTCGCCGCCGATCTCGGCAATGCTCTGGCTGGCCAGCCGGACGGCGTCGGCATCCAGGCCGCTGTCGGTTTCGTCGAGGATGGCGAACTTGGGGCAGAGCATGGCCATTTGCAGGATCTCGGCCCGCTTCATCTCTCCGCCGGAGAAGCCGTCGTTGACGTAGCGGCGGGCGAACTCCGGGTCCATGCGGAGCTGTGCCATTTTTTCTTTGAGCTCCTTGCGGAACTCGCGCATGGGAATCAGCTCTTCGCCTTCCTTGCGGGTGGGCCGGCGGACGTTGGTGGCGGCGTGCCGGAGGAAATCGGCCATTTTGACCCCCGGGATCGACATCGGCCGCTGGAAGGCCAAAAAGATGCCGGCGCGGGCCCGCTGGTTGGGCTCCATCGCCAAGACGTCGGCGCCGTTGAGCTCGATGCTGCCCTGGGTCACCTCGTAGCCGGGGTGTCCCATGATGACAAATCCCAAGGTGCTCTTGCCCGAGCCGTTGGGACCCATCAGGGCATGCGTTTCGCCCCGCGCGATGACAAGATCCACCCCCTTGAGGATGCTCTTGCCCTCGACGGCGACGTGCAGATCGGAAATGGTCAGCGTATCAGTCATTTGTTCTCGTCGGATTCTCTCAGCCGGTGATCTTTTGATGGTCAAACAAGGGCTGCCGCTCTTCGACGGCCACGTAACCGGAGTGGTGCGGGATGGGCAGCTCATCGTCCAACTGCAGCCTGGCCGCCCCGTCGGCAGCCGGCCCCCTGGCGATGCGGTGTCCCTTGATCTTGTCCTGGACCCGCATCAAACCCTCCAGCAGCGCCTCCGGCCGCGGCGGGCAGCCGGGCACGTACACGTCGACCGGCACCACGAGGTCCACGCCCTTGCAGACGTGATAGCCCCACTTGAAGTACGGCCCGCCGCCCACCGTGCAGGCGCCCATGGCGATCACGAACTTCGGGTCGGGCATCAGATTGTAAAGCCGGCGAACGCGGCTGGCCATCTTGTAGGTGACCGTGCCGGCCACGATCATCAGGTCGGCCTGCCGCGGCGTGGCCCGGAACGCGCCCGCACCAAAGCGGTCGATGTCGTAACGGCTGGCGCCGGTGGCCATCATTTCGATGGCACAGCAGGCCAGGCCGAACGTCATGGGCCAGATACTGGACTGCCGCGCCCAGTTAATGGCCTGTTCGACCGTGGTCGTGAACGCGTTCTCTTCGAATCGCCCTTCAATCCAAGGCTTGGTCATGTTTCGGTCGTCCGCTCCTGAATGTTGTCCGGTGCGTGCATCACGAAGTAACAGTGAAACTGATGAGTGTAGGCATAAGCGGCGGAGTTTCAATTGGTTTCGAACTGGCAGCAGTTGTGGCCTTCCAACCGGCATTGCGAGAGACGCACCGGAGCTGCCAGCAACTCGGCGAACAACATCTTCTCCACGGCACAGATTCCGCGATCCCGCTCGGCCAGTTCCGTGTAGGGGCAGTCCAACACGGTCAGCACCGGCTGCTCGGGCGTGCCATCGACCCGCATTGGTACCTGCCGATCAGCGAACAGCCGCTTCACCGATTCCATCCGGGCCACCGCGCCCACGCCTTGAACCTGACCGGCGTAGAGCCTGGCCATCGCCCCGGCGATCCGCTCGAACAGCCCCCGGCGGACTGCGGGGTCCTTGACCGAACGGATCTCCTCCCAGAGCATCATGGCTAGGTCACCGTAGTTCGAACCGGCCTGCCGGCGTGCCCTTTCGGTCAACGAATACAGGTGGCCCGGACGGCCGCGGGCCGCCCCTCGGTCAGCCAGGCTCCGCTCAACCAACCCCTGCACCATCAGCCGGCTCAGCCGCTGACGAACGGCAGTGGGCGTAACCCCCATGGCATCAGCGATTTGGGCGATGCTCAAGGAGCCCTGCTGGCGCAACAAGTCGACCAATTGGGCGTCGGACGTTTCGGATACGGTGCTCATCGCAGCTCCCGCAAAACTAGTTATCCACCAATGAGAATCATATCAATTGTTGCATTTTTGGCAATGGAATATGCGAAAAATATATAAAGCCAAGCGGCGACAGGCGTTAGATAGCATGACTCGCCTTGCTGTCGCCCCCTTCGGGGGCTGAAAACAGACTTGTCGGGCTGGGAACCGTGGGCTTACGCCCACGGCTATTGACTGCCGCCCGCTTCGCGGGCTACAAGGCGGAGGAGAGGCTGGGAAAGTACTGCTCGACCACCCGATAGAAATCCGCCGGCGTGGTCACCCGCGAGGCGTGGGTCCGGAACTCCCGGGCGCCGGGCCGGCCCTGGGCGTAGCAGCAGGCAAATTTGCGCATCAGCACCGTCGCCTTTTCCTCGCCGAAGCGCTCGACAACCAGCCGGTAATGGTGCATCAGCAGATCACGCTCCTCGGCGAGTGTCGGATCGGGCGGAACCGGGCGGCCCTCCAAGGCCGCCTGGGCCTGGCGAAACAACCACGGCTTGCCCAGGGCCGCACGCGCGATCATCACGCCGTCTACGTCGTAGCGGGCGAAAGCCTCGACCACTTTTTCTGGTGAATCGAGGTCGCCGTTGCCGATCAGCGGGATCCGCTTCAAGTGCCCCTTCAAGGCCGAGATGCGGTCCCAGTCGGCCGATCCCTTGAAAAAGTCCTGGGCAGTGCGGCCATGCACGGTGAGCGCGGCGGCTCCGGCCGATTCGACGACCTGGGCGATTTCGACGGCGGTGATGTTGTCGCGCGTGCAACCCAGCCGGATCTTGGCGGTGACGGGCGTCGGCGCGCAGGCCGCAACGACCCGCTCGACAATGGCCCCCACGCGCTGGGGATCGCGCAGCAGGTAGGAACCGCTGTGGGCGGCCACGGTCACTTGCTTGACGGGGCAGCCGAAATTGATGTCCACCACGCTGACGCGCAGCTCGTGGGCCAGGCGAGCGCCCACGGCGGCCATGGCGGCCGGATCGTTGTCCCAGATTTGAACGGCCAAGGGCCTGGGCTCGTCGTGAACGCCCCAAAGCCGATCGGGAAATTCCTGTAGCCGCTCGTCGATGGCCAGGAAGCCGCGGGCGCTGATCATCTCGGTGGCTTGCAAGCCCACGCCGCCGAACTGCCGTACGATCTGCCGAAAGGCGTAATTGGTGAACCCGGCCATCGGCGCCTGCAACAGCGGCGGATCGACCAGCAGCGGGCCGATGTGCAGAGGGGCCGGACGCAACGGCCGCTGGGGCAGAACGGTACTGGCGAGGGGTGACATATGAATCGAGATGCCGGATGAACGGGGTCGAGGAGAACGGAGCCGATCCGCTTGCCCCGGTGCGCTTTCAACGTCGCCGGAGCGATCGGGGCGCTATCGTTGGCCCGCGGCCTGGGGCGGCTTGGACACCACCAGGGCCTTCAGTATGACATCGGCGGGCTTTTCGGGCGAGAGCACGGCCAGCACATAGTCGGCGATGCCGAGATTGTACCTGGTTTGTGCGGCAAGGAAGGCGAGCGATTCGTCCGACTGCCGCCGGATCGCTTGGAGCACCCGGTCGAGCGAGCGCCCCGACGACTCGTACTGCCGAGTGATGTGCGCCCGCGCTCGATCGGCCGCCACAACGGTGGTGGCCCGCTGCTCGAGCAGTTCGTGCAGGGCGGGGATGGTGTTCGCCGCGCGCTGGACGGGGGGCGACTCGACGAGGCTTTGCGGCTGGGCCTCCAGCTTGAGCCGGTAGCTGCCCGCGTGCGGCGGGGTGCTGGGCAACGGCCAAGGACCGCCCAACGGCTGCCGGCCCGAGACCAGCAGTGCAAACTGGCTGGCGGCCAGGCTGACGTGTGCGTCCGCCCGGTCGGCCTCGCTCGCCAGTTGGGCCGCCCTCAGACGCAGCATGGCCTCCGGGCCGTCGACCTGGCGATGGCGCAGCGCGGCCGCGCCAAGGCCGGCCAACTGCTCGGCCCGCTGCGAGGCGAGCTGATACTCGGCGGCCCGCTGGCGGGCCTGCCAGTACGACTCGATTATCACGCGGCGATCGAGGCCGGCGGCCCAGGACAGAGAGGCTGCCAGATCGAGCTGCGAGGCGTCCTGGCCGGGCAGGTCGCGGTCCCAGTGGAGCAGCGAAGCGAGCTGCTGGGCGCGGCGGGCCGGCTTCAAGTCGCCTAGCGCGTCGTAGAGTCCCAGCGTGTCGGCTTCCGCCAGATCGGTCCCGCGCGGTGCGCGCAGGGCGCGACGGCCCTGGCCTGCCGACGATCGCTGATCGGTCTGCGCCGGGGCGCTCGCGGACGACTGGTCCGGGTCCGCGTCCGAATCGGACTCGCTCGCGGGCTCATCTTGGGATTCGTCGCCATCGGCGTCCGCGTCCGTATCGCTGTCGGCCGCGGGGTCGCCAATCTCGATCCGGCCCTCCTTCTGCGAGCTGGGGCGATTCTCCTCGGTTGAATCAGGACCACGCGGAGGCGCCAAGGTGGGCTCGCGGCGCGGCTGGTTGAAGGGATCGCCCGGCAGCGGCTGATTGAAACCGGCTCGTTCGACGCCTCCGGGTTGCTCGGCGGCCGACGGCTGCCGGCGAGCAGCGCCGGCCGACGACGGCTTGATCAGCATGGCGACCAGCTCAGGGCCCGCGAGTCCCGGCGGGGCGATGCTCAATGCGTATTCGGCGATGTCGCGATTGTACGACCGCGCCGTGGCGATGAACGCCCGCCGCTGGCGGCTCAGTTCGCTCGTGGCGGCAAGGACCTGGGGCAATTGCAGGCGGCCCTCGCGCCAGGCTTCCAGCGCGGCATCGGCGGCGTCGACCGAGGCTTGGACGGCGGCTGCTCGGGCCTCCAGCGAGCGCAACAACAGCGGTAGCGAACGATCGATCAGAAAAGCACGGGGAGGGGCGGCCTTGCCGGCGTAAATCTCCTGAAAATACGTGCGATAGGCGCCGGCATGGGGCACATCCACCGGCAATGGCAACGGCTGCCCTGCCCTCAAGCGTGCGACCTGGGCCAGCTCGTGCTGGGCCGCCGCGATGCCGAGCTCCGCCTCGTTCAAGTGCGCTTCGGCGGCCGCCAGCTCGGCGGCCAACTGAGCGGCATCGACGGCGTCCTGCTCCGTGGAAGCCGCGCCCTTCATTTCTTCAAGCCGGCCCGCTTCTTCGAGCCCGATCTTGTATTGGGCAATGGCCGCCGACAGCTCCCAGTACGCATGGGTGACCTCGATCTGATGGCCCCGGTCGGCCAGGGGCGACAGAAGCTCCAGCAGCGTGGCAGGGGTGCCTTTCAAGTCAGCCCCTTCGGGCGAGGCCAGGGCCGCGGCCAGCAGCTCGGCGGCTGACCGAGCGCGCTCGTCTTGGACGCGGTTGGGAGCGACATCGACCAGTGGCGCCGCCTGCTCGCGCCAACGAAGCGCCGCGGGGGCCGCTTCCCCCGGTTTTTCCCGGCCCTGTTCGGCTGCTTCATCCGGCGAGGGGCGCTGTGGATCGTTGCCTTGTTCCGCGGTGCCGGCCGACGGGCGCTGCTCGGCCTGGCAACAGAGCAAACAGACGACGATAATTGAGGCGAACTGCATCCTGGTCATCCTCATGGAGAATCGGTGGTTTGCGCCGGGGGACCGGGCGGGCGCTTCGTGCGGGGCAACTTTGCCGGTCATCTGCCGAGCGGACAACTTAACATAGGACGCGGTCGTTGGTCAAAGACTCGATATCGGCGCTGGTGCTCGTGTTGGCGGTGGCGATCTCGCTTGCCGCGGCGGCGCGGGTATTCCGGTCGGATCTGCCCCGGGACGAGGTGATCGACCATGTCCGGCTGGGGCGGCGGCTGGCCAAGGAGGACTTGAGCGATCAACCGCGGTCGTCGAAGCTCGAGTTGGCACGGCGGCTGGAACAGGGGCTGGGCGAAGGCTACGACTGGCAGGCCGACTTCGACAGGCTCTCGCCAAGGGACCAGGAGCGATTTCTCGACAACCTCAGCGAGCTGATGTACGTCTCGATCTTGGACAAGGTCGATGTCTATTTCGCGCTGCCGCCGGCCGACCGCACCGCCTACTTGGACGCCGAGATCGACCATGTCATGGGCTGGCCCCTGGTAGCAGCCAACCGAGGCGCCCCACTAGCCGATCGCGTCGGCTCGGCGCCGGCGAAATTCGTCGAGCAGGTGCGGCAGCGGTACGCAGAGGCCGATCCAGCCCAGCGGCGGCGGATGATCGAGTTTGCCACCGCGGTGTATCAGCGCTGGATGGCCCGCGGCGCCGGCCGCATCCGCGGACAGTTCGGCGAGGGCTAGTGGAGATCGTCCATATCCTCGCAGTCGCGGCGGTCGCGTTGATGCCAAAGCGGCAATCCCCGCCTGACGCGCTCGGCCAGCACGTCGAGCTTTTCGCGCGAACCGGGCAGCGCCTCGGTCGAATCGTATTCGTGGCTGCGAGCTTCGTGGGGCTCGAAGTCCCACAACCCCATCTTGATGGCTTCTAACACCGAGCTGGGCACGGCACTCCTCCTGTGGCAAGTCGATGCAGTCGAGTATTTGGCCGAGAATCGAAAATGTCAAGCAAATCGCTCGGCTGCCGCCCGGCGGGGCCCGCGCACCAGGTCGACGAGGCACTCCAGCCGCCGGCCGTCGAGCGGCCCCGCCCGCGACCCGCGGCAGGCCGCCCCCCGCACCGCGATATAATCGGGGCCAAGAGGCAACAGCCGCCGGATCGTTGCGGCCGACAACGAGCCGGCGACCACGCTGGGCATCGACTGCCGCCGTGCCGCCTCGATCCAGGCTTGCAATTGCCCGGGCCCGGCGTGCACGAGCAGGTCGTCGCCTGACTTCAGGCACGTGTCGATCAACAGCGCGCCGGCCCGCAGCCGCACGGCATGGTCGAACACCTGCTGCGGATCCGGGGCCGCCACGCGCGGCCAATCGGCATAGATGACCGCCACGGGTGTCACTTGCGGCCCAAGCCGTTCGATGGCCCTTTGCCAGGCACGAGGCCAATCTGCGGCGCTTGCACAGCCGGCCAGGCCAAGCTTGGCGAAGGAGACGCCCGCCGGCAGCCGGAGGCTGCGCGAGCGCAGCTCGAGCAGCTCGCCCAGTGCCACACTGAGCGGGACGCGCCCGCGGAGCGAGCGCACGATTTGCCGCGCCACGGCCGGGTCGAGGGCGCCCAGCGAGCCGCGCGCCGGCTCCTTGAGGTCGATCAAATCGACGCCGGCGGCCAGGGCCAGGCGTGCTTCGGCGAGCGAGCGAACGCTGACGAGCAGTTTGGTCATGCGCTGATCGCCCGGCGGTCGAGTTGCTGCTGGACACCTGCCAGCCGGGCGTTAAGCCGGGCGGCCAACTCGACGCTCAGTGGCTCGCACCAGGTGCCGCGGATGGTCACGTAGTGATTGCACCAGCTTCCCATGGCGGGCGGGACGTCGATCCGGGCCCACTCGCCGGCTCGCTCGGCGAGCCGAATCACCAGCGTCGAGGTTTCGGTCAGCCGGTGCCGCTTGCCCGGCAGGAAGCTTGGCCCCTGACCGAGCAAAAAACCCTCGACCAGCTCGATCGGCACTTTCAGGGGCTGGGGCCGCAAATAGACCAGCAGGTGACCCGCTTCGTAGGCCAGCCGCGGGCGGAGCAACTGGCGCACGAGCCACGCCAGCCCGCCGAGCGAGATGACCAGGAGCAATCCGCCCGCGATCCGAGCCAGCCACCCCAAAGCCGAGGGGCCGGCATTCCAAACCAGCAGCAGCCCTGCCAGCGTGCCACCGGCCGCAGGCAAAGTGCCGAGCCACATGATGCGCGTGTTGGATCGCAGCCAGGTTTCCATCCGGTTCCGATGGTAGCAGAATCGAGGCGGCGCCGTGAGGGGCGGTCCACGGGTCGTGCGGGGCCGGTATGCCAGTTCGCGCCGGCCGCGAATCGTGTATAACCTAGGGTTTCCGCTCGCCTCACACGTGGGTTCCATTCCATCGGCATGTCGCTTGACGAGCCCTCCGGGCAGACCAATCCAAACCGGCCGGTAGTCTTTGCCCTGCTGGCGATTCTCATCGTCTACGCCGTGGCGGCCGCGGCCGGCTGGCCGCAACACGCAACCAGCCGGATCCTGGCGGCCGCTCACGCAGGCGACGCAGGCGAGGCGAAGGCAGACACCCGCCCCGGTCACGGCGCCGCAGCACACAGCGAGGCCAAGCCGCCGCGACGGCCGAACGAATCGCATCGAGCGCAGCCGCGCGCGGCGCCCGCTTACTGGACGGTGGCCCCTTTTGTCCTGCTGCTGGGCGCCATCGCCTTGCTGCCCCTGCTGCACGTCAGCGAGCACTGGTGGGAGAGCAACCTGCACAAGTTCCTGGTTGCCGCCGGGCTGGGACTGGCGACGCTGACGTACTATGCGGTGGCTCATCCGCACCCGGTCGAACGGCACTTCCTGGGGCATGCTTTGGTCCATCCGGCAGGCGACGTGTCGTGGGAGTTGCCCGCGGCCGTGCTGGCAAACGCCATCCTGCAGGACTTCGTGCCGTTCATCATCTTGTTGTTCAGCTTGTACACCATCAGCGGCGGAATCCGGATCCAGGGCGACTTGCCGGCGCATCCGCTGACCAACACGGCCTTCATCACGGTCGGAGGCTTGCTGGCCAGCTTCATTGGCACCACCGGCGCGGCGATGCTGCTGGTACGGCCGCTCTTGGAAACCAACAGCGAGCGCAAGCACGTCAGCCACACCGTGGTGTTCTTCATCTTCGTGGTCTGCAACTGCGGCGGCTGCCTGCTGCCGCTGGGCGATCCGCCCCTGTTCCTCGGCTACTTGCAGGGCGTCGATTTTCTTTGGACGCTCTCGCTCTGGCCACAGTGGCTGCTAGTCAACGCCCTGCTGCTGGCCGTTTACTTTGCCTGGGACAGCCTGGTCAGTTATCCTCGCGAAACAGTGCAGGACGTGCTGCGCGACGAAACGCGGGTGCGGCGGATGCAATTCGGCGGCCTGTGGCCGAATACCCTGCTGCTGGCCGGGGTCGTGATGGCCGTGGGGCTCTTGGACACCACCAAGACGTTGCCGGCCACCGATTGGCACCCCTGGCTCTACCTGCGGGAAGCCGTACTGTTGGGGCTGGTGGCATGTTCGTTGGCGCTGGGCGACCCAGGCGTTCGCCAGGCGAATCGATTCAACTATGGCGCGATCATCGAGGTGGCGGCCTTGTTCACGGGCATTTTCATTTGCATGCAGCCGGCCTTGCAGATCCTGGGCGTGCAAGGCTCGCAGTTGGGCATCGATACGCCGGCCGAGTTTTTCTGGATTACCGGGGCGCTTTCGTCGGTGCTCGACAACGCCCCCACGTACCTGGTGTTTCTCGAGACGGGTCGAGCCTTGGGGGCCGAGGGCTATACTTCGATGCCGCACCTGGGCCTGCCCGACCGGCTGCTGGCGGCGGTGAGCCTGGGCGCGGTCTTCATGGGGGCCAACACCTACATCGGCAACGGACCGAATTTCATGGTCAAGACGATCGCCGAGAAATCGGGCGTTCGGATGCCGAGCTTTTTCGGTTACATGGTCTACAGCGGTGCCGTGCTGGTGCCGATCTTTGCTTTGGTGACGTACCTGTTCTTTTAGATCACCCATTTTTGGCATCGGCATCTTCTTGATCATCACTTCGCAGCACGACCTGGTCGAGTTCTGCCGCGGACTTGCCCAGGTCCCGGTCATCGCCTTCGATACCGAGTTCGTTTCAGAGCACTCGTACCGGCCCCAACTGTGCCTGGTTCAGGTGGCCGCCGGGGACCGGCTGGTGGTGATCGACCCCTTGGCCGCCGAGGACATGAGACCCTTCTGGGAGGCGCTGGCCGCCCCCGGCCACGAGACGATCGTGCACGCCGGGCGGGAGGAGCTGCTGTTTTGCCTGGAGGCCGTCGCGCAGCCCCCCCGCGCGCTGTTCGACGTGCAGTTGGCGGCCGGCCTGGTGGGACTCGATTACCCATCCGGATATGGATCGCTGATCTACAGGCTGCTCGGCCAGACCCCGCGCAAAGGTGAAACGCGAACCGATTGGCGGCGGCGGCCCCTGACCGAGCGGCAGATCGACTACGCGTTGGAAGACGTGCGGCACCTGGCCGAACTGCGGCTCCGCTTGGGCCGCAGATTGGAAGAACTGCGGCGGACGGGATGGTTCGCCGATGAGATGTCGCAGTTCGAGAGCGAGGTGACCGTCAGCCGGGGCCGCGAGCGCTGGCGTAAAGTGTCGGGCAGCGCCAACCTGCCCGCCCGCAGCCAGGCCATTGTGCGCGAGCTGTGGTTATGGCGCGAGCAGGAGGCGCAGCGGCGCGACTGGCCGGTGCGGCGGGTGCTGCGAGACGACCTGATCGTCGAGCTGGCCAAGCGGCGCAGCGCCGACGCCAAGCAAATCCGGGCCGTCCGCGGCCTGGAGCGAGGCGACCTGCAACGCGCCGTGCCGGCTCTTTCGGCTGCCATTGCCAAGGGGCTGGAACTGCCGGAGGCGGCCTGTCCCCAGGTTCCGCGCCGCGAATCGAGCCCGCAGTTGAACATGTTGGGGCAGTTTCTCTCGTCGGCGCTGAGCAGCATCTGCCGCGACGCCCAAGTCGCGTCCAGCCTGGTGGGAACTGCCACCGACGTGCGGGACCTCATCGAGCATCAGCTTGGCCAGCGGGGAGCAGACCAGGAGGTGCCCAGCCTGGCGCGGGGATGGAGGGCCGAGGTGGTCGGGCATTTGCTCGACGACCTGCTGGCCGGCAAAGTCTCGATTCGAATCAAGGACCCCAACTCCGAGCAGCCGCTGGCATTCGAGCGGACGCGCCGCTAGTAGCAGAACTCGCCAGAGTTCTGGCCACGTTGCCACTACGCGACGAGAACCGGAATGAATTCCGTTCTACGGGTAGCAGAACTCGCCAGAGTTCTGGCCGCATACGCACGCGACGCCTGAATTCTGGCGAATTCAGCTACGGCCAGCCTTACGCCGTTTGTTACAAGCCGTAGTCGCTGATTTCGACGTCCGGCTCCGGCGGTTGGGTGCGAAACCAGGTCCGCGGCTTGAACAAACTGAAGGCTGACGATCCTGGGGTTTCGCCAGGCCCATCGGTCGCCCGCGGGTCTGCCTCGGACACGCCCTCCGGCGCGCTGAGCGGGTCGTGTGGCGCGATCGCGTCGGAGTCGGCCGGCACGTGTTCGGTAGGCGGAAGACGTACGATGCGGCCGTGCGGCACCATGTCGGCTGGGCCGCCGGATCCAGGGCCGCCTGCATGATGGTCTGTTTCCAACTCCGCGGCAGGTTGAGGCTCGATGGCCTGGGCCTGTTCGACGCCCGTGATGGGATTGGGAGTTTGCGAGAGGTCGCCGTTGGGGGCCCGTGCTACGACGGGGCGTTCCTCGAAGACGGCCTCGGCGGTGACTGGTACGGAGGGGGCGGGCGCTGGCTCGCTCCGCTTGGGCTTGGAAAAGATCATGCGGTTGCCCGCGAAGCGGGTTCCCTCGTAGATCGAACCTCTCTGGAAGGGGCCCGCGCCCAGCAGCCAGGTATCCTTGGCATCGCTGACGACCGGGAAGACGCCTGACTGCCAGACAGGCTGGTCGGTTTCCTGGTTGTAGGCGAACACGGCGATCTTGGCGATTCCTTTTTGGTTGGTGGTCTTGGCAAACGGAATCTCCGGGATTGCGGAGGGAGCGCCGGGCAACAGGCCGGCGGTCGGCACGTTGATGGCCGGCACGCCCAGCATCACGTCGTGCCGGTTGGTGCCAATGGCTCCGGCTCGGGCCTCCGCCACGTACGTGGCATCTTTGCGGTCCGCCTTGAGATGGCAACCGTGAGCCAGCATATGCTGGCGGAGCGAGCTGACGACGTAGTTCTTGTCGACAATCCCTTCCAGGTATTGCGTGTCGAGGTAGACGTCCTTGCCCGCCAGGGGTTTGAAGTTGATGTTGTTGATCGCCCGATCGACGGCCGACGACAACAGCAGTTGCTCGGTGCCTGTCCGCGAGGTGTCGCTCATCCGCGTGGTGCCGCATCCGGCCAACAGGCCCGACAGCAAGACCACGGCAACGAAAGCCAAATACCGCATTTCCACCACGAAACAAGAGGCAGGGGTGCGAGGAACCAAAGGGTATGACGCACGTGCATGCGTCGATTGAAGCGCCAGCGCGGCCGGATTATAGAGCAACGACGCCGATCCCCAAACGCGGGTTCTGGACCGCACTGGAGGTGGTAGGACGGCCTTCCCAGGCCGTCTAAGCGTTAGCGCAGCCCGCAGTCACCCATGCACACTGAGAGAAGCTAGCTAGAATAGGTAGGTGGGCGGGTAAGGTAGGACGGCCTTCCCAGGCCGTGTAAGGCGGGCAACGAAGGCCCACTCCCAAGAGCACGACGGACAGCCAGCGCTAGCGCTAGCTGCGCGGCATCGTCAGGATTTTCCCACCCGAGGCCGCTCGGGGCGGCTCGGGGGGCGGTTCTTTACCGGCCTTGCCTAAGGTCTCCTCGCCGTAAAACAGCGTCGTTTCCTCCTGGCTCAACCGCGTGGAGGCCGATTTGCACTCCAGCTCGACGCGGAAGCGATGGTTGCCGCTGACCTCGGCCCGGGCGGTGATCCGATAAACGGCGTCGGCGCCCGCGGCCAGCGAGCTGATCGTGCCCAGAGCCACCGTGCCCGGCGATATCTCGTGCGGGCCCCCTTCCACCGAGACCGGTTCGATGCCCTTGGAAAAGAAGGCGACCAACTCAACGCCCTCGGCGCTCTTGGTGCCTCGATTCCTCACGCGAACCTCGAACACGGCGTCTTCGCCGACGGCGACCGGCGCGGGCGGGTCGGTGACGGCCAGTTCCAGGTCCGGCAAGGCAACCACTTGGGTGACTGCCGTGCCGTTGGCGACCAGGTCGCCTTCGGCGGCGGCGACCACGTCGATGCGGTTCTCGCCCGGCCCCCGGATGTTGCACTTTAAATCGAGCGTTGCCTCTCCGCCGGCAGGCAAATAGTCGATCAGCCAGTTGACGCGCCGCGGATCGGCATCGAGCTGGCCGCCGGCGGTGCTGGAGATGTATTCGGCCAGTGGGGGCAGCGTCGCGGAAAGCCTGACCTGCCGGGCCGGGGCGTCGCCCGGGTTGGCCACGTGAATCCGAAAATTGCCGGGCGCCGCGGCGAACTGCTTGCTCGGCCCGGTGACCTCCACCTCCAGCTTGGCGCGGCGGACAATCACTTCCTCTGCGATCGCCGCTTGCAGTCCCCCGTCGGCCGTGGCTTCAGCCTTGATGACGAGCTGGCCGCCTTGCCGGGCCGCCAGCTCGATGTCGACCACCTTGGCGTCGTTGGGCTCGATCGTGCCGATGCGGTGGCTGGAGGCGGGCGCCTGGTCGGGTCCGACCCCGAACAGCCGCACCACAACGTTCTCCGCCGGGCCGGTTCCGGGGTTGACCAGGCTCAGGCGATACACTTCCTTGGCGCCGCACTGCACTTCCTTGGGGCCCGCAAGCTTCAAAACGAGCTGCGGCTGCTGAACCTCGATCGTGGCTTGCGAGCTCGGCCCTGCCGACGACCAGCGCAGCGCCAGATCGAAGGGACGGTTTTCGCGCGGCACGATTTGCAGGGTCAGCTCGGCCTGGCTGCGGCCCGACAGGCTGCTGATCGTCCACTGGAAGGTCTCGCTTCCGCCCCCCGGCAAACGGGTTTTGCCGTTGGTTTGGCGGGCGTCGGCCACTTCCGCCCAGGCCGGCAGCGCCAGGTCCAGGACCACGCCTTCGGCCACGACGTCGGCATCGTTCGAGACCACCACGCGGTAAGTCGCCGGCTTGCCGAGCATGGCCCGCCGCGGCCCGCTGGTTTCGACTCTCAGGACAGCAGCGGTGCGGGCAAAAAGCAGATCGCCGTCTTCGGGCGGCATGGCGGGGATCGGTCCGGTGTCGCGATCGACTCTGGCCACGCGAGCACCGGGATCGTAAAGCGCACCCGGCCGCGCGGAGTAGGCTGGACGCGTGCCGGCCGTTGGCGTGGCTTGTTCTTCCGGCCAGGCATAGCGGTCGCTGTCAGCGGCCGGGGCGTACACCGGCGGAGGATCGTCGAAGGGGTCCACTGCCTGGGCCGTCCCGCTGAGATCCGGGAAGAGCTCGTCGTCCGGGAGAATCGCGGCGGGGTCGGGGCGGCGGCTGGAATGCGGCTGCCTGCCGGCATGGGCGTGGGGTCTGCCGGCCGCGTGGGTCCTGCCGGTCGCCTGCGTCCTGCCGGCCGCGGGAGCTTGCCCCTGGCGTGGGTTTGCCGCGGTCCGCGGCGTGTGATTGTGGTGCTGGTGGTGATGGTGGTTGTGGTGTGCCTGCTCGCCGCCGTCGCCCCAGATACTGCGCCGAAAGCGTTCGAACCGCTCGGAGAGCTTTTGCGACGTCGATTTCTCTACGTCGTCGGCGGCATTGGCCCGGGCCGCCAACGCGACGAGGCCGGCAAATACCAGGCACGTGGCGACAGCGAGACGAGGCATGGCAATTCTTCCTGCCGGCTAAGGTGGTATACGGTCTCGTCGGTCGGTATCGGCACAAGGGGCAGGCGTGGTTGAGTGGATTCTTCCGATTGGGCGGACTCTTCTGGCGCGCGACCCCAGCCGAGGGGGTGCGTGAGCCAAGCTCGGCAAGATGGCTAAGCGGGGAGGTTCGCGCGTTTCAGAAAACGTTCAGGAGAGCATCGTCAGCGGGTTCTGCCGGTTCTCCAGCGGCAGCGCGACCGGCTTGCCGGCGCGCTGCGATTCGAATATCGCCACGATCATCTCGGTGGCGCCGCGGGCTTCATAGATGTTGCCCATCGGCTGCCGGTTCTCTTCGATCGCCGAGATCAGGTCCTTGACCGCCAGCAGGTTGCCGGCCTGCGCGCCGCCGTCGGCGAGCGGTTCGGTGACGCCGATGCCGGCCGAAGAGACGTCCTGCCAGGCTGCTCCGCTGCGGCCGGGCGACCAGGAGGGGTCCGGCAGGTACTTCACCGAGGGGAGATAACCGGTGAGGATTTCGACGATGCCCTCGGTGCCGTAGATCTGCAAGCCGAATCGCGAAAGGCGGCCGGCAGTATTGCGGTAGGAATCGAACGACGCTGTGGAACCGTCGGCCATGCCATACAAGGCGTTGACCGCGTCGCCGGCCAGCGGCCCGATGCCTTCGTTGCCCTCCGCCACGTCTTGTTTTGAAATCGGCCGGCCCTCTTGGCTGACGCGCGCAAAGCACCATTGCGGCTGCCCGCCGAAGAGCCGGATCAGGTCCATCACGTGGCTGCCCAAGACCCAGAGGTCCTCGCCGCCGCCGCGGCGGTCCTCCTTGCCGCGCCCCCGGTAATGAAGCACTCGCCCGATCTTGCCCGATTCGATGATCTGCTCGACGGCGTCGATCTTCGGGCTGTAGCGGGTCTGGTGGGCGATGGCCAGTTTGGCGTGCGTGCGCTCGCAGGCCGCCACCATCTCGTCCGCCTCGGCCAGCGTGCGGCAAAAAGGCTTTTCCAGGTACATGTGGATGCCCCGCTCGGCGGCGGCCACCACCATGTCTCGATGCTGGTCGAGCCAGCGCGGGCCAATGCCGACGATGTCGGGCTTGACCTTGTCGAGCATCTCGCGGTAGTCGCTAAAGGCCTGGTTCACGCCCAGGCGCCTGGCGGCCGCGGCGAGGCCGGGCTTGTCGTCGTCCGCAACGGCCACAACCTCCACCCCGGGCGCTTCGAGCCAGACCGTGTCGATGCCATGCCCGTAATCGCCTCGTCCGGTGCGTCCGATGACGGCCACTCGATATGTCTTCACGGAAGGATCTCCTTGTAACGGCCGGCCAGCCCCTCCAGACAACCGCCCCTCCAGACAACCGCCCCTTCAGACAACCGCGGTTTAGCTTAGCAGATCGAGGGCCCGATTGCCGCCAGGCGCGCTTTGCCGCGTGCGGCGGACTGGTGTAGCTTAGGCGGTGGACCGTGTTTCGTGCCGATCAGAATAACGCCGATTAGAATAACCCCGATTAGAAAACTGGGGAGACCGGCAGTGCCAGAGGATGACTCGCGGCTGCGCTTTCGCCCGGAGCTGTTGGCCGGCGGCGTGTTCGTAGCGCCCGGTGCTCAAATCGTCGGCGACGTGACGATCGGCGAGCAATCGAGCGTCTGGTTCAACGCCGTGCTTCGCGGCGACGTGGAAGCGATCCGGATCGGCCGGCGGACGAACGTCCAGGATGGCTGCGTGCTGCACGCCGATCCGGGTTTGCCCTGCACGCTGGGCGACGGCGTGACGTTGGGGCACGGGGCGATCGTACACGGCGCCGAGGTGGGAGACAATGTGATCGTGGGGATGCGGGCCGTAGTCCTGAACGGCGCGCGGATCGGCCGCGACAGCATCATCGGCGCCGGAGCGGTGGTGACCGAGAGGACCGTCGTGCCGCCCGGCTCGCTGGTGTTGGGGATGCCGGCCAAAGTCAAGCGGCCGCTGACGGATCAGGAGATCGAGCACAATCGCCTAGCCGCGGAACATTACGTGAGCACTGCCCGCCGTTTCGCAGCCCAAACCGGCGAAGCGGCCGGCTGAACGCAGTCCGGAAAACGTTCGAGACCATGATGAAGAAGCGGCGCAAGCTTGGCGGCCTGGTCGTGCTTGGGCTTGGGCTGGCGTTGGCGGTTGTCCTGAGCAGACCGGTCGTGCACCTTATCTATTCGGCGCTGGACGATGCAAGTGAGCTGACGGATCTGTCGCCGGGTTACGTCGACGACGCGAGCCGGTTGAACGCGACCCAGGTTGCCGAGGTGTGGCAGGTGCCGGTCGATGCGGATGATCCGGAGGGCCAGATTGCGCAGTTGCTGGCCAGAGCCAAGGCCGAGGGACGGCGCGTTTCGATCGCGGGGGCCCGGCACAGCATGGGGGGCCACACCATTTATCCCGGCGGCATTTCGATCAACATGTTGCCGTGGAACGGGATGGAGCTGGACGAGAACCGCAACATCTTGAAGGTGCAAGCAGGAGCGGTCTGGAAGGACGTGATTGCTTACCTGGACCAACGCGGCCGCTCCGTGGAGGTGATGCAGTCGAACAACTCGTTTTCGGTAGGCGGCTCGATCAGCGTGAACTGCCACGGTTGGCAATACGATCGAGCGCCGATCGCTTCGACGGTAGAATCTTTCCGACTGATGCTGGCCGACGGGACGATCGTCGGCTGCAGCCGCACGGAGAACCCCGATTTGTTCTCGCTGGCGTTGGGCGGCTACGGGCTATTTGGGATTATCCTGGACGTGGAGCTGCGCGTTACGTCCAACGAGCGCTACCGGCTGGAGCAGCACGTGCTGGCGGCCGACGAGGCGTTGGCCGCGTTTGACGCCAAGATCAAGGACCGGCCGGGCCTGCAGATGGTTTACGCCCGGATGAACATCGCTCGCGATATGTTCCTGCAACAGGTCATTGTGAACGCTTTCTTTCGTGATCCCGTCGGCGAGATCCCGTCGCTTGCCGAGCCGGGAATGTCCCGATTGAGGCGGGCGGTCTTTCGAGGCTCGGCCAGCAGCGAGTACGGCAAGGAGTTGCGATGGAGCACGGAGACCAAGGTCCAGCCCTTGTTGGCCGGGACGGCGTTCTCCCGCAACCAGCTCTTGAACGAAGGGGTCGAGGTGTTCGAGAACCGGTCCGCCGACTCGACCGACATTCTGCACGAGTACTTTGTGCCACGCCGTCGCGTGGCCGAATTCGTGGAGGCGTTGCGGCGGATCATTCCAAGGCACGACACGGCCCTCCTCAACGTGACGGTCCGCTACGTGGACGAAGACACGGACACTTTCCTGCGCTACGCGGATCAGCCGATGATCGCCTTTGTGATGCTGTTTGTGCAGGAAAAAACCACCGGCGGCGAGGCGCGCATGCAAGCCCTGACCCGGGAACTGATCAATGCCGCGGCCGACCATGAGGGGCGATATTATCTCCCCTATCGACTGCACGCGACGACGGAGCAGTTTCGCCGGGCCTATCCACAATCGCGCGAGTTCTTCAACATGAAGCGAAAGTACGATCCAGATGAACTTTTTCAGAACCAGTTTTACATCCACTACGGAAAGTCGGACCAGGCGGCGGAATGAGCCGTGGGAGGCCGCGGAAAAGCCCCACAAGGGGACTCAACCCGGGACGCAGCTCAGATTCCGCTTGACCCGGCCGCGACCTCACCTTCTTGGCGCCTTGGGGAGAGGTTCTCAGACAGCGCGCGCCAGCGACAATCAATTCTTCGATTCTGCCTTGCGAGTCGAGCAGCTTCCGGCGACGGCGCATCCGGTGGCGCAGCTCGTGCAGCCCTGGCCGGCCGCCTCGGCCGTGCCGCAGCCGGGGCCGCAACCATTCGTCAGCGTCTCGGCGAACGAACGGAACTGCACCTGGGCATCGTAGACTTCGGCCAGCTCGCGGGTCAGCGGCTCGAGCTCGGCGGGCTGCTCCCCAAGGAAGTAGAACACGACGGTCTTCCCGTCGAAGAGGTGCTCGACGTCCATCAGCAAAGTCGAGAGGCCCAACTCCTTCAAGCGGGATTGACAGGCCTGGTAGGCGGCATGGCGGCGGCGGCCGAGCCGTTCTTCGAGCAACTGGTCCTGCACGGTCATGGGCCGCAGGATCGAGCCGTCCGGCTCGGCGGCGGGCGACCGGCCGGCGGGCGGAGAGAGCACCTCGCCCACTTCCAGGCCTCGCGGCGTGCGGACGACCACCCGCGAGCCGCGCGGATACGAGGTCGCATCGACGGCGGCAAAGCGGCCCACGTGGCCCAACGCGCCGACTCGCACCAGGTGCAACCGCGACATGCGATCCAAGGGAACTTCTCCGGCATGCTGCCTCGCCCGTCCGCGGGCGACCGTGATAGGCCTCCTGTATTCTGCCTCGCGGCCGGAGCGTTGCCAAGTTGGGTTTTGCCGTCCTGGCGTGGATTGCGGGCCCGCGGCACGGGCCAGACAAGGCGAGTTTGAGCTTGCTGAAGGCCGCCGGCGGCCGATACGATGGTCCGCATGATCGACGTGGAGCAAAGATTTCCGCTCATGAACTCCGTTCTACGACCGGGGAAAGGGGGAAACGGAATGAATGCCGTTCTACGACTGGGGAAGGGAAAAACGGAATGAATTCCGTTCTACGAGCTTCCCAGGCGGATCGCTGGCAGCTTCTGGCCGACAAAGTGCTCGAAGGCCGGCGGCTGGCCGCGGATGAAGCGCAGGCGGTCCTGGAGTCGTCCGACCTGGAGCTGCTGGCCGTGTTGGCGGCCGCCTACCGCGTCAGGCACCATTATTTCGGCGACACGGTGCAGTTCTATTATCTCACCAACGCCAAGAGCGGCTTGTGCGCCGAGGACTGCGGCTATTGCTCGCAGTCGAAGGTCTCGGAGGCCGAGATCCCGCGGTACAACTTCCTCAACCGCGAGAAACTGCTGGAGGCCGCGGGGAGGGCCGCCGAGCTGGAGGCCAAGACATACTGCCTGGTGATCTCGGGGCGCTCGCCGACGGGGCGGGAGCTGGAGGCGGTGACGCGGATCGTTCCGGAGATCAAGCAGCGGTTCGGTCTGAACGTCTGCGCTTGCCTGGGCCTCCTGAACGCCGAGCAGGCGCGGCGGCTGAAGGAGTGCGGCGTCGACAAGGTGAACCACAACCTGAATACGAGCCGGGCATTCTATCCGGAGATCTGCAGCACGCACACGTTCGAGGACCGCCTGAACACGCTGCGGGCGGTGCGCGAGGCGGGCATGCAGCTTTGCTCGGGGGGGATCGTGGGCATGGGCGAATCGAACCGGGACGTCGTCGAGATGGCCATCACGCTCGCCGAGCTGAAGGTCGAGTCGATCCCGGTGAACTTCCTGAACCCGATCGAGGGGACTCCGCTGGCGGGAGTGCGGAAACTGAATCCGCGGTACGCCTTGAAAGTGCTGTCGATGTTCCGGCTGGTCAATCCGGCCAGTGAGATCCGCGTCGCCGGAGGGCGCGAGATGCACCTGGGCAGCATGCAGGCCATGGCTCTCTACCCGGCCAACTCGGTGTTCGTGGGCGACTACCTGACCACCAAGGGGCAGCCGCCGCAGGACGACTTCCGCATGGTCGAGGAGCTCGGCTTCGTGGTCACCCGCGAACCCAAACTGCCGGGTTCGCCGGCGGTGCCGGCAGCCAATCGCCCGACCGGCTAGTTCGCCGACGCCTGCAGGCCAGCGGCGGCCAGCCGCCGCCGGGCTGCCAGCGGGTCGAGGGCGGCCACCAACAAGCGGACCCAAACGGGCGACTCGCCGTCGGCGTCATGCTGCACCTCGAAGTGCCGCGAGAGCACGCGACCCAGCATTTTTTTCCGCCGCCCGGAGGCCGGCGAGAGCACCGGGCAGGAGAGGACGTCGCCCACCGCCGGAAGCGCTTTGCCCCTCCAGTCGGTAAAGACCGCCTGCCCGACCGTGTTGCCGCGACGATCGCAAAACTCAACGAACACGCCGGCTGCCATAGCCTCTTGCAAATCAACGTCCATGACCCGTGGTCTCCAAGCCATCAAATCCACGACCAATCCCTTGGCCCCCTCGGCCAAAACGAGCATAGCCGAAAGCCCGATCCGGTGTAAAGCGAATTCGGCCCAGCGTCGATGCGCCACGGCGTCAAGGCTTGGCGGCTGGGGTCGTCTCGACTCGCGACAGGTGCTGGTCGAACCAGTCGGCCACGGCGCTCATGTCGTCGAGCAGGTTGGGCCAGCCGTGCTGCTGCCCTGGCTTGGTGACCAGCTCGGCCGTCACGCCCGCCTCCTTGAAGCTGGCCACGATGACTTCGGCCTGCTGGATTGGAACCAGCTTGTCGGCGTCGCCATGGATGATCAGCGTGGGCGGATCATCGCTGGACACGTGCGTGAGCGGCGAGATCTGCCGGCCGATATCGAGCTGCCTGGCTTCGTCGTCGATGCGCTCGAAGGCCTTAGTCTCGGGCTTGAACTCGACGAAGTCGAACGGCGCGCGAAAGTCCTTCAACGTGCCGCGGCCCAGCGCCACATTACCCGGCTCGCCATAGTTGAGAAAATCGGTGGGCGGAAAAAAACAGGCGACCGCCTGGACACGGCTGGAGATCCGCTCGACCGGGTCCATTGCGTCGAGCTTGCCCAGGTCGCCGGCGGTCCCCTGCATCAACGAAAGATGGCCGCCAGCCGACAGGCCGGTGATGCCGATCCGCTCCGGATCAATCTTGTAGTCGGCCGCGTGGTGGCGGATGTAGCGGACCGAGCGGTTCAGGTCGGCGATGCACTCGGGGATCGTGAAGCGGGGCTGGCTGCCGTGCACCACGGCGAACACGGTATAGCCGCGGCCGAGCAACTCCTCGAAGAACGGGGCACGGATCGCTTCATGGGCCGAGAACCACCCACCGCTGACCACGAACACCACGCCGGCGCCATTGGCGTCCTTGGCGGGTGTGAAGACATCCATGGTCAAGGCCATGCCGAATTTCCGGCCGTACACCACGTCGCCGGCGCGGGTGAAGACCGCTTCATCGGCGCGGGCGACAAGAGCCGGTGCGAACACCAGCCACGCCGCGAGGAACATCAACGATCTTTTCATGGCTCGAATCCTGGTTATCTGGTTGGTCTTGGCGAATTGGTCTTGGCGAACAGGTCGGCTACGAATCTAACCCAGCGCCGCACGGCGGGCAACGGGTGGAAGGCAGAAGGCAGAAGGCAGAAAGGACAAAATGAGCATCGAGAATCGAAGGTCCGTGCTCCGGCATGTATACTGCAGGCTGAAGCCATGACTCTCCATTGACAAGAGTGGCTTTTTGGCACGCCGGTTTGTTATGAAGCCAGAGTCTGCAGAACCTGCCGATACCCACGAGACCGATGGGCACCGGGTGCCGTTTCAATTCGGCTTGCGGGCCCTGTTTGCCAGCGTGGCGGGCTTGTGCGGCCTGTTCGCGCTGATGGACGTGGTGGGATTTCCCTGGTCGGTGGTGCTGGCCTGGTTCGCGCTGTTGGGCTTCGCCCACGTGGCCGCCAACGCCTGGGGCACCAAGGCCGCCCGGCGCAGACCATCCGATCGCGCCGATCGGCCTGGCCTCGCGCGCGGCGGGCCGGGCTGCGTGGCAACCGAGCGGGCGTTGGTCCAATCGGTAATCCATTTGCGAGAGAACAAGCGGCCGGGACGATCGATGGTGGCGGCCACCGTCGCCGCGGCCCTGGTGGGCGGATCTCTGGGTACGCTGCTGCTGGTTGCCTCCGCACTTCAGCGTGCGGGGATCGCGGGCGTGGCCATTGGCGGAGTTTCGTCGGCGGTCGTCGGCGGCTTGTTTGGCTTTCTGGCCAGCAGCTTCGTGGAAGTTGCGGCCGGCGCCTGGCACGAAGCAGCCGCTGCCGATCGGCCGCACAAAGTTTGACTCAGCGATGTCTGACTCAGCGATCGGGGGCGTAGTAACGCGCCAGGCGGTCGGGAGGCACGCCGAGCCGGGCGGCGGCCAACAGCAGGCTGTTGCGGAGGGTTTGACGAATCACTCCGTGCCGCTGCCAGCGGCGGGCGCTGACGTGGAGAGGCCCGGCCAGCAGCAACGGCCAGACCACGCGCCGCAAGCGCTTCATGAATAAGAGGTCCTCCATCAAGGCGACCTCGGGGAAACCGTTGAGCTGGTCGAACAACTCGCGGCGGACAAAAATCCCCTGGTCGCCATAGGCCAGGCCGCGGCGCCGCACGCGCCAGGCGTTCCCTCGCTCCAGCAGGCGGAACAGCAGACCGTCGGCCTCGATCCGCTGCTCGAAGGCGCCGGCTGCCTGCCGGCGGTCGTCCAGGGCGCGGGCGATCTGCGCCAGCCCGTGGGGCGCCAGCCAGCAATCGGCGTGCAAGAAGAGCAGCACGTCTCCGGCGGCCGCCCGCGCTCCCAGGTTCTGCTGTGCCCCCCTGCCGCGGCGGCCGGCAAGCACGCGGCAACCCGCCTCGCGGGCGGCTTCGGCGGTCGCGTCGTGACTGCCGCCGTCGACGACGATGACCTCGCCGGCACCGGTTTGCCATGCCCGCTCTGCCGCCTGGCGGATGTTGGGCTCTTCGTTCAGTGCCGGGATGATAATCGAAACGCGCACGCGGATCCCGGCCCGGTCGGCTATTTCCCGGCCGGCTATTTGGCCGAGACCTCGGCGGCGGAGGGCGCCAGGCCTTGGCCGATGAACGACTCGATCTCGGCAGGCGTGCGGGCTCCGACCATCGAATGCCGCCGCCAACCGTCCGATGTCTTACGATACATGATGAGCTGCGGGATAGAGGTCTCCCTCATCAGCTTTTTGGCCAGCGGCCCTTCGTGGTCGGTGTTGACGACGGCAAACGAGACCTTGTTGAGCAGGCCTCGTTGAGCCACTTGGGGCAGCGCGCCCTGTTTCATTTGCCGGCAGGCGGAACACCAGTCGGCGCCGACCAGGACCACGAGCGGGCGACCGGTCTGGGCCGTCAGCCTGTGGGCCTGCGCGTAGGTCTGGTGTCTCGGTGCTTCATCGGCGGGGGCGGCCGCCAGCGCGGCCAATAGCATGAGTGCAAATGTGATGTTCGTCATGATCGCGGGCTCCTTCAATCGAAAGCGGGAATCGTCCACACTGTCCAAATGCCCCACTGTCCTGGGCTGCTAGTCTAACTGGGTAATTTGAATAGGAAAAGGATGTTTGCGCAAAGTTTGCCGGCCGGTGCCCGGTGGGCATAGGCAAGTGGAGCGTCTTGGTCCGGGTTGCCGCTCAACAGCGGGGGTGGATGAGATGTGGCCGATTGAATTTATCGGGATCCACCTAGTTATAACGTTGCTTACCCCGGGGGATCGTCAAGGACGAATGGGGCAGCTTTCGGGGGGGTGCGGACGGCATCCTGTGCGGATCCTGAGGGCCGCATGAGCGGCCGGTCGCGTTGCGGTTGTGCCGCGCCCCGCGGTCCGCAACCGTTTGGTTTGGCGTCGTTAAGGGGTATACTCGTGGGTCGCCGTCTGGGGATTCGCGCCAGGGGCGGTTCCAGCAGGCCGCACGCGCAATTGCCGAACTCGCCTGGGTTTTGGGCCACAGTCACGCCTATGAAGCTTCGCGTCGGCCTAGTCGGCCTCGGCCATGCCTGGGAAGTGCGCCACCGGCCGGCGCTGCGCGCGTTGGGCGACCGCTTCGAGGTGCGTGCGGTGTGCGAGCAGATTTCGCTGCGTGCGCAGCAGGCGGCCCGCGATTTTGGCGCCCAGGCGGTGGACGGGTTCCGTGCCCTGGCCGAACGTTCGGACGTGGACGCCGTGCTGATGTTGGCCCCGCAGTGGTACGGCTGCCTGCCGATCTTGGCGGCTTGCGACGCGGGCAAGGCGGTCTACTGCGCGACGACGCTGGAAATCGACCTGGACCAGGCGCGGCGGGTCAAGGAACGGGTGGAGCAGGCGGGCATCGCTTTCATGAGCGAGTTCGCCCGCCGGCAGTCGCCGGCGACTTTACGCCTCAAGGAGCTGATTGCCACGCGGCTGGGGCCGCCGCGGCTGTTGTTTTGCCACATGCGCCGTCCGGCCGAGGATCCGCCCGGTGCCAGCGCGCGTCTTGGTATTCCCAGTTCACCGACCAGCGACTTGATCGAGCTGGTGGACTGGTGCACGTACGTGGTGGGACACAACCCCACCTCGGTGATCGGCCTGCAGCACAGCGGGCTGGTCGATGCCGCCGTAAAGCCGCTCGAGGACGACTACCAGATGATGAGCCTCGACTTTTCGCGGGGCGGACCGGCGGGCACGGGCCCCACGGCGCAGATCAGTTGCGGGCGCTACATGCCGGCGGCGTGGCAGGAGGCGGTGGCCTACAGGCCGCCGGCGGCGCTGCAGGTGGCCTGCGAGCAGGGGATTGCCTTTGTGGACCTGCCGACCACGCTGGTCTGGTTCGACAAGGCGGGGCGGCACCAGGAGTCGCTGGACAGCGAGCGGCCGGTGGGCGAACAACTGTTGGCGCAGTTCCACCGATCGGTGACCAGCCTGGTGCGCAACACGGCGGGACTGGAGGATGCGTACCGGGCGTTGGTGATCGTGCGGAAATCGCGGCAGAGTCACGCGGTGGGCCAGCGCGTGATGCTGGACGTATGATTCACTCGAGTTCTTCCAGCCAGAGGCGGATCTCGTTCTCGTACTCGCTGGCCAGGTCGCCCTTGACCAGGAGGCGATGGAAGCTGGCGGCGCCGTCCTTGACCATGTCGGCCGCCTCGGCGCTGGGGAAGCGGCACATCGGGTCGGGGGCGATCAGACTCTTGATCAGGTTCATCAGCAACTCGCTGCAAACGATATCCTTGGGCAGCCGCTCGGGCAGCTTTTGCACCAGCATCCGCTTGGCTTCCATCAGCTCCCGGTAGTTGGTCTGGCCCAAAAAGGGGGGCGCGCCGGACAGCATCTCGATCAACACGTAGCCCAGGCTGCACAGGTCCGAGCGGACCGATGCGCACGCGCCATCCAGCACCTCGGGGGCGGTGTAGTTGGGCGTGCAGGTGCGGCGGGTCGGCGCCGCGTCGATCTCGAAGGCCGAGCCGATGTCGATGATCTTCGCGTTGCCGGTCCGCTTGAGCATGATGTTCGACGGCTTGAGGTCGCCGTGCACGATGCCCTCGCGGTGCAGGGCGGCCAGGGCCGCCAGGCATTCGCGCAAAACCGCGATGGCGATGCCCGGTTTCAACCGCGGCTGCAGGGGCCCGGCGGTGACGATCACGTTATTCAAATAATCCCAGCGCTTGCCGCTGACCCGGTTTTTGACCTGGTCGAGCATGGCCGGCGTGAGCAGGCGGTGCAGGTCGTAGCCGTCGACCCATTCCATCTCCATCACGCGGATGCGATTGCGGTCCACGAAGTTGTGCACGTCGAGCAGGTTGTCCTGCTGGATCTGGGCCACGCGGGCGGCCACGTGGGCGATGCGGCCCATCGCCTCGTCGTAGCTGCGGGCGTCTTCGTAGTGGTCGGGAGAAAAGATCTTCAGGGCGACGGGCAGCGTGAAGTTGTCGGTGCCGCGGCGTTCGCTCAGGTAGACGACCCCCTGCCCCCCCGAGCCGAGCAGCTTGAGCAGGCGGTGGTGCTCGGTCCAGCTCAGCCGTTTTTCGTCAATGAGTTTCTGATATCGTTCACGCAGATACGGAGGACAGCGAACCGCCGGACGCCCATTGAGGGTCAGCGTCAATGAGCCTTCGAGAAACGTCGTCGTTGCCATCTGAATCGAGCCTCTGCCACAAGTCCGGAGCCTCGCAGCCGAGGCCCGCCGTATCTTAGGCGGGTGGGCGCGACGGCGTCTAGTGCGGTCTTGGGCCTCGCGCCGGAAAGCCAAGCTGCTTATCGACTTCGTTCAACAGAGGCATTCCGCCCAGCCAGCGCTTGAGGTTCTCGCAGAACAGCTCGGTCATGTCGTCGATGCGGCGGGCGCTCTGCCCGCCGACGTGCGGCGTGATGATCACCTGCGGCATGTCCCACAAGGGACTGCCGGCCGGCAGCGGCTCCTGCTCGGTGACGTCCAGGCCCGCGCCGCCCAGGTGCCCCTGCCGCAGGGAGGCGACCAGGTCGGCCTCGACCACCAGCCCGCCCCGCGCCACGTTGATCAACAAGGCGCCTCGTTTCATGCGGGCCAGCGAGTCGGCGTGGATCATGCCGCGCGTCGCCTCGGTCAGGGGCGCCGCCAGGATCACGATATCCGAGGCGGCCAGCAGATCGTCGAGCCGGTCGGGCGGCCAGAGCGCCTCGACCCACTCGGGCTTATCGACCGGGAAGAAGTCGGTGGCCAGCAGCCGCGTCTTGAAGACGCGGAGCACTTCGGCCAGCCGCCTTCCGTTGCCGCCAAAGCCGACGATGCCGATGGTGCTGTGGTGCAGGTCGCGCGTGGGGCGGCGGATGAATTCCCGGGCCTGCTGGGCCCGGAAGAAGACCGGCAGGCTCCGCAACAAGGCAGTGGTCAGGGCCAACGCGTGTTCAGCGACCTGGTCGGCCAGCACTCCGGAGGCGCTGGTGACGACGATCGGCGAGGCCACCACCGAGGGCACCAGGCAGTGATCCAAGCCCGCCGCGGACGACTGGATCCAGGCCAGCCGGCCTTGCCGCACCACCTCGTCCCAGGGGACCGGGTGCAGCTTGGCGTGGCCGCAAAAGATGTCGGCCGAGAGGATCTCGCGTGCCACCTGCTCCTGCCCGGCATCGACCAGCTCGGCCGCGGGCGCCACGGCGGCAATCCGATCGAGGTGCTTGCGCTCGACGGGATAGCAAAGGACAATTCTCATTGCGGCGGCCTGGGCCGGCGCGGCTGCCGGCCGCGGGGCCCGCATGGCGTCAGGTTCCGAACTCGGGGCGGCGCCGCTCGAGCTGGCTTTGCAGCCGCTGCACGATGGAGCTGTGCATCTGGCTGACGCGGCTTTCCGAGAGATCGAGCGTGGCGCCGATCTCCTTCATGGTGAGCTCTTCATAATAATAGAGAATGATGATCAACCGCTCGTTGCGGTTCAAGCCCTTGGTGACCAGCCGCATCAGGTCGGTCTTCTGGATTCGGCGGGTGGGATCCTCGCCCTTCTTGTCCTCGAGGATGTCGATCTCCCGCACGTCCTTGTAGCTGTCGGTCTCGTACCACTTCTTGTTGAGGCTGATCAGGCCCACGGCGTTCGCGTCGAGCATCATTTTTTCCAGCTCGGGAACGCTGATGCCCAATTGCTGCGAGAGCTCGGTTTCCGTGGGCTGGCGGCCCAGCTTCGCCTCCAGGGTCTTGACGGCCTCGTTGAGCTTGCTGGCCTTGGACCGGACCAGCCGGGGCACCCAGTCCATGGTCCGCAGCTCGTCGAGCATCGCGCCGCGGATGCGGGGGACGCAATAGGTCTCGAACTTGACGCCCCGCGACAGGTCAAAGGCGTCGATTGCGTCCATCAGCCCGAACACGCCGGCGCTGATCAGGTCGTCCAGCTCGACCCCTTCGGGCAGCCGCGACCAGATCCGTTCACCGTTATACTTGACCAGCGGCAGATACAGCTCGACCAGCCGGTTGCGGAGCTGCTGGTTCGACATGTCCGCCTTGAAGGCCCCCCAGAGTTGAGCGACGTCCTCGGGAGCGACCGTTGTTGCCATGCATTCCTCCGTGATTGCCCAAGCAAGCGATCCACAGCGACCAGCCGCGCGGCAGCCTTGCCTGCGAGCGTGGTAGCTGCCCGGCCGGAGACCAGGCCCCAGCCGGCCGCACGATGGTTCTCCCCGCCGTCAGTGCTTGCCGAATCGGTACAAGTTAACGGTCGGTTCGCTACCGACAGTAGGTCTTGATATCGGTCGCAAGACCCCCGCGAGTTGAGTGGATTATGGGGTTTTCTTCAATTCTCCGTGCAGGGCCGGGTAAGGACTCGGCCAGGCGTGCCAGCGCGCGTGCCGCCGGCGCCCGGGGATACTCGATTACAAAGGGACGGCAGCCGCGCGCCGCACTGGCCACCGTTGAATCCAACGGCAGCCAGCCGGCCGAGCCGGCCGCCATGCCGAGAAAGCGGCGGCAGGCACGAGCCAGCCGTGCGTATGCCTGGCCGGCCGCCTGCCTGTCGGCCGCCTGGTTGATCAGCAGTTGGATGGCGGGGCCCCCGCCCGGCCGCAGCGCCTTGATGGCTGCGTAGGCGTCCATCAGCGCCATTGGCTCGGGCGTGGTGACCAGCAAGACCTGGTCGGCAGCCTGCCAGTAGCGGCCTGCCGCCCGGTCGATGGCACTGCCCACGTCGATGACGATGTCGTCGGCCGGCGGGGTCATGGCCGCCAGCCCGTCGAGCAATCGCTCCGCAACCGCCGGCGACGATTGCCGGAGGCTGCCGGCGGCCCAGGCGCCGCACAGGACCAGGATGCCTTGCGGACCTCGAACCAGGGCCTCGTTGAGCGATTGGCGACCGGACAGCACGTCGGCCAGCGAGCCTGTCTCGCCCAAGCGACACAAGAGAGCCGTGTCCGGCCGCTCGAGATTGGCATCGACCAAAACAGTGCGGCGGCCACGATTGGCCAGGGCGACGGCCAGGTTGACGGCAACGGTGGTGGCTCCCACGCCCCCCTTGGCGCCTGCAATCGCCAGCAGCCGGGGCATAGGCGCTGCGCTGTAGGGGCGGGTGCAGGGGCTTTGGGCCGCCTGGCGCATCAGTTGCCGCAGCCGGTTGGCCTGGTCGGACATCAAGCGGCTCCGCCTTCCATGCCCAGAACGATCCGTGCCAGGCGGTGCGGGTCGGCGGCGGCAATGTCGTCGGGCACGTTCTGCCCATCGGTGAGGTAGCTCAAGGGAAGCTTGCTGGACCGCAGCAGTGGAAGCAGGTTGCCCAGGCCGGTCGCTTCGTCGAGCTTAGTGAGCACCAGGGCAGTGGTGCCCACGGAAGCGAAGCGGGCGGCGGTGCGCTCCAGCGCGCCGGCGCCGGCCACGCTGCTGAGGACCAGGTGCACCTCGTCGGCGGCTGCCTCGGTCAGAAATGCCTTGAGCTCCTGCAGCTTGACCTCGTCCTTGGGGCTGCGGCCGGCCGTATCCAAGAGCACCAGGTCGAGGCCGGCCATCGTCTCGACCGCTTGCCGCATTTCGCGGGGCGTCGAGACGACCTTCATCGGCAGATCGATGATGTCGGCGTAGGTCCTCAGTTGCTCGACGGCGGCAATGCGGTAGGTGTCGACGGTGATCAGGCCCACGCGGAGTCGCTCGCGGAGGCGGTAGTTGGCGGCCAGCTTGGCAATCGTGGTGGTCTTGCCGACGCCGGTGGGCCCGACCAGGGCGACCAGGCGGCGCTGCCCCGGCGTGCAACGAATGGGGCCGGCGACGGCGATTTCGTCCTCGATGAGGCGTGCGATGCGGGCCTTGATCAAGACCAGGTCGTCCAGCTCGGTGCCCGGTGCATCGGTCCGCACCCGCTCGACCAGTTCGCGAGCCAGCTCCTCGGCCACCTCGGCATCGATCAGGTCGGTGTAGAGCCGGAACAACGCCTCGGGCCACTCATGCTGCGCGGAACCGCGGCTGCGCCGGCAGAGATCCTCGACCAGCGAGTGCAGCTCGGTGAGCTGCCCCGTGACCGCGTCGCGGAAAGTATTGCGGGCTTCCCAGTCGTGCCGCCCGGCGACGGGGGGCACCGCGTCCACGCCGTTGGGCACTTGGAGCCCGGTCGGTTGGGGCTGCCGCGGCGCGAGCCGGCTGGGCACGTTGACCTCGGCCGAAGCCGTGACTTCGATCAGCCGCCGGCCCGGAAGCAGCCCCAGCAGCCGCCGGCGCCGAACTTCGCGGGTGTGCAACACGGCCGCCGCCGATCCCAGCTCGCGGCGGACCAGGGCCAGGGCCTCTTGCATGCTCGCCGCGCGATACGTTCGTACATCCATGGCAATGCTTTCCGCCTTTGAGTTTTCGGTTCTCGCGTTTCAGTCGTCAGCCGTAGCGTTCAGCCGTCGGCAGCGTGCCCCCAGTCCTCGTCCTCCGTGTTCCTATTCTGCCTTCATCCTTCCTCCTTCTGCCTTCCCTCGGGGTGCCTGGCGGCAAAGCGGTAGCGTGCCCCAGACTTCGTCTGTCCCCTTGTCCCCTTGTCCCCTTGTGGTCTTTCCTACCTCATGCCGGCACGGCGTCGGCGACCAGGCCGACCGACTCGATCTGCGTGTCTCGACTGATCTCGTTGTAGCTCAGCACGGCCAACTGAGGCAGGTGCGGCGCGGTCATCTGTTTGAGCGCGGCGCGGATCTGCGGGCTGACCAGCACCACCGGCGGCCGGCCGGCCGCAGCCAGCTTTTCGATCTCCTGGGTCAAGGCGCGGGAGGTGGCTTCGACCGCCTGGGGCGACATGCGAATGAAGAGCCCTTGCTCGTTGTGCTCGAATCCGGCGCGGATGCGGTCCTCCAGCGCGGGGTCGAGCGTGACCACGTGCAGGCGGTTGTTCGCGTCGCGGTAACGCGAGCAGATCGTCCGGGCCAGCCGGTGGCGCACGTACTCGGTCAACAGCACCGGGTCCTTGGTTCGCGGTGCATAGTCGCCCAGCGTTTCGAGGATCGGCGCGAGCTGCCGGATCGATACGCCTTCGCGCAGCAGCGCCTGCAGGATTTGCTGCACCTCGGCCAGCTTCATCTGGCCGGGCACCAGCTCGTCGACCACGGCCGGCGCCGTCTGCTTCAGCTCGTCGACGAGGTGCTTGGTGGCGTCGCGGGTCAGGATCTCGTCGGCGTGGCGCCGGACCACTTCGGTCAGGTGCCTGGCCAGCACGCCGATCGGCTCGACCACGGTGTAGCCCATCGACGCGGCCTGCTCGCGCTGGGAGGCTTCGATCCAGATCGCCGCGCTGCCGGAGGCGGGCTCGCGGGTGGCGACGCCGGCCGGCTTGCCGCTGGCCAGGCCTGAGTCGATGGCCAGCAGCCTCGACGGGTAGAGCGTGCCCTCGGCCACGGCGGCGTCGGCCACCTTGATCCGGTAGCCGTTCTGGCCCAGCCGCACGTTGTCGCGGATCCGCACCTTGGGCATCAGGATGCCGATGTCGGCCGCCATGTCTTGCCGGACCCGCTGCACGCGGTCCAACAGGTCGCCCCCCCGTTTCGGATCGGCCAGCCGGATCAGCCCAACGCCGATCTCGATTTCCATCGGGTCGACGGCCAGGTAGTTCTCGATGCGCTCGTCCGGCGGTTTGCGTTCGGCCGCTTTGGCCAGCGCTTGGGCGGCGTCGCGGCCGTCGCGCTGGCGGCGGGAAAGCGTGCCGGCAAACCCCAGGCAGCCGCCGCCAATCAACAACAGCGGCACCGTGGGCAGGTTGGTGAAGACCAGGATGCCAAGAAAAGCGCCGGTGACGGCCAGAGCCTGCGGCCGCGAAAAAAGCTGCGACAAAAACTCCGCTGGCAGGTTCACGTCGGCCGTGCTGCGCGTGACCAGCAAACCGGCCGCCAACGAAATCAAGAATGCCGGCACCTGGCTGACCAGGCCGTCGCCGATCGTCAGCTTGGTGAACACCGAGGCGGCCTGGGCCAGATCCATGCCGTCTTCGATCATGCCGATGAACAGGCCGCCGACGATGTTGATCAGCGTGATCACGATGCCGGCGATGGCGTCGCCGCGGACGAATTTGCTGGCCCCGTCCATGGCGCCGAAGAAGTCGGCCTGCTGGGTGATTTCCTGGCGGCGGCGCTGGGCCTCGCGCTCGTCGATCATTCCGGCGTTCAGGTCGGCGTCGATGGCCATCTGTCGGCCCGGCATGCCGTCCAAGGCGAAGCGGGCGGCCACTTCGCTGATGCGCGTGGCGCCCTTGGTCACGACGACGAACTGGATGAGCACGATGATCGAGAAGATGACCAGGCCGACGACCAGCTTGTCGCCGGCCACGAACTCGCCGAAGCTGCGCACCACGCCTCCGGCGGCGTCGAGCCCTTCGGCGCCGCCCCGCGTCAGGATCAAGCGCGTGGTGGCCACGTTGAGCACCAGGCGGGCCAGCGTGGTGGCCAGCAACAGCGAGGGGAAGATGCTGAATTCCAGGGGAGTGCGCACGTAGACGGTGGTCAGCAGCACGATGACGGCGATGGTGATATTGGAGGCCAGCAGGATGTCCAACAGCGCCGCCGGCAGAGGGACCATGATCACCAGCACGCTGGCGATCATGCCCACCGGCAGGATCAGGTCTCTCCAGCGCGCGAGGTTGGCCCCGCGGCCGGCTCCGGGCGCAGCACCAGGAGGCATCCGTATCTCCACGTGCGGACGAGTCGGACACGACGCAGTTATTGGGTAGAAGAGAAGAGGGGCGAAAGTTACTCAAACCCCGCCCGGTTGTCCAGGTCGATTGGCCCGCGCCGTGCTAGCTAGCAGACCGGCAGCTCGACGATCAGGCAGGCGCCGCGGCCCGGCTGGCTCTCGATGGCGATGCGGCCGCCATGGTTGCGGACGATTCGCCAGCACTTGGAAAGCCCCATGCCCAAACCCCGCCCGGCGCCGCGCCCCGAATAGAACGGGTCGAACGCGTGCCGGCGAACCTCCGGCGCGAAGCCGGGCCCGTTGTCCTCGACGGTGATCTCCACGCGCGCGTGTGCGGCCATGGCCGGGTTGCCACTGGCCTGGCAGATGTCCAAACGTCCGGGCTGGTGTTCGGCAAGCCGCCTCGCCCCGATTGCCACCCGGCCCCCCTGGCCCACGGCCGCCAGTGCGTTTTCGCACAGTGCCCGCAGGGCAACGGTAAGTTGCTCGCCGTCGGCGACGATGACAATATCGCAGATCTCGCTGCCACTGTCGCGGTCGTAGGCCAGCTCGATCTGGCGGCTCTCGGCCTTGGCCGACAGGCCGGCTACCACCGAGCCGATCAGGGCCGGCAGGTTGCAGTCGGCGGGACGCGGCCGCGGAGGGCGGGCGAACAGCATCATGTCGGCGATCATCTCGTAGACGCGCATGGCCTGGGCGTTGATCACGGCCAGCTCGCGCCGCCGTTCGGGGTCGCGCTCCGATTGCAGGAAGAGTTGCGCCCGGCCGGCAATGATCGCCAGCGGGTTGTTGATCTCGTGGCCGGCGCCGGCGGCCAGCTCGGCCATGGCCTCCAGCTTCTCCGTTTCCAGTTGCCGCTGGAAATCTTGTTCCAGGCCATCCAAGCGGGCCAGGCGCTCGGCCAGCCGCGGCAACAGGCGGCCGGCGCCCGCCACCGTCTCCATCCACCGCGCGCCCGCTGCGTCCGACTCAGCGATATCCGCCATGCCGTCGTCGGGCGCCGCGCCTGTCCCGTCGCCGCCGACCACGATCCTCGATGCCTGCTTTGCCGCGGTGGCGGCTCGAGACTCGCCCAAGGGCAACGCGACCAGCGTCGATAGCGGCACTGCCTGGATGGCGCTGGGCGGTTCGGCCACCGGCGTACCGGGGAGGATGGGCCAGTCGGCCGATCCGGCCAACAGGCCCAGCAGGTAGGCTTCATCGCCGACCGAGTCTTCGGGTTGCAAGAGCCGGCGCGCCAGCAGGCCGGTTCGCACGGCGGTTGAGGCCAAGGGGCCACATTGCTGGACGAGGTTCTCCAGTCCAGCAGCCGGCAGACCATCGCCTTGCCAGGTCAACAGACCACGGGCGCGCTTCGAAAACCACTCGGCCAGGCGGGCGGCCGTGAGCGGCCCTTCCCATGTCCTGGCGGCCTGGCAGTGAATCCACCAGGCGAGGCCCGGGTCGGCCGCGATGCAAGCTTCCAAGGAATAATCGGCGGTCCCGGTGCCGTCCGCGGCGGCCTGGGCGCCGTCCGCGGAGCCCTGGGTGCCATCCGCGGAACTCTGTCTGCCGTCCGCGGCGGCCTGGCCCAACAACCACTCAGCCACCGCGGCGGCCGCAGAATCGGACCAGGGCAAATACCCGCATCCGGCGCCGAAGGACAGACAGGGCGACCAGATCATGGCTCTTCGAGGCGGTCGGGACGAACGAGACGCTTGCGACGGCTACCGCGCGGTAACCGTTTCGATGTCCAGCAACTGGCACATCCGCTCGACCAGGGCCTCGACCTCAAACGGCTTGTGCATGAAATCGTTGGCCCCGGAAGCCTTGAGATCTTCGATCTTGTCCTCTTCGACCATGCCGGAGATGCAGATGATGCGGACTTCGTCCATGTTGCTGTCGCTGCGGACGCGCTGGCAAACTTCCTTGCCGTTGATGTCGGGCAGCATGACGTCGAGCACGATGAGATCGGGGCGATAGTCCTTGACCATCATGCCCGCGTCGAAGCCGTTGTTGGCGCTGCGGACCTCGAAGCGTCCGTCGCGTTCCAGCACGTCGGAGATCAACTCGACCAGCTCTTCGTCGTCGTCGACGATGAGGACCTTGCGCTTGCCGCTCTCCAGGGCATCGGTCGGGATGCCGTTGTCGCGCATGAAGTGGAACAGTTGCTCGCGAGGGATTCGCCGGAACCGGCTGCCCGGCACGCGGAACCCCTTGAGCTGCCCCGAATCAAAACAGCGAATGATCGTCTGCTGGCTTACCTTGCAGATCTTGGCCGCTTCACCTGTAGTGAACACAGTTTTCATGTTTCGCTAAACCACCCTTCTTCCTAGCCGATGGTCAGGCTAGTTTCAGCGGGACTCCGTGCGCCTGAAGGCCCCCGAAGCGACCATCCGTAGGTCGCGGGCCGGCAAGTTTTGCAGGGAGCTCCTATTCCTCCGTGTGACGCCAAAAAGCAGAACTTAGCCTTAGCACGCTGTGTCCGCAAACTGCAACGCATACGTAAAGCATTTAGCCCCCTGCCCTTATGCATTCGATAAGCTCATCCGCACCTGCCAAGCTTACCGAGTTTGCCGCGCGTCGGAATTATAATCATCCCTGAAGTCGAGTCAATACGAGTATTTTCCACCTAAGCGAAGAGACCCAAAGGACTTAGAAAAAACACCGCCGCAGCCGGGAGGAAGAATGGTCGGCGGGTGGAGCGGCCACAATGGCTGATTTCCCTCCGAGGCGGGCGCGCGGCATGGCGAATGGGGCGCTTTATGCGGGCCGGCGAGGGTGCCTGAAGGCATCGCGTGCCCGATGCGGCGAATCGTTTTGATGACGGTTGCCTGACGACAACTCGCGGCGCTTGTTGCTGGTCCACTTGCTCCGCGAGTGGTCGGCCTTAGCCCAGGTGCACCATGACCAAGGCCAGGTCGGCGGGCGTGATGCCGCTGATGCGCCCCGCCTGGGCAAGGCTGGTCGGCTGGACGCGCGACAGCTTTTCGCGGGCCTCCGCGCGGAGCTGGCCGATCGCCGCGAAGTTGAAGTTGTCCGGTATCCGCTTGTCGGCCAGCCGGCGCTGGCGGGCTACCTCGATCTCCTGCCTGGCGATGTAGCCGGCGTAACGGGCGTCGAACAGCGCCTGGTCGGCAACCTCCTTGGATACCTGGGCTAACTGGGGTGCGTGGGGTATCAAGTCGACCCACGTTGTTTCCGGCCGGCGCAGCAGCCGCTCCAGCGGATCCTGCCCATGACGGGTCGTTTCGAGCACCTGCCGGACGGCGGCAATCTCGGCCGCCTTTTGCTCGTAGCGCTGCCAGCGCGCCGGCTCGACCAGGCCAAGCTGATGCGCGAGCGGCGTGAGCCGGCGGTCGGCGTTGTCGTGCCGCAGCAGCAGCCGGTGTTCGGCCCGGCTGGTGAACATGCGGTACGGTTCATCGACGCCGCGCGTCACCAGGTCGTCGACGAGCACCCCGATGTACGCCTGGTCCCGATCGAGCACCAGCGATTGCCCGCCCCGCAGCTTCAAGGCCGCATTGGCGCCCGCCAGCAGGCCTTGTGCGGCGGCCTCTTCGTACCCCGTCGTGCCGTTGAGCTGTCCGGCAAAGTAGAGCCCGGCGACCCGCTTCGTTTCCAGCGTGGGGCGCAACTGCTCGGGGGGCGCGAAATCGTATTCGACCGCGTAGCCGTAGCGCATGATCTCGGCCCGCTCCAGGCCGGGCACGAGCCGCAGCAGGGCGTCTTGCACGTCGCGCGGCAGGCTGGTGGAGATGCCGTTGACGTAAACTTCCCGCGTCTGCCGGCCTTCCGGTTCCAAAAACAACTGGTGCTGCTCTTTTTCGGCGAAGCGGACCACCTTGTCTTCGATCGAGGGGCAATAGCGGGGGCCGCTCGAGGTAATCTGCCCGCTGTACATCGGTGCCCGGTGCAGGTTGGCGCGGATCAGCCCGTGGGCCGCCGGGTTGGTGTGCGTGATCCAGCAGGGCAACTGTTCGACCTGCAGTTTTTCGGTGAGGAACGAAAACGGCTGCGGCTCGTCGTCGCCCGGCTGCAGCTCGGTCTTGGTGTAGTCGATGGTGCGGCCGTTGACGCGGGGGGGCGTGCCGGTCTTGAACCTTCGCAGCTCGAAGCCCAGCCGCATCAGGGCGGCGGAGATGCCGGCGGTGGTCGACTCCCCTGCCCTGCCGCCCGGCGTCTTGGCTTCGCCGGTGTGCATCAACGCCTGGAGGAACGTGCCGGTGGTGAGCACGACGGCCGGCGCGCGGTAGACGGCATCGCCTCGCACGCGGACGCCGCTGACTCGTGTCGGTTGTCCGCTGGCGGCTTCTTCGATCAACAGGTCTTCGACCACTTCCTGCCGCAGGCTGAGGCCGGGCTGCTCTTCGACCAGCCGTTTGATCTCCTGCTGGTACGCCTTCTTATCGGCCTGCGCCCGTGGGCTGTGCATGGCCGGGCCTTTGCGGCGGTTGAGCAGGCGGAACTGGATGCCGGTGGCATCGATGGCGCGGCCCATGATGCCGCCCAGCGCATCGATCTCGCGAACGATCTGCCCCTTGGCCACGCCGCCGACAGCCGGGTTGCAGCTCATCTGGCCGACCGTGTCCAGGCTCGTCGTGAGCAAGGCCGTGCGCGCCCCCAGCCTGGCGGCCGCCACAGCCGCCTCCGTGCCGGCATGCCCCGCTCCCACGACAATCACGTCAAAATCGTAAAGGACAGTCATTGCGATCGGGTCACGTGGGAGACGGGATTGCTCGATTATTTCAGGCGCGGGCCTTGGAGCAAGAATGGTCTCGCATTAAGTCGCAACGACCAATTGAACACATGCAGGTCGGCAACGCTATTAGCAACCGTCCAGTGATTGATGAGGCACCGTTGCCGGAGTCGAAAAGACGGGAAATCTTCTACGAGCTAGTCGAAGCACAAGACGCTGGCGTAGGCGACTCAGCAGCGTACGCCCTTATGGCGTGGAAATATGGTCTTCCCGAGAAAATGCTCTTCCAGATCGCTGGTGAAGGGGCTGCCAAGGGATGGCCGATGCCCTAGCCCCCGAACAACCACTACCACTTCGTGAGCTGGCAGGTCTGTTCCCACATGGGCCGCAGCCGGTGAGGATTTCAGGTCCGGATGAGAATTCGGGGTGCGTCCCCCTTCCGCCCTCTGAATGGAACCGCAACGGGCTGTGCGATAAAGACTTACGACGTTACCCGGGGTCGTACCCGGAATAGTTCCGGGTAAAGTCCGGGTATTTCCGGGTACGGCGCCACCGAATCTACCGCAGCACGTAACGCCGCACCTTGAAATCACGCTGGGGACGTAGCTTCTTGGCGTCAGTAAGCTTCTTGAGCAGGTAGTACGCCCGATCCTCATTGACGCCGAGCAGCTCGCGGCATTCCGCGTTGGTGATGGAGCCGTGATGACCAACCCAAGCAAGGATGCAATCTTCGTCGGTCTGCGGTTCTCGGCGCTCGGGCAACCCCTTGGGGGCCGTCAATCGATACGTTGTCCACCGTCCAACTCCCTCCTGGTCGGCGAGCGCAGCGTCAACCAGCCCCCGCAACTCCTGCCCCGCCACGATGGCATCCACCCGGTTGAGCCGGCGGTAGTTGGCGTTCGCCATGCGCTCATGTTGCCGCAGGTACGCCAGGGCCACCCGCTGACGATCATTCAAAGGGCGGTCGGCGAATTGGTTCAGCCAGGCAATGGCCTCGGCGTTCATCAACGTATGGTTGCGAAACGTCACCAAGAAGGATGAGCGCCGGTCGTCAAATGCCGGTGGCTCGAGGTTCGCCCCGCGCAAGGCCTGCACCATCGCCTTGATGCCGCTGCCCCGATTCTCCACAAGGTGCAGGTCCTCCATCATCCGCATCAATCGAGCGTTGCGCGTGGAATGCTCTTCCTCCAGGTTGTCCTCGGTCACGTTGCCGTACAGCCCGCCGGGGCTCTGCACCTCCAGGCGATCCGCGAACAGGCGAACTTGAATATAGCTGCCCCGCACATACGGGCTGTAATCTCGGTGCGCCACGGCATTGGAAACCGCCTCGCGCAAGGCTTCCTCGGGGTACTCGGGAATGTCGCGCCGCAGGACACCCTCGATCAAGGACGACTTGCGCATCGCGCCCAGAATATGGGCCCGTGCCCGGTTAATCATTTCTCCGATCGGTCCCTCGAATCGCTCGTTGTCGACGAACCGCTCGCCCCCCGGCGCTTTCTCCTCCTCCGCCGTCCCGAAGTACTGCACGAAGGTGATGATCAACTGCGGAAAGAACTCCTGCGGGTACTTGCCGAAGGCCAGCAGACCGGCCAACGTTGGGCACAGGATGGCACCATCCCGCGCCACGACGTGCAATCGGACGAGCACCTCGTCGCGTGGACCGTCGAGATACCCGGCCTTCGGTCGGGTCCGCCGCAGGGCGTCCAAGTAAGCCTCGACGAGCGCCGCGTCCAAATCGGGCAGAGTCGCCCCCTGCACCGGTTGCTCATCATGGTTGGGCTGGCCGCGGTTGCTGAGGAACCCGAACACCTCATATTCGGTCATCTGCCGATTGGTATTGCCCACCCGCAGATAAGCACCCTTGGGAAGCCCCGCCGGCTTGTAGAAGCAGGGCTTTTGCGCCGCCGGAATCTCATCGATCTCCACCGCCACAACCGTGCCGCCCGCAAGGTCGTCGAGCGTGAAGCGAGGGCGCAGGGTAGGGTCCATTTCGGAATTCGCAAGGTGGGTAATCTCTTCCTGCAACCGATGAGCGTCGCCGACGCCGCGGACGGCGAAATCGCCAGACTCTTCCATGCCTAGCAAGATGACGCCGCCACCGGTGCGATTCGCAAAGGCAGACAGCGGTTCGTACAGCCGCTTCGGCGTGCCGCCCCGGGCCGACTTTACCTCGATGTTTTCAAGCTCGCTGCGGCGACGCTGAACCGCCTGCACAAGCTGTTGGAGTTCCCCGGCGGTCACGCGACTTCCCTTGCTGCGTCACGGTCCTGGCGCAAGAACAGTTGCAGTTGATCAGGCGCAATGTCGAACGCGGCCAGGAGGCGTCGCATCACGTCGCGGATGACGTACCCAACACAGAAGTCCGCCCGGTCAGCGAGCATCAGCATCTCCCGCAACGCGGGGAGGAGCGACTGGTCGATGTTGTCGAAGATGCGCGTTATTTGGGGGCATTTCCTCTCGGCGACGTCTCGGCGTTACGGGGTTGCCAACCTTTTGCGGGAAGCCTTCGAGCCTCAGCTCGCCGAAACAGCCGGTAGCCATTGGCGGGTTTTCGGTGCATCGGTATTTTGCCGGTGTCTGCCACGCGCGCGGTGCCCTGCGATGCGCCCAAAATCGTTGCTGCTTCGGTGACCTTGACGCAGTTACTCAGCCTGGTGCCTTGACGCCAAGCCTATCCGGGAGCCTGATAATAGAACCGTGTAAGTCTATCAAATGCCACAGCGGTCGGAAACAAACCTCCTGGAAGAAGGATTGTACCGGGCACGGGATGTCCTGGTCGGCGCGTTATGCTGTGGTGTCATCTTGAGGGTCGTCTAGCCATGTCAGCCAACGCGCGAGATGAGTTTCCTGAAAGCGTTAAACGGGTTGTTGCCGAGCGTGCTGCGTACATCTGCACGAATCCGGAATGTCGCGAGCCGACTGTTGGGCCGCATTCAGATCCCTCGAAGTCGCTCAAGACTGCGAAGGCGTGCCACATCACGGCTGCCGCGGCTGGCGGTCCCAGGTACGACGTGAAACAGAGCACACAACACCGTCGAGGTATTCAGAACGCGATTTGGCTTTGCTCGAAATGCAGCGACATCATCGATAAGGACGAGGCTGCGTTTCCGCGTGGCCTTCTTCTTCAATGGCGGGCGGCTCATGAAAGGTGGATCAGGAACGGCGGGATCATTCCCGAGTTGCCGCGGATTGCGTTTGCTACGCTGAACGGACTGACGATTGGCAATTCACCCGGATCGGTGACCGCGGAGCAAATAGCTGACCTTCGAGAGCATCGCTTCTGCATCGAAAATCCTTCAGGCATCGAGATCAAGGATCTTGACGCTGAAGTGCAGTTGCCGGAGCCGGTCGTTCACTCGTTTGGCGTCGACAAGCCGGCTGGCGTGAACGTTGGATGGGAACCGATTCGAGTGGCGATGCAGGTTTACATCAAAGGAGGCGGTTGCGTGACTCGAGGTCGGCCGCCCTTGCCCGCTCTGGACTACCGGCTGCAGATTGACCGCATTCCACCGACTCGCAAGGTGGAGATTGGCTTCGTTTCGTCGCTCAAGGTGTTGAAGGATCACGACATGTCGTTCGGGCTGCCATCCGATCCCACGGATCCTAGGATAGTGCTTCACCTCGTGGATGGTTCCTTCCAGTTTGAGTATCGCGGTGCCGTCCTGCGGCGACGATTCTGTGCGCGGATTGTTGGCGAAGTGGAGAAACGGACGTATTCGATCGCGGAAGTGATGCCGACCTTCGGTGACTGGAAGCCGATTAAGCATCGCGTCTGGTCGTAATCTGGCGTTGAAACCGGCGCCCATGCTGTCCTTCGACGTCACGTCGTGCCCAGTTCCTCGGCATGGCGAACGGGGGTCTAAGGCTGGAGGCTGGAGCGATGAACAAGTCGGCCGGCACTGGTGGCCGCTCCGCCCGCGCCGCAAGGAGACTGTTTCGACGAACGCCTACGGGCTGCTGCACTGCAAGAAATCGAGTTGTCTCCCGTCTCGCCAGAAACAAGGGGTCGTGACATTCGCGTCGCGTCCTTTAATTCCGCCTCCACCCTTCGCCCTAAGCGGAGGGTCCGGACGGCTCTTGTTTCCAATCAGGTGGAGGCCAGACCGCGATCTGAATACCCGTTGCCTCAGCAAGCAAGCCGAAGGCTCGCACCGCCCTGCGAAAAGACCGACACGCTCGGTACGCACTTGGCATGTCGAAGATGGCCGTGAAGGCGGGCTGGTCCGTGCGTTCCAGATAACCTGGTCGCTGGCCTCGCCGCGCCGGCAGCATGGACTGCTCGATGCGTTCCTTGGCTCCTCGCACGGACTCAGGATCCGGGACCGAGGTGGCGTCCGGCCGGATACGCCGCTTGCCGCGCAATGATTCCATGGCGGCCAGGAACCATGCCTCGAATTCCCGTTTGGCGACGATCACGGCGGTTGGAATCGAATGAGCCTCGCTTTGAGCCCAAGCTTGAACGCGGGGTCCAATCTCTTTGGGACAGTCGTCATCACCGTCGAACAGGATGAAGACCGAGCCGCAACCCGGCTGCCTGAGCGCCAATTGAACCGATTTTCGAAGGAGGTCTTCGCGAGTCAAGTGTCCCTTGTTGATCCGAATCGGCTTGCCGATCTCAATGCCGTAAAGGCCGCTCAGCTCGCTGAAGCGGCGAAGCAAGACTGGAACGGCCTTCTCGTCGCCGTGCCCTTCGACGATCGGCTGAATCTTCAAGCGAGCTCCTCGAACAGCTCGCTTGCATCCGACTCGGAACTCGGACCGGGTGGCGCGGGATCGAGAGCATTGGCCCGAAGCAGCTCGCCGGGACGCATCAAGCGGTCTCTCAACACGCTTCGAGAAGAGTCCGCCAACCCAGCGACGTGGGATTGCCCTTGATCGTTTGTAACGATCCGCAGGTGACGATCCTCAATCCACTCGGCGTCTAGCAGGTCCGTGCTTTGGGTAGTCACGACCAGTTGCGTGTTGAGACTGGCATGCCGCAGCATGTCCAGAACGGCACCCAAAGCGCCAGGGTGCATGCTCGCCTCAGGCTCTTCGATGACCATCACCGAGGGCGAAGGGTGCTGAAACGCCGCAAGCAGCAAGGCCATTGCACGCAGCGTGCCGTCGGACATGCTGGCGGCGTCGAACGAGAGCCGTCCCTCCGCGCTTTCTTGCAAGAACTCGATCGTCAGCTTGTCGCCTCGTCGATGAGACGTTGCAGCGATCATTCCCGGGACGATCGACGCCAAGAGCTCGCGGAGTGTTTCGAATACGTCTTCACTCTCCCGCCGGATCGCGTCCAGGACCGCGGCGGCGTTACCCCCATCGCCGCGGAGGCTGCCATTGCTGTCCGCGTCGATCGGATATCGCAAGCTGGTCGGGTTAATGCAATAGACTCGCATGGCCGCCAATGTTCGCAGCAGACAGGCGAACTGGGCGTGGCCACCGATTACCGGCAGGGCCAGGGACGCGGAATCAAGCGCGGGCGACAGGGCGGCGACATTTGAAACAAAACCATCTTCCTGGCGATCGAACCAGTACCTCTCACCGTCTGAACGCCGGATTTGGCATTGCTCCCGGATGACCCTGAGACGTTCGTTGCGGCGAGCCTCAATCTGGAAGGCGTAATGCGCGGCGGTGGTCTCGTCGTTCAGCGAACCAAGCGCGACTCCCAGGCCCATGCTCGATGCGCCGGAGCCGCGCGCCGGGCGAAACCGGACGGCTGAGATTCCACCCCGCTTGTCGATCGCCGCGGAAAGCGGTCCAGCCATAGACTCGGCAAGAAAAGCAAAGGCGTCGACAAGGTTGCTCTTTCCCGATCCGTTCTGCCCGACTAGGAACGTGGGATTGTCGAACTCGACCTGCGCGTTCTTGAAGCTTCGAAACCGCTTCAAGGTGAGGGACTTAACAAGTGGGCAAAGTGTCATCGGCATTACCGCCTATCCAATTGGCTCCAGTATGTAAGGATAGGCCCCCGAACGAGTTTTGACCATCAAGGAACGGCGTTTGCCGAACAGTGGGCGGCAGCGTTGTCCCGGGCCCGGGGCGGGACCGGGCCGATGTTGACATCTTCGCAAAAAAGACCTTACAATCTGGTCGGATCAAAGAATGCTGATGCGTTGAAGGATCGGCACACGAAGACGCAAACGGAATGAACTCCGTTCTACGAACGAAGGGGACCCAAGCCATGCTGCGAATCCACGCGGGGAAAACCACAAGGTACTGCGATGGCGTCAGCCGCCGGCACTTCGTCCAGATCGGCCTGGCCGGCATGGCTACGGCCAGCCTGGCCGACGTGCTGCGGGCAAAGGAGGCCTCAGCCGAGCTGGGGATGCCCAAGAAAAATACCTCGGTGATCCTGATCTGGCTGGACGGCGGCCCAGGCCACATGGACCTCTACGATATGAAGCCCGAAGCCCCGGCCGAGTACCGGGGCCTGTGGCACCCCATCCCGACCAACGTGCCGGGCATCGAGATCAGTGAGCTGTTCCCGCTGCAAGCCAAAGTGGCCGACAAGTTCTCGCTGGTCCGCTCGTTGCACCACGGAACCGGCGACCACTTTGCCGGCGGGCACCATATGCTCACGGGCCGCGGCGGGGCCAGCGGGGCCGACACGGCCGGCAGGTATCCCTCGATCTGCTCGATCGCCTCGAAGGTGTGCGGGCCGAGAAAAGCGGGCATGCCGGCCCACGTGGCGGTCCCCTATGCCAGCAGCATCGGACTGCGGCCCGGCTATTTCGGCGCCAACTACCTGGGCATCGAGCACAACCCGTTCGAGACCGAGGGCGACCCGAACGCGGATGGTTTCCAGGTGCAAAACCTGCGTCCGCCCGGCGAGCTGACGATCGGCCGCCTCGAGAACCGGCGGAGCCTGCTGGAACATTTTGATGCCACGCGGCGGGGCATCGATCAGGCCGCCACCGCCGAGGCCATGGACCGCTTCCAGCGCGAAGCTTACGAGCTGGTGACCGGCTCGGCCGCCCTCAAGGCGTTTGACATCGGCTCGGAGGATCCAGGACTGCGCGAGCAATATGGCCGCCACAGTTGGGGCCAGAGCACGCTGTTGGCGCGGCGGCTGGTGGAGGCGGGCTCGACGTTCGTCACGGTACATTTTGGCGGCTGGGACCACCATTGGGACCTCAAGGCGGGCATGGAACGCTACCTGCCGATGGTCGACTCGGCCGTGTCGGCGTTGTTCACCGACTTGAGCCAGCGAGGCCTGTTGGACCAGGTGCTGGTGGTGCTGTGTGGCGAGTTCAGCCGGACGCCGCGGATGAACGACGGCGGCAACGGCGGCGCGCCGATGAGCATGGGCACGCCGGGCCGCGACCATTGGGGCAACTCGATGTTCTGCCTGCTGGGCGGCGGCGGAGTGCGCGGCGGGCGGGTGGTCGGCTCGACCAACCGGCTGGGCGAAGTGCCCCAAGACCGGCCCGTCACACCCTGCGACATCCACGCCACGATCTACCGGGTGCTGGGGGTCGATCCCAGCACCAGCTTCCTGAACCATTTCGGCCGGCCCGTGCCCGCCCTGGATCACGGCGAAGCGATCGCTGAGCTGTTTTAAGAACGCGGACGAAGACTGGGGCACCCCGGCGCGCCGGGACTTTGCCGCCAGCCACCCTGGAAGAACGACAAGGCGACAAGGGGACAAGGGGAACGTGGTGGGATGACTGGGGCACGCTACGACTCGACTGAGCTCGCCGAAGTCCGCTTTGCCGCCAGGCACCCTGGAGGAACGACAAGGCGACAAGGGGACAAGACGAACGCCGGGCGATACGGACGAAGACTGGGGCACGCTACGACTCGACTGAGCTCGCCGAAGTCCGCTTTGCCGCCAGCCACCCGGCCGCCAGCCACCCGGCGCTCTGGCACCGACCACTAACCACTGACCGCTAACGTTCTCCGGCCAAGTCGATGGGTCCGCTGGGACACTTGAGCTTGAACAGGCCAAAAATCTCCTCGCGCGACAGCCCGGTCTGCTGGCGGAGCGCGGCGTCGCAAAAGATGGTGTCGAACAGCTCGCGCTTCTCGCGCAGGATCTGGTCGATCCGCTCCTCGATGGTGCCGACGGCCAGGAAGCGGGTCACCGTGACCGGCCCGGCGGTGCCGATGCGGTGTACGCGGTTGATCGCCTGGTCTTCCACGGCCGGGTTCCACCAGCGGTCGAACAGAAACACGTAGCGGGCGAACTGCAGGTTCAGCCCCACCCCCCCGGCCCCGTAGCTGATCAAGAGCACGTGGCAGTCGGGGTCCTGCTGGAATCGCTCGAGCACGGCGTCGCGCCGCGACGAGGGCACTTTCCCGTGGAACGAAAGAGGCCGGTACGACTTGAGCCGGCGGGCCAGCAGCTCCAGCGTGCCGACCCACTGGCTGAAGACCAGCGCCTTGCGGCCGCTGGCGGCCACCTCTTCCAGGTCGGCGGCGAGCCGCTCGAACTTGGCGCTGGCCTCGGTGGCCGGGTCGAAGTTGCAGATTTGCTTGAGCCGCAGCACCAGCTCGAACACGTGCTGGATGGTGGCCGACTCGCCCATGCGCGTCAGACGCAGCACGCCTTCGTCCTCGGCCAGGCGATACGTCTCGCGCTGCTCGGGCGTCAGCTCGACGTCGGCATCGCGGTACATCTTGGGCGGCAGCTCCGCCAGGACCTTGTCCTTGGTGCGGCGCAGCACGTAGTCGCCGGCCAGCCGGCCCATCCGCCGCGGCTTCATCCCCGGCGAGAGATAGCCCGGGGCCAGGAACTCGAAAATGCCCACCAGGTCGTCGGCGCTGTTTTCAACCGGCGTACCGGTCAAGGCCCAGCTCCGGCTGCGCGGGATGGAGCGGACAATCTGCGACGTGCTGCTGGCCCGGTTCTTGATCCGCTGCGACTCGTCGAGCACCACCAGGTCGTAGTGCTCATCGGGGCGGGCGACCAGGTCGCGGTCGCGGTGCAACAGCTCGTAGTTGGCGATCGTCACGGGGCAGTCCGTCAGCTTCCACTGCCAGCGGCGGCGGGCCTGGTCGCCTTCGATCACCGTCAACGGAATCTCGGGCGCCCAAAGCTGGAACTCGCGCTTCCAATTGCTGACCAGCGGCTTGGGACAGATTAACAGCACCCTCTCCAGCTCGCCGGCGTGCAGCAGCAGCCGCACGGCCGTAATGGCCTGCATCGTTTTGCCCAGCCCCATTTCGTCGGCCAGGATGGCCGCGTAGCGGGGATACAAAAAGGCGATGCCCTCGAACTGAAACGCGAAGGGATGGCAGGGGAAGTCGAGCGACTGGTTGGCGACCAATGTTTCCAGGCCGGGCTGGAGCACATAGTACAGCCGGTCCACCAGCTTGATGACGTCGCCGGGCGGCCGGATGCGGGTGGCGGTCCGCACCGGCGGGTGCACCGACCTGGGCGGCCCCGTCGCGGCCCGCGCCCAGGCGGCCGGCCTGTTCGCTCGTGAGTCGGCTGGAAAGGCGAAGGCGTGGGTTTTGACCGGCAAGCTCTTGAAGGCCAACGAAACGACGCCCGGAGGCGCCTCGGCCGGCGACAGGCTGGCAACCTCGATTGCCGCGGCGCCGAACGCCGCGGAACTGGCCGTCCATGGCGCAAAACATACCGCGGGAATCGCCAAGTCGACGCGCCAGGTCTCCGATTGGGAAGGGCTCGGCCACCGGAGTGAGTCGACGTGGGTCGAACCGCGAGCAGGTGCATCCAATCGAGCCGTCTCCTTGGACAGAGCCCGGAGAACTCGGGCAAGCCACCCGGCACTCTGACTTCTGACCTCTGACCTCTGGTACTGGGGCACGCTTATCGCTTTGCCCCAGCCACCCGGCGCTCTGACTTCTGACCTCTGACTTCTGACTTCTGACTTCTTCCCCGAACGTCTAGCGGGTCGAGCGGCGCGCTTCGTCGATGGCATTGCGGATGCGTTCAAACGGCTCGGCCAAGTCGAACGTGTCGGCAATCGATTCCAGGTTCGACGCGAGGCTGGCTCGATCCGCCAGGCTGCCGCTGGCCACGGCGAGCCGATTGCGCCCCAGGCGAAACGTGGCTAGCGCCACCGCAGGGTGCGAGCTGTCCACGCGATACGATGGCCCGTCGAGTGGGGCCGCCTCGCATGGCTCCGGCCGATCGTCCGAACCGGCGGGCAGCACCAGGGCCACGGGCAAGTTCACAAATTGACGGACCGACAATACGGCGGCGAGGTCGGTGCAGACGGCCAGCGGCTGCACGTCGCTTTTGGCGATCAGGGTCTGGCCGATCTGCTCGCCGTATAGGTAGGGCTCCAAGGCCGGCCCAAACAGGATCTCCTGGGCACGGTTGGGCTTAACCGGGGCGGTGCAGTGGAATTCCAGGGGGCGGCCATTGACGTTCAGGACCAGGTAGCCCCCCAGCAGGCCGTGCTGGTCGTTTCGCACGACGGTCAAAAACCCGATTGCCGGCAGCTTGCCGTCGCGCCGATCCATGACGCCTCCTGCCCAAGTTAGCTATCTTCGCTGGTGACCATCGACGCAGTGGTCCATAGCATCGGGCCAGCGGCGATGCCGACTTTAGGTTCTGTAGGGGGGCCGAGGGAAGGCCTGGGCAACTGCAAGTGAAATGCTCGACTTTAGTTCGGTGGCGTGGTTATAATACAGAGTCGCCGCAGAAAGGGCCCGATCATGCCTGAACGCCAGCCGTCCCCTCCCTTGTTTACGCAGGTCGACATTTCGGCCGGATCGCACACCGCTCACCCGACGGCGGACAACGAGCAGACCCGGCTCTTGCGCGAGATCCTGTCGGCCCAGGACCGGCAGAACGAGTTGTTGGAAGAGCTGGTAACCCAGCTCAGCGCCACGCAGAGGCAGCGGACCCAGGAGCTCGGCCAGTGGAAGGCGGCCAATCCGCAGTTGGCCAAGAACTGCCGCCTGGCGGCCGAGGCGCTCAGCCGCGTGCAGACCGAGTTTCTCAACACGCTGACCGAAGAGGTCAACGAAAACGCCGAGGTGCTGGCCGAAGGCGAGTTCATGCTCAACGAGTTCGTCGACCGATTTGGCCCCCGCCTGGCCCATCTCAACGGCGTGCTGCAGGTGCTGGCCCAGTTGAGCAGCCCCAACTCGACTGCCAGCAGTTGAACGGCTATCGCCGCCGGCGAAGCGCCCAGGGTAGTCATTCAGCGTGTCTTCCTCTCAATACCTGACGCGGCCCGAGTACCGCTCGCCCTTGGCTGCTGCCCACGCTCGACCAGGTGTGATCCGCTCGCCCTCATACCACCCGACGTGCCAGCGAGTGGCGTGATGTGGTCCACTCGCTCCGCGAGTGGTTCCTCGTCCCCGTCCCCCCACCCACCCGACGCGCCAGCGAGAGGTCCGCTGTCGCAGCGCCCCCGACGCGCCTGAGCTAGCTGCTAGCGGCGAGGCGCCAGCGGCGCCACGGCGCCAGAACCAAATCATGGCACCGGAAAAAATTTCCGAAAATTTCCGCCAGATGCTTGACGGGATCCCGATGCCGCCATAGGCTCCGGACTGCCGCCGCTGCTCGCGACGGGCAGCTTGCGGCCAAGCGATGATCGCCTTTCCTGGACTTCTCGTCCACTTCGCAATCAGGGAGGGCATTACGTGCGAACATTTCCCCGCTCTTGGATGGCGCAATCGCCCCTGGTGATCCGACTCTTCGGTCATCTGCTCGTCCGCCGGCAACGTCGCCGCAAGCCGCCCCGGCGCACCAACCGCGTGGCCAAGGCGCCCGAAAAGTGTGAAGAGCGGTTGCCGGTGACCGACGTTTTCTTCACCACGACCGCGGTCAGCGCCGGCCTTGCAGCGGCGGTGCAGGCGGAAGTCGCCCCCGCGGATTTGACCTACACGGAGCGCATCTCAACCGAAGAAGGTGAATCGCCCGACGAGACGGCCAGCTCGCCCGTCAGCCTGGCGAGCGAGTCGATCAACACCGCCCAAATCCAAAGCGTCCGAATCCCGTACCAGATCGAGGTTCTCGATTCCGGCCACGAGAGCGACACGGGCCGCACGCCGGCGAATGCCTTGTCCACCGATTTGATGGGCGAGCTTTGGTCCGGCCCGTTGGGCAGTGACGACAACCCGCACGCCTCGCTGGCCCTGTTGAACTCGGCAATCGATACCGGCGCGGACGCCCCGTCAGGCGGCAGCCTGGCCGCCGTTCCGCCGCAGGGACTCACCACCGATGCATCGGCTCCGGCGGCCCCGACTCTGGCCGGGAGCGCCGACGCAGCACCCCCGGCGGATCTAGGATTGGCCGCCCGCTCGTTGAGCCCGAGCGATTCAACCGCCACGTCCGAGCCGGTGTTGACAACCGAAGAGAGCACGTCGACCACGTCGGACGCGACGCTGGATTCCACGAGCACCACGACCATGAGTTCCGATCCGCTCGCGCCCGAGACGTCCGACACCCCGACGACCATGCCCCAGCCCGACGAGTTCTTCACCAGTCCGCTGATTACGCCGCCGGGGCTGGCGGCCGGCTGGACCGATCCGCTCTGGGTGCTGTCGGCCAACGAGGCGGCCGTGCTCGTGCCCGGAGTTATCCAGCACTCCTACAGCACCTGGCAGATGGATCTAAGGGCGCAGGTGTCGGGCGGGATCGTGGCCACATACGACTGGGACTTGAGCCAAGCCCCGGATATTGAGAACGTCACGGGTACAGGCACGTACCGCCTGCAGTTCAACTGGACGAGTTTCCAAGGTTCGCCCAGGACGAATACCATCGTCTTGACAACGACGAATGTCGACAGCTCCCAGCAGAGCCAAGAGCTCACGGTCTTGGTCGAGCCGACCAATGGGATGGGCCAGGTTCCGGCCCCGCCATCCAGCGCGGGCACCTGGTCGACGGTGCTGGCCCCCGACCAGGTTCAGGCCGAGCAGCAGTTGATCGAGTCGGCCGACTTCGCGATTTCTCCGGTGACCGGCGGGTTGTACGTGGCCCATGAACTGCCCTCCTACAACCCGGGCGTGGCGCCGATCAGGCTGGTTTACAGCTCGCTGGCGGCCGACCCCCGGCCGATCTTCATCGACCACTTCGAGCTGGATCCCACGCGGGCGGCGGCCCCGAGCCTGGTCAGCGCCAAGCTGACGCTCAACGGTGCGGCCGGCTCGGAAATCTGGTACGACACTTCGCAGTTGAACCCCGGCGGCATCCTGCAAATCGCCCTGCAAGGGCAGGCCGGCTTGGCCACCGGAAGGTATCCCTTCTCGATCGAGGTGACCGAGCACTATGCCATACCGGTGACGACCGTCCATAGCGGACAGGTGAACGTTATCAACTCGAGCACGAGCAGCCTGGGGGCCGGCTGGTCTCTTGGCGGGTTGAGCCAAATCCATCCGGTGACCGGCGGCGTGATTTTGGAGATGGCCGGCGGCCTGAGCCTGTGGTTCGCCGACGACGCGCAGCAGGGCACGTACGTCACGCCCGCCGGCGATTTCAGCACCTTGACCAAGAGCGGCGACACCTGGACCCGAACGCTCAAGGACGGCGTGAAGATCAACTTCCGCTCGGACGGCCGGCAGTCGACCGCCGTCGATCGCAACCAGAACACGGTCACGTTCAACTGGAACCCCGACAACACGCTGTCGCAGATCGTCGACCAGAACAACATCGCGACGGACCTGGACTATGCCGGCGGGATGGTCAGCACGTTCACCGACGTGGCGGGCCGCGTCACTCAGTTGACGCACACCTCGGGGCGGCTGACCAGCCTCACCATGCCCGACACCGGCGTGTGGGGGCACGGCTACGATTCGGCGAGCAACATGACCTCCCTGACGACGCCCCGCAATCACACCACCACGTTCGGCCTGAACTTCGCCGGGCGCGTCGACACGGTCACGCTGCCCGACACGACGACCGAGCAGCTCACGCCGCTGCAGATCCGCGGCCTGGCCCAGTCGCCGTACGGCACGCAGGGCAATCCGGCGATTGCCGTGCTGGCGGTCGAGGCCACGGCCAGCTACACCGACCCGCGCAGCAACGTCTGGCAGAGCCGGCACGACTGGCTGGGATTCGGTCTGGCCACCGCCGCGGCCGACCCGATGGCCCACAACTCGGTGGTCCACGTCACGTCCAACGGCCTTCCCTGGCTCGTGAACGATCCTTTGAACCGGCGGACGTACTCGGAATTCGACAGCAAGGCCAATCCGACCAAGGTGGTCCTGCCGGATTACAATTCGGAGAGTTGGACCTGGAACAGTTTCTCGCAGCCCACGCTGTACACCAACCCTCGCGGAAAGAACACGACATACGTCTACTCGGCCACGGGGAGCAACCTCGTCACGATCCGCAACGCCTTGAACGGCGAGAAGACATTCACGCACACCAGCGACGGGCTGGTCGCGACGGCGACGAACGAAGTGGGGGAAACCACGGCGTTTTCGTACGACGGGCGCGACAGGCTTGTCGAAATAGAATTTCCCGATGATGACTCGGACGAGAACAACAACCCCTTCGTGACGCTGGCCTACGACTTGGCCAGCAATATGGTCTCGTACACGAATGAACGGGGATTCACGACGGCGACCACGTTCGATCCGATGAACCGGCCGCTCGTCGTGACCTTGCCAGACCTCGATTTTGATCCGAATAATAATCCGAAATACACATCGACTTACGACCTTTACGGCAACCGCACGCGGCTGGAGGATCCGCTTGCGCACGCCAGGACGTGGACCCTGGACAGCATGAACCGCATCCTGACGGAGGCGGACGCGCTGAACAACATGACCGAGCTTGTGTGGGGCGCGGCCGGAGAGCTCGAGGCTGTGGAAGATCCGATGGGCAGGGTCACGTCGCTGGGATGGGATCCGGCCTTGAGGAACACCACAATCACGCTACCCGATCCGGATGGCCCCTCTGGGCCGCTTTTGGCGCCAGTCATCACGAGGTCGTTCGACGCCGCTTCGCAGCAAACTGGGCTGACGGATCCATTGAACCGGACCACCACGACGCAATATCACCCGCGCGGATGGGTCTCGCTGGTCGTCGATGCCATGGGGAATGAGCGGGGGGCGGGATACGATGCCAACGGCAATGTCATCCAGCGGGTGGAAAGCGGGCCGGGCGGAATGACGCCCGGCATGAGGGGATATTTTTTCGACGAATTGGACAGGATGGTCATGTACACGGACCAGTTGTCCCACACCACCAGTTTCACGTTTGACGCTGCGAGCAGAGTTTTGACAAAAACGAACGCCCTTGGTTTTCAGACGTCATTTACCTACACGGCGCGTGACCAGGTTGCCACCGTCACGACCCCTGACCCTGACGGCCCCTCGAATCCACTGCTGCCCTCGGTGACCACCTTCGGTTACGATCTGGCACTAAACCGAACGTCGGTCGTGGATGCGCTGAACAGAACAACTACCACGACCTTTGACGCGCAGGATCGGGGCATCGAGGTGCTCGATGCCATGGGCGGGGTGACGCGCGTGACCTTCGACCTGGCTGGGCGTAGGACCGAGTTGACCGACCCGGTCAATAACACCACGACCTGGACGCACGACGATGCCGATCGCGTCATCTCGGAATCGAATGCGCTTAATTTCGCGCGCACTTTTGTATATAACGGCGCCGACGAGCTGACCAGCGTGACGGACCGCAACGGCCGCGAGCGGACCTTCGCCCGCGACAACGTGGGCCGGGTCACGGCCGAGGAGTGGCTCGACGCCGCCCAGACCCCGATCCACACGATCAGCTACGTCCACGACGCGGCCAGCCAGTTGACCAGCGTCTCGGACGCCTATTCCTCGTACGCTTTCGGCTATAATGATGCCGGCTGGCTGACTAGCAAAGACAACAGCGGCACGCCGGGGGTGCCCAACGTGGTCCTCACGCACGGCTACAACGCGTTCGGCGAGCGGACCAGCCGCGCCGACAATCTCGGCGGCTCGACGGCCTTCACCTTCGACCAGGCGCACCGCATGACCGGCGCCACGCTGACCGTGGGCACCAACACGGCGCAGGTGGCCTGGACGTACGACAACGCGGACCGTTTGACGCGCATCACGCGCAATGGCGCAATGCCCGGAATGTCCGGGGACGTCGGGACCACGTTCACGCTGGACAACATGGACCGGGTCAAGCGGATCGCGCACTTCAGCTACCAGGGCCAGATGATGGGCCAACCGCCCTTGCACGCCTTCGACTACACCTGGAACGCCGCCTCGGAGATCACCAACTACACCGGCCCCGAAGGCACGCTCAACTATTCCTACGACACGACCAGCCAGCTCACCGGCACCAGCGGGGCCCGCGCGGAGGCCTACTCCTACGATCTCAACGGCAACCGCACGATGGCCGGCTATTCGACCGGCACGGGCAACCGGCTTTTGACCGACGGCGTGTACAACTACACGCACGACAACGAGGGGAACCTGACCGTCCAGGTCCGCATCTCCGACGGCGAGCGCACCGAGTTCACCTGGGACCATCGCAACCGGCTGACCAAGGTGCTTATCAAGGACTCCGGCGGCACAACCATCCGGGAAGCCCGCTTTACCTATGACGTATTCGATCGCTTGATCGGCCGCTGGGTCGATATGGATGGCGCGGGGCCGCAGGCGGGCGTGCAGACCTGGCACGCCTATGATGGCGACAATCCCTACGCCGACTTCAACTCCGCCGGCTCGCTGACGAACCGCTATTTGTATGGGCCGGCAATCGACGCGCTCTTGGGCCGGATGTCTTCGGCCGGCGCGGTGGACTGGTACATGACCGACCTGATCGGGTCCGTGCGGCAGATCGTGAACAAGATGGGCACCAGCGTGCTGCACGCCGCGAGCTACGACTCGTTTGGAAACATCGCCAGCCAGACCGGCACCGGCGACCGCTTCAAGTACGCCGGCCGCGAGTACGAGGCGGCGATTGACCAGTACCACAATCGCGCCCGCTGGTACGACCCCGACACGGGGCGGTTCACGTCCGAGGATCCGATCGGGTTCGCGGCCAATGATCCAAACCTGTTCCGCTATGTGGGCAATAGCTCGACGAACCGTACGGATCCGACTGGTCTCGAGATTCTTCATGTCGGGGAAGAAGGGCCTCACCGGGACCGCTTCGAGGACCTGCTGGAACAAATGGCAGAGGGCGACAACCTGCCCAGCTATCTGGCCTCCGTTGCATTGTCCGATTATCTGACGATCAGGGTCCTATGGATTCCAGGCGCCCCGGCGATGGTGCCCGGTGGACATGGTCCGTTGACTATCAGGCTCAACCCCGATACGCAGGATTATATGCCGCAGGGGTCCACTTTCTTCACGGGCGCCGGAATTATGAATCCAGACATCGGGGCGATGATTGTCATATGCCATGAACTCGGGCACGCCTTGCATGATCTGGCGCTGAGTGATCCGACGCCGGAGAATCCATCGGGCACAAACGTGACGTTGGTGGAGAATGAAGTGCGGGCCGCCTTGGGCGTCAATCCCAGGAATGACTACGACGGCCAACCGCTTCCGGCGGCTAACATGTTAAACCCTGATGAGCAGGCAAGGTACGAGGCGTTTTTGAACATGTTCGGCCACGGTGCCGCTGATGCATTGCCTGATGCACAGACGGGTGTGTCTGCACCGCCCAATCCGTTTTACACTTACGAGATCGAGATGCCTTCACTTTTACCTGACCCGGTCCAGGTATATGACCTGTGGCCTGAGTAACGTAATGGCAATGACTCGATTGCAGGGCGGCAGGAACTGGCTGCGCCCTAGGTTTGGACTTAGGGCGCTTTTTGCGGTGCTGCTCCCTATTGCCGTTGTGCTGGCAGTTCTGGCAGCGCGTCTTCAAAGAGGTCGTGTCGAGTCCGACATTGCCAGGCGGATTACTGCCGCTGGAGGGAAAGCAGTCGTCCAACCGGGGGTCCAGCCGTGGGCGGAAAAGTTTTTCGGACGGCGCTTTGCGAGCGCGTTTGACAAAGTCACGTCTGTCACCCTGTCCGGGACACACTTTGATAAGGACTTGCTGCGTCGGCTTCGCGATTTGCCAGGCCTGTATGACCTGCGTCTGGGTGAGACAGCAGCCAGTGATGACGAAATGCGACACGTCGAAGGCCTCACAAGCCTTTCAGCGTTATGGCTGGGTGGAAGCAGCATTACCGACGACGGGCTCGTCCACTTGAGGGGCCTAGCTCGCCTTAGCTTTTTGAGTCTGCCGGGATGCGCTATCGGCGACCGTGGACTTAAGCACCTTGGCGGTCTCACGAACATCACGAATTTGAACCTCAAAGACACCGACGTCACCGATGGGGGCCTGGTCCACTTAAAGGGGCTGACACGTCTTAAGACTCTTGACTTGTCGAGAACCCGCATCGGCGACTCGGGAATTCAAGCAGTCTCCCGCCTTCCTAGTCTAGAAAAGTTGTATTTGTCGGAGACCGCCGTTTCGGACGCTGGAGTGCAGTATTTGGCCGGGCTGCAGCGGTTGTCCGTTCTTTTTCTCGACGGCACGCGAATCTCGGACGAGAGTTTGCTTGTTATAGGCGCCCTGCCGGCTCTCACGGACCTGAATCTGAAGAATACCGCGGTTGGCGATCTGGGCGCGATCTATTTAATATCCGAATCAGAGCGGTCCAGTCTACGGTTTTTGTACCTCCAGGGCACGAATGTAACAGACCAAGGTATTGCGGATTTGCGGGAGGTGATGCCGAACCTGGTGTCGATTGATCGCCCCCGGCCCACTGCTCTGCCATCCTGGAGACGATAAGACCAGGAAAGGGGACAGAGCAGGAAAGGGGACATTTTATGGGACATTCTACTTTTTGGGCAAGGGAAAGGGCAGTCTACTTTTTGGGCGGTTTAAGGCAACCGTTTCTGGAGCACCACCAGCCCCTGGGCTTCACGTCGAGCGTGACGCGGAACGCGCGCGGCTGGGTCGTAAGCGTCCGGCGGATCGCGTGGGGCGGTCGGCGGGCCGATCCGGCGGGACGCTGGCGAAGGGCGGACCGGCTACCGTGCTATGGCAGCCAGCGGTCGGGCAGGAGGAGCCGAAGTTGTTCGTCCGAAGGCCGACCATCGCTGTCGGCCAGCAGGACCGGCATCCGCGTGAAGAGATCGCGGAGGTAGGCGAACGGATCGATTTCGTGCCGGAGGCAACTGGCGGCCAGGCTGAAGTAGACGCACGCGGCGCGCGCCCCACGCTCGCTGCCGCAGAATAGCCAGTTCCGCCTCCCCAGGGCGATCCCGCGCAGCGCCCGCTCGGCCACGCCGTTGTCGATCGCCAAGCGGCCGTCTTCGCAGTAGCGCAACAGGGCCAGCCGCTGCCGCAGCGCGTAGTCCATTGCCTGACGGACCGGATTCTTGGGCAGCAGCTTGGGCGCCTCGGCCTCCAGCCATGGGAAGAACTCGTCCAGCACGGGCTGGGATTGCTCTTGCCGCACGGCTGCTATCCGAGCGTGGCGGTCGCCGCGCGGCAGCTCACGCCACTCGCCCGCGATCTGCTCCCCCAGCTTCCGTTCCACGGCGTAGGGGCCGGATAAGGGGATAAGGGGCCGGATAAGGGGATAAGGGGCCGGATAAGGGGATAAGTCCAATATTCGGCGGGGACGCCTCACCAGCCGACCCGGCTCGACGCCGCCCAAGAACCGATCCATACGATCAGCTACGTCCACGACGCGGCCAGCCAGTTGACCAGCGTCTCGGACGCTTTTTCCGCCTACGCTTTTAGCTATAATGCGGCGGGGTGGCTGACCAGCGAAGACAACAGCGGCACGCCGGGGGTGCCCAACGTGGTTCTGACGCACGGCTACAACGCCTTTAGGGAGCGAACGAGCCGCTCGGACAATCTGGGCGGCTCGACCGCCTTCACGTTCGACCAGGCCCACCGCATGACCGGCGCCACGCTGAGCGTGGGCTCGAACATCGCGCAGGTGGCCTGGACATACGACAACGCGCACCGCGTCACCAGGATCACGCGCAACGGGATGGGTTCGGAGGTCTGGACCGACATCACGCTGGACAACATGGACCGCGTGAAGCGGATCGCGCACTCGAGCTACGCGAAAGGCCAGATGACCGGCAACCCCGCCCTGAGCGCCTTCGACTACACCTGGAACGCGGCCTCGGAGATCACCAGCTACACCGGCCCCGAGGGGACGCTCAACTATTCTTACGACACCACCAGCCAGCTCACCGGCGCGAGCGGGGCCCGCTCGGAGGCCTACGGCTATGACCTGAACGGCAATCGCACGATGGCCGGCTATTCGACCGGCACGGGCAACCGGCTTTTGACCGACGGCGTGTACAACTACACGCACGACAACGAGGGGAACCTGACCGTCCAGGTCCGCATCTCCGACAGCCAGCGGACCGAGTTCACCTGGGACCATCGCAACCGGCTCACCAAGGTGCTGGTCAAGGACTCCGGCGGCACGACCATCCGCGAAGCCCGCTTCACCTACGACGTTTTCGATCGGCTGATCGGCCGCTGGATCGACTCCGACGGCTCAGGGCCGCAGGCGGCCGTGCAAACCTGGCACGCCTACGACGGCGCGAATCCCTATGCCGACTTCAACTCCGCCGGCTCGCTGACCAACCGCTATTTCTACGCGGCGGGGATTGACGAGCTCATGGGGCGGATGTCGGCCTCCGGCGTGGTCGACTGGTACATGCCCGACCTCATCGGCTCGGTGCGGCAGATCGTGAACAAGATGGGCACCAGCACGTTGTACACGGCCAACTACGACTCGTTCGGGAACATTGCCAGCCAGAGCGGCACCGGCGACCGTTTCAAGTACGCCGCCCGCGAGTGGGAGGCGGCGATCGACCAGTACCACAATCGCGCCCGCTGGTACGATCCCCGCGTCGGCCGCTTCACCAGCGAGGACCCGATCGGCTTCAATGCGGGCGATCCAAACCTGATGCGCTATGTTCATAACAACCCTATCGCGTCCACCGATCCTCGCGGTCTTGAAGAGCTGGACGTCGATCCCGATTTCCCCCCGGTCATCGATATATACATCGATGGTTCTACTATGCCTCCGAGCTTCGACCCCGTTGCCGTTGATGCGATTCTCCAAGGGATTCTCGACGCTGCCGGGATACCGAATCAAGTCGTCGTTCAGGTAACCTCAAAGCCGCCAGACCAGCTCGCCGTTGGCTATACATGGGACACGTATTCTTACTATATCCAGGGTGGATGGTGGAATTTTAATCCCTTCTATAGCGGAGTAGTTGCTCCTGCTCACGATATATGGATGATCTGGGGCGCGAGCGTTTTATCATACGGCCAGTATGTGACGTTTGGTACCCCGGCAATGACGGCCAACAATCCATTGGGTCAGGCAATCGGTTATACGCCTCCGGGAAGCACAACGACTACAATCTATCCGAGTAACATACAACCTGCGATGGAAAATGCCGGCCAGACCATGGTGTCAGCTTATAACTATGACATGATTTACGCGAATGTTCTATTTCACGAGGTTTTTTGGGCAGGCCTGCTTGGCAATGCCGACGACAACACTGCGCCAGACAATAGCTTGCCAAGTGGCGCGGCCAGTCACTCAAAGCCTCTTGCCCTATCACCGGACGAGGCTGCGGACATAGCAGACGCGCTTGACACCGAAATAAACGACGATTAGTAGGACCTCCCAATTCCTCGTTATCTGGTCGCATCGCCGATGCGCGAACGACGTGTTTCTCGGCTGCACCTTGCTACTTGGCTAGCAATGCTAGCTGTCGGCGGCGCACTCGGCTGGTCCCATTTCCTGGGCGTGCATCATTCCGGTAGCAAGGGATTGGTTGAGCTGCGCCTCGGATGGCCGTGGGTCCACCTGCTCCGTTCTGAGTACCGTGTCGGTGAAACCTTTTACCCCGCGGGCGTTGCCCCGTTGCCAAATACTGCCGCGGCCGTTGGAAACTTTAAGATTTCCATCCTGATCCTGATATGCGTATGGTTCGCCGTGGACAACTCCGTCCGAAAGGCAGTCAGTGGACCTCGCATTGGAGTTACCAGACTTTTGGCGTTGCTTGTGGCGGTTGCATGCCTGATTTTCCTTTTCCAACGGGAGAGTGGTCCGGAGCCCGAGCGGCGTGCTCGTTTAATATACACGAGCCTTCAGGTGTATCCGTGGCCTGTTCGGCTCCCGCTTCTGTTCGGCGTTGGTTGCACAATCTACACCGCCGTTCAGCTTGGTGCGAGAATTCCGCGCGCATTGCGATGGGTGAGTGGTCACGGAGTTGCCCAGCGGCCCTGGTACCATCTGCACTGGATGACATGGCTGGCCGTGCTGCTGGTGGGCGGGGCGCTTGCCTTGTGCCATTTTGCTGGCTATTCACCGCGCTCCCACGTTGTTTGGGAGCGGTTAGGTTGGCCCTGCAGAATCAGCCGTCGCCTTACGGATCTGGTCTATAGACCCCGGGGGATGGGCGAGTTAATGAGATTCGCCATTGCCGCGACGGCAAACCTGGCTGTCTCCATCGCGATGCTGGCGTGCGTGGGCCGCCTGGTCGAAAGATTCGCCCGCAGGTCCCTAGAACTGCTCCAGTTCAGGCTCGTTTCGCTTCTCGCAGTGACCGCAGTCGTTGGTCTTCTAATCGCTTTCGTGCAAAATGAAGGTCTTCTTGGACCAAGCGCGCCTAATCAGCCGCCTCGGCAGTGGGCGGAATATGTCCGTCTGGCATGGTACCCGTGGCCTGTCCGCGTAGCGCTTCTGTTCGGCCTTGGCTGCATGGTCTACACCGCCGGCGCACTGGCCGCACACGGCATTGGCGTCCTGTACAAGCGCCGCGGTGTCCGGCGGAGCGAGGCGACGAAATAGATCTCCATGGATCGCCCGACGGCCGCCCAGGCTGCCCAGCCTCCCAGGTCGAGCCGGATAAGGGGATACGGAGCCGGATAAGGGGATAAGGCCGGATAAGGGGATAAGTCCAATATTCGCGGGGCCGCGTCACGGCCAAGCAGTGGCTCGACGCCTCGCAGAACCCAGAACCCGATCCACACCATCAAGCTACGTCCATGACGCTGCTAGCCAGTTGACGAGCGCCTCGGATGCTTACTCCGCCTACGCTTTCGGCTATAATGCGGCGGGGTGGCTGACCAGCGAAGACAACACCGGCACGCCGGGGGGTGCCCAACGTGGTCCTGCGCACGGCTACAACGCCTTCAGGGAGCGGACCAGCCGCTCGGACAATTTTGGGGGCTCGACCGCCTTTACCTTCGATGCCCACCGCATGAGCGGCGCAGGGCGCTACCGTCTTTTCATTTCACGTCATGGTGGTGCTCGTGGCTAAAGACCTGAAAGGCAGCTCGCCGGGCCTGTGGTACATCATCGCTTTGTGCACGGGATGCTCGAGCGCTCCACCTGACGCTAAGCTCATCAGGGATGCCCTGGCTGGCGCTGACCGAGTCGAGATCGACATCGCTCGCCTCGAAGGAACGCTGCCCGATAGGCCGGACTGCCCAAGCACCATGACTCTTGTCATCACCGACGGTGGCCAACGCAAGCAGCTCGCGGAATCCTTACGGTTCGTGGGCGAACCGTATTCGCGCCGCCCGGGTGCCTTGAGCGGGGTCCCGATCATGGGGATCACTGCTTTTCGGCACGACAACGTCACTGAGAGATTCAGCCTAATAGGCGGTGGGTCACTTATGGTCAACTCGTATATGGTTACGGTCGACGGAGAATTCTTCGAGCACATCCTGAACTTGGTACGGCTCAATCTGCCGCCGGAGGGTGAGCGGTCCGCCCGTCCAGACGCGGGATCCGGGCGGCGGGGGACCGATGGCACAAGTGCGGATAGATAGTTCCAGCCTTAAGATCGGCCTGCTTTTACTGGCCCACTTTGCCGCTGGCCTTGTTCTCTGCAGGCCGGCTTGGACGTATCTCTGGCCGGATCTCCTTTCTATTTGGTACGCCGGGCTGATCTACGCGCAAGCGACGTTAGTCGGAGCCTGGGGCGCTTTGGGAACGACTGAACCGTGGTCACGCACGCTCGCGGTTCTCGTGACCATGGCGTATCTTTCGTTGCTAGCCGCTGTTTCCTTCGGCGGACCGCTGTGGTTGGAGGTGTGGCCCGGGTCGTTCGTGCTCTGTAGTTTGCCGCCGGCCGTAATCTTTATCGCCCTGAGCGTCGTAAAGCGCTGGCAAGGATTCGCGGTCTTGCAAGCCGCCGCGTCACCGCCAAACTCGCCGGGACCGCAATTCACAATCCGGCACTTGTTCGTTGTCACGACTGCCGTTGCCGCCATTCTGGCGGCCGGGAAAGTGGTCCGAGGCTTCGGATCGTCAAATGAGATTGAATTCTTCCTCGCGGCGGCCCTGGTCGTATTCGGCCTCGTCCTGACCGAAATGGCCATCCTGTGGGCCACGCTCTGTGCCGGGCGACCAGCGATTCGCCTTGGCATCGTGCTTCCACTAACCCTCGTCCTTGGAGCGATTCATGCATTCTATTTTGACAAGCAATCGGATTGGTCCTACGTTGTTTGGCCTGGGCTGTTTGGTTTTCAAGCAGCAATCAGTGCTGCTTCGCTCCTGGTTGTTCGGTCGGGCGGTTGGCGGATCGTTCGAAGGGCACGCGCCGTAGAACAAGATGCCGTAGAATAAGAACGCCCTGGATCGTTTGTAACCAGCCTGATCGAACAGAATTGAATCTCCGCTTGGCGGGTTTCAGAGACCACGCTTCAGAAGACCCAGAGGTGGCCGCCGTGATTGCCGAATTGGTGCGCGTGGTCACCTCCGACGGCCTGCGGCTGGACGGCTCGCTCGAAAGACCCCTTGGTTCCGTGCAGCCGCCCTTGCACGCCGACGCGATGTTGTGCCTGCACGGCACCGGAGGCAACTTCTATTCGTCGGCCCTGTTCGACGTGGTCGCCAGGCGGTTTACCGGTCTGGGATTGGCTGTGCTCAGGGTCAACACGCGCGGCCGCGACCTGGTCTGGCCGGGCGTCCGCGGCAAACAACGGCGACTGGAGGGGGCCGCCTTCGAAACGGTCGACGAGTGCCGGCACGACGTGGCGGCCTGGGTGGGCTGGCTGGCCGAACGCGGCTTTTCGCGGATCGCCGTGGTCGGGCATAGCCTGGGGGCAATCAAGGCGGTCTACAGCCTGGCCCACGAGGCGCTGCCGGCGGTCCACAGTGTGGCCGCCATCTCGCCGCCGCGGCTGTCGCACGGCCATTTCAAGCAGAGCGGCCGCGGGGAGGAATTCATCCGCGACTACGAGGCGGCCCAGGAGCTGGTCCGCGCGGGCCGAGCGGACGAGCTGATGCGGGTGAGCTTTCCGCTCCCGTACCTGGTCAGTGCGGCCGGATTTCTGGACAAGTACGGCCCTGCGGAGCGCTACAATATATTGAAGCACGTGGACCGCGCGCGGTGCCCGCTGTTGTTCACCTTCGGCTCGGTCGAGCTGGAGCAGGTGCCTTTCGAGCGGCTGCCGGAGGATCTGAGCGGGCTAAGATTGGCCAACGTGAAGGTGGCGGTGGTGGCCGGGGCCGACCATTTTTATACAGGCGTCTTGGATGCGTTGGCCAACCGGCTGAAATCGTGGCTGGAGTGAATGACCGAGCGTCTGAATGCGGGCGAGTCCGGCTGGCCCGAAGTAGTTCAGTGGTTGCTGCTTAGGGCGCACGATGATGAAGCGGAGGCGGGGGATACTGGGGCCGCGGTGGTTGTTTTAGACGTGGAATTCGAGTAAGTTTGGGGTAACCAGCGCAGCGTCAGCAATCCCTCCGCCCAGACCCCGCCGCTTGCCGTTTTCCCCGTCAGTGCCGCCAGAAGGAGCCGCGATGAGCGTCAGCCAGTCGTCAGCGTCCGGCGATATAGCCGCGCGGGCCAAGGCGGCCCGGCAGGCACTGGACGAGCAGGCCTACGAAACGGTGCAATGGCACTTTCACCCATCGACGGGCTGTCCATTCTGGCTGGAGTATGCTTCGAAGCTTAAGTTCAACCCGCTGAAGGAGATCAAGAGCTTCGACGACCTGAAGAAGTTCGATCCGTTCCAGGACGAATGGCTGCGGGGGGGCCCCGTCCGGCGGTGGGTGCCCAAGGCGTTCGCGGACCGGCCGGTCTATGTCTTCGAAACGGGAGGCACGACCGGCGTGCCCAAGAGCCGGATCGCTATCGACGACTTTCGCACCGATTACGAGCTGTTCAGCGCCACGTTGCCGGACGAGCACTTTCCGCCCGGCTCGAACTGGCTGATGCTGGGTCCTTCCGGCCCGCGGCGGCTGCGGCTGGCGGTGGAACACCTGGCCCAATACCGGGGGGGCATCTCGTTCTGCGTCGACCTGGACCCCCGCTGGGTGATCAAGCTGATCAAGAAGGGGTGGATGGAGCACCTGGAGGCGTACAAACAGCACTGCATCGACCAGGCGCTGACCATCCTGGGGGCCGGGCACGACATCCGCTGCATGTTCACGACCCCCAAGCTGCTCGAAGCGCTGGCCTTGGCGCTGGAGAAGCAGGGTTCGAGCATCCGCGAGGCGGGCATCACGGGCATTTTTTCGGGGGGCACCGAGTTCACGCCGCAGTGGACGCGCTTCGCCAGCGAGGAGTTTTTGGACGGCGTGTACATGACCCCCACGTACGGAAACACGCTGATGGGGCTGGCCTGCTCGAAACCGGTCGGCCCCGAAGAGGGTTACAAGATCAGCTACTACGCGCCGCAGCCGAGGGCGGTGATCGAGGTGGTCGACTTCGACGACTCGAACCAGTTGGTCGGCTATGGAGCCACGGGGCGCGTCAAGCTGACGACGATGACCAAGGAGTTCTTCGTGCCCGGCTTTCTGGAGCGTGACGAAGGCGAGCGCGAACCGCCTTATGAGAAATACCCGTGGGACGGGATCAGCGGCGTGCGGCCCTTCCACGAGCTGGCCGAGGCCACCACCGTGGGCGTGTATTGAGCTTGTGCTGAGCTACGGCGTTACGGCGTGAACTGAGTTAAGGAACGGGAGAACGGTCCGTGCTGAACATTCCGGCACTGCGATGGGGCAAGCCTTACGAGTCGTTGGAAACCGACACGGTCGTGCACTTCATCACCGGAGAGCCGATCGCCAAGGTCAGCCAGGCCAATGCGGGCCTGCTCCAGCGCGACGTGCGCCATGCCCAGCGGGCCCGCGACGCGCTGCGCCAGTTCACCTGCGAGGAGCTGATCGAGCGGGTCAAGAAGGCGGCCGAGCTGTATCTCAACGGCACGCTGCCGATGGGCGACGGCCGGCAGTCGCCGCAGGAGTTCGCCCGCGCGCAGTCCGCTTCGACCGGGTTGCCGGAGCACATGTGCCGCGGCAACATGCAAAAGAACTACTACGTGCTGACGCACATGGACCAGATGCTCGATGCCCTGACGCGAGGTCTGGACCTCTCGATTCTGACCAACGGCTACGGCATGGAGCAGCGCGGCGTGGTGGTGAGCTACCAGGCGCAGGCGCCTGCCTTGGGACTCGTGCTGCCTTCGAATTCGCCGGGGGTGCACACGCTGTGGCTGCCGGTGATCCCGATGCAAATCGGGCTGGTGCTCAAGCCAGGGCCGCAGGAACCGTGGACGCCCTACCGCATGTCGTCGGCCTTCTTCGAGGCGGGCATCCCGCGCGAGGCGATCTCGATTTATCCGGGCGGCGGCGACGTGGGGGCAGCCGTGCTGGCCAACTGCTCGCGCAGCATGATCTTCGGCGGCACGGCCACGGTCGAGCGCTACAAGGGCGATCCGCGCGTGCAAGCCCACGGGCCGGGCTTCAGCAAGATACTGATCGGCGACGACCTGGTCGACCGCTGGGAGGAATACATCGATCTGATCGCCGACAGCGTGTATCTGAACAGCGGCCGGGGGTGCATCAACTGTTCCGGCGTGTGGGCCTCGCGCCACACACGCGAGATTGCCCAGGCCCTTGCGGAGAAACTGGGGCCGATCGAAGCGTTGCCCCCCGAGGATCCGAACGCCGCCCTGGCGGCCTTCACCGTGCCGGGCGTGGCGCAGGGCGTTTGGAAGGCGATTGAAGCCGACCTGCGAGAAAGCGGCGTCGAACACCTGACGGAGCAATACGGACCGCGGCTGGTGGAGCGGGAGCGGGCGGCCTACCTGCGGCCGGTGGTGGTCCACTGCGAGTCGCCGGCCAGCGCCATCGCGAAGAAGGAATACATGTTCCCGTTCGCGACGGTGGTCCAGTGTCCGCAGGACAAGATGATCGACTCGATCGGGCCGACACTGGTCTGCACGGGGATCACCGAGGACAAGGTATTCCAGCGGGCGTTGACCGATGCCACGCACGTCGACCGTTTGAACATCGGGGCGATTCCGACCATCAAGCTCGACTGGCTGCAGCCGCACGAGGGGAACATCGTCGACTTCCTGTTCCGTGCCCGCGCCTACCAGCTCACCAACGAACGCCTGCCGGCCTTGCCCGGCAGGCAGGCCGCGGCCGCCCGATAACCATTATGAACCCATTCGACTTCCAACTCCGCACTCGGATTGTGTTCGGCCCCGGCCGGGTCGATTCGCTGGGCGAGCTGGCGGGCGAAATGGGTGTGCGGCGGGCCTTGCTGGTGAGCGACCCCGGTATCGTCGCGGCCGGGCACGTCCAGCGCGGGCTCGACTCGCTCGAGCGGGCCGGCATCGAAACGCAGCTCTTCGACGGCGTGGAAGAGAACCCGACCAGCGACAATGTCGAAGCGGGCGCGGCCGCGGCCCGCAGGCACCAACCCGAGCTGCTGGTGGGGCTGGGCGGCGGCAGCTCGATGGACTGCGCCAAGGGGATCAATTTCGTCTATACCGGCGGCGGCCGGATGCAGGATTATTGGGGAGTCGGCAAGGCGACGCGCGAGATGCTGCCCATGATCGCCGTGCCGACCACAGCGGGAACCGGCAGCGAGGCGCAGTCGTTCGCCCTGATTTCCGACGCCCAGACGCACGTCAAAATGGCCTGCGGCGACAAGAAGGCCTCCTGCCGGGTCGCCATCCTCGATCCGGAACTGACCGTGACGCAGCCGCCGGCGGTGACGGCCCTGACGGGGATCGATGCCATCGCGCACGCGCTGGAGACGTACGTCACCCGCAAGCGCAACGCCGTTTCGCTAGCCTTCAGCCGCGAGGCATGGCAGCTTCTGGCCGAGAACTTCATGCGGGTGCTCGACGATCCGGCCGACCTGGAGGGCCGGTCGGGCATGTTGCTGGGCGCCTGCTTCGCCGGGCTGGCGATCGAGAACTCGATGCTGGGGGCCACCCATGCCCTGGCCAATCCCTTGACCACGCATTACGGCATCGTACACGGGCAGGCCATCGGCCTGATGCTGCCGCACGTGATCCGTTTTAACGGCGCCCAGTGCGGCGGCTGGTATCGCGAGTTGATGGAGTATGCCCCCCAGAGTGACGGCGCCTTGAGCAACGGCCACAGCCCCGAGGCCTTGGCCGAGCTGGTGGCCGCCATGGCAGGCAAGGCCGGGCTGCCGGCGCGTCTCTCCGACTGCGGCGTCGACGAGCACAAGCTGCCCGAACTGGCAGCCGATGCCACGGGGCAGTGGACCGGCTCGTTCAATCCGCGTAAGGTGGGAGAAGCGGAATTGTTGTCTCTGTACAAAGCGGCCTGGTGAGGCGGAGGAAGGCAGAAGGATGAAGGCAGAAGGCAGAAGGCGGATGTTGGTACTTAGCACTTGGGGCTTGGTACTTGGACCTTTGATGGCGAGCTTGCCGGCGGCGGAGTCCGAGAGCAGCCGGCCGGTCCGGACGCAAGCGCCCGCCGACGCCTGGCCGGTGTTCCGTGGCAACGCGAGCGCGAGCGGCGTCGCGGCGTCGCCACTGCCCGACGAGTTGCAGGTGGTGTGGAAGCGGTCGTTCAAGGACAGCGGCTTTGAAGCCACGGCGGCGATTGTCGGCGACACGGTTTACGCACCGAGCCTCGACGGCCACTTGTATGCGCTCGCTCTGGCCAACGGCGACGAGCGCTGGAAGTTTCCCACCGAGCTGGGGTTCAAGGCCGCCCCGGCCGTCCGCGACGGCGTGATCTATATCGGCGACTCGGACGGCCGGTTCTACGCGATCGACGCGGCCAGCGGGCAGGAGAAATGGAGCATCGACACGGGGGCAGAGATCAGCGCCGGCGCCAACTTCTACCACGACAAGGTGCTGGTGGGCTCGCAAGACGGCAGCCTGTATTGCCTGAATGCGGCCGACGGCGAGCTGGTCTGGAAGTACTCGATCGACAACATGATCCAGTGCGCCCCGACGGTGATGGAAAACCGCTGCTTCCTGGCCGGCTGCGACGGCAAGCTGCACATCATCGATTTGGACCGGGGCAAGGCGGTGGCCAAGGTCGAGATCCAGGACCCGACGAACAGCACCCCGGCGGCGGCCGGCGACTTCGTCTATTTCGGCACGCAGGGGGGCAAGCTGTTCGCGGTCAACTGGCGCGAGGCGGATGTGGCCTGGACCTATCAGCACGCCAGGCGCAGGCAGCCGATCCAGTCGGCGCCCGCGGTGGCGGAGGGGTTGGTGGTGTTCGGCGGGCGGAACCGGATGGTCCACGGCATCGATGCCAAGGACGGGGTCGAACAGTGGACGTTTACCACGCGGTCGCGCGTCGATTCGTCGTGCGTGGTGGTGGGCCAGCGGGTGTACGTGGGCTCGGGCGACGGCCGCGTGTACGGGCTGGATCTGAAGAGCGGCGACAAGGTATGGGAGTACGAGGCGGGCGGAGCTTTTTCGGCCTCACCGGCCGTGGCGGCGGGCCGCCTGGTGATCGGCAACGAGACGGGCGACCTGTTCTGCTTCGGATCTCATTGAAATGAGGCCAGCGAGATGACCACCGAGAGCACCAAGACCGAAGTTGGCAGCTATTTCATCGCCAACTATCCCCCCTTCTCGCAGTGGACGACCGATGCGCTGCCCGAGGTGCGGCGGGCCCTGGAGAGTCCGCCGGCGGACGTGCCGCTGGGGCTCTACTTGCACATTCCCTTCTGCCGCAAGCGCTGCAAGTTCTGCTACTTTCGCGTGTATACCGACAAGAACGCGCCCGACGTCGAGCGCTACGTGTCGGCCTTGTCGCGCGAGATCGAGTTGGTGAGCCGGCTGCCGGTGATGGGAGGCAGGCCTTTCCGCTTTGTCTACTTCGGCGGCGGCACGCCGTCGTTCTTGAGCGGGCGGCAGCTCACCTCGCTGGTCGACCGGCTGCGGGCCAACATCAACTGGGACCACGCCGAGGAAGTGACGTTCGAGTGCGAGCCGGGCACGCTCTCGCAACCGAAGCTCGAGACGCTGCGGCACCTGGGCGTGACGCGGCTGAGCCTGGGCATTGAGAACTTCAGCGACGCCGTGCTGGAAGAGAACGGCCGCGCCCACCTGTCGGCCGAAGTGTACAAGTCGTGGAGCTGGATCGAGGAGCTCGACTTCGACAGCGTGAACGTCGATCTGATCGCCGGCATGGTGGGCGAGACGTGGGACAACTGGAAAGTAAACATCCAGAAGACCATCGAGCTGTCGCCCGACAGCGTGACGATCTACCAGATGGAGCTTCCCTTCAACACGGTCTACTCCCGCGACATCCTGGGCAACCAGATTGAAACGCCGGTGGCCGACTGGCCCACCAAGCGGGCCTGGCTCGACTACGCCTGCGATGAGCTGATCGCCGCCGGATACGAGGTTTCCAGCGCGTACACGCTGGTCAAGGACCGGCAGCGGGTCCGCTTCAGCTATCGCGACAACCTGTGGCGCGGCAGCGACCTGCTGGCCACGGGCGTGGCCAGCTTCGGGCATGTGTCGGGCGTGCACTACCAGAACCTGAGCGAATGGGGCGACTACCTGGAGGCCCTGGAAGCGGGCCGGCTCCCCCTGCAGCGCGGGATGCGGCCCACGCCGCACCAGCTCCTGGTGCGCGAGCTGGTGCTGCAGTTGAAGACCGGGCGGCTCGATGCGGGCTATTTCAGAGAAAAATTCGGGCTGGAAATCCTCGACGAGTTCAGCGACGCCTTCGACGAGCATGCCCGGGAAGGCTATCTCACGGTCGAAGGGGACGACGTGCGGTTGACCCGGCCCGGCCTGTTGCGGGCCGATGCCCTGTTGCCGGCCTTTTTCGAGCCCGAGCACCAGGGAGTCCGTTACACATGACCGGCGAGCTGGTCTTCATGATGGGCCAGTTCGCCGCGCGAATTCCGACCGATCGCCAGTACGCCAGGAACCACATGTGGGCCCAGGCCGCCGGCGGCGGATACCGCTTCGGCTTCACGGCCTACGCGGTCCGCTTGCTGCAAGACGTGTATTTCCTGGACTGGTCGATCGACGCGAGTACCATGGTGCGTGAGAAGCAGGCCATCGGGTCGATCGAAAGCTCCAAGGCGGAAAGCGAACTGTATGCTCCGATGACGGGCCGGCTGACCGAGTTCAACGCCGGCTTGCTGGCGGACCCGTCGGCGATTAACGTGGACAACTACGGCGAGGGCTGGCTGTTTGAGATGGAGGGGGGCGGCGAGTCGCTTTTGAGCGGCCCTGAATACCTGGTGCACCTGGAGGCCGCCTGGGCCGTCGCCGAGCGGACCATCAAAGGACAAATGAACGAGTAGCCGGCTGGCCGCAACCGCTGCCGACCCGCCGACTCAACGAGCTGACATCCCATGGCCAAAAAAGTAACCGTCGTCGTTTCGCAGGGGCAGAGCAACAATCCCGCCCGGCGAAAGCTGGAAGAAGACCTGGTGGCGGGTCTGCTGTTCGAGCGGGGCCTGGAAGTGACGGTGGTTCCGCACCTCTACGACCTGGCGCCCGACGGCACCGGCATGCTCTGCCTGCAAAGCATCAGCGGCGACATGATCGTGCTGAGCTGGCTGTTTCCCAGGGCGGCCCACTGGATTCTCGATCGCAACGGCATCCGCGGCCGGACGGGCGCGACGCTGCTGGTCAACGAAGGGCAGGATGATGATGACGACGAAGACGAGGATGCCGGCGACGAGGAACGTGCGTCCGCGGCCGTCGAGGAGAGCCGCCCGGCCCCCAACCGCGACATTTATTGTCTCGATCTGCGGGTCCGCGATGAAGCCGCGGCGTACATCGAGGAGGTTCGACGGATCGTGGCCGAGGCGTCGGTCGAAACGGTGAGCGTCGACCTGATGGGTTGGATCCAGGGCACGCCCAAGCCGGAGCAGCTCGCACGTTATCTCGATCCGGCCGCCGGCCAGCGGGATGAAGCCATCTTGGAGAATCGGGCCGGGCAGCCAGCGGGCGACCCCAGCGGGGCGAATGGCCAGGCGGCAGCGGGGAACAATCGACCGGGCGGCGAAGGGACGGCGATTCCGGCTCAGGACGGCGCGGTCGTCCAGCGCATCGACGAAGAGCCGCAGCGGCGGTGGTATCCGGTGATCGATTACAGCCGCTGCACGAACTGCCTGGAGTGTCTCGATTTTTGCCTGTTCGGCGTGTACGGAGTGGGCGGGGCCGAGACGATCCTGGTCGAGCAGCCCGACAATTGCCGCAAGGGGTGTCCGGCCTGCAGCCGGGTTTGCCCGGCGAACGCCATCATCTTTCCCCAGCACAAGACGCCTGCCATCGCGGGCAGCGCGGACGGCACGGCAGGCGGATTGAAGATCGATCTTTCAAAACTGTTCGGAGCGCCGGACGCGCTGGAAGTGGCCGTGCTGGAGCGCGACGTGGAACTGGTCGCCGTGGGGCGCGACGCGGTCGGCGCCATGGTCGGCATGCCCAAGCGGCAGGCAGGCGGCCAGCAAGGTCCCAAGGACGACCTGGACAACTTGATCGACTCGCTGGACGAGCTGGAGCTGTAGGGGGCCCCGGCCGTAAAGCGCCTTATAGTAGCCCTCATGCTCCGCGTGAGGTAGCTGATCACGCTCCAGCGTGACGGCTACCGTTCGGGGTTTGTTGAGTATCATTGTTGCAAATCAGCGCGGCCGGAATTCTGGCGAATTCCGCTACGCGCGAGTTCCCGGCCCAGCGAAGTGGACAGGGCGGCGCGGTCGGCATAGACTTTATTATTGCATTCACCCGCGCCAAACCCTGGAGCGTCCTCGTAATGGCCAGCACATCTCCCGCTTCGGCGGCTGCCGCTGGGTCCCCGGTCGATTACCCCACTCGAGATGGACGCCCCTTGGGAGAAACCCCGCTTCACGCCAGCGTTATTGTTAACACTCAGCACATGCTCGTCGACTGGTTCGCGCACGACCCGATGACCTATGTGTGGGGCAACATGATGATGTACTACGTGCCGGGCGACAAGTGGAAGCACTTGTCCCCGGACGTGTTTGTCGTCCGCGGCGTGCCGAAGGACAAGTACCGCAAGTACTACCTGACCTGGGAAGAGGGCAAGGCGCCCGATCTGGTCGTGGAGATTACGAGCCAATCGACTCGCAAGGAAGACCTCCAGAAAAAGATGCGGTTATACCGCGACGTGCTCAAGGTCTCTGAATACTTCTTGTTTGACCCCGAGGGGGAGTATCTCACGCCGCGGCTGCAGGGTTACCGGCTGAAGGAAACCCAGTACGTTGCGATTGAGCCTGTAGACGGCCGCTTGCCCAGCGAAGTCACGTCGCTGCACTTCGAGGCGGACGGGACCGACTTGCGGCTCTGGGATCCGGCCAGCGGCAAGCGGCTGTTGAATCGCCAGGAGAGAGCAGAAACGGCTGAGGAGAGAGCAGAGACCGCTGAGGAGAGAGCAGAGACCGCTGAGGAGAGAGCAGAGACCGCTGAAGCCGAGCGCCAGAAGACTGAAGCTGAGAACGCTGAACTGCGCCGCGAAATCGAGGCGCTCCGGCGGCAGCGCGAGGGCTCCGCGTAGCCGGAAATCGCAGAGTTCGAGGCTTGTTGAATATCGTTGTTGCGAATCGGCGCGGCCGGAATTCTGGTGAATTCCGCTACGGCGTCATTCGCGCAGGTCGCCGAGCTCGGCGCGGAGACGCTGCAACACGCGCGACTTGGCCACTCGCACGGCGCCGGGGCTCATCGATAACTCGGCGCCCACGTCCTTGGGGGCGCGGCCATCGACGGCCGTCCGCCAGAAGGCGTGCCAGGTGCGTTCCTCGAACTCGCCGCGGATCATTTCCAGCCCCCGCTGAAACAGGTCGGAGTGCGCCACCTGCTCGGCACGCGCCGGCGCGCTCTCGGATTGCGACTCGACCTGCGACGCCGCAACCTGCGACATCCGCACTTGCGCCTCCGTGCCCCCCTCGCCGCCCGGCTCGCGCCCCAGGCGGCGGAAATGATCGTGTACCTTGTTGCGCGTGATCGTCCGCAGCCAGCCGCGAAAGGTGTCGCCGGGCCGGTCCTTGTGAAAGCGGCCGATGTTGGCCGCCACCGAGGCAAACACCTCCTGAAACACGTCGGCCACGTCGTCGTCCTTGAGGCCGAAGTAGCGGCACCAGCCCAAGACCAGCGGGCCGTACAAGTGGACCAGCCGGTCCCACGCCACGGGATCGGCCGCCTGGACCCGCTCGATCAGGCCTCGCGAAGTTTCGGTGGAAGCGGACAGTTCCGATCCGGGGCCGCACATGTCGCGCCAGTCGCCCATCCGCCAAGGACCTCCACGATGCGTGCACCACAAGCACCGCTGTTTCGCTTCTCAATTTGACCCAGGCGGCGGTCAAAGTCCAGCACGGCGGGTCAATCCTTGGCGGATGTTCAAGTGAGCAGCCTCCCCGGCCCGTGTAACGCCGCGGCGTTCATGGATAGGGGTACGTGCATTCGCAACTGCATTCGGTCAAGATAAGGAAATGGAACACGCTGGCTGTCCAGATCGCGCGGAGCTGTTCGAGTTTGCCGTCGGCAACTTGAGTTCTCCGGCCCTGGCGCGGATTGCCGAACACGTCGAGCACTGCGAGGCCTGCGACGCCCGGCTCAACGACCTGAACGATGCTGACGATCCGCTCGTCTGCCAGTTGCGGCAATCGTCAGGCGCAACCCCAGCCACCGAGGCGGTGCCCGCGGGGCTGATCGAGGCGGCCCGCGGGGTGCGTCCGGGGCAAGGCAATCCGGGGCAAGGCAATCCGGGGCAGGGCAACGGCTGGACCAAGGCCGGCTTGCCCCGGCGGGTGGGCAAGTTCGAGCTGCTCGAAGAGCTGGGGATCGGCTCGTTCGGCTACGTGTTCCGCGCCCGGGACACCGAGCTGGGCCGCCCCGTGGCGATCAAGATACTGCGGGCCGGCCGGCTGGCGAGCCAGGACGACGTCGACCGTTTTCTGCGCGAGGCCCGCAGCGCCGCGCAGCTCAAGCACCCAGGCATCGTCTCGCTGTACGACACTGGCCAGGCCGACGACGGCACCTGGTACCTGGTCGAGGAGTTGGTGCAAGGGTCGACGCTGGCGGCCCGGCTGAGCAAGGGCCCGCTCGCGCCGCGGCACGCGGCAGCGCTCTTGGCCGAGGTGGCCGCGGCGCTCGATTATGCTCACCGCCAGGGAGTCATCCATCGCGACTTGAAGCCTTCGAACATCGTGCTCGATCCGGAAGGCCGCCCGCACCTCACCGACTTTGGCCTGGCCAAGCGCGAGGCCGAGGAGATCCCGGTAACTCCCGAGGGGCAGGTGCTGGGCACTCCGGCTTACATGTCGCCCGAGCAGGCGCGGGGCGATTCGCACCAGGTCGACGCCCGCAGCGACTTGTACAGCCTGGGGGTGATCCTGTACGAGATGCTGACGGGCGAGAGGCCGTTCCGCGGCAACCGGCGGATGCTGATCCTGCAGGTGCTGGAGGACGAACCGCGTTCGCCGCGACGGCTGAACGACAAGATTCCACGCGACCTGGAGACCATCTGCCTGAAAGCGATGGCCAAGGCCTCCGCCCGCCGCTATACAAGCGGCCGCGAGCTGGCCGACGACCTGCGCCGCTGGCTGGCGGGCGAGCCGATCAAGGCCAGGCCGGCCGGCCCGCTGGAGCGCATCTGGCACTGGTGCCGCCGCAACCCGGTGCCGTGCAGCCTGCTGTTGGCCGTAACGCTCGGCTCGGCCGTGGGGCTCTGGCACCTGTCGCGGCTTTCCGGGCAACTGGTGCAGTCGGCGGCCCTGGACAGCGCCGCCCAGGAATCGGAGATGCTCTGGATCGTCAACGAGGACTACTCCAAGATCGTGGAGCGGCTCTCCCCGCTCAAGATCGAGGTCACGCACGACTATGCCCACAAGCAAGGCGCCATCCCGCTGCCGGCCACGCTGACCATCGACCTGGGACGCCACATCAGCGAAAGGAGCGCTTCGGGGATGCAGGTGCGGCTGTTCAGCAACTACCCCTTCAAGTCGCGGCGTGACGGCGGGCCGAAGGACAACTTCCAGCGCGAGGCGTTGGCGCAGTTGAGCGACAACCCGGAGCGGCCCTTCTGGAGCTTCGAGGACCACTTGGGCCGTGAATCGTTGCGGTATGCCACGGCCCGGCGCATGGAGGAGAGCTGCGTCCGCTGTCACAACGGCCATCCCGACAGCACCAAGACGGACTGGAAAGTGGGCGACGTGCCGGGCGTGCTGGAGATCATCCGGCCGCTGGACCGCGACATCCGGCGTGCCCGCCAGGGCCTGCGGGGCACATTCGTGCTGATGGGAATGGTGGGCGCCTCGTTGCTCGGCCTGTCGGTGATGGTGCTCGTGGTCGGCAGGATCAAGGCAGAAGGCAGAAGGATAAAGGATGAAGGATGAAGGGGGGGGTACCCTGGCCACCTGTAACGCCCGTGCGTTATAATCACGGGCAGGCTTTTGAGGCACAAAAACCAGCAACCAGCTAACACCCCTTTTCCGGGAGATCGACCATGAGTCCTCGCAGCCGTCGCGGTTTTCTTGCGGACGTGGGCAAAGGCATGTTGGTCGTCAGCGTGGGGCCGGCCCTGGCCCGCGATATGGGTCTGGCGTCGGCCATGGCCGGCGAAGTGGACGAACGGCTGACGTTCGGGTCGATCGAGCCCCTGGTCTCGCTGATGCAGCAGACGAGCATCGACCGCCTGCTCCCCGCCCTGGTAGAGAAGGTGAAGTCCGGAACCACTCTCAAGGAACTGGTGGCCGCAGGCGCCCTGGCCAACGCCCGCACCTTCGGCGGGCAGGATTACATCGGCTTCCACACGCTGATGGCGCTGCCGCCGGCCCTGGACATGTCGCGCGAGCTGCCCGACGACCGGCGGGCCTTGCCGGTGTTCAAGGTGCTGTACCGCAACACCAACCACATCCAGACCAACGGCGGCGGCAGCCAGGAGCAACTGCACCCCATCCACGCCGGCGAGCTGCCCTCGTCGCGTCCCGGAGGCGAGCAGTTGCAGCAGGCCGTCCGCGGCCTGGAAATGGAAACCGCCGAGAAGACGTTCGCGGCCATCGCACGCGGCGGCCCTGACGACGCCTTCAACGAGCTGCAGTGGATCGTCCAGGACGACACCGACGTGCACCGCGTGGTGCTGGCCTACCGGGCCTTCGCTCTGCTGGAGGTGACCGGCCTGGAGCACGCCCACACGCTGTTGCGGCAGTCGGTCCGCTACTGCGTGCAAAGCGAGAATGGGTACGTCAAGAACGGCCGCGGCCTTCCTTCGGTCCGCCAGACGCTGCCCAAGCTGCTGGACCAGTACCGGCTGCTCGAGCGTCCGCTGGGCGACCGGCAGGCCGACGATGCCTGGATCGAAGAGATGAGCCGCATCGTCTTCGGCACCGATCGCGAGCATGCCGCCGACGCGGTGGCGGCCGCGCTGGCCGACGGCATGTCGCCCCAGTCGGTGGGCGAAGCGATCTCGGTGGCCGCCAATCGGCTGGTGCTGCACGACCCCGGGCGCCGCAATGCCCAGGAGGGCAAGCCGCTGGGCAGCGTCCACGGCGACTCGGTCGGCGTGCATGCCTCGGATGCGGCCAATGCCTGGCGAAACATCGCCCAGGTGAGCAACCACCGCAACACGCTGGCCAGCCTGATCGTGGCTGCCTACCACACGGCCGGCCAGAGCGGCAACCTCAACAGCGAGCCGTACCCGGCGGCCGAGCACCTGGCCGAGGTCGGCGGCAGCGACCCGGCGGCCTTGCTGGCGGAAGCCGAAGCGGCCATCCGCGATCAGAACCAGTTCGCGGCCACGGCGATCGTACACCGCTATGGCGAGCTGGGCGGCGAGCCGGCGCCGGTCTTCAACCTGCTGCTGCGGTACGCGACCAGCGAAGACGGCGCGCTGCACGCGGAGAAGTACTACCGCACCGTGAGCGAGGAGTTCGGCCGCACCCGCCAGTCGATGCGTTGGCGGCAGTTGGCCGCGCTGGCCCGCGTGACCGCCAGCGAGTTCGGCCGCCCGGCCCCCGGCTACGCCGAGGCTTGCCGGTTGCTCGGCGTGAGCTGAAGTCACCGTTGGTAGGCCATGAAGACGCCCGCCGTGTAACGCGAGGCGTCGAACAGGTCGTTGGCGGATGCGAAGCGGTCGTAGTGGAAGTCCCCGCTGATTGCGCACGACGGCGAGAGCCACTTGCGCAGCTCGACGCCGGCGCTCCACAGGTTTTCGTTCCGCCCAGGCTCGAACTCGAAGCGCGGGTAGTCGCGGTACCCCCAGCCGAGCTGCAGGTCCAGCTCGGTGCCGAAAACGAACGGCGATCGCGTCTCGCCATAGAGGAATACGCCGTCGTAGGCGAACGAGCTACCCTCCAGGTCGGCCAATTGCACGTCGAGGCCGCCGCGAATTCGCGACAGCCAGCGCGTGCCCATCAGCCGCTCATGCCCCAGGCCGAGTGTGTTCGTCCAGCCGTCGAGCGACGTGATCGCCGGCACCTCGCCATCGTCGCGGAAACCGCTGTAGTCGATCGTCCAATAGCTAAACCAGACGTGGCCCGCTTCGGTATGAGCGGCCAGCGACGCGGTCAAGGCGTGGCGAGTTCCCAAGGTCCGGCCAGCGAAGGCATCGTAGGCGAAGTTGTATTGCAGGCGGGGCACCAGCAGCAGGTCGAGCCAGCCGCTGGGCCGTTCAACCAGAAATCCGGGCCGAACGTGCTGGATGTTGAAGTCGTCGAACGGGCCTTCGTTCAGATTGAAGTATCCGTCGAACAGCGCGGCAGCATTCCAGGCGCTTTCGAGCGGCAGCGCCAGCTCGGCTTCCGGGGCCGCGAAGATCTGGAATCCCGCCCGTTCGTCGGCACTGAGCTCGCGGCTGATCGGCGCCAGGGCCACGTTGCTGTTATACATGGCGCCGGTTTCGAGCCGCGCCCAGAACCGCTCGCCTGGCCGCCTGTCGCGCCAGGCGAACTCGCTGGTGGGGTTATCTCGCCAGTCGGGTTCAAAGCTGGCCTGGATCACCTCGCCGCTATCGAGCCCGAGCTCGTCCAAGCGGGCCCTCGCTTCGGCGGCATACGCGCTCTCGGGCGCGAGCAAGATTGCCTGCCGCCAATAGCGGGCCGCCCGATCGGTCTGGCCCCCTGCCGCCAGCACGCGAGCCAGATCCGCGGCGGCAGCGGTGTTTTCCGGCTCCAGCTCCAAGGCACGCTCGAACGCCGCCAGGGCCGCATCGGCATCGCCCCGGCGCTCCAGCACCCGTCCCCATAGCCGCCAGGCGGCCGGATCGTCCGGCCGGCTCTCAAGCCTGGCCTGGATAGTCTGCTCGATCTCGAGAGTTTGCGACGACGCGGTTGGGGCGAAGCCCGCTAGCATCAGCAGCATGCCCAGGGCCGACAGACGCCACTTTGCCGGGCCCAGCGGCGGTCCGGCAGGCGACGGACGACCGATATGGAGGGAACAGGGCGCTGCCATGGCGTGCATGTACCAGCGGCGATGCCGGCCGGTCAACCGCAGTCGGGACGCCGGCCTGGGATTCACTAACGTGGCTGCTGCTGTTCGGCCGATCTTGACAAGGCGGAACGCTTCCGGCATCCTCTCGCCCCCCCATCTCATCTCTTCTTCAGGAGCCAGGCCGATGCGCCGAGCCATGATTCTGCTGGTAGCCATGACCTCCACGACCATGGCGGCACCCCCGACGAACCGGCCAGGTCCGCCGCGGGGAGTGACTGGCGCCTCGGCGGCCGCGTCGCTGCACGCTGCTCCATCGGTTCGCCCCGGAGCACAGCTTGGTGGCGGACGCGCGGTTGAGGCCGCCCGGGCACAGGGCCTTGTCGCCCGCGACGCGGCCCGGTCGCGTGCCTGGCGGCGGCCGGAGCAGGCCGTCCGGCGAGACGGCAGTCCACGCGAGCGGTCCGAACGCGGCCGGCCGGCGGCCCAGCGTCATCCGCTGGACAGGCAGTTGCTGCGTCCCGATCCGCTCCGCGCGGACGTTCGGCACCGGCTGGCCCAGATTGATCGGATGCGCGACGAAGCTTTGGTGACCGGCAACTCTCAATTGCTCGACCGTGCCGACCGTCTGGAGGCAGAGGTGCATACGGGCGGGCAATTCACACCGGGCTATGGCCAGCTCACCGCGGCCCAAGCCCGCGGCGAGGAAGTGGTGCTTCCGCCCGACGGCGTGTACGGCCCCGGCTACGGCCTGCTGACCGCCGAAGAAGCCCGCTCGCTGGGCCGCGACTTCGGCCAGCGGACAGCCGCTGCCGCCCGAGCAAGGCAGGAAGCGGAGTTCGAGGACGGAACTTCATCGGAAATGGAGTCGGAGTTCGGTCCCGGTTACGGGCGGTTCGCTGCGCGTCGGCGATTGCCCCGGGATGAAGAGCGAGCGGAGGCCATGGAATCGGCGGACGGACAGTTCCTGCCCGGATATGGCCGGCTCACCGCGGCCCAGGCCCGCGGCGAGGAAGCGGTGCTCCCACCCGACGGCGTGTACGGCCCCGGCTACGGCCGGCTCACGGCCGAAGAGGCGCGATCGCTCGGCCGCGACTTCGGCCAGCGGACAGCCACCGCTGCCCGAGCAAGGACCGACGATCGGCCGCTGTTTGATCCCGACTCGGAAAGCATCGTCGAGTAGATCTCGTCGGGAGGCAATTCGAGGAAGCTGAGCTTCATGCATCCTCCTCGGCGAGTTCCCGAAAGATCGGGTGCATCCAGGCGGGGGCGAGCCTGATGTCCTTGATTAGTTCCTGTCGCTTTTTGGCCGGGATGGTGCGCTTCAAGTGGGCGCGCCGCTCCGGCGTCATGTTCTCCGTGAATCAATGCTTTGCGGCGAATTTCGAGTTGACTTCATGTAAGAACCTGTCGTTGTCGGGCTTGCGGGAATGACCTGCAACGCGGTTTCCTAAAGCTCGCTGTGCGTGCCTCTGCCCGCTAAGCTGAACCCAATGGCCCGCCCCTTCCAATTCCGCCTCCGCACCATCTTCTGGCTGGTTGCCCTGGTGGCCGTGGCGTGCGTGGCGGCGCCGTCTGCGGTCAGGCGTTACCGCGACTACCAACAAGAGCAAGAAATCCAACTGCGATTCCAACGTGCGGTGGATTCCGTCAAACGGGCCGGATACTAAACAGCCCATGCCCTCGACACACCCGCCAGACGACTGCCAGTCCGAGAACCCGTACAGGGCGCCGAAGACAAGGGGCGGGTTGCGCAAAGCCCGCGCTCGCCGATGGCGGTTCGGCGCGGTCGCCGCTATTTCCCTAACTTATTTCCTCTTAGCGGCAGTGGCCCTCCCGGTGGGAGGGAGCTACAGGCGCACTGTGACGGAAATCTGGCTATTCGGGGGCCTATCAGGACTCGCCTTCGCTGTGGCAGTCTTGTCCCCGACAATTTGGCTGTGGAACAAGCTGCGCCGCTAACCGCTTCGGGTTCGTGTCAGCGCGGTCGGCGTGGAATACGTGCCGAAATCGTTGAACCAGTGCTTCTTCACGAAGCGATAAAAAAAACTTTTCTCGGGGATCTCGTGGCCGGGATCGTACTGGCTGGGGCGGGCCTGCATCACCTCCAGCTCGGCCAGCGCGGTGCCGCGGGCCGTGCTGTCGCGGGCCGAGTGACGGATCACCAGCTCCTTGATCAGATCGGGCCGCTCCAGAACAATGCAGCCCCGCGTGGCGGAGGCGGCCAACTGGCGGAAGTCGCGGAGATAGTCGGAGTCGTTGAACTTGTCGAACAGCGGGCGATCGTCGTGGATCGACTCCTTCGTGAACTGCACGATGGGGCAAGGCTCGATGTCGCCCCAGGGGCTGATGTGGTGGCTGATGCCGGTGGCGGCCGGGCAAAGGGCCTGGCCTTCGCCGTCGTAGTAGGCGTCGATGATGCCGATCGGCTTGGCCACCCGCATGTCGACCACGAACTGCCGGGCCCGCCGCTGCTGATCGGGCCGCAGCGCCAGCTCCGGGTTCGAGCTGGGGCCCACCGGCCGGTAAACGTGGTACCAGAGATACACGACGCCCATCTCGATCAGGCGATCGACCCAGGCCTCCGTCAACAGGTCGTCGATGTTCGTCTGGCACAGGCTGGTCGCCACGCCGGTCAACAGCTTATGCTCGATGCAGTTGTGCAGGCCGGCCATGGTCTTCGACAGCACGCCGGCCCGCCCGCGCCGCTCGTCGCTGACCAGCTCGGTCCCCTCGATGCTCACCAGCGGGGTCACGTTGCCCATACGCCGCAGCCGGGCCGCCACCTCGCCGGTGATGAACTGGCCGTTGGTGAAGACCTGGAAGTAGCAGTCGCCATGCGCTTCGAGGATGTCGAGCAGCTCGGGGTGCATGAACGGCTCGCCGCCCAGGATGCCGAAAAAGCTGTTGCCGGCCTGGCGGGCCTCGTTGATCAGCCGGTGCATGGCGGCCTGGTCGATGGTCTGCCGCTCGGCCGCCACGTCGACCCAGCAGCCCTGGCAGCGGAGGTTGCAACTGTTGATGATCGAGACGTAGAGGAAGGGGGGAAAGAACTCGCCCCGCTTGAGCCGGCTCTTGTACTTCTGGACCGACCGCATCCCCTTGTAGCCCATGTTGTAGGCCAGCTTCCACAACAACCGCTTGTCGGTTTCCAGGAGCAGGCGTTTGGCCATCCGCAGGTACATGAGCAGGTCCACGCTGGGTGAAGGCGGCTGGGTGAGGGCGCGGGAAGTCTCGACCAGTATACCAACTCGACAGGGCCGGCGCGACAGCATAAACTGACAATGTTGGGGCGGCAAAGCTGGCGAGCCGTGAGCGGCTCCGTTGATTTCCACCCGACACCATTGCGCGGCGGCGGATGATTGACCAGGAGAGACTAGCTCTGGCCTACGACACCGCCCGCCGCGACCTCGTGGCCCAGCGCCTGCCGGAAGGGCACTGGAGCGGACGGCTGTCCAGCTCCGCCCTGTCCACCGCCACCGCCACCAGCGCGCTGGCCCTGGCGGCCCGCCACGGGGCGAGCGTCTACGATCTGGCGCGGATGGGAGAGCTGACCACCGCCGGCCTTGCCTGGCTGGCGGAAGCGCAGAACGCCGATGGCGGTTGGGGAGACACCGACAAAAGCCGCTCGAACATCGCCACCACCATGCTGGTGCGGGCGGCCTTCCACCTGGCCGGCGATCCGGCCGAACGAGCGGAATCGCTGGCACGGGCCGGCGCGTACATCGAAGCGCACGGCGGGCTGGCTGGTCTGAAGCGCCGCTATGGCCCGGACAAGACGTTCGCCGTGCCGATCCTCACCAACTGCGCGCTGGCCGGCCTGGTGCCGTGGAGCGAAGTAGCCCCCCTGCCCTTCGAGCTGGCCTGCCTGCCCCAGGCCTGGTTCAGATTCTTGCGGCTGCCGGTCGTCAGTTATGCGATTCCCGCGCTGGTGGCGATCGGGCAGGCCCGCTTCGTACACGGGCCGCCCGGCAATCCGATCTTGCGCCGCGTGCGCACGGCGGCGTTGGACAAGAGCCTCCGCGTCGTGGAACAGATGCAGCCGGCCAGCGGCGGTTTCCTCGAAGCCACGCCGTTGACCAGCTTCGTGGTGATGAGCCTGGCGAGCATCGGGCAAGCGGCGCATCCGGTCACCCGGCTGGGTATCGACTTCCTTGTGAAGTCGGCCAGGCCCGACGGCTCATGGCCGATCGATACCAACCTGGCCACCTGGGTGACCACGCTGGCGATCAACGCGCTGGCGATCAACGCGCTGGCGATCAACGCGCTGGCCGCCGGGCGCGACGAGGCGGCGGTGCAGGCGCTCGACGAATGCCGGGCGTGGCTGCTCGGCTGCCAGCACCGGCAGGTCCATCCGTTCACCGGCGCGGCGGCGGGCGGTTGGGGCTGGAGCAACCTGAGCGGCGCAGTGCCCGATGCCGACGACACGGCGGGCGCGCTCGTGGCATTGGCCGAGGCTGATGATTCGTCGGTCGAGCGGGCGGCGGTGCTGGGCATCGATTGGCTGCTGGACCTTGAGAACCGCGACGGAGGCTGGCCCACGTTTTGCCGCGGCTGGGGCAAGCTTCCGTTCGACCGCAGCGGCACCGACCTGACGGCCCACGCGCTGCGCGCGCTGGAACGTTGGCGCGACAGGCTGCCGGACGATCCACCAGGAGCAATTTTGCGCAGGGCCCGGATCGAGAAGGCCGTAAGTCGCGGCTTCAAATTCCTTGCCCGACGGCAGCAGGCGGATGGAAGTTGGCTGCCGCTCTGGTTCGGCAACCAGGACCATCCCGACGAAGCCAACCCGGTTTATGGGACTGCGCGGGTGCTGCTGGCCTATGCCGAGTTAGACCGCGGCGGAACCGAGCCGGCGCGGCGGGGGTTGAAGTGGTTGGCAAACAACCAGAACCCGGACGGCGGCTGGGGAGGCGACCAGCCCGACGACGCCGGCCGCAGGCGCTCCAGCGTCGAGGAAACGGCCCTGGCGGTCGAGGCCTTGGCGGCCGCGGCCGGACCGGGATGCGAGACCTGGCTGCAAGCCGCGATTGACGAAGGACTTGGCTGGCTGGTCGAGGCGGTCGAGGCGGGCCGCCATCGGGAAACTTCGCCGATTGGTTTTTACTTCGCTAAGTTGTGGTATTATGAGGCCTTGTATCCGCTGATCCACACAGTTTCGGCGCTGGGTCGGGCGTTAGTGCGGCCGCTCATCGAGCCCGACCGAGAACCTGCCTCAAGCGGCCACCCAGCCAGATTCCGCAACCAGCCCCTGGGGCGTGGCAACCAGCCCACCGCGTGTACGACTGACACCCGCAAGTGAGAGGCTTTCACCTTGGCCACAGCACCCGTTGAATCGCAAACGGCCCAGCCCAGCGTGCGGCCCAAGCCACGCCGCCGCAACACGAGCCATTTGAAGCTGGTTCCCGAATCGAAGGAGCTGCGCGAGCAATTGCGCGCCCGCTGCGCGGAGGTGGCCGCCCGCTTGGACCGGGCGCGTCCACCCGGCAAGGACGAGCTCGAGGCGGTGGCCCGCGCCACCCTGGAAGAGCAAGGCCTGCCGGAGGGCTTTCTGGGCTGGTCGATGGTGGCCTTGGCCACGGCCTTCTGGTCGGACCAGGTGGCCTCGGTGCCTTTTGAGCGGCGGCTGTTCCTGCTACCGCATTGCTTGAAGCACGCGGAAGGCTGCCCGGCCGACTACGACGATTTTGGGCTCGACTGCCGCAAGTGCGGCGCGTGCAGCATCGCCGACTTCCGCACACGGGCCGAAGACCTGGGCTACAAGGTGCTGGTGGCCGAGGGCTCGCCGATCGTGCTGAAGATCATCGTGAGCGGCTACGTCGACGCCATCGTGGGGGTGGCGTGCTTGAACGTGCTGGAGAAAGCGATCGACAAGATCCTGCTGGCGGGCATCCCGTGCATGGCGGTGCCGCTGTTGTCGAGCGACTGCCGCAACACGTCGGTCGACGAAGACTGGGTGCTCGACATGATCCAGATCCGCGAAGAACCGTCCCAGGTGCAGACCAAGAGCTACGTGCACCTGATGCGGGCCGCGGCGGGCATGTTCGATCCGTGCGAGCTGAACCGGCTGGCCCCCCGGCTGCGCGGTGGAGCGTCGCCGGCCCAGCTCAACGGACATGGGCTGGACGGACTCGACCCGATCGCCGGCACGGAAGCAATCGCCTACGACTTCTTGATGAAGGGGGGCAAGCACTCGCGCCCCTTCATCACGCTGGCGGTGCACGATGCCCTGACGGGAGGCGGGGGGACCGAGGGGGGCGGGGCTGAAAAACTGGCGTCGCTGGCCGACGCCGTGAAGCGGACGGCCCTGTCGATCGAAACGTTCCACAAGGCTTCGCTGGTCCACGACGACATCGAGGACGATGACGAATTCCGCTACGGCGACGCGACCTTGCACCGCAAGTTCGGCACCGCCACGGCCATCAACGTCGGCGATTACCTGATTGGCCTGGGCTACCGGCTGATCAGCCGCGAGGCGCCGGCCTTGGGCGCCGACGTGGCGGCCGACATCCTCGATCGGATGGCCGACGCGCACATGAAACTGTCCGAGGGCCAGGGGGCCGAGCTGCTGTGGCGCGACAGCCGCGAAAAACGGCTGACCCCGCTGGATGCCTTGAAGATTTATGCCTTGAAGACGGCGCCGGCTTTCGAGGCCGCCTTGTACGCGGGATTGCGGTTGGCGGGGCCGGCCGACAAGACCAGCGCCTTCGTGAGCCCTTTCGCGCGGCACCTGGGCGTGGCCTTCCAGATCCTGAACGATCTGAACGACTGGCGGGACGACAACCACAACAAGCTCCTGTCGGGCGGCGACGTGGTGGGAGGCAGGCCGACGGTGCTCTGGGCACTGGCCTTGGAAGGCTTGGAACCGCCACAGCGGGCGGAGCTGGAATCGCTGGCGGCCGAGAAGGCAGTGACCCAGGGAACGATCGGCCGCATCCGGCAGCTTTATCAGCAGGCCAACGTGTTCGACAAGGCGGCCCGGCTGGTGGACAAGTACCAGGAGCGGGCCGAGGCGGTGGCCGACGACGTCGAGCCGGAAGAGCTGCGGCGGCTGTTGTACTACCTGGTCGACACGGTCTTGGAGCGCCAGCCGGCGGAGGCTCCCCAGGTGGTCGAGTTGAGTTGAAGCACGCGCCACTCGCCATGCCCCAGCCAAGAGCGACCATGCCGGATCTGGAAACCCTGACGGGCCTGTTCCACGACTCGCCGTCGGAGTTGGGCGAGTTCGACGAGGTGTCGGCCGACGAGATGCCGGCGGCCTACCGGCAGTTGCTGGCCCACAATGCCCACATGACGGTGACGGTGGAGCGTTTTCACAACAGCCCGGTCGATGTGCGGGTGTTGGACAAGCGCGTCAGCGCCACCCACTATGCCCGCAAGATCCTGCTCGCGCGCCAGACGGACGGCCAGGTGGTCCAGTTCGGCATTATGCGAGTCAACCTGGCTTATCTTTCGCCCGAAGTGCAGCAGGAAATCCAGGCCGAAAAAATTCCGCTGGGGCGGGTGCTCATCCAGCACAATGTGCTGACGCGGGTCCAGTTGTTTTCGCTGTGGCGGATCGTGCTCGGCGAGGAGCTGCAGCAGGTGTTCGAGCTGCCGGCCGACTCGGTCACCTACGGCCGCACCGCTATGATCGACTGCGACGGCGTGCCGGCCGTGGAGCTCTTGGAAATTGTCACGCCGCCACGAGCCGGAGAGGATCGAGTGACAGCCGCGGGAAGAGCTCAGCCCGTGAAGGGGCCGGAATGACTTGCTCTTTTCGGGCCACCCGGCGCGTCGAGTTCCGCGACACCGACGCGGCCGGCATCGCGCACTTCTCCTGCTTTTTCCACTACATGGAGGAGGTCGAGCACGCCTTCCTGCGACACTTGGGCTTGTCGGTGGTGATGAGCGACGAGCAGGGCACGATGAGCTGGCCGCGCGTGGCGGCCACCTGCCAGTACCAGGGCGCCGTCAGGTTCGAGGACGTGCTCGACATTGCCCTGCGGGTGGCGAACCTCGGTTCCAGCAGCATCACCTACGGCTTTCGCTTTACTCACCAGGGACGCCAGATCGCCGAGGGAGAGATCGTGGCGGTTTGCTGCCGGATGGAGCCCGGCCAATCGCCGCGTGCCATCCCGATTCCCGCCCACGTCGCCGAGCGGCTGGCCGAGGCGCGCGACAGGCAGGCAGCCCAGCCGGCGGGCGACGCCGAGTGAAGCCGAGAGGTGACACGTGCCGCCGCCGTTGAGCTACCTCGAAGCGCTCATGCTGCGGCTTGCCCGGGGCATGGAGGGCCTGGGCGAGCCGCTGCGCCGGCGGCAGGCCGAGTATCTTATGCACTGCCAACAGAGGGACGGCGGTTTCGCCGGCCGCGAAGGCCCCAGCGACCTGTATTACACGGGCTTTGGCCTGCGGGGCCTGGCCTTGCTGGGCGAGCTCGACGGCACGCCGGCCGAGCGGGCGGCCTCGTTCATCAAGAGCCGCTTGGCGGGCCAGGCACCGATCGTCGATTTTGTTTCGCTGTTGTACGCGGCCGCGCTCTTGGAGACCGCGGCGGGGATCGACGTCTTCGAGGCGGCGCCCCAGGGCTGGCGGCAGGCGGTGGCGGCCACGCTCGAAGGCTTCCGGCGCGCCGACGGCGGCTATGCCAAGACCGCGGAAGGGCAATCGAGCAGCACCTACCAGACGTTTTTGATCGTCATCTCGAAGCAGCTCATCGGCGAGCCCCCCGTCGAGCCGCTCCGGCTGATCGAGTTTGCCCGCTCGCGGCAGCGCGACGACGGCGGCTTCGTCGAGATCGGCCCCATGCGCGCCAGCGGCACCAATCCCACGGCCGCCGCCGCCGCGCTGTTGCGGATCCTGGGCGCCATTGATGAGCCGGCGCGGCAGGCGGTCGTCGGTTTTTTGGCGGCCATGCAGACCGGCGAGGGAGGATTGAAAGCCAACACGCGGATCGGGATTGCCGATCTGTTGAGCACGTTCACCGGCTCGTTGACGCTGGCCGACGCCGACGCGCTGGCTGAAATTGACGGCGAGGCGGCCCGCGACTACGTGCTCGGGCTCGAGTTGCCTTCCGGCGGTTTCCGCGGCGGCGAGTGGGACAGCGGCACCGACGTCGAGTACACGTTCTACGGCCTCGCTGCCCTGGCCCTGCTGGGTTGAAGAGCAGTGGTCAGAAGTCAGAGGTTCCGCCTGCGGCGGACTTGCAGCTCAGTCAGAGGTCAGAGTGCCACTGCTTGGAGGTCCCGACGTGTCGGGACCGAGAAGCAGTGATGCGACGGGTGGCTGGAAGGGGCGAGTGGAACCCTGCCGCAGACCGCATAAATGCGGATCACTACGAACCCAGACCGCATAAAATGCGGATCACTACGAACCGGGACCGCATGAATGCGGATCACTACGAACCCGATCACTACGGGCCGGGCAAGACTTTCAGGAATGCGCTGCGGCGGTCCCAGGCCACAAAGCCGGCGGCGGCATAGGCGGCAACGGCCGGCGTGTTGGCTGCGTCGACCGCCAGCACCAGCCGCTGGCGGGCCGCCTGCCGGGCAAGCCACTGCGCGTGCCGGACCATGTCCAACCCCCAACCCCGCCCGCGGGCGGCGGGCGCCAGGCCCATATACATCAGCTCCCAATGGCCGGCCTCCGGGTGGTCGGTCAACAGCAGACAACCCACGTCGCCAGGCTGGCCGCCGGCTACGCCGCCCGCGAATTGGTCGTGCCGTACGATCAGCCAGCGGTTCGGATCGAAACTGCCGGTGGCGCGGTAGGTGTCCAGCACGTCGCGCGCCAGTCGCAAACCATTGAGGGCCGGGCAGTCGAGGCTCTGGGCGTAGGTGGCTTCCAGCACGCGGCCCAGCCGATCGAAATCGACGGTGCGCACCGGTTCGAAGACCAGATGCGCCGCGGGGGGCGAATCTGGAAAGCGATCGGCCAGGCTGATCAGGTGCAACAGGTCCGCCACATGCGTGAAGCCGGCCTCGGTGAGCACCCGCACGTCGTCGCCGGTATCATGGGCCAGCGCCGCGTGGACGAGCCGGACCAGGCGCCCGCCGAGAAACGCCAGCGCGGCGGCCAGCAATTGCCTGGCGGTGTCGGGCGACTGACCGGCGGCGAGCCGCGGCGGCCAGACGGCAGCGTGGCGGCCGGGATGGATCACCGTCCAGACGGCGCCGGCCGCAAGGTCGCCGCGCCGGGCCTCGAACAAGCCTTCGAGGCTGCACGAGGGGCGGTCGGAGGCGAGAATTGCGTCGATCTGCCGCCGCCTGACGGCCGGCTCGAGGTCGCCGAACACGAGTTCCAGAGCACGACGGCGTCGGTGCACCGTTGCCGGGCCGATCGAAACGAGACCGGCCGAGTGGTCTCTCATGGTCTCCAGAATAACGCGCTCAAGGTGGCCCTGTCAGCCGCCGGGCAGGTTATATTCAATAGTGACCGGCCTGTGGACCAAACTGGACCGAGATCGAATAGGTGGTGCCATGAACAAGACCTGGTTGTGCGTCGTGCTGGTGTGTTGGGGCGGATTGTCGTCCTCGGCCGTTGCTCAGCCGGCGCTGGAGCGTCTGGAAGCACAAGTCCGCGGCCTCGTGAACCAGGACGACGGGGGCGCCGCCAATCCGGCGGGCGCGCAGGCCGAACCGGGATACCTGGGCGGCTTCTTCGACGACCGCAACGAAAACGGCGCCGGCGTGCGCGTCACGCAGGTGCTGCCCGGCGGACCGGCGGAGCGGGCCGGGCTGCGGGCGGGGGACCTGATTACGGCGATCGACGGGCGGCAAGTGACGACGATCGACGAGTTTGCGGCCGTGCTGGGAGAGACGGCTCCCGGCGACAAGCCGCGGTTTGAGCTCGATCGAGCGGGCCGGACGCATCGCTTGGAGGTTACGCTGGGGCGGCGCCCGCCCCGCGATCAGCGGACCGATCGACCGCAGAGCGACCCGATCGGCGAACCTGGCGCGGAGCAACCGCCTGACCAGCCGCGGATGAACCTGCTGGGGGTGCGGCTGCTGGCGATCGACGCGCGGATGGCGGCCGATTTGCAATTGCCCGTGGCACGAGGCGCGCTGGTCACCGAGGTCCTCGAGGGTTCGCCCGCCCAGGCGGCGGGGCTGCCGCGCGAAGCGATCATCGTGGCGCTGGACGGCAAGCGGGTCGATACGCCGGCCGATCTTGCGCGGCTGGCATCCCAGGCCGGCGCCGGCAGCGAGGTCGAGCTCACCTATTACAGTCAGGGCCGGCTCTTCGAGCGGAAACTTCGTCTCGCGGCACTCGATCCGGCCCTTGCCGATGCTGACGAGCCGCGGCCGCTGCCGGAGGGCACCGAGGGCGAACTGCCGCCGCCCGAGCCCGTCACTGACGAGGATGCGTCGGGCCGCATCGCCCGGCTCGAGCGCCGCGTCCGCGAGCTGGAAGCGCGGCTAGCCGAGCTCGAGCGCCTGCTGGCCGAACCGCCCGACGAGGAAGAGGGCCGGTGAGGTTTCGTTATTGGAGTGGGATAAAAAAGACTGGTATTAAGACTGGTATTAAGACTGGTATTTTTTCTTGACATCCGTGCATGGTCATCGAGTAGAATGCCTCGATAGGGGCGCTTGACCCCCGTTGGCCAAATTGTTCCGAGTCGAATAACGCCGTTTTACTTTCAAGGCGAGTAAGCCGAAGAAAAGTGTGGCGCTCTATCGGCTCGAGAACGTGCAAAACGGCAGCGTGGGTCGCTCCCCGTTTTTTTTCGGCGCGGCATTTTGCATTCCTGTCGCTGTGCTATTCCACCTGCCATTCGAGGATGCCGGCGGAGTAGCGGTGCTGGAGCTTGACCTTCAGGCGCAGCTCGCGAGTGGTTACGGGCTCGAACTCGACGGCGTTGAACTGGTCAGCGGCGGTGGTGTAGCTGGATGCAAGTGAAGTGAAAAGGGGATAAGTCCAATTTTTGGGGGTCCTGGCAGCGTGTGGGGCTCGTGGTCCAGCACGATATTGGACTTATCCCCTTTTTTCGGCGATGCGAGCGACCGGCTGTCGCTATTGGGGCCGCTGGCCCGCCAGCGACGTGGGGGCTTCGTGCATTTGTCCCACGCTTTTTCGCGTACCCACTGTCCTGGAATCGGTTCCTGCAACCTTTAACTGTCCGACTGCCGTGGAAGGGAGCTTTTGTTTTGGGCATACCGCGACTCCCATGCCGCAAAGGACGGGAAAAGAGGTAAGTCGGGGATAAGTCCAATTGTTTGGGTCTTGGCGGCGTGTGAGGCTCGTCATCCAGCGCGATATTGGACTTATCCCCTTTTTTTCGGTGAATGATGGGAAGCCGCGTTAACGAATGGCACACTGGAGCTTGCGTTGCTCGCCATCCGGGCTGCAATACGAAAGTTCGAGTTCCTGGGCTCCGCGGGAGACACCGCGGAAACCAACGATCGCCTGCTTGCACTCGCCCGGTCCAAGCAGCATCTCGCCGTCTGAAAGCAAACGCAACTGCTTTCTGAGTCTCCGATTGTAGAGCGGGCCGGTCAGCAAGAAGAAGGCATCCACCGCGGCCAGCACGGGCTGGAAGTCAATGATCGAGTAGAGCAGGAAGTCCCATGTGAACTCCGAGAGCTTCCGGATGATGACGGCCGGGGGCTCAACGTTATGGCTCTGCCCACCGGCGATCAGCCTGGCGGCCCCGAGGACGAGCCGCACGTCGCCAGACTTCTCGTTTGCCGCCTCAATACTTATGAGTGCTATCTTCTTCCGCCCAGCCTTATGGGCGTAAAGGTGGCGATTGTTCTTCAGGAAATCCTCACACTTCAGGTTCAGATCAACGAGATTCTTCAAGCCGACTCCCTCACCCATCGCACACGGCGCCCGTCGCACACGGCGATTGTGTCCGTACGGGATCTGAGATGTTGCATTCCTGCCGCTGTGCTATTCGACCTGCCATTCGAGGATGCCGGCGGAGTAGCGGGGCTGGAGCGTGACCTTCAGGCGCAGCTCGCGGGTGGTGATGGGCTCGAACTCGACGGCGTTGAACTGGTCGGCGGCGATGCCGTAGCTGGAGGTACGGGTCAACTCGACGCTCTTCCACGCGTCGCCGTCGAGCCATAAGAGCCGCCACTCCTGGGGCACCCGGCAGGCGCCAACCCCCGTGTCGTCGAACCAATAGACGGCGGCGCGGCCCAGCGTGCGCGGCTTGTCGAAGCGGCAACTGACCCACTCGGTGCCGCCGCGATGGTCCCACCAGGTCATCCGCGGCAGATTGTGATCGCCTGAAGACTCGGGCAGCCGGCCATCGGCCAGGGCGGCCAGCGAGTCGGTGGGGTTCACGTGCGAGGCGCGAATGGTCATCTCGCCCGATCGCACGCCCTCCTCGCCGGGAATCTCGGCCAGCTTCGGATCCTCAGGAAGCCAGACCACCATCGGGCCGGGCCGCCGATTGTCCCAGGTCGAGTAGGGAACCGCGGTGAAGTTGAACGGCTCGGTGGCCAACTCGCCATCTTCGCCGCGCGAGACCGCCAGCGCTTCGCCGCGCAGCACCACGACGCCTCCCAGCAGGTCGCTCTCGAACGACTCCGAGAGGCGGGCTTCACGTGGCAGACAGAGGCCGCGGACGCGATCGGCGTTATCGGCGCCTTCGAGACAGTACACGACAGGGCCTCGCTGGAGGGCCACGCGCCCCCGGTTCGCCGCCACCCGGGGATCGGCATACACTCGCTGGACGCTCATCGGCAGCTCGAGCTCGACGAGGTCGCCTGCCTGCCACGTGCGGCTGAGCTTCAGGTAGCCGCGGTCGATGGTGGGCTGCTCGACCGCTTTGCCGTTGACCGTCACGCGGGGCGGCTCGGCACACCAACCCGGCACGCGCAAGTGAAGATCGAAGGGGAAGCTGCGCTCCGGCTCGACCGTGAGCACTATTTGGCCATCCCAGGGATAGCGCGTCTTTTGAGTGAGGCGCACTTTGCCGCCCTCCAGCGAGATATCGGCCGAGCCGCCCATGTAGAGCACGGTCCACAGAGTGTTGCCGCGATGGGCATAGGCCCGCTCGCCCATGCCGGGAATGTAACGGACGATGTTGGTCGGGCAGCAGGAGCAATCGAACCAGGGCACACGGTGATGTTGGCCCTTGCTTCCCAGCGGATTGACGTAAAAAAAGCGATCGCCGGTGAGCGACACACCGGACACGAGGCCGTTGTACACCTCGCGCTCCAGCACGTCGGCGTATTTTGCGTCGCCGGACATCAGGAACATCCGGTGGTTCCAGAGCGCCATGCCGATGGCCGCACACGTCTCGGCGTAGGCGGAGTCGTTGGGCAGATCGTAGGGGACGGTGAAGCCTTCGTTGTGTGCCGAGGGGCCGATGCCGCCGGTGATGTACATCTTGCGGTCGGCCACGTCGTGCCAGATGGCATCGAGGGCCTCGAGCAGGCCCTGGTCGACGGTTTCGGCGGCCACGTCGGCCATGGCGGAGTAGAGGTACATGGCCCGCACGGCATGGCCGGTCACCTCGCGCTGTCGGCGGATGGGCACGTGGTCCTGGGCGTACTCGCCGAACAACCGCCGGCCGTCGTCGCTGCCCCGCATGTCGAGCAGGAAACCAGCCAGTTTCAAATAGCGCCGCTCGCCGGTGGTCCGGTATAGCTTGACCAGTGCCAGTTCCAGCTCCTGGTGGCCGCACGTCTCGTGCCGCTTGTCGGGGCCGAAGACCGAGTCGATGTGGTCGGCGAAGCGGATCGCCACGTCCACCAGCTTGCGCTTGCCGGTGGCCTGGTAGTAGGCCACGGCCGCCTCGACCAGGTGCCCGGCGCAGTAGAGCTCGTGGCCATACTGGATGTTTTGCCAGCGCTTGTCGGGCTCGACCAGCGTGTAATAGGTGTTCAGATAGCCATCTTCCTGCTGGGCGGCGGCAATCAGGTCGATGATCTCGTCGGTGCGGGCCTCGAGTTTCTTGTCGCGCCGGCCGGCCAGGGTGTAGGCGATCCCCTCGATCACCTTGTAGACGTCGGAATCGTTGAAGAGCAGCCCCTCATGCTTGCCTTCGACCAGCTTGCCGGCGACGGCGAAGTTCTTGAGGCGGCCCGTGACTTCGCACTGGTGCAGATTGGCTTCGATCGTGGCAGTCTGATTCGTGGCGATGCGCGGCGACCAGAAGGCGTCGGCGATGCTCACGTCCTGAAACGGGACGGCTTTCAGGGGAGATTGCTCGGCGGCGTGGCTATCCTGGGCAACGGCAGCGATCCACGTGAGGGCAAGAAGGAGCTTCGGGGCGATTGAGTTCATGGCATGTCGGGCTTTGGGATGCGGAGATGGAGAGTCGGCTTGATTTTACCCGGCCCATGGCGGACATCGCCATGGTTCGGGGGAAGTGGGAGGTGGATGGCGGCCTGAATTCTGGCGAATTCAGCTACGAGGGAGGTGGACGAGGGCCTGAATTCTGGCGAATTCAGCTACGGGCTGGCGAATTCAGCTACGGGGGGGCGGGGTGAGGAGCGGATCGGGCTGCCAGTCGGGCAGCTCATCCCAGGGCCAGAGGGGGCGAGTGATGTTGCGGTACTCGTAGTTCCAGAAGTCGGAGGGGGCACAGCCGGGGGCGCGGACCATGATGATCTTCTTGGCGTGCGGCTGGTAGGCTGCCCGGAAGCCGCAGGGACTCTTGGCCACCAGCACGCCAGCGGAGAGCGGATCCAGGCCACCGCAACGGAACAGCTCGGGGGCAAAGTGCGGGCCGCTGCGCGAGGTGACCACGATGTGGATGTTGCCGTGCCGCAAGACGGCCGAGGGACCCATGTCGATGGGCAGGTTGCGGGCGAGGTGGCCGGAGAGCACGAAGCGGGCATCGAACAGGCGCTCGACGCGGACATCGAGCACCAGCGGCGTGGAGAACCGCGAGTCGAGCTTGCCGCCCAGCGAGGCGGTGATCGTGCTGCCGGCGCCGGACCGGCGGGCTACGTCAACAATGTCCGGCGCAACGAGTGGGAGCAGGACTGGCCTGGGCCAGTCGTACTTCAAGAATTCTTTGAGCAGCCAGTTGCTGTCGCCCGGCGCCCCGGAGGTCGTCGAGTCGGCGCCGTCGCCGAGCACCACGAGCCCGTCGCGGCAATCGTGCGCTTCGCGCACGGCCGTTTCCAAATCGGTCAACTCGGGCAGGTAGTCGCGACGGTGAAGCCAGAAGTCGCCCGCCAACCGCTGGCATTCCGCCTGGGCCAGTTCGCGATCGCCGTCGGCCACCACCACGACGCTGCTGCCCAGCTCGGGAATATCGAGCCACGGCTGCACGGTGGCCAGACCCGCGGCCAGAATGCGCCGGTCGCGCTCCAGGGCGACGAGCCGGCGATTGAAGCCGTAACTGATGCTCGCCGGATCCTGGGTATTGGCCCGTTCGGCAGGCACGACCGCGGGGATTTTTTGGAAGGCGGTCACGGGACGCGCCCCCTCGAACAACATGCGGCGCAGCACTTCGGCCCCACGCTGGCCGGTCTCGAAGACGTCAATGTGCGGTGCGGTATGGAACAGCACCAGGGCGTCGGCCTGCCGGGCCATCCGCTCGGTGATGTTGGCATGCAGGTCGAGCGTGGCCACGATCGGCACGCCGGGACCGACCAGGCCGCGGACCGCCTCCAAGATGTGCCCTTCGACGTCGGGAAACTCGTCGGCCACCATGGCGCCGTGCAGTGCCAGGAGCACCGCGTCGAGGGGCAACCGGCGGCGGACCGCATCGGCGACCTGGTCTCGAAGCCAGTGGAACGTGCCGGCCGTGGCCGTGCCGCTGGGCCAGGCGGGCAGCCGCACCAAGCCGACGATCTCGGCCGCAGGGCTCCAGGACCGCAGCGCCTGGATAAAGCCGCCCAGCTCGTTGGTGTCGGCCATCTTTTCGACGAGCTCGTCGCCGGCCAGCACGCCAAAGGCGTCGAAGTCGGCCCGAAGCGTGGGCTGGGTGTTGAAGGTGTTGGTTTCCTGCCAGAGCTGAGCGATGGCGATCCGCATGGGTGTTTTAGTCCTCGCTACGGCATACGTAGAACGGAATTCATTCCGTTTTCATAACAACAAAATGCACTTGGCAAACGGAATGAACTCGGTTCAGAGAAACGGAATGAATTCGGTTCAGGGAAACGGAATGAATTCCGTTCTACATACGCGCAATCGCCCGGTCGAGCCGCTGGAGCGCCTCGTCGACGTCGGCCAGGGTCATGGCGGCGCAGAAGCCGTGATGGCAGGCGGCCCCGCCATAGTCGTGGAAGTAGACCCCTTCGGCAATGGCCGAGCGGACGAAGGCCAGCATCTTCTGGCGGTCGTGCAGCACCACGTCGCGGTAGGTGCGGGGCTGCCCGACGCCGAAATAAATGCCGAAGCGGGCGCCCAAACCGTGCACGCGCCCGTTGACGCCATGGCGGACAAAGAGCTGGTTGATGCCGTCGTACAAGCGCGCCGCGAGCGACCGGATGTGGTCATAAAAACCGGGCCGGCGGTAAGCGGTCAGGGCGGCCAGGCCGGCGGCCACGCCGAGCTGATGGCCGTTGTACGTGCCGCTGTGCTGGCAGTCCCCGCTGGGCATCAGCCGCTGCATGATCGCCTGGCGGCCGCCGAACACGCTCAAGGGGAGGCCGCCGCCAACCGCCTTGCCCAAAGTACACAGGTCGGGCGTGACGCCCAGGTGCTCCTGGGCCCCGCCGAGGGCCATGCGGAAGGCGCTGAGCACCTCGTCGAAGATCAACAGCACGTCGTGCCGTTGGGTGAGCTCGACCAGCGCGGACATGAACTCGGCGGTCGGCTCGATGCAGCCGGCGTTGTACCAGATCGGCTCGATGATGACGGCCGCCAGCTCGGAAGCATGCCGGCGAAAGATTTCGCGCAGCAGGTCGGGCCGGTTGTACGCAGCCAGCACGAGCTGCTGCTCGATGCCGCGGGTGATCCCGGTCGAGCCTGGGTGCAACGTTGGCTCGACTTCGCTGCCCAGCTTGTCGGCGGGCGTACCGATGGAGAACATCACCTGGTCGTGATAGCCGTGAAAATTGCCCTCGAACTTCAACAGTTTTGGGCGGCCGGTGTAGGCGCGGGCCAACCGGATCACGTGCATCGTGGCTTCGGTGCCCGAGCCGGTGAAGCGGACTTGCTCGCAGCAAGGAATCGTCTGGCACAACAGGTCGGCCAACTCGGTGTGCATGCGGTTTTCATACGAGCAGGGCGCTCCGCGGGACAGCGCCCGATCGACCGCCTCACGGACTGAGGGATCGCCGTGTCCCAGCAGCGTAGCGCCGTGGCTGGTACACAGGTCGATGTACTCGCGGCCGTCCAGGTCCCAGACGCGGCAGCCCTCGGCCCGCTCGAAGAGCATCGCGTGGCCCAAGGCGCGGTTCAGCCGGGTCGAGGCGGAAACGCCGCCGGCCAGATGGCGGCGGGCCTGTTCGAATTGATCGAGAACCTGGCTCATGTCGGAAGTCAGAAGTCAGAAGTCAGAAGTCAGAAGTCAGAGGTCAGAGGTCAAGAGGTCAGAGGTCAAGAGGTCAGAGGTCCCATTACCTCCTTCTACCGTCATTCCTCCTTTTCCAGCACGGCCCAGGAGGGATAGGTGTCGTCGCTGCCCCGGACGGCGTGCCAGAGAATGCGGTTGAACGTGTCTTCGTCGGCCTGGTCGATGTCGTCCAGCGGAAGCTCGAGCGAGATTTTGGCCCAGTGCAACTGGCGAGGGTCGTCGATCGCTTGTAACGGCGGATTCAAGCGGTCCAAGGGGATGTTGTTGGGCACCGACTTGTAGGGCGTGAAGTCGGGCTTGTCCGTAAAGCAGGTGGCCATCGGCGTGGCCGAGGCGTCGAACTGGTTCATCGGCGGCAGGCCCAGGATCAGCTCCATCGTGCGGATCATGCTGGTCTGGTTGTAGTTGGTGCTGTCGACCACCCGCCGGCGCGTATAGGGGCTGACGACCAGGGCCACCGTACGATGGCCGTCGATGTGGTCGAAGCCGTTCTGCGGATCGTCCTGCACCACAAAGATGGCCGTCTCGCGCCAAAAGCGGCTCTGGCTGACGGCCTCGACGATGCGGCCCAGGGCCAGGTCGTTGTCGGCGACGGCGGCCTCGGGCGTCGGCATGCCGGGAGTGGTGCCGGTGGTATGGTCGTTGGGCAAGAGCATGATCATGAAGTTGGGCAGGTCGCCCCGCTCTTCATAGCCGCGCAGCTCGTCGATGAATTGCTGGGCGCGGTGCACGTCGGGAACGGTGCCCGGGAAACCGATGGCGGTCGGGCAGATGTGCGGGCGGATGGTTTCGATCGCCGGTTCGGCGAGCACCTCGATCAAGCCGGTGCCATCCACGAAATCGCGATAGCAGTCAAGAAAACCGGGCCGCCCGGCACGGGCCGGGTCCTTCCAGCGGATGGTGGCCGACACGAACTCGCCGTAGACCCGCAGCGAGAGCTTGTGCGCCAGCACGTTGTCCCAGATGAAGCCGCTGGAGGCATAGGCCATGGCGTCGCCGCCCTCGTAGGGATAGCTGCGGGGCCAACCGCCGTAGGCCTTCTCGATGTAGTCGGTCACGTAGGCTTCGTCGGTCCACTGGTGCCCGTCGGCGCTCAGCGTGCCGCTGCAGTAAAAGTTGTCCAGCAGGACGAACTCGTCGGCCAGCTTGTGGTGGTTGGGCGTGACCTCGCGGCCGAAGATGCAAAGCTCCGGATCTCCCTCGCCCCGCTCGACGTCGCCAAACACCTGGTCGTAGGTGCGGTTCTCCTTGATGATGTAGAGCACGTGCTTGAAGACCGACGGCTCGCCATGCCGCTCGGGTATGGGCCGCGGCGCGGCGGACCGCCGGGGCGGCGCCAGGGCGCTGGTGGCTTCGGTCAGACGGTTGTTCGTGTTGACGGTTGCCGTGTGACCGGCCAGTTGCGCAAGCGTCGGCAGCGGCACCAGCGAGACGGTGCCCAGGTAGTCGTGCGAGTTGTAGCCGAATACCACGCGGTCCTTCACCTTGCGTGTGCCGCGCCAGTCGGCGTTGCGAGAGCCAACCCCCTTGATGTTCGCCACGTACAGCGCGTTTCGAGCGGGGTCGAGCGCCATGCCGGCCGGATACCAGCCGGTGGGGAAGCAGCCCATCAGCCGGCTATGAGGGGGACGCAAGGCAATCACCGCCACGGCGTTGTTCGTGCCGTTGGCCGCATAAAGCCAGCGGCCGTCGCTGGAGATGGCCACCGAGTTGGGCGCACTGCCGAAAAGCATGTTGCGAGCCGGCCGCGTGGAGATGGTTTCGACCACTGCGTCGCGGGCCGTGTCGATCACCGAGACGGTGTCGCTGTTGGCGTTGGCAACCGCCAGCCAGCGGCCGTCGCCCGACAAGGCCAGGCCGGAGGCGTGCAGGCCGACGACGATCTCGCGCACCTGGCGGCCGGCCTCCAGATCGACGACCGAAACCGAGCCGTCCGAGGCGATATGCCGCAGAGGATCGACGCGGACTTTCGTGCCCCGGCCTGAAGGGCCTTGCGGATCGTCCTCTTCCGGGTGGCGGCCGGCCCAGTTGCTGACATAGGCTTTCCGCCCGGCCACGACCACGTCGTAGGGAGCACTGCCGACGGCAATCTGCCGCGTCACCTGGCCGGTGGCCAGGTCAATCTCGGCCAGCGTGTTGTTGAGGTTCATGGCCGCGTACAAATGGCCTTGGCTGATCGCCAGGCCGGCTGGCACCGGGTTGTCCTGGCCTCGCACGGGCTCGACGCGGCTCGGCGGCTGGGGGGTGAGCCGGCCGTCGGCGGCCACCTCGAAGACGCCGATGGTGCCGCGGATGCTGGAGGCGTAGAGTGTCCGGCCGTCGGGGGCGAAGACCATGCCGGTGTAGCTGCCGCCGCGCCAGTCGACGAAGTGGGCCACGCGGCCCGCCTCAACGTCGATCGAGAGCACCTGGTCGCGGGACAGGACCGCCAGCCAGCGGCCGTCGGGAGAGAGGGCCACGTCGGTGGGCCGGCCGGAAAAGGCGACCTGCCGTCCCAAGGGGGAGAGCACCTGGTTGGTGGGCACGACGATCTTGCCGTCCAGGCGACGGCCGACCTGGGCACGGTCGTAGTCGAGCGGCGGGCGGCGGTTGGCCGGTGGCCGGTCGAGTGTCGGCTGCTTGGACTGCCTGGGGTGCCGATGGGTTGGCTGGGCGCACGCCGGTTCGTTCGAACCGTCCCACGCCAGCGTTGCCGCTAGCCAGAAAGCGAACCAAAAAAGCAAAGCGGCCGTCCTTCTGGCGGGGACTTGCATGCTGTGATGACCTTTGGTGTGTCGAGGGGGGGCGGGCGGGTTGCTGGCTTGGGATCGCGGGCAGGCAGCGGCCCACTATCCATACCAGCCAGGAGGCCGCGGTTCAACCCTGTGGAGACGAAGGCTGGGGCACGCTACTGCTTGGCCACCAGGCACCCGGCGGGAGAGGACAAGGCGACAAGGCGACAAGGTGAACGATGACGGGGAAAGAAAAGGCGAGGCGACCAGCGCTGCTGGGGGGGTGGGCGGGCGTGCGCTGTTAATGGCGAGAGCGCGCCTTACCCTTGCATGGTCAGTCTGCCGAAAGAATGGTAGCGGAAAGCGAAGATGTTCGATCGAGCACTTGCAAAGCGAAAGCGGAGTATGAAGCGACGCAGCATGGCAAGGATGCCAGTTGTTCAGAATGAAACGTCAATTCAGCCAAGCCTGCCCAGCACGATGCCGCCCGCGGTGGAAACCGGCGAGCGAACCTGGGAGGTCGATCAGCCGGGCGGCGTGCCAGCACCGGTGATCCGTGCGAACATGATCTCGCTGCGGGTCTCGTACAAGGGGCGGCTCCAGGTGGCGTTCTTCGAGCGCACTTGAGACACCAGGCACCCCCAGAGACGAGCTGGGGCACGCTACCGCTTTGCCGCCAGGCACCCGGCGCACCTGAGGCGCCAGGCACCCGGATGAAGGCAGAAGGACGAAGGCAGAAGGCAGAATAACAACACGAAGGCTGGGGCAGGCGGGACCGGGCGCCGCCAGCACGGTCGATACGGTGCGCCTCGCATGGTATCGGCGATGACGATTGGGACACTTTTACCCAGTTTTAGCAGCCAGCCGAGCAAAACCCTGCTCCTGCCCTCTTTCTGCCTTCTGCCTCCTGCCTTCTGCCTTCAGCCCCCCGCCCTTGCAGGGGGAGTGGCGGCGAAAAGCTCTCCGGTCACTATAACCCGCTCCGCGCGAGCTATAGTTGTTAAGAGACACTTTCTTTAAATGGGGCGCTGCCATGCAACTGTTCCGCAATGTGACCTGGGATCGGCTGCTGTCGTTCGATCCGTCCGAAGGCGGATACGGCTTCGGCGTGTCGCTCTTTGCCGTGGTGCTGGTCTGGATCGTCTTCGACCGGGCGGGCTGAAGGCCCTGCGATCGATCAACTGAACAAGTCGAAGATCGGCGTGCCCAGGGCGATCGACTGGGGCCGGCCCAAGCGGTCAATGATCCGCGTATCGGGATCGATGCCCAAGGCATGATAGATGGTGGCGGCGATGTCTTCCGGCCCCACCGGATCGCGGCTGGGATAAGCGGCATGCTTGTCCGACTGGCCCCAGACGGCACCCCCGGCAATGCCGCCCCCCGCCAGCAGCACCGTATAGCAATGCGGCCAATGATCGCGCCCCCCGGCGTCGGCGCCGGCGCCGCTGGTGATCTGGCCCAGCCGCGGCGTGCGGCCGAACTCGCCCATGGCCACCACCAGGGTCTCGTCCAAGAGGCCCGAGGCGGCCAGGTCTTCGAGCAAGGCGGAAAAGGCCCGGTCCGCATAGGGCAGCAGCGACCGTTTCAAGAGCGGGAAGTGATCGCGGTGCGTGTCCCACGACTGGTCGAAGCGGCGTCCGGTGCCCACGGTCACCAGCCGCACTCCGGCTTCGATCAACCGCCTGGCCAATAGCATGCACTGCCCCAGGTGCGGCAGGCCGCCGAACTTGCGGGCTTCGACCGAGCGGTCCGTGCGGTCGGGGAGTCCGTATCGGCGGCGGACGCTGTCGGGTTCCTGGCTGAGATCAAACGCCCGGCGGGCCTGGGAGGCGGCCAAAAGCTCAAACGCCTGACGGTAGTGGGCGTCGAGCCGCTGGAACTCCGGCTGGTCCGGAGCGGCGGCCAGAGAGCGGTCGAGCCGGGCCAAGAGCTGCTGCCGGGCTTCGAATCGCTCGAGGGGGATCTCGGCCGGCAGCGCCAGGCCGGGCACCTGGTATCCGGGCGCGCTGGGGTCGCCGGCCACGAAGGGGTCGAAGGCAGCGCCCAGGAAGCCGGCCCGCTGTCCCGGCAGGTCGCTGCCGTTGTTGGACATGATGTCGCTCAAGTGGACGAAGGGGGGGAGTTGCCGGTCGATGGGACGCAGGTGGGCCAGCGCCGAGCCGAAGGGCGGGAAGTTCTCCGGCTCGTCGGAGACGATCAGGCCGCCCGGCTTGTCGGGCGACCGGCCGGTGAGCGTGTAGTAGGCGCCGGCATTGTGGTCGCCGACGCGGTGGTGCACGCTGCGGACCAGGGCCAGGTGGTGCATCTGGCGGGCTAAGAGCGGCAGGTGCTCGCAAACGTGCAGGCCCGGTGTGCTGGTAGCGACCGGCTTGAACTCGCCCCGGACCTCGTAAGGCGCCGAGGGTTTCATGTCCCAAAGGTCCTGGTGCGCCGGGCCGCCTTCCAGGAAGAAGAGGATGCAGGAGCGGGCCGGCTTGCGCCGGGCCGGCGGGAAGGCTGCCTCGGCCCTGAGCAGCTTGGGCAGCGTCAGGCCGACCAGCCCCAGCGAGCCCAGACTCAATAGTTTTCTGCGGCCGAGCACGTGGCTCTCCTGGGAGCTGGGCGAATGGCGAACAAATGGGGACGGCTTGCGGTCCATCCACGCCTTCCATGGTAAGCCGTTTTGGCCAGCGGGCCAAGCGGGTTGCGGACGGATGAAGGCGGAAGGTTGTGGTTTGGGAGCTAGCGTCAGGGTGGCTGGGGCAAAGCGTTAGCGTGCCCCAGTCTTCGTCCGTGGTGTTATTCTGCCTTCCGCCTTCATCCGGGTGGCTGGGGGCAAAGCGGCAGCGCGCCCAGTCTCGTCCGTCTTGTTGTTTTTCGCTGCTCAGCGGATCTCGACGGCGACGAGCCGGTATCGCGCGCCGGCCCGCCACCAGGCGGCATAGGCGCCAAAGGCGGTAAACAACGCGGCAATGAGAGCCGCCAACTGGTATTGTTCGACAAATGTGGGGAGTGTGGCTATTGCTTGTTCCCAGGTGTCCGGCTTGAGCACGATGTTCCATCGGATCCAGCAAACTTCGGCCAGGACCAGTGCAACCGCGCAGGCGGCCACCTGCGACCAGGCGGCCAGCGGGCTGGCGCTGCGCGTGATCTTGCGCGAAACAACACCGGCCAGCGCGCCCAGGCCCCAGAGGCTGATCGAACCGAACTCGCCGAACCGGTCGATGATCCAGCCGCAGGCCAGTCCGCCGGCGGCCGCGACAACCAGCGCCCAGCCGATCGCCAGGGCAACGCGGTTGGCGCCGGGTTGGTCGGCATCGCTGGCAGTAGCCCGGTGGACCTGTTCAGCAGATGGCAGACGTTCGTCCATGGGTTACGGAAACCATTTCGGCAGAGGAGGCGGTTAGAGCGGCGTCACGCAACTGACTACCGGACGGCAGAATGGCTTGCCCTCTTCTTCGCCTCGCTTCCGCTTGCCTTTATATCGGCATTCATGTGATAAAGATGCATGCCAGCGATGGGAACGTTGTTCACGACGCAGTCGTAGAATGACATGCCCGCTAGGCTATTGCCGGGCGTGCTAAGAATGGCGGCAACGCTGGTCAAAAGGGGATGGGCCGGATCCACGACGACAACTCGGCGAAGCGGTAGCCGGTCTAGCAGCCCTGCTCGCTTCAGTAGATTGCGCACGCGAAGATAAGCTGCTTGCGGCCCGCGCCTTCTCGCATCTTCAGTAGCGATAACAAATCGCCATTCACTTGCATCGTCGTCGTAAAGCCAAAAGATGGCCGTCGGCTTTAGCACCGGGTCTTTCCAGAGCGCGTGAGCGGCATCCATTCCCGTAAGTCGATCCTTCTCTACCAATGCTGACGCAGCCAACGTAATACTCCATGCAGGCGCGAGTTAGCGGCGGAATAGCATTATACCCTGCCGCAGGGGTCAGTGTGCCCCGCTTCGGCCCTCGGCGAGCCTCTCCCGAATCCAGCCCGATGCGGTCATCCCGCTCCGCAGCCCGTTCGTACTCGGACGGCTCCGAACCATCTACCGTCGCCGCCTCCGGAGGCATAGAATAGATTCTCCCATGCCGCTGAGCCATTTTCATCCGATTACCGCGGGCTGGTTCCGCGAGCGATTCCGCGAGCCGACCGAGCCGCAGCGGCTGGGCTGGCCCCAGATCGTGGCGGACCGCCATACGCTGATCGCGGCGCCCACGGGGTCTGGAAAAACGCTGGCGGCCTTCCTGGTATGCATCGACCGGCTGCTGCGGCAAGGGTTGGAGGGGACGCTGCCGCCGTCGACGCAGGTCGTTTATGTTTCGCCGCTCAAGGCACTCTCGAACGACGTGCAGCGGAACCTGGAGATACCGCTGGCCGAGATCCGCCAGCGGGCCTTGGACGCGGGGCTCGAGGTGCCGCCGTTGTCGGTGATGGTCCGCAGCGGCGACACGCCGCCGGGCCGGCGGCAAGCCATGATCCGGCGGCCGCCGCACATCCTGGTCACCACGCCCGAGTCGCTGTACCTGCTGGTCACGTCCGCCAGGGGGCGCGAGATGCTCCGCGACGTGCGGACCGTTATCGTCGACGAGATCCACGCGCTGGCCCGCGACAAGCGGGGCTCGCACCTGTCGCTTTCGCTCCAGCGGCTGGCGGCGCTGTGCCCCGCGCCGCCCACGCGGATCGGGCTGTCGGCGACGCAGCGGCCGATCGACGAGATCGCGCGGTTCCTCGTCGGCTCCAGCGCTGTCGAGCCGGACGGCCGTCCCCAGTGCCGGATTGTCGACGTGGGGCACATGCGCGACCTGGACCTGGCAGTCGAGGTGCCTCCCAGCGCGTTGTCGGCCGTCTGCTCCAACGAAACCTGGCAGGAGATCTACGAGCGGCTGTGCCGGATGATTCTGTCGCACCGCAGCACGCTGGTGTTCGTCAACACGCGGCGGCTGGCCGAGCGCGTCACGCACCGGCTGAGCGAGCTCTTGGGCCAGGATGCCGTGGCCAGCCATCACGGCAGCCTCTCGAAAGAAATCCGCCTCTCGGCCGAGCGGAGGCTGGCCAGCGGCGAGCTGAAGGCGATCGTGGCCACGGCCTCGCTCGAGCTGGGCATCGACGTGGGATTCATCGACCTGGTGTGCCAGATCGGCTCGCCGCGATCGGTGGCCACGCTCTTGCAGCGCGTGGGGCGGTCGGGCCACTCGCTGGGCGCGTTGCCCAAGGGACGGCTGTTTCCACTGACGCGAGACGAGTTGCTGGAGTGCCTGGCGCTGGTGCGTGCGGTGCGGCACGGGCGGCTGGACCAGATCGAGATCCCGCAAGAGCCGCTCGACATCCTCGCCCAGCAGATCGTGGCCGCCGTGGCCGCCGAACCGTACCGCGAGGACGACCTGTTCCAGCTTTGCCGCGGCGCCTGGCCTTACCGCGCCCTGGAGCGGAGTGCGTTCGACTCGGTGGTCGAGATGCTCAGCGAGGGCCTGCGGCCCGGCAACCGGCGAGGAGCCTGGCTGCACCGCGACCGGATCCACGGGCTGCTCAAGCCGCGGCGCGGGGCGCGGCTGGCCGCGCTGACGTCGGGCGGCGCGATTCCCGAGATGGCCGACTACCGCGTGGTCACCGAAGACGACCGGACGCTGGTCGGCACCGTCAACGAAGATTTTGCCATCGAGAGCCTGGCCGGCGACGTCTTCCTGTTGGGCAACAGCTCGTGGCGCATCCGCTACGTCCGCGGCGGCGAGGTGGTCGTCCAGGACGCCCAGGCGGCCCCGGCCAATGTGCCCTTCTGGCTGGGCGAAGCGCCCGGCCGGACGGTTGAGCTGTCGGCCGAGCTCTCGCGGTTGCGCGAGGAGCTGGCCGACCGGATCGTGCTGCGAAATGCAACTGGCGGCAACGGCCTGGCGGGCGGCAACGGCGCGACAGGCGGTCCGGCGGCCGACGAGGCGACGCAGCGCGAGATCCGCAGTTGGCTCGAGCGGGAATGCGGCGCGGGCGAGTGGCCCGCCCGGCAGGCGGTCGATTACGTGGCGGCCCAGCAGGCGGCCATGGGCATGGTGCCGACCCAACGGCGGATCGTGTTCGAGCGGTTCTTCGACGAATCGGGGGGCATGCAACTGGTCATCCATTCGCCGCTGGGGGTGCGGATCAACCGGGCCTGGGGCCTGGCGCTGCGCAAGAGGTTCTGCCGCAGCTTCAACTTCGAGCTGCAAGCCAGCGCCGACGACAACGGCATCGTGCTCTCGCTGGGGCCTCAGCACAGTTTTCCGATCGAGAGGATGTTCGGCATGCTCAACCGCGGCAACGCCCGCGAGCTGCTGGTGCAGGCGCTTCTGGCCGTGCCGATGTTCGGCGTCCGCTGGCGATGGAATGCGACGCGGGCACTGTTGGTGCTGCGGCAGCGGGGCGGCCGCAAAGTGCCGCCCCCTTTGCAGCGGTTCCGGGCCGACGACCTGCTGACGCAGGTCTTTCCGGCGCAGACGGCCTGCCTGGAGAACGTCGTGGGGGACATCGAGGTTCCCGACCATCCGCTGGTAAACCAGACGGTTCACGACTGTCTGACCGAGGCGATGGACGTCGACCGCTGGCTGGCACTAATCGACGCCATCGAAGCCCGCTCGGTGGAGCTGGTGGGCAAGGACACGCGCGAGCCGTCGCCTTTCAGCCATCAGATACTCAACGCCAACCCCTACGCCTTCCTCGACGATGCGCCGCTGGAAGAACGGCGGGCCCGCGCGGTGGCCACTCGGCGGACGCTGTCGGTGGAAGATCTGGGTGATATCGGGCAGCTCGATCCGGCGGCCATCGAACTGGTGCGAAGCGAAGCCTGGCCGCTGGTCCGCGATGCCGACGAGCTGCACGACACGCTGCTGAGCCTGGCCGTGCTGCCGGCCGAGGACGGCCCGCCATGGTCGAGCTACTTTGACGAGTTGCTGGCGGCAGGCCGGGCTGCCGAGCTGGCACCGCCTGATGGCCCGCGGCTGTGGGTGGCCGCCGAACGATTGTCGCTGGCACGGGCGGCGTATCCCGGCTCGGTCGCATCGCCGGAGCTGTCGCTGCCCGAAGCGCTCAGTCAACCCGCCGATCCCATCGAGGCTTACGAGGCGATCGTGCGCGGCCGGCTGGAAGCGGTCGGCCCGGTGACCGCGGAAAAGATTGCGGCCGATCTGGGCCTCCGCCCCGCGGCCGTGACCGCGGCGCTCGAAGCACTCGAAGGTGAGGGAGCGGTGTTGCGGGGCCGATATACGGCCGCGGCCGACGGCGTCGAGTGGTGCGAGCGGCGGCTGCTGGCCCGCATCCATCGCTTGAGCCTGGCCCAGGCACGCCGGCAGGTGCAGCCTGTCGACGTGACCGACTTCTGGCGTTTCCTGCTGGTGCATCAGCACGCCGCGCCGGACGGGCAGTGGCAGGGCCGCGGCGGGCTGCGCGAGGTGATCGCGCAGTTGCAAGGTTTCGAGGCGCCGGCCGGCGCCTGGGAGCGCGACCTGTTGAGCGGCCGAGTGCAAGACTACGAGTCGGGCTGGCTCGACGAGCTGTCGCTGGCGGGCGAGGTCGTCTGGGGCCGCTTGCAGCCGCCCAAGCGGGCCGACGATGGGCCGCCCAGCATGAGCGGCCTGTCGCGCCTGGTGCCGATTTCGATTGTTTCCCGCGGCGACCTGGCGTGGCTGCTGCCGGCCGGGCGCGCTGGGTCCGCGAACACCGCGCGGAGCAATGCGCGTTTGGTGTACGAGACGCTGCAAGGCCAGGGCGCGCTGTTCGTCCAGGACCTGGCGGCATTGACCGGCTTGTTGCCGGCACAATTGGAAGAGGCGCTCGGCGAGCTGGCCTACCTGGGGCTGGTATCGGCCGACGGGTTCGCGCCGATCAGGAGGATTGCCGGCGGCGATCGGCACCGCGCCTGGGCGCCGACGCGCCGCCTGAAGCGGCCCGCGCGCGGCACGCGCTCGGGCGGGGGAGGCCGCTGGTGGCAGTTTCCAGGCCGGGTGGCCGATGTATCCGCCGGCGAGCGGCTGGAGCAATGGGCCCGCCAGTTGCTGCGGCGGTACGGCGTGATGTTCCGCGATTTGCTGACCCGCGAGAGCGCCGCGCCCGCCTGGCGCGAGCTGGTGGCGGTCTACCGCCGCTGGGAGGCACAGGGAAGGATTCGCGGCGGCCGGTTCGTGGCGGGAGTTGGGGGCGAGCAATATGCCGAGCCTTCGGTGATCGACGAGCTGCGGCGGGTCCGCCAGAGCGATGCTAGCCGCCAGTGGGTGGTCGTTTCCGCGGCCGATCCCTCGAACCTGGCCGGCATCCTGACCGCGGGCGCGCGGATCGCCGCCAAGCCGCGCAATTCACTGGCCATTCGGGACGGACAACTGATCGCCTGGCAAGAAGCGGGGCAGGTGCATTTCGTCGAATCGCTGCCGCCGGTGCTCGCCGAGCAGGTGGCGCGGGCCTTGCGGGTGCCGGCGGCGGTCCGCGCCGCCGACGCGGCCCAGCGGGCCATGGAACGGTCGCCGGTAAACGAGGGCGCGCCGGCTCAAGACGCAACCGGGGCCGCCGTGCAGTAGGCCAGGATCGCCCAGTAGTGGCAGGCGCTGCCGGCCACGACCATCAAGTGCCAGACCGCGTGAAAGTAAGGGACTTTGTCGTCGCGGTGCAGGAAGATGATGCCAACCGTGTAACAGATGCCGCCGGCAAGCATCCACCACAACAGGCCCGGCGGCGCCCGATCGATCAGCGTTCTGACCGTGACCACGGGCAGCCAGCCCATGACCACGTGCAGCATGGTCGAGACGGCTTCGATCCGATGCACGAAGATCGCCTTGGAGACGAAGCCCGCCGAGCCGATGGCCCACATCAAAGCCAGCACAATCCACCAGTTGCCATGCCGCAGCCAGGTGAAGGCGATCGGCGTGTAGGTGCCGGCAATCAACAGAAAAATCAGGGCCTGGTCGACAATGCGGAACAGGCGGCGCAGGCGGGGCGCTTGAAACAGGTGCGACAAGGTGGAAGCCGCGTAGACCGCGATGAGCGATCCGCCGTAGACGGCGCAGGCGGCCAACTGCCAGACGTCGCCGAAGTCGGCCGCGGTGGCCAGCAACAGCACCAGGCCGGCAATGCTCAGGACGAACCCGATGCCGTGTGTCGCGCTGTTGATCGGTTCTTCGACGCGCAGCCGAGCGGCGACTTGTTCCTGGTACTGGCGATGGGCCGCCCGGTCGGCAACTTGGGTCGAGTGCATGGTCGGCCAAATTATACGTGCTGCGGCATTCGCGTCTACCGCGCTTGGTTCGTAGTGACCGCATTCATGCGGTCTTCCTGTTCGTAGTGACCCCATTTATGGGGTCCTTCCTGTTCGCGGTGGCCGCATGTTTGATGCTGTCCTGCAAAAAGTATGCGCAAATCGTGCGAACTTGTTACGCTCAAGGGACCGATAAATCGGGTCACTACGAACGGCTCGGAGGACCCGATAAGTCGGGTCACTACCGACGGTCAGGCAGACCCGATAAACCGGGCATAAATCCAAGCCGATGGGTGCCAAGGCCGCCGGACGTGGCTATCATAGGCAGCTACTTTGGGCGGTACCTGACAGGGAGTGATCCAAGATATGCAGGCACGATGGCTTGTGCTGGCCCAGGCGGAGCAACTGCCGCTGGATGCGCTGGACCTGGTGGTGCTGCTGGGCACCGTGCTGGCGGTGGCGGCCTTCGGCATGTACATGGGCCGGCGGGAGGAGGGAACCCGCGACTACTTTCTGGCCGGCCGCAACGTGGCCTGGTGGGCGGTGGCCGGGTCGATCTTCGGCAGCAACATCAGCTCGCACCACATGGTGGGCATGATGGGGGCCGGCCTGCAGCATGGTTACGCCCAGGCCAACTACGAGTACGGCGCCATCTTCGGCTTGATGATGCTCTGCTATTTTTTTCTGCCGCTCTACCGCCGGATGGGCCTGTACACGTTGAGCGAGTACCTGGGGCGGCGGTACGACGACCGCAGCCGCTTCTTGTACTCGATCACGAACATGGCCTTCATGTTGATCCAGATGTGCGGCACGTTGATCCTCGGCGCGGTGACGATCGAAGCACTGACCAGCGGCTCGGACTATGCCGTGAGCTACGAGGCGGCCGTGTGGGGCCTGGCGCTGGTGGCCTCGGTATACACGGTGTTCGGCGGTCTGAAGGCGGTGATTTATACCGACGCCGTTCAAAGCGTGCTGTTGCTGCTGGGTGGAGGGATCATCGCCTGCCTGGCGATCTGGCATCCCAACGTGGGCGGCTTTGCCGGGCTGCTGGACAAGCAGCCGGAGAAGTTCCACGTGTTCTTCCCAGCGGACCATAGCGACCTGCCCTGGACGGGGGTGCTGACGGGCTTGATGGTGCTGCACTTCAATTACTGGGCCACAAACCAGTTCATCGCCCAGCGGGCGCTGGGCGCGCGGACCGGCTGGGACGGACGGATGGGGATCATCGTGGCGGGATACTTCAAGCTGTTGATCCCGTTCATGTGCATCGTGCCGGGCATGGCGGCCGGATACATCCTCTCGATCAACCCGGCGACCGAGAGCGACACGGCCTTCGCGGGTCTGACGCGGGCCCTGCTGCCTGCGGGACTCGGCCTGGTGGGGCTGGTGATGGCGGGGCTGGTCGGCGGCATCCTTTCGAGCATCGACTCGATGATGAACTCGTTTGCCACCCTGTACACGTTCGACGTTCACAAGAAGTATCTGCGGCCCGCGGCGTCGGAGCGCGAGCTGATCGGCGTGGGGCGGATTTCCATGTCGGCCTTGGCCGGTTGCTCGATCGGGCTGTCGCTGTTGTTCGGAGGCACCAAGGACAACATTTTCAACCGGATGGTCGACTACAACGCCTACCTGGTGCCGGGCGTTTTGGTCGCCTTTCTGGCCGGTATTCTGCAGCCGCGCATCACGCGGACCGCCTCGTTCGCGTGCATGCTTGCCGGGCCGATCCTGTCGGTGCTCTTGGAGCAAGGCGCGCTGCTGGCCGGACATCGCCTGCAATACCTGCACCGCACGGGGCTGGCCGCGCTGTTGTGCTACCTGGTTCTCGTGGTGATGAGCCGGCTCTACCGGTCCGAGCGGAGCGACGCCACGGAGCAGTACACCTGGTGGCGTTACCGGCGCGCCGGCGACGACGGCGACAGCGTCCGCCGTCCCCTCTGGCAGCGCGACGGCGTCTGGGCGGGTGTCTTGGTAGCTTGCACGCTTGCGCTGTGCTGGTTTTTCGCCTAGAGCGGGAGGGTGTGGAATCGTCAGAGCCCTCACGCTCCGCGTGAGGCAGCTCGTCACGCGGAGCGTGACGGCTACTGCGTGACGCCGGGTGCCTGGGGCAAAGCGTCAGCGTGCCCCAGTCGAATCTCAGAGCTCAATAAGATCGAGAGCCTTCGAATTGGCTGGGCTAATGCGGTGGTAGCCTGTCAGCCGCCATTCCAGGTAATCAACGGGCGAAGCATATCTTAGAGCTCCAGGATCTCCGAACTCTTGGACAGCCTGGGGCTGATACGGTGGTAGCCGGTGAGCTGCCACTCCGAAAGCGTCGGCCCCATCGTCAGCACGATCAGCAGGACGACCGAGAGCGTGATCGACAGAGTCCAGCAGCTTGGGCAGCACAGCGCCTGCCATCAAAGCCGTACGGCACTGCTTCGCGCCCGCCTGAGAGCGGACTTCAAGCAGTGGCACACGTGGCGGACTGCTCAGACCATCAATTGCCGGACGACGTTGCCGTGGACGTCGGTGAGGCGGAAGTCGCGGCCCTGGAAGCGGTAGGTGAGCCGCTCGTGGTCGATCCCCAGGCAGGCCAGAACGGTGGCGTTGAGGTCGTGGACGTGCACCGGATCGCGGACGATGTTGTAGCAGTAGTCGTCGGTCTCGCCGTAGCTGATGCCGGGCTGGATGCCGCCGCCGGCCAGCCACATGGTGAAGCAGCGGCCGTGATGATCGCGGCCGTAATTGTCCGCCGTAAGCTTCCCCTGGCTGTACACGGTGCGGCCGAACTCGCCGCCCCAGATCACGAGCGTGTCGTCGAGCAGGCCGCGCTCTTTCAGGTCCTGGACCAGCGCGGCGCTGGGCCGATCGACATCGCTCGACTGGCCGCGGATCTGCTGGGGGAGGTTGCCGTGCTGGTCCCAGCCGCGGTGCATGAGCTGGACAAAACGGACGCCCCGCTCGACCATCCGCCGTGCCAGCAGGCAGTTGCGGGCAAAGCCGCCGTCGACTCCCTTGTCGTCGACGCCGTACATGTCGAGCACGCGCTGCGGCTCGCCGGAAAGATCGGTCAGCTCGGGGACGGAGGTCTGCATGCGGAAGGCCATCTCGTACTGCGCGATGCGGGTTTCGATCTCCGGGTCGCCGAACGACTGGGCGGCAATCTGGTTGAGCTCGCCGATGCCGTCGAGCATGCGGCGGCGCGTGGCACCGTCGATGCCCGGCGGGTTCGACAGGTAGAGCACCGGATCCTGGCCGCTGCGGAAACGCACGCCCTGGTGCTCGGTGGGAATAAAGCCGCTGCCCCAGAGGCGCGAGAAGATCGGCTGGTCGGTCTTGTTGCCGCTGCCCTGCGAGATCATCACGACGAAGGTCGGCAGGTTTTCGTTGTCGGTCCCCAGGCCGTAGCTGAGCCACGCGCCCAGGCTGGGACGGCCCGGCTGCTGATGGCCGGTCTGGATGTAGGTGGTGGCCGGGTCGTGGTTGATCGCTTCGGTGTTGAGCGACTTGACGATGGCGATGTCGTCGACGACGCGGGCGACGTTGGGCAACAGCTCGCTGACCCAGGCGCCGCACTGGCCGTGCTGGGCGAACTGGAACATCGGCGCCACGCAGGGAAACGTGCTCTGTCCGGCCGTCATGCCGGTCACGCGCTGGCCCATGCGGACCGAGCCCGGCAGCTCCTGCCCGTGATAGTCGCGCAGCCGCGGCTTGTAATCGAACAGGTCGATGTGCGAGGGGCCGCCCGACATGAACAGGTAGATCACTCGCTTGGCCTTGGGGGCGAAATGCGGCCGGCCGAGCACTCCCCTGCCCTGCCCCGCCGGCCCGCCCGCCGTCTCGGCGAACAACTGCGGGTTCATCAGCGAGGCCAAGGCGGCCGTGCCGATGCCGGCCGCCGCACGGCCGAACAATTGGCGGCGGGTCAACAGGCGGGCCAGCTCTTGTTGAAACATGTCGGCAGTCCTCAATTCTCGACGCAAACAAAGCCGCTGGGTGGCTGGGGCAAAGCGATAATCGTGCCCCAGTGGATGGTTGTTTTTTTGCCGTTAATTCTTGGTGACGACTTCGTCCAGGTTCAGGATCACGCTGGCCACCGTGGTCCAGGCGGCCAGCTCAGCGGGTTCCAATTGTTCGTTGCGGGGCGACTGGCCCACGTCGAGCAGCTTCGCGGCCATCTCGGCGTTGCCGCGGTACACGGCCAGTTGCTCGTCAAAAATCCGCGACAGCACGTCCGCCTCGACCTGGCTGGGCTGCCGCGCGGTTGCCAGGCGGAAGGCAAAGGCGATCCGCTCGGCCGGCTCGGCGCCGGCCTCGGTCATCATCCGCTCGGCCAGCTTGCGCGAGGCCTCGACGTAGGTCGGATCGTTCAACAAGATCAAGGCCTGCAAGGGGGTGTTCGTCCTGGCACGGCGGACAGTACACGTTTCGCGATCGGGCGCGTCGAACGTGACCAGCGTGGGAGGCGGCGAGGTCCGCTTCCAGAAGGTGTACATGGTGCGGCGATACAAGTCGGGGCCCGCGCTGAGCCGGTACGTCTGCGCCGTCCAGTTGGCACCGTCCTCGCGCGAGGCGAGCTCCTCCCAGAGCCCCTCGGGCTGATAGGGAGAAACGCTGGGGCCGCCCAGGCGGTCGTCGAGCAGGCCGCTGACGGCGAGCGCCTGGTCGCGGATGAACTCGGCCTGCAAGCGGAAGCGGGCGCCGCGGGCCAGCAGGCGGTTTTCCGGATCGCGGGCCAGCAGGTCGGGCGTGACGGCCGACGACTGCCGATATGCGGCCGAGGTGACGATCAGCCGCACCAGGTGCTTGACGTCCCAGCCGCTCTGGAGGAACTCGGCCGCCAGCCAGTCGAGCAACTGCGGATGGCTGGGCAAGTCGCCCTGCGAGCCAAAATCCTCCGATGTCTTGACGAGGCCGGTGCCGAAGAACATCTGCCAATACCGATTGACCGTGACGCGGGCGGTGAGCGGCTGCGACGGATCGACGAGCCAGCGAGCCAGCCCCAGCCGGTTCACCGGTGCGCCGGCCGGCAGCGGCGGCAGCGCGGCCGGCACGCCCGGCTGGACCTGCTCGCCCCGCTTGTCGTACTCGCCGCGGACCAGCAGGTACGTCTCGCGAGGAGCGTCCATCTCTCGCATCACCATGGCGCTGGGAATCTGCTTGTCCAACTCTTCCTGCTCCTTGCGAAGGCGCTCCAGCCGTGCAGCCAACTCCCCCAGTTCGGGCGACACCTTCTCGCGGTAATATTTCTTCAACTCCTCCCGCTGCTGGTCGCTGCGGGTTTCCGGCGCCACGGCCAGGATCTGCTGAATGGCAGCGGGCAGTTCCTGGCCGCCGTGCGGATCGGCAGCCGTGGTGACGGCGAGCCGGAAGCGGCCCAGTTGATGCTGGGCGAACCGCGACTTGAACTCGAGCGTGACAACCAGCAGTCCCGGCCCGGCGGCGCCGATCGGCTGCTCGAACTCGAACACGGCCGCATGCGGCTTGCCGGTCTCGGGATGAATGGCCCAGCCTGTGTCCGGGTTGCCGTCGGCGGCCCGGGCCACGTCGAAATCCTTCTGGCTGAAATCGGCCGCGGCGGCCTTGATCTTGATCGCCAGCGGCTCGGCGGCCTCCTGCCCGCCCGCCTCCGGTTTCACGGCAGGCTCCAAGGCCAGCTTGACTTCGGTCAGCACGACGTTGCCGTTGGCGGAGCGGCCTGGCCCGCGTGCGGAGAGGCCGTCGTGGTCGAGTGCCTCGAGCCTGAGCGCCGTGACGCCGTTGGGCTCCAAGGGTGCGCGGATGGTATAGACGTCGGTGGGCGGATTCGCTCCGGCGGCCAGGAACGACTTGTCGTCAAGCTTGCTGAACGTGGCTCCGCCGGCCGACTCGACCCGCTCGGCGTCGACGAGCGACCACTCGGCGCCGCTCTCGCTACGCTCAGTGTTCTCCCACTCGACCTGGGCGGCGTCTGCCCGCTCGCCGGCCTCAGCCATTTGCCGCTCGGTTTCTGTGATGGCGGCGGCCAGCTCCGCGGCGGCCTGTTTCTGCGCGAGGCTGGGCACCTTGATTACCGGGGCCGCATTCCCCTTGGCTCCGTCGAGCCCCTTCTCCGGCACATTGTGGAAGAAGGCATAGAGCTGGTAATACTCCTTCTGCGTGATCGGGTCGTACTTGTGGTCGTGGCATTGCGAGCAGGCGATGGAGAGGCCCAGCCACACAGTGCCCGTGGTGTTGATCCGGTCGACGATGTAGGCGGCGTGGTATTCCTCGGGGATGGCGCCCCCCTCGAAGTTGATCATGTGGTTCCGGTTGAAGCCGCTGGCGATCTGCTGTTCAAGCGTGGCGCCGGGCAACAGGTCGCCGGCCAACTGTTCGATGGTGAACTGGTCGAACGGCAGGTTGCGGTTGAAGGATTCGATGACCCACTCCCGCCAGAGCGTCATGTCGCGGCCGCTGTCGATGTGGTAGCCGTGCGTGTCGGCGAAGCGGGCCGCGTCGAGCCACTCGACTGCCATCCGCTCGCCATAGCGGGGCGAGTTGAGAAACCGCTCGACCAGCCGCTCGTAGGCGCCCGGCGCGCCGTCGGCCAGGAAGGCGTCGACCTCGGCGGGAGCCGGCGGCAGGCCGGTCAGGTCGAACGCCAGGCGGCGGATCAGCGTCGGCCGGTCCGCCTCGGCCGACGGCGAAAGCCCCTCGGCCTCGAGCCTGGCCAGGATAAAGTAGTCGATGCCGGCTTGGGGCCAATCGGCTTGATCGACGGCGGGCAGCGGCGGCCGTTTCGGCGGCACAAAGGACCAATGTTCTTTCCACGGCGCGCCCTGGGCAATCCATTGCTTGAGCAGCTCCTTTTCGTCCGGCTTCAACTGCTTGTTGCTGTCAGGCGGCGGCATCCGCATGGCCGCGTCGTCGGCGAAAATGCGCTGGACCAGTTCGCTCTCTTCCGGCTTGCCGGGGACGATAGCCAGCGCGCCCGAGTCCGTTTCGGCCAGGGCCGTCTCCTGCTGGTCGAGCCGCAGGCCGGCCTGCCGCTCGGCCTCGTCGGGCCCGTGGCATTTGAAGCAGTTGTTCGAGAGGATCGGCCGGATCTGGCGGTTGTAGTCGATCGCAGCCTGGCTGCCGGAGGGGCCATCTTCGGCGCGCAGCGCCACGGGCTGCGTGGCCAGCAGAGCCACAAGACCAGTCAGCAGCCAGCAGAGGGGCCGAAGGCCGCACAGCATCGAGCTACCTCACGGGGCGGGGATGAAACGGGGCGGGAATCGAAGCAGGCCCGGCGCCTCGCAAGCCGCGCCCGCTCCTGATATTCCAGCAGCGCGGGGCCAAAATGTCCAGCGGTTGGGAGCGCTATCGTCCGAGGATTCGACGAACGATACGAACTATGACGAAGACGGCCGTGTAGAAGGTCGCGGCCAGGCATGCCAACAGGCCGGCACGAGCCACGGGGTCGAGCCAAAGGATGGGGCTGTAGCGCAGCGCGTGCCGCTCCCAGGGGTCGCCCAGGGGGCGGGACCGTATGCGGGCGGCCTCGATCTGCAGGCAGCCCAGCAGCACGGCAACCAGGGCCGTCAGTACAAACAGGCTGCTCACGCGCCATTGGACACGCACCGGCCTGACAAACAAGTGGTGGAGCAGCCAACCGGTCACGGCCAGTATGAACAGCGATACGCCGACGTCGATTGAAAGCGGCAGGCGAAAATGCTGCAGCAGGCGAAACTCGAACAGCCCCTCGCCCGGCTCGCGGAACGAAAAGACGAGCGGCCAGCCCTGGTAGCTGTTGTACACATCCGGCTCGGGAAAGTATCGCAGCATCCAGTGCCCGCGGCCCGCCAACTGGCAATGCGCCAGGCAAGCGGCCAAAGCCAGCAGAACCAGCCAGACCAGCACGATCCGCGGCCAGCGGCGCGGCGGCTGGGCCGCGGTTAAAGCGGGTGGGCGATCTTCGGGTGGGGCAGACATAGGAGAAAGCGCACTCCACGTTCAGCAGACGCGACTTCATCGTAGCAGGACTCGCCAGAATTCTGGAGCGTCGAGCCCGAGGCAACCGCCCGAATTCTGGCGCGTAGCAGGACTCGCCAGAGTTCTGGTGAACGGGCCACGGCCCGAATTCTGGCGAATCCGGCTACGGAGGAGTACGGGCCACCGGCCCGAATTCTGGCGAATCCGGCTACGGAGGACTACGGGCCACCGGCCCGAATTCTGGCGAATCCGGCTACACCGAATCCGGCGCTCTGCGGCTACCTGGCCTCCGCGGGTCGAAGGTGCTCCACAAGGTAGTCGGCAATCCGCGTGTTCACCAGGCGGGTCACGGCCGGGTCGGCGACCATGTGCGTGTGTCCCGACAGCGGCAGGAAGTCGTGCTCGATGCCCGCCCGGAACAACGCGTCAGAGATCTTGAGACTGTGCAGAAAGTAGACGTTGTCGTCGGCCGTGCCGTGGATCAAGAGCAGCGGCCGCCTCAGTTGCTTGGCATAGGTCAACACCGAGCTGCGCTCATACGCTTCCGGATGCTGATCGGGCAGGCCCAGGTAACGCTCGGTGTAGTGCGTGTCGTAATCGTGCCAGTCGGCCACCGGAGCGCCGGCCACGGCCACGTGAAAGACGTCGGGCCGCCGCATGGCGGCCATGGCCGCGAAATAGCCGCCGAACGACCAACCGTAGATGCCGACCCGCGAAAGATCGAGCTCGGGGTACCTGGCCGCGAGCGCTCCCAGGCCGGCTACCTGGTCGGCCAGCGGCACGTCGATCAGGTTGCCTTGAATAACCCGCTCCCAGTCGCGGCCCCGCGCGGGGGTGCCGCGGCCATCGATCGAGACGACCACGAAACCGTGATCGGCCACCCATTGGCGCATCAGATAGGCAGCCGGGACGGGGGTGACCGTCTGCGCCTGCGGGCCGCCGTACACGTTGACAACGACCGGATAGCGGCGGGACGGATCGAAATCGCGTGGACGGACCAGCGCCGCGTGGAAGGGCGGTTCATCTCCAACGGTGGTCAATTCGACGTTAGGTTCGAAGGGGGGCCGCTCGGCAACCGACTCGAGCTGGCCGAGGCCGCGGCCATCGGGTCCGACGACGGTCTGGGTGCGCTCTCCCTGGCGGGTGAATGCCGTGTGGACGTAGACATCGTGTTGTTTTGAGAAGACGGCCGAGTGGACGCCGGGCATGGTGGTCGTGCGGCGCGGCTCGCCGGCAGCCGGGTCGAGGGGAACCTCGTAGAGGTGCGCCTCGAGGGGATCGGCCGCGGCGGTCAGCCAAGCGATGCCGCGCCGGCAATCGACGTCGAGCAACGAGCGATAACCGAGCTGGGGACCGGTCAGCTCGTGGAGCAAGCTGCCGTCGGGGGCCCGCAGCTCGACTTGCCAGCCGCCGCGACGCTCGGTGGACCAGAGAAAGCCCGTGCCGTCTTCCAGCCAGTGCGGCGTGGCCTGGTCGAGGTTCAGCCAGGCGTCGTCTGTCTCCGTGAGCAAATGGCGAGTCGAGCCGGTCGAGGTGTCGACCGCAAGGAGTTGCTGGGCGGTCTGCCGGCGGTTTTGAACCAGGATGGTCAACGGTCCGCCCCGCTGCCACTTGACCGTCGCCAGGTAGGGAAACCGCTGGTGGTCCCACTGAACCCAGGTAGCCGTTCCGCCGGTGGCGGGCACCACGCCCAGACGCACCCGTGCGTTGGGCTGGCCGGCGCGCGGATAGCGGAACGAGTTGGGCGCCCGCTCGGGGTGCAAAGGATCGGAGATGTGCAACAGCTCAACGCCGGACTGGTCGGTCTCCTGGAAGGCGATCGAGCGGCTGTCGGGCGACCACCAGTAGCCATGGAACCGGCCCATCTCTTCCTGGGCGACGAACTCGGCCAGGCCATTGGTCAGCGTATCGCTGCCCGTCTCGGTCAAGCGGTGCAGATCGGGCGCGTCGATGCCTTGGACATAGAGGTCGCCGTTGCGGACCGAGGCGACCCAGCGGCCGTCGGGCGAAAGGCGGGGATCGATCGGATGTCCGGGTGCGGAGGGCAGAGTGCGCACCCGGCCGCCGGCGCGATCGACGACCACGAGCGAACCCGACAGCGGCACGAGAACCCGCGAGGAGTCTTCGGAGAGCTCATAGGCGGCGATGCCTCGGGCCGTGCTGCGCATCCGCTCGCGGCGGGCCAGCTCTTCCACCGACAGTTTTTCGTCCGCGCCGCCGAGCAGCCGCTCGGCCGACAAGACGAGGCGCGTCTTGCCGCTGGACGCGTCGAACTCGTACAGATCGCGGACGAAGCCGCGTGGCGGCGAGCGAAGAAACAGCACCGACCGCCCGTCGGCGGACACCGACACGCTGCTGGGCCATCCCAGGCTGAAACCGCGGGTGGCGGCGAATTGTTCGAGAAAGGCGGGGTCGGCGAGCTGAGTGTGTGCCGACGGAGCCGCGGGCCGCGGTGGCTCGCCGGCGTGGGAATGGGCCGCCAGCAGCAGCAAGAGCAGGGCGGCTTTGCAAGGAGGAAGGAGGAAGGAGGAAGGAGGAATTAAGGAGGAGACGGGTGGCATGTCGGCCTGCGTGTCGTGGGTGGGCGGTAGTGTAGTGCGCAACAGGTCCCGCGTAAGGTTAGTTCATTATCATCCAGAACTCTGGCGAGTCCTGCTACGCCCGGAATGGGATCGCCGGGACGGGGAGGATTGGGCGGGCCTTCGGGAGGCAGCCCGGGGTCCGGACGCGGAGGGAGCGGCCCGGGAGGCAGCGGGTCGGGTTTCGGCGTCGGGATCGGCCGAGGCATGGTTCAATCCAATTCCAAGATCGAAAAAATCGAACCTCACGCGGTCCAGTCGAGCCCCACGTCGAGCCAGCGGGCGGAGTGCGTCAGCGCGCCCAGGCTGATACGATCGACACCGGCGGCGGCCACCGAGTGAATCGTTTCCAGGTCGATGCCGCCTGATGCTTCGAGCTGAATCTCCGGGTGAGCCGCGTCGCGGCGGGCGACGGCCTCGCGGAGCTGTTCGGGTTGCATGTTGTCCAACAGCACGATGTCGGGACCGGCGGGGAGCACCTCGGCGAGCTGCTCAAGGGTGTCGACCTCCACCTCGACGATCATGCCCAGACGCGGGTCGCCGGGCTGGAGGCCCTCGAGGAACTCGCGGACTTTAGCCACCGCCTGGGCCGGCGTGTAGCGGCGCCCGCTCGCCGTCGTGGCGCCCAGCGCCAGGTGATTGTCCTTGATCAGGATGGCGTCGAACAACCCGAGCCGATGGTTCCAGCCCCCGCCGGCCCGGACGGCGTACTTCTCCAGCCGCCGCAGGCCGGGAGTCGTCTTGCGCGTGTCGTAGATGCGCGCCCGCGTGCCGGCCACGGCGTCGACGTGCAGCCGCGTGAGCGTGGCGATCCCCGACAAGTGGCCCAGCATGTTCAACAGCGGGCGCTCGGCCGCCAGCAGGCTGCGGGCCGCCCCGGCCACTCGGGCAACCGGCTGACCTGCTTCGATGCGGTCGCCGTCGGCAACCAGCGGCTGCCACGCCGCGCGCGGATCGTACTCCTCCAGCACCAGCCTGGCGGCCGGCAGACCGGCCACGACTCCCGCCTGGCGCGAGACCACCGTCGCCTCCCCCGGCGTGCCGTCGGGGACCAGGGCCACCGAGGTCCAGTCGTAAAGGCGGTCCAGATCCTCGCGGATCGAGAGGCGTACCAGTTGCCGGCAGTCGTCCTCGACCGATTCGTCCCACTCGATCTGCCGGAACTCTTTGATAGCCATCCCATCGCTTATCCGAAAATGGGAGTGCTTTAATAGCCATCCCATCGCTTATCCTGGATAATGGCCCGCGCGATGTCAACGCGCGGCACACCACCCTCGACGCGGGCCTGGCTCTTGCGACGCGCCGACCAGGCGGCCGTGGCGGCGCTGTTGGCCCTGGCGCTGGCGGCCATGGCCGTGTATTGGGTGGTGCAGGGCGGCTGGCCGCTGGGCAACGCCGGACGGCGGCTGATCGAGATCGACCGCGAGCCGCGGCGCACGGCCCAGTACCAGATCGACATCAACGCGGCCCCCTGGTCGGAGTTCACGCAACTGCCCAGGGTGGGTGAAGCCCTGGCGAAGCGGATCGTCGAATCGCGCGAGCGCGACGGCCCCTTTCAGAGCCACGAGCAGTTGCAGCGGGTGCCGGGCATCGGGCCGCGGACGCTGGAAGGGATGTTGCCGTATCTGCGCCCCATGGCCCCGCCAGGGGCGGACTCGGTGCCCGCCAAGCCATTCGTCTCGAAAAGCCCGGAATGAGACGTAACAAACGGCGGCGATTCGCGCTGGGGGTGTCGATTCATTCGAGCGGCTCGATGAACGGAAGGTGGCACCGCCACTACAGAAAACCCGGCAACGCCCAAGAAAAGCCACATCCTCGACTGCTTGTTTCCAGGCTCTCGAATGAGTACGTCTCCGGGCTCACTATGTTTGGATCTATTCACCGATTGGTCAGGAAACCGAATACAGCTCGCATCGAGCGATCCCTTTTCGAGGTGCGCTTTCGATATCCGCAGATACAGCAATTCTTCCGGGCTGAAGATGGGGTCCGCCGTGCGGCTACCCTGCCGCATCCGGGGCGGTCGGCTTCGCAACTTCCAGCGAAACAGGCGTGCGGCCCAATAACTGCGTCGCCGCGCCCACCTTGAATCCTGCGCCATGCGTCCGTCCAGGCTCGTTCAATCGTCGCGGGCGAGATGCGCTCTGATCGTTTTCGCCGCCTGAATGACTTTGGCCTTGTCGATCAATTCCGTCTCATCGGCGCTCACTTCGGTGAGCGTATGCGCGCCGTTGCCGTCGGATGTCGCGGCGACAATCTCTCCGGAGTTGAAGCACTCGATATGGGCATAAAATCGCCCATTGCGAAACGATATGCAGATTCCTTCTTCGGCCGAGGGCGTTATCTGCGGAGAGGGCAGCCCCGATGCGCTAAGGATCTCGAGAACATGGCGTGACCGCTCAACGGCCACCCGGTTGGGAGGTTCTGCTCCGTAGCTATCCCAATCCCTCGGCAACGATTGCAATCTCGCCACCCGATCCAAGCGCTCCTGGAGCCATGTTTCCTGCCCAGCTCCGGTGGAAACAAATCCCAGCCCCTCGGAAGGTGAGGAATCCTTCAGGTCGCGCGCCACTTCGTCTTTTGCGGTCACCGCACAGCCTCGTAGGGCAGTTCTTCAAGTGTCCCTATTTCAACTGTACAGCGCAGCCATCGACAATGCCAGCAGGTCACGCCTTTGCGGGACAAGCTGCGAGCAACGGTGGATCAGCATCGGTGCGGGGAGGAAAGCTTGCTACCTGCGCCGGAGGGCAGCCGAGGCTATCCGCGCGGCTTTCTCCCGTTCTCGCCCATGGGCCGACCGCCTCCTTGCCGCGCGACCGCCTGGCCGCCACCTTTGGTCTGCGATTGGACCGCTTCGGTTTCCGCGCTGCTGGCTTGCACTCCCTCTTCGGCGAACAAGCGGCGCAGCTCGGCCGCGCCGGCCCGGGGATGATTGTTGATTGCCAGCCTGATGGCTTCCGCCGTGTTGACCCGGCCGGACGGCGTATCGGCGTCCACCCCTCGGCTGGCTTCCTGAAGCAGCGGTGCATCGGTGCCGCCGACCGTCTGAACCTTGCCGGCTCCGGTTACCCGCCTGGCACCTTTCTTGGCATGGTGATTTCCTCCGGATGACTGCAAGCGACAATCAGCCCGCTCAGGCAAGTGCGCACCGGACCGCCCTGTGGTTCCAAAACGTCCACGGCCTTGGTCACCGCTGGGCCAGCGGCGACCATAGAGTCTCAGTGGGCGGAAAGAGGTCGTGCCCTGTCCACCGTCCCATTTGCCTTCATCCTTCGGCCTGCGTCCTTGGCTCGGACGCGCGCAGGCGCATGGAATGCGGACGGGCCGGGCTCGGCGGGCCGCGGCTCGTGTAGAGGCCCGGAACGTGCTGCCCCAGGAAGCGACGGCTGGAGTAGATCGGACCGTCGTCCAGGCAGTAGTAGTGCACGTCGAAGAACAGCGTCCCGTACCGCAACACGTCGCGGAACTGAGCCTCGGAAACTTCCACCGCGGTGCGCGGCTCGGCCGATTCGTCCAACTCGGTGATTCGCCGGATGGCGTCCTCCGCTTTCTCCTTGGACGTGTACACCATCAGCACACGCCGCTCGTCACCACCTTCCATCCGCCGCGACATGAGACCAATCTCGATCACACCCCCCGGCCGAGTCTCCGTCAGCCAACGTCGTCCTTGGATTTGCTCGTGCATTGGTCGAAACGCCTGGTGGTCGCGCGGCAACCATCACCGCTCGTGGCTCTATCGCCGGTGCAACTACGGTGCCAATGGGCGTCGGCGCCAGGGCTCCAGGCCCTTTGCCAGGGCCCGGGAACGAGGGCAGACAATCCGCAGAGCGGCCGGAACACTGCTTCTCGGTCCCGGCACGCCGGGACCTCCAAGCAGTGGCACTACGTAAGGCCGGCGGCAATCTCAGGGGGCGGGTAGCTCGAGCACGCTGTGACTGACCATGCCGCGGCCATCGACCGTGGTCATACCGACGCCGACGCCCATCAAGCCTTCCAGCTCGTCATCGGTCGGCAGAAGTTCGCGGATCCGCTCGAGCCTGGCCTTCTGGGCGGCCAGGGCCGCCTGTCCACCGTCTTCGCCGGCCTCGTCCTCGTCATCGACCCCGTACTCATCCAACAGATTGACCTGGGCTTCGAAAAAGCTCAGCACCAGGTCCTTCAGCTTCTTGGGCTCGCCCTTGGCATCGGTGAGGTTGTATTCGAAGCAAGGCCGCAAGGCCAACAGCGCCTGGGCGCGGCGGAATAGCTCGCTGTTGCCGAGCGCGGCGGTGCCTCCGGGTGGGTTGCGCAGCGTGGCCAGCAGCGACTCGGTGACTTCGCTTCCGATCCCCAGGACGAGCGTTGCGTTTGCGACGAACAGTCCGCCTTCAATCGGTCCTTGCACTCTCACGCCGGTAAAGCCTTGCTCCTCGGCGGGAAGCACGGCACCTTGGGTCAGAGGTGCGAAGTCGGCGATCAGCTTGATCAGCCGCCGCCAGAGCTGCTCGTCGCGGACCTGCCACACCATACCGACCCGCTCGGTGAAGGTTGCGGCGAACATGGCACCGATGTCGCCGGCGGCCGGCGCGGCCGGGGCCGGCTTGGGCGCGAATGTCAAGAACGTGTGTTGGTGGCCGAGCGACGACAGCACGGTGGCCAGGTCGGCCTGGAGTGAATTCTGGACCTGCGCGTCGACCATGTCGAACTGCATCCGGGCCGGATCTCCAATTTGCCGCACCACCAGTTCCCTGATCTGGGTGTAAGCCTTGCCCAGGTCGAAGCTGATTTGCTGGAACTGCGTCACCGAGGCGGGGACCCAATCGGGCGGCTGCGGGTCCAGCGGCTGCTGGTCCAACAGCGCCAGCACGCCGCTGCGCGGGGCCGGCGCCGAGAGCGCGAACACATACTTGAGTTGGTTGCCGTCTAGCACGCCGCGCAGGCCGACTGGTCCCAACGTGTCGACGCCCAGCGCCGTCAGCAGGCCGGGCCCCAGCGGGTTGGATGCAGCCAACTTCACGAGCGGCCTGGGGTCGAGCACCGCCTCCACCAGGGGCGTGCCACCGGGCAGCAGGCCTTCGAGGTTGGCCTGGCTCAACAGGGCCGAGCCCGGTGGGGCGGCCGGCGCATCGTGGGCAGCCAGAAAACGGGCGAAGACGCCGGTGGCCGGCTCGGCTCCGCTGATGGCGGCCAGGTCGACGTTGCCGGCCCCGGCGGCCTGGGTCCGGGAAGCCGACTGCGGAAACGTATTGGCCAACAGCAGGCGGCCGTCCAGGCGAGCGATGAATAAATGGACCTGATCGACTTCCATTGGCTTGGCTTCGGCCTGCTTGCGGGCCTGTTCCACGAAGAACCGCTTCAACTGCTCTTCGGTGAACTCGTCGACGTTATCGGGCACGTCGGTATCGACGTCCTCGGTATCGATCTGGGGAAACGTGAGGTGCATGACGTCGTGGCCGGCGAGCGACAGGTCGATGCGACGGATCGGATGTTCGTTGTCGCTCGTTTCCGCGACTGCGGATTGAACCGCCTTCACCAGGCGATCGGCCAGTTCTTCTCCGGGCTCGAGCCAGGAAAGACCGACGAAGAGCGGTTCGCGGTCGCCGCGCGGCAGGGCCACCCCGGCGAAGCCCAACTCGCCCTGGAAGACCTGGGCCAGGTCAGCGGGCTTCAAGTTGTATCGTCGCAGGCCCTGGTGCAGCTCGTCGGGCAGCGTGCCTTCGGAGCCGAGGTAGTCGGATATCCGCTGGATGCGCTCCGGGCCGAAGACCACCTTTCCCAACCTGGTCTGGCTGCGCAGCGCGTCGAGGAATGCCTGACCGCCCGGGATGCGAGCCACCAGCATGGTCTCGGAGGGGAGCGCTGCCACCGACGGGGGCAGCTCGGCGGCGACGAGTGGCGACGTGCAGGCGACGGCCAAGGCCAGAAAAAAGGCCGATCGGCCCCTGCCGGCGGCGTGCCAAAGCCGAGTGATGGACAAAGCGACCCGGCCGACGACCCGTTGGATGGCGTTCATGATGTTGGGTTGATCCTATGGAGTGTGCGCCGGGAACGTCACGTCGCCGGGGCGTGAGAAGTAGATCGTGCTGATACTATTCCGCGGTTGGGTTTTCCGCTTCGCCGGCGCCGGCTGCCAGTGGAGCCGGCGGCGAGGGCTGCTCGCCGGGCGAAGGAGACTTAAAGGGCGGTTCGAGATACGTCACCCCGTTGAGCGGCTGCGAAGCATCGTACAGGTAGCTTTCGCGATGCTTGAGGAAATCGACCAGGTCGTCGGCCGGGATGCCGAAGGCCAGGCCGTCGAAAAACGTGGCGCCGGCGCAGACCACCCCCACCACCTCGCCCCGGGCATTGAACATCGGTCCGCCGCTGTTGCCCGGATTGATCGAAGCGTCGGTCTGGATCAACCGCAGATGCCCCATGGTCCGCGTGGCCGAGCTGACGATGCCTTGGGTCACCGAACGCTCCAGCCCCAGCGGGCTGCCGATGGCGAACACCAGGTCGCCCACGCCCACGTCGTCGCGGTCGTTGATCACCAGCGGCTCCGGGAGCGGGCCGCTGAGCTCCTCGATATCCAACTGCAACAGCGCCAGGTCGCGCAGCGGGTGCAATGCCAGGATGCGCACCTTCTTCAGCTCCTGGCGTTCATAGCCCTGGCTCGTGTGGCGAAACAGCGTGATCTGGATCTTCGTCTGCCCCTCGACCACGTGATAGTTGGTGATGAGGTGACCCTGCTCGCTGATGATGAAGCCGCTGCCCATGCCGGCGGGACTCTTGATGACCAGCACCGCGTCGCCATGCCGCTTGACGAGCTGCGGCACGTCGGCCGGCTCCAGGCGGCCCGTGCGAAACACGTCGTGCTCCTGGCTCGACTCGACCTGGTGGGCCGCCTCGTCGCGAGCGACGTCCAAAACGCGCCGCCGAGGCACGTGCAACACTTCATATCCCAAGTCGAGCACGACCCCCTCGTTGTTCTCGCGCAGCAGCGTGGCCGACACCTTCGCTCCGCCGACCAGCGTGACGGTGACCCGGTTGGTGGGGCCTTCGGCCACGGATACCGTCGTGGTTCCGGAAGTGATGCCGGCTTCGCCGTCAGCGGCATCTTCGGCCTTTTCGCCGGAAACGTCGCCGCCGGGAGCCTGGCCGGGCACCTCGTCGTCGGCGCGGGCCGCCGCGGACACAACCAGGCACAACAGCAGGCACAACAGGCTGATCAAAACAAAGCGCATCACGGAGTCTCCCGTGCCATGTAAATCAACAATCGGTCATGGCACAGCATCGCCAGATCGCGATAGGCGTCGCCATCGGCATTCAGCCCGAGGACCGCCCGCGGCTCGCTGACCTGGGTCTGCTGCACGCCGCCGTAGGGATAACTTTGGTCCTCGAACACCGGCCACGAGATCAGCGGCTTGAGCCCCTCGTCGGTACGTCCCAGGATGGTCAATTGATGCCGCAGGTCGTCACTGAGAATCACGTCGTTCAAGCCGTCGGCGTCCGCGTCGGTCGTCATGAACCGGTGGATCGTGGCTTCCTTGACGCCGCTGGGGCGTCCCACCCGGCTGTCGAGGCTGTCGAGCAGCTTGAGTTCCCAGGGCTGCCCGGCGCTGAGACGCATCACGCGGTCCTGGTCGACCAATACCAGGCCCAGCACCGGGTCGAGCGTGATCGACAGCCCGCTGGCCAGCCGGGTGCTCTCGGCTTCGCGCAGCACACCTCCCTCGTCGGGCTTGAGACGGTGCAGGAAACCGCCCCCCTGCTCCAAGGCCCAGGCGCTGCCATCATCGACAGGCACAAAGCTCGCCAGCCGCTGACCCTCCGAGAGCATCACCTGGTCCACGCTGTGCAGGTCGTCGCCCAACCACTCGAGAACTCCGTTCGAGAGGCGGCCCGGCCTGGGTTGCCCCTGGTGGTTCAACAGCACGAACTCGGAAAACTCCAGCCTGGCGAGGTGCGACGGCTCCGTCACCGATACGTTGCCGTCGGCCAATTGAACCAGCCTGGCCCCCTGCGAATAGGCGTCCTGGATCAACAGCCGCTGGCCGCCGAGCCACCTGGCCCGCTCGACCTTGGCGCCCAGGCCGGCAAAGCGGGTCTGCGTGGGCGTGGCTTCGCCGGGCTTCCAGACGTACAAGTCGATGGCGTCGCCTACCCGTTGCGTCCACCAGGTGCTGCCGCCGACGCTCTCCAGGGCCAGGATGCGGCGGTCCTTGACGTCGGCCGACTGCGGAAAAGGTTCGGGATAGGTGAGGCGTCCCGACTCCCAACTGCTCTGGTAAAGGTCGGACGCATCCTTGGCCCACAACAACAGCTTGCCGGGCTGCGCCTGCACCGCCGCCAGCGCCCGCAAGTTGCCGATGCTGGGAAAGCTCTGCTCGTCCAGCCAGCCCGAATCGCCCAACGCCTGGACTCGCAGCCGAGGCTGAGAAGGGTCGGCTGCGATCAATGCCGGCCGCTCGCCCAGCATCATCCCGCACCAGACCGCGCTGGCGCCGCCGGCCATGGGAAGCGACTCCTGGCGGCCCAGGTCGCGCTGCTCGCCGCGCGCGAGCGTGTAGCGGCGGAGCAGGCCTTGCTGAGGCCCTCCCAGCAACAGCAGCTCGGCCGGCTGGCTGGCGATCGCCAGCGCCTCGATGCCCTGCACGGCTTGATCGAAGAGCACTTGGGCGGGCAGCAGCTTGCCGTCGCGACACTCGAACCAGCGGATGGTCTGCCGTGCCTGGCTCGACCACTCGACCACGTCCAGGTCGCCGTCGCCGTCGAGATCCAACAGCTTCATATCCAGCCGGCCGCGTCCCTCGCGGGGGCTGAGCCAGCCGGGCCGGCTGCCCGGCTCCAGCCGCAAGGTCTGGATACCCTGGTCGAGGCTGATCAACAGCTCGAACTTCGAATCGGGCAACTGCCGGACTAGGAGCATCGTTCTGCCGGCCGGGTTGCCGGGCAGCAGGTCCCAGGTGGTCGTTTTGCGCCACTTGTCCGGCCCTTCACGCTCGTAAGCCAGAACCTTGTTGGAAGGACTGCTGAGCACGACCAACTCGGGTGTGTTGTCGCCGTTGAGGTCCTGGATCGCCACGTCGAGGGGCAATTCGTCCAGCGGAAGCTCGGAACGGTGCCAGTCGGGAGCCATCGGCAGCTCGTTGGGCCGCTGGGGATCGCCGGCGGCCGGTTCACCGCGCTGGTCGGCCGGCAGCCAGCGATACAGGTCGAGCCGCGACATGCGGGTGTTGACCACGATCAAATGGTCGCGGCCATAGCCTTCGAGGTCGGCTGCCAGCAGCCGGCCGGGGTTTCCCTCCTGGCTGATGACGCGCATGCCCTGCCAGCCGTGCAGTTCGTGTGCCCCGAGTGGACCGGCCGTCCCGGCCAGCCAGCAACAACCAATCAGAAGAGCAAATCGTAGTGAAGGCACCGGTATCCTGGGAGGCTGGTTTTTGAGTCGGGGTGGTTTTTCGCGTGACAGAATCGCGGTTGGGAAAGATTTGAGAGCTTGCCTCACTATATCGTGTCGGCACAGGCAAAAGCAATTCACGCTCTCCCCCCGGCGCGGGGCGCTCCCATAGGCAGCTTGGCAGGCGGGGCGTATGCTGAGGGATTGGCCGCCGCGTCCAGGCGGTTGCAAGAGACGCCGGCGCCTGAATTCTGGCGAATTCAGCTACGGCAGGAAGGGCGCCTGAATTATGGCGAATTCAGCTACGGCAAGGAAGGACTCCTGAATTATGGTGAATTCAGCTAGCAAGGAAGGAAGCGTTGCAGTTCCAGCTTGCCAGTCCGTTTGAGCCGGCCGGCGACCAGCCGCAGGCCATCGAGGCGCTGACGGCGGGGCTGCGCGCGGGGCGAAGGCAGCAGGTGCTGATGGGGGTGACCGGGTCGGGCAAGACCTTCACCATGGCCAACGTGATCCAGCATATCCAGAAGCCGACGCTGGTGCTGTCGCACAACAAGACGCTGGCCGCCCAGCTCTATAGCGAGTTCAAGGAGTTCTTTCCCTACAACGCGGTGCACTACTTTGTCAGTTATTACGACTACTACCAGCCCGAAGCCTACATACCGCAGCGCGACATCTATATCGAGAAGGACGCCTCGATCAACCAGGAGATCGACCGCTTGCGGCTGGCCTCGACCAGCGCCCTGGTGAGCCGCAAGGACGTGATCATCGTGGCCAGCGTCTCGTGCATTTACGGCCTGGGATCGCCCGAGGACTACAAGGCCATGACCGTGGGGCTGCGGCGGGGCCAGTCGGTGGACCGCGACGCGGTGCTCTTGAAGCTGGTCGACATCCAGTACGACCGCAACGACGTCGATTTCTCGCGCGGCAAGTTCCGCGTGCGGGGTGATTGCGTGGAGCTGTGGCCCTCCTACGAGGAGTTCGGCTGGCGGATCGAGTTCTGGGGCGACGAGGTCGAGCAGCTCTCGACGATCCACCCGACCAGCGGCGAGGTGATCGAGCGGCACGAGGAGCTGTTCGTCTATCCGGCCAAGCACTTCGTGATGCCGGAAGACCGGATCGCCGCGGCCATCGATGCGATCAAGCGCGAGCTGGAGGAGCGGCTGGCCCTGTTGAAAGACCAGGGCAAGCTGCTCGAGGCACAGCGGCTTAACGCCCGCACCCGGTTCGACATCGAGATGATGCTCGAAGTGGGCTACTGTCCGGGAATCGAGAACTACAGCCGCCCGCTGAGCGGCCGGCCGCCGGGGGCCCAGCCGCAGACGCTCTACGACTATTATCCCAAGGACTACCTGCTGTTCGTGGACGAATCGCACGCCACCGTGCCGCAGGTCCGCGGCATGTTCGCCGGCGACCACAGCCGCAAGACGACGCTGGTCGAGCACGGCTTCCGCCTGCCCAGCGCCCTGGACAACCGGCCGCTGAAGTTCGAGGAGTGGCAGAGCAAGATCGCCCAGGTGGTCTATGTCTCGGCCACGCCCGGCCCGTACGAGCTGGAGCAGACCGGAGGCGAGGTGATCGAGCAGGTGATCCGGCCCACCGGCCTGTTGGATCCGGTGATCGAGATCAGCCCGGCCCGTGGGCAGGTGCCGCACCTGCTGGAGCAGATCCGCGCGCGGGCGGCCGTGGGAGAGCGGGTGCTGGTGACCACGCTGACCAAGCGGCTGGCCGAAGACCTTTCGTACTATCTGACCGAGCAGAACGTCCGCTGCAAGTGGCTGCACAGCGAGCTGGACGCCTTCGAGCGGGTGGAGCTGCTGCGCGACCTGAGGCAAGGCCGCTTCGAGGCGCTGGTGGGCGTGAACCTGCTGCGGGAAGGGCTGGACCTGCCGGAGGTGTCGCTGGTGGCCATTCTCGACGCCGACAAGGAGGGTTTTTTGCGCAGCGAAACCTCGCTGATGCAAACGATCGGACGAGCGGCCCGCAACGTGAACGCCAAGGTGATCCTGTATGCCGACTCGGTCACCGGCTCGATGCAGCGGGCGGTGGAGGAAACGTTGCGGCGGCGGGCGATGCAGGAGGTCTACAACCGCGAGCACGGGATTACGCCGGAGACCATCAAGAAGAGCATCCGGGCCGGCATCGAGGCCGAGGCGGCCGCCCATGTCCGGGCCAACGCGGCCGTGGGGCGTACCGACGAAGAGTCGTACGTGACCGAGGAGTACCTGGCCGAGCTGCAGTCGGAGATGGTGGCGGCGGCCGAGTCGCTGGAGTTCGAACGCGCCGCGGCTCTGCGCGACCGGATCGAAGCGATGCGGTCGTCGATCGGCCGCAAGATCGAGGAAGTGTCAACGCAACCGGCAGCCAATGGCGGCCGCCGCCGCGGGAAAGGCGGCGCGCGGGTGCCCCGGCCCAAGCGCCGGTGAGGCGTTCAAGTAGCCCTCATCCCGGCGCGCGGCTCGACTGAGCTCGCCGAAGTCCGGGACGTGAGGTGGCTCGCCCCAAAGTAGCCCTCACGCTCCGCGTGAGGTGGCTGTCGCGCGGCGCCAGGCATCGAATTACGGCTTCGGCAATCGCCACAACTGCACGGCACCATCCGGGTGGCCCGTGATGGCAAATTGTCCATCGGGAGAGATCGCGATGGATTGAACGCCGCGCGGACCCTGAAGCACAGCGGTTTGTTTCGTCATGTCGAGGTCCCACACACGAATCGTCCCATCCGCGCTGCCGGAGATGACGCGGCTTGCATCGGCCGAGGCGGCCACTCGGACGAAACTTGCGGTATGCCCCCGAAGGCGTTCTGGCGGCTTGCCCGGCATGGTAAGGTCGAAAATCAGCATGTCGTTACCGGCCGTACCAACGACTGCGCGGCGTCCCTTGTCGACCAGGACGAGGGAGGCAAGTCCAACGATGTCGCCTGAAGCAAATTCCGCTGCCTGTCGTCCGGCAGCGACGTCCCAGATGCGCAGCACGGCGTCGCCGCCGCACGAAACTACCCGGTTGCCGTCGGGCAAGAAGGCCACATCCCACTGTGTCCCCGGGGCATGAAATGCGCGCCGTTGGGTCCCGGCTGCCACGTCCCAGATCCGGACGGTTGAATCCTCGCTGGATGAGACAAGCTGGCTACCGTCCGGAGAGAACCGCATATTTGCGATCTTTGCTGTGTGCCCGACGAACGAGCGCAGCTCGGCACCGCTCTTGATGTTCCAAAGATGAATGGCCCCATCCGCAGCCCCGGACACAAACACCTCGTCGACAGGCGAATAGGCCGCGCCCCAGACGACCCCTTCGTGAAGCCGGCAATAGAGCCGCTCGCCCGAGGGCAAGCCCCACATGCACACGCTTTGGTCATAGCTGGCGGTTATCGCGGAGTCCATGCCCGGAGAAAACGCAACCTTCATGACCAGGTCCGTGTGTCCTTCGAGTTGAATCGAATCCCCGACCGCTAAGGTGCTCAGGACGTCCGCGCGCGTTCGGCTCACCACCACGATACACGCAAGGCCCAGAAGGGCGGCACCTGAGACGGCGCCGGCTACGATCGGCCTTCGCCAGATGCGCCTGGCAGGCAAGTGTGATCCCGCCAGCCGCAGGCGGGCCTGGGCTGTTTTCAGGCGCGCGTGCAACAGTTCGCGATGGCTTTGCAACTCAGCCAGCCGAGTCTCGGCCAGATTCAGGTTTTTTTCCATGGCCGAGATTTCGTGCTTCTGTTGCTCACATTGGATCTTTAGCCCTGCCATGTTCTCTTCGCAGCCGTGCTTTTCCTCCAATGCCGCCTTTTCTTCCTCTTCGCTCGTGGCCGCCTCAGCGCGGCGCATCGCCGCCATCGCCCCTTCGACGTTCAACTCGATCTGCGACCCCAACTCCGCCGCTACGGCCTGCGCTTCCACCAGGAATTGCCGCAGCCGTTCCGTCCGCTGCTGGTATATCACTATCGCCCCATCCACCTGTTGGCTCGTACTGCGCAATTCCTGGAGCGCTGCGGGCGCCCAGCGCTCGAACCAGGTCAGCAGCCGGCTCCGCCACGCCGGCCAGCGCCGCGGCACTTGAGCCCAACCCGCCGGCATGGCCGGCTCGTTTACCAAGTCCGGCGGCGGCGTAATCACTACGCTGGCGCGTTCGACGGCCAACGCCGCCGACTCGTGGGAACCGCGGCGAAAGGCCGCCAGATCCAACAGAGCCTCGCCAGCCGTTTGGTACCGCTGCTCGGGAAGCTTTTTCATCAATTTGCCGACGATCGCTTCCAGTTCGGCCGGCACGCAGGGCGCCACGTCGCGCAGGGGGCGAGGTTCCTCGTAAGCGTGCTGGAAGATCATCCCCGTGGGCGTCTGAGACTGGAATGGCGACCTACCGGTTAGCATCTCGTAGAGCATGACACCGAGTGAGTAGAGATCGCTGCGGCCATCGACGGCCAGCCCACGCCCCTGCTCCGGCGAGATGTAATCGACTGTGCCCATGATTACGCCGGTGGCCGTGTGCCGCGCGCTTTGACTGGCGGCCTTGACCAAGCCAAAGTCGGCCAGCAGCGCCCGCCCGGTCTTGCGTTCCAACAAGACGTTGGCCGGCTTGATGTCGCGGTGTACCAGGCCTTCGTCGTGGGCTGCCACCAGGCCGCTGAGGCACTGCTCGGCGATGGCGACGGCATCACGCGTCTTGAGCCGCCCGTCGCGTGCCAGCCGTGCCGCCAAGGATTCACCTTCCACGAACTGCATCACGAAGAAGTGGTGGCCCTGCTCTTCGCCGATCGAGTAGATTTGCACGACGTTGGGATGCATGAGTTTGGCGACCGCGCTGGCTTCCACCTGGAAACGAGCCACGAACTCAGGATGCCTCGCCAGTTCGGGGGGCAGCGCCTTGATCGCCACGGTTCGCCCCAGCGAGTCGTCGTACGCCTTGAAGACATCTCCCATTCCGCCACGACCAAGCCGCTCCAGGACCCGGCACGTCCCCAAGCGCGAGAACGGCGGGTCTGGCTGGCCCCCAAATGGCGCGGCCGATCGATCCGGTGTCCCGCGGCCCGCTTCGGCGCTCGCGGCCGAGCAGGCAGCTTCCAGCTCTGCTCGCGGGATGATGCTCGAGGGCATGGCATCGTCCGTCGCGGCCGCGACGGTCTCAGCGCCGCGCTGCAGCCGGGCGGCCTCAGCCTCAAGGAGTGCCTCAATGGCGGCCGCCATCTGCGCGCAGTCCTGAAAGCGCGTCTGAGTGTCAAAAGCCAAAGCCTGGTCGAGAACGCAGCGGGCACCTGACGGAACGGCGCCCTTGATTGTGGGGCTATAAAGGTACCGTCGAACGGAGTTGCCGGTCAGCAAGCGGCAAAAGAGCGTGCCAAGCTGGTACACGTCGATCCGTTTTGGGTTGGTGCAGCCGCGCGTCTCGAGCAATGTCGCGGCCAGTGCAAGCTCGCAGGGCACCTCGAAAACCGGCCTGCCGGCCAACTCGGGTGGACATACGTCAGGATCGAACTGGTCGCCACCGAAGCGCCGCAATCTGGGCGGTCGTTCGAGCCTGCTCAGACCCCGCGCATCGATCAACACGTGGTCTGCATCCACGGCCCGGTGCAGTTGGCCGCTTTCGTGCAGGGTCTGCACGGCCACGGCTAGCCGGCGCACCAGCAGCAGGCTTTGCTTCAAGTCCCACGGTCCCGCCGCGAGCAACTCGGACAGGCGCCGGGGATCGTCCAGGTGGGGCATTGCATCGCCTCCGCAACCGAGGCCGCGTTATTACTTCTTGAGCCGGCGCTTGAGTTCTGCCAGCTCGACAACCAACTCAGCCTGCTCATCGGCCGTGTCGTCGTCCAGGGACGTCTCACGAGTCGCGCCGGAGCGCAACTCCGCGAGCGCTTGGGCCTCGGCTTCGGCTCGCTCGACTCGATCCCTTAGGCGGTCGAACTTGGCGAAGGCGTTGTCATCCACGTCAACTGAAAACGCGTTGGCCGGAGTTGCCATTTTGTTGCGGAAATCCGCCGCACGCTTCCTCGTGGAAAGCGTTGTCAGGTTGCGCCGTGCTTCGGCCATCTTGGCCTTCATGCCGTCCAGTTGGCACCGGAGCGCCCGGCACGCCTCGCGGGCCGATTCCAGTTGGTCGTCCAGCGCCACGGCTAGCTTCTCATGCTCATGCTTTCGCGACAACGCCTTCTTCGCCGATTCGTCGTCGCCCGACTCCACCGCGTTTTCGGCGCGAACTTGCCATTGTTTCACCTGCTGCCGGTTGCGATCCAGCTCGCGCGCCATTGTTCTCTCGTTGGCCATGGCTTTGGCAGTCTGCTGGGTGGCGTCCGCGATCGCCTGCTCCATCTCGCGAACGGCCTGCCTGAGCATCTTTTCCGGGTCTTCTAATCCGTCCGTCAACTCGTTGAGGTTTGCGGAGATAATATCCGAGATGCGCTTGAAGATTCCCATGTCATTCTCTTTTGCGAATATTAGGGTGTGCTTGGTCCAATCACTGCACCCTCTTAATGTAAGAAGCCGCCCGTTTTCGTAGCTGGATTGGCCAAAACGAGAACCGCCGGCTCCGTGCGGCCTACCGCCCGGCTGCCCAGGGGCGGGTCTAACCCTCGGTGCCACTGGAACTTGTCTCGCCCGAAGCGTGCATGATGGCCGTCAACTTTTTGACAGCCTTATCGATGCCCGCCTGCCGGCGCTGACCAGCCTGGGGAGGGTCCAACAGTTCGTGCGCTCGCCGCACCGCCATATCCAGCCCGCCGTGCTCGGCGAGGTGGCGGCCGAGTTCGTGCCATTCCCGCTCGAATTCTGCCTCCAGCTCTTCCCGTTCGCAGTAGTGCTCGAGCTGCTGGCGAACCAAGTCCGCCAGCTCTTGCGATAGCCGCTCGCGAGCATGCCGGTAGTAATTGTCTACCGTGGCCGGCTTCAACTCCAGCGCGGCGGCAACGTCGGCGATGGTCAATTCTTCGCACAGGCGGCCGTAGAGCACACGCACGTAATCGGGCCTGCCCTCTCGCACGTAGTCCATGGCGAGCGACTCCACGGCCCTGCCGACGACGTCTTCCGCCCAGGCGGCGTAGAAGAGATCGTCTGTTGGGTTGGCCTTGGTCCACTCTTCGATGCGCGGCGCCTCCGCCAAGCGCTCGCGGGCCGCTGCGACGCGCCCTCGGTTAGAAAGATGGTTGCGCACCACGCTGCACAACATGGTGCGCAGCTTGGCGGATCGATTGGACGTCCAGCGCGCCAAGAGCCGGTTCTCCCAGAGCACGCGGAACGTCTCGGCCGCTACGTCCTCGGCATCTTCCAGGTTACGGGCGCCCCAACGCAGCGCGAACCGACAGACCGGCCCCCAATAATCATGCAAGAAAACCGCCCAGTCCTCCTGGGCATCGCCAACGGCGAGCCGTTGGATCAGCGATAGCCGGGTCTGGGGAAACGTCATCGCTCGCTCCCAACCAGGTGTTTCGACGAGCACTGGTGCGAGTATGCGCGATCAGGCGAGGCACAGCAAGCAACCAAACCCGTGCCCGGGAGAATCGGACTTGGGAAGCCTCTGTCGCGCCTGTCAATGCCCGGTTGGCGCAAAAAGAAAGGGCGCAGAAGCGCCCTTTCTCATCAGCGTGCCAAATCGGCCTTGGCTGGCAAAGACGAGTTGAACTACTCGGGGGCCTCTTCGCTGGCTTCGTCTTCGGTCGGCTCGTCGGTGGCCTCGTCGCCTTCGATCGGATCCGTCTCGTCGGCCGGCGCGGTCTCGTCGGCCGGCACTTCATCGGTCGTGCTCTCGTCGGTGGGCTCGGTGCCCGTGTCGTCGATGCCCATGTCGTCGGTGCCCGTGTCGTCGGTGCCCGTGTCGTCGGTGCCCATGTCATCGGGTTCGGTGCCGGTGTCGGCGGGAACGGTGCCGGCAGGCGTGCCGGCGTCGTCGATGACGGTCGGCTTCTCGCAGCCCATGGTGAACAAGCCCAAACCAAGCAACATGGCCAACAAAGCAAGTCTCTTCATATCAACACCTTTCGTGGGGTGAAGGCGGTCCCTCGCCGGCATGGCAAGGCCGCTGTTCGCTCTCGCGCCTTATCGCCCGGAGGTCGATCCTGCCGCAATGTTTCGATAAAGCGTCACTGAAATAGAGCCGAATGCTTGGGGTTTTATTCCCGGCTGGGTAGAATTTATGAAGGCACGGCGCGATTCGGCCATCTTTTCACCCCGGCCGCGCCAAAATCGGGAATATTCCGCGTCCTTGCAGCCTCTTACGAGTCAGGCGGATCATGGCGGATAGCGTACCGGCTTCGCACAGCGCAACAGCTTTGGATGGCGGCCCCGTTTTGGACATTGCCACCCTGGTCGCCGAGCACCACGCCGTGCTGTATCGATACGCCTATCGACTGACCGGCTCGGTCTCGGACGCCGAGGACCTGACACAGCAGACATTCCTCTCGGCACAGCTCAAGCTGGACCAGTTGCGCAGCTCGTCCAGCGGAAGGCCGTGGCTGTTTGCGATCTTGCGGAATTGCTACATCAAGACCAAGCGGACCCAGTCGCCGTTGACGGCCGCCAGCCTCGACATGGACATGAACAGCGTCCCCGACGAGCTGCCCGACGAATCGTGGATCGACCAGGAAAAGCTGCAGGCCGCCATCAACGAGCTGCCCGACGAGTTCAAGCTGGTGCTCTTGTTATTTTATTTCGAGGAGTGCTCGTATCGCGAGATTGCCGAGCGGCTGTCGCTGCCCGACGGCACCGTGATGAGCCGGCTCTCGCGTGCCAAGAACCACCTGCGCTGCAAACTGTTTGAACACGACTTCCAACCCTCGATGGCCAGTCACCCGGTGACCCACGAGCGAGATTGAACTGCCATGGACGCGCGTTTTCCAGGCCAGCCCATACCCGACGAACCGGTCCACGACCCCAAGACCGGCGCCCGCCGGCGGTTCGACGAGCCCTGGGCCGCGGGGCACGACGTCTCTGAAACCGGCCATGCCCACTGGACCGACGCAGCGCCCAACTTCGACGCCGCCATCAGCCAGGCAATGCACGACGTGCCTCTGCCAGCCGGCCTGGCCGACCGGATCCTGGACCGCTTGAAGGCTCCGGCCGATGCTCAACAGGGTGCCGACGCTCAACAGGGTGCCAATGCTCAACGGGGCGGCGATTCGCAACATACAGGCGAGCCGATCATCGAGAACCTCGCAGAGGACCTGGGGCAGACCGCGACTCAACAGCACGCCGCTTCACCAGCAGCGGACATCTTGCCGATTCAATCGGGGCTGCCTGTTGAATCCGCGCGGGCCACCAAGCGGCAACGGCAGCCATTGCGGCGGCGGAGCTTGCTGGCGGGGCTGGCGGCCACTGCCGCGGCCGCGGCGGCGGTCCTCCTGCTGTCGGGCTGGCTGGAGCCGGAGCCGGAGGTCTGGGGGCCGGAACGGGTGATGCAGGTGGCCCACGACTTCGTACCGCCGGAAGCAGCGGGCGATTGGGCCCTGGCGGCCGAGAATGCGCCGCCGCGGAAGTTCGCACTGCCTCGCAACGTGAAGACCTCCGGGCAGGTTCGCTGGCGCCAAGTCGGGGGCACATTTCTGGGCCGCCCGGGGGCGGCCTATGAGATTACGAGCCCCGGCGGCGCGCGGGCCATCCTGTATGTGCTCAAGCTGGAGGGACCAGGAACGGCGCCCCGGTTCACGGGGCTGCCGGCCATGCCGCCCGCCCCCCTGGCGACCGCCAACCGCACCACGGCCGCCTGGGCCGCCGGCGGAAGGCTTTACGTGATGGTGGTGCAGGGCGGCCCCAGCGATTATCGCAGCTTCTTCCGCGCCCAGAGCCTGGCCTAAAGTCAGACTGAAGGCTGGAGACCGGAGGCTGAAGGAAGAGGGACGACGAAGACTGGGGCACGCTTATCGCTTTGCCCCAGCCACCCCGCCGGCAACTTCGTCCTACAGTCTCAGGCCTACAGCCTCAAGCCTACAGTCTGGGGCACGCTTATCGCTTTGCCCCAGCCACCCGGCTGCAACTCGCGAGACTGGCTAATCCGGTGGTGGTGAAAACGCCGAAACGGATGGATAGGTGCACGCTATCCAGGAGCTGAGCGATGAAACGAGCTGCCTTGCTGCTTGCTATCGGACTGGCGACGGGCGTCCCGACGGCCCAAGCCCAGCGGCCCACAAGACCACAGGCCGCCACGCCGACTGCGCGGGCGGGGGTCGATCGTTCGCTCGGCGCGCCGCCGCTGACGGCCGAGGTTTGGTTTTACCAGGAGGAGCTGCGGCGGCGGGCGGACCCGCGGGTGGCCGTGCGTGAAAAGGCCGAGTTCCGTAGCCGCGAGCGGCAGCGGCGGATCGCTTCACGCAAGTGGTTCGGCCTGTCGAAGTCGCGGCCGATCGTCAATCCGACTCCGGTGCACGGCCCCTATTCGGCCGCCTGGACCGCCCACCCCACGTGGCCCTACCAGTGGAGCGGCCAGGCCGGCTCGGTACACACCGTCCGCCGTCCGGTATCGGGCTCGGTCTTCGGGCTCTGGTAAATCGGATAGTCCTCGCGACTGCGTAGGGGAGACGGGCCCGCGCAGCACTGCTGCCGCACGGCACTGCTTCTCGGACGCCGCGGCCGGCGTCCTGCGAAGCAGTGGCACACGGACGAGGCCCGAATTCTGGCGAATCCGGCTACAAGCTGGCGCTCTGCGGCTGCGAGAGCGTTTCAGTTCTCGGTTTTCGGTGGCGCCGGCCACTTGAGGTGCCGGTGCAAGAACTCGAACGTGCCCGCCCCGTGGATGGTGTGCGGGCCGTCGAAGAACTCGATCGTGGCCCGGTCGGCGATCTTCAAGTCGGCATACAAGAGCCGCACCTTGGCAAACTCGTACGCCACCCATTCGTCGGGCGCCACGGGGTCGCGTTGGCCGCGCTCGACCATAAAGGGACGGGGAGCGATCAAGCCGGCCATCTCGGCGTAGTTGTAGGTGTTGCCCAGGTCGAACTCGAAGATCTCGTACTCGCCCGTCCCCACGTAGCTGTAGGGCGACCGGGTGGACGTGTTCTTCCAGATCCACTCGTTAAAGTCGGCCGAGCAGATCGACAGGCAGTAATCGGTCACAATCGCCGGCACGCGCATGGCCGTCTTGCCCCCATACGACAGGCCGTAGAAGGCGATCCGCTCGGGATCGACCATCGGCAGGGTTTCCAGCCAGTCGACCGTCTGCTGGTGCTGCGGCACGATGGTCGAGAACAGCGTTTTCCGCAGCGGGTTGCTCTTGCGCTGCAGGCTGCGGAAGCGGTCGGTGAAGATGTATGGATTCTGCGGAGAATACGTGATGAAGCCGCGCTCGGCGAGGCGGACGGCATACTGGTTGTAGGCCGGATTGTTGATCTTGGGGTCGGCCACGTCCCGCGGCCGCCCCTCCAGGCCGTGCTGGCAGACGACGACCGGCCGCCGCTCGCCCGCCTTGAGATCCTTGGGCACTAGCAGGATGCCATAGGCGAAGACATCGGGAAACACGTCGAGCATGACCTCGTAGCCGGTGTACTTGGGCTCGTCGTAGACCTGGCGGCTCTTGGGGTTGGCCGGCAGCAGCGGCTGGTCGAAGCGGCCGATGACCTCGTCGTAGAAAACCTGGCGGTAGGGCTGGATGGTTTCCTGCCACTTCTCGACCGAGCGGCTGGCGCGGTCGGCCTTGGACCAGAACTCGCGGCGGGTGTATTCGCCCTCGTGCATCAGGTGCTGCGTGTGGGCGATCATCTCGTCGAGCTGCCGCTTCAACCGCGGCTGCGGATCGAACGACTGGCGCAAGTGACTCGGCGGGGCCGACAAGGCGGCCAGCCGCGCGCCGGCCGCCAAAGAGGTGAGAAACCTCTCGAGGGCCTCGGCGCCGCCGAAGGGGGCGTCGGCTCCCTCATCGACCAGGTGCACCGTGGGCTGGGGCTGGAGGCCCTTGACCAGCTCGGCCGCGCGGGCCAGCTCGGCAGCGACGTTCGCGGACTCGGGCCGGACAAGCCGGCCGGGTGCCGCTCCGCCGCGGCCGTCGCGGGGCTGGGGTGGTCCATCGACCTGGACCGCGCGGTTGTTCTCGACCACCAGGGCCCGCGGAGCGACCAGGCTGGCCAGTTCAGCATCGCCGAACTCATCGAGCAGGGCGAAGACGTTGCGGTAGATCGGTTCCTGCCAGACATTCTGCCGTGAATCGAAATAGCCGCTCACCCCCGCCACGTCGAACCGCGTGTCCAGCGCGGCGGCATAGAGGGCCAGCAGGCCTCCCTCGCCATAGCCGAAGACGCCGATGGTCGGATCGCCGCCGGCCTCGGCCGCCAGCCAGTCGGCCAGCGCCAGCACCTTCTGCACTTCATAGCCGATGATGTGGCGGCCCATTTCGAAGGCGGGCCGGTAGACGAACTCGCGGTGCGGCTGGTTGGTCCGCCGGGCGCCGCCGGCGGGAACGGAATACGTGTCGGCCCGATCGATCAACACCGGCACGACCACGCGGCAGCCGCTCTCGGCCAGGCGGCGGGCGAACTGCGACTCAGGCTCGATGCCCGCCACCAGGCCGGCCAGCATCTCGGGTGTCTGGTCGGCGTCGGGGATGGCGACCACGTCGGCCAGTGGCGGACTCTTGGTCGGCTTGAGCAACAATCCCTCGCCCGAAACTCCCCGGAGCACCGGCCAACGGACGGCATAGACTTCAAATCCCTCGCCGCGGCCGACCAGTGCCGGGCGGCTGGTGGTTTCGAGGAGCTGGAGGCCGTCGATCGGCTCACGCGGGTCGAAGGCGCCGATGATCCTGGCCAGCCGCGAGCGGTTGGGCGCGACCGAGGCGTTGTAGTTTTCGGCCGACGAAGTGTCGCGGTTCCAGAACCTGCCGCGGCGCTCGACCGAGGCCTCGATTTCGCGGAGCAGGAAGCGGTCGATGCCATCGACCATGGCCGAGGCCGCATCGCCGGTCAATTCCAACGGTGCTGTGCCCGGCACGGGCTCGGCGGCCGGCGAGCCGGTGACAACCAACAACAACCCGACCAGCGATATCGACGTTCGGCAGGCATGCGTCATGGAAGTGGTTCCTTAAAAAACGGCGGGCGTGGACCGGCGACGTGCTCCGCGGGAAGATGGCCGGCCAGGCCCCGGACAACGCAATCAACCCAACTCCGACTCCAAAAAGTTGCTGCCCGCCACGGGCCGATTTATGATTTCGGTGTCACAACTATAATCGCTGGATTCCAAGGAGCAACCAATGTCCAACCCCCGCCGGCTCGACCGTAGAAGTTTTCTGCAGACAACCGGCATGGCGCTGGCCGCAACCGGCCTGCACACCGCGGTTGCCCGGGCGGGGGCCGATGAGTCGGCCCGGCCGTACAAGAAGGCGGTCAAATGGGGGATGGTCCAGACCGACGGATCGATCCTCGACAAATTCAAGCTGCTCAAGCAACTGGGATTCGACGGCGTGGAGCTCGACGCCCCCAGCAGCCTGAACAAGGACGAAGTGATCCGGGCCCGCGACGAGACGGGGCTGCCGGTCCACGGCGTGGTCGACTCGGTACACTGGCGCGACACGCTCTCGCACCCTGACGAAGCGGTCCGCGCGGCGGGAGTCAAGGCGCTGGAGGAGGCGCTGCGGGACGCAAAGTTCTATGGCGGCACCACCGTGCTCCTGGTTCCCGCGGTGGTCAACAAGCAAGTCTCTTACGCCGACGCCTATACCCGCTCGCAGGCCGAAATCAAAAAGGTCCTGCCGCTGGCCGCCGAGCTGGAGATCAAAATCGGCTTGGAGAACGTCTGGAACAACTTCCTCGTCAGCCCGCTGGAGACCGCGCGGTACATCGACGAGCTGGAGTCGCCCCAGGTTGGAGCCTACTTCGACGTGGGCAACGTGCTGCGCTATGGCTGGCCCGAGCACTGGATCCGCATCCTGGGGCCGCGGATCCTCAAGCTCGACGTCAAGGAGTACAGCCGCAAGAAGCAGGAGGAAGAGGGTCTGTGGAAGGGATTCGAAGTCGAGCTGTTGGAAGGCGACTGCGACTGGCCGGCGGTCCTAGCCGCCTTGCGCGAGATCGGCTTCCAAGGCTGGTGCACGGCCGAGATCCCCGGCGGCGGCGCCGACCGGCTGCGGGACATCGCCGCGCGGATGGACCGCATCTTCGCTAGTTAGCAAAAGTAGCCCTCATCCCGGCGCGCGGGACGTGAGGAAGCTCCTTCCCGCCTTGTCCGGCAGTGCTGTTCTCCTCATCGCCTCATCGCCTCATCCATCCGCCGTCCCCTGCTCCTCCCAGGTCCCGCCTCCCGCCACCCTTACCATTGCTGGTCTCGGCTCTCCGACATCTGGTATCCTGAGCGCAGCCATCTGGTTTCTGGCATCTATGGATGGGAGTTGAGTAATGAGAGTAGCGCGTATTGTGCTGTGTATTGTTTCCGCCGCGGCCGTGGTGGCTAGTTCCATGCCGGCCTTCAAGCGTGCATCCGCCGATGAGGAAGCCTCTGCCAAGCGAGCCGCCAACGAGTCCCGGCCGGACAGCCCGCCGAGCGAGCCGGTGATCGGCCGCCGGGTGGGCGATTTTTCGCTCCGCGACTTCCGAGGCAAGACCCACGCGCTGGCCGACTACGCCGAAAGTAAGGTGGTGGTGCTGGCCTTCACGGGCTGCCAGTGCCCGCTGGCGCGATTGTACTCGCCCCGCCTGGCTCAGCTCGCCGAGGAGTTTTCTGGCCGGCAGGTGACATTTCTGGCGATCAACTCCAACCGGCAGGACTCCTTGACCGAGCTGGCCACGTATGCCCGCATCCACGGCATCGAGTTTCCCGTGCTCAAGGATGCCGGTAATGAGTTGGCCGACCAGGTGGGCGCCATCCGCACGCCCGAAGTCTTCGTGCTGGACCACGAGCGCGTCATTCGTTACCGGGGGCGGATCGACGACCAGTTCGCCGTCGGCGTCAAGCGGGCGGCCGCGAGCCGCCGCGACCTGGCCGAGGCCATCGACGAGCTTCTGGCCGGAAAAGAGGTAAGCGTGCCCGAAACGCCCGCCGAGGGTTGCTTCATCGGGCGGGCCTACAAGCGCCAGGCCACCGGAGACGTAACCTATTCGAATCAGGTGGCGCGGCTGCTCGAGGCCCGCTGCGTCCGCTGTCATCGGCCGGGCGAGATCGCGCCGTTTCCGCTTACCAGCTACGACGAGGTAGTCGGCTGGGCCGACACGATCCGCGAAGTGGTCCAGCAGGGAAGAATGCCTCCCTGGTTCGCCGACCCGGCCCACGGCAGCTTTGCCAACGACGCCCGCCTAAGCGACGAGGAACGGCAGCTCGTCTACCAGTGGGTCGACGGCGGCTGCCCCGAGGGCGACCGGGCCCAATTGCCCGAGCCAAAGCAATACATCGAGGGCTGGCAGATTCCCGAGCCGGACCAGGTGGTCTACCTGGGCGACGAACCGGTCAGCGTGCAGGCCGAGGGAGTGGTCGCCTACCAGTATTACGTGGTCGACCCGGGGTTTACCGAGGATCGCTGGCTGAGGGCGGCCGAGGCCCGCCCCGACAACCGCTCGGTGGTGCACCACATTGTGGCCTTCTTCATTCCGCCCGGCGCAAAGCTGGGCAGCGGCATCCGCGGCGCGATGGTCGGATACGCGCCGGGCATGCCCCCCGTGCGATATCCGGCCGGGGCGGCCCAGTTCATCGCGGCCGGTTCGAAGATGGTCTTCCAGATGCACTACACGCCCAACGGCTCCCCCCAGAATGACCGCAGCTACGTGGGCCTGGTGTTCGCCGACCCGGCCACGGTAACCCAGCGGGTCAGGGGCGGCATGATCCCCAACCGCAACTTCGAGATTCCGCCCGGAGCGGACAACCACGAGGTCCGCAGCGAGCAGCGGCTGACCCGCGACCTGCGGCTCTTGACGCTCACTCCCCACATGCACCTCCGCGGCAAGTCGTTCCGCTACGAGGCCGAGTATCCCGACGGCCGGCGCGAGATCCTGTTGGACATCCCGCGGTACGACTTCAACTGGCAGTTGCGCTACGAGCTGGCCGAGCCGAAGCTGCTGCCGGAGGGGACGCTCCTTTTGTGCACGGCCCATTTCGACAACTCCCAGAGCAACCCGTCGAACCCCGACGCGACCCAGACCGTCCGCTGGGGCGACCAGACGTTCGAAGAGATGATGATCGGCTACTACGGCGCTCTGCCGGCCGAGCCGGACGTGGCGGGCGGTGTCCTCCTCTCGGAAAAGGAGGAAGGAGGAAGGGCGAAGGAGGAGTAAGAAGCTGGGCATCCGCCGTGGCGATCTTGCGTCTTGCCGGCATCTGGCTTGCTTCTGACCTATTGTTGGTGCATTAGCCTGCCGGCTTTACAGGCGGCAGGCGGGTGCCACAATAACGAGTTGGTCTCGTCGGAAAGGGGGCCAGCGTCTAGAATTACCGCGTCCAAGGGCCGTTTTGCGCCCGAGGGCTTGCGGTGGGCCTGGGCGGCCTGGCCGGCGGAATCGACATGGAAACGAAGCTCGAGTTCGCGATTCTGCCCCAGCCGGACGACGTAACCTGCGGCCCCACCTGCCTGCACGCGGTCTATCGCTACTATGGAGATGAGCTGCCCCTGGAACAAGTGATTGCCGAGGTGCCGCACCTGGCGGAGGGGGGCACGCTGGACGTGCTGCTGGCCTGCCACGCCTTGCGGAGGGGCTACCGTGCCAAGATCTTCACGTACAACTTGCACATTTTCGATCCTACCTGGTTCGTGCCGCGTGGGCCGGACATCGCCGAGCGGCTGCGTGCGCAGATGCTGCACAAGCAATCGGCCAAGCTGGCCCTGGCCACGCGGGCTTACCTGGAGTTTTTGTCGCTGGGAGGCGAGCTGCGATTTGAAGACCTGACCACCAGCCTGATCCGCAAGTACTTGAACCGGGGCATCCCGGTGTTGACCGGCCTCAGTGCCACCTACCTGCACCGCAGCGCCAGGGAGTACGGGCCCAAGTTCGTCGAGGACGACGTGCGCGGGGGGCCCTCCGGGCACTTCGTGGTGCTGTGCGGCTACGACCGCGAGAAGCGGCAGGTGCTGGTGGCCGACCCGCTGGAGTCGAACCCCGTTTCCGGGAGCAACCAATACTTGATCAGCATCGACCGCGTGATTTGCTCAATCCTGCTGGGCATTCTCACGTACGACGCGAATCTGCTGATCATCGAGCCGCGCCCCACGCGCAGCACAGGATACCATGCCAACGTTGATCGTCGTCAACAATCCCCTTGAGTGGCCCTTCGATATTCCCGGCGTGGAAGTGCTCGATGCGCGGTCGTACCTGACGCGGCCCGAGTACGGCGAGCTGCGCGGCAGCAAGGTCATCAACCTCTGCCGCTCGTACCGCTATCAGAGCCTGGGATACTACGTGACCCTGCTGGCGACGGCCCGGGGGCACAAGCCGCTGCCCAACATCATGACGGTCCAGGATCTGAAGAGCCAGACGGTAGTCCGCTTCGTCTCGGAGGACCTGGACGAGATCATCCAGCGCAGCCTGGCCAAGATCGAGTCGCCCAAGTTCACGCTCAGCGTGTACTTCGGCCGCAACCTGGCCAAGCGATACGATCGGCTCAGCATGCACCTGTTCAACCTGTTCCAGGCGCCCTTGCTGCGGGCCCAGTTCGTCAAGAACGGCAAATGGCAGTTGCGGACCATCGATCCCATTCCGCTGGGCGAGATCCCGCTGGCGCACCGGGCCTTCCTGCTCGAAGTGGCCAGCGAGCACTTCGCCGGCCGCCGGCCCACGGTCCGCAAGCGGGCCGCCACCAAGTACGACCTGGCCGTGCTGGTCAACCCCGACGAGGCGCTGCCACCCTCCGACAAAAAGGCGCTCTCGCGCTTCGGCAAGGCGGCCGAGCAGGCCGGCCTGCGGATGGAAACCATCGGCCGCGACGACTATGCCCGGCTGGCCGAATTCGACGCGCTGTTCATCCGTGAGACCACGGCCGTCAGCCATCACACCTACCGCTTCGCCCGGCGGGCCAAGATGGAAGGCCTGGTGGTCATCGACGACCCGGAGTCGATCCTCAAGTGCTCCAACAAGGTCTACCTGGCCGAGCTGCTCGATCGCTACAAAGTGCCGGTGCCGCGGACCCTGCTGGTCCACAAGGACAACGTGGAGGCCATCGGCAGCGAGCTGGGGTTCCCCTGCGTCCTCAAGCAGCCCGACGCCGCCTTCTCGCAGGGCGTGGTCAAGGTCGATGACGGGCAGTCGCTGGCCGAATGGGCCGAACGCTTCCTGGCCAAGAGCGACCTGGTCATCGCCCAGGAGTTCCTGCCGACCAGCTTCGATTGGCGGATCGGGGTCTTCGACCGCGCGTCCCTGTATGCCTGCAAATACCACATGGTCGAAAAACACTGGCAGATCACCAAGAGCGACGAGAACGGCCACCGGCGTTACGGGCGCACCGAAACGCTGGCCGTGCAGCAGGCGCCGCGCCAGGTGGTCAGGGCGGCCGTCAAGGCGGCCAACCTGATCGGCGACGGACTCTACGGCGTCGACGTGAAAATCGTGGGCCGGCAGGCCTACGTGATCGAAGTCAACGACAACCCAAACATCGACGCGGGAGTCGAGGACGACTTTTTGCGCGAAGAGCTCTACAGCCGGATCATGGACACGTTTGTCGACCGCATCGAACGGCTCAAGGCCGGAGCGAGGTCGGCGTGAGCGAGGCCGGGGCATGGGGCCTGTTCCAGCGTTTCGGCGTGGAACTGGAGTACATGATCGTCGGCCGGGGGATGGCGGTCCTCGCCGCGGCCGACGAATTGCTGCGGCGGCAAGCCGGCAGGTGTGTCTCCGACGTGGTCCGCGGCCCGATCACCTGGTCCAACGAGCTGGTGGCTCACGTGATCGAGCTCAAGAACACCGAACCCGTCCGGCGGCTGGAGCCGCTGGTCGAGCTCTTTGCGGCCGAGGTGCCGCACATCAACGGCTTGCTGCAGCCGCTGGACGCCCGCTTGCTCCCCACGGCCATGCACCCTTGGATGGACCCCGCGCGCGAAACCAGGCTCTGGCCGCACGGCGGCGGAGAGGTCTACCAGGCATACGACCGCATCTTCGACTGCCGCGGCCACGGCTGGTCGAACCTGCAGAGCGTGCACTTGAACTTGCCGTTCGCCTCGGACGACGAGTTCGGGCGGCTGCACGCGGCCGTGCGGCTCGTGCTGCCGATCCTGCCTGCCTTGGCGGCCAGCTCGCCGCTGGCGGATGGGCGCCCCAGCGGGTTGCTCGACACGCGGCTCGACTACTACCGCACGAACTCGATCAAGATTCCGTCGGTTGCCGGGCGAGTCATCCCCGAGGCGGTTTTCACGCGGGAGCGATACGAGCAAGAGATTCTGCAGCCGATGTACGCCGAAATCGCGCCGCACGATCCGCAGGGAATCCTGCGGGACGAGTTTCTCAACGCGCGCGGTGCGATCGCGCGCTTCAGCCGCGGCACGATCGAGATCCGCCTGCTCGACGTGCAGGAATGCCCGCTGGCCGACCTGGCCGTTTGCGCCGCGGTGGCGGCCGCGCTGGAAGGTTTGGTCGGCGAGCGCTGGGCGCCGCTGGCCGTGCAGAGCGCGTGGCCGGTCGAGCCGCTGGAGCGGATCCTGTTGAAGTGCACGCGCGATGCAGAGCGGGCGGTGATCGACGACCCGGCTTACCTGGCCTGCCTTGGACTGAAGTCCGAGCGGTGCCTGGCCGGGCAGATCTGGCGGCATCTGCTGGACGACCTGTCGCCTGTATCGACGAAGTCGGTCGATCCCGGCCGCTGGCGGCGCGCCTGGCAAATCCTCGTGGAGGAAGGTCCACTGGCGCGGCGGATCCTCGAGTCGCTGGAGGGCGTCGACTGGCCGGACCCGCCAGCGGCCCGGCACCGGCTGATGGAGGTCTATGGCGAGCTGGCCGGCTGCCTGGCGGAAAACCGGATGTATACTCTCGCGGGCCGCGGCGACTAGAGCACACACCGAGTCCGAAATTGGTAGAGTGGCAGCATGTGCCGTTTCTTTGCCCAATTCGCGGACCGGCCTCTCACGGTGGAAAAGCTGCTGGTCGATGATCCGCACTCGCTGCGCAGGCAAAGCTGCGGCGACTTGCGGGGCGAATCGCATGGAGATGGCTGGGGCATGGGCTATTATCGCAACGGCCGGCCCAACGTCGTCCGCCGCCCGGTGGCGGCCGGCGAGGATGACGAGTTCCTGACGGCAGCCAGGCAGGTCCGCTCGCCGATCGTGATAGGGCACGTCCGCCAGGCGTCGGTCGGCACCCGGTCGGTCGAGAACACGCACCCGTTTCACCACGGCCGCTGGCTGTTTGCCCATAACGGCACCGTGACCGGCTTCGACCAGGTGGTCGGCTTCGTCCGGCGGGAGGTGATCAGCGAGCTGGCCCAACACGTCCAAGGCAGCACCGACAGCGAACTGGTCTTCTATTGGCTGCTGAGCCAGATCCGTGTGGCCGGGCTCGACCAGGCCGCGACGCCGGCCCGCCTGGGTGCATTGGCCGGTCTGGTCGGCGACTCGATCCGGCGTCTGGCAAGCTGGTGCGCCGAAGCGGATCCTTCGGAGACGTGCCGGCTGAACTTCCTGTTGACCGACGGCCGGCAGTTGGTCGCCTCGCGCTTTCGGCACAGCCTGCATTGGCGCGCCGAAGAGAGCGAAAGCGGCCGGCTGGCGCTGATCGCGTCCGAGCCGATCGGCGCGGGCGACTGGCACGAAGTGCCCGATGAAACGGTGCTCACGGTCGATAGCGATATCCGCCTTCAACACTTCAAGCTGAACACTCAAAACTGATTGCCGAACACCTCCCCATGCGACATCCCCTGCTGGCACCCGACTTGCGCGAGCTGATCCTGGAACGCGACGAGAACTCGCTCCGCGAGTTCTTCGCCGAGCACCACCCGGCCGATACGGCCGACTTGCTCGACGATCTCGCGCCGGAGGAAGTCCTCTATGTGCTCAACCTGCTCGACGGGCGCACCCGCGCCACGGTGTTCTCGTACCTGGAGCCGGCCCTGCAGGATGGCGTGTCAGGCCTGATGGAGCGCAATGCCCTGGCGTCGCTGTTGACGTTGATGTCGCACGACGAGCGGGCCGACCTGGTCAGCCGGCTGCCGCTGGAGCGGACCGAGCAGATCCTCCCCTTGCTGGCTCACGCCGAACGCGAGGACATCCGGGCGCTGGCTTCGTACCGGGAGGGGACGGCCGGGGCGGTGATGACCAGCGACTATGCCACGTTGCCGGCCGATGCCACCGCCGCGGCCGCCATCGAACGGCTGCGGCACGAAGCGCCCGACCGCGAGACGATCTATTACTGCTACGTCGTGGACGAGCGGCGGCGGCTGGTGGGCTTCGTCTCGCTCAAAGACTTGATCCTGGCGCCTCCGCACCGCCGGGTTGCCGACATCATGCAGACCGACGTGGTCTCGGCCACGGTCGACGAAGATCGCGAGCTGGCCGCACAGAAGCTGGCCGAGTACGACTTGATCGCGCTGCCCATCCTCGACGCCGAACGACGCCTGGTCGGCATCGTCACGCATGACGACGTGCTCGACGTGATCGTCGACGAGGCGACCGAAGACGTCCACCGCATGGGCGGCGTGGCTCCCCTGGTCGATAGCTACCTGCGGACGCCGTTCGCCACGCTGTGGGGCAAGCGGGCGCTGTGGCTCGCCATCCTCTTCGTGGGAGGGTTTCTCACCACGACCGCGCTGGCCCGTTACGAGACTGTCTACACGGCGATTCCCGCCCTGGTGCTCTTCGTGCCCCTGATCATCTCGGCCGGCGGCAACTGCGGCAGCCAGTCGGCCACGCTGATCACGCGCGCCCTGGCGCTGGGCGAAGTGCGGCCTGCCGACTGGTTTCGCGTGTTGTGGCACGAGGTCCTGATGGGCGCATCGCTGGGACTGACGCTGGGATTCGTCGGCTTTTTCAGGGCCTGGCTGACTCCCAGGAAGGACCTGGAGGGTCTCGACCCGGTGCAACTCGGCGTGGTCGTATCGCTGGGTGTGGCGGTGGTCGTGCTGTGCGGCAACCTGGTCGGCGCGCTGTTGCCTTTGGCCCTCAAGCGCGTGGGCCTCGACCCGGCCTTGATGTCCAACCCCGTGGTGGCCAGCCTCGTCGACGTGACCGGCATTGTGGTCTACTTTGCAATCGCCGTCGCGATGCTGCGTTAGACCTGGTCGGCAACGGGTTCCTCCACGGGCGCCGCGGCCGCTTGCCATTCGAGGGGACCGGGAGAGGCGCTGAGCGGGTCGGGCGATTGCTTGGGCAGGCTGGCCAGGATCGGCTTGTCGATCGAACCGATCGAAGGACGCAGCTCGACCATCCGCGTGGCAATCGGCACCACCTGGCCGCTGACCTCGGGCACGCGGCCCAGGAACATCACAGCGCCCATGCGGGCGGCCGACGAGAGGGCAAACAGCGTCAGGTAAGCGGCGGGGCGCTCGCCCAAGAGAGCCAGCAGCATGCCCCCCAGGAGCGAACCGAGCACGGTGGCCATGGCGTGGGCAAAGTTGTACGTGGTGAGCACGCTGGTGCGTTCCTCCTCGCGGATCGTCTCGAAAAACAAGAGGAACATCGCCAGCTCGTAGGCCGCCCAGGCGACCCCGCCCAACAACTGCACGATCACCAGGAACCCGAACGACTGCGAGACCAGCCACAGGCCCGAGATGGGCACGATGCCGATCCCGCCCACCCACAACAGGTGCCGGGCGCCGGTACGGCGAGCGAGCCTGCCCAGCGCCGGAAGCGCGAGGATCTTGGCCACGAACGAAGTGCCGATCAACAGCACGTATTCCAGGTAAGAGAAGCGCAGTTGGTTGAGCATGTAGGGCGTGAAGTACGGCCCGGCAATCTGCGCGGCGCTCTGCACGCACAGCAGGTAGATCAACAGCGAGCCGTCGGCCCCGCCCCGCAGCCGGCGGACAAACTCGGACAGCGGAACATCGCGGTGCCCGGAAGTCGGCGGGCACGGTTCGCTTTGGCTCGCCAGGAAAGCAGCCGATATGAATCGGCAGACCGCCGCCGTAAAGAACAGGCAGGCAAAGGCCGGCAAAACGCGGTCCCAGGCGGCGCCCGCATGCAAGGCGAAGCCGCCTCCCAAGAACCCGGCCAGCACGCCCGCCTGGCTGACGCGTGTCCGCCGGGCAAAATAGGCCGGCCGTATCGAACCGGGCACCAGCGTTCCCACCCAGGTGTTCCAGGCGGGCCCGGTGCCCATGCCCGCGCCCCAATAGACGGCGGCCATCAGGAACACCAGCGCCGGCTGGATGCGGCCCAGGAGAATCATGGCCACCAGCGGCACGAAGCTGGCGCACTGGCAGACGGCGCACAGCACGACCCAGCGGCGATGCGAGCCGAGCCGGCGGACCGCGGCAGGCGAGGCGAGCTGCAGGCAAGCGCCGCCCACCAGCGGCACGGTGGTGATCAGGCCCGCGGCCAGCTCGCCCATTCCGGCCGCCAAAGCGAAGGCCGGCAGGTACGTTTCGCCGACGCCGACCATCACGCTGAAGCTGGCGCCATCGCCCATGATGGCGCGGAGGTCTTTGCGAAGCGTTGTCGCGCGGCGGGGGCCAGCGCCGGCCGCCGCGCGGATAGAACTGGGAGGTTCGTCCAGTGCTGTTGCCATACCGTTCAGTCGCAAGCACAGACCGGAGCCGAATAGGTCTGGTAGGCTGGCTGGCCAAGGCCCCACGGCCGGCCTGCGCCACAGCAACATCCCGACAAGGCAGCCGCGACAACAACGATCAACGGATACAGCAGCAGTCGTTTCATGACACGGTTTTTCCCGATGGGGGGTAGGCGGACTGGGTGCCGGGCTGAATGTTCCGCAAACATGGGGCCGCCTAGCGTAGGGAAACGAGGTTGCGGCGTCAAGGTGCTTTTCGGTCATCTAGTGTGGTAGTGTGGTCCACTCGCTCCGCGAGTAGTTCACTGAACGCACCCGCGGGCTGGGATTGTCGGAGTCGAATACAATACGGGAGTTCTATTTCGGGGTGCAACGATGCCGATTCAACTTACCGAACAACAATGGGCCGACGTGCAAGGAGAGCGGGAGGTGCCGGTCCGGGTCAGCGATCCGTCTCGGCAGGCCAGCTTCGTGCTGCTCCGGGCCGAGGTTTACGAGCGGTTCAAGTCGCTGTTTGAAGAGGATCCAGTGACGCAGCAGGAACGGCTATTTCACCTGCGGCAGTTCGGACGGCGCGCCGGCTGGGAGGATCCGACGATGGACACCTACGACGACCTCGGTCCACGCCGCCAGTCATGAACGTCTCGCGCGGCGACGTCGTGCTGGTCGATTATCACCAGCGGCTGTCGGCCCTGCTCCCTCTCCGGTCTTCCAGCGGGTATGATAGACATGACACAAGACACCCGCCGTCGATTGGTGTGCGTCCAGCCGGTTTGGACTACGCACCACTGCGACCCCGGCCCACCGCGAACCTAAAGCCCGTGATGCCCTATCTCGATTGTTCCCCGCGCGCATCGGCCCTGGCCGCTTTGGCCTTGGCCCTGGTCGGTTTAACCCATGCCGGCGACTGCCATGCCCAAACGCCGGTCGATGCGCACTGGATGTGGTTCGATGAGGGGAACCCGGCCGCCGAGGCGCCACCGGGCAAGGCCTGGTTCCGCAGGGAAGTGCGGGCCACCGAACCGTCGACCGGCGCTGTGCGGATCGCCTGCGACGGCCAGTTCGTGCTGTGGGTAAACGGCAGGCGCATCGGACACGGAATGAATTCTGTTCTACGAGGCGAAGACACATCGTCGAAGAGCTACCGCTACAACCTGAACGGCATTGTCGAACGCGGAGCGAACGTGATCGCGATCGAGGCGGACACCCCAGGCGGCAAGGCCGGCATCCTGGTCGATGGCGAGATCCGCGGGCAGGGCGGCCGAGCGATCAGCTTCGATTCGCCCGCCGGCTGGTTGGCCACGCGCGACGAACCCGGCGAGGCATGGCTGGCGGCGGGATTCGACGCGCGCGGTTGGCGGGAGGCGCGGGACCTGGGCCCGCACGCCGAGTCGCCCTGGAAGTCGATCGAGTTTGCAGACAGCTATCTCGATCGCTACCAGTTGGCCGAAGGGTTTGACATCGAGCGGATTGCCGAACCGGAACTGGTGGGCTCGCTGGTGGCGATTACCTGGGGCAATCGCGGCAGGCTGGTCGCCTCGCGCGAGGGGGGACCGATCCTGCACGTGATCGACGACGGCGGCGACGGTGTGTTCGACCGAGTCGTCGAATACACCGACGCCGTCAGCAACTGCCAGGGCCTCTGCACCGTGGGCGACGAGCTGTACGCCGTGGGCAACGGTCCGCACGGCACCGGCATGTACCGGCTGCCCGATCGCGACCAGGACGACGTGGCCGACGAGGTGCGGTTGGTCACGAAATACCGGGGAGGGATGGGCGAACACGGCCCGCACAGCGTGGTGCTCGGCCCCGACGGCCGAATGTACCACAACATCGGCAACCACGCCTGGATCACTCACGAGCCGGAGCCGACCAGCCCCATCCGCGACTACTACGAAGGCGACCTGCTGCAGCCGCGATATGAGGATCCCAACGGGCACGCGGCCGGAGTGCCTGCCCCGGGAGGCACCATTTGGCGGTTCTCGCCTGACGGCAAGCGCTGGTCGCTGGTGACCAACGGCTTCCGCAACCACTACGACATCGCCTTCAACTCGGCCGGCGAGATGTTCACGTTCGACAGCGACATGGAATGGGAAGTCGGCATGCCGTTCTACAAACCGGTGCGCGTGACACATTGCACCGCCGGAGCGGAGTTTGGCTGGCGGAGCAACGCCGGCAAGTGGCCCGACTACTACTTCGACACGCTGCCGGCGGCGGTCGACGTGGGCCGCGGCTCGCCGACCGGCGTCGTGTTCTACGAGCACGACCACTTCCCCCCGTCGTACCGGGGCGCTTTGATCGCCTGCGACTGGTCGATGGGGCGAATCGGCGCCGTGCGCTTGGAACGGAAGGGATCGAGCTATGCCGGAACGTGGGAAAACCTGGTCACCGGCAACCCGCTGAACGTTTCCGACGTGGAGGTCGACCGCGACGGCTCGTTGGTGTTCGCCACCGGCGGGCGCCGCACCGAGGGAGGCCTGTACCGAGTCACTTATCGCGACGCGCCGCCACGGCTGCCCGCGGATGAGACGCTGGCCGATGCCTTGGTCATGCCACAGCCCTCGTCGGCCTGGGCCCGCGCGGCGTTTGCAAAGATCAAGGACCGGCTGGGCAATGACTGGGAGGCCGGCCTGGTGGAAAAGGCGCAACGCGGCGAACCCCAGGAGCAAATCCGCGCTCTCACGCTCTTGGCCCAGTTGGGTCCGCCGCCATCCACGGAACTGCTGATCCAGCTCGCCCGCGACGAGGACGAGCAGGTGCGCGCCTTTGCCGCCTGGCTGCTCGAGGAGCACGCCGAACCGGCCGTGGCCGAGGCACTGGGCGGGCTGCTTGGGGATCGATCGCCGCTGGCGGCCCGCCGGGCGGCGGAAGCGTTTGTCGCCAGCGGGTTGGAAGCCCCGGTCGAGCCGCTCATGAAACTGCTGGCCGGCAGCGACCGCTTCGCGCGGTTTGCCGCCCGCCTGGCGCTGGAGCGCGTGCCGCTCGAAAAGTGGCGCAGGCAAGTCCTCGCGTGCGATGATCCCCGCGCCGTCACGCATGGCCTGCTGGCGCTGCACCGCTTGGGGACCGACACCTTACCGCCCGTCGAGGCGCTGCGGCACGAGCTTTCGATCTGGGACGCGTGCTGGCGGGGCGACGATGGTTTGAAACTGGACCTGTTGCGCATGATCGAGCTGACGCTCTCGGCCGGCGCCGATGGTCCCCAGATCGACGAATTGAAGCGGCGTTTGCTGGCGGCCTTTGCCGAGGCGCCTTCGCCCGGCGAACCGCCAGGTGCCGAGCACGCCTTGCGGATGGAGATAAGCCGCATCCTATGTTACCTCCAGGAGCCCCAGGCAGCCGCCGCGATCCTGGAGGCGATGGAAGCCTCGCCGAGCCAGGCCCTTCAGATCCATTACGCCTTGGTCACCAGCTACCTGGCTGCTGGCTGGACGTCCGAGCTCAACGGCCGCCTGTTCGACTGGTACGAGACGACGCGGGCTTGGGAAGGCGGGCACAGCTTCGGCCGCTGGCTGGAAAACATCATGGCCGAACACCTCGCGCACGTGCCGGCCGAGGACCGCCGGCGGCTGGTCGAGGGATGGCAGCGGCGGCCCTTCGCGGCGAGATTGATCCTGAGCAAGAGCGAGCCGGAGGCCATCGCCGGGTACGAAGAGGTGGTGCGGCTGGTCATGGCCCAGTTGGACGACGATCCCGGCCAGTCCGGTGGTGAGGCGATGGTGAGCGTGGCCATCGAATCACTGGCCAAGAGCAAGTCTCTCACGGCCCGCGAGACGCTCGGCAAGCTGTTCGAAGACTTGCCCGACCGCCGCGAGCAGATCGCGCGGGGCATGTCGCAAGAGCCGTCGGCCGAGTACTTCCCGTATCTCGTCCGGACGCTCGACTTCGCCGACGACACCACGCTCCAATTGTGCATCGCCGCGCTGCGGGCCATCGATCGCAAGCCGGACGAGAGCGGAGCAATCCGCTCGGCGATCCTGGCCGGGTTGAAGCTGGGCGCGCAAGGCGGCCTGGCCGCGGTCGACTTGCTGGAGAAATGGACCGGCAGCCCCCGCCGCGGCGGGCTGGATGCAATCGCCGCCCTGGAACACTACCAGCAGTGGTTCCGCGACCGATACCCCGACTCACCGCCCCCCGAGCTGCCCCAGGCCAGGGCCGAGGAAGCGCGGTACGGCTACCAGGAGCTCCTCGACTTGTTGGAGAACAACTCGCACGGCCTGGCCGGCGATACCGGGCGGGGCGAGGCGGTGTTCGCCAAGTCAAACTGCATCAAGTGCCACCGTTTCAAGGAAAAGGGCGAAGGCATGGGCCCGGACCTGACGGCGGTGCGGCGGCGTTTTCAGCGCAAGGAGATCGTCGAGTCGCTCGTATATCCGTCGCAGGTGATCAGCGACCAGTACCGCTCGATTACACTGGTGACCATCGAGGGACAGGTGTTCACCGGCATGCCCGCGGCGGCGCAGGACGGCGCACAAAGCATTGTATTGTTGATGCCCGATGCAACGCGGCTGGAGATCCCCAAGAAGAACATCGACGAGATCGAGCCCGCCCGGACTTCGGTGATGCCCGAAGGACTGCTCAAGGAGCTGTCGCCCCAGGAGATCGTCGACTTGTTTGCTTTCCTGGAAACGAGCAAAGACAACTAACTAACCTTTGGATTGCGAGCCAGTGTGGCGCTGCTTGGAGGTGCCGCCGTGTCGGGACCGAGAAGCAGTGATGCGTGGTATCAGTCGACGGGTGCCTGGTGGCAAAGCGGACTTCGGCGAGCTCAGTCGAGTCGTAGCGTGCCCCAGTCCTCGTTTTTTGGCTTCTGGATTCACGGTCCATGTGTGGGGCCACTGAGGGCGCCCGGAATATGAGCGAACCTTTCCGTCTGGCCTTCCTGGGAATCGACCATCCGCATGGTGCCGGCTGGCGCGAGAGCCTCGCCAACCTGGGGGATAAAGTCGCCTTGACGGCCATAATGCCCGGCTTCGGCGGCGGAACCACCAGCCTCGAAGAGAGATACTCGAGCGTCGAGCGCTTCGACAGCGTCGAGGCGCTGGTCGAGGGCGGCCGGTTCGACGGCGCGGTCGTCTGCTTGCCCAACAACCAGGCGCCCGATGCCATCATCCGCCTGGCGCAGGCCGGCAAGCACATTTTGGCCGAAAAGCCCGTGGCCGGTTCGGCGGCCGACGCGGCCCGCCTGCGGGAGGCCGTGCAAACCGCGGGCGTGGCTTTTCAGAACGGGTATGCCTGGCGCTACGACGAAGCGGCCAACCGTCTCAGGCAGATGCTGGCCGACGGCCGTTTTGGCCGCTTGATCAGCGTCGAGATGAGCTACTTTACCAGCGACGCGGCTCGCCGTGGGCCGACTCATTACCTGTTCGACCGCGCGGTGAGCGGCGGCGGGTTTTTTAACTGGCTGGCTTGCCATTGGCTCGACCTGTTGCCATATATCGTGGGGCAGCCGGTCGTGGGCGTCACGGCCCGGGTCGGCGTGTTCGGTTCCACGGCGCTGGAGGTCGAAGACGGCGGCGTGGCGGTGATGGACCTGGCGGGCGGCGGCATCGCCACGCTGGTGGGCGGCTATTGGCTGCCGCGCTGGGCCAGCGAGACGCATTGGTGTCTGCGGGGCAGCGACCGCTGGGTCCACTGGGATCCCGCTCGGCCGGGAACCGGCGGCGTGCTGGAGATCCATGGCCCGCAGCCGCAGTGGCATGCCATGGAAGAAACGTACACACTCCAGGCCGACAGCACGCCCGGCTATTGCGGCTACCGCGCAGTTGGGTTGATCGACGATTGGATCGCCTCGGCCCGCGATCTCTCCGGCGCCCGCGGGCCCTGCCGCAACACGCCCGCCTCGACCGCGGCCACGCTCGAGCTGATCGACGCCATCTATCGCTCGAGCCACGAAGGCCGGCGGATCAGCTTGGAGTGATCCGCATTCATGCGGTCCGCGAAAAAGAAAGGGGACATTCTACTTTGTTTTAGAAAGTAGAATGTCCCCTTTCTTTCTTGAATGTCCCCTTTCTTTCTTCTGATCACGAGAACTCTGGCGAGTCCTGCTACGGGGAGTTCTCTTCGATTTCAACGATGCGGGGCTGGTAGGATTGATCGATGGGGGTGAGCGCGACAAGAACGGCGGCGGCGCCGGAGCCGAGGGCGGCGCGGCGGGCGGCCTGAAAAAGAAAGGGGACAGAAAAAGAAAGGGGACATTCTACTTTGTTTTAAAAAGTAGAATGTCCCCTTTCTTTCTTCTTTCTTTCTTAAAAAGTAGAATGTCCCCTTTCTTTTCTCACGCTCGAGTTGATCGACGCCATCTACCGCTCGAGCCACGAAGGCCGGCGGATCGGCTTGGAGTGATCAACTGCTCTTCCATGTCACGAGAACTCTGGCGCCGTTCACGTCACCAGAACTCTGGCGAGTCCTGCTACGGAGAGTCACGAGAACTCTGGCGAGTCCTGCTACGGGGAGTTCTCTTCGATTTCAACGATGCGGGGCTGGTAGGATTGATCGATAGGGGTCAGCGCGACGAGAATGACGGAGGCGCCGGAGGCGAGGGCGGCGCGGCGGGCGGCTTGCCGCTCGGCGGCGGGCAGATCGTAGCCCTGCACCACCAGCCACAACCGGCTGCGGTCGATCGCCTGGCCACCGTGCTCGGGGACAACCTGGTCCAGGTAATCGAGCGCTTGCGGCACCCAACCGGCCGGCCCGCCATACTGTGGGCCGTCGCGCTTCAGCTCCTTGTGCGTGGCCAGAATGCCAATCGGACCCTGGTGAGCGGCCGCCAGCGCGTTCCACTGCTGGGTGAAGGCCTTGGGACAAGTGCCCCGCGAACAGGGGACGCTGCCGCAGTGGCCGGTCGTTCTTGCACCGGGCGCCAGGCTGGCGGGCAAATCGCGGTCTTCGCACTCCGTCGTCCAAATCGGCACTACGTCGCGGCCGGGGACCAGCTTTCGCACCTCCGCGATAAAGCGGGCCGCCACGTCGTCTCCTTCCAGCCTGGTGCCGGTCGACGGCACGCCGTAGTCGATCGCCCAGCGGCACTGCAAGTTGCCGCAGCCGCAGGAGGCCGGACCACCCTGCAAGTCGTTGAGCAACAGCCCGCGGTAATCGCCCGCGGCCCGCTCGACGAGTAGGGCCACCCGCGCGCGATGCGCGTCGAACGCCTCGCGATAGCCGATCGGCACCCAGGGAAAAACCTTGGCCACCTGGCCCTTCCCCGGCAACGGCACATCGGGATAGCGCTCGTGCCAGTCTTCGTGCAGGCCCAGCGAAGCCATCCACTCCGGATGGGCCTCGGCCAGCGGCTGGTTGCGGGCGACCTCGATCCAGTAATAAAGGTCCAAGCCTGCTCGCTCGGCCGCTTGGGCCGCACCGCGGTAGTCGGCAAGCGAATGCCGCTCGTCGAGCACCACCGCCACGGCACGATAGCCTTCGTCGCGCCAGCCGCGCCCGGCGTGCCGTGTGAGGGCCGCAGGCTCGACTAGCACTGCTTGCCAGGGGCCGGCAGCCGGCCGTTGGCCGACCGGCGACTCTGAAGCCGGACGCGGCCGGTCGCGCTTACGACGCGACTTGTTTTCGGCCGGCTCGCCTGCCGGGCGGTCGGCTTTCGCGGCCGCGTGCAGCGCGGTATCAGGGTACTCGGCCGACCAGGCGAACCAGCGGCATTGCACGCCCGGCAGCCAGCGTAGGGTTTTGCCCTCCAGCGGCCCGTCGGCGGCCCGGCCCTCGATGCCCCAGCGCGAGCCCGTCTCGCGATCGACAAAGGGGGCCCGCGCCGAGCTCGGGTCGTAGCTCAAGCTGACCGTGGCCGGCCGGTCCGAATTCTCCAGCGCGGTCGAATAGACGGCGGCCGTACCGGTCGGTTTGTACCAGAGCACGACGACCGGCTGGTCGCCCAGCTTGTCGCGGATGATGCCACCGGCCTGCTGGAGCGTCTCGATCGGCCAGGCCTTGGCATGCCCGTCCAGCTCCACGCCGATCACTTCCGTTTCAGCTTTGAGCCGTCGATCGCCGGGGCCGCGCGTGGCCAGCGAATCGGGGTTCGGTTCATCGGAGACGTCGATCGGCTGGTACTTCTCGAACATGCGATAAGCGACCGAGCCGGGGTAGGCCTCGTTCCAGAAGCCCCAGTCGGTCGCGATCGTGGCCACCGGCTTGAGCTGGTCTCCCCTGCGCGGCCCGGCGAAGGCGCGGCCGGAGAGCGTCGAGTAGAGCGTGCCGTCCTTGTGCCGCATCACCATGATGCCGTTGCGCCAGCCATGGAAGCTGAAGTCGAGCGAAGGCTCGAAGCCGCGGACGAAGCCGGCATCGGCGTCGTACACGAACACGCCGTAGGTGTCGCTGATCACGCGGTAGGGGACGAGAAAAAACCGCAGCGGAATCGCGCCCCCTTCGTACTGGCCGCGGATCCAGGCCAGCACGCGGTCGCTGTCTTTCAAGTCGCCGGCTCGCGCTTTGGCTTCGTCGACACAATGCGAACAGTCGGGATTGACCAGCGTCTGGAACGCCTCGGGCTTGAACAGCTCACGGATCGCCGATGGCTCGGTAGTCTCCGCGGCCTGTTGAGCTGAGGCACGGCCCGCAATCAGGATCAAGAGCATCACCGCCAATGAAGATCGGAGTCGCATTGCACATCACCGTTGGTTAGGAAAAACAAACTTCCTCACAAGCGACTGGGGCACGCTACGACTCGACTGAGCTCGCCGAAGTCCGCTTTGCCCCAGCCACCCAGTCGCTATCGCCATCCCCCAGCCAGCCGGCGCTCGCCGGTCACCTTGTTGGTTCCTATTGACCGGGTTGATTGGCCGGCTGCGCCAGTTTCTTGAACCATTCGATCGCCTTGGGAATTCCGACGCCGATCATCGACTGGTGGTGGCCGCCCGACGGCGTCACGACCAGCTCCACCGGTTTGCCCTGCTGCCGCAACCGATTGGCCATTGTGCTCGATCCCTGGACGACGGCCTGGCTGTCGTCCTGCGCGCAAAACAACAAGACCGGGCAATTCAGCCGCGCTTCGTGCGTGTGGGGCGACGATTGGACGGCGAAGTCCTGGATGCCCGGCATGACCTGCAAAATACCTGGGTTCGACGTAACCGGCAGCAGGCTGGTTGGAACATCGACGGCGGGGGCGAAGGCCACGCAGCCCTTGATCCGCGGCTCGTGGGCCGCGAACAACAGCGCGTGCGTGGCGGCCGAGCTGTGCCCGGCGGCATAGATCCGCTCCGGGTCGACCTCGGGCACCTTGTTGAGCACATACTCCATGGCAATGCGGGCGTTGACCAGGCCGGCGCGCGACATGCGGAACGCATGATACGCCTCGGCATAATGCGCATCGCTCGTCGTGTCGGGGACCGGCAGCGCTCCGTCGAGCTCGTAAGCGATCACCGCGAAGCCGTTCTGGACATACGGCAGGTGCTCGGCCCGGTCGCCCTCGGCCAACCCCATGCCGGTGAACAGCACGCTGCCGGCCGGAGCGATCATCACGCAGGGCAGCGTCTTGGCCGCGCGCTGCCCTTGCGGCAGGTAGAGCCACAGTTTGCCGCCATGTCCGGGAGTGGAAGGGGGCGTCGGACCGAGATGGATCTCGAACCAGTCGATCCCCGCCCATTGCGAGCGCGATGGGCCGCGCTCGGCGAATGCGGGGAAACGAACGTCGCGGAGGTTGAAAGGAGCCGTCGGATCGGCGGCCGCAACGGCCGGGGCCAGCGCGGGCGGATTGTGCGCCGTTGACCCAGTCAACCCGCCTGGTTGCCCGGTCGAGCTGGATGCGCCGTATCGCCCGCCAGCTTCCCCGCCGGACGCCGGCGCGCCGGCCACCTGGCCAGCCGAAGCGAAGGGGCCGCCGCCGGGCGGCGCGGTCTTGGCGTGGTCGACGATGGCAAGCATCAGGAAGAACAGCCCCGCGAACATCACCGCCGAGCCCCCCATGCCGGCCAAGAACGGCACTTTGACCGCCGACCAGCGAGTGATCACGTAGTAGAGGCTATAGAACGGCAGGAACAGGTACAGCAGCCCGCAGACCACGTCCTCCATGAAAGCGATGCACAGCAGCCACACTCCAGCCACGGTTGACACGATCAGCCCAACGGCAAGAAACAGAATCGCAAAGACGATTCCCGCCGCGGGAAAGATCGAGCTCAGGACGGCGGCCAGCAGCACGAACAGAACGACACCCAGAGCGCTCCAGGTCCAAACGTACGGCGGAATCGTGCCGGGCTTTTTTCGTTTTGGCCTGGCAGGGGGCTGGAGCGACTGCCGCGCGCCCGGTCGAAGCGGCGTCGCTCCAGGGTGCAAGGCAGGCCCGGCTTGACCGGCTGTCAGATGGGGACCCGCCAAGCCTGGCGCGGGTGCCAGATCGTCGAGGGCCTCCAGCACCGGCAGCGGCTCGCCCAGTGGTGGTCCTGCCGCGGGGGTGCTGGTGATCGCGGCCAGTTTCGCCACCGCCGGCAACCTGGTGCCAGCCGATCCGCCTGTCTGCGGCGCCGGACGCTGGGCCGGCGCCGAGGCCGCCGTGGGAGCCGGCCGCGACACGGGCGCCCGCGGCACCGCGGCCTCGGTGGGGGCTGGAACCAATGGTTCGCCGCATTGGCGGCACTTCATCGAGGTGTGCGTCAACTCGGCGGGCACGCGGTATCGCCTGGCGCAGCGGGCGCAGTCGAGGGCCACCGATCGCCTTAGCGCCGGGGCGGGGGCAAGCCGCTCTTCATCCTCTCCCGCGGCGAAGCTTGGCTGCCGGGATCGCGACGGCTGCGCCGAATTGGCAGCGGGGCCGCCGCCGGCGACCGCCGGAATGTCGATCGAGTCCTGGCAGGCGCGGCACTTGACTCGCTGCCCGCCATACCGCTCATCGAGGCGATACGATTGACCGCAATTCGGGCAAACAACAGGAATCGACATCGGGGAGTGAGTGCGGTTGCTTTGGATTTGCAATTCTTGGATTGATGAAGCTGGACGGAAGCTCTCGCGGCTCACCGGCCACCGCCCTGCCGCAGCGGCCCGCCCGGCATCCCGCCGGGCACTACACCAGGCATTCCGCCCGGTATCCCTCCGGGTATTCCGCCTGGCATCCCACCCCGCATTCCGCCTGGCATTCCTTCTGGCATCCTACCGGGCATCCCGCCTGGCATTCCACCCCGCATCCCGTCTGGCATTCCTCCGGGCATTCCTCCTGGCATCCCACCGGGCATCCCACCGGGCATTCTTCCGGGTATGCCGCTGGGTATGCCGCCGGGTGGCACAGCGGAAGGAAAATCGCCTGGCCCACGACGTCGCGGAAAATCGTCGGGCTGAGGGCCGGTGGGAAAATCGCCTGGCTCCCGTCCTCCGAACCTGCCGAATTGGGGCGGCTCGATCGGCTCGTGGCGCGGATACCCGTACGGCCATGCCTCGGTGGGCGCTGTCCCCGCCGGCTGATCCACCGGCGAACTAGCGGCGGGCCGGGAGCTGTCCTGCCTCTCCCATCTTCTCCAGACCTTATAGGCCCGGGCGGAAACCACAAGCACCACGGCTAGAATCGCGACGATCACGCCGACCACCTTTTTCAAGTTAGCAAAGTCGTCGGAACTTCGCCTTCGCCGGGTTCGCTGCCTGGCAGGCTTGGCAGACCGTGGTCCATAAAACGGATTAGCAGGCGCACCATAATTGCCGGCAATCTGGTTGCCCACCATGGGCTGGTGCTCGATGAAGGGCGATGCCGAGATCGGCGCGGGATTGGCCAACTGCAATACCGGTAGATCGCTCTCTCTCGGACTCAACGAGGCAAGAATCGGTGGCGGTGCCACGGCCAGACCGAGTGCCGGCGTGGCGGCCGCTACCGGCGGCGCCGCGATTACGCTGCTGGCCGGTCGTGCCGCGGGCGCGTGGGCCGCGGCG